>NZ_JASCXN010000023.1 GCF_030010625.1 Streptomyces sp. CC208A | reverse complement strand
TGACGGTCCATACGGGATCACTCAACTGATCAGAGACGCTGATCAGCCAGCCGGCGAGCATCGCGAGCGCGGTCCCGTCGATCTGGCGATGGCCCGGCTCCTGGCGGGCTTCGCCGAAGCCGATGGCGAACAGGGTGACCGAGGCGAGTGCGGCGGCAAAGCGGCCCTCGACGGCCGTGGTGTAGAGCACGAGGGTGAAGATGATCACGGGCGGGAGGGCGTCGACGGCAATGGGCCGGGCCGCCGGGGGGGGGGGGCGAGGGCCCAGTCGAGTGCCGCGTGCGGGGTGGGCCTGTGCGTCCGCCGCCCCGAGATCAGCTTCCAGACCATCCCAGGAGGAGGGCGAGACCGGTGATCAGGGTGTCGGCTGTTCGGGGCGGGAGGCGCATGGGTCGAAGGACAGGCGGGTGGGCCGAAAGACAGACGGGACCGGGTCGCGGACCGACCGCTCTACGTATACTAAAAAAGTTGATTAGGTGGAAAAGTGGATGGGGAAAGGGCGGATGGGTGAGCGCGCACGGATACCGGCGGTACGTGGCCCTCGGCGACAGCCAGACCGAGGGCGTGGGCGACGGCGACGACCTCACCGGGCTGCGCGGCTGGGCCGACCGGCTCGCCGGGCACCTGGCCAGGACCGGTCCCGGAGTCCGGTACGCCAACCTCGCCGTCCGGGGCCGCCTGGCCGGGGAGGTGCGGGCGGAGCAGCTCCCGGCCGCCCTCGCGCTCCGGCCCGACCTCGCCACCGTCGTCGCGGGCGTGAACGACCTGCTCCGGCCGGGCTTCGACGCCGACGAGACGGCCGGCCACCTGGAGGCCGTCTTCGCCGCCCTGACCGGCCAGGGCGCCCGGGTCGCGACCCTCACCTTTCCCGACGTCGGCCGCATCACCCCGCTGGCCCGGCCGCTCGCGCCCCGCGTCCACGCCCTCAACGACCGGATCCGGGAGGCCGCCCGCCGGCACGGCGTGACCGTCGCGGAGACCGCCCACCACGAGGTGGTCACCGACCCCCGCCTGTGGAGCGCCGACCGGCTGCATGCCTCCCCGCTCGGCCACGCGCGCATCGCGGCCGCCGTCGCCGACGCGCTCGCCCTGCCGGACAGCGACGACGGCTGGACCCGCCCGCTGCCGCCTCGCCCGGCCCCCACCGGCCTGCGCCTCGCCGCCGGAGAACTCGCCTGGGCCGGATCCTTCCTCGGCCCCTGGATCGTGCGCCGGGTGCGAGGCCGCTCCTCCGGCGACGGCCGGACCGCCAAGCGTCCGGACCTCCTGCCCGTGGGGCAGGGCGGTCCGGCCCGCTGTCTGTGAGCGGCGCGACGGGATGTCCTGGCGTCGGACGGGGTACGGCCTCCGGCTCCGGCGGCCGCGTCCGCCCCTCCGTGTCTCCGCCCTCCGCCCGCCGGCAGAGCACGGGTGTCTGTTATGCGCCACATGCGGAAAGCCGGCGTCCTGGGCGCGGAGGGCCCGCACGGCCCTTCCGGCCAGCCCTTCCGCCGGTCAACGCACCGGGTCCGGTTCAGTCGTCTGAAGGTCGTTTCCCGGGTTCCGCCGGAATCCGTCCGATGAGCCTCCTACCGTACGGACTGACCGCGCCGACGCGGTCGACGAGGAGGAAGCCCGTGCCATCGCCCTGCGACCCCCGCTACGCTCCCGCCGGTGACGTGGACGGGGCGCTCATGGTGATCGACTCCCGGCTCAAGGCCATTCATGACGGCAAGACCGGAACCGATCCCGAAGAGCAGCAGATGCTCGACCAGCTCACCGCGTCCTTGGACCTGCAGGGTGTCCACGATCTGCTGGACGGTGCCTGCACGCTCGTCTTCATGTTCATGAAGTGGCTGCGGAGAGCCCACGAGGACCACGACCGGGACGTCATCGAGTACGTGGTGCCCAGCCTGGTGGCCACGCTGCGCATGATGCCCCGGAGCGTCAGCCCCGAGGCGATCCCCACCATGGCCGGTCTGGTGATCGCGGCCGGCACCGGCCTGAGCCCCAGCCTCTGGCGGCAGCAGTACGGGGACTGGACCAAGGAGGAGATGACCGCCCTGGAAGCCACCGCGCTCCTGCTGGCCGAGCACATCAACCGGATCACCGGGGACCTCGACTACGCCACCCGCCTGATCGGCGAGACGCTGAACCGCGCCGACCGGGAGGCGGGACTGGACCCGGGGTGGGACGAGGACGGGGAGTAGGTCTCCCCTCCGGCCCTCATCGGTGGACGGCCCCGCGCCCGGATCGATCCGGGCGCGGGGCCGTCACTGTTGTCCACAGGAGCGCGTGGCGCGCTTGACACTAAAATCGAACATCCATTCTCATGAAGGTTCCGGCCCTTGGAATCGCGGGCATCTCGGCGAGTTGTCCACAGGTCGGAGGGACGCGGGGGCCCGTTGTCAGTGGCAGGGGTTAGCGTCTTTCACATGAAGCGATCGACTCAAGCAACCCGGGTGGAACCCATGGCAGGAACCGACCGCGAGAAGGCGCTCGACGCCGCGCTCGCACAGATTGAACGCCAATTCGGCAAGGGCGCCGTGATGCGCATGGGCGACCGTACCCAGGAGCCGATCGAGGTGATCTCCACCGGATCGACCGCCCTCGACGTCGCCCTGGGCGTCGGTGGTCTGCCGCGTGGCCGCGTCGTGGAGATCTACGGCCCGGAGTCCTCCGGCAAGACGACCCTGACCCTGCACGCCGTGGCCAACGCGCAGAAGGCCGGCGGACAGGTCGCCTTCGTCGACGCCGAGCACGCCCTCGACCCCGAGTACGCCCGCAAGCTGGGCGTCGACATCGACAACCTCATCCTGTCCCAGCCGGACAACGGCGAGCAGGCCCTCGAGATCGTCGACATGCTGGTCCGCTCCGGCGCCCTCGACCTCATCGTCATCGACTCCGTCGCCGCGCTCGTCCCGCGCGCGGAGATCGAGGGCGAGATGGGCGACTCCCACGTGGGCCTCCAGGCCCGACTGATGAGCCAGGCCCTCCGGAAGATCACCAGCGCCCTCAACCAGTCCAAGACCACCGCGATCTTCATCAACCAGCTCCGCGAGAAGATCGGTGTGATGTTCGGCTCGCCGGAGACCACGACCGGTGGCCGCGCGCTCAAGTTCTACGCCTCGGTGCGCATCGACATCCGCCGCATCGAGACCCTCAAGGACGGCACGGAGGCGGTCGGCAACCGCACCCGCTGCAAGGTCGTGAAGAACAAGGTCGCGCCCCCGTTCAAGCAGGCCGAGTTCGACATCCTCTACGGCCAGGGCATCAGCCGCGAGGGCGGCCTGATCGACATGGGCGTGGAGCACGGCTTCGTCCGCAAGGCCGGCGCCTGGTACACGTACGAGGGCGACCAGCTCGGCCAGGGCAAGGAGAACGCCCGCAACTTCCTGAAGGACAACCCCGACCTCGCCAACGAGATCGAGAAGAAGATCAAGGAGAAGCTGGGCGTCGGCGTCCGCCCCGAGGCCGCGAAGGCCGAGGCCGGCACCGAGACGGCGGACGCGGCGGGTGCGGCAGGCGCGGACGACACCAAGGCCGTCCCGGCCACGGCGGCCAAGACCGCCAGGGCGACCAAGGCCACCGCGGCCAAGAGCTGAACCGGTGACCGGTCGCACCGAATGGCCGGGTGACAGCCCCGACTCGTCGAGGGCCGAGAAGGAGCTGTCACCCCAGGATCCGGCCGAGCGGGCGCGGGCGATCTGTCTGCGCCTGCTCACCGGAACCCCCCGCACGCGCAAGCAGCTGGCCGATGCCCTGCGCAAGCGGGAGATCCCCGACGACGTCGCCGAGGAGGTCCTCGCCCGCTTCGAGGACGTCGGCCTCATCGACGACGCCGCCTTCGCGGACGCCTGGGTGGAGTCCCGGCACCACGGCCGGGGCCTCGCGCGCCGCGCCCTCGCCCGCGAGCTGCGCACCAAGGGCATCGACCCCGCCCTCGTGCAGGAGGCCGTCGGTCAGCTGGACTCCGACCAGGAGGAGGCCACCGCGCGCGAACTGGTGGCGCGCAAGCTCCACGCCACCCGCGGTCTCGACCGCGACCGCCGGCTCAGACGCCTCGCCGGCATGCTCGCCCGCAAGGGGTACCCCGAGGGCATGGCCCTGCGGGTGGTCCGCCGGGCCCTGGAGGAGGAGGGCGAGTCCACCGACGGCCTGGAGGAGGGCTACTAATCCCTTCGGGGGCCGCAGCTGCCCCGGCCCTGGCGGCCAGGGAGAGGACATCGGGGGAGGCCGACCGCCTTCCCGGGCCGGAGGCCCGCAGGCCGGGTCCGGCCTGCGGGGCGGAGTCCGGCGGTGCGGGGCCATGTAGCGGGTGCCGGCCGGGAGCGCCGCGCCCGCGCCCGTCAGTGGACGTCCGCGGTCCGGTCCTGTTCCCGGGACACCTCGGCCGGGGCCGGGACCTCGGCGGAGAGGGGCGCGCCGGGCTTCCCGGGCCGCTCCTTCTCCGGGGGAGTGCCGGGGGAAGTATCCGTCGGGTCGGGCGGGGGGACGTCCGAGGAGGCACCCGAAGAGAGATCCGCGGGGGTGTCGGTCGGGTGGGGCGGCTGCGGGGCGCCGCCGCGGGCGGCTTCCGCCGCGGCGTGCAGTTCCTCGGGTCGTACGCCGGCGAAGGCGGCGACCAGATGGCCGTCGGGGCGGACGAGCAGGACGGCGTGGGCGGGGGCGCCCGGGTAGGCGTCGGTCACCAGGACCTCCGACGCGACCGGCAGGGCCTCGGCGGCCTCCTCCAGACGGGGCATCAGGCCGGCGCTCCGCCAGTGGCGCCGCTCCCACACCCCCGTGCCGGGGGCGACGAGCAGGACCAGGAGCCGGGCCTGCCCCAGCCGGTCCCGGAGCCGTACCGTCGTGCCGTCGGGGGCCGTCACCCGGACGTCCTCGACGGGGGCGCCGAGGGGGGTGCCCACGGGGACCATGCCCTCGGTGAAGGGCGCGGCGAGCGGCGAGTGCGGATAGGCGGGGGAGGCGCCCAGCGGGCCCCGGCCCAGGTGGCCGTCGGTCAGCAGGGCGTCGTGGCCGCGCATCACGCCCGGCAGGTAGGTGCGCAGCCCGCCGGCGCCACGCAGGGCGGGCAGGGCCTGGTCGGCCGTGCGCAGCCGGGCGGCGATCGCCGTGCGCCGCTCGCTCTGGTAGCTGTCGAGCAGGGCGTCCGGAGCGGACCGGTGCCAGGTGAGGGCGAGCTTCCAGGCGAGGTTGTCGATGTCCCGCAGGCCCTCGTCGAGGCCCTGGGTGCCGATCGCGCCGAGCAGATGGGCCGCGTCCCCGGCGAGCAGCACCCGGTCGACGCGCCAGCGGCGGGCGAGCCGGTGGTGCAGGGTGTGGACGCCGGTGTCGAGGAGCTCGTACGGGGGCGTGGAGCCGTCGCACCAGCCCGCCAGGGTCTCGCGGATCCGGGCCACCAGCGCGTCCGGGGTGACGAGTTCGCCGCGCGGCGGCAGCAGCCAGTCGATCCGCCACACCCCGTCGGGCAGCGGACGGGCGGTGACCTCCTCGCCGACCCCCCGCCACGGCGGCTGACGGTGCAGCAGGGACTCGCCGGGCCAGGGGAGTTCGGTGCGCAGGGCGGCGACCGCGTGCCGCTCGACCGCGGTGCGGCCGGGGAAGCGGACGCCGAGCAGCTTGCGGACGGTCGAGCGGGCGCCGTCGCAGCCGACGAGGTGGCTGCCGCGCCACCAGGTGCCGTCCGGGCCGCGGGTGTGGGCGGTGACGCCGGTGCGGTCCTGCTCGACGGTGTCCAGGCGGGAGTCGGTGACGAGCCGGACGAGCGGCTCGCGGCCGATGGCGTCGCGCAGGCCGCGCGCCAGGGCGTGCTGGGTGATGTGCAGGGGGGCGGCCGGAGAGGCGGGGGACGCCGGGTCCTCGGACCACTCCTCGGTGCCGCCGAGGCCCAGGTCGAAGGCGACCTGGCGCAGCTGCCGGCCGCGGCGCATCCCGCGCCAGCCGACCCAGCGCAGCCCCTCGTCGCGGACGGTGGCACAGCCCAGCCGTTCGACCAGGGCGGCCGTGTCGGCGCGCAGCACGACGGTCCGCGCGGGGCGCGGCTCCTCCTTGCCGGAGGTCTCGTCGAGGACGACGCTGGGCACGCCCTGCGCGGCGAGCGCGAGGGAGAGCGCGAGGCCGACCGGCCCCGCGCCCACGATGATCACCGGGTCCACGGCGCGGCTCCAAAAGGCCGGAAAGTCATGGGGGCAGCACAGCAGAGTGTGGCACGAGCCCGGTGCTTGATCACAGACCGTATGCAACCCACTCAGGGTGTTTTGCGTCAAGTGACGCGGTGGGCGCGGTGCGGGCGGCCTGTCCCGCAGGGACCGTTTCCGGCTCCTGCGGCCCCCTCTCGCGCCCCCTCCGGCCCGCCAAGACCTCCGGCCCCGCCGGTTCCCCCGGAAGCAGGCGGTCCGGGGGAGGGCGACGGGGCCGGAAGTGGACGGGCGCGGAACTTGGGGGAAACCGGGCCGGTCGGGGTGGTGGTCAGACGATGGGGGTGCCCACCGCGCCCGCCTCGACGTTCGTGACCGGGGCCACGTCCTTCACCGCCGCCCCCTTGCGGCCCTGGCGCAGCCGCTTCTCCAGACGGCCGGCGAGGTGGGTGATGACGGCGTTGAGCACGATGTAGATCAGGGCGATGACCGTGAAGGTGGCGATCGTGTTGGCGCCGTAGTTGGCGGTGATCTGCCGGTTCTGGCTGAGCAGTTCGCCGAAGCCGAGCATCGCGCCGCCGAGCGCGGTGTCCTTCACGATGACCACGAGCTGGCTGACCAGGGCCGGGAGCATGACCGTGACGGCCTGCGGCAGCAGCACGTACAGCATGGTCTGGCCCTTGCGCATGCCGAGCGCCACGGCCGCGTCGCCCTGGCCCCGGGGGAGCGATAGGACACCGGCGCGGACGACCTCGGCGATGACGGAGGCGTTGTAGAGCACCAGGCCGGTGACGACCGCGTACAGGGGGCGGAAGTCGGAGCTGACGGGCGTGTAGTCCGCGTAGAGCTGGTTCGCGAAGATCATCAGCAGCAGCACCGGGATGGCCCGGAAGAACTCCACGACCGCGCCGACCGGGACCCGGATCCAGCGGTGGTCGGAGAGCCGGCCGATGCCCAGGGCCGCGCCGAGCGGCAGGGCGATGAGGATGGAGAGCGCGGCGGCCTTCAGGGTCTCGGTCAGACCGGGGATCAGATACGTCGTCCAGACCTGGGAGTCGGTGACGAAGGGCGACCACTTCTCGGACGTGAGCTGGTTCTTGTCGGCCAGCGCGGAGAGCACCCAGTAGCCGAGGAGGCCGAGGAGGGCGAGGAAGGCAATCGTGTAGACGACGTTGCGCAGCCTGGCCCGCGGGCCGGGGACGTCGTAGAGGACGGAGCTCATCGCTTCACCGCCAGTCGCTTGGCCGCCCAGCCGAGGACCAGGCCGGTGGGGAGGGTGAGGACTATGAAGCCGAAGGCGAAGAGGGCGAAGACCGTGAAGAGCGCCTGGGCCTCGTTCTCGATCATCTCCCGCATCAGCAGGGCCGCTTCGGCCGCGCCGATCGCCGCCGCCACCGTGGTGTTCTTGGTGAGCGCGATGAGCACGTTGGCCAGCGGCGTGATCGCGGCGCGGAACGCCTGGGGGAGGACCACCAGCGTCAGGACCTGGGTGAAGCTCATGCCCAGCGCGCGGGCCGCTTCGGCCTGGCCCGCCGGGACCGTGTTGATGCCGGAGCGCAGCGCCTCGCAGACGAAGGTGCCGGTGTACGCGGTGAGTCCGAGCACCGCGAGCCGGAAGCCGATCTCCTTGAAGTTCTCGCCGCCGAGCGTCACCGCGAGGGTCTGGTCGAGTACGAAGGAGCAGGCCACGATGACGACCGTCAGCGGGGTGTTGCGGACGAGGTTGACGTACGCGGTGCCGAAGCCGCGCATCAGCGGGACCGGGCTGACCCGCATCGCGGCCAGGGCGGTGCCCCAGACCAGCGAGCCGATCGCCGAGTAGAGGGCGAGCTGAGCCGTCACCCAGAAGGCGCCGAGCAGGTCGTACTGCCCGGAATCAAGAAAGTCGAACACGATGCCCCGCGCTCTCCCCTGGTGGTCGGTCGGTGGGACGGCCGGTGCGTCGGCAGCGGCCGGTGGTGCCGTGACGGCCGCTCCCTGGCGGGGCGGCCGTCACGGCGAGGGGCGTCGGATCAGCCCGCGATCTTCGGGGCCGGCTCGTTCTGGTAGCCCGAGGGGCCGAAGTGCTGCTTCACGAGCTTGTCCCAGGTGCCGTCCGAGACCATCTTCTCCAGGGCCTTGTTGATCTTGCCCTTGAGCTCGGAGTCGCCCTTCTTGAGGCCGATGCCGTAGTTCTCGTCACTCAGGGAGAGGCCCACGAGCTTGAACTTGCCCTGGTGCTCCTTCTGCGCGGCGTAGCCCGCGAGGATGGAGGCGTCCGTGGTGAGGGCGTCGACCCGCTTGTTCTCCAGGCCGGTCAGACACTCGGAGTAGCCGCCGAGCTGCTGGAGGTCGGCGTCCGGCGCCAGCTTCTCCTTGACGTTCTGCGCGGAGGTCGAGCCGGTGACCGAGCAGAGCTTCTTGGTGTTGAGGTCCTCGGGCTTGGTGATCGAGGTGTCGTCGGCGCGGACCAGCAGGTCCTGGTGGGTCAGGAAGTACGGGCCGGCGAAGTCGACCTCCTTCAGGCGCTTCTCGCTGATCGAGTAGCTCGCGACGACGAACTTGACGTCGCCGTTCTTGATGAGGTTCTCGCGCTCGGACGAGGGGGCCTGCTTCCAGTTGATCTTGTCCTCGGCGTAACCCAGCTCCTTGGCGACGTACTTGGCGACGTCGACGTCGAAGCCCGCGTACGAGCCGTCCGGGGTCTTCAGGCCGAGACCCGGCTGGTCGAACTTGATGCCGATGGTGATCTTGTCGCCGTTGCTGCCGGAGTCCGAGCCGCCGCAGGCGGTGGCGGTCAGGGCGAGGACGACGGCGGCCGCGGCGGCCGTGGAGGCGTGGCGAAGCTTCATGGTTGAACGTCCCTTGGATAGGCGTGAGTTGCGAAGACTAGGTCGTCGGCTCGCTCGGTGGTGGCTCGATGATGACTCAGTGATGGCTCAGTGATGAAGGATCTTGGAGAGGAAGTCCTTCGCCCGGTCGCTGCGCGGGTTGCTGAAGAACTCCTCGGGGGTGGCCTGTTCGACGATCCGGCCGTCGGCCATGAAGACGACCCGGTCCGCGGCCGAGCGGGCGAAGCCCATCTCGTGCGTCACGACCACCATCGTCATGCCCTCCCGGGCCAGCTGCTGCATGACCTCCAGGACCTCGTTGATCATCTCGGGGTCGAGCGCCGAGGTCGGCTCGTCGAAGAGCATCACCTTCGGGCCCATCGCCAGGGCGCGGGCGATCGCCACGCGCTGCTGCTGGCCTCCGGAGAGCTGGGCCGGGTACTTCTCGGCCTGCGCGGCCACGCCCACCCGCTCAAGCAGGGCGCGGGCCTTGGTCTCCGCCTCGGCCTTCGCCGTGCGACGGACCTTGATCTGGCCCAGCATCACGTTCTCGAGCACGGTCTTGTGCGCGAAGAGGTTGAAGGACTGGAAGACCATGCCGACGTCCGACCGCAGCCGGGCCAGCTCCCTGCCCTCCGCGGGCAGCGGCTTCCCGTCGATCGTGATCGTCCCCGCGTCGATGGTCTCCAGGCGGTTGATCGTGCGGCACAGCGTCGACTTGCCGGAGCCCGACGGGCCGATGACGACGACGACCTCGCCGCGGCCGATCGTGAGGTCGATGTCCTGCAGCACGTGCAGCGCGCCGAAGTGCTTGTTCACTCCGGACAGGACGACCAGATCCTCCTGGGCCCGGGGCGAGTCCTCGTGGTCCTTGGACACTGCCACTTCGCTCATCGGCCTCTTGCTCCGTCCTCCTCGATTGGGAGGACCCTAGAGACCCGTCCGGAGGGCCGTCATCACATCTGAGCGGAAATTGAGGATAACGATAGGGCTACAGCCGGACACTCTGGGTGAAGGCGGGCGCCGGCGTCGTACCGGGTGAATAACGGAAGCCCGCGCTCCGTAGGGGAGACTTGACTGGGGCGTCGATGATCGGCGTTCATGGGCGTTCGTGCCCCGGTCCGGGGCACTCCCGGCGGCAACGGTTCGGGGCACCCCGGCGCGACGGCCCAGGGGCCCGGCGCAACGAGAGGAGAAGACCCATGCGACTGCTGCTCGTCGAGGACGACGACCACGTCGCCGCGGCCCTCTCCGCGATCCTCGCCAAGCACGGCTTCACCGTCACCCACGCCCGCAACGGCGAGGAGGCCCTCCAGGCCGTCCTCCCCACCGCGCAGGGCGAGCGTCCCTCGTACGGGGTGATCCTGCTCGACCTCGGCCTCCCCGACCAGGACGGCTACCAGGTCTGCGCCCGGATCCGGAAGCTCACCGCCACCCCGGTGATCATGGTGACCGCCCGCAGCGACGTCCGCTCCCGGATCCACGGCCTCAACCTCGGCGCCGACGACTACGTCGTCAAGCCCTACGACACCGGCGAACTGCTCGCCCGGATCCACGCCGTCTCCCGGCGCACCGGCGGCCCCGGCGCCGACGACACCGCCGGCGGTACGGGCTCCGCCGCCGAGGCCACCGTGCTCCACCTCGGCGCCGTCACCGTCGAGCTGCCCACCCGGCGCGTCAGCGTCGGCGGCGAGCCCGTCGCCCTCACCCGCAAGGAGTTCGACCTGCTCGCCCTTCTCGCCCAGCGGCCCGGTGTCGTCTTCCGCCGCGAGCAGATCATCTCCGAGGTCTGGCAGACCAGTTGGGAGGGGACCGGCCGCACCCTGGAGGTGCACGTCGCCTCCCTCCGCTCCAAGCTGCGCATGCCCGCCCTGATCGAGACCGTGCGGGGCGTCGGCTACCGCCTGGTCCCCCCGGCCGCGTAACCCCGGCCGCTCCACCCGTGCGCACCCGACTCCTCCCCCTCCTCATCGTCCTGATGGCCGGGGTCCTCCTCGCCCTCGGCTTCCCGCTCGCCGCCGGCCGCGCCGCCGCCCAGCAGCAGCGGGTCGTCGTCGACCGCCTCGACGACGCCGCCCGCTTCGCCGCCCTCGCCCAGTTCGTCGGCGACCTCGCCACCGGCGACAGCGAGCGCCGCTCCACCCTCGGCGGAGAGCTCGCCAGCTACCACGACGTCTACGGCATCCGGGCCGGCATCTTCTACCGCGACAACCGGGCCATGGCCGCCGCCCCCGAGGACTGGACCGTCCCCTACGAGGGGGAGGGACGTCGCGCCTTCCAGGAGGCCCTGCTCGGCCGCCGCAGCCACGACCCCCCGCAGGTCTGGCCCTGGCAGCCGGACGCCCGCCTCGTCATCGCCTCCCCGGTCGTCCGCGACGGGGACGTCATCGCCGTCGTCGTCACCGACTCGCCCACCGGGGACCTCCGCGCCCGCATCCTGCGCGACTGGCTGGTGATCTTCGCCGGCGAGGCCGCCGCCATGCTCCTCGCCGTCGGCGCCGCCGTACGCCTCACCGGCTGGGTGCTGCGCCCGGTCCGCGTCCTGGACACCGTCACCCACGACATCGCCACCGGCCGGATGAACTCCCGGGTCGCCGAGACCGGCGGACCGCCCGAACTGCGCCGCCTGGCCCGCTCGTTCAACGAGATGGCCGACCACGTCGAGGAATCCCTCGAACAGCAGCGGGCGTTCGTCGCCGACGCCTCCCACCAGCTCCGCAACCCGCTCGCCGCACTGCTGCTGCGCATTGAACTCCTCGCCCTCGAACTCCCCGAGGGGAACGAGGAGATCGCCTCCGTGCGCACCGAGGGCAAGCGGCTCGCACAGGTCCTCGACGACCTCCTCGACCTGGCCCTCGCCGAGCACGCCGCCGCCGACCTGCGCCTCACCGACGTCGGCGCCCTCACCGCCGAGCGGATCGCCTCCTGGCGGGCGGTCGCCGACGACAAGGGCGTCCACCTGTCGGGGGAGTGCGGCGCGGCCACCGGCTGGACGGACCCGGTGGCCCTCTCCAGCGCTCTGGACGCGGTGATCGACAACGCGCTGAAGTTCACGCCGGAGGGCGAAGAGGTCACCGTACGGGTCCTCACGGAGCGGGAGAGCGTCGAGGTCGTCGTCGCCGACCTCGGCCCCGGCCTCACCGAGGAGGAGCTGGTCCGGGTCGGAGACCGCTTCTGGCGCTCCGGACGCCACCAGAACGTCAAGGGCTCCGGGCTCGGCCTCTCCATCGCCCGCGTGCTGCTGACCGCCTCCGGCGGAGGGATCTCCTTCGGCCCGAACGAGCCGCACGGCCTGCGCGTGACGGTCACGGTGCCGCGGTACGCGCCCTCCGACCGCTGACCCCGGGGCGGGGCGGAGAGGTCAGGGCTTCACCGAGCGGTAGTAGCGGCGGGCGCCGTCGTGGAGGGCGAGCGGCTCGGTGTAGACGGCCGTGCGCAGATCCACCAGCTGGGCCGGGTGCACCTGGCTGCCGATGACGTCCCGGCTGTCGATCACCGACCGGGTGAAACCCTCCACCAGGTCCGGATCGGTCTCGGCCGTCGTCACCATCAGGTTCGCCACCGCCAGCGTCTTCACCGGCTGCCCGTCCTGCGCCTTCGCGTAGGCGTCGGCCGGGATCACCGCCGAGCGGTAGAGCCGGGTCGACTCGCCCACGTCCCGCAGCGCTTCCACGACCGAGTCGTCCATCGGTACGAGACGTACCTCGAAGCGCTCCGACAGCGACTGCACGGCGTGCGTCGGCAGACCGCCCGACCAGAAGAACGCGTCGAGGGAGCCCCGCTCCAGGAGCTCCGGCATGGTGTCGATGCCGACCGGCACCGCCTCCACGTCCCGGTCCGGGGTGATCCCGGCCGCCGCGAGGATCCGGTCCGCTATCAGCCGCACGCCCGAGCCGTCCTGGCCGACGCCGACCCGCAGCCCGCGCAGGTCGGGGACGTACTGGATCGACGACCCCTTGCGCACGACCAGCTGCACGTAGTCGTCGTAGAGCCGGGCGCAGCCGCGCAGCCGCTCGAAGCCGGGCCGGCGGTCGCGGATGTACTGCGCCACGGCGTCGGCGGTCGCGATCGTGAAGTCGGCCTGGCCGGAGGCCACCCTCGCCAGGTTCTGCTGGGACCCCTCGCTGTCCTCCAGCGTGACCGAGACCTCGGGCAACTCCTCGGCCAGGGTCTGCTTGAGCAGCGCGCCGTAGCGCTGGTAGACGCCGGAGGGGACGCCGGTGCTGAACGTGACCGAGCCGCGGGGCGTCGGGGGGCCGAAGGGCGCCAGCCACCACACCAGCACCCCACCCACCGCGAGCAGCGCGGCCGCGAGCGCGAGGACGCGGCGGCGGGCGGCGCGGGTGAGCGAGGGGAACATGCCAGCGATCCTGCCAGGTGGCCGCCGTCCCTGGCCAGGGCGAGCGGGTGACGGCGGTGTGATGTCGGCCGACCCGGGGAGATAGGGAAGCGGTACGCGAAGCCGGGCGCTCCCGCCGGATCCCGGACGCGCTCCGCCGAAGTGGTGAGCGGGCCGAGGCGGGCGCGCCGCGCCGTGTGTCCTGCTCGTGGTGCCGGGCCCGTCCGGTTAGCGTCGGAAAGCGCTCGGTGATCTTGAGGGCAGTTCCCCCTGCCCGCCCCTGGCCCAGGCCGAGCCGCTGACTCGCCCCGTCCCGAGGGAGTTCCGGCATGCCCCTGTCCCCGTCCATGCCCCTGTCGCCGTACGCGTACCGGCCGCCGCCGGACCGGATACCGCTGGACTGATCAGGTCGTACGGGTGAGGGTGGACCGGCACCGACGCCGAGCCCGGCACCGACGCCGAGCCCGGCACCGAGGCCGAGCCCGGCACCGAGGCCGAGCCCGGCACCGAGGCCGAGCCCGGCACCGAGGCTGAGGCCGACGCCGGTGCCGATCGCCCCGCCCGCGCCCGTACGACCCGAGGAAGCCGCCGATGCGCCGCCCCGTCCCGTCCGTCGTCCCGCCGCCCCGCGTCGCCGTCCTCGCCGACGACCTGACCAGCGCGGGGGACGGGGCGGCGCCCTTCCGCAGGGCCGGTCACCCGGCCCGGGTCCTGCTCTCCGGCAGCCCCTTCGCCGGTCACGGGCAGGAGGACGGGGTCCTCGCCGTCGACCTCGGCAGCCGGCTCCTCGACGAGGCCGGCGCCGTGGCCCGTACCCGGGAGGCGGCCCGGGCCCTGTCCGGAGCGGGACTGCTGCTCAAGACCGTGGACTCGACCCTCCGCGGACACGTGGCCGCCGAGATCCGCGCCGCGCGGGAGGGCTCGGGGCGGCGGTCGGCCGTGATCGCCCCCGCTTTCCCGGCCGAGGGCCGCACCACTCGCCACGGTGTCCAGTACGTGCGCGGGACACGGGTCGACGAGAGCGAGTTCGCCCGCGACCCCGCCCACCCCGTCCGTACGGCCGACCTCGCCCGCCTCCTCCCGGAAGCCGTCCTCGTCGACTCCGACCGGCCGGAGTCGCCGGCCGAACTCCTCCCGGACGGCGGCCTCTTCGTCTGCTCCGCCGCCACCGATGCGGACCTGGACCGGATCGTCGCCGCCGTGCCCGACCACCAGGCCGTCCTGTGGGTCGGCTCCCCGGGCCTGGCCGCCGCCCTCGCCCGCCACCACGCCCTCCCCGCCTCCGACGCCACCCCGGGCGAACTCCCGCCCGCCGCCCGCCCCTTGGTCGCCGTCGGCAGCGCCAACCCCGCCACCTGCCGCCAACTCGCCCTGCTGGCCGCCGAACCGGGCGCGGTCAGCGCCGTCACGGAGGGCCGCCTGAGGGCCGCCGACACTCCCGTACGCATCCTCCACACGCCCCACGAACGCCGGGCGGATCCCGCCGAGTTGACCCGGCTCCTCGCCGCCTCCGTGGCGGCTCTGGCCGCCCGGGCCCCCTTCGACGGGCTCGTGCTCACCGGCGGGGAGACCGCGGAGGCCGTGCTGCGCGCGCTCGGCGCCCACGGCATCGACCTCCATGACGAACCCGAACCCGGCATCGCCCGCGGCACCCTGGCCGGCCCTGCGGACCTCCCCCGGGTCCCCGTCGTCATCAAGGCGGGCGGCTTCGGCGACGAGCGGACCCTCCTCCGCCTCCACACCCTCCTGACCGGGGGCCCCGCCTGACGGTGGCGGACCCGCCGACTCAGGCCGGCAGGTCCGCCGCCGTCGGCACCACCACGGCGAACACGTCGGTCAGGCCGGTCAGCGCGGCCCGCTTGAGCTCGGCGGCGGGTACGACCGTCCCGTCCGGCGCGGTGAGCGCCCGGGTGGCCGTGGCCCCGGCGACCACCGTGGGCCGGTAGCCCAGGTTGAACGCGGCCTGGGCGGTGTAGTTGACGCACATGTGGGTCATGAACCCGGCCAGGACCAGGTCCTTCCCGCTTCCCGCCGCGAAACCGAGGCCCGTCAGGACCTTCTCCAGGTCGGTGGCGTGGAAGGAGTCCGGGAAGTTCTTCACCACGACCGGCTCGCCGTCGACCGGGGCCACCTCGTCGCTGATCGCGCCGACCGGGGCCGTGATGTCGTACGGGGAGCCCTCGCCGCCGTCGTGCTGGACGTGGACGACCGGCGTACCGGCCGCCCTGGCGCGGGCGAGGAGCCGCGCGGCCTCGGCGACGGCCTCCTCGGCGCCCTCCAGGGCCATGACGCCGGACCGGTAGGTGTTCTGGACGTCGATGAGGACCAGGACCGCCTCCGAGAGCCGGGCCGGCTCGTCGGACAGACCGGAGAGGGAACGCAGGGGAGTGGACGGAGTGACGCTCATTTCTGAACCTTTCATGACTGAACGGACTGTGTGAGGGCGTGGCGGAGCCGCCCGCCCCGCACGGGGAAGGGAGAAGAGAGGGGGAGGCGGGGTCAGCCCGCCCCGGTACGGAAGCGGCGGCGGTACGCGGCCGGCGTCGTGGCGAGCCGGCGCCGGAACGCCCGGTGCAGCGTCTCCACGGAGCCGAGCCCCGCCCGGGCCGCCACCTCGGCGAGCGGCGCGTCCGAGGTCTCCAGGTGCCGCCGGGCCGCCTCGATCCGGGCCGCCTCCACGTAGGCGGCGGGGCTGGACCCCGTCTCCTG
Source organism: Streptomyces sp. CC208A (assembly GCF_030010625.1). Classification (GTDB taxonomy): domain Bacteria; phylum Actinomycetota; class Actinomycetes; order Streptomycetales; family Streptomycetaceae; genus Streptomyces. Next base: position 111,078 of record NZ_JASCXN010000023.1, on the reverse strand, counting down.
TGCGAAGACCCGGGCGAAGTGCCGCTCGCTCAGGCACATCCGGCCGGCAAGGCGTTCCGCCGACAGGTCCTCGTCGAGGTGGTCCGCGATCCAGAGCCGCAGCTCGTCGATGCCCCTCCGGCCGGCCGCCGGACGGCTCAGCGGCACCGAGAACTGGCTCTGGCCGCCCTGCCGCTTCAGGTACATCACGAGCTGTCGGGCGACCGCCAGCGCCGTCTCCTCGCCCAGATCCTCCGCCACCAGGGCGAGGGACAGGTCGAGGCAGGCGCTGATCCCGGCCCCGGTCCACAGCCGGCCCCGGTCCGCCCGTACGAAGATCGGATCGGGGTCGACGGTGACCTCCGGGTGCGCGGCCGCCAGCTGCGCGGCCGTGGACCAGTGGGTCGTCGCGGTCCTCCCGTCGAGGAGGCCGGCCGCCGCCAGCACGTGGGCGCCGACGCAGACCGACGCCACCCGCCGCGCGTGCGGGGCGGTCTCCCGCACCCACCGCACGACCTCCGGGTCGAGCCGGGCGACGACCTCGCCGTTCTCCCCCGGGTCCACCGCCCCCGGCACCAGGAGGGTGTCCACGTCCGCGCCGACCTCGTCGAAACCGAGGTCCGCGACCACCCGCACCCCCGCCGAGGTCCGCACCTCACCGGCGCCGCCGGGCGCGGCGAGCCGCACCCGGTAGCGGGCGCGCCCGCCGCTCACCCGGCCGGCCAGGGCGAAGACCTCGGCGGGACCGGTGACGTCGAGGAGGTCGACATCGGGGAAGAGCGCGATGACGACCCGGTGCTCGGGCCGCCCGTCGGCGTGCGTCTCGGACATGCCCCCACCTTCCCCCGCCCGCCGCATGGCGGCAATGACGATTCCCTGTCACATCCGGACACGGGGGCCGCCCCGGTGCCCGTCCGGCGCCGGGGCCGGGGCCCGCCGGGGACCGCCTACTCTTGGATGCATGACCAGCAGCAGCGACCGGAGTCTCACAGTGGGCATCGAAGGACCGAAGACCTACGACATTCGCACCTACGGGTGCCAGATGAACGTCCACGACTCCGAGCGGCTCTCCGGTCTGCTGGAGGAGGCGGGCTACGTCCGCGCGCCCAAGGGCACCGACGGTGCCGACGTCGTCGTCTTCAACACCTGCGCGGTCCGCGAGAACGCCGACAACAAGCTGTACGGCAACCTCGGCCACCTCGCCCCGATGAAGACCGCGCGCCCCGGCATGCAGATCGCCGTCGGCGGCTGCCTGGCGCAGAAGGACCGCGAGACCATCGTCGAGAAGGCCCCGTGGGTCGACGTGGTCTTCGGCACGCACAACATCGGCAAGCTGCCGGTCCTCCTGGAGCGCGCCCGTGTCCAGCAGGAGGCGCAGGTCGAGATCGCCGAGTCCCTGGAGGCCTTCCCCTCCACCCTGCCGACCCGCCGCGAGTCGGCGTACGCGGCCTGGGTCTCGATCTCGGTCGGCTGCAACAACACCTGCACCTTCTGCATCGTCCCCGCCCTGCGCGGCAAGGAGGAGGACCGCCGCCCCGGCGACATCCTCGCCGAGATCGAGGCGCTGGTCGCCGAGGGCGTCTCCGAGATCACCCTCCTCGGCCAGAACGTGAACGCGTACGGCTCCGACCTCGGCGACCGCGAGGCCTTCTCCAAGCTGCTGCGCGCCTGCGGCCAGATCGAGGGCCTGGAGCGGGTCCGCTTCACCTCCCCGCACCCGCGCGACTTCACCGACGACGTCATCGCCGCCATGGCCGAGACGCCGAACGTGATGCCGCAGCTGCACATGCCGCTCCAGTCCGGCTCGGACACGGTCCTGAAGGCCATGCGCCGCTCCTACCGGCAGGAGCGGTTCCTCGGGATCATCGAGAAGGTGCGCGCCGCCATCCCGCACGCGGCCATCTCCACCGACATCATCGTGGGCTTCCCCGGCGAGACCGAGGAGGACTTCGAGCAGACCATGCACGTCGTCCGCGAGGCCCGCTTCGCCAACGCCTTCACCTTCCAGTACTCCAAGCGCCCCGGCACCCCCGCCGCCGAGATGGAGAACCAGGTCCCCAAGGAGGTCGTGCAGGCCCGCTACGAGCGCCTGGTCGCCCTCCAGGAGGAGATCTCCTGGGACGAGAACAAGAAGCAGGTCGGCCGCACCCTGGAGGTCATGGTCGCCGAGGGCGAGGGCCGCAAGGACGGCACCACGCACCGCCTCTCCGGCCGCGCCCCCGACAACCGGCTCGTCCACTTCACCAAGCCCGACGAGGACGTCCGCCCCGGCGACGTGGTGACCGTCGAGATCACCTACGCCGCCCCGCACCACCTGCTCGCCGAGGGCCCGACCACCGCCGTCCGCCGCACCCGCGCGGGCGACGCCTGGGAGAAGCGCACCGCCGCGGCCGCCGCCAAGCCGGCCGGGGTCCTGCTCGGCCTGCCGAAGATCGGCGTTCCCGAGCCGCTCCCCGCGGCCGAGGTCCCGGCCTGCGGCACCGGTCGCTGACGGTCGACGAGACCGCGGGGCCCCGGGCAGTAGGCTGCGGATCATGCTTGTCGCCGCAGCCGTGTGCCCCTGCCCGCCGCTCCTCGTGCCCGAGGTCGCCGGCGGCGCCGCCCCCGAGCTGGAGGACGCGCGGGCGCACTGCGCGGACGCCCTCGGGGTGCTCGCCGCCGCCCGGCCCGACCGGCTGTACGTCGTCGGGCCGGCGCCCGAGGGCGCCCGGGGCGCCTTCCCGGCCGGTTCCACCGGCTCCTTCGCCGGCTTCGGCGTCGACCTCGCCGTGAGCCTCGGCCAGGGCCCCGGAGGCCGTACGCTGCCCGCCTCCCTCGCCGTGGGCGCCTGGCTGCTCTCCCGTACCGACCGGCCCGGCGCCCCCGGCGCGTCCGTGGCGGGGTTCGGGGTCGATGAGCGGGCCACCGCGGAGGAGTGCGCGGAGGCCGGACGGCGGCTGGCCGCCTCGGCCGAGCGGGTCGCCCTGCTCGTCATGGGCGACGGCAGCGCCTGCCGGACCGTGAAGGCCCCCGGCTACCTCGACGAGCGGGCCGCCGGCTTCGACGCCGAGGCCGCGCGGGCCCTGGGCTCCGCCGACGTGCCCGGCCTCCTCGCGCTCGACGCCGGCCTCGCGTACGAGCTGAAGGCGGCCGGACGCGCCCCCTGGCAGGTCCTCGCGGGCGCCGCCGAGGGAACGGGCCTGGGCGGCCGCCTCCTCCACGAGGAGGCGCCGTACGGCGTCGAGTACCTGGTCGCCGTCTGGTCCTAGAGGTCCCGGGTCCCCGGAGGCGTCCTCGGAGGCGGGGAAACGGAACGGGCGGTGGCCGCGGAGGGGATCCTCCGTGACCACCGCCCGTTCCGTGCGCGAGCTCAGGCGGCCGGAGGCGGAGTCGGGCCGGTGTCGCCGTCGCCCTTGCGCTCGCCGCGCTCCTTGTGCCCGATCCGGTCGAGGGCCTCCTTGGCCTTGCCGGTACCGGACTGGATCTTGTCGCTGTACTTGCCCTTGGTCTTCTCGTCGACCATCTTCGCGGCCTTGTCCAGGCCGTGGTCGATCTTCTCCCCGTGCTGCTGCGCGAGGTCCGCGACCTTCTCCTTGGCGGGGCCCAGCTTGGCCTTGAGCGAATCCATGAGACCCATGGGGCACCTCTCCGTGTCCGTGTCCTGCCTACCGATGGGCGGCTTCGCCGGTTCCGCTGTCGGTGTCCGGGAGCAGGGAGGTGTCCGCCGCGGTGTCGACCGACTGCTGCCGAGGGATCTCCACGACCTCGGCGACGGCTTCCGGAGCGGCTTCCTCCGGAGTGGCTTCCTCCGGGACGGACTCCTCCACGGCGGACTCCTCCGGGACGGTCACTCCCGCGACGGGGATCCGGGTCACCGTCCCTTCCGTCTCCGTGGCCTCCGCCGCTTCGGCCCCTGTCGTTCCGGTTCCGGTCTCTGCCGTCCCGGGCTCGGGTGGCGAGACCTCGGCCACGTCGTCCGCCGCACCCTTCCTCTTCCGGTTCTTCCGGCGAAACATTGCGAAAACGCCCATGTCCACTCCCTAGCCTACTCGTCGGGGGGTGCCGTACGCGGGAACGGCGGCCCGGACCACGCAACGGGCAACGAACCCCCCACCCCCCTGTCACGTCGCTCGTTCGGGGACGCCTCCCGGGGTTTGCGAGACTGGGACGGTGAGAAGCGCAGCTCCCGCACCGCGGGTCATCGCCGTCGTCGGTCCCACGGCGGCCGGAAAGTCCGATCTGGGTGTGTTCCTGGCCCAGCAGCTCGACGGCGAGGTCGTCAACGCCGACTCGATGCAGCTCTACCGCGGGATGGACATCGGCACCGCCAAACTGACGCCGGAGGAGCGCGGCGGCGTCCCGCACCGCCTCCTCGACATCTGGGACGTCACCGAGGCCGCCAGCGTCGCCGAGTACCAGCGCCTCGCCCGCGCCGAGATCGACCGGCTGCTCGCCGAAGGCCGTACCCCCGTCCTCGTCGGCGGCTCCGGCCTGTACGTCCGCGGGGCCGTGGACGCCCTGGAGTTCCCGGGCACCGACCCCGGGATCCGGGCCCGCCTGGAGGCCGAGCTCGACGAGCGCGGCTCCGGCGTCCTGCACGCCCGGCTCGCCGCCGCCGACCCCGAGGCGGCCCGCGCCATCCTCCCCAGCAACGGACGCCGGATCGTCCGCGCTCTGGAGGTCATCGAGATCACGGGGAGGCCCTTCACCGCCAACCTCCCCGGCCACGAGTCCGTCTACGACACCGTCCAGATCGGCGTCGACGTCGCCCGACCGGAGCTCGACGAGCGGATCGCCACCCGCGTGGACCGCATGTGGGAGGCGGGGCTCGTCGACGAGGTCCGCGCCCTGGAGGCGCTCGGACTGCGCGAGGGGCGCACGGCCTCGCGCGCGCTCGGCTACCAGCAGGTGCTCGCGGCGCTCGCGGGGGAGTGCACCGAGGACGAGGCGCGCGCCGAGACCGTGCGCGCCACCAAGCGCTTCGCCCGCCGCCAGGACTCCTGGTTCCGCCGCGACCCGCGGGTCCACTGGCTCAGCGGAGCCGCCGATCACCGAGGGGAACTCCCGGGGGAGGCGCTGTCGTTGATCGAACGAGCGGTTACAGCCTGATCACGTGATGGCATCGGGACGCTCCGCCCGTCATTTCGGCGGTCGGGAGCGTGCCATCATCGAGCATCGATCGACCAAGTGGAGTCCGAGTGGGAGGGCGCGTGGCGATGGAGGCCGGCCCTCGCGACAGAGAACAGCACGAGGCGGTCCCCGGGGGTGCCCCGGGGCTGACCCCCGACGGACCCGACGACGCAGAGGGTTCCGCCGTCGAGGTCGACGCGGGCGAGGTCGAGGTCGAGCTGCGACCGCGGCGCCTGCTGAGGATCTGGCAGCTCGCCCCCATCGTGGGGCTCGCCGCCGTCGGCTCGCTGATGTTCGCCTTCCCGCTGGCCTTCGGCTCCGGTGACGGCGGCGCGGTCGTCGCCATGCTCGGACTGCTGATCAGCTTCTGCGCCGCCGGCTGGGGCATGATGGCCGCCCGCAAGGTCGGGTCCACCTGGCCGGGGCTGCCGAAGCGCGGCTCGGGCGAGCGGCCGGACTGGCGGGTCCTCGCCCTGTACGTGACGACCACCGCCGCCCTCGTCGCCCTCGCGGTCTGGCGCGTCGCCCGCCTCCGCTGAGCCCCTCCGGCCTTCGGGGCCCGTCCTGTGGACAACCGGAACGGCTGTCCGAGCGGCACCGTACAGTTGATCTCGTGACCAGCACGCAGACCACCCCGCTCCGCTACCTCAAGGGCCACGGCACCGAGAACGACTTCGTGATCGTCCCCGACGCGGAGAACGAGATCGACCTGCCCCCCGCCCTCGTCGCCCGGCTCTGCGACCGTCGCGCCGGCCTCGGCGGCGACGGCGTGCTGCACGTCGTGCGCAGCGCCGCCCACCCCGACGCCCGGGCCATGGCCGACGAGGCCGAGTGGTTCATGGACTACCGCAACGCCGACGGCTCGGTCGCCGAGATGTGCGGCAACGGGGTCCGGGTCTTCGCCCGCTACCTGGAACACGCGGGCCACGTCACCGCCGGCGAGGTCGCCGTCGCCACCCGCGGCGGCGTCAAGCGCGTCCACCTCGACAAGGACGGCTCCGTCACCGTCTCCATGGGCCGCGCCGTCCTCCCCGCCGAGGGCGTCACCGTCGCCGTCGACGGCCGCAGCTGGCCCGCGCGCAACGTGAACATGGGCAATCCGCACGCGGTCGCCTTCGTCGAGGACCTCGCCCACGCCGGGAACCTCTACGACGAGCCGCCGTACGAGCCCGCCTCCGTCTACCCGGACGGGGTCAACATCGAGTTCGTGGCCGACCGGGGGCCCCGCCACGTCGCCATGCGCGTCCACGAGCGCGGCGCCGCCGAGACCCGCTCCTGCGGCACCGGCGCCTGCGCCGTGGCCGTCGCCGCCGCCCGCCGAGACGGAGCCGACCCGGCCGAGACCGGCGCCCCCGTCACGTACACCGTGGACGTCCTCGGCGGGACCCTCGTCATCACCGAGCACCCCGACGGCGAGGTCGAGATGACCGGACCGGCCGTCATCGTCGCCGAGGGCACCCTGGAGCCCTCCTGGCTCGCCCAGGACTGAACCGGCTGTCGGGGCACCCGGCCGGGCGGCGTAATCGAAACAGTCAACGACTGCGCCATCGCTCGAATGGGTGATCCGATTCGGGCTGGGCGAGAGCGTGACCGCACCGCGTGGTGGGGTCGGTAGCATCAAGCACCGGCCCTCCGGGCTCCCCCCGCCCGTCCACCGCCGGTCGACGTCGCCGGAGGTGCCCCATGAGCGCAGAGGCCACGAACCCCGTGAGCGCGGCCGAGGCCGCAGCCACCGACACGGGCGTCCGCAGGCGCGGACGCGCCCGGCTCGACCTGCGGAGGCTCGGCCGGGCCGCCCTGCTCGGCGCCACCGCGGGCCCCGCCCCGCGCGACCGGCTGCCCGACGCCATCAGCCACGTTGCCGAGGCGCACCGGGCCCACCATCCCGAGGCCGACCTGTCGGTGCTGCGCCGGGCGTACGTGCTCGCCGAGTCCTCGCACCGGGGCCAGTTCCGCAAGAGCGGCGAGCCGTACATCACCCACCCGCTCGCCGTCACCCTCATCCTCGCCGAACTCGGCGCCGAGACCACCACCCTGACCGCCTCCCTCCTCCACGACACCGTCGAGGACACCGAGGTGACGCTCGATCAGGTCCGCCGGGAGTTCGGCGACGAGGTCGCCTACCTCGTCGACGGCGTCACCAAGGTGGAGAAGATCGACTACGGCGCCGCCGCCGAACCCGAGACCTTCCGCAAGATGCTCGTCGCCACCGGCAACGACGTCCGGGTCATGTCGATCAAACTCGCCGACCGGCTCCACAACATGCGCACCCTCGGTGTGATGCGGCCCGAGAAACAGGCCCGCATCGCCAAGGTCACCCGGGACGTCCTCATCCCCCTCGCCGAACGGCTCGGCGTCCAGGCCCTCAAGACCGAACTGGAGGACCTGGTCTTCGCGATCCTCCACCCCGAGGAGTACGAGGCCACCCGCGCGCTCATCGCCGACGCCACCGGCTCCGGCTCCCCGGACGCGCTCGCCGCCGTCGCCGAACAGGTCGGCGCCGTCCTGCGCGAGGCGGACATCGCCGCCGAAGTCCTCGTCCGCCCCCGCCACTTCGTCTCCGTCCACCGCGTCCGCCTCAAGCGCGGCGAGCTGCGCGGCTGCGACTTCGGACGGCTCCTCGTCCTCGTCGCGGAGGACGCCGACTGCTACGCGGTCCTCGGCGAGCTGCACACCTGCTTCACCCCGCTGATCTCGGAGTTCAAGGACTTCATCGCCGCCCCCAAGTTCAACCTGTACCAGTCGCTGCACACCGCGATCGCCGCTCCCGACGGGGCCGTCGCCGAGGTCCTCATCCGCACCCACCGCATGCACAAGGTCGCCGAGGCCGGCGTCGTCGCCCTCGGCAGCCCTTACGCCACCACCCCGGACACCACATCGGACACCACCTCGGACACCACCGACCTGCCCGAGGGGGCCGAGGCCGCCGAGGACGGCGAGCGCGCCGACCCCACCCGGCCCGGCTGGCTCGCCCGCCTCCTCGACTGGCAGGAGTCCGCCCCCGACCCCGACACCTTCTGGAGCTCGCTCCGCGCCGATCTCGCCGAGGACCACGAGATCACCGTCTTCCGCGCCGACGGCGGCACCCTGGGGCTCCCCGCCGGGGCCACCTGTGTCGACGCCGCCTACGCGCAGCACGGCGAGGCCGCCCACGGCTGCCTCGGCGCCCGCGTCAACGGCCGGCTCACCCCCCTGAGCACCGTCCTCGCCGACGGCGACACCGTGCAGCTGCTCCTCGCCCAGGACACCGGCTCAGGACCCTCCCCGGACTGGCTGGACCACGCCAGGACCCCCGCCGCCAGGATCGCCATCACCGGCTGGCTACAGGCCCACCCGGAGACCGTCGCCCAGCCCGCCGCGGCCCCCCGCCCGCCGCTCAGCGTCGCCGCCGACCGCAGCTCCGGCGCGGAGCTCCACGCCGACCTCGACGGCGGACCGCCGGCCGCCGTCCGCCCGGCCGGCTGCTGCACCCCCGTGCCCCCCGACGAGATCACCGGCTTCCTGGTGCGGGGCGGCGCCGTCACGGTCCACCGCACCGGCTGTCCGTCCGTCGACGCCATGCACCGGCTCGGCCGGACCGCCGTCCCCGTCCGCTGGGGCGACGCCGTCCACTGCCGGGTCACCCTCGTTGCCGAATCGTTCGGCCGCCCCGGTCTGCTCGCCGATCTCACCGAGGCCATCGCCACCGCCGGCGCCGAGGTCGTCTCCGCCACCGTCGAGCCGCCGAACGAGCAACGCGTCCGCCACACGTACACCCTCCAGCTCGTCGACGCCGCCGAACTCCCCCACCTCATGCGGGCCATGCGCGAGGTCCCCGGCGTCTACGACGTCGGCCGCACCCACCGCCGCTGAGGCCGGACAACCTCGAACCCGCCCGTCAGGAGCCCACTCGGAGTGACCTCCTTCGGGTGGCGGCCGCGCGCGTCGGACGGGGGAGCGGGGCGGGACCCTGGTAGCCCTGGCCCATGGCGCACACTTCCCCGCCCGCCCCACCGGCCTCTGCCCCCCCTGTCGCCGTCCCGCCGCCCGGCGGCAGCCGCGTACGGCCGGGTCGGCGGCCCTGGCTCCGGTCCGCCGGCCTCGTCGCCGCCGCGGCCGGCCTGGTCGCCGCCGCGCTGCCCGCCCCGGAGCCGCTCGGCATCGGCGACCCGCTCTTCCCGCACCTCGGCAACCCCGGCTACGACGTCCTCGCCTACGACATCGGCCTCACCTACTCCGGCGTGAACACCGAGCCGCTCACCGCCGTCACCCGCGTCGACGCCCTCGCCACCGCCGACCTCGACCGGCTCCACCTCGACTTCACCCACGGCACGGTCTCCGCCGTCACCGTCGACGGCGTGCCCGCCGCCTACGAGACCAGCGGCGAGGACCTGGTCATCACCCCCGTCGCCCCGATCGACGCGGGCGAACCCGTCACCGTCACCGTCCGCCACACCAGTGATCCGCGCGGTCCCGCCGACAGCGGCGGCTGGGTCCGCACCTCCGACGGCCTCGCCATGGCCAACCAGGCCGACGCCGCCCACCGGGTCTTCCCCTCCAACGACCACCCCTCCGACAAGGCCGCCTTCACCTTCCGGATCACCGCCCCGAGCGACCTGACCGTCGTCGCGGGCGGCCTGCCCGCCGGCCGCACCGACCACGGCGCCACCACCACCTGGACGTACCGCAGCCACCACCCCATGGCCACCGAGCTCGCCCAGGTCTCCATCGGCCGCTCCACCGTCCTGCACCGCACCGGCCCGCACGGCCTGCCGGTGCGGGACGTGGTCCGCACCCAGGACCGGGAGACGATGGAGCCCTGGCTGCGCAGGACCCCCGGCCACCTGGAGTGGATGGAGGGCAAGGTCGGCCCGTACCCCTTCGAGACGTACGGCGTGCTGGTCGCCGACGCCACCACCGGCTTCGAGCTGGAGACCCAGACCCTCTCCCTCTTCGAACGGCGGCTCTTCACCGACCCCCGCTTCCCCGAGTGGTACGTCGACGCGGTCATGGTCCACGAGCTGGCCCACCAGTGGTTCGGCGACAGCGTCTCCCCGCGCACCTGGTCCGACCTGTGGCTCAACGAGGGGCACGCCAGCTGGTACGAGGCGCTGTACGCCGACGAGACGGCCGGCAAGTCCCTGGAGCGGCGCATGGAGGCCGCGTACGCCGCCTCCGACGGCTGGCGCGCGGACGGCGGCCCGCCGGCGGCGCCCCGCCCGCCCGCGCCCGGTCGGAAGATCAGCCTCTTCCGTCCCGTCGTGTACGACGGCAGCGCGCTCGTCCTCTACGCCCTCCGGCAGGAGATCGGCACCGACGCCTTCGACCGGCTGCAGCGGCGGTGGGTCGTCGACCACCGGGACGGCACCGCCACGACCGCCGACTTCACGGCGCTGGCGGAACAGGTCTCCGGGCGGGAGCTCGACACCTTCTTCGCGGACTGGCTGTACGGGGAGAAGACCCCGCCGATGCCCGGGCACCCGGACTGGCGCAGCCTCCCGGCCCCGGAGACGGACCGCTGAGTGCGCCGAGGAAACCCGCGTGACGGGCGCCGACCGCCCGTGTCACCATTTTCGGGTCGGCGACGCGGCCGGCCGGATCCCGCGAGGGAATGTTCCGGAGCCGCCGCACGTTGTACCGACACCATCGTTCCCATCGACGTAAGGATCCAATGACCTCCTCTTCTTCCCCTTCCCAGGACGAGCAGAGCTTCGCGCAGACGCGCCGCACCGAGAGCCTTCGGGCCGATGCCCTGATGGAAGAGGACGTCGCCTGGAGCCACGAGATCGACGGAGACCGGGACGGCGATCAGTTCGACCGCTCCGAGCGCGCGGCCCTGCGCCGCGTCGTAGGCCTCTCCACCGAGCTCGAGGACGTCACCGAGGTCGAGTACCGGCAGCTGCGCCTGGAGCGCGTCGTGCTCGTCGGCGTCTGGACCTCGGGGACCGTGCAGGACGCCGAGAACTCCCTCGCGGAGCTCGCGGCCCTCGCCGAGACGGCGGGCGCCCTCGTCCTCGACGGCGTGATCCAGCGCCGCGACAAGCCCGACCCGGCCACCTTCATCGGTTCCGGCAAGGCCCAGGAGCTGCGGGACATCGTCGTCGAGACCGGTGCCGACACCGTCGTCTGCGACGGCGAGCTCAGCCCCGGCCAGCTCATCGCCCTCGAAGACGTCGTCAAGGTCAAGGTGGTCGACCGGACCGCCCTGATCCTCGACATCTTCGCCCAGCACGCCAAGTCCCGAGAGGGCAAGGCGCAGGTCGCCCTCGCGCAGATGCAGTACATGCTGCCGCGACTGCGCGGCTGGGGTCAGTCGCTCTCCCGGCAGATGGGTGGCGGCGGCGGTGGCGGCATGGCCACCCGCGGTCCCGGTGAGACCAAGATCGAGACCGACCGGCGCCGCATCCGCGAGAAGATGGCGAAGATGCGCCGGGAGATCGCGGAGATGAAGACCGGCCGTGACATCAAGCGGCAGGAGCGGCGCCGCAACAAGGTGCCGTCGGTCGCCATCGCCGGCTACACCAACGCCGGCAAGTCCTCCCTGCTCAACCGCCTCACGGGCGCCGGCGTCCTGGTGGAGAACGCGCTGTTCGCCACCCTGGACCCGACCGTCCGCCGGGCCGAGACGCCGTCCGGCCGGGTCTACACCCTGGCCGACACCGTCGGCTTCGTCCGGCACCTGCCACACCACCTGGTCGAGGCGTTCCGCTCCACCATGGAGGAGGTCGCCGACGCCGACCTCATCCTGCACGTGGTGGACGGCTCGCACCCCGCCCCGGAGGAGCAGCTGGCCGCCGTCCGCGAGGTCTTCCGCGACGTCGGCGCGGTGGACGTGCCGGAGATCGTGATCGTCAACAAGGCCGACGCGGCCGACCCGCTGGTCCTCCAGCGGCTGCTCCGCGTCGAGAAGCACTCCATGGCCGTCTCCGCCCGCTCGGGCGAGGGCATCGAGGAGCTGCTCGCCCTGATCGACCGCGAGCTCCCGCGCCCCGAGGTGGAGGTCGAGGTCCTCCTGCCCTACACGGCGGGCGGTCTCGTCTCCCGGGTGCACACCGAGGGCGAGATGCTCTCCGAGGAGCACACCCCGGAGGGCACCCTGCTCAAGGCCCGGGTGCACGAGGAGCTGGCGGCGGCGCTCGCGTCGTACGTCCCCGCCGCGCACTGAGCCCGGACACAGCACGAAGGCGCCGGCCCCCCTCCCCGCGGGGAGGGGGGCCGGCGCCTTCTCCCGTCCTCTCAGGCGGCCGGGCGGAGCTCCGGCCGGAGGGAGACGGCTCTCAGAAGGACGGGGTCAGCGGGCGAACTTCTTGCTGACCATGTCGTACGCGTTCTTCGCGCCCCGGCCGAGCTGCGGACCGGCCAGCCAGCCGTTGCCGCGGGCCGGGCCGATCGAGGTGTTCGACACCAGCGCCGTCGTGCCGTTCGGCAGCTTCCGGAACCAGCCGCCACCGGAGGAACCGGCGGTCATCGTGCAGCCGATCCGGAACATCACGGGCGTCGCCGGGGCCGTGGTGACCCGCGAGGGCCGGCTCAGGCACTTGTGCATGATCACGCCGTTGTACGGGGCGGCCTGCGGGTAGCCCCAGGCCCCCACCGTCCCGGCCCGGGCCGGCGCAGGGGCGGAGAAGTCCACCGGCAGCGCCGCGCCGACGGTCTCCTCCAGGGACTTGCGGCCGCGCTCCGGCTTCACGTGCAGGATCGCGTAGTCGTACGGCCACGCCTGCTGCGTCCCGCCGCGCTGGATCCACTCGCCCGAGGTGACCGCCCAGTCCGCCCAGTACTGGCCGTAGGGGTAGACCTCGTGCGGGCGGGCGTTGCGCAGGGCGGCGGGGGACTTGCCCAGGTCGTTGAAGGCAGGGACGAAGGTGATGTTGCGGTACCAGCCACCGCGCTGACCGGCGTGGACGCAGTGGCCGGCCGTCCAGACCAGGTTGGACTTACCGGGACGGCGGGGGTCCTTCACGATCGTGCCCGAGCAGACCATCGACCCCTTGGGGGAGTCGAAGAAGATCTTGCCGACGGGGGCCGCGTTGCGGTGGTACGGCGTCTTCTCGCGCTGCGCCGTCACCGGCCGCGGCACCGGGTCCGAGCCCGAGACGCCGGCCTGGACGTCGATCGTCGGGTCCGGGCTCTGCGCCGACTGCATGCGCGCCGGGTCCCAGAGGTTCTCGATGACCGGGTTGACGAAGTCCTCGGCCTCACGGAGCCAGGTGCTGGTGTCCCAGTTCTTCCATTCGCCGTTCTTCCACTTGTCGATGTCGACGCCGTGCTTCTTGAGCTTGTCGGCGAGGTCTCCGGCGAGGTCCGCCGCGCCATCGCCGCCGTCGCCCTCGGTGGCGGGCGCGGAGCTGCTCGCCCCGGCCGGCTTGTCCGCGGCCGGCGTCTCGGTGGGGCCGCAGGCCGTGGCGGTCAGCGCGAGCGCCGTCGCCACGCCGAGGGCGGCGGGTATGAGCCGTACAGAACGCATGTGGTGAGTTCCCCCGTGAAGGTGTCTCTTGCGTGCGGGTGTTCCTCGCTCACGGTCACTCATTGTCATGAGCGCGCCATTCGCTGGTGCACAGTATGCCGGGCCGCCGGGGCCGGAGGCGCTCCCCCCCCGGCCCCGCGTTTGAACGGGCCTACTGCCCCGCGTACTTCTTGCTGACCTCGTCGAAGACGGCCTTGGCCTCCGGGCCGAAGCGCGGACCGGCCAGCCAGCCCGCCGTCGACGGGCCGATCGAGGTGTTCGACACCAGCGCCGGCTGCCCGTCCTTGCCCTGGGCGACCCAGCCGCCACCGGACGAACCGGCCGTCATCGTGCAGCCGATCCGGTACATCGTCGGCTGGTCCGCCTTCAGCGACAGCCGGCCCGGCTTGTCGGCGCACCGGAACATCTTCTGGCCGTCGAACGGCGGCGCCGCCGGGTAACCGGTCGCCGTCATGCTCGCGATCTTCGGCACCGCCGGGGCGTTGAACTCGACCGGCAGGGCCGTACCGACCGTCTCCTCCAGCGACTTGCCGGTGGAACCCTTCTCCGGCGTCACCTGGATGACGGCGAAGTCGTACGGGGCGCCCGCGCCACCGGTGGAGGCGCCCTGCGCGATCCACTGGTCGGAGGTCTTCACCCAGTCCGCCCACCACACGCCGTACGGGGCGATCTGCTCGCGCGTCGCCTTCTCCAGGGCGGAGGTCTCCATCGCGGCGTCGTTGTACGACGGGACGAAGGCGATGTTGCGGTACCAGCCGCCCTCCTTGCCCTTGTGGACGCAGTGGCCGGCGGTCCACACCAGATTGGACTTGCCCGGGTGGGCCGGGTCCTTCACCACGGTGGCCGAGCAGACCATCGAACCGTCGGGCCCGTCGAAGAACACCTTGCCGGACGCCGGGGAGTTGGCGTGGTACTTCGCCGGCACCGCCGCCGCCTTCACCGGATCCGGCGTCGGGTCGGTGACACCCTCGTCACCCGAGATGTCCTCCTCCTCGACCGGCCGCTCCGGACGCTCGGCGTCCCGCATCCGGTCCGGGTCCCAGAGGTCCTCGATGATCGGGTTGATGAAGTCCTTCGCCTCGCGAAGCCACTTGTCCTTGTCCCAGTTCTTCCACTCGCCGTCGCGCCACTTGTCGACGTCGATCCCGTGGTCCTTCAGCCGCTGCTTCAGGTCCTCCGGAACCTTGATCTTGTCGAGCGGGTTCTCGCCCGGGTTCTCGCTCACCGGCGCACTGGGCTGCTTGTCTCCCGCGTTCTCCTCGCTCGGCCCGCAGGCCGTCGCGGTGAGCGTCAGCGCCGCGACGGCGGACGCCGCCATCAGCAGCGGACGAATCGATCGCATCTCGTGATCCCCCTGGGACTACGTCAACTGGTGCATATCTGGTGCATGTCTGAGCATCGGTCGCACCCGCGTCCGAACGGACACGGGAACGACGGCCCCCACTATGCCGGTGCCGGAGGGGACGGTACGCGCCCCGCCTCCGGTTCCGGAGCCGGTCCGGCCGTTGCCATGCCGTGATCCGGGACACGCCAAGGATCTTGCCCTCGGCCCGTGTTCCCCGGCAGTTCCCGTCGTTGGTACGGACGGGGGACACAACGGTGGCGCCCGGAGCGGCCCTTGGGGATGCTCCGGCGGTCCGCCGATGTGCAACGCAACTGTTATCGCGGGAGGACACCGAGCCGTGGCCGTGACCGAATCAGCTCCAGCCACCGCCCCCACCATCCCCACCCCGGCGCCGGACCCGGACCCGGACGCCGGTACCGCCCCGGGGCAGGCGGCGGGCCCGGCCATCGCAGCCGCCTCGGATCCGGTAGAGGGACCGGATATGGACGCTCTCCCGGATGCGGATGCGGATGCGGATGCGGATGCTTTGCTGGACGCGGATGCCGTCCCGGACACGGCCGGGCGTACGGGAGCAGGCGCCGTCCCGGAACCGGTGGCGGGCGCGGGCGCGGCGGCAGGGAGCTCGGGGGCGAAGGGGCGTGCCCCGGGCCGGGCCGCGGCGGGCGGCCCCATGGCGTCGACCCGGCGCGGTTACGGGACGGCGGCGGGAAGCGGCTACGAGGCCATCCTGCGCCGGCAGGCCCAGCGCGAGTCCGCCGCCCGCACCTACGCCCGCTCGCTGCCGATCGTGCCGGTCCGCGCCCGCGGCCTGACCATCGAGGGCGCCGACGGACGCCGCTACCTCGACTGCCTCTCCGGCGCCGGCACCCTCGCCCTCGGTCACAACCACCCCGTCGTCCTCGAAGCCATCCACAAGGTCCTCGACTCCGGCGCGCCCCTCCACGTCCTCGACCTCGCCACCCCCGTCAAGGACGCCTTCACCTCCGAGCTCTTCGCCACCCTCCCTCTGGAACTCGCCGCCGACGCCCGCGTCCAGTTCTGCGGGCCCGCCGGAACCGACGCCGTCGAGGCCGCCCTGAAACTGGTCCGCACCGCCACCGGCCGACGCGGCGTCCTCGCCTTCACGGGCGCCTACCACGGCATGACCGCCGGAGCCCTCGCCGTGTCCGGCGGCGCCGACGACGTCCGCGTCACCCGGCTCCCGTACCCCCAGTCGTACCGCTGCCCCTTCGGCGTCGGCGGCGAGTACGGTGCCGAACTCTCAGCCCGCTGGACCGAGAGCCTCCTCGACGACCCCAAGAGCGGCGTCGCCACCCCCGCCGGGATGATCGTGGAAGCCGTCCAGGGCGAGGGCGGCGTCCTGCCCGCCCCCGACACCTGGATGCGCCGCATGCGGAGCATCACCGCCCGCCACTCCGTCCCCCTCGTCGTGGACGAGGTCCAGACCGGCGTCGGCCGCACCGGCGCCTTCTGGGCCGTCGAGCACAGCGGCGTCGTGCCCGACGTGATGGTCCTCTCCAAGGCCATCGGCGGCTCTCTCCCGCTCGCCGTCATCGTGTACCGCTCCGGGCTCGACGCCTGGGAACCCGGCGCCCACGCCGGCACCTTCCGCGGCAACCAGCTCGCCATGGCCGCCGGCACCGCCACCCTCGCGTACGTCCGCGAGAACCGGCTCGCCGAACGGGCCGCCGCTCTCGGCGCCCGGATGCTCGGCCGCCTCCAGGGCCTCCGGGCCGCCCACCCCTGCGTCGGCGACGTCCGAGGCCGCGGCCTCATGATCGGCGTCGAACTCGTCGACCCCGAGGCCACCGGCCCCGAACACCCCGTCCCGCCCGCCGCCCCGGCCCTCGCCCGCGCCGTCCGGCAGGAATGCCTCGCCCGCGGACTCATCGTGGAACTCGGCGGCCGCCACTCCGCCGTCGTACGGCTCCTTCCCCCGCTCACCCTCACCGACGAGCAGGCCACCGCCGTCCTCGACCGCTTCGCCGACGCCCTCGCCGCCGCCGAACGGGCCCACGTCCCCCGGCCGCCCGCCCCCCACCGGCCCGCTCCCGGACCGTCCCACTGACCCGGACCGCCCCCCGGCCCCCTCACCAAGGAAACCCGCGTGAACGCCACCCCCACCTCCCAGCTGCCCGAGACCGAGACCCACCCCGCTGCCGAGGAGCCCACGGTCCCGCGCCAGCACACCGGCCCCGCCCCCCTCCGGACCCCCCGCCCCGGAGCCGGCCCGGACGCGGCCCCCCACCGGTCCGGCACCTCCGCCGCCGACCCCCTCGACGACCCCGACCCCCAGCGGGCCGCCGACGCCGCCACCATCGAGAACCTCCTGCGCTGCTGGGTCCGGGAGAAGAACCTCCCCGCCTCCGACACCACCACCCTCCGCGTCCCCCTCGACGCCAGCGGCACCGCCCTCCTCGTCCCCGTCCGCTACTGGTCGCCCACCGGCTGGCACCGCTTCGGCCCCCCCGCTCTGGAAGGCCTTCCCTCCAGCGCCCCGGCCGTCGACGCCGTCACCCTCGCCGCCCTCCTCAGCCGCGAGACCGGCCGCCCCGAAGCCACCGAACTCGTCGGCCGCGTCGCCGACTCCGTCCGCCGCACCGCCGACTTCCTCGCCGAACGCCGCCGCGACCCCCGGCCCCACCCCGACGCCGACCTCTTCCTCGCCGCCGAACAGTCCCTCCTCCTCGGCCACCCGCTCCACCCCACCCCCAAGAGCCGCGAAGGACTCTCCGACGCCGAGTCCCGCCTCTACTCGCCCGAACTCCACGGCTCCTTCCCCCTCCACTGGTTCGCCGTCGACCACTCCCTCCTCGTCTCCGACTCCGCCTGGACCGAGCAGGGCCGCCCCGTCGCCGCCGAACAGCTCGCCACCGGCCTCGCCGAAGGGCTCGCCCACCCCACCGGCACCGCCCCCCTGCCCCTGCACCCCTGGCAGGCCCGCGAACTCCTCCACCGCCCCGACATCCGCGCCCTCCTCGACCAGGGCCTCCTCCACGACCTGGGCCCCCACGGGAGCCACTGGCACCCCACCTCCTCCGTCCGCACCGTCCACCGCCCCGGCGCCCGCGCCATGCTGAAGCTCTCCCTCGGCCTGCGGATCACCAACTCCCGCCGGGAGAACCTCCGCAAGGAGCTCCACCGCGGCGTCGAGGTCCACCGGCTCCTGCGCACCGGTCTCGTCGACGAGTGGCAGGCCGCCCACCCCGGCTTCGACATCGTCCGGGACCCCGCCTGGCTCGCCGTCGACACCCCCGACGGCACCCCCGTGCCGGGACTCGACCTGATGATCCGGCACAACCCCTTCGGCCCCGGCGACGACGCCGTCTGCCTCGCGGCCCTCACCGCCCCCCGCCCCTGGCCGGGGACCACCGGCATGAGCTCCCGGCTCACCGACCTCGTCACCCGGCTCGCCGCCCGCACCGGCCGCCCCGTCGCCGCCGTCTCCGCCGAGTGGTTCCTGCGCTACCTCGACCAGGTCGTCCGCCCCGTCCTCTGGCTCGACGGCCACGCCGGCATCGCCCTGGAAGCCCACCAGCAGAACACCCTGGTCCTCCTCGACGCCGACGGCTGGCCCACCGGCGGCCGCTACCGCGACAACCAGGGCTACTACTTCCGCGAGTCCCACCGCGCCGAGCTGGAGAGCCGACTCCCCGGCATCGGAGCCCACAGCGACACCTTCGTCTCCGACCAGGTCACCGACGAGCGCTTCGCCTACTACCTCGGCATCAACAACGTCCTCGGTCTGATCGGCGCGTTCGGCGCCCAGCACCTCGCCGACGAGCGGATCCTGCTCGCCGCCTTCCGCTCCTTCCTCACCTCCGCCACCGGCCTCGGCTCACCCCTCCCGCACCGCCTCCTCGAAGCCGCCACCCTCCGCAGCAAGGCCAACCTCCTCACCCGCCTCCACGGCCTCGACGAACTGGTCGGCCCCGTCGACACCCAGTCCGTCTACGTCACCATCACCAACCCCCTCCGCGCCTGACCGCCGGACGCCGGCCACCCGCCGCCGCCCTCGGCCCCGCACCCGCCGACGCGTCCCGCGCCCACCCCCGCCGGGACGCCCACGACCACGGAAGACCACCCATGTCCATACACCCGGACCACGGACACAATCCCGGAACGGACCCCGACACACCCCTCGGCACCCGCACCGGCATCGGCACCACGCCCGCCTCGGCAGACGATTCGGCGGGCGCCCCGACGAGTGACCCGGTAGGTGCCCCGACGAGTGACCCGACGGGCGACGACACCCTCGACCTGCGTGTCGACGACCTCGTCGCCCTCCTCGCCGCCGGACAGCCGTCACCCCCCGTCGCCGAGGGCCATGACCTCCCCACGGACGGACGCCTCGACGGCGATCTGCTCGACTCCGTCGCCTCCTGGGCACCGGCGGACACCCGCTTCGGCAGCTTCCGGCTCGTCCCCGTCCGCCTGGAACGCGACCTGTCCCTGCTCACCCGGTGGATGAACGACCCCGCCGTGGCCGCCTTCTGGGAACTCGCCGGCCCCGACACCGTCACCGCGGACCACGTCCGCGCCCAACTCGAAGGCGACGGCCGCAGCGTCCCCTGCCTCGGCCTGCTCGACTCCACCCCGATGAGCTACTTCGAGATCTACCGCGCCGACCTCGACCCGCTCGCCCGCGCCTACCCGGCACACCCGCACGACACGGGCGTCCATCTCCTCCTCGGAGGCGTCGCCGACCGCGGCCGGGGGGTCGGCACCGCACTCCTGCGCGCCGTCGCCGATCTCGTCCTCGACCACCGTCCCCGCTGCACACGAGTCGTCGCCGAACCCGACATCCGCAACACCCCCTCCGTCTCGGCCTTCCTCAGCGCCGGCTTCCGCTACGCGGCGGAAGTCGACCTTCCCGACAAAAGAGCCGCGCTCATGATCCGTGACCGGGCTCTCCGTCACGTTCTGTGAACGCCCTCTGTCCTTGACAACTCCGCTCGACCCACAGCGGTTCCCACTTCGAGGAGTCCTTTGTGACGACGTCCCCAGCACCCCGTGACTCCGCACGCCCCGCGGCGACCGCCGCCCCCGAACTGCTCGCGCCCCCCGAGCTCAACCCCACCGCCTGGGCCCGCGCCTCGGCCCGCACCCTCGCCAAGGCCCTCGGCGAGTTCGCCTACGAGGAGATCCTCGACCCCGTCCCCGTCCCGGAGGACGGCGAAGGCGACGACGCCTCCCGCCAATACGCCCTCACCCTCGACGACGGCACCACCCTCGCCTTCACCGCCCGCCGCGGCGCCTACGGCAGCTGGCGCGTCGCCCCCGACACGATCACCCACGGCGGCCGGCCGCTGACCGACCCCCTCGACTTCCTCGTCCGCGCCCGCCGCCTCCTCGACCTCGACGGTGCCACCCTCGGCCACCTCATCCGCGAACTCTCCACCACCCTCGCCGCCGAGGCCCGCCTCGACCACACCGCCCTCACCGCCGACCGCCTCGCCGACCTCTCCTACGCCGAACTCGAAGGCCACCAGACCGGGCACCCCTGGCTCGTCCTCAACAAGGGCCGCATCGGCTTCTCCGCCTCCGATACCGCCCGCTGGGCCCCCGAGGCCCGTCGCGCCATCCGGCTCCCGTGGATCGCGGTCAGCAACCGCATCGCCGCCTACCGCGGTGTCGCCGGTCTCGACACCCCCGACCGCCTCTACGCCCGCGAGCTCGACCCGGCCGTCCGGGACGCCTTCCGCACCCACCTCACCGCCCGCGGACTCGACCCCGACGGCTATCTGCTGCTGCCCGTCCACCCCTGGCAGTGGGACGAGGTCCTGCTCCCGCTCTACGCCCCCGCCATCGCCGCCGGAGCCGTCGTCCCCCTCCCCGCCGACGGCGACCTCCGCCTGCCGCAGCAGTCCATCCGTACCTTCCTCAACACCAGCCGGCCCGACCGGCACACCGTCAAACTGCCGCTCTCCGTGCTCAACACCCTCGTCTGGCGCGGCCTCCCCACCGAGCGCACCCTCGCCGCCCCCGCCGTCACCGCCTGGGTCCACGGCCTGCGCGACGCCGACCCCTTCCTCCGCGACGAATGCGGCGTGATCCTCCTCGGCGAAGTCGCCTCCGTCACCGTCGAACACCCCCTCTACGACCGGCTGCCCGAAGTCCCGTACCAGTACAAGGAACTGCTCGGCGCGATCTGGCGCGAACCGCTCCGGCTGCCGCCCGGCGAGCGGGCCCGTACCCTCGCCTCCCTGCTCCACACCGACCCCGGGGGCCGCGCCTTCGTCGCCGAACTCGTCGAACGCTCCGGCCTGGCCCCCACCGTCTGGCTCCGGCGCCTCTTCGCCGCGCTGCTGCCTCCGCTGCTCCACTTCCTCTACCGCTACGGCACCGTCTTCTCCCCGCACGGCGAGAACGCGATCGTCGTCTACGACGACCAGGACGTCCCCGTCCGGCTTGCGATCAAGGACTTCGTCGACGACGTCAACATCAGCGCCCACCCGCTCCCCGAGCACGACACGATGCCCGACGACGTCCGCGCCGTCCTCCTCACCGAGGAACCCGGTTTCCTCGTCCAGTTCATCCATTCGGGGCTCTTCGTCGGTGTCTTCCGCTACCTCGCCCCGCTCTGCGAGGAACAACTCCAGGTACCCGAAGCGGACTTCTGGGCCCTCGTCCGCGCCGTGATCCTCCGCCACCAGGAGCGCTTCCCCGAGCTGAAGGACCGGTTCGACCTCTTCGACCTGCTCACTCCCCGGATCGAACGGCTCTGCCTCAACCGCAACCGTCTGCACATGGACGGCTACCGGGACCGCTCCGACCGCCCGCACGCGGCCGTCCACGGCACCGTCCCCAACCCCCTCGCGTGACCCCGAGGGGTGCCCCGGCTGTCGGTGCTGCCCCGTAGGGTGGGAACGCTATGACGAAGCCATCCCTCCCCGACCTCCTCCACGCCGCCGTCGCCGCCGTCGGCGGCACGGAGCGCCCCGGCCAGGTCACCATGGCCGAGGCCGTGGCCGAGGCCATCGACGACAACTCCCACCTGCTCGTCCAGGCGGGCACCGGCACCGGAAAGTCGCTCGGCTACCTGGTGCCGGCGCTCGCCCACGGGGAGAGGGTGGTGGTGGCCACGGCCACCCTGGCGCTCCAGCGCCAGCTCGTCGAGCGCGACCTGCCGCGGACGGTCGACGCGCTCCACCCCCAGCTGCGCCGCCGCCCCCAGTTCGCCATGCTCAAGGGCCGGTCGAACTACCTGTGCCTGCACCGTCTCCACGAGGGCGTCCCGCAGGACGAGGAGGAGGGCCTCTTCGACCCCTTCGAAGCGGCCGCGCCCACCAGCAAGCTCGGCCAGGACCTGCTCCGGCTGCGCGACTGGGCGGACGAGACGGAGACCGGCGACCGGGACGACCTGACGCCCGGCGTCTCCGACCGGGCCTGGGGCCAGGTCTCGGTCTCCTCCCGGGAGTGCCTCGGCGCGAGCAAGTGCGCGTACGGGGCGGAGTGCTTCGCCGAGGCCGCCCGCGAGCGCGCCAAGCTCGCCGACGTCGTCGTCACCAACCACGCCCTCCTCGCCATCGACGCGATCGAGGGCGCCCCCGTGCTGCCGCAGCACGAGGTCCTGATCGTCGACGAGGCCCACGAGCTGGTCTCCCGGGTCACCGGTGTCGCGACCGGCGAGCTCACCCCGGGCCAGGTGAACCGGGCGGTGCGCCGGGCCGCCAAGCTGGTGGACGAGAAGGTCGCCGACCAGCTCCAGACCGCCGCGGAAGGCTTCGAGCGGGTCATGGAGCTGGCCCTCCCGGGCCGCCTGGAGGAGCTCCCGGAGGACCTGGCGTACGCACTGATGGCGCTGCGCGACGCGGCCCGCGCCGTGATCACCGCGCTCGGGAACACTCGGGACCGCTCGGTGCAGGACGAGGACGCGGTCCGCAAGCAGGCGATGGCCTCGGTCGAGACCGTGCACGGCGTCGCGGAGCGGATCACCCAGGGCTCCGAGTACGACGTCGTCTGGTACGAGCGGCACGACCGCTTCGGAGCCTCGCTGCGGGTCGCGCCGCTCTCGGTCTCCGGGCTGCTGCGGGAGAAGCTCTTCACCGAGCGCTCCGTCGTCCTCGCCTCGGCCACGCTCAAGCTCGGCGGCGACTTCAACGGGGTGGGCGCCTCGCTGGGCCTCGCCCCCGAGGGCATGGAGGGCGACGACCTGCCCGTGTGGAAGGGCATCGACGTCGGCTCCCCGTTCGACTACCCGAAGCAGGGCATCCTGTACGTCGCCAAGCACCTGGCCAAGCCGGCCAGGGACGGCGAGCGGGGCGACATGCTGGACGAGCTGACCGAGCTGATCCAGGCGGCCGGCGGCCGGACCCTCGGGCTCTTCTCCTCGATGCGGGCGGCACAGCTGGCGGCGGAGGAGCTGCGGAGCCGTATCCCCGAGTTCCCGATCCTGCTCCAGGGCGAGGACACCCTGGGCGAGCTGATCAAGAACTTCTCGGCGGATCCGCGGACCTGTCTGTTCGGCACCCTGTCGCTCTGGCAGGGCGTGGACGTCCCGGGCGCCAGCTGCCAGCTGGTCGTCATGGACAAGATTCCCTTCCCGCGCCCCGACGACCCGCTGATGAGCGCGCGTCAGAAGGCGGTCGAGGAGGCCGGGGGGAACGGCTTCATGGCGGTGGCGGCGACCCACGCGGCGCTGCTGATGGCCCAGGGCGCCGGCCGGCTGGTCCGGGCGACGGGCGACCGGGGCGTGGTGGCCGTCCTGGACCAGCGGCTCGCCACGGCGCGGTACGGCAGCTATCTGAAGGCCTCGATGCCCGATTTCTGGTACACGACCGATCGCAACCAGGTGCGGAAGTCGCTCGCGGCGATCGACGCGGCCGCGAAGGCGGACGGCGCCTGAGCCCGACGGTCCGACGGCGGACGCACGTCGGCCCCGGCGGTCTGCCGGGGCCGACGAGAGCCAGGAGAACGGAGACGTACGAGCCGGGGGAGCGGGGCGTACGAGCCGGGGACGTACAGCGGGCCCCGGGACCGGCGCAGTGGGTCCCGGGGCCCGGTCGGAGCCGGCGAGGTGGGGTCACACCCGCCGCAGCACGGCGACCACCTTGCCGAGGATCGTGGCCTCGTCGCCAGGGATGGGCTGGTACGCGGCGTTGTGCGGCAGCAGCCAGACGTGGCCGTCCTCGCGCTTGAAGCGCTTCACCGTGGCCTCGCCGTCGAGCATGGCGGCGACGATGTCGCCGTTCTCCGCGACGGGCTGGCGGCGGACCGTGACCCAGTCGCCGTCACAGATGGCGGCCTCGACCATGGAGTCGCCGACGACCTTGAGGACGAAGAGCTCGCCGTCGCCGACCAGTTGCCGGGGGAGGGGGAAGACGTCCTCGACGGATTCCTCGGCCAGGATGGGGCCGCCGGCCGCGATCCGGCCGACCAGGGGCACGTACGACGCGGCGGGCTTGCCGGTGGTGTCGGTCGGCTGGGTGCTGGGCTGGTCGGAACCGCGGACCTCGTAGGCCCGGGGGCGGTGCGGGTCGCGCCGGAGGAAGCCCTTGCGCTCCAGGGCCATCAGCTGGTGCGCCACCGACGACGTGCTGGAGAGGCCCACCGCCTGGCCGATCTCGCGCATCGACGGCGGGTAGCCGCGCCGCTGGACGGAGTCGCGGATGACTTCGATGACCCGGCGCTGGCGGTCGGTGAGGCCGGAGCTGTCGGCCCTGATGCCTGGAGGCCTTCCGGGGAGGGCGCGGGCGGGTCGCCCGGGCTCCTCGCCGTGCATGGCGGTGTCGTTCATGGCGTGCACCGGCTCGAGTCGGCCCTGGGAGCGGTCCTGGGCGGTGATGGTGGCGCTGTCTGCGGTGGTGGTCACGTCGTCGGCCCCTCTCGAATGGTCTCCCTGGCTGGCACAACGGTAGTGGCTTTCGAAAGGTTGCGCCAAACACACGTTCGAGTGAAAATCCGCAGATTGCCTTACCTGTATGTGTGTGGAGGTGTATAGGGGGTGGTCCCGGCGGGTCGATGCCCCTGGGATAGCCTTCGCTGCTGGGTCTCCCGGCCTCGACGTCTCCAGGTCTCGGTGCGCCCTCCCAGTCTCGCACTCGCGGAGCACGGACGCGCCCTCGGCGCCTCCGCGACACGCGGGGGTGTCGCAACCCCCTCAACCCTAGATCTAGTGGTTGGATGTCACCGGCCGCCCAGGGATAGTGGTCCCCGGTCTGCCGGGGCGCGTTCGATCGCCTATGCTGGTGGTCGCTTCGAGGGCCTTGACGGGCCCGGCGAGGCTGTTCAGTCGTGCCGTGAGGAGAGGGTCGTAACCGATGCACTGCCCCTTCTGCAGGCACCCCGACAGCCGGGTCGTCGACAGTCGCACCACCGACGACGGCACGTCGATCCGACGTCGCCGCCAGTGCACCGACTGCGCCCGCCGTTTCACCACGGTCGAGACCTGTTCGCTCATGGTGGTCAAGCGCTCCGGTGTCACCGAGCCCTTCAGTCGCACCAAGGTCATCTCCGGCGTCCGCAAGGCGTGCCAGGGGCGGCCGGTCACCGAGGACGCCCTGGCCAAGCTCGGCCAGCGGGTCGAGGAGGCGGTGCGCGCCACCGGCAGTGCCGAGCTGACCACGCACGACGTCGGCCTGGCCATCCTCGGACCGCTGCAGGAGCTCGACCTCGTCGCGTACCTGCGCTTCGCGTCCGTGTACAAGGCTTTCGAGGGGCTCGAGGACTTCGAGGCCGCCATCGCGGAACTCCGCGTGCGGCCTCCCGCTGAGAACGAGAACGGCGGGACCGGCACCCCCGAGGTGCCCGTTCCCGCCGGCGCCGCCGACTGACGGCGGTCCGGGCCCCTGGAGGCCCGGCGGGCCGGCCGCCGCGCGGCCGTGGACAGACCTGCCCCGGGTGACCTGTGCGGTACCCGCGGGCCAAGCAGTACAGAACGCAGTACAGAAGACGGTGCTCTGGGATTATCTGGGCGCCAAAGGGTGTTTTGCCCGTATATGGGAGGCGGCATGACAGAGACGGCGAGCGGCCCGGCACGTGGTTCCCGCACCAAGGGAGCCAAGGCGGCGAGCAAGGGCCTGCGGATCGAGCGCATCCACACCACCCCCGGCGTGCATCCGTACGACGAGGTGAACTGGGAGCGCCGTGACGTCGTCATGACCAACTGGCGCGACGGCTCGATCAACTTCGAGCAGCGTGGCGTCGAGTTCCCCGACTTCTGGTCGGTGAACGCGGTCAACATCGTCACCAGCAAGTACTTCCGCGGGGCCGTCGGCACCCCGCAGCGCGAGACCGGTCTCAAGCAGCTCATCGACCGCATCGTGAAGACCTACACGAAGGCCGGCGAGGACTACGGCTACTTCGCCTCGCCCGCCGACGCGGAGATCTTCGAGCACGAGCTCGCCTACGCCCTCCTCCACCAGATCTTCAGCTTCAACTCGCCGGTCTGGTTCAACGTCGGCACGCCGCAGCCCCAGCAGGTCTCCGCCTGCTTCATCCTGTCCGTCGACGACTCCATGGAGTCGATCCTCGACTGGTACAAGGAAGAGGGCATGATCTTCAAGGGCGGCTCCGGCGCCGGCCTGAACCTCTCCCGCATCCGCTCCTCCAAGGAGCTGCTCTCCTCCGGCGGCAACGCCTCGGGCCCGGTCTCCTTCATGCGCGGCGCCGACGCCTCCGCGGGAACGATCAAGTCCGGTGGTGCCACCCGCCGCGCCGCCAAGATGGTCATCCTCGACGTCGACCACCCGGACATCGAGGACTTCATCGAGACCAAGGTCAAGGAGGAGGAGAAGATCCGCGCCCTCCGTGACGCGGGCTTCGACATGGACCTGGGCGGCGACGACATCACGTCCGTCCAGTACCAGAACGCCAACAACTCCGTCCGTGTGAACGACGAGTTCATGAAGGCCGTCGAGTCCGGTGGCACGTTCGGCCTGCGCGCCCGCATGACCGGCGAGGTCATCGAGGAGGTCGACGCCAAGGCGCTCTTCCGCAAGATGGCCGAGGCCGCGTGGGCCTGCGCCGACCCCGGCATCCAGTACGACGACACGATCAACCACTGGCACACCTGCCCCGAGTCCGGCCGCATCAACGGCTCGAACCCGTGCAGCGAGTACATGCACCTGGACAACACGTCCTGCAACCTTGCCTCGCTGAACCTCATGAAGTTCCTCAAGGACGACGGCAAGGGTCACCAGTCCTTCGACGTCGAGCGCTTCGCCAAGGTCGTCGAGCTGGTCATCACCGCGATGGACATCTCCATCTGCTTCGCCGACTTCCCCACCCAGAAGATCGGCGAGAACACCCGCGCCTTCCGCCAGCTCGGCATCGGCTACGCCAACCTCGGCGCCCTGCTGATGGCGACCGGCCACGCGTACGACTCCGACGGCGGCCGCGCGCTCGCGGGTGCCATCACCTCCCTGATGACCGGCACCTCGTACAAGCGCTCCGCCGAACTGGCCGCGGTCGTCGGCGCCTACGACGGCTACGCCCGCAACGCCGAGCCGCACCAGCGCGTCATGCGGCAGCACGCCGACGCCAACGACAAGGCCGTCCGCATGGACGACCTGGACACCCCGATCTGGGCCGCCGCCACGGAGGCCTGGCAGGACGTCATCCGTCTCGGCGCCAAGAACGGCTTCCGCAACTCCCAGGCGTCCGTCATCGCCCCCACCGGCACCATCGGTCTCGCGATGTCCTGCGACACCACCGGCCTGGAGCCCGACCTCGCCCTGGTCAAGTTCAAGAAGCTGGTCGGCGGCGGCTCGATGCAGATCGTCAACGGCACCGTCCCGCAGGCCCTGCGCCGCCTGGGCTACCAGGAGGAGCAGATCGAGGCGATCGTCGCCCACATCGCCGAGCACGGCAATGTGATCGACGCCCCCGGTCTGAAGACCGAGCACTACGAGGTCTTCGACTGCGCCATGGGCGAGCGCTCCATCTCCGCGATGGGCCACGTCCGCATGATGGCC
This sequence comes from Streptomyces sp. CC208A, assembly GCF_030010625.1. Taxonomy (GTDB): domain Bacteria; phylum Actinomycetota; class Actinomycetes; order Streptomycetales; family Streptomycetaceae; genus Streptomyces. The sequence goes on along the minus strand of NZ_JASCXN010000023.1, from coordinate 83,282 downwards.
GCCATCCAGCCCTGGATCTCGGGCGCCCTCTCCAAGACCGTGAACCTGCCGGAGACGGCCACGGTCGAGGACGTCGAGGAGGTCTACTTCGAGGCCTGGAAGATGGGCGTCAAGGCGCTCGCCATCTACCGCGACAACTGCAAGGTCGGCCAGCCGCTCTCCGCCAAGAAGAAGGACACCGAGGACGCGGCGAAGGCCGAGGTCACCGCGAAGACCGAGGCGACGATCCGCGAGGCCGTCGAGAAGGTCGTCGAGTACCGCCCCGTCCGCAAGCGCCTCCCCAAGGGCCGCCCCGGGATCACCACCTCCTTCACCGTCGGTGGCGCCGAGGGCTACATGACCGCCAACTCCTACCCGGACGACGGTCTCGGTGAGGTCTTCCTGAAGATGTCGAAGCAGGGCTCGACCCTCGCGGGCATGATGGACGCCTTCTCCATCGCCGTCTCCGTCGGTCTGCAGTACGGCGTCCCGCTGGAGACGTACGTCTCGAAGTTCACCAACATGCGCTTCGAGCCGGCCGGCATGACGGACGACCCGGACGTGCGGATGGCGCAGTCGATCGTCGACTACATCTTCCGCCGCCTGGCGCTGGACTTCCTGCCCTTCGAGACCCGCTCCGCCCTCGGCATCCACTCCGCCGAGGAGCGTCAGCGCCACCTGGAGACCGGCTCCTACGAGCCGGCTGAGGACGAGGTCGACGTCGAGGGCCTGGCCCAGTCCGCCCCGGTCGCCACGGAGCTGAAGGCCGTCGCCGCCCCGGCCCCCGTGGTCAAGGCCGAGGTCCCGGCCCCGAAGCAGGCGCACACCTCGGCGGAGCTCGTCGAGATGCAGCTCGGCATCAGCGCCGACGCCCCGCTCTGCTTCTCCTGCGGTACGAAGATGCAGCGCGCCGGCTCCTGCTACATCTGCGAGGGCTGCGGCTCGACCAGCGGCTGCAGCTGAGTCGAGACGATGACCCGCCGGGAGTGATCTTGGCGGGCGGGCGGTGGGACCGGGTGCCGGTTCCACCGCCCTTCGTCCTGTCCGGAGTCCGTGGAGGGGTGAGGGGGCGGCAGGGGTCAGGCGCGCGCGGAGCCCATGAGCGAGCCGAAGGTCTGCGGGTCCGTGTCGAACCCCCGCAGCAGGGGCCGGAAGGTCCAGCCCGCCGAACCCTCCCGGGTGAACTCGACGACGGTCGCCGCCGTCGCGTCGGCGACCGCGGCGAAGTCGTCGCGGAGCAGCTCCGTATAGCCCTCGCTGACGCGTACGGCGGTCTGGGCTATGGATCCGAAGACGAGCCGGCCGCGGCCCTGCTGGATCGCCACGCCGACCACCACGCGGACGTACCGGGGAGCCAACCGGTCCAGTTCGAGGGTCATCACCTCGTCGTCACCGAAGCCCTGTCCGGTACGGCTGTCGCGGTGGAGGGTGATCGTCCCGTCGGGGGAACGACTGTCGAAGTGGACCAGCTGTGCGGGAGCGCCGTAGGGGTCCTCGGAGGTGAAGACGGCGGCGACGAGATCCAGGTCGTGCGCCGGTGCGCCCGAAGGTGCCGCATCCCACTTGAGCGCCACCTCGACCTTGCCGACGCCCTTGTTGAGTCCGCTCACGGTGCTTCCCCTTTCCCTGTTCCCCGTATGGACCCCTCGCCCGGGTCCTTCCTCATGGTGTCACGCGGGTACGACAGTTGGGTCTGCGAAGGTCGCCCAGCGCCGTTCCGGGGCGGGGACGTGCCGGAACTCGACGCCCGACTGGCCTGAAAGAGCCGGGTGCCTGACGGCGCCTCACCCCGTGTCGCCCATCTGTGATGACGGTCTGCCGGGGCGCTCCTCCGACCCGTACGATGGCGCGGTGCTGGTCAAGTGGATTCGCTGCGCCGTCGTGGACCGCCGAGGCTTCGAACGGGGGCAGCGGAAGTGGGCGGGGCTGCTCGGTGAGCCGGGTTTCCGGGGACAGGGCGGCGGTTGGAGCCGGGCCCGTCCCGAGATCGCGCACATCTTCTCCTTCTGGGAGAGCCGGGCCTTCTACGACTCCTTCATGGCCCGCTCGCACGACCGGCTGGCCGCCGCGCAGTCCGGCACCTACAAGGACGCGCAGGTCAAGCTCTTCGACCACCGCTTCGACGTGAAGACCGGTTTCGAGCCGAAGTTCGCCGACGCGGACGTGGCGCGGGTGGCGCACTGCCGTGTCCACGAAGAGCGCGTGGAGCACTTCGCGTTGATGCAGGAGAAGGTGTGGAACCCGGCGATGGCCGGATCGCCGGGCATGCTGCGGGGGTTGTTCGGCGAGGCGCCCGGGCATGAGTTCCTGGTGCTCTCGCTCTGGAACTCCACCGCGGAGCACGGCAAGTACCGTGAGGAGCGGGTGGAGCGCCTCGGCCTGAGGGCGCAGACCGAGGCCGACGTGGCCGCGCTCACGGGTGACATCGTGCGGCTCGAATCCGCCTGGACCGTCTGAGCGTTCAGCCTCCGGGGGCGGTGGCCGGACCGCCGGTGGCCGGCGCTTCCGCGCCTCGGGTGAACACGCCCGCCGCCACGGCCGTCAGCGTCGCCTCCGCCGCCTGGTCGGCCAGTTTCTCGTCGACGGGTTCGCGCGTGACGAAGAGGCGGAGGAAGAGGGGGGCGGAGGCCGCCCGGACCACCGCGCCGGCATCGGTGCCGACCGGCGCCTCGCCCCGGTCGACCGCCCGGGCCACGACCTCCTCGCAGCGGCGGAACCGCTCCGCGTAGAAGGAGTGCAGGGCGTCGGCGGCGCGCGGCGACTGGAACGCCGCGCCGACGAAGGCGGTGGGCGCGGCGGCGCGGGCCGGATCCCCGAACCCCTCGACGACCTCCCACGCGAGGGCGCGCAGGTCGCCGGCGAGGCTGCCGGTGTCCGGCGGGGTCCAGGCGTCCTCCCCGGCGAGGGCGAGGGCGTCGGCCACCATGCCCTCCACGCTGCCCCAGCGGCGGTAGAGCGTCGTCTTGTGCACGCCCGAGTGCTCCGCCACGTACTCCACGGTCAGGGCGGGATAGCCGTGCTCGGCCAGCCCCGTCAGGACGGCGTCGCGGACGGCGGCCCTGGTGCGGGCGGTGCGGCCGCCGGGGCGGCGGCTGCCCGGGGCGGGGGCGTCGGGGTCCTCGATCGAGTCGTTCAACTGCTACTCCCGTTGCGTTAGTGGTTCCGAGTGTGCCACACTCACATTAACGCAACAAGAGTTGTGTTTGCTGTAGCTCCTGGGAGGTGCCATGCCCGCACAGATCTCGCTCCACGACGTGACCGTCTCCCGTGGAGAGCGGATACTCCTCGACCGCGTCTCGCTCTCCGTCCGCCCCGGCGAACGGGTCGGGATCGTGGGGGAGAACTGGGCGGGCAAATCCACCCTCCTCCACCTGCTGTCCGGCGCGGTCGCGCCGGACGAGGGCCGGGTCACCGCCTTGGCCGACGGCGGCCTGCGACTCCTCCGCCAGACCCCCGACCTGCCGCCGGAGGACACGGTGGCCGACGCCGTCGACTCCGCCCTGGCCGAGTTCCGCGCCATGGAGAGGCGCCTGCGCACACTCGAAGCACGTCTGGACCGCGGGGCGGTCGACGACCTCGCGGAGTACGGGGACGTGCTCACCGCCTATGAAATGGGCGGGGGATACGAGGCCGACGCCCGTATCGACAAAGCGTTCCATGCCCTCGGGATCGCCCGCATCGCCCGGGACCGCCGGCTCGGCACCCTCTCCGGCGGCGAACAGGCCCGACTCGGCATCGCCTGCGCCGTCGCCGCCGCACCCGAGGTGCTCCTGCTCGACGAGCCCACCAACCACCTCGACGCGGACGCGCTCGACTGGTTGGAGGAGTCCCTCCGGGCCCACCGGGGGACCGTCGTCGCCGTCTCCCACGACCGGGTCTTCCTGGAGCGCGTCACCACCGCCCTCGTCGAGGTCGACACCGACCGGCGGACCCTCGTCCGCCACGGCGAGGGGTACGCGGGTTTCCGCGCGGCCCACGAGGCCACGCGCCGACGACGCCGGCAGGAGTACGAGGAATGGCGCGCCGAGACCGAGCGTCTGGAGGCGTACGCGGAGGGGGTGGCCCATGCCGTGGCCGCGGGCCGCGTCATGAAGGACAACAACAAGATGGCCTACGGCCGGGCCGGCGGCCGCGTCCAGGCGTCCGTCTCCGGGCGTGTGCGCAATGCCAGGGAGAGGCTGAGGCGGCTCACGGAGCAGCCCGTGTCCGAGCCGGCCCCGCCCCTCGCCTTCGCCGCCCGCCCGGAGGCCGGGGCGGCCCGGGGCGAACTCCTCGCCCTGGACCGGGTCCGGATCGGAGACCGGCTCGCCGTCGACGCCCTCGCCCTGGCGGCGGGCGAGCGACTGCTCGTCCACGGGGGCAACGGCGCGGGCAAGTCCACCCTGCTGCGCGTCATGGCCGGCGACCTCGTACCCGACGAGGGAGAGGTGCGACGCCGGGGCAGGGTCGGCTTCCTGGCCCAGGAGGTCACCGTCCGGCGGCCCGCCGAACCCCTGCTCGCCGCCTTCGGACGCGGACTGGGACTCGGGCTCGACGAGGACGGACTCGCCGAACGACTGCTGTCGTACGGACTGTTCCGGTCCGCCGATCTCCTCGTGCCCGTGGGCTCCCTCTCGGCAGGGCAGCTGCGCAGACTCGCGCTTGCCCGGCTGCTCGCCCGCCCCGCGGACCTGCTCCTCCTCGACGAGCCCGCCAACCACCTCGCCCTCGGCCTGGTCGAGGAGCTGGAACAGGCCCTGGAGGAGTGGCCGGGCGCGCTCGTGGTGGTCTCGCACGACCGCGCGCTGCGCCACCGGTTCACCGGGCGGATACGCCGGATGGACTCCGGCCGTCTCCGTGGCTGAGACGGAGGGAACTCCTCCCTCTAGGGTCGGAGCATGGCACGACCGCGGCGCATCGTTCTCGTACGGCACGGAGAGTCCGAAGGCAATGTCGACGACACCGTGTACGAGCGGGAGCCCGACCACGCGCTCCGGCTCACCGAGACCGGCCGGCGGCAGGCGGAGAGGACGGGCGTCTGGCTCAGGGAGCTCTTCGGCGACGAGGCGGTGAGCGTGTACGTCTCGCCCTACCGCCGCACCCACGAGACCCTGCAAGCCTTCCGGCTGCCGCCGGGACGGGTCAGGATCCGCGAGGAGCCGCGGCTGCGGGAGCAGGACTGGGGCAACTGGCAGGACCGGGAGGACGTGCGCCTCCAGAAGGTCTACCGGGACGCGTACGGCCACTTCTTCTACCGCTTCGCGCAGGGCGAGTCCGGAGCCGACGTCTACGACCGCGTCGGGGCCTTCCTGGAGAGCCTCTACCGCAGCTTCGAGGCCCCCGACCATCCGCCGAACGTCCTGCTGGTCACCCATGGGCTGACCATGCGGCTCTTCTGCATGAGGTGGTTCCACTGGAGCGTGGCCGAATTCGAGTCGCTGTCGAATCCGGGCAATGCGGAGACCCGGGTCCTGCTGCTCGGGGAGGACGGGCGCTACCGGCTGGACCGCCCGTTCGAACGCTGGTGTACCCCGGAACCGTATGGTCCCACCGGATAGAGTGGCGCACCGATGACCGCTGACTCCTCATTCGACCGGCGCTTCGATCGCGCCCTCGCCAGTCTGCGCGGACTGGCCGTGGGGGACGCTCTGGGTTCCCAGTTCTTCGTCCCCGCGAACTACCCCCTGCTGAAGCGGCGCGAGCTGCCCCCGGGCTCCTGGCAGTGGACCGACGACACGGAGATGGCCTGCTCCGTCCTGGCCGTCCTCGCCCTGCACGGCCGCATCGACCAGGACGCCCTGGCCATGTCCTTCGCTGAGCACCACGACTTCGACCGGGGCTACGGCCCCGCCGTCAACCGGATGCTCCGGCTGATCAGGGAGGGCGGCGACTGGCGCGAGCTGGCCGCCGCGCTCTTCAACGGCCAGGGCTCCTGGGGCAACGGCGCAGCGATGCGCATCGCCCCGCTCGGCGCCTGGTACGCGGACGACCCCGAGCAGGCGACGCACCAGGCCGAGATCTCCGCCTACCCCACCCACCAGCACCGCGAGGCCGTCGTCGGCACCATGGCCGTTGCCGCGGCGGCCGCGCTCGCCGCCGATCCGGCCGGCCCGCCCACGCCAGAGGCGCTGCTCGACGGGGTCATCGCCCTGGTTCCGCGCAGCGCCGTCGGCGCGGGGCTGCGCCGGGCCCGCGACATGCTGGACTACGGCGACGCAGGGACCGTCGCGGCCGTGCTCGGCAGCGGCCGACGGACCAGCGCCCACGACACGGTGCCGTTCGCCCTCTGGTCGGCGGCCCGCGGCCTGGGCGACTTCGAGACGACGTTCTGGACGACGGCCCAGGTCGGCGGGGACGTCGACACGACCTGTGCCATCGCCGGTGGCGTGGTGGCCTCCTCGCCCGCGGGCGCGCCGCCGTCCGACTGGCTGAACCGGACCGAGGCCCTCCCCGCCTGGTTGCCGCAGGGCGTGACTCGAAGCTGAGCACGACGGGCACCGGCCTTCGCGGCGTCGCCGTGCACTTGAGGGCCGGTGCCCGACCAGTGGGGCAGTGTCGGGGGAAACGGTCTGACGAACTCGCGCTCCGGCCCCGCCCTGTGGGTGGTCCTTCACGAGTGCGATGGGGATACCACCGTGTACTTCCGCGCAGCGATCGAGACAGGCTTTGTCGGGCCCTCGAAGCGGCTCTTCGGATGTGTGCTGGAGCGCGGGATCGCGCGCGGAGAGGTGTGCGGAAGCGAAGAGCGGGGGCGGCGCGGTGTCCGAGGTCGTCGACCGGATCACGGTGCCGCCGATGCGCTCGGGACCGGTATGGCCGGGCTCGGGGCGGGAGGGAGGGGCGCTGACGGGAATCCGGGTATCGCGCGCGGCACTCGGCGGCGTAACCTGTCAAGCGCCATGCCGTACGAACCCCCTACCCATACCGTCGAGCGGTCGCTCCGAGCCGCCACCGGCGCCAAGACCGTCGCCGGGGTCGACGAGGTCGGACGCGGGGCATGGGCCGGGCCCGTCACCGTGTGCGCGGCCGTCACCGGTCTGCGCCGTCCCCCCGAGGGGCTGACCGACTCCAAGCTGATCACCCCGAAGCGGCGCACCGTGCTCGCCGCCGATCTGGAACGCTGGGTCACCGCCTACGCGCTCGGCGATGCCTCCCCACAGGAGATCGACGAACTCGGCATGACCGCGGCGCTCCGCCTCGCGGCCGTCCGGGCCCTCGACGGACTCCCGGTCCGCCCTGACGCGGTGATCCTCGACGGCAAGCACGACTACCTCGGCAGCCCCTGGCGGGTGCGCACGGTGATCAAGGGCGACCAGTCCTGCATCGCCGTCGCCGCGGCCTCCGTGATCGCGAAGGTGCGGAGGGACGCCATGATGGCGGAGCTGGAGACCGGTCCGGACTGTGTCGGCTACGGCTTCGCGGCCAACGCGGGCTACCCTTCGCCCGTCCACAAGGCCGCCCTCGAAGAGCTGGGGCCCACCCCGTATCACCGGCTCTCCTGGTCCTACCTGGACGCCATGCCCCGATGGCGCCATCTCAAGAAGGTCCGTCTCTCCGCGGAGGCGGCCGCTCTGGAGAGTGGGGGCCAACTCGGCTTCGACTTCTGAAACTTCCGGTCGCGGGGCCTCGCCGACGAGGGCCCGCCGGACCGGGGGGCGCCCTTGTGCGCCCACCCGGCGGTGCCGTCCGAAACGGCATTTGATAGACATCCACCCATGCCTCTCCCTCCCGAGGAGCCTCAGATTCACGAGAGCGCTCAGGGTCCTAGCGCCACCGCGGCCGCCGGCCGCCCCGCGCCGACCCCACGTCCCGTACCCGGCCCGCGTTCCGCGGCCTCCCCGCGTCCCGGCCGACCGGGCCCCGGCCCGGCCCGGCCCGCGCCACCGGCCCAGCGACCCGTTCCGGGCCCGCCCGCGCCCAAGAGCCGTCCGGAGAATCGTTCCGGCGACAGTCCGCAGCTCCAGCTCATCCCGGCTTCGGTCGAGGGTGCCCTCGACGCCGCCGAGGAAGCCCTCGATCTGCTCCTGGACAGCGGTCGGCCGCCCGGTGAGGTCCTGGTGCTCACCACCGGCGACCGCCACCCGTGGGCCGCGCACGAGCTGACCTTCGGCGAGGCCGCCTACTGGGCTCAGCAGGACACCGCCGAGGACGTGTTCTTCGCGGACGCCGCCTCGGTGGACCGGGTCATCGCCCGCCCCGTGGTGATAGTCGCGGTGAACGGCGGTGACGACGACGTGGCCGCCCGTGCCCTGCCGGCCGCCCTTTCCCGAGCGGGTTCCCTGCTTGTGGTCTGCGGCGACCCGCAGCGGGTCAACGCCCTTCTCGGCGCCGGAGTCTGACCGGTCGCGTCTCCGCCGGACCACTCCCGGTCCGGCGGAGCGGCCGGGCGGTTCAGCGCGCCGCTGCCCTGCGCAGGGGCTCGGCCGCCCCGCCCGCCGTCCTCGGCGCGAGGTGGCCGAGCTCGGTGGACGGTGCGCCGAGCTCGAGCGGGGCCGAATCCGAACTCGGCCGACGGCCTCCCCGGCCCTCGCCGAAGACCTGCCAGCCGGTCTTGGTCAGCGTGATGTACGCACCGCAGCGCAGTCCGTGGAGCGTGCAGGCGTCACGGAGCCCCCACATCCAGGCCCCGTCCTCCTCCGTCCAGCGCTCGTCACCGTCGCGGCAGTACACGAGCACCGCCGTCCGGACGGGAGCGCGGCGCCGCAGGTCGTGCGGGACCACACGCCGCAGGTGGGCGAGGAGCGCGTTCCGGAACTCCCAGCCGTCGGCGGGGCCGGGGCGGCGCACGAACGAAGCGCTCGCCGTGAGCCGTTCCTCGTGGTCGAGCACCGCCACGACCGCGGTCGCGGGCAGGGGCCGGTGACGGGAGTGCAACCCGCTCACGACCTCACGCGGACTGCGCAGCAAGGGAATTCCGGCTGCGGCCCAGTCGGTGGGCTCCAGCATCCGGGCGAGACGGCTGGCAGAGGTGGAACTCGAGCCGAGCGAGGCGGTGGACGGAGCGAATCCGAGGGTCACGGTCCTCCCTTCGGATACGCGCGCGCGAGGCGGGCAAGGTCGGGTGAGGGCGCAGCACGGCACAGTCCTTCCGGACCGCTTCGAGCCGTGTGGGGCGGTTCCCCAATTCTTGCTTGGCCCGAGCGGGGGCGGCAACGAGCAATTGAGGCGGCTGACGGTAATGAGCCGTTATGCCACTGATATCCCTGCCCGGTTACCCATTATTCACTCGTGGTTTCCCGGCCCTTCTCAGCCCTGGACGGCGAGCGCCAGCGGGAAGACCCCTTCCACACCGGACCGACGCAGCAGTCGCGCCGCCACGGCCAGCGTCCAGCCCGTGTCGGACAGGTCGTCCACGAGCAGCACAGGACCCCCTGCCGAGGCCACCCGCTCCGAGAGCTCGGAGGGGATCTCCAGGGCCCGGTGCAGCCCGATCACGCGCTGGGCGCTGTTGGTCCGGGACAGACGGACGTCCTCCGCCTCCGGCGCGTACTCCACCGATCCGAGGAGGGGCATCCGCCCGATCTCGGCGATCCGCGCACCGAGCGACCCCACCAGGGCAGGATGCCGCCGCGAGGCCACGGTGACCACCCCGGCCGGCCTGGGCGGCGCGTCGGGGGTACCGGAGGCCCAACCGCCGGGCCCCTTCGCCCAGTCGGCGAGCACCTGGACCACCGCCTGCACCACGTCGTCCGGCACCGGCCCGTCCGGTGCGGTGTCGGCCAGGAGGGGCCGGAGCCGGTTGCCCCAGCCGATGTCCGAAAGACGTCCGAGAGCACGGCCGCCGAACGCCTGCTCACCGGCCGGGATCCGGCCCTTCAGATCGACACCGGCGGCGGCCAGCCCCGTCGGCCACATCCGGCGCGGCTCCAGCTCCACGCCCGGGCGTCCCAACTCGCCCCGGGCCGCGTCCAGCGCCGCGTCCGACACCTTCGGATCGAAGCGTGGTCCCGCACAGTTGTCGCACCGGCCGCAGGGCGCGGCCTCCTCGTCGTCCAGCCGGCGGCGCAGGAACTCCATCCGGCACCCGGCCGTGGTGGCGTACTCGCGCATCGCCTGCTGCTCCTCGGACCGTTGCCGGGCCACCCAGGCGTACCGCTCGGTGTCGTACACCCACGGCTGTCCGGTGCTCTCCCAGCCGCCCTTCACCCGCCGCACGGCCCCGTCCACGTCGAGGACCTTGAGCATCGTCTCCAGTCGGGTGCGACGCAGCTCGACCAGCGGTTCGAGCGCGGGCAGGGACATCGGCCGGCCCGCGGAGGCGAGCACGTCGAGCGTCCGGCGCACCTGCTCCTCCGGAGGGAAGGCCACGGAGGCGAAGTACCGCCAGATCGCCTCGTCCTCCTTGCCCGGCAGCAGCAGGACCTCCGCGTGCTCCACACCGCGTCCGGCGCGGCCGACCTGCTGGTAGTAGGCGATCGGCGAGGACGGCGAGCCGAGGTGCACGACGAAGCCGAGATCCGGCTTGTCGAAGCCCATGCCGAGCGCCGAGGTCGCCACCAGCGCCTTCACCCGGTTGGCCAGCAGGTCGTCCTCGGCCTGCTGACGGTCCGCGTTCTCGGTGCGCCCGGTGTAGGAGGCGACCGTGTGCCCGCACTGACGGAGATACGCGGTGACCTCCTCGGCGGCCGCGACGGTGAGGGTGTAGACGATTCCGGAACCGGGCAGCTCGTCGAGGTGGTCGGCGAGCCAGGCCAGACGGTGGGCCGCGTCGGGCAGCGTGACCACACCCAGGCTGAGGGACTCGCGGTCCAGCGGGCCGCGCAGGACGAGGGCGTCGGTGCCCGCGCCGGTGCCGAGCTGTTCGGCGACGTCCGCCGTCACCCGGGCGTTCGCGGTCGCGGTGGTGGCGAGCACCGGCACACCGGCCGGCAGCTCGGCCAGCATCGTGCACAGCCGCCTGTAGTCGGGCCGGAAGTCGTGCCCCCAGTCCGAGATGCAGTGCGCCTCGTCCACCACCAACAACCCCGTGGCCGCAGCGAGCCGCGGCAGCACCTGGTCACGGAAGTCCGGGTTGTTCAGCCGCTCGGGGGAGACCAGGAGGACGTCGACCTCGCCGTCGGCGACCTCCTGGTGGACGCTCTCCCACTCCTCCGTGTTCGACGAGTTGATCGTGCGGGCCCGGATGCCCGCCCGCGCCGCCGCCTCCACCTGGTTGCGCATGAGGGCGAGCAGCGGCGAGACGATGACCGTGGGCCCGCTGCCCCTCTCGCGCAGCAGGGAGGTCGCCACGAAGTACACGGCCGACTTGCCCCAGCCGGTCCGCTGGACGACCAGGGCCCGGCGGTGGTCGGCGACCAGCGCCTCGATGGCACGCCACTGGTCCTCGCGCAGTCTCGCCGTACCGGTCGGGTCCCCGACGAGTCTGGCCAGTACGGCGTCGGCGGTGGCGCGGAGCGCGGCGCGGTCTTCCGGGCGGTCTGCGTGGGTCATGTGTCCATGCAACCCGATGCCTCGGACATTCGGCGAACGAGGCAGAGATCTGTGGATAGTGCATATCAGATCATCACACCGTATGTGCGGAGTTATCCACAGGGGTTGTCGGAAAGCGGAGATCACGAGAACGTCCTCGCCATGAACGCGAATCACCACGAAACCAGTGCATCCGCTCGCGGCCGACAGGTCACCCTGCGCAGCGCAGCCGAACTCGCCGACGCCCTGCCGTTCGTGCTCGGCTTCCACCCGACCGACTCGGTCGTGCTCGTCGCCCTGCACGGTGAGAACGGACGCTTCGGCGGCCGGATCCGGCTCGGCATTCCCCGCTCGCCCGGTGAGTGGGACTCCACCGCGGACCACCTCGCCGAGGTTCTCGTCGACATGTGCGCCAAGCGCGGCACACCACCCGACGGCATCGTCGGCTTCCTCTGCCAGGACCCGGGCACGGGCGAGACCGCCCGCGAGGTCCACGAGCGGCTGCGGCCCTTCGCCCAGCGCCTGCGGACCGCCTGCGGAGCCCTCGACATCCCCGTCTACGAGGTGCTCTGCATCTCCGGCGGACGCCACTTCTCCTACTGCTGCCCCAACCCCCATTGCTGCCCGCCCGAGGGCACCCCGCTCGCCCTCGGCGGCACCTCGGTGATGGCGGCGGCCGCCACCTACGCGGGAATCCAGGTCCGGGGTTCACTCCGGGAGATGGAAGCCCGCTTCAAGCCCACCGGCGCACCCGGCGACACAGAGCAGCGCGCCGCCCTCGACGCGGCCGCCGCCGACATCGTCCCCCGCGTCGTCGACGGCGCGGACGAAGAAGGCCGGGCGCGGCTGCGCGAGACGACGCTGGCCCTCGCAGGCCGGCTCCTGAACAGGTTCGCCGGACCGCAGCTCCGGGTCGGCGCGGACGGAACCCGCCGCGGCCAGGCGGCGATCGACGCGGACGACGACGCCCTCGTCGACCACAGCGACGCGGCCGCCCTGATCCTGGGACTCCAGGACCGTCTCACCCGCGACCGGCTCGCCGAATGGATGGAAGGAGCCGAAGGCGCCGCGGCCGGACGGCTCTGGCGTGTCCTCGCCCGGCGCTGCGTCGCCCCCTACGAGGAGTACGCCGCCGCGCCGCTCACCCTCGCCGGCTGGGCCGCCTGGTCGACCGGCGACGAACCGACCGCCCGCGTCGCCCTGAGTCTCGCCCTCCAGGCGGACCCCGAGTACCTCTTCGCACGGCTGCTGCACCAGGCGTGCAACGAGGGCCTCGACCCCGAGACACTCCGCACCTGCCTGCGCCAGGAGCGGGAGACCCGGGCCGCGGCCGAACAGGCGGCCGCCGCGCCCGCCCGGGGCGCCCGGACCCGGATCCGGAGCCGAGGAGGACGCCCCGCCCGGCCGCGGCCGGCGCTCCCGAGGGCGGCGGGCACCGCCCGGCGAGGCCGGGGGGCACCGGGAGTACGGCACGTCGGGCGCGCCGCGACCCGGCCGGGAGGCCCCGCCCCGCACCCCGGAGGCCGGCGCGGCACGAGGAGCGGCCGGTGACGACCGTGACCCCGCGCACCCCCCGGCCGTTCACCTCTGTGGCGGGGCCGGGCGAGCCATACCGCCGACGCCCTGCCGGCCGTCCGGATCGCACAGAGAGCACGCCACACCCCTCATGGTCCACAGCCCTGTTCCGACCCCCGGCCACCCGACGGAACGGCCCAGCAGACAAATCCCCCCGGACGGCGGTGTCCCCGCCGTCCGGGGGAACCACCCCGGAGAACTCCCCCCGGTCCACGACGCCCTCCTGTGCGTCGCCCTGCCCGCCTTCACCCTCTCTCCCGAGCACGGCCAGCTCACCGGCCGCGGACCGGAAGGCGTGTACGCCTCGGGACGGCGCCTCCTCTCCCGCAGCGTCCTGCGGGTCGCCGGCCGCGAGCCCATCCCCCTTCAAGGGCGGCTCGCCGCCGCCGACCGGGCCGTGTTCGCCGGCGCCCTCCGGGCCCCCGGCGACACCGGCCCCGACCCGGGTGTCACCGTCGAGCGCTCCCGGAGCGCCGACGGCACCGAGCGGATCACCCTCCGCAGCGCCTTCCCGCGGCCCCTCCGCCTCCCCGTGGAGGTCGCTCTGGGCACGGATCTCGCGGAGCTGGGCGCGGTCGCGTCCGGCCGACCACGTCCCGAACTCAGAGCCAGCGTCCACGGCACCGGACTGCGCTGGACCGCCCCCGATGGACGCTCCGTCGCCGTCACGGCCGATCCGGCGCCCACGGACGCCCTGGCGGCGGCCGGGGTGCTCCGCTGGGAAACCGACCTCGCCCCCGGCGCAGCCACCACTCTCCACCTCCGTGTCCACGCCGACCGGAGCCCCGGTGCCACCCCGCCCGGCGGCACCGGGCGCCCCGGCGGCCACCTGCTCTCCGACGCCCAGGCGGAGGGCGACGACCGCCGCCCCGGCGTGCTGCTCCGTACGTCGGTCGAGGACCTGCGGGCCCTCCTCCAGCGCGACCCCGCGCACCCCGCGGACGTCCATCTCGCGGCCGGCGTCCCGTGGCGCTGCGGACCGGTCACCGCGGAGGCGCTCTGGGCGGCCCGTATGGCCCTGCCTCTCGGCACCCGGCTCGCCGCCACCACCCTCCGCTGCCTCGGCCGCACCCAGGTCGCCGGCGGAACCGAGTCCGGGCGTCTCCCCGGCCCGCTGCGGGACGCCGGGCCGCACCTCCCGCCCCGCTGCACCGGAGTCGAGGCCACCCTCGCCTTCCCCGTCGTCCTCGCCGAGGCACGCCGGTGGGGCCTCCCCCAGGCCGACCTGGACGAGCTCCTTCCGGTGGCGGAGCGCTGCCTCGCCTGGCTGCGCCGCGGCCTTGACGCGGACGGCCTCCTGCCGGACCCCGCGCCCGGCGGACCCTGGCGGGCCGAGACCCAGGCCCACGCCCATCGGGCCGCCCTGCTCGGGGCCGACCTCCTCGACGCTTGCGGGCGGCCGGGGGCGGCGGACCTCCGGGCCGCGGCCCGCACCCTGCGCGAACGGTTCCGGAGCGAGTTCTGGCTCGACGATCCGTCCGGCGGCCGACCCGCCGCCGCCCGGGCGCCCGAGGGACACTCCTGGGCCCAGCTCGGCGGGTGGGCCGCCCACCTCCTCGACACCGGTCTCCTCGACAGCGGCCGGTACGCCCGGGGGCTGCTCGACCAGGCGGAGACCGAACAGCTCGCGCGCCTGCTCGGCACCCCCGCGCTCGACTCCGGCTGGGGGCTGCGCAGCCTCGGCGCCAAGGAGCCCGGCCACAACCCGTTCGGGCACCGGGCCGGAGCCGTCCGGGTCCACGAAACGGCCGTCGCCGTCGCCGGCCTTGCCGCCGCCGGATACGAGAAGGAGGCCACGGCGCTGCTGCGGGGCCTGCTCGACGCCGCCGAGCTCTTCGGCCACCGGCTGCCCGAGATGTACGCGGGCGAGCAGCGCGCCGCGGGCGCGCGCCCCGTGCCGCACCCGGCCGCCTGCCGGCCCGCCGCCGTCGCGGCCGCCGGAGCGGTCCACGCGCTCACCGCCCTGGCCGGGATCCGGCCCGACACCCCCGGCCGGAGCGTCGCGGTGCAGCCGATGGCCTCCGCACCGCTGGGGGCGGTCCGGTTCTCCGGACTCGTGGTCGCCGGCGAGCCCTTCGCCGTGCGGGTGAGCCGCCTCGGACTCGGTATGGTCGAGGAGGCCGCCGAGGGTCTGCAGCTGGGGGTGTGACGGATGCCGGGCACGGAGACGAGGAAGTCCTCGGGACCGGGGGAGGAAGTCAGGGACGAGAAGCGCACAGGGCGTGTTTATCGTCAGGAAGACGACTATGATCGCGGCATGCCTCCCTACGACCCGTCGGCCTTCCCGCCCTTCGCCGTCACCGTCGACTTGGTCGTCCTCACCGTGCGGAGCCACGCCCTGTGCACTCTGGTCGTCCGCAGGGGAGAAGCGCCCTTCCGAGGACGGTGGGCGCTGCCCGGAGGCTTCGTCCGCGCCGACGAGGACCTCGGCGCCGCGGCCGCGCGCGAGCTGGCCGAGGAGACCGGACTGCGCGCCCACGACCCGTCGGCCCCGTCGCCGGTGCCGGACAACGGCGCGCACCTGGAACAGCTCGCCACCTACGGAGCGCCCGAGCGCGATCCGCGGATGCGGGTGGTGAGCGTCGCCCACCTCGCACTCGCCCCCGACCTGCCGGCGCCGCGGCCCGGCGGGGACGCCAACAGCGCGCGCTGGGCCCCGGTGGAGGAACTGCTCGACCAGGCGCGGGCGGCGGGCAGCGACTCGCCGGACGCGCTCGCCTTCGACCACGCCCAGATCCTCTCCGACGGGGTGGAGCGGGCTCGTTCCAAGATCGAGTACTCCTCGCTCGCCACGGCCTTCTGCCCGCCCGAGTTCACCGTCGGGGAGCTGCGCCGGGTCTACGAGGCCGTCTGGGGCGTCTCGCTCGACCCGCGTAACTTCCACCGCAAAGTCACCGGTACCCCCGGCTTCCTCGTCCCGACCGGCGGGACCACCACCCGTCAGGGAGGCCGCCCCGCCCAGCTGTTCAGGGCCGGCGGCGCCACCCTCCTCAACCCGCCGATGCTGCGCCCCGAGGTCTGAGGGGCGCGTCCTCCCCGCCGCCCCCGGGTGGCAACCCTGCGGCAAAAGTCCGAAATCTGGCGTTATCTTGCTGCGATAGCGCCGCCCTGCCGCGGAGCGGTGACACCTACCGCGAGAGAAGCGATGCTCCAGGCCATCGGACTGACCAGCACCCCCCGCCGCGATCGCCCGCCCGCCGTGGACGATCTGACCTTCGAGGCCCCGCCGGGGGCCGTGACCGCCCTCGTCGGAGCCCCGGGTTCCGGCAAGACGACCGCCCTGCGCCTCCTGCTCGGACTCGACCCGGGGCGCGGACTCACCTACTTCCGTGGGCGGCCGCTGCACCGGATCGCCCAGCCCGCGCGCGAGGTCGGGGTGGTCCTCGGCGACGTGCCCGGGCACCCGTCCCGTACCGTGCGCGGGCAGTTGCGGATGCTCGCCGCCGGCGCGGGAGTTCCGGTCGCCCGGACCGACGAGGTGATCCGCGCCGTGGGGCTGGCCGGACTGGAGGGGCGGCGGCTCGGCACCCTGCCCCGTGGGGTCGACCGCCGACTCGCCCTGGCCGCCGCCCTGTTGGGGGAGCCGCACACGCTGCTCCTGGACGCCCCGGCGGCGGGGCTCTCCCCGGTGGAGCAGGCCGGCCTGCACGGACTCCTGCGGGCGCACGCGGACGGCGGCGGCACCGTGCTCTACACCACCAGGGACCCCAAGGACGCGGCGCGCAACGCCGACCACGTCATCACGCTCGACGAGGGTCGCCTGGTCGCCGCCCAGGACGCCGGCGACTTCGCCCGCACCCGGCTGCGGCCGAGGGTCGCCGTCCGCACCCCGCACGCCGCCCGGCTCGCCGCCGCCGTGGCGCAGGAGGCCCGAGCCGCCCGCAGGCCGGTCGAGGCCGTCACGCAGGACGGCACCCTCCTCCTGGTGTACGGCGGCGACTGCGCCCAGGTGGGGGACATCGCGTTCCGGCACGGCGTACCGGTCCACCGGCTCGCGGACGAGACCGGTGACGCCGACCCCCTTCCGGTACGGGTGCCCGCGCCGGCCCCGCCGACGGGTGGCGCGGCTCCGGACCGGCCCGCGGCGGCGCGCCGTCCGGTCCGCGCGCCGCTGCGCCCGCTCCGGTACGAGCTGCGCCGGGTCCTCGGCGTGCCCTCCACATGGCTGGTCGCGGCGGGCGTGCCGGCGGTGTCGGTCGTGCTCGCGGTGCTCCTCGGGCGGGGCGGTGGGACCCCGCTGCCGACAGTGATGGCCGCCTGGCCCGACCTCCTGCCGCTGCCGCCCGCGGCGCTCGGCGCCGGGCTGCTCGGCGCGCTCTCCTTCGGCGAGGAGTACCGCTACCCCGCGCTCGCCGCAGGGCGCGGCGCCGTACCGCGCCGACTCGCGCTGCTGCTCGCCAAGCTCGCCGTCGCCGCGGCCCTCGCGCTGTTCCTCGGCGCGCTGACGGCGGGGGTCGACCTGGCGGCCCTCCGGCTCTTCTACGGCGCCGACTTGATCTCCGTACCAGACAACTGGGGTTCGATGTCCGCGAGTTGGCTGGGGCTCGCGGTCGGCTGCGCGTGGGCGGGGGTCCTGGGGGCCGGCGTGTTCCGCGCGGCGGCGGCCGGGGTGGCCGCGGTCCTCTTCGTGCCGGTCGCCTTCGTCCCGCTGCTGCGTCAGGTGGCGAGCGGTCCTGCGGTCCGGTCCGTCGCCGGACTCCCCTCCCGGCTGGGCGAGTTCGCCGGCCCGCGGTGGGCACCCCTGGACCGGTGGCTCGCCGGGGTGCTGGAGGTGGTGGGGCAGCCCGCAGGGGTGGCCCTCGTGCTCACGTTGACGGTCCTGCTCTGCGCGTATGTGCTCACAGGCCTTCGCTGGCAGGCCCGTTGGTGATCGCTTCCGGATCGTTGCCTTCCGGTTAGGTCGCAACTCCCTTGAGGGATGCTGCTTATGCCCGAATAATCGTCAATTGTGTAGGGGGTGCCGATCACCCTTTCGTGTGCTTTTCACCAAAGACCTCAAGGGTCACGGAGGCAACGCCGACAAAGGATGCGTGAGTACCCTTGCGCACACGATGATGACCGCCGCCCGCTCCGTCGACTCCGGCCTCGGCGCTCCGGGCGATGTCGACCGCTACCCCTACGCGGAGGCCCCCGTCGCCGACCGCGTGAGCCCGCCCTCCTGGGAGGGGGTGGACACGGACCTCGGCCGCGTCGGCCGCCGCACCGCCGGCAGTCGCGGCCGTGGCCTGCACGGCCAGCTCGTCCAACAGCTCGGTCAGATGATCGTCTCCGGCGACCTCGGCGCGGACCGCCCCCTCGTCCCCGAGGAGATCGGTCAGCGCTTCGAGGTCTCGCGTACCGTCGTGCGCGAGTCCCTCCGCGTCCTGGAGGCCAAGGGCCTCGTCAGCGCCCGGCCCAACGTCGGCACCCGGGTCCGCCCGGTCAGCGACTGGAACCTGCTCGACCCCGACATCATCGAGTGGCGCGCCTTCGGGCCCCAGCGTGACGACCAGCGGCGCGAGCTGAACGAGCTGCGCTGGACCATCGAGCCGCTGGCCGCCCGCCTCGCCGCCGGACATGGCAGGGAGGACGTGCAGCAGCGCCTCGCCGACATGGTCGAGATCATGGGGCACGCCTACGCGCAGGCCGACGGCGTCACCTTCTCCCGCGCCGACGCGGAGTTCCACTCCCTGCTCATCCAGCTCGCCGGCAACCGCATGCTGGAGCACCTCTCCGGCATCGTCGCCGCCGCCCTCCACGTCTCCGGTGGCCCCGCCACCGCCTGTGACCGCCCCGGCGAGAGCTGCCTGGCGCACCACGCCCGGATCGTCGACGCCCTCGCCGCGGGGGACGCCCAGGGCGCCGAGACCGCCATGCGCCAACTGCTCACGGTCCACCCCGAGGTGGAGCCCCGGGTCGTCCCCGCCCCGCGCGAACACTGATCCGCGGGCCGTGGCCGCACGTGCACGGGCGCGTACGCAGGGAGAGCCGCCGGAGTCGAGCGTGGTCCGGGGAGCCCGTCCGACCTCCGGACGGGCTCCCCGGACCGCGCCAGGGTGCAGGTGGCACCGAACGTACGCTTGAACCCCTTTTCACTCGGTTCGTCACGGATGCGGTGTGACTCGGGACACGAAGATTGGGCGTAACACTCCTCCGAGCCGTGCGATGACCTAAGAGGTGACAGCCGAGGAAGGAATACAGCAGCCGGTGCAGGCGCTGTGCAGTTCCCCGGTCCAGCCCGCGCCGTCGGCACATTCCCCGTCGACGGTCGTCGGCTCCGGCCCGATCCCGGGCGGGGCCGGAAGCCGTTTCCATCGTTCCGAGAGGTTGTTCGTGTCGGCCAGCACATCCCGTACGCTCCCGCCGGAGATCGCCGAGTCCGAGTCTGTGATGGCGCTCATCGAGCGGGGAAAGGCTGATGGGCAGATCGCCGGCGATGACGTGCGTCGGGCCTTCGAGGCTGACCAGATTCCGCCAACCCAGTGGAAGAATGTTCTGCGCAGCCTCAATCAGATCCTCGAGGAAGAGGGTGTGACGCTGATGGTCAGTGCAGCGGAGTCGCCGAAGCGCGCCCGCAAGAGCGCAGCAGCGAAGAGCCCGGCCAAGCGCACCGCCGCCAAGACCACCGTCACCGCCAGGGCGGCGACGGTGACGAGGACCAGCGTCGCGACCGGCTCCGCCGCCCCCGCGGCCGAGAGCGCGGACCCGGCCGACGAGACCGCGGCGCCCGCCAAGAAGACGGCCGTGAAGAAGACCGCCGCCAAGAAGACGGCGGCCAAGAAGACCGTCGCCAAGAAGACGGCGGCCAAGAAGACCGCGTCGAAGAAGTCCGACGACGAACTGCTCGAGGGCGAGGACCTGCTCGAGGACGTCGCGCCGGGCAAGGACGACGAGGAGACCGAGGGCGAGGCCAAGGGCTTCGTGCTGTCCGACGAGGACGAGGACGACGCTCCCGCCCAGCAGGTCGCCGTCGCCGGTGCCACCGCCGACCCGGTCAAGGACTACCTGAAGCAGATCGGCAAGGTCCCCCTGCTCAACGCCGAGCAGGAGGTCGAGCTCGCCAAGCGCATCGAGGCCGGTCTCTTCGCCGAGGACAAGCTCGCCAACTCGGACAAGATCGCGCCCAAGCTCAAGCGCGAGCTGGAGATCATCGCAGAGGACGGCCGCCGTGCCAAGAACCACCTCCTGGAGGCCAACCTCCGTCTGGTGGTCTCCCTGGCGAAGCGCTACACCGGCCGCGGCATGCTCTTCCTGGACCTGATCCAGGAGGGCAACCTGGGCCTGATCCGCGCGGTCGAGAAGTTCGACTACACCAAGGGCTACAAGTTCTCCACGTACGCCACCTGGTGGATCCGTCAGGCGATCACCCGCGCCATGGCCGACCAGGCCCGCACCATCCGCATCCCGGTGCACATGGTCGAGGTCATCAACAAGCTCGCGCGCGTCCAGCGCCAGATGCTCCAGGACCTGGGCCGCGAGCCCACCCCGGAGGAGCTGGCCAAGGAGCTCGACATGACCCCCGAGAAGGTCATCGAGGTCCAGAAGTACGGCCGCGAGCCGATCTCCCTCCACACCCCCCTGGGTGAGGACGGCGACAGCGAGTTCGGTGACCTCATCGAGGACTCCGAGGCGGTCGTCCCGGCCGACGCGGTCAGCTTCACGCTCCTCCAGGAGCAGCTGCACTCCGTCCTCGACACGCTCTCCGAGCGCGAGGCCGGCGTCGTCTCCATGCGCTTCGGCCTCACCGACGGCCAGCCGAAGACGCTCGACGAGATCGGCAAGGTCTACGGCGTGACCCGTGAGCGGATCCGTCAGATCGAGTCGAAGACGATGTCGAAGCTGCGCCACCCGTCGCGTTCGCAGGTCCTGCGTGACTACCTGGACTGATCCGTCCGACGTATCAGGCAGTGGACGAAGGGTCCGGTTCCCCGTTCGGGGGCCGGGCCCTTCGGCCGTTCGCGGGTGCAGGAGGCCGGTCCGTGCCGGACGCTGGGTGAACGGATATCAGCGGAGAGTCAGGAGGCTCCATGCGTGGTCCCTTCACCCGGCTGTTGACGGGTGCCCTGGGTCTGGTCACGGCGGTGGCGGGGCAGGTGGCCGGCGCCGCCCCGGCCGCCGCGGACGGCGTCGTGGTGGGCGGCAGCCCGACCGCGATCGCCGACGCGCCCTGGGTGGTGGCGCTGTCCAGCCGTGACCGGTTCGGGGGTATGCGGGCGGGCCAGTTCTGCGGGGGTGTCGTCGTGGCGCCCGCCAAGGTGCTCACCGCCGCCCACTGCCTGAGCCGCGAGGCGCTCGGGGGCGAGCCCTGGCAGCTGCGGGACTTCTCGGTGATCGCGGGCCGGGCAGCGCTGCGCGGGCAGGGCGGGCAGGAGGTGCGGATCACCGACACCTGGGTGAACCCCGCCTACGACCCGACGACCAATTCGGGCGACCTCGCCGTGCTCACCCTCGCCGAGCCCCTGCCGCAGTCCTACGTCATCAAGGTGGCCCGGCCCGGGGACGAGGTGGAGGGGCCCGGGACGGCGGCCGAGGTGTACGGCTGGGGCGACACGACCGGGCGCGGGAGCTACGCCTCCTCGCTCCGTTCGGCGCGCGTCCAGGTCCTCCCGGACGCGGCCTGCGAGCGGGCGTACCCGGGCGGATTCGGCGGCGTCTCGTACCGCAAGGAGACGATGCTCTGCGCCGGCGATCCGCGGGGCGGCCGGGACGCCTGCCAGGGCGACAGTGGCGGGCCGCTGGTGGCGCGGGGGCTGCTGGTGGGGCTGGTGTCGTGGGGCAGCGGCTGCGGGCAGGCCGAGAACCCGGGGGTCTACACCCGGGTGTCCGCGATGCTGCCCGAGCGCTTCTGAGGAGCCGTACGACCCTGCTCCGGGGCTCCTGAGCAGGGCCCGGTCAGGGAAGCCCGGGAGTACGAGGACGGGCGGTCAGCCCCTGGGTCAGGGGCCGACCGCCCGTCGGCCGGTCAGCGACCGGTCCTGAGCTCGTCGTGGTTGCGCGGCGTCAGTGCTCGTCGCCCACCGTGCGGGCCGGCACGTCGGTGAGCCGGTCCGTCTCATCCTGTATCTCGACGGCGATCTTCTTGAGTTCCGGCTCGAACTTGCGTCCGTGGTGGGCGCAGAAGAGCAAGTCACCTCCGCTGGCCAGGACAACACGCAGGTAGGCCTGGGCGCCGCAGCGGTCGCAGCGGTCAGCGGCCGTCAGGGGGCTCGCGGGGGTCAGAACAGTAGTCACGTCGCCTCTTCTCTAGCTCGACGAGCTGTCGTACCAGGGTCAACATCCAACCAGGCCGAAAACGTTCCCGCTCGTGGCTTTTCCTTGAAACTTTTTCCCAAGGTGGCTGTCTGCTGCCGGTTGGCGGCGAATGAGCCGTATTGCGTCGCTCTACGGGTTTCGCGTTGCTGTGGTGTGTCTTCGTCCTCCCGGCGGGGTTGCCGGTTGTTGATGAGGACGTGCCCGGAGCCTAGATGGTTCATGCCGGGAAGGGAACGTGATGTTCGCGTCACCCCTTCGAGGGATCGAACATCCATGCGAACCTGGACTAGCATGAGGAAACCGAGAGGGTGGCGTTCCAACGGCTCTACCAGGCATCGGTACCCTCTGAGCGGTGAGCGACGCCGGTACTCACCCCATCGGGCAAGATCTCAAATTCAGCGAGGAGCGAACCGCGTGACCGCCGAAACGTCCGTGCCGTCCAGTGCGCTGCTGACCGCAGACCGTGACGGTTCCAACTACACCGCGCGGCACCTGCTCGTCCTCGAAGGGCTCGAAGCGGTCCGCAAGCGCCCCGGGATGTACATCGGGTCCACCGACAGCCGTGGCCTGATGCACTGCCTCTGGGAGATCATCGACAACTCGGTCGACGAGGCCCTCGGCGGCTACTGCGACCACATCGAGGTCATCCTGCACGACGACGGCTCCGTCGAGGTCCGGGACAACGGCCGCGGCATCCCGGTCGACGTCGAGCCCAAGACCGGCCTGTCCGGCGTCGAGGTCGTCATGACCAAGCTGCACGCCGGCGGAAAGTTCGGCGGCGGCTCGTACGCGGCCTCCGGCGGTCTCCACGGCGTCGGCGCCTCCGTGGTCAACGCGCTCTCGGCCCGTCTCGACGTCGAGGTCGACCGGAACAGCGCCACCCACTCGATCAGCTTCCGGCGCGGTGTCCCCGGCATCTTCACCGAGCAGGGCCCCGACAGCCCCTTCGACCCGGGCAACGGCCTGACCAAGGGCAAGCGCGTCCCCAAGACCCGCACCGGCACCCGGGTCCGCTACTGGGCCGACCGCCAGATCTTCCTGAAGGACGCCAAGCTCTCCCTGGAGACGCTGCACCAGCGGGCCCGCCAGACCGCCTTCCTCGTGCCCGGCCTCACCATCGTCGTCCGCGACGAGCGGGACCTGGAGGGGATCGGCAAGAGCGAGGAGGTCTTCCGCTTCGACGGCGGCATCAGCGAGTTCTGCGAGTACCTCGCGCAGGACAAGGCCGTCTGCGACGTGCTGCGCCTCACCGGCCAGGGCACCTTCAAGGAGACCGTCCCGGTCCTGGACGACCGCGGCCACATGACCCCCACCGAGGTCACCCGTGAGCTCGGCGTGGACGTCGCCCTGCGCTGGGGCACCGGCTACGACACCACGGTCCGGTCCTTCGTCAACATCATCGCCACCCCCAAGGGCGGCACCCACGTCTCCGGCTTCGAGCAGGCCGTCACCAAGACGATGAACGAGGTGCTGCGCTCGGCCAAGCTGCTGCGCGTCGCCGAGGACGACATCGTCAAGGACGACGCCCTGGAGGGCCTGACCGCCGTCGTCACCGTCCGCCTCGCCGAGCCGCAGTTCGAGGGCCAGACCAAGGAGGTCCTCGGCACCTCGGCCGCCCGCCGGATCGTGGCGAACGTGGTCGCGCGGGAGCTCAAGGCCTTCCTGACCTCCACCAAGCGGGACGCCAAGGCCCAGGCCCGGGCCGTCCTGGAGAAGACCGTGGCCGCCGCCCGCACCCGGATCGCCGCCCGCCAGCACAAGGAGGCGCAGCGCCGGAAGACGGCCCTGGAGACCTCCTCGCTCCCGGCCAAGCTGGCCGACTGCCGCAGCGACGACGTCGAGCGCAGCGAGCTCTTCATCGTCGAGGGAGACTCCGCGCTCGGCACCGCCAAGCTCGCCCGGAACAGCGAGTTCCAGGCGCTGCTGCCGATCCGCGGCAAGATCCTCAACGTCCAGAAGTCGTCCGTCTCGGACATGCTGAAGAACGCCGAGTGCGGCGCGATCATCCAGGTCATAGGAGCGGGCTCGGGCCGCACCTTCGACATCGACGCGGCCCGCTACGGCAAGGTCATCATGATGACCGACGCCGACGTCGACGGCTCGCACATCCGGACGCTGCTGCTGACCCTCTTCCAGCGCTACATGCGCCCGATGGTCGAGGCCGGCCGGGTCTTCGCCGCCGTGCCGCCGCTGCACCGGATCGAGCTGATCCAGCCCAAGAAGGGCCAGGACAAGTACGTGTACACGTACTCCGACAGCGAGCTGCGGCAGACGCTCCTGGAGTTCGAGCGCAAGGGTGTCCGCTACAAGGACTCCATCCAGCGCTACAAGGGCCTCGGCGAGATGGACGCCGACCAGCTCGCGGAGACCACGATGGACCCGCGCCACCGCACCCTGCGCCGCATCAACATCGGCGACCTGGACGCGGCCGAGCAGGTCTTCGACCTGCTGATGGGCAACGACGTGGCGCCCCGCAAGGAGTTCATCACCAGCTCGGCGGCGACGCTCGACCGCTCGCGCATCGACGCCTGACCCGCCCCACCGGTCCGTACCGGCCCGGCACCCGCACCGCGGGGCCGGGCCGGCGGCGTCCATACGCCTATCGGCACGGTCCGGTCAGGCCACCGGGGCGAACTGTCACCTGATGGGGTGAAGACCGGAGGGAGGAGAGTCCGGGATCTGCCCGCTCTGTCCATCCTTGGGCACGCGGCCGAAACGGTTCGCTGACAAGGAGAGTTGACCAGTGGAACAACTGGACGAACAGGCGCGTGCGGGGGCACGGGACGACGGGGCGGTGGCGATCCGTCCGGAGCTCCCGCACCAGGCGGACGACGGGGCCGCGCACCGGACGGCCGGCGCGGCCGGGATCTACCTGGAGGTCCAGCGCAGCCCCGCCTTCCAGGAGGTACGGCGCCGCTACCGGCGGTTCGCCTTCCCCGCCACCCTCGCCTTCCTCCTCTGGTACCTCGCCTACGTCATCGCCGCCACCGCGGCCCCCGGCCTGATGGCCCGTCCGGTGGCCGGCGCGGTCAACGTGGCGATGATCGCCGGCCTCGCCCAGTTCCTCACCACTTTCCTGCTCACCTGGGCCTACGCCCGGCACGCGCGGCTGCGCCGGGACCGGGCCGCGCTCGAACTGCGCTGGGACACCCAGGAGATGACGAGGGGGGCCGGACAGTGGTGACCGGGGACCACCAGACGCTCGCCCTGCTGCTCTTCAGCACCTTCGTCGCCGTGACCCTCGGCATCACCACCTGGGTGAGCCGCAACCGGCGCGGCTCGGCCGAGGAGTTCTACGCCGGCGGCCGGCTCTTCTCACCGATGGAGAACGGATTCGCCATCGCCGGCGACTACATGTCCGCCGCCTCCTTCCTCGGCATCTCGGGCCTCATCGCGCTCTACGGCTACGACGGCATGCTCTACTCGGTCGGCTTCCTGGTCGCCTGGCTGGTCGTACTGCTCCTCGTCGCCGAACTCGTCCGCAACTGCGGCCGCTTCACCCTCGCCGACGTCGTCGCCGCGCGGATGGCCGAACGGCCCGTACGGATCGCGGCCGGCACCTCCTCCGTGGCCGTCTCCGTGCTCTACCTGGTGGCCCAGATGGTCGGCGCCGGCAGCCTGGTGGCCCTCCTCCTCGGCGGCACCGGCGAGGCCGCGCGCACCTGGACGGTCGTCGGCGTCGGCGCGCTGATGGTGATCTACGTGTCGCTCGGCGGGATGCGGGCCACCACCTGGATCCAGATCGTCAAGGCGGTGCTGCTGATGGCGGGCACCGTCACCCTCACCGTCCTCGTCCTGATCCGCTTCCACGGCGACGTGAACAGCCTGCTCAGCACCGCCGCCGAGCGCAGCGGGCACGGCAGCGCCTTCCTCGGTCCCGGGCTGCGGTACGGCGGCGACTGGACCGCCCGGCTCGACTTCATCAGCCTCGGCCTCGCACTCGTCCTCGGCACCGCGGGACTGCCCCACATCCTGTCCCGCTTCTACACCGTGCCCACCGCGAGGGCCGCCCGCCGCTCCGTCGTCTGGTCCATCGGCCTCATCGGCGGCTTCTACCTGATGACGATCGTCCTCGGCTTCGGCGCCGCCGCCCTCATCGGCTCCGCCGAGGTCCGCGCCTCCAACGCCTCAGGGAACACGGCCGTACCGCTGCTCGCGCTCGACCTCGGCGGGGGAGCGGGCTCCACCGGCGGCACGGTGCTCTTCGCGGTGGTCGCGGCCGTCGCCTTCGCGACCATCCTCGCCGTCGTCGCCGGAATCACCCTGGCCTCCTCCGCCTCCGTCGCCCACGACCTCTACGCCTCGCTGCGCAGACCCGGCGGGAAGCAGTACAGCGAGGTCACGGTGGCGCGGGTGGCCGCCGCGGGCATCGGCGCCGCCGCGATCGGCCTCGGTCTGCTCGCCCGCGACCTCAACGTGGCCTTCCTCGTCGGCCTCGCCTTCGCGGTGGCCGCCTCCGCCAATCTGCCGGTGCTGCTGTACTCGCTCTTCTGGCGCCGGTTCACCACCCGGGGCGCCGTCTGGTCCGTCTACGGCGGACTCGTCCCCGCCGTGGTCCTCGTACTCCTCTCGCCGGTCGTCTCCGGCAGCTCCGAAGCGCTCTTCCCCGGTATCGACTTCCACCTCTTCCCGCTGCAGAACCCGGGGGTGGTCTCCATCCCGCTCGGCTTCCTCGCCGGCTGGCTCGGCACGGTCACCTCGCCCGAACCACCGGACGAGGCACGGCACGCCGAGACCGAGGTGCGGGCGCTCACCGGCGCCGGGGCCGCCTGACGGCACGCGCGCGTGGGGCCGGTTCCCGCGGGGCGGCTGCCTATCCTGGGGGCCGGTCCACAGCAGGGGCCGTGCCGGGTCCCGTGGCCCGTACCCGTCCTCGTACCAGCGAAAGGCAAGCTCCGTGAGCGCGCAGCAGATCCCCGTCGTCGTCCTCGCCGGGTTTCTCGGAGCGGGGAAGACCACGCTTCTCAACCATCTGCTGCGCAGCGCCCGGGGCACCCGGATCGGGGTCATGGTCAACGACTTCGGCGACATCGGGATCGACGCGATGACCGTCGCCGGGCAGGTGGGATCCACGGTCTCCCTCGGCAACGGGTGCCTGTGCTGCGCGGTGGACGCGAGCGAGCTGGACGAGTACCTGGAGGTCCTCACCCGGCCCGAGCTGCGCCTCGACGTGATCGTGATCGAGGCCAGCGGTCTCGCCGAGCCGCAGGAACTGGTCAGGATGGTGCTGGCCAGCGAGAACCGGCGGATCGTCTACGGCGGGCTCGTCGAGGTCGTCGACGCGGCCGAGTTCGAGGCCACCCGGCGGCGGCACCCCGAGACCGACCGGCACCTCGCCCTTGCCGACCTCGTCGTCGTCAACAAGGCCGACCGGGTGCCCGGGGAGGAGCTGCGGGCCGTCCGGGCGGCCGTGGCCCGGCTCGCGGAGCGGGCCGCGGTGATCGAGGCGGCGCACGGCCGGATCGATCCCGAGCTGCTCTTCGACCGGGTCGTCCCGGAGGACGAGATCGCCGGACAGATGTCGATCGAGGACATCCTCTACGGCGACGACGACGGCCACGCCCACACGCACGCCGCCTACGACACCGTCTCCCTGGCCACGCCGGTGCCGCTGCATCCGCGCCGCCTCATGGCCTTCCTGGACTCCCGGCCGGAGGGCCTGTACCGCCTCAAGGGCTTCGTCGACTTCGGCGCCGCCGATCCCGACCACCGCTACCTCGTGCACGCTGTCGGCCGCTTCCTGCGCTTCTACCCGGAGCCCTGGCCGGCCGGGGAGGAGCGGCTGTCGCAGCTCGTCCTGATCGGGACCGGCGTCGACGCGGCGGCCCTGCGCAAGGAGCTCACCGCCTGCGAGGTGGACGGCCCCGACGACACCCCGGACGAGCACAGCATGTGGGGCGTCCTGCGGTACGTCCCCCAGGGCGACGAACCTCCGGCGGCCGAGTAGGCCCCGGCCGACCCCGCCCGGCCCACGTCCCCGTACGGTACGGCGCCGGCACCGCCTGGGACCGCCGACGGCGAAGCCCCCCGCTCCGGCCGGAGCGGGGGGCTTCTCGTACGGGGCGTACGGGACGGGCGGCGGCCGGCTAGCTCGCCGGGCCCGCCACCACGTCCACCGGCCGCGGCAGCGGGGTGCCCGAGCCGTCGCGGCGCGGGTCCGGCTCCGGCAGCTCGGCCGGAGCGCCGTTCTTCTGCGCGGCACGGGCCGGCAGGGCGCCCGCCCAGGCCAGGACCAGCACGTCCTCGCCCTTCAGGAAACGCTGGCAGCGCACGCCGCCGGTCGCCCGGCCCTTGCGCGGGTACTGGTCGAACGGGGTCAGCTTCGCCGAGGTGGCCGCGGCGCCGCCCAGGGTGCCGGCCGAGCCCGCCACCGTGAACACGGCCGCGTCGGCCGCCGGATCCACCGCTGTGAAGGACAGCACCTCGGCGCCGGCCGTCAGCTTGATGCCCGCCATGCCGCCCGCAGGGCGGCCCTGCGGCCGCACCTGGGAGGCCGGATAGCGCAGCAGCTGGGCGTCAGAGGTGATGAAGACCAGATCCTCCTCGCCCGTCCGCAGCTCGACCGCGCCGACGATCCGGTCGCCCTCCTTGAGGGTGATGACCTCCAGCTCGTCCTTGTTCGCCGGATAGTCCGGAACCACGCGCTTGACCACGCCCTGGAGGGTGCCCAGCGCCAGACCGGGCGAGGACTCGTCCAGACCGGTCAGGCAGACCACCGTCTCGTCCGCCTCCAGGGACAGGAACTCGCTCAGCGGCGCCCCGCCCGCCAGGTTCGGCACGGCGGCCGTGTCGGGCAGCTGAGGCAGGTCGATGACGGCGAGCCGCAGCAGCCGGCCCGCAGAGGTCACCACGCCCACGTCGCCGCGCTGGGTGGCCGCCACCGACGAGACGATCACGTCGTGCTTGGCCCGCTTGGCGTCCGGGTCGACCGGCGGCAGCTCCGCCGAGACCGTACGGGCCAGCAGACCGGTCGAGGAGAGCAGCACCCGGCACGGATCGTCCGCGACCTCCAGCGGGACGGCGGTGACCGGGGCGCCGGCCGACTCCAGGAGGACCGTGCGCCGGTCGGTGCCGAACTTCTTCGCCACCGCGGCCAGCTCCGCCGACACCAGCTTGCGCAGCTCCGCGTCGGACTCCAGGATCCGGGTCAGCTCGCCGATCTCGCCGGTCAGCCGGTCCCGCTCGGTCTCCAGCTCCAGGCGGTCGAACTTGGTGAGCCGGCGCAGCGGGGTGTCCAGGATGTACTGGGTCTGGACCTCACTCAGCGAGAAGCGCTCCATCAGGCGCTCCTTGGCCTGCGCCGAGTTCTCGCTCTCCCGGATGAGCCGGATGACCTCGTCGATGTCGAGGAGGGCGACGAGCAGGCCCTCGACCAGATGGAGCCGGTCGCGCTTCTTGCCGCGGCGGAACTCGGAGCGGCGGCGGACCACCTCGAAGCGGTGGTCGAGGTAGACCTCCAGGAGCTCCTTGAGGCCGAGTGTGAGCGGCTGGCCGTCCACCAGCGCCACGTTGTTGATGCCGAAGGACTCCTCCATCGGCGTCAGCTTGTAGAGCTGCTCCAGGACGGCCTCGGGCACGAAGCCGTTCTTGACCTCGATGACCAGGCGGAGCCCGTGGGCCCGGTCGGTGAGGTCCTTGACGTCGGCGATGCCCTGGAGCTTCTTCGAGCCGACCAGGTCCTTGATCTTGGAGATGACCTTCTCGGGGCCCACCGTGAAGGGCAGCTCGGTGACGACGATGCCCTTGCGGCGGGCCGTCACCGTCTCCACCGACGTGGTGGCGCGGATCTTGAAGGTGCCGCGGCCCGACTCGTACGCGTCCCGGATGCCGGAGAGGCCGACGATCCGGCCACCGGTCGGCAGGTCGGGGCCCGGGACGAAGCGCATCAGCGCGTCCAGGTCCGCGTTCGGATACCGGATCAGGTGACGGGCGGCCGCCACGACCTCGCCCAGATTGTGCGGCGGCATGTTGGTCGCCATGCCGACCGCGATGCCCGAGGCGCCGTTCACCAACAGGTTCGGGTACGCGGCGGGAAGCGCGACCGGCTCCTGCTCCTGGCCGTCGTAGTTGGGCGCGAAATCGACCGTGTCCTCGTCGATGGACTCGGTCATCAGCAGGGCGGCCGGAGCCATCCGCGACTCGGTGTACCGCATGGCGGCCGGCGGGTCGTCATTGCCCAGCGAGCCGAAGTTGCCGTGGCCGTCGACCAGCGGCACGCGCATGGAGAACGGCTGCGCCATGCGGACCATGGCGTCGTAGATCGAGGCGTCGCCGTGCGGGTGCAGCTTGCCCATGACCTCGCCGACCACGCGGGCGCACTTGACGAACCCGCGGTCCGGGCGCAGGCCCATCTCGTTCATCTGGTAGACGATGCGCCGCTGGACCGGCTTCATGCCGTCGCGGGCGTCGGGCAGCGCGCGCGAGTAGATCACCGAGTAGGCGTACTCGAGGAAGGAGCCCTGCATCTCGTCGACGACGTCGATGTCGAGGATCTTCTCCTCGTACGCGTCGTCCGGCGGCGGTGTCTTCGTGCTGCGGCGGGCCATCGCGGCTGCGGCTCCTTCTCCGACAAAGCTTGATCTGACGCGGTCCATTGTGGACCGTGCCACCGACAACGCGGACCGCGACCCGGACGAGGGACATCTCAAGGGTCCGGGAACTTCGCCAGGTGTCGGCGCGCTTGCATACAGTGGCAGGACTTTTCACGATCGCGATCGAAGGGACGTACATGCCCATGGGTCACACGGCCACGGCCGAGGCCGGCTCCGGCGGCCTGACAGCGACCGAGCACCGGCTGACGAACGGCCTGCGGGTGGTGCTCTCCGAGGACCACCTGACCCCGGTCGCCGCGGTCTGCCTCTGGTACGACGTCGGCTCGCGCCACGAGGTCGAGGGCCGCACGGGCCTCGCCCACCTCTTCGAGCACCTGATGTTCCAGGGCTCGAAGCAGGTCCACGGCAACGGCCACTTCGAGCTCGTGCAGGGCGCCGGCGGCTCGCTCAACGGCACGACCAGCTTCGAGCGCACCAACTACTTCGAGACCATGCCCACCCACCAGCTGGAGCTCGCCCTCTGGCTGGAAGCCGACCGCATGGGCTCGCTGCTCGCCGCCCTCGACGACGAGTCGATGGAGAACCAGCGCGACGTCGTGAAGAACGAGCGCCGCCAGCGGTACGACAACGTGCCGTACGGCACCGCCTTCGAGAAGCTCACCGCGCTCGCGTACCCCGAGGGCCACCCGTACCACCACACCCCCATCGGCTCGATGGCGGACCTGGACGCGGCCACCCTGGAGGACGCCCGGCAGTTCTTCCGCACCTACTACGCGCCCAACAACGCCGTCCTGTCCGTCGTCGGCGACATCGACCCGGAGCAGACCCTCGCCTGGATCGAGAAGTACTTCGGCTCCATCCCCGGCCACGACGGCAAGCCCGCCCCCCGCGACGGCTCCCTGCCGGAGGTCATGGGCGAGCAGCTGCGCGAGGTCGTCGTCGAGGACGTCCCGGCCCGCGCCCTGATGGCCGCCTACCGGCTGCCCGAGGACGGCACGCGCGCGTGCGACGCCGCCGACCTCGCCCTCACCGTGCTCGGCGGCGGCGAGTCCTCCCGCCTGCACAACCGGCTGGTCCGCCGCGACCGCACCGCCGTCGCCGCCGGCTTCGGCCTGCTCCGGCTCGCCGGCGCCCCCTCGCTCGGCTGGCTGGACGTCAAGACCTCCGGCGGCGTCGAGGTCCCCGCCATCGAGGCGGCCGTCGACGAGGAGTTGGCCCGCTTCGCGGCCGAGGGCCCGACCGCCGAGGAGATGGAGCGTGCCCAGGCCCAGCTGGAGCGCGAATGGCTCGACCGGCTCGGCACGGTGGCCGGTCGCGCGGACGAACTGTGCCGCTTCGCCGTGCTGTTCGGCGACCCGCAGCTCGCCCTGACCGCCGTCGACCGCGTCCTCGCCGTCACCGCCGAGGAGGTGCGCGAGGTGGCCGCGGCCCGGCTGTGCCCCGACAACCGCGCGGTGCTGGTCTACGAGCCGGTGGCCACGGAACAGGAAGAGAGCGACGAGGAAGAGGGAGCGGACCAGTGACGGACGCCGCCGTGTCTCTGACCAGCATGGAGTTCCACCCGCAGCCGAAGCCCGGCCAGGCGAGGCCCTGGGCCTTCCCGGCCCCCGAGCGCGGCGCGCTCGACAACGGGCTGACCGTGCTGCGCTGCCACCGCCCCGGCCAGCAGGTCGTCGCCGTCGAGATCTTCGTCGACGCCCCGCTGGACGCCGAGCCCGAGGGCCTGGACGGTGTCGCCACCATCATGGCGCGCGCCCTCTCCGAGGGGACCACCGAGCGCGGCGCCGAGGAGTTCGCGGCCGAGCTCGAGCGCTGCGGCGCCACCCTCGACGCGCACGCCGACCACCCCGGCGTCCGGGTCTCCCTGGAGGTCCCGGTCTCCCGGCTCCCCAAGGCGCTCGGGCTCGTCGCCGAGGCCCTGGCCTCCCCGGCCTTCGACGCCGACGAGGTCAAGCGCCTGGTGGACAACCGGCTCGACGAGATCCCGCACGAGACCGCCAACCCGAGCCGCCGCGCGGCCAAGCAGCTCTACAAGGAGCTCTTCCCGGCCACCGCCCGCATGTCCCGGCCGCGCCAGGGCACCGAGGAGACCGTGGAGGCCGTCGACGCCGCCGCCGTCCGCGCCTTCTACGACGCCCATGTGCGGCCCGCGGCCGCCACCGCGGTCGTCGTCGGCGATCTCACCGGCGTCGACCTGGACAAGGTCCTCGCCGAGACCCTCGGCGGCTGGACCGGCAAGCCCGCCGCGCCGCGCCCGATGCCGCCGATCACCGCCGACGACACCGGCCGGGTCGTCATCGTCGACCGCCCCGGAGCCGTCCAGACCCAGCTGCTCATCGGCCGGATCGGCCCGGACCGGCACGACGCCGTCTGGGCCGCGCAGGTCCTCGGCGTCTACTGCCTCGGCGGCACCCTGACGTCCCGTCTGGACGCCGTCCTGCGGGAGGAGAAGGGGTACACGTACGGCGTGCGCGCCTTCGGGCAGGTGCTCCGCTCCGACGGCGAGGGGCACGGCGCCTCGATGCTCGCCATCAGCGGCTCGGTCGACACCCCCAACACCGGTCCGGCCCTCGACGACCTGTGGAAGGTGCTCCGCACCCTGGCCGAGGGCGGCCTGACCGACGCCGAGCGGGACGTCGCCGTGCAGAACCTGGTGGGCGTGGCCCCGCTCAAGTACGAGACGGCCGCCTCGGTCGCCGGGACCCTCGTCGACCAGGTCGAGCAGCACCTCCCGGACGACTACCAGGCACGGCTGTACGCGCGGCTCGCCGAGACCGGCACGGTCGAGGCCACGGCCGCCGTCGTCAGTGCCTTCCCGGTGGACCGGCTCGTCACCGTCCTGGTGGGCGACGCGGCGCAGATCGAGGAGCCCGTGCGGGCCCTCGGCATCGGCGAGGTGACCGTGGTGAGCTGACCCCCCCGTCGGCTCCGGGCGGAGGCGTCTGATGCCCCGAAGCATCGGATGCCTCCGCTTTGTCCGTTACGGCGCCAAACATGATCGTATGCCCTGTGGCATGTCTTACAAATGGGGTGCTCTGTTTGGCGATCGACATCCGTCCGGCCTAGCGTCGATCCGGCTGTTCGGCCGACGCACGCGCCGCACCCGCGGCACCGGACAGTCATCGCCGAGTCCCCGTCAGGCGCGAGCCTGGGGAGCCGGGGACCCGCCCTCCTGTCGCCGCCTTCGCGGCTGGAGGGGCCCACGTCCCTGGGGTGAATCGGACGCCTTCGCCACGCGGAGGGGCCCGTAGGAGACCTTCCTGCTCCGAACCCGTCAGCTAACCCGGTAGGCGAGAAGGAAGGAAAGGAACAGCCTTGGCGTTCACCCGTGCCACCGGGAAGCATCGTGGTGCGAGCCGACTGGCTCGCCGCAGCGCCGGCCTCGCCGGCGTGGCCGCCCTCGCCACCACCGGCGTCGTCGGCACCCTCGCCTCCCCGGCGCTCGCCGCCGACACGGACGACCGTTCCCCCGAGGACACCGGCCTCACCCAGGTGATCGCCGACGAGTCCCTCGCCGACCAGATCAGCGCCCAGGCCGCCGTCCAGGAGCAGGAGGCCGCCGCGGCCGAGGCCCGGGCCAAGGCGCGCGCCGAGGCGAAGCGCAAGGCCGAGGCCCGCGCCAAGGAGATCCGCGAGGCCGA
This sequence comes from Streptomyces sp. CC208A, assembly GCF_030010625.1. Lineage (GTDB taxonomy): Bacteria > Actinomycetota > Actinomycetes > Streptomycetales > Streptomycetaceae > Streptomyces. Next base: position 48,916 of record NZ_JASCXN010000023.1, on the reverse strand, counting down.
GGAGCGCGCCGCCCGCGAGGCCGAGCGCCGCCGGCTCGCCTCCTTCAACCTCCCGGTCGCCGGCTCGTACGTCTCCACCGGCTACAAGGTCGGCGGCTCCCTCTGGTCCTCCGGCAGCCACTCCGGCATCGACTTCCACGCCGCCTACGGCAGCTCGGTCGTCTCCGTCGGCTCCGGCACCGTCGTCGAGGCCGGCTGGGGCGGCGCGTACGGCAACAACATCGTGATCCGGATGAACGACGGCACCTACACCCAGTACGGGCACCTGTCGTCCATCGGCGTCTACGTCGGCCAGACCGTCGAGCCCGGCCAGCAGATCGGCGTCTCCGGCTCGACCGGCAACTCGACAGGACCGCACCTCCACTTCGAGGCCCGGGCCACCGCCGAGTACGGCTCCGACATCAACCCCATCGCGTACCTCCGCGCCCGGGGCGTCAGCCTCTGACCCACCGCGCGCCCCCTTTGCGTCGAAAGGCCCCGGCTCCTGGCGAGCCGGGGCCTTTTCGCTGTCGTGCACCGGCCGAATTCCGAGGGGGCATCGGAATTTCCGGTGTGCTGCAATAGAGTCGCTGAACAGGCGTCGCTCGAATTCGGTGCACGCGGATCGAAAGCGGAGGTCGGAAGATGCGGGTTCCCGCGCAATCGGTATGCACGGCGATCCGGGACGACATCGTCTCGGGGGTCTTCGAGCGCGGCAGCCGGCTGACCGAGGACCAGCTGGCGCGCCGCTACGGGGTCTCCCGCGTCCCCGTCCGCGAGGCCCTGCGCACCCTGGAGTCGGAGGGCTTCGTGGTCAGCCGGCGGCATGCCGGCGCCCAGGTCGCCGAGCCCACCGACCAGGAGGCCGCCGACCTCCTCGACGTACGGTCGCTGCTGGAGCCGCTCGGGGCCGCGCGGGCCGCCCAGCGGCGGACCGAGGCGCACCTCAAGGTGCTGCGCGGCCTGGTCAGGCTGGGGCAGGAGCGGGCCAGGCAGGGGCAGGGAGAGGACCTGCGGGCGCTCGGCGGCTGGTTCCACGAGACGCTCGCGCAGGCCTCCGGCAGTCCGGCCCTGACCGCTCTGCTCACCCAACTGCGGCACAAGATCGCGTGGATGTACGTGGTGGACCTGCCGGAGCGGCCGGTGGAGGCGTGGGCCGAGCACGGTGCGATCGTCGACGCCCTCGCGCGCGGGGACGCCGAGCGGGCCCGGGCGCTGACCGCGCTCCACGTGGAGCGCGCCCTGCCGCTGCACCGGCTGAAACGGCCCGAGCGGGGCCGCGTGAGGGTTTCGCAACATGCCGTCAACACGGCGAGCGTTCGGAATTAACACGGCCGCCGTATAAAAAGAACGGCCATTTCCGGGTCTGTTTCGCGCTGCCCGGAAACAGGAATTCGGCCTCCTGGAATGCCGGACGGTCACGCTCGCCGAAAATTCCGGACGGCCGTGTCCACCGGGAATTCCGGGGACACGGCCGTCGGGGAAGCGGGGGGCAGCCGCCAGGGGGAGCCGGGGGACGGCCCGCCGGGTCAGACCGTCTCGGGGAGCTCCTCGAGGCCCTCGGCGACCAGCTTGGCGAGGCGGTCGAGCGCGATCTCGGCGCCCTCGGCGTCCGAGGCGAGCACGATCTCCTCGCCGCCCTGCGCGCCCAGGCCGAGCACCGCGAGCATCGACGCGGCGTTCACCGGGGTGCCGTCGGTCTTGGCGATGGTCACCGGCACGCCGGAGGCCGTGGCGGCACGGACGAAGATGGAGGCGGGGCGGGCGTGCAGGCCCTCGGCCCAGCCGACGTTGACGCGGCGCTCAGCCATGGTGTTGCCCTTCAGGTCTGCGGCGGGTTGTCTAGACCAGTCTCTCACGGGTTGCGGCGTGCTCGTGCCGACCTCGGTCCCGCATCCGTGCGACGTCCGGCCCTCTTACCTTGCACGGGGCGGGAAGGGCGCGCGAGCCGTGTGTCACCGAGGAGTGCGGGCTGTGTGCCGCCGAGGGCGCGGGCCGTGGGCCGTCGGGCGCACGAGCCGTGTCCGCCGAGGAACGGGTGCGCGAACGGTGCCGCTGTCGTACCCCCGCCGTAGGCTGTGCCCCATGCGGAGCGCGTCGGAGCAGACGGACGGACCGGACGGAGCGGGCGGAGCGGGAGCGGGGGAGCACCCGGCCCCGGAGGAGCACGCCTACCCCGACCACTGGGAGGCCGACGTCGTGCTCCGGGACGGCGGCACCGCGCGCATCCGCCCCATCACCGCCGACGACGCCGACCGGCTCGTCAGCTTCTACGAGCAGGTCTCGGACGAGTCGAAGTACTACCGCTTCTTCGCCCCCTACCCCCGGCTCTCCGCCAAGGACGTCCACCGCTTCACCCACCACGACTTCGTCGACCGGGTCGGCCTCGCCGCCACCGTCGGCGGCGAGTTCATCGCCACCGTCCGCTACGACCGCATCGACGAGCGGGGCCTGCCCGCCTCGTCCCCCGCGGACGAGGCCGAGGTCGCCTTCCTCGTCCAGGACGCCCACCAGGGGCGCGGCGTCGCCTCCGCTCTCCTCGAACACATCGCGGCCGTCGCCCGCGAGCGCGGCATCCGCCGCTTCGCCGCCGAGGTGCTCCCCGCCAACACCAAGATGATCAAGGTGTTCACGGACGCCGGCTACACCCAGAAGCGCAGCTTCGAGGACGGCTCCGTCCGGCTCCACCTCGACCTGGAGCCGACCGACCGCTCCCTCGCCGTCCAGCGGGCCCGCGAGCAGCGCGCCGAGGCCCGCTCCGTGCAGCGCCTCCTCGCCCCCCGCTCGGTCGCCGTCGTCGGTGCCGGGCGCACCCCCGGCGGCGTCGGCCGGACGGTGCTGCGAAACCTCCTGGGGGCCGGCTTCACCGGACAGGTGTACGCGGTCAACCCCGCGCTCGGCGCCACGGCGCCCGATCCCGACGGGGTGCCCGCCTTCCCCTCCGTCGCCTCCATCGGCGCCCCCGTCGACCTCGCGATCGTCGCCGTCCCCGCCGAGCGGGTCCCCGAGGTCGTCGCCGACTGCGGCGAGCACGGCGTGCGCGGCCTCGTCGTCCTTTCCGCCGGGTACGCCGAGAGCGGGCCCGAGGGCCGCGAGCGGCAGCGGGCGCTGGTCCGGCAGGCCCGTTCGTACGGGATGCGGATCATCGGCCCCAACGCCTTCGGCATCATCGACACCGCCGCCGACGTCCGGCTCAACGCCTCCCTCGCCCCCGAGATGCCCGCCGCCGGCCGCATCGGCCTCTTCACCCAGTCCGGCGCCATCGGCATCGCCCTCCTCGCCGGGCTGCACCGGCGCGGCACCGGCCTCTCCTCCTTCATCTCGGCCGGCAACCGCGCGGACGTCTCCGGCAACGACTTCCTCCAGTACTGGTACGACGACCCGTCGACCGACGTCGTCCTCCTCTACCTGGAGTCGATCGGCAACCCGCGCAAGTTCACCCGGCTCGCCCGCCGCACCGCCGCCGTCAAACCGGTCGTCGTCGTCAAGGGCGCCCGCCACAGCGGCAGCGCCCCGCCCGGCCACCGGGTCCCCGTCACCCGCATCCCGCACGCCACCGTCTCCGCGCTGCTGCGCCAGGCCGGCGTCATCCGGGTCGACACCGTCACCGAACTCGTGGACGTCGGCGTGCTGCTCGCGGGCCAGCCGCTGCCCGCCGGACCGCGCGTCGCGATCCTCGGCAACTCCGAGTCCCTCGGCCTCCTCACGTACGACGCCTGCCTCACCGAGGGGCTGCGCCCGCAGCGGCCCCTCGACCTGACGACCGCCGCCACCCCCGCCGACTTCCGGGACGCGCTCGCCGCGGCGCTCGCCGACGACTCCTGCGACGCGGTGGTCGTCACCGCCATCCCCTGGGTGGGCGTCGAGGGCACCACCGAGGTGCTGGCCGCCTCGCTCCGCGAGGCCGTCGCCGGCAGCGGGGCAGCGGGCGCCGCCAAGCCGGTCGTGGTCGTGCACGTCGAGATGGGCGGCCTCGCCGAGGCCCTGTCCGCCGCCACGAGCACCCGCCCCCCGAGCACCCGCACCCGCCGCCCGGCCGCCCCCGCGCCCACCCCCGTACCGCAGGATCCCGAGGCCCCGGCCGCTCCCGCGACCCCGGCGTCCGACTCCACCGAGACCGCCCCCGCGCGGAACATCCCCGCCTACCCCGCCGCCGAGCGCGCCGTGCGGGCGCTCGCCGAGGCCGTCCGGTACGGGCAGTGGCGGCGGCAGGCCGCCGAGCCGGGACGGGTGCCCGAGTACGACTCCATCGACGAGACCGGCGCCGCCGCCCTCATCGACCGGGTGCTTGGCGAGCGGGGCGCCGGGCAGGAGTCCCGCGGGGTCACCCTCACCGCCGACGAGACCGGCGAACTGCTCGGCCGCTACGGCATCGCCGTCCATCCCGCCCTGCCCGCGCCCAGCCCCGACGAGGCCGTCGCGGCCGCCGCCCGGCTCGGCTACCCGGTGGCGCTCAAGACCACCGCACCGCACCTGCGCCACCGCCCCGACCTCGGCGGCGTCCGGCTCGACCTGGCGACCGAGGAGCAGCTGCGCACCGCCTACGCCGAGCTGACCGAGGTCCTCGGCAAGCCCGAGGAGCTCCAGCCGGTCGTCCAGGCGATGGTGCCCCGGGGCGTGGACACCGTGGTGCGCGCCGCGATCGACCCCGCCGTCGGCGCCGTCCTCTCCTTCGGGCTCGCCGGCGCCGCCTCCGAACTGCTCGGCGACACCGCCCACCGGCTGGTCCCGGCCACCGACCGGGACGCCGCCGAGCTGGTCCGCTCCATCCGCACCGCCCCGCTGCTCTTCGGCTGGCGCGGCTCCGCCCCCGTCGACACCCCCGCCCTGGAGGAGCTGCTGCTCCGGGTCTCCCGGCTGGTCGACGACCACCCCGAGATCGTCTCCGTCGCGCTCGAACCGGCCGTGGTCGCCCCCGGCGGCGTCTCCGTCCTCGGCGCCGCGGTCCGCCTCGCCCCGCCCCCGCCCACCACCGACCTCGGCCCGCGCCGCCTGCCGAGCTACTGACCCGCCAAGCTACTGAAGGGTCGGAGGGCGCCCGCAGCCCCGTAGGATGGAGCCCATGGCGAAGACCGGTACGACGACCCAGGGGCTGCGCGCGGCGATCGAGCGCAGCGGCTACTACCCGGCCCTCGTGGCCGAGGCGGTGGAGGCCGCCGTGGGCGGCGAGGACGTCGCGTCGTACGTGGTACACCAGGAGACCACTTTCGACGCCAACGAGGTCCGGCGCCACGTCACCGTCCTGGTGCTGACCCCGAGCCGCTTCATCGTCAGCCACACCGACGAGCAGGCCGCCGACAACAGCTCGCCGAGCCCGTACGCCACCACGTCCACCGAGTCCGTGAAGCTCGACCGGATCTCGTCGGTCGTGGTCAGCCGCGTGGTCGCCAACCCCGAGTCGTACACGCCGGGCGCCGTGCCCCGCGAGGTCGTCCTCACCATCGGCTGGGGCGCCGTCTCCCGGATCGACCTGGAGCCCGCCGCCTGCGGCGACCCGAACTGCGACGCCGACCACGGCTACACCGGCAACGCCACGGCGGACGACCTCAGCCTGCGCGTCAGCGAGGCCGGTGACGGCCCCGACACCGTGCGGCAGACCCTCGTCTTCGCCCAGGCGCTCTCCGAGGCCACCGCCGCCACCGCCCCGACGGCCGGCCGCTGATGGCGCAGCCGACCTCCGTCTCCCACGGCTGGCCGGACGAGCCGGTCCCGCTCGCTCCGGAGGCCGCCCCGGTGCCCGAGTACGGCTCCGGCTCCCTCGGCGACCTGCTGCCCACCCTCGTCGCCGGACAGGGCGTGCCCGGCTTCGAGGCCCGGATCGCCGAGCTGGCCCCGGCCGACCGCGTCTGCGTCTTCCTCGTCGACGGCCTCGGCTGGGAGCAGATCCTGGCCCACCCGGACGAGGCCCCGTACCTGACCTCGCTGCTCGGCTCCTCGCGCGGCGGCACCGGCCGGCCGATCACCGCCGGCTTCCCCGCCACCACCGCGACCTCGCTCGCCTCCGTCGGCACCGGCCGGCAGCCCGGCGCCCACGGCCTCGGCGGCTACACCGTCCGCGACCCCGCGACCGGTGCGCTGATGAACCAGCTCAAGTGGCGGCCGTGGACCGCGCCGAAGGTCTGGCAGCCGTACCCGACCGTCTTCCAGCAGGCCCACGAGGCCGGGGTCCACACCGCGCAGGTGTCCTCCCCGATCTTCGAGCAGACCCCGCTCACCCAGATCGCGCTGAGCGGCGGAACGTTTCACGGGCGGCTCTCCGGCGAGGAACGGATGGACCTCGCCGCGGAGCAGCTGGCCGGTGGCGACCGGTCGCTGGTCTACACGTACTACAGCGAACTCGACGGCGCCGGGCACCGCTTCGGCCTCGACTCCGACGCCTGGCGCGGCCAGCTCATGCTCGTCGACCGGCTGGTGCAGCGGCTCGCCGAGCAGCTGCCCGCCCGTTCGGCGCTGTACGTCACCGCCGACCACGGCATGGTCGACGTCCCCTTCGACGAGGAGCACCGCATCGACGTCGACGAGGACTGGGAGCTGCGCGCCGGCGTCGCCCTCCTCGGCGGCGAGGGCCGGGCGCGGCACGTCTACGCCGTCCCCGGCGCCGAGGCCGACGTCCTCACCTGCTGGCGCGAGGTCCTCGGCGAGCAGTTCTGGGTGGCGGGCCGCGACGAGGCCATCGCCCTCGGCTGGTTCGGCGACACCGTCGACGAGCGGGTGTACGGCCGGATCGGCGACGTCGTCGCCGCGGCCCACGAGGACGTGGCCCTGATCGCCTCCGTCGGCGAGCCGCTGGAGTCCGGCATGGTCGGCATGCACGGGTCGATGACCTCCGCCGAGCAGTACGTGCCGCTTCTCGAAGTCCGCTCCTGACCACCCTGCTCCGCCCTCTTCCGCCTCCCGACCCGAAAGGTCTCGACCCGTCATGCCCGAGCTGGTGTTCTTCTCCGGAACGATGGACTGCGGAAAGAGCACCCTGGCGCTCCAGATCGCGCACAACCGCGACGCGCGCGGACTCCAGGGCGTGATATTCACCCGGGACGACCGGGCGGGCGCCGGCAAGCTGTCCTCGCGGCTCGGCCTGGTGACCGAGGCCGTCGAGGCGCTGGAGGGCATGGACCTCTACGCGTACCTCGTGGACCAGCTCTCCCAGGGCGGCAAGGCCGACTACGTGATCGTCGACGAGGCGCAGTTCCTCGCCCCGGCCCAGATCGACCAGCTCGCGAGGATCGTCGACGACCTCGGGCTGGACGTCTACGCCTTCGGCATCACGACCGATTTCCGGACCAAGCTCTTCCCCGGGTCGCAGCGGCTCATAGAACTCGCCGACCGGCTCGAACAGCTCCAGGTGGAGGCTCTGTGCTGGTGCGGCGCACGCGCCACCCACAACGCCCGTACCGTCGGCGGCCACATGGTCGTCGAGGGCGAGCAGGTCGTCGTCGGCGATGTGAACACCGCCGCCGAGATCGTCGGGTACGAGGTGCTGTGCCGCCGCCACCACCGCCGGCGGATGACCAGCGCGAGCGCCCGCGCGGCGGCCCTCTCCCCGGACGTGCTGCCCGTCACGCCGGCCTGACGCGGAGCCCCGGGCGTGCTGCCCGTCACGCCGGCCTGACGCGGAGCCCCGGGCGTGCTGCCTGTCACCCCGGCCTGACACAGAGCCCGGACGTGCTGCCCAGCACCCCTGGGCCTGACGCGGAGCCCCGGAGGGCGCTCGTGAGCCCCGGGGTCACCTGGACGGCGGTCGCGCCACCGGGTGTTCACCTCCGGGCCGCCGGAAGATCGTCCGGTGATCCTCTCCGGGTCGCCCGAACCAGGAGTAATGAGGGCGTCCCGCCAGGCGTTCGCCGCGGGTGACCGACGAGCCGCGCGCTCCCTGGAGAACCTGTGCCACCCGCCGCCCCCGCGACCACCGCCCCACACCAGGTGGCGAGCGGTTCCGGCGCGGGACGACAAGAGTTCACCGGCCGTCCATCCAGGGCTCGTTCGAGCGGCCGGGACGCCGATTACGCTGCCCGCCGTACCGGCGTCCGACAGCCGGAGTCCACCTCCGATTCCCCTGCGCGCGGCGCCTCGTACGCCGTCCCGTACGGCCCGCCGTGCGCCGCCCCGATCCATCCGTGTCCGCCTCCCGATCCAGTGTGGGGATTCTCCGCGTGCCCAAACTCTCCGTCGTCGTCCCCTTCCACAACGTCGGGCCGTACGCCCCCGACACCGTGCGCAGCCTCGCCCACAACGCGGACCCGGACTTCGAGTTCCTGCTGATCGACGACTGCTCCACCGACGACACGCCGGACGTCCTCGACCGCTGGAAGGACCGCATCCCGAACGCCCGGGTCATCCGCCACGAGACCAACCTCGGCGTCGCCCAGGCCCGCAACACCGGCATCGACGCCGCCACCGGCGACTACCTCACCTTCCTCGACGGCGACGACTGGTACGCCCCCGGCCACCTCCGCGCCGCCGTCGACGGCATCGAGCGCCTCGGCGTCGACTTCGCCCGCACCGACCACGTCCTCGCCGAGGGCCGCAAACGGCACGTCAAGTACGCCCCCGCCAAGGTCCGCGACGCCGTCATGGACCCCAGGGACGGCATCGCCCCCGCCAGCATGGTGACGATGGTCGACTACCCCTTCGTCCCCTTCGGCGTCTACAGCGGACGGCTCTTCGAGAACGGCGAGTCCCGCTTCGAGACCAAGCTGCGCACCGCCGAGGACCGGCTCTGGGTCTGGCGCCTCCACCTCAAGGCCACCACCTTCGCCGCCCTCTCCCTGCACGGCGTCTTCTACCGGCGCGGCGTCACCACCTCGCTGACCCAGATCAGCGACAACCGCCAGCTGGACTTCATCCCCTCCTACGACCTCCTCCTGGAGGAGGTCGCCCGGGACCGCGACGCCGACCGCTTCCTCCCCAAGGCCGTCCGCACCTACTGCGCCATGATCGCCTTCCATGTGAACAAGGCGGGCAAGTACGAGCCCGAGGTCGCCCAGCGGCTGCGCCTCGACGTCGCCGAGGCCCTGCACCGCATGCCGCAGGACGTCCTCGAAGAGACCCTCGCCACCATGGACACCCCGCGCGCCACCCTCCTGCGGAAGCTGCGCGAGACCGGAAGGACCCACTGACCATGACCACCGACACGCCCACCGGCGAGCGCCCGGTCCAGATCTTCCAGGTGTCCACCCTGTACGGGGCCGCGACCGTGGCCGCCGCGATCGACGCCGGCCTGTACGGGGCCCCCGACGAGGCCCGCCGCCTCCTGCTGCTCTCGCACAACGCCGAGATCCCGGAGACCGCGCTCCGCCTGGAGACCATGACCGGCTACGCCCGGATCGCGGCCCGCTTCGACGGCGTCCTCGACTGGAACGAGACGATCCACCCGTACCACCCGGCCGCCTGGGCCCCCCGCCCCGAGGAGACCCCGCTCTGGCAGCGGGTGCTGCGCACCGCCTGGGACCTCGGCACCGCCCGCGTCGAGCTGATCGTGGAGTCCATCCAGGTCAACCCGGCGAAGGCGCTCGGCGCCTGCTTCTCGGAGAGCTCCGTCGAGGTGTACGCCGACGGCCTGATGAGCTACGGGCCGACCCGTACGGACATCGCCCAGTCCCTCGCCTGCCGCATCCGCCGCCTCCTCCACCTCGACCTGGTGCCGGGCCTGACCCCGATGCTCCTCACCGAGTACGGGACCCCGTCCGAGCTCGTGCCCGACGCCGCCTTCCGCGCCGTCCTCGCCGAGATCGCCGCCGACGCCGGTGACGACCCGGCGGTCGCCGCCGCCGTGGCCGCCGAACCCACCGCGCTCCTCCTCGGCCAGTACCTCGCCGCGCTCGGCCTCCTCACCGCCGAGGAGGAGGAGGAACTGCACGTGCGGATGCTCCACGGCGCCGCCGCCCTCGGGCACACCTCGATCGTCTTCAAGCCGCACCCCACCGCACCCGCCGGCTACTCGACCGCCCTCCGGGAGGCGGCCGAGGAGGCCGGGGTCCGGCTCACCGTCCTCGACGTGCCGCTGCTCGCCGAGACCTTCTACGAGCGCTGCGATCTGCGGCTCGTCGTCGGCTGCTTCTCCACCGCGATGCTCACCGCCGCCGTCTACTACGGGGTGCCCGTCGCCCGGGTCGGCACCGCCGAGCTCCTGGAGCGGCTGACCCCCTTCGAGAACAGCAACCGGATCCCGCTCACCGTGGTCGACCACCTCGTCCCCGACCTGGAGGACGGCGAGGAGCCCGCCGTGCCCGGCCCGGCCCCCGACTCCCTCTCCCCGCTCGTCCGGGCGGTGAGCTACTGCATGCGGCACAAGGCCCACCCCGGCATGCGGGCCGAGACCGAGGCGTACCTGGCGGCCCACTACGACGATCCGGGGGTCGCCCACCACTTCGGCACCGTCCGGCTCACCCAGCTGGGCCTGCTGTGCGGCACCCCTGCCCCCGCCCCGGCGCCGGTCAGTGCCCCTGCCCCGGTCGAGCCCCCGCGCCCCCGCCGGGGTCTGGTCCGCGGCCGCCGCTGAGGTGCGAGGCCGCACCGGTGCACCGCTGAGGCCCGGGGTCGTGTCCGGGCCGTCGCGTCAACGGTCGTGTGACCTCACGAGGGTGAACACCGCGCCCTCCGGGTCCGCGACCAGGACGAGCCGCCCCGCCGTGCCGTCCCGGGGCGGCCGCAGCACCTTGCCGCCCAGCTTCTTCACCAGCCGGGCCGCCTCGTCCGCGTCGTCGACCTCGAAGTACGTCATCCAGTGCGGGCCCCGGTCCCGGGGCAGCGCGTCGCCCACGCCGTGCAGCGAGGCGACCGGGCGCCCGTCCACGTGCAGGGTGGCGTAGTCGAACTCGGTCGAGACCACCGGTTCGACCTCGAAGCCGAAGACCGTCCGGTAGAACTTGCCGACCGTGGCCGTCTCGTACGTGAGCAGCTCGTTCCACACCGGGGTCCCGGCCGGCCCGGCGAGCGCGGTGCCGTGGTGGGCCTCCGCCTGCCAGACGCCGAAGACGGCACCGGTGGGGTCGGCGCAGATGACAAGGCGTCCCGCCTCGCCGGCGTCCAGCGGCCCCACCGCCACCGTCCCGCCGCAGGAGCGGATGGCCTCGGCGGTCTCGTCGGCGTCCCGCGTGGCCAGGTAGGTGGTCCAGGCGATGTTCAGGTGCCGGTCCGGGGGCAGCTGCCCGATGCCGGCCACCTCCCGGCCGCCCAGCAGGGCGCGTACGTACGGGCCGAGCTGCTGCGGCCCGGGGACGAACTCCCAGCCGAAGAGCGTCCGGTAGAACTCCAGCGTCGCGTCGATCCCGTGCACCATCAGACTCACCCAACAGGGTGTCCCCGGGCTGCGTGGAGCCGCCTCGGTCATCGTCGTCACTCTCTCCTCGGACCTGGTCGTGTCCGTACCGCGCCCCCGGCGGTTTCCGCCGGACCGCGCACGGCGCGCCCCGGTCGCACCCTGCCTGGCGCGATCCTTCGGGAGGACGCCGGGTCCGTCCCCGCCGCGGGCATGGCTGCGCGAGGATGGCCCCATGAAGCCCATCATCTCCGCAAGCGAACTCGCGAGCGAGTCGGCGGGGGACCGTCCGCCGGTCCTCCTGGACGTGCGCTGGACCCTCGGGGGCCCGCCCGGACGTCCCGCGTACGAGGCCGGGCACCTGCCCGGCGCCGTCTACGTGGACCTCGACACCGAACTGGCCGGGCCGCCCGGGAAGGGCGGCCGGCACCCGCTGCCCGACCCCGAGGCCTTCGGCGCGGCGATGCGCCGGGCGGGGGTACGCGCCGACCGCCCCGTGGTGGTCTACGACGGCGGGCTCGGCTGGGGCGCCGCCCGGGCCTGGTGGCTGCTGCGCTGGACGGGGCACCCGGACGTACGGGTGCTCGACGGGGGCCTCGCGGCCTGGCCGGGGGAGCTGTCGACGGAGGCGCCGGAGCCGGAGACCGGCGATTTCACGCCGAAGCCGGGAGGGCTGCGGCTGCTCGACGCGGACGAGGCGGCGGCGCTGGCCCGTTCGGGGCTGCTGCTCGACGCGCGGGCCGCCGAGCGCTACCGGGGCGACGTGGAGCCCATCGACCGGGTCGGCGGCCACATCCCGGGCGCCCACTCGGCCCCGACGACGGAGAACGTGACCGAGGACGGCCTCTTCCTCGCCGCCGACGCGCTCCGGGACCGGTTCGCAGGGCTGGGCGCGACGGAGGCGGCCGAGGTCGGCGTCTACTGCGGCTCGGGTGTCTCCGGCGCCCACGAGGTGCTGGCCCTGGAGCTCGCCGGCATCCCGGCGGCCCTCTACGCCGGCTCCTGGTCGGAGTGGTCCTCGGACCCGTCCCGCCCGGTGGCCACGGGCCCGGAGCCGCAGTAGGAGCGAGCAGATCCGGCCCGTACCGAACGGATCGGTGCGGACCGGCTCACCCGCGTACGCGGCGGTCCTGCTTCTGCCCGGGCCGCCCGCGTACGACGTCAGTCCTGTTTCTTCCTGCGGGTCCCGAAGACGATCTCGTCCCAGCTGGGGACGGCCGCGCGGCGGCCGGGGCGGACGCCGTCGGCCTCCGCCTGCCGGTCCGTGGCGCCGTGCAGCCGGTCGCGGTGGCCGGAGACGGAGCGGGGCATGAGGACGTCGGCGTAGGCCGCGCCCGCCCCGGCGGAGGCGGCGGGGGCCGGGGGCTCCTCCGCCTCGACCTCGTCGGACGGTTCGCTGGTGGGCTGCTCGGGGACCACCAGGTCGCCGCGGAAGCTCGGCACCGCCTCCAGAAGGCTGGTGAGCGAGTCCCGCTCCTCCTCCGGCTCCGTCGCCGAGGCCGTCAGCGGGGCCCGGTCGATCTGCCGGTCCAGGGCGCGGTCCAGCGGCCGGTCCCGGGGCAGCCGGGCGATCCTCGGTACGAAGGGGGTGCTGGGCTCCGGCGCGGCGAGGGTGTCGTCGGTCTCGCCGATCAGCGCCCGCGCCTCGTCGTCCACGGCCTGGACGAGCCGGCGCGGCGGGTCGTAGGTCCAGCTGGCGGTGTGCACCTCGCCGGCGACCCGGTAGACGAGCAGCACCTCCCAGGTGCCGTCGTCACGCCGCCAGGAGTCCCACTGCACGGTGTCCTTCTCGGCGCCGCGCAGCAGCAGCCGCTCCTGCACCGCCTCGCCGAGCTGAGGTCCGCTGTTCTCGCCGGGGCGGCGCACCGGGGTCTTGCGGGCGCGCTCGGCCATGAAGGCGCGCTCGGCGAGCACGGGTCCCTCGAAGCGGCGGACGCGGTCGACGGGGATGCCGGCGAGCTGGGCGACCTCCTCCGCGGAGGCACCGGCTCGTATCCGCGCCTGGATGTCACGGGGGCGGAGGTGGCTCTCGACCTCGATCTCGATCTGCCCGAGGCGCGCGCGGTCGTTGCGCACGGCGGCCCGCAGCCGCTCGTCGATCGGAAGTGTGTACTCCGTGCTGTCGGCAGCCTTGAGCACCAGTCGTGTGCCGTCGTTGGAGACGGCCACGACACGCAGTTCGGGCATGGGGACCTCCCGGGTGGTGCCTGCCGACGTCACGTGCGTCGCTGCTTCCGCTAGTCGAGTGTGGCCTGCCCGGGTGCAGCCTGCCACTACCTTGCCGAGTTGCCCGGCGTGTCGGGCGTGGACCCTGGCCCGCCGTTATGGCACGGTTACCTGTTCACTACCCCGCGTAACCGGGCGTCACACTGAGTAGCTGTTCCGTTTCCGGGCGCCCTGGGGGGCGTCCGGGCCCAGGGTTCGTCAATGTACTCCATTCGGGCCACTCGGGTGGACCGGCACGCCGCCCAACTTCTCGGGGTGCGCGGGAGTTGGGCCCCCGCCCTCATTCCTTCCGCGTGGCACTCTTCACAGAACCCCCTGAACCGGAACTATTCGCTTCGCCTATTTGTCCCTTCTGGGTGCACGGGGGAACAGATGATCAGGCAGAGATCGGCCAGGGACCGGACAGAGGGTGGAGATGCGTCACAGGCAGCCGACCGGCACGGACGAACCGGAGATACGGACTTCGGAACCCGCTCCGGATTCCGCAGGGGGCGGCCCGGAGCCGGGGAGCGGGGAGGGACGGAAGATCGACCTGAGCGTGCCTCAGGTCGCCGGCAGTGCCCTCGCCGCCGTCATCGCCGCCAAACTCGCCTCCACCCTGGGCGTCTACGGGACGATCCTCGGCGCCGGTGTGATCAGCGTCGTCGCCACCTGCGGCGGCCCGCTCTTCCAGCAGCTCTTCAAGCGCACCGGCGAGCAGGTGCGGGACGTGACCGCCGCCGCCAAGCCGAAGGCGCGTCAGGTCCCGGTCCCGCCACCGGCGGACGACCGCCCCACGCCGACGCCCGGCGCGCTCCCCGGGGCCGAGGCGCCCTTCCCGTACGACGGGGAGTTCGGCGCGGCCACCACCCACGGCACCCGGCTGCGCGGCTGGAAGCGCCCGGTGCTGGCCGCCGCGCTCGTCTTCGGCGTCACCATGGGCGGCATCACCGCCTACGAGCTGGTCTCCGGCGAGGACTTCAGCGGTACCAAGGGCACCACCACCTTCGGCTCCGTGGTCCGCGGCGGCGGACAGCAGGACGCCCCCGAGCGTCAGAGCGGTGATCAGGAGCGGAAGCGGGAGGAGCCGCAGGCCCCCGCCCCGACCGGCTCCGCCGACCGGGGCGACGGACAGGACACCGGCCGGGGCGCCGGCACGGACGCGGGCACCCCGTCCACCGGCACCACCCCGGACGCCGGGAGCGGGACGCCGGGCGGCGATGCCACGACCGCGCCGACACCGGACCCGACCGGCTCCGCCGACGGCGGTACGACCCCGAGCCAGGAGCCCGACGAGCCGACGACGGACCCGACGACCGACCCGACCGCGCCCGTGACCGAGACCCCGGCCGGGCCCACCGAGGCCCCCGGCACCGGCCCGGCCCTCCCGGACACCCCCACGGCCCCGGCCGGGTGACCCGCCGTCAGTCCGCCCCTCAGTCGCCCAGCACGCGGCGCAGGTAGTCGTTGGCGAAGAGGCGGTCCGGGTCGAGCCGGTCGCGCAGGGCCGTGAACTCGGCGAAGCGCGGGTACGCCTCCGCCAGATGGGCGGCGTCCCGGGTGTGGACCTTGCCCCAGTGCGGCCGGCCCCCGTGGGCGGTCATGATGCGCTCCACCGCGGTGAAGTAACCGCGGTGGGGCGTCCCCTTGTAGAGGTGCACCGCGACGTAGACCGTCTCCCGGCCGGAGGCCGTGGAGAGCGCGATGTCGTCGGCGGGCGCGGTGCGCACCTCCACAGGGAAGCTCACCTTCAGCGGCGAGCCCTCCACCATCGCCTTCAGCTCGCGCAGCGCCGTCGTCGCGGCCTCCCGCGGCAGCGCGTACTCCATCTCCAGGAAGCGGACCCGGCGCGGAGAGGTGAAGACCTTGTACGGGATGTCGGTGTACGTACGGGCGGACAGCGCGCGGCTGGAGACCCGGGCGATCGCCGGGATGGCCGGCGGCACCGCGCGGCCGAGCGAGCAGGCTGCCTGGAAGACCCCGTTGGACAGGAACTCGTCCTCGAACCAGCCGGCGAGGCGGGGGAGCGGGGCGGCGGGGCCGGCGCTGCGGTTGTTGCGCTTGGTGTTGCAGTTGTCCGTGTGGGGGAACCAGTAGAACTCGAAGTGCTCGTTCTCGGCGTGCAGCTCGTCGAAGTCGGCGAGCACCCGGTCGAAGCGCATCGGCTCCTCACGCGCGGTGAGCAGGAAGAGCGGCTCCACGGCGAAGGTGAGCGCGGTGACCACGCCGAGCGCCCCGAGGCCGACCCGCGCGGCCGCGAAGACCTCGGGGTGCTCCTCCTTGGAGCAGGTCATGATCCGGCCGTCGGCGGTGACCAGTTCCAGGGCGCGGATCTGGGCCGCGAGGGAGGCGGAGTCGCGGCCGGTGCCGTGGGTGCCGGTCGAGGTGGCGCCGGCGACGGTCTGCTCCATGATGTCGCCCATGTTGGTGAGCGACAGGCCCTCCCGGGCCAGCACCACGTTGAGCCGCTTCAGCGGGGTGCCCGCCTCCACCGTCACGGTCATCGCCTCGCGGTCGACCCCCCGGATCCCGGTGAGCAGCTCCGGGCGGATCAGTACCCCGTCGGTGGCCGCGATCGAGGTGAAGGAGTGGCCGGTGCCGACCGTCTTCACCCGCAGCCCGTCCCCGGCGGCCCGGCGGACCTCGGCGGCCAGCTCCTCGGCCGAGGCGGGACTCACCTCCCGCACCGGCCGGGAGGTCACGTTCCCCGCCCAGTTACGCCACGGGCCGCCCGTCGTCCTGGAGCTCCCCGGCCCCGCTGTCCTCGTGCTCATCTCGCCCCTCCCGGTTCGGCGCCGGCCTGCGCAGCCGACGGTGGCCGAGGAGGCCCACCAGGACCGCGAGCGCGCCCGAGACGACGGGCACCACGTACGCCGACCCCGCCCCCGAGGCGTCGACCACCCAGCCGGCGGCCGAGGAGCCCAGTGCCACACCGATCGCGAGGCCGGTACCGGTCCAGGTCATGCCCTCGGTCAGCTGGGTGTGCGGTACGTGCTTCTCGACGAGGGCCATCGTGGTCACCATCGTCGGCGCGATGGAGAGGCCCGCGACAAAGAGCGCCACGGCCAGCAACGGCAGGTTCCCGGCCAGTAGGAGGGGGATCATACTCACGGCCATCGCACAGACGCCCAGGAGCCACCGGCGGGACGGCTCGCCCTTGAGGTGGAGCAGTCCGAAGACCGCGCCGGCCAGGCAGGAGCCCAGTGCGTAGACGGCGAGGACCAGGCTGGCGGCGGCCTTGTGGCCCCGCTCCTCGGCGAAGGCCACGGTCACCACGTCCACCGAGCCGAAGATCGCGCCGGTGGCCACGAAGGCCAGTGCGAGGACCTGGAGGCCGGGGGAGCGGAGCGCCGAACCGGCCTTGACGGCGGGCTGCGGATGCGGGTCCGGCTCGGTGGCCCGCTGGGCGGTCAGCCAGAAGACGCCGGCCGCGAGGAAGACGCCGGCGAGCAGCGGGCCGGCCTCCGGGAACCAGGTGGTCGACAGGCCGATGGAGACGATCGGGCCGATGATGAAGCACACCTCGTCGACGATCGACTCCCACGAGTACGCGGTGTGCAACGCGCGCGCGTCCCCCCGGTAGATGCCCGCCCAGCGGGCCCGGGTCATGGCCCCGACGCTCGGCACCACACCGATCACGGCCGTGAACGCGAAGAACGTCCAGTCCGGCGCCCCCTGCTGCACGCAGAGCAGCAGTCCCGCGGCGGCGGCCAGCGAGATCAGGGTGACCGGGCGGAGCACCCGGCGCTGCCCGTACCGGTCGACGAGGCGGGAGACCTGGGGGCCGAGCAGGGCGGCGGACATCGCCAGGGTCGCCGAGAGGGCGCCGGCGAGGCCGTACCGCCCGGTGACCTGGGAGATCATCGTCACGATGCCGATGCCCATCATGGACAGCGGCATCCGGCCGAGGAAACCGGCCACGGAGAACGAGGCGGTGCCGGGCGCGGAGAAGATCGCGCGATAGGGACTGGACAAGGGGTTCTCCGGCTCTGCGACGCGGCGCGCCGTCCGCTCGCCACGGTTCCTCAGGGTCAACACGTGTAATTGACGTCTAAAGCCTAAGGGTTCGAAGCCCTGTGGTCACCCCTGTTTTCCGGACGGGCCGCGCCCCGGACCGTCAGCGGCGGGTGGGAGGATCGGTGCCATGTCCGATCAGCACGATCCCGCCCCGTACGACGCCCTGCTGCTGCTCTCCTTCGGCGGCCCCGAGGGCCCGGACGACGTCGTCCCGTTCCTGGAGAACGTGACGCGCGGCCGCGGCATCCCCAAGGAGCGGCTCAAGGAGGTGGGGCAGCACTACTTCCTCTTCGGCGGCGTCAGCCCGATCAACGGCCAGAACCGCGCGCTGCTCGACGCCCTGCGGACCGACTTCGCCGAGGCGGGCCTGCACCTGCCGGTCTACTGGGGGAACCGGAACTGGGCCCCGTACCTCACCGACACCCTCCGCGAGATGGTCCACGACGGCCGCCGCCACATCGCCGTCCTCACCACCAGCGCGTACGCCTCCTACTCCGGCTGCCGGCAGTACCGCGAGAACCTGGCGGACGCGCTCGCCTCCCTGGAGGCCGAGGGCCTGCCGCTGCCCCGGGTCGACAAGCTGCGCCACTACTTCAACCACCCCGGCTTCGTCGAGCCCATGGTGGAGGGCGTCCTCGCCTCCCTCGCCGAGCTCGACGACTCCGTCCGTGCCGGCGCCCACCTCGCCTTCACCACCCACTCCATCCCGGACTCCGCCGCCGACTCCTCGGGGCCCCTCGGCGACCACGGCCCCGGCGGCGCCTACGTGCGCCAGCACCTCGACGTGGCCCGGGTCGTCGCCGAGGCCGTCCGCGAGGAGACCGGCGTGGACCACCCCTGGAAGCTCGTCTACCAGTCCCGCAGCGGCGCCCCGCACATCCCGTGGCTGGAACCGGACATCTGCGAGCACCTGGAGGAGCTGCACGCCGCCGGCGCGCCCGCCGCCGTCATGGTGCCCATCGGCTTCGTCTCCGACCACATGGAGGTCCTCTACGACCTCGACACCGAGGCCACCGCCAAGGCCGCCGAGCTGGGCCTCCCGGTCCGCCGCTCCGCCACCGTCGGCGCCGACCCGCGCTTCGCCGCCGCCGTCCGCGAACTGCTCCTGGAGCGGGCCGCCGCCGAGCGCGGCACGCGCGTGGAGCGGTGCGCCCTCGGCACCCTCGGTCCCTCCCACGACCTCTGCCCGATCGGCTGCTGCCCGGCCCGCGCCGAGCGCCCCGCGGCCGCCGGTGCCGACAGCCCGTACGCCTGAGGAGCCCCGCCATGACCGCTGAGCCCGATCCCCTCCACGCCGAGCTGCTCGACCTGGCCCTGGAGGCCGCCCGGCGCGCCGGCGCCCTGCTGCGCGACGGCCGGCCCGACGACCTGGCCGTCGCCGCCACCAAGTCCAGCGCCATCGACGTCGTCACCGAGATGGACATCGCCGCCGAGAAGCTGATCACCGGCTTCCTCGCCGAGCACCGCCCCCAGGACGGCCTCCTCGGCGAGGAGGGCGCCTCCACCCCCGGCACCAGCGGTGTCCGCTGGGTCATCGACCCCCTCGACGGCACCGTGAACTATCTCTACGGCCTCCCGTCCTGGGCGGTCTCCATCGCCGCCGAGCGCGACGGCGAGACCGTCGTCGGCGTGGTCGAGGCCCCGATGCGCGGCGAGACCTACCGGGCCGTCCTGGGCGGCGGCGCGTACCTCGGCGACCGGCGCCTCGCCGTCCGCACCGCGCCCCCCTTCGAGCAGGCCCTCCTCGCCACCGGCTTCGGCTACGTGCAGGCCCGCCGCGCCCACCAGGCCGAGGTCGTACGGGAGGTCCTGCCGCTGGTCCGGGACATCCGGCGCGGCGGCGCGGCCGCCATCGACCTCTGCGACGTGGCGGCGGGCCGGCTCGACGCGTACTACGAGCGCGGCCTCAACCCCTGGGACTACGCGGCGGGGGCCCTGATCGCCCGCGAGGCGGGCGCGCGCACCGGCGGGCGTCCGGGACAGCCGGAGTCCGGCGAACTGGCCGTAGCGGCCCCCGAGGGCCTTTTCGAGCCCCTCCAGGAGCTGCTCGACCGCCTGGGCGCCTGGCACGACTGAGACCGGCCCCGGACACGGCGGTGCCCCGGAGCCCACCGGCTCCGGGGCACCGCCGCGCGCACTCCGGAGGAGTGCCCTCGCTCAGGCGCTCTGCGCGCAGACCGTCGCGACCTCCACGCCGTGCTCCGCGGCCAGTCGGTGCAGGTCCTCCAGCTCGGCCTGCTCGACCTCCGCGAGGTACTCGTCGCCGGTCTCGCGGGCCCGCGTGAGGTCCGACTGCGTGGTCCTGATGCGGTGCAGCAGCCCTGCGGTGAAAGCGTCCATGCGCCCCTCCTCATGGGTCCGGCGGCACGGGGGTGTGCCGAGGGTGGGTGGATCACGTTCTGCGTCGCTCCCGGGGGACGGAAGAGCCGTGGGCGTGCCACAGACAGGGCGTGATCGCGGGGTGTGGAGAGCTCCTCCCCACCTCTCCGGACACGGAAACCTCAACTGGCCCGCGCATCAGGTGAATTCTTCGTGCCGCCCCGCACGCCCCCCGCGCGCGCCCGGCCCCCGGCCGGTCGCGCACCGCCGTCTTACAGCCGGTTTACGCGCGTCCGGGGCAGGATGGACACGCACAGTCAGTGTTCGGAATCGCCCACCGGTACGCCCGGGCGGAGCGTCGAAGGAAGGAAGAACGACGTGCGCGTACTCGTCGTCGAGGACGAGCAGCTGCTCGCCGATGCGGTGGCCACCGGACTGCGCCGGGAGGCCATGGCCGTCGACGTCGTGTACGACGGCGCCGCCGCTCTGGAGCGCGTCGGGGTCAACGACTACGACGTGGTCGTCCTCGACCGCGACCTGCCCGTGGTCCACGGCGACGACGTCTGCCGCAAGATCGTCGAGCTGGGCATGCCCACCCGCATCCTGATGCTCACCGCCGCCGGCGACGTCAGCGACCGGGTCGAGGGCCTGGAGCTGGGCGCGGACGACTACCTGCCCAAGCCCTTCGCCTTCACCGAGCTCACCGCGCGCGTGCGCGCCCTCGGCCGGCGCACCTCCGTGCCTCTGCCGCCCGTCCTGGAGCGCGCCGGCATCAAGCTGGACCCCAACCGCCGCGAGGTCTTCCGGGACGGCCGGGAGGTCCAGCTCGCCCCCAAGGAGTTCGCCGTCCTGGAGGTCCTGATGCGCTCCGAGGGCGCCGTCGTCTCCGCGGAGCAGCTCCTGGAGAAGGCCTGGGACGAGAACACCGACCCGTTCACCAACGTCGTCCGGGTCACCGTCATGACCCTGCGCCGCAAGCTGGGCGAACCGCCCGTCATCGTCACCGTCCCCGGCTCCGGCTACCGGATCTGAGCCCGTGGCCGCGACCCCGACGCCGCACCCGCAGGCGCCACCGAAGCCCACCTGGGACCCGCGGGACCCGGTCAGGCCGCTGCTGCGGCCGACCATCCGGATACGGCTCACGCTGCTGTACGGCGGCATGTTCCTGATCGCCGGCATCGTGCTGCTGTCGATCATCTACCTCTTCACGGCCCAGGCCCTCACCGAGAGCGTCAGCCAGCTGCCTTTCCGGGTCATCCGGGGCGACGTGCAGCCCACCACCTCGTGGTGCGATCTGCCCGTCCAGGGCACCGGCGAGCAGCTCAACGAGGCCGTCTCCCGCTGCCTCAAGCAGCAGCAGGACAAGGCCCTGGAGGACCTGCTGCGCCGCTCGCTCTTCGCCCTGCTCGGCCTGAGCATCATCGCCTTCGCCTTCGGCTACGCCATGGCCGGCCGGGTGCTCTCGCCGCTCGGCCGGATCACCCGGACCGCCCGCCAGGTGGCCGGCTCCGACCTGGCCCGGCGGATCGAGCTGGACGGCCCGGACGACGAGCTGAAGGAGCTCGCCGACACCTTCGACGAGATGCTGGAGCGCCTGGAGCGGGCCTTCACCGCCCAGCAGCGCTTCGTCGCCAACGCCTCGCACGAGCTGCGCACCCCGCTGGCGATCAACCGCACGCTCCTGGAGGTCCACCTCTCCGACCCCGGGGCCCCGGTCGAGCTCCAGCAGCTCGGCAAGACCCTGCTGGCCACCAACGAGCGCAGCGAACAGCTGGTCGAGGGCCTGCTGCTGCTCGCCCGCAGCGACAACCAGATCGTGGAGCGCAAACCCGTCGACCTGGCCGAGGTCGCCGAGCGGGCGGTCGACCAGGTGCACGGCGAGGCCGAGACCAGGGGCGTGGAGATCCGCGGCGAGCGGGCCTCCGCCGTCGTCCAGGGCAACGGCGTCCTGCTGGAGCGGATCGCCCTGAACCTGCTCCAGAACGCCGTGCGGTACAACGTCCCGGAGGGCGGCTGGGTCGAGGTCACCACCGAGGCCCAGCACGGCCAGGCGGTGCTCGTGGTCACCAACACGGGCCCCGTGGTCCCCGCGTACGAGATCGACAACCTCTTCGAGCCGTTCCGCCGCCTCCGCCAGGAGCGGACCGGCAGCGACAAGGGGGTCGGCCTCGGCCTGTCGATCGTGCGCTCGGTGGCCAGAGCGCACGGCGGACGCATCAGCGCGGAGCCCCGCGAGGGCGGCGGACTGGTGATGCGTGTCACTCTCCCGATCTGACAGACTGGCGGGAACGGAGCCCGTTCTGTTCGCTTTGAGCGGAATTCCGAGACCTGTGTTCTGAGACGGTCATGTGTGATCGATCACAAACGAATGTGTCCGGAAGGCAGCGCTGCGTGACCGCGAATTCCGGGGGAAACCCCGGAAAAGTCCGGGTTTCCCGGGCGTCGAGCGGCGGAAAGTACACAGGGCGGCGCCCCACGACGACACCCCCGGGACCGTGTACGGTCCGCATCGCCACTCGTACCCGATCACTCGTGAGAGCACGGGACGGGTGTCGATTGAGTAACAGACCTTGATGTGAGGCAAAATCTGCGCCTCAGGTCGGGCACAAGTCCGACCTCTCACGCGTTACGTGCGCTGAGACACCGCAACCACCCAGAGGGGGAGAGCGACATGGCAACGGATTACGACACCCCACGCAAGACCGACGACGACGTCGACTCGGACAGCCTCGAAGAGCTCAAGGCTCGCCGGAACGACAAGTCGACCTCGACCGTCGACGTCGACGAGTTCGAGGCCGCCGAGGGCCTGGAGCTCCCGGGCGCCGATCTCTCGAACGAGGAACTGGCCGTCCGGGTCCTGCCGAAGCAGGCCGACGAGTTCACCTGCATGAGCTGCTTCCTGGTGCACCACCGCAGCCAGCTGGCGCGCGAGAAGAACGGTCAGCCGATCTGCCGCGACTGCGACTGAGTCAGGCGCGGCCGTGGCAGGCGACACACCGTCTCGGAAACGGCGTCTGAGGCTTCCCGGGAAGCCCCGGACGTACAAGGGCGGCACCGGCCCGACGGAGGGCGCCCAGGAGGCCCTCGACGCCGTGCAGGCCGCCCCCCTGCCCTCCTTCGGCGTGGTGGACGACGGGCGAGGCCCCACGGCCTCGCTCGAAGCTGCCGCCGTCCCGGCGCAGGGCCGGGCGCCGCTCCCCGCGGAGCGGGACCCCGAGGGCCCCTCGGACCCCGAGGTGTCCGAGGCCCGTGACGACAGCCGTCACGGAAGGCCGGGCGCCCTCAGGCGACTGGCCGATCCGGCGCGCACGCAGCTCGACCGGATCAAGATCGAAGGCGCCCGCATCGACGCCGTCCGCCGCGGCGTGGCAGGCGTCAGGCAGGGCGTGAAACGCGGCGGCGACGGGGCCAAGGCGGGCATCGGGTACCTGGCCGACCGCCTCATCGACCTGGCCCCGCGCGTCCCCGTCCGCGACCTCGCCACCCTGCGGAAACAGTTCCCAGGGCTCGGCCCCGAGGAACTCGCCGACAAACTGGTCTTCGGCGCGGCCAACGCGAGCTCGACCGTCGGCGCGGGCATCGGCGCCGCCGCCATGCTCCCCGTCCCGCCGGCCATGCCGGCCGAACTGGCCGCCGAGATCACCGGCGTCGCCGCGATCGAGCTCAAGCTCATCGCCGAGCTCCACGAGGTCTACGGCCTGCGCCCGTCCGGCAGCCTCGCCCAGCGCTCGGCCGCCTACCTGACCTCCTGGGCCGAGGAACGGGGCATCGACCCCCTCAGGCCCACCACGATCAACGCGGCCCTCGGCGGACAGCTCAAACGCGAACTGCGCCAGCAGATCATGAAGCGCATGGTCCGCAACCTGCCGAACCTCACCCCGTTCATGGTCGGCGCGGCCGTCGGCGCGGTCATGAACCGGCGCGACACCAAGAAGCTCGCCGAGCGCATCCGCAAGGACCTCAGAGCCCGCCGCGTCCCCTGGGACAGGCTCACGGGACTGCCGCCCCTGGAGCAGCCCGAGAACCCCAAGGAACTGGGCTTCTAGACCGCAGGGGCCGCCAGGAGCGGCCCCGGGGCGACACCGCGCCCCCCGCGGGCTCAGCCTTCGGCCCGTACCGCTTCCACGGCCGCCGCCAGGCCCTCCGGGTCACGGCTCGACAGGTACAGGTACGGGGTCGGGTCCGCCGGGTCCGTGACCATGATCCGCACCGCCCGCGGCACATAGCTGCGCATCAGCATGAAGGCGCGCGGATCGGCCTTGCGGGTGCGCCAGGCGCGTGCCTCCTCCTCGTCCAGCACCTCGACCGCCCCCAGCGCCGACACCGGAACCCGGGCATCGCCCGCCACCAGCGAACCGGCCACCACACGGATCCGGGCCGAGCCGTACGAGGAGACCGCCACACCGGCCGCCACGCCCGCCACGATCAGACCGCCCAGCATCGGCACCGCCCCCAGCGGCAGCGTGATCAGGCCGCCGGACAGGGCCAGCAGACCGACGATCACCCACCAGGAACCGGGCACGGTCAGCCGCTCGTCGAAGCGCGGCGCCGCCGGGGAGGAGGGAGAGTCGGAGGAGGGGACCGGGGACGGTGCGGAAGGCTGCATGCGTCCAAGCTTGGCACGGCGCGACCCGCGCGCGGCCGCGCGGGTAAGGTCTGCGCCTGTGACTGCAACATCTGCCGCCCTCACCCCGCCGGCCGACGCCGTGGCGCCGACCCGCCACCCCGACGCGCCCGCCCCCGGCGAGGCGCTCGGCTCGCACTACGGCCACTGCTTCGGGTGCGGCGACGGACAGCCCCACGGGCTCCACCTGGACGCGCGCGCGGGAGAGGGCGTGACCGTCACCGCCGAGTTCACCGTGACCGCCGACCACCAGGGTGCCCCCGGCCTCGCCCACGGCGGCGTGCTCGCCACCGCGCTCGACGAGACCCTCGGCTCCCTGAACTGGCTGCTCCGTGTCATCGCCGTGACCGGCCGCCTGGAGACCGACTTCCGCCGGCCCGTGCCGGTCGGCACCGTCCTCCACCTCCAGGCCGAGGTCACCGCCGTCCACGGCCGCAAGATCTACTCGACCGCCACCGGCCGGATCGGCGGCCCCGACGGGCCCGTCGCCGTCCGCGCCGACGCCATGTTCGTCGAGGTCAAGGTCGACCACTTCATCGACAACGGCCGGCCGGAGGAGATCCAGGCCGTCATGGCCGATCCCGACCAGGTCCGGCGCGCCCGCGCCTTCGAGGTGAACCCCTGATGCGCCCTCCCGTCGACGTACTGATCCGCCGGGTCGACCCGGACGTGCCGATCCCGGCCTACGGCCACCCCGGCGACGCCGGCGCCGACCTCGTCACCACCGAGGCCGCCGTCCTGGCCCCCGGCGAGCGCGCCGTGTTGCCCACAGGCGTCTCGATCGCCCTCCCCGACGGCTACGCCGCCTTCGTCCATCCCCGTTCCGGACTGGCCGCCCGCTGCGGAGTCGCGCTCGTGAATGCCCCGGGGACGGTGGATGCCGGGTACCGTGGAGAGATCAAGGTGATCGTGGTCAATCTCGACCCGCGCGAGAGTGTGCGGTTCGAACGGTTCGACCGGATTGCCCAACTAGTCGTCCAGCAGGTCGAGAAGGTGCGCTTCCACGAGGTGGCGGAGCTTCCCGGCTCGGCGCGGGCCGAGGGGGGCTTCGGGTCCACCGGCGGTCATGCCGCCGTGGACGGCACAACGGGTGGGAATCGATACGCTTCGGTCGTATCCGACCGGGAAGGACAGTGACGTGTTCGGACGTCGCAAGAAGAGCGGTGCCGCCGACACGGCGGGCGAGGCCGAGCAGGTCGTCGACGCCGTGGCAGGCGAGGACGCCGCGGACGCGGCCGAGCAGCCGCGCAAGGTGAACCTTCCGCCGGCGCCCCGGCCCGACGGTCCCTGGGACGTCTCCGAGGTCGCCAAGCCCGAAGAGGGCCGCGTCGACCTCGGCGGCCTCTATGTGCCCGGCGTCGAGGGCATGGAGCTCCGCGTGGAGGTGGCGGGCGACGCGATCGTCGCCGCGACCATCGTGCTGCGCGACAGCGCCGTGCAGCTCCAGGCGTTCGCGGCGCCCAAGAAGGAAGGCATCTGGGGCGAGGTCCGCGAGGAGATCGCCACCGGCATCGTCCAGCAGGGCGGCGCCATCGACGAGGTCGAGGGTCCCCTCGGCTGGGAGCTGCGCGCGCAGGTCCCCGTCCAGCTGCCCGACGGCAACCGCGGCGTGCAGATCGTGCGCTTCGTCGGCGTCGACGGCCCGCGCTGGTTCCTGCGCGGTGTCATCTCCGGCCAGGGCGCGGTGCAGCCCGAGGCGGCCGGCCTCCTGGAGCAGATCGTGCGGGACACCGTGGTCGTCCGCGGCGAGGGCCCGATGGCCCCGCGCGACCCGATCGTCCTCAAGCTGCCGAACGACGCCCAGATGGTGCCGGACGGCGTCCAGCAGGAGGAGCAGGCCGGTTCCCGCTTCTCCGGCGGCATGGGCCAGCTCCAGCGCGGCCCGGAGATCTCCGAGGTCCGCTGACACATCCGCCGGCACACAGGAAACCCCGGCCCGGTGGGCCGCCGACCGTACGCACGACGTACGGGCGGCGGCCCACCGGCCTTTTCCGGGGCGCACGGCGACCGGCGGCCGCAGGCCCGTACGGAGAAAAAACAGGGCTGTACAAAGACTGGGCTGTACGAAGAACAGGGTTGTACGGAGAAAACCCCGGCCCGGCCCTGAGCGTCCCCTGAGCGGTCCCCTCGGGGATCGGGCGCCGGGAGATCGGGGTGGGGTCCGGGTCGCGGGCCCTGGTCTGCCGGGTGGCGGCCGACCATACTGGTCAGCGCAGGTGTTCGACGAGGGGGGAACGCAGAGTGAGCGAGAACAGCACGCGGTCCGCGACGGCCGTCGCCGAGGATTCCGCCGGGGGGGCGATGATCCGGGTGGAGGACCTGCGCCGCACGTTCGGCGAGGGCGAGGCCGCCGTCCACGCCCTCAAGGGCGTCTCCTTCGAGATCCCCCGCGGCGAGCTCATCGCCCTCAAGGGCCGCTCCGGCTCCGGCAAGACCACCCTGCTCAACCTCGTCGGCGGCCTCGACTCCGCCGACGGCGGCCGGATCGTCATCGACGGCACCGACCTCTCCACCCTCGGCGAGGAGGGCCTCCTGGCACTGCGGCGGGACCGGATCGGCTTCATCTTCCAGTCCTTCGGCCTGCTGCCCATCCTCTCCGCCGCCGAGAACGTCGGCGTCCCCCTGCGGCTGCGCGAGGCGGACCCCGTCGAGCGCGAGGAGCGGGTGGCCCTGCTCCTCGCCCTCGTCGGCCTCGCCGACCACGCCGACCAGCGGCCCGGCGAGCTCTCCGGCGGCCAGCAGCAGCGCGTCGCCATTGCCCGCGCCCTCGCCAACAAGCCGGCCCTGCTCATCGCCGACGAGCCGACGGGCCAGCTCGACGCCGAGACCGGCCTCGCCGTGATGGAGCTGCTGCGGGCCGTGGTCCGCAGCGAGGGCTGCACCG
Organism: Streptomyces sp. CC208A; assembly: GCF_030010625.1. Taxonomy (GTDB): domain Bacteria; phylum Actinomycetota; class Actinomycetes; order Streptomycetales; family Streptomycetaceae; genus Streptomyces. The sequence goes on along the minus strand of NZ_JASCXN010000023.1, from coordinate 21,631 downwards.
CCCTCGTCGCCACCCACGACCACCAGCTCCTCGGCCTCGCCGACCGGGTCCTCGAACTCCGCGACGGCGAGATAGCCGAGACCGCCGAGGCCTGAGCCCTCTGGGCCCTCTGAGCTCTCCGGCCCGCCGGCATTCCGCCGCCCCGGCGGGCATCAGGATCACGTCAATACCGCACCGGGGCGTTCCTCGGGGTACGGAATGTCCGATCGGCCGGACGTAGGGTCAGGGCATGGGACCTGGCAGGCTTCGGATCGACCTGGGCGCGGCGCCCGGCGCTGGCAAGACGTACGCCCTGCTCGCCGAGCCGCTGCCCCGTCACGAGATCGAGTACCACGGCGGCGTCTTCCCGGAGACGGACGTCGCCGCCCCGCCGGAGACGGCCGTCGGCGTGCCGGTCCGCGTGGTGGGCTGAGACCGCGCCCCCTGCCCGTACCCGATCCCACCCCCGTAGCTCATTCCGTACCCCACCCCGTCCAGCAGAAGGAAGGCCCCCGACATGACCCGGGTTCTCGTGGTCGATGACGAGCCACAGATCGTCCGCGCCCTGGTGATCAACCTCAAGGCGCGGAAGTACGAGGTCGACTCCGCCGCCGACGGCGCCACCGCCCTCAAGCTCGCCGCCGAGCGCCACCCCGACGTCGTCGTCCTCGACCTCGGTCTGCCCGACATCGACGGCGTCGACGTCATCAAGGGGCTGCGCGGCTGGACCCGGGTCCCGATCATCGTCCTCTCCGCCCGGCACACCTCCGACGAGAAGGTCGAGGCGCTCGACGCCGGCGCCGACGACTACGTCACCAAGCCCTTCGGCATGGACGAGCTCCTCGCCCGGCTGCGCGCCGCCGTCCGCCGAGCCGAACCCCTCGGCGGCGGCGAGGACGACGTCGTCGTGGTCGAGACCGAGGGTTTCACCGTCGACCTCGCCGCCAAGAAGGTGCACCGCGAGGGCCGGGACGTCCGGCTCACCCCCACCGAGTGGCACCTCCTGGAGGTCCTGGTCCGCAACGGCGGCCGTCTGGTCAGTCAGAAGCAGCTCCTCCAGGAGGTCTGGGGACCCTCGTACGGCACCGAGACCAACTACCTCCGGGTCTACATGGCCCAGCTCCGCCGCAAGCTGGAGACCGACCCCTCCCACCCCCGCCACTTCGTCACCGAACCGGGCATGGGCTACCGCTTCGAACGCTGATGCGAAGGTATGGGAAGGGTCCGGGGGAAGGGATCGGCCCGCGCGGGGCACGGCCGGTACGCTTTCGGTATGAGTGCTGCACCCCGTCCCGACAAGCCGGCCGGCCGGTTCCGCAGGCTGCTCGACCGGCTGTCCTCCTCGACGGAGGACCTGGAGTCGGAGGAGCTCCAGGAGGACACGGCGGCCTCCGGCTGCACGCGGATCTCCGACTGCTCCGACCGCCAGATCGTCAGGGTGACTGGTACCTTGCGCACGGTCACCTTGCGCCCCCGGGCCGGTGTCCCGGCCCTGGAGGCCGAGCTCTTCGACGGCACGGCACCCCTGGACGTCGTCTGGCTGGGCCGTCGCTCCATCGTGGGCATCGAGCCGGGCCGCAAGCTGATCGCCTCCGGCCGGATCTCCATGAGCCACGGCCGGCGGGTCCTCTTCAATCCCCGATACGAGCTCCGACCGCTCGGACAGGAGTAGCCGGTGACGTCCGTCGACAAGCCGACCACCGCACCGCCGACCCCGGACCAGGGCGCCCGGACCGACAAGGCGGTGACCGAGGCCGCGCTCTTCGAGGCGTTCGGCGGCGTCCGGGGCATGGTCGAGACGGTCCTTCCCGGACTGCTCTTCGTCACGATCTACACGATCAACAAGAACCTGCACCTCTCGGCCATCGCCGCGCTCGGCGTCTCCCTCGTCCTCGTCGCCGTCCGGCTCATCCGCCGCGACACCGTCAAGCACGCCTTCAGCGGCGTCTTCGGCGTCGCCTTCGGTGTCGTCTTCGCGATGATGACCGGGAACGCCAAGGACTTCTACCTCCCCGGCATGCTGTACACCCTGGGCCTCGGCCTCGCGTACATCATCACCACGCTCGCCGGCGTCCCGCTGATCGGCCTCATCCTCGGCCCGGTCTTCAAGGAGAACCTCTCCTGGCGGACCCGGAACCCGGGACGGAAGAAGGCGTACGCGAAGGCCAGCTGGGCCTGGGGCCTCATCCTGCTCGCCAAGTGCGCGATCCTCTTCCCGCTCTACTGGTGGGCCGACACCACCCAGCTCGGCTGGGTCCTCGTCGCCCTGAAGATCCCGCCCTTCCTGCTCGCCGTCTACCTCACCTGGGTCTTCCTCGCCAAGGCGCCGCCGCCGATCGACGTCTTCGCGGAGATGGAGGCGGAGGAGAAGGCCGAGAAGGAGCGCAGGGCCGCGGAGGCACGCGAGGCCGCGGAGGCCGCCGGCTCTCCGGGGCATCCGGAGGCGTAGCCCGTAGCCGCGCCCCCCGCGTACGCGGAAGGGTCCGGGACCAGTCGCCGGTCCCGGGCCCTTCCCCGTATCCGTACGCCTCGACGTATCCGTACGCCTTACGACTCCGTGGACTCCCGGCGCACCTGGAGCAGTTCCTCCAGCTGCTCCTCGCGTGCCTGCGCCGCCACGAAAAGGAGCTCGTCCCCGGCCTCCAGGGTCTCCTCGGGGCCCGGCGTGAGCACCCGCGAACCGCGGATGATCGTCACCAGCGAGGTGTCCTGAGGCCAGGCGACCTCGCCCACCTGCGTCCCCGCCAGCGCCGACTCCGGCGGCAGCGTCAGCTCCACCAGGTTGGCGTCGCCGTGGCTGAAGCGCAGCAGCCGGACCAGGTCGCCGACGCTCACCGCCTCCTCCACCAGGGCCGACATCAGACGCGGGGTGGAGACGGCCACGTCCACGCCCCACGCCTCGTTGAACAGCCACTCGTTCTTCGGGTTGTTCACCCGGGCGACCACTCGCGGCACGCCGTACTCGGTCTTCGCGAGCAGCGAGACGACCAGGTTCACCTTGTCGTCGCCGGTGGCCGCGATGACCACGTTGCAGCGCTGGAGCGCCGCCTCGTCCAGCGAGGTGATCTCGCAGGCGTCGGCGAGCAGCCACTCCGCCCGCGGCACCCGCTCCACCGAGATGGCGGTCGGCGCCTTGTCGACGAGCAGGACCTCGTGACCGTTCTCCAGGAGCTCGCCCGCGATGGAACGGCCCACCGCGCCCGCGCCCGCAATCGCGACCCGCATCAGTGACCGCCCTCCTCGGGACCCTCGGCGAACGCCGCCTCGACCTTGGTGATCTCGTCCGTGCGCATCATCACGTGCACCAGGTCACCTTCCTGGAGCACCGTCTGCGAGGTGGGGATGACCGCCTCGCCCAGCCGGGTGAGGAAGGCGACCCGGACACCGGTCTCGTCCTGCAGCCGGCTGATCCGGTGGCCGATCCACGCCGGGGAGGTGTGCACCTCGGCGAGCTGGACGCCCCCGCTCGGGTCGCTCCACAGCGGCTCCGCGCCCGAGGGCAGCAGCCGGCGCAGCATCTGGTCGGCGGTCCAGCGGACCGTCGCCACCGTCGGGATGCCCAGGCGCTGGTAGACCTCGGCGCGCCGGGGGTCGTAGATCCGCGCCGCCACGTTCTCGATGCCGAACATCTCGCGCGCCACCCGGGCGGCGATGATGTTGGAGTTGTCGCCGCTGCTCACCGCGGCGAAGGCGCCGGCCTCCTCGATGCCCGCCTCGCGCAGCGTGTCCTGGTCGAAGCCCACCCCGGTGACACGACGGCCCCCGAAACCGGAGCCCAGGCGGCGGAAGGCCGTCGGGTCCTGGTCGACCACGGCGACCGTGTGGCCCTGCTGCTCCAGGGTCTGCGCGAGAGCGGCTCCCACGCGACCGCAGCCCATGATGACGATGTGCACGTCCCCGTTACCCCGCACTCCTGATCGCCCTGCCGACCCGCTCGCCGACCTGTTCGTCGCTCTGTCCGCCAGCCCGCTCGCTGACCTGCCCGCTGCCCCTCCCCCAGCCTTCGGCCGGGGGCACCCCCATCTCGCTTCGCTCGCTGACCCGCGAAAACACCCTGCTCACAACTTTCCTCGCCCGATCGGCCCGGGCCGCGGCGGACAACACCCTGCCGGGTTGCCCGGTCCGAGCTTAAGCGGCAACGCCGGAGGGGGCCGCATCCGAGGGGATGCTCAAGAAGATCCGGTGCGGATCCGGGAGGGGCGGTGGTCCCGACGGTTTCCCAACGCTTACGATCCTCCGCGTGCCAAAACTGACCGACGTGCCCAAACGGATCCTGATCGGGCGTGCCCTGCGCAGCGACAAGCTGGGAGAGACGCTCCTCCCCAAGCGGGTCGCCCTCCCTGTCTTCGCCTCCGATCCGCTCTCCTCCGTGGCGTACGCGCCGGGCGAGGTCCTCCTGGTCCTCTCCGTCGCCGGTCTGTCGGCCTATCACTTCAGCCCGTGGATCGCGCTGGCCGTCGTCATCCTCATGTTCACGGTCGTCGCCTCGTACCGGCAGAACGTGCACGCGTACCCGAGCGGCGGCGGCGACTACGAGGTCGCGACCACCAACCTCGGGCCGAAGGCCGGGCTCACCGTCGCGAGCGCCCTGCTCGTCGACTACGTCCTCACCGTCGCCGTCTCGATCTCCTCCGGCATCGAGAACCTCGGCTCCGCCGTCCCCTTCGTCGTCGAGCACAAGACGACCTCGGCCGTCGTCGTGATCGTCCTCCTCACCCTGATGAACCTCCGGGGCGTGAAGGAGTCCGGCACCCTCTTCGCCATCCCGACGTACGTCTTCGTCTTCGGCGTGTTCAGCCTGATCCTCTGGGGTGCCTGGCGCGGCATCGTCCTCGACGAGACCATGAAGGCCCCCACCGCCGACTTCGAGATCAAGCCGGAACACGGGGACCTCGCCGGCTTCGCGCTGCTCTTCCTGCTGCTGCGCGCCTTCTCCTCCGGCTGCGCCGCCCTCACCGGCGTCGAGGCCATCTCCAACGGCGTCCCCGCCTTCCGCAAGCCGAAGTCGAAGAACGCCGCCGCCACCCTCGCGCTCATGGGCGGCCTCGCCGTCACCATGTTCTGCGGCATCATCTTCCTGGCCCTGGCCACCGACGTCCGGATGGCCGAGCAGCCCGCCCAGGACCTCCTCCGCGACGGGGTACCGGTCGGCTCGGGCTACGTCCAGGACCCGGTGATCTCGCAGGTGGCGGCCGCCGTCTTCGGCGAGAGAACGTTCTTCTTCGTCCTGCTGGCCGCCGCCACCGCGCTCGTCCTCTTCCTGGCCGCCAACACGGCGTACAACGGCTTCCCGCTCCTCGGCTCGATCCTCGCCCAGGACCGCTACCTGCCGCGCCAGCTGCACACCCGCGGCGACCGCCTCGCCTTCTCCAACGGCATCGTGCTCCTCGCCGGCGCCGCCGCCCTCCTCGTCTGGGTCTACGGCGCCGACTCCACCCGCCTCATCCAGCTGTACATCGTCGGCGTCTTCGTCTCCTTCACGCTCAGCCAGACCGGCATGGTCCGGCACTGGAACCGGCACCTCAGGACGGAGAGGAACCCGGCCAGACGCCGCCGCATGATCCGCTCCCGCGCGATCAACGCCTTCGGCGCCTTCTTCACCGGCCTCGTCCTCGTCGTGGTCCTCGCCACCAAGTTCACCCACGGCGCCTGGGTCGCCCTCCTCGGCATGGTCATCTTCTATGTGACGATGACCGCGATCCGCCGCCACTACGACTCCGTCGCCGAGGAGATCGCCGCCGCCGAGCAGCGCCCCGACGAGTACGTACGCCCCTCCCGGGTCCGCTCGATCGTCCTCGTCTCCAAGCTCCACAAGCCCACCCTCCGGGCCCTCGCCTACGCCAAGCTCATGCACGCCGGCGAGCTGGAGGCGCTCACCGTCAACGTCGACCCGGCCGAGACGAAGGCGCTGAAGGAGGAGTGGGAGCGGCGCGGCATCAACGTGCCGCTGAAGATCCTCGACTCCCCGTACCGCGAGGTCACCCGCCCGGTCATCGAGTACGTCAAGAACCTGCGGCAGGAGAGCCCGCGGGACGCCGTCTCGGTCTACATCCCCGAGTACGTCGTCGGCCACTGGTACGAGCACCTGCTCCACAACCAGTCCGCGCTCCGCCTCAAGGGCCGGCTCCTCTTCACCCCGGGCGTGATGGTGACCTCGGTGCCGTACCAGCTCCGCTCCTCCGAGGCCGCGAAGAAGCGGGCGAAGAAGCGGCAGGAGTGGAACGCGCCGGGCTCGGTCCGCCGCGGCCCCGTCGAGAAGGCCCGGAAGGAACCGACGGGAAAGAGCAACTAGACTGGTGGGCTGCTGTCCGAACAGCGGCCCGCTTCTCTTCTCCTCGTCTTCCTCCCTCCCTTTCTCTCCCAGGAGCCCCCGATCATGCAGAACACCCCTGTGAAGTCCCTGATCGGGGAGGAGTACGAGGTCGAGGTCGGGCCCGTCGCCCACGGCGGCCACTGCATCGCGCGCACGGAAGAGGGCCGGGTCCTCTTCGTCCGCCACGCACTGCCGGGCGAGCGCGTCCGGGCCCGGGTGACGGAGGGCGAGGAGAGCAGCCGCTTCCTGCGCGCCGACGCGGTCGAGGTCCTGGAGGCGTCCAAGGACCGCATCGAGGCCCCGTGCCCCTTCGCGGGCCCGGGCAAGTGCGGCGGCTGCGACTGGCAGCACGCCAAGCCGGGCGCCCAGCGCCGCCTCAAGGGCGAGGTGATCGCCGAACAGCTGAAGCGGCTCGCGGGCCTCACCCCGGAGGAGGCCGGCTGGGACGGCACCGTGGTCCCCGCGGAGGGCGACAAGCTCCCGGCGGGCGAGGTCCCGCAGTGGCGCACCCGCGTCCAGTACGCCGTCGACCCCGAGGGCCGCGCGGGCCTGCGCAAGCACCGCTCGCACGAGGTCCAGGTGATCGACCACTGCATGATCGCGGCGCGGGGCGTCTCGGAACTCGGCGTCGAGGCCCGCACCTGGGAGGGCATGGCCGCCGTCGAGGCGATCGCCGCCTCCGGCTCGAACGACCGCCAGGTCATCCTCACCCCCCGCCCCGGCGCCCGCCTCCCGCTCGTCGAGCTCGACAAGCCGGTCTCCGTGATGCGCGTCGACGAGAAGGACGGCGGCGTCCACCGCGTCCACGGCCGCGCCTTCGTCCGCGAGCGCGCCGACGACCGCACCCACCGCGTCAGCAGCGGTGGCTTCTGGCAGGTCCACCCGAAGGCCGCCGACACCCTCATGAAGGCCGTCATGCAGGGCCTCCTCCCGCGCAAGGGCGACACCGCCCTCGACCTCTACTGCGGCGTCGGCCTCTTCGCCGGCGCCCTCGCGGACCGCGTCGGCGACCAGGGCGCCGTCCTCGGCATCGAGTCCGGCAAGCGCGCGGTGGAGGACGCCCGTCACAACCTGGCCGGCTTCCCGCGCGTCCGCGTCGAACAGGGCAAGGTCGAGTCGGTCCTCCCGCGCACCGGCATCACCGAGGTCGACCTCATCGTCCTCGACCCCCCGCGCGCCGGCGCCGGCAAGCAGACCGTCCGCCACCTCTCCGGCCTCGGCGCCCGCCGCATCGCTTACGTGGCCTGCGACCCGGCGGCCCTCGCCCGCGACCTGGCCTACTTCGCCGAATCGGGCTATCGGGTCCGCACGCTGCGGGCGTTCGACCTGTTTCCGATGACTCACCATGTCGAGTGCGTGGCGATCCTTGAGCCTGCCGAGAAGGGCCGCTGACCTGCAAGTTTGCCGAGTGTGCGTTACGTGCGTCACGGGCGATACCTTGACGCATATCTGACGCACGTGACGCATGGGCGGCGCGGTTTCCGACGGATCGTCACGCATGATTGGCGACCTCCGTGCGGAGCCTCCGGCTGTATGGCGGTGGGCACCCTGAAGGGGCGGGAGCCCGGCTGCCGAGCTGTTGGCCGCCCCGCTCCATCCGCTTCTCGGCAGTGACGTTCCGTGACACCAGGTGGGGTGACCGGGCTACCGTAAATACTCCTCTTTGCGACCGCGCCCACGATGGCCGTCGTGGGTATGGCGCGGGGGACAGCCTTCGCCAGTACGACGAGCACATGAGTGGAGCGACGCAGGGAAGCGGTCTGTTGTTCGAAGGGCCGATCGCCTTCGAGGATCCGGTATCTCTGGCCGCGCTGCGAGCCTCAGGATCGTTCCATCCGCCGCAGAGCTTCGGTACGTGACCGGTGAAGACCTCTGGAAGGCCGCTGAGGCGGCACTGGTGACCGCGCGACGCTTCAGGGCGCGCCCCTTGGTGAGCGGCAGGCTCTGAGCGGAGAAACGTTACCCGGCCTCGTCGCGCAGCCGGTCGGGGGCGAGGACGGTGATGCGGCCGCGGGCCTGGCGGAGGAGGCCGCGGTCGGCGAACTCGTGGAGGACCTTGGTGGCGGTCTCGCGGGAGGTTCCGGCCAGGGCCGCGAGCTGTTCGTGGGTCAGGGCGATCTGCGGATGGCGGGCACCGGGGCGCAGGGGGCCGGCCGGGCGCTGGGCGGCGGTGAGAGTGAGCAGGGTGGTCGCGATCCTCTGGGCGACGTTCTTGAACACGCTGTCGGAAAGCCGCTGTTCGAGGTCGGCGAGGCGGCGGCCGAGGATCTCGGTGATGCGGGCGGAGATGCGGGCGTCGGACAGCAGGAAGCGGTGGACGTCGGCGCGGCTCATGACGCAGACGGTGACGTCGTCGAGGGCCTCGGCGTAGTTGTCGTACATGCGCTGCCCGAGCAGCACCATCTCGCCGAAGATGGTGCCGGGAGCGATGATCGCGCAGGTCAGGGCGCGGCCCTCGGCGGAGACCCGGAAGACGCGGACCCGGCCCTTCTTGAGGATGAACAGCACCTCGGAGGACTGGGCGGGGGAGTAGAGCAGTTCACCGGCGCCGTAGGTCTTCATGGGGGCCGCGGCGGCGATGGCGTCCATCTCCGCCCCGCTCAGGTCGCGGAAGATGTCGATCTCCGAGATGCACCAGGTCTTCTCGGCGTCGTCACCGGTGGGGTTCATGTGCGGGTGTCCCTCGCGTCGTCCCGGCGCCCAGGGCGGGGGCGCGGCTCCCCACGGCGGGCCGGCCAGCGTGTGCGCGCCGCCCGCCAGACAGTAGCGGTCCGGGGCGCCGGGAGGAGAGTCCGACGCCGCCGGCGGGGAGGTCACGGCGTGGTCCGTCCGGCGCGCCCGCCCGCCGCCCGGGCGATGCCGGCGAAGGCGATCCCGGTCAGGAGACCGAAGACGAGGTGACCGCCGAGGCTGGAGGCGGTGACGTCGTTCCACTCGAAGACGGGCATGCCCATGTTGGCCGGCATGATCCACAGTGCGCCGAGGGTCCACCACACCGCCCCGTAGAAGAGGCCGAGGGCGGCGGCCGGGGCGATGCGCCCGGCGAGGTGGCCGAAGACGACACCGAAGCCGATGCCCGCCGTCAGGGAGATCGCGAGGTGGACCAGCCAGCCCACGAGGGCGTCGGTCGAGCCGAGCAGCCCGGCCACCATCGTGATCATCGCGGTGTCCATGACCGGCCGGGACACCGACATCCAGATGCCGAACCCGACACCGCCGACCAGTCCGGCGGCGGCACCCCAGAGGGCGTGGACGGGGATCGCCGCGATCCTGGGGGACACCTGTGCAGCCATGGTCATGGTGATCATCCTGTTCGCTGGGTGTGTTTCGGTGGGTGTGTTCTCGTGCGGGTGTGTTCTCGTGCTTCACGAGTGACGCTAGGGCGGAGCGGGACGCGGGTATGTGACCGTGCTTACCTACGGGCCGGTAGATCCCGCGCCGGGGTCCGGCCGGTCGCCGGGGCGTCCCGTACGGCGACCAGCAGGGCGTATCCGAGGACGCCGTCCGTCACGGCGGTCCGGGCCGCCCGCAGGACGGCGGGGGCGGCGTCCGGGTCGAGGCCGGTGGCGGCGAGCCTCGTCGGCGCGGTCATCCGCAGCAGGTTCAGGCGCGCCTCGATCTGGTCGATCATGCGGAGCATGGCGCCGTCGTGGCGCTCGGTGCGCTCGGTGCGCAGTCCGGCGGCGGCCAGGATCTCGGCGTACCGCCGGAGCGGTCTGGCGTCGGCGACGCAGGCGATCCGGGCGCCGAGGCCGGTGAGCCCGGGCGGTAGACGGTCGGCGTCGGCGGTGACGTCGGTGAGGCCGAGCCGGCCCCCGGGCCTCAGGACGCGGGCGAACTCCGACGCGGCCCGGGACTTGTCGGGGAAGGTACACAGGGCGCACTCGCACACCACCGCGTCGAAGACGCCGTCCGGGTACGGGAGGCGCTCGGCGTCGCCGGTGGTGAAACGGGCCCGGTCGGCGAGCCCCGCCGCCTGGGCGGCACCCTGGGCGAGGGCGGTGTTCGCCGGAGCGTAGTCCACGCCGTCGACCTCGCAGCCGTAGGCGTCGGCGAGGAGCAGGGCGGTGGTGCCGCGCCCGGAGGCGACGTCGAGAACCCGTGCCCCGGGGGCGAGGCCGAGGCCGTCGGCGAGCCGCCGGGTCAGGGCGGTGCCGCCGGGGTGGTACGCGTCGCCGAGCAGCAGGGCGACGGCGTCGGAGGAGTACGCGGCGGCGCAGCAGGACTTCACCTGGTCACTGTCCATCGCGGGCCTCCTTCGGGGTCTTGGACCCGTACGGGGTCTCGGTCAGCCGCCCGGCGAGCGGCAGGGCGTCGGGGACGACCGGGGCGACGGGGACGCCGGACAGCTGGGCGCGCACCTGCTCGCGGTAGCCGACGGAGTTGTACGCGCAGAAGGGGATGAGGCGGCCGTCGGGGGTGATCTCCTCGACGCAGCACTTCATCAGCTGCTTGACGTTGAGGGTGTACGGGTCCTGGAAGTCCTGGACGACGATCATGAACGCCTTGTCGTTCAGGTCCTTCACCGCCGAGGGAAGGTCGATGCCGCACGAGTCCGTACAGTCCAGGGCCTCGGCCGTGGCCCGGAGCTTCTCCTCGGTGGTCTCCGTGCCCATGAACGCGGAGGCGGACCACAGCTTCTCCAGGGCCTCGCGGATCCCGGCGTCGGGCAGGACGCGGTTGGTGACGTAGTCGAGGTGGTCCTCGACGTTCAGGAGCCGGGGGATGGGCACGACGGTGCGGTCGCCCGGTTCGCCGTCGACGAGGAGGTAGGTGACGGAGCGGCAGGTCGGGAAGCAGCACGGCACGGGGAAGAAGTCGCCCTTCCGGAACCAGTCGGGCCGCTGCTCGGTGATGAGCCGGACGACGTCGGGGTTGGTGAGCCGTTCCAGCGGGTCGAAGGCGAGGTGCCGGCCGGAGTGGGTGACCGGCTGGAAGGCGACCGACCGTACGGCGGGGTGATCGATCCCGTACTCGATGATCGCCCCGAGCTCGTGCTCGTTCAGGCCCCGTTCGACGGCGGCGACGAGGGTGACGGTCAGCCCGTGCGCGGCGCAGTTGTCGAGGGCCCGCTGCTTGAACGTACGCAGGTCCCGGCCGCGGATCTCCAGATGGGTGCGCTCGTCGAAGCCGTCGAACTGGAGGTAGACGGTCACCGACCTGCCGGGCACCCGGTTGCGTCTGCCGAGTTCGGCGACGAAGTTCTTGTCGGTGGCGAGCCGGATGCCGTTGGTGTTGAGGGTGACGTTCCTGATCGGGCGGGCCTGGGCGAGGTCGATGAAGTCGAGGATGTGCTTGTGGACGGTCGGCTCGCCGCCGGAGAACATCACCACCTCCGCCTCCCCCTCCGAGGCGACGAAGGCGTCGAGCATCCGTTCGCACTGCTGGTGGGTGAGGGAATAGCCGTCCGGCTGATGACCGGAGTCGGCGAAGCAGATCGGGCAGTCCAGGTTGCAGCCGGTGGTGACCTCGATGATGCCCAGGCAGGCGTGCTGCTTGTGCTCGGGGCACAGCCCGCAGTCGAGCGGGCAGCCGTCCTTCACCTCGGTCTGGAAAGCCAGGGGGATCGTGCCGGGCTTGTTGAACCGCGCCGAGGACAGGTACTCCTCGGCGTCCCCGTACACCAGGGCCTCGAACTCGCCGTGCTCGCGGCAGCGTTTCCGCAGATAGACCTTGTCCTCGCGGATGTTGACCTGTGCGTCGACCGGCGTCTTGCACAGCGGGCAGATGGACTTGGTGAACTCCACGAACACCTCGTCGCGATCGGTCTTGGCCTGGGACGGGGCTTTTTGGGGCGGGGCTTCCTGGGACGGGGCTTCCTGGGTCACGCGGAGCTCCTTCGTGAGGCGTCTCTCTTCGCAGGCGCGATGACTTGAACGTAGGCCGCGGGGCGGGCCGGGAACTGTAAGCGCGCTCACCGACTCTTCTTCTCCGTCACCGACACCATCGGAGAGAGCGAGAGATGTCCGCTCGCCGGGTGACGCCGGATGACGCCGGCGACGTGGCGGCGCCGGCGCCCCCGCCGCCTCGGATACGCATGACTCACGATCTCCGGGCACGTCTGATCAGGGAGGCCCTCATGGCGCGGGAACGCGAAGTCGACGTCGTGGTGATCGGCATGGGGGTGGGCGGTGAGCACGCCGCCGAGCGGCTGGCAGAGGAAGGGCTCGACGTCGTCGGCGTGGAGGCGGAGCTGGTCGGCGGGGAGTGCCCGTACTGGGCGTGTATCCCCAGCAAGATGATGATCCGCGCCGGGAACCTCCTGGCGGAGGCCCGGCGGGTGCCCGGCATGGCCGGCGAGACCCGGGTCCACGCGGATTTCGCGCCGGTCGCCGCCCGGATCAGGGACGAGGCCACCGACGACTGGGACGACCGGGTGGCCGTCGACCGTTTCGTCCGCAAGGGCGGGCACTTCGTGCGCGGCCGGGCCCGGCTGGACGGCCCCGGACGCGTGGAGGCCGAGGGCCAGGTGTTCACCGTCCGGCGTGGAGTGGTGCTGGCCACCGGCAGCCGCCCGCAGGTCCCGCCGGTGCCGGGCCTGGCGGACGTGCCGTACTGGACCAACCGGCAGGCCGTCTCCGCCAAGGAGCCGCCGGAGTCCCTGCTCGTGCTCGGCGGCGGCGCCATCGGCGCCGAACTGGCGCAGGCGTTCGCCCGGTTCGGTACCGCCGTGACCGTGGTGGAGGCGAGGGAGCGGCTGCTGCCCGCGGACGAGCCCGAAGCCGGCGAGCTGCTGGGGGAGGTGCTGCTGGAGGAGGGCCTCACCGTACGCACGGGAGCGCGGGTCACCGGCGTCCGCCACGCGGACGACACCTTCCGGCTGACCCTCGACGGCGGGGAGGAGGTCACCGGGCGGCGCCTGCTCGTGGCCACGGGTCGCCGCCCCCGGCTGGACGGACTCGGACTCGAGACCGTCGGCCTCGACCCCGCCGCCCGCGCCCTGGAGGTGGACGGGCGGCTACGGGCCGCGCAGGGCGTGTGGGGCGTCGGCGACATCACCGGACGGGGCCTGTTCACCCACATGGCCATGTACCAGGCCGAGATCGCCGTACGTGACGTCCTCGGCAGGCCGGGACCGGACGCCGACTACCGGGCCCTCCCGCGCGTGACCTTCACCGACCCCGAAGTCGGCTCCGTCGGCCTGACCGAACACGCCGCCCGAGAACAGGGCCTGCGCGTACGGACCGGTACCGCGCGGGTGCCGTCCTCGACACGCGGCTGGATCCACAAGGCAGGCAACCACGGCCTGATCAAGCTCGTCGAGGACACCGACCGCGGCGTCCTCGTCGGAGCCACCTCCGCCGGCCCGACCGGCGGCGAAGTCCTCTACGGCCTGGCCGTCGCCGTTCACGCAGAGGTCCCCGTCACCCGGCTCCGCCACATGATCCACGCCTACCCCACCTTCCACCGCGCGGTCGAGGACGCCCTCGCCGACCTGCACCAGAACACCTGACGGTGCGGTCCGGGCCCCGGTCAGAGCGCCTTCGCGCGCCGCTCCGCCTCCTCGCGGATCGCGGCCAGGGACGTGGCGACGGTCGCCTCCCAGCGGGGGGTGACCAGGTCGCCCCACCACTGGCCGGCTCGCCACAGGTCCGTGGCGAGGGTGCCCTCGTACACCAGGCGGGTGCCCGGGGGCTGCTCGGTCAGGACGAACGACTCGGTGACGGCGGGCACCGGGCCGCGTACCAGGCGGAAGTCGATCCGGTCCGGGCGGGTGAACCGCACCGTCTCCACCGTCGTCGTGGTCAGCCGCCCGCCCGCGACCGGTGTGCGGTGGGCGGCGAGGACCAGGTCGGAGCCGCGTTCGAGGACCTGGACCTTCTCTCGCATCGCCCGCGTGGCCCTGCCCAGGTACGGCTGGGCGATGACGTCGAACACCACCTCGCGTGGCGCGGCGATCCCGATCGTCCGCGGCCCCAGGGGCCGGGAGCGCCGGCCGACGCCCAGGTCCAGGGGCAGTGCCCCGGTCACCAGGCCCAGATATCCGGCCGCGGCCCCCGTGCCCGCCACCGCGGCCGTCGCCAGAGCACCGATCCGCAATCTCATCGCCCCGACCTTTCCATTCCGCTCGCCTCTTTCCTTTTCATAGCGCTTTCCACCTGTTTCTCTCCCGTCCTGCCTTTAGCCTGAGGATCATCAGGACGTGGAGGGCGGAGGAGCGTGCGGTCCGTGGCCGAGATGATCGCCGGGACGACTGCCGAGACGACCGACAGCCGTGCCGCGACGAACGCGCTGCTCGGTGAGGTACGCGACGGGCGCCTCGCCCCGGCGGCCCTCGTGCGTTTCCTCGGACGGGCCGCCCGCCGGTCCGTGTTCCAGGCCGCCCGCCGTCCGCGGGCCCTGGCCGAGCTCACCGTCCTGCACGCCGCCCTGTACGTGCCGGCCGCCGGCAGACGGCCCGGAGGGCGCTGGGTGGCGACCAGCTGGGCCATGTGCGTCCTGCACCTGGGGCTGCTGGAAGGCCGCGGCCGCCTGGCCGCCGCGGACGCCATGACGCTGCTGCGGGCCAACCTGCCGGCCCTGCCCGGGGGAGCCGGACGCGTCTCCGGCGTGCTGGCGGTCGGTCTCGACCTCGCCGACGGACGCCTGGCCCGCCGCCGGGGCACGGTCTCCCCGTTCGGGGAGTACGCCGACAGTCCCCCAGACTCCGTCTGGGAGGTGCCCCCATCGCCGACGCCGCCTACTGGCTGTGGCTCACCCTGCGCCACGAGCCCGACCGCGCCGTCCGGGCGGCCGCGGTCGCGGCCTGGGCGTTTCCCGTGGTCGCCGTCACCGGCCTCGCGCTGCGCCGTGGCGCCATGCCCGAACGGCCGCGCCCCGTCCTGCTGCGGCCGGCCGCCGCCCTCCAGGTCGTCGTGGCCCTCCGGCACCTCACCCGCCACCGCCGGCCCCCTCGTCCGGCTCCGGCGTGCCCTCCACCCGTACGCCCCGCCAGAACGCCACATGGTTCTTGATCTTCCGGGCCAGCGGGCTCGGCCTGGGGTAGTACCAGGCGGCGTTCGGGTTCGTCAGCCCGTCGACGTCGAGCGTGTAGTAGCGGGCCACGCCCTTCCAGAGGCACAGCGACCTGGCCCTGCTCGGCCTGACGTACCGCCGGTCGAGCGACTCGGGCGGGAAGTAGTGGTTGCCCTCGACGAGCACCGTGCGCGGCGCCTCCGCGATGACCTTGCCGTTCCACACCGCACGCAGCATGGCCTTGCTCCTCACCGTGGGCGGGGCGGTGTGCCCCGGACGCGTTCCACGCTAGGCGGGGCCGTCCGGCCCCTTCAGTGAGCGCGCTCACCGTCCGGGCTCCCGGGCAGGCCGCCTACGCGACCCCGGCGCCCCGGTTGCGCTCCACCCGCTTGTGCAGCGTCCGCGCGAACTCCTCGGCCCGCGCCAGCTGCACGCGCAGCTTCGCCACCTGCTCGGCGGCGTCCTGCTCGTACCCGCGGACCCGCTTCAGCAGGAGCTCCCGCTCGTCCGCGGAGAGCTCGTCCCCGTCGAGGCGGTCGGTGGCGTCGAGCAGGTCGCGCATCTGCTCCAGGGTGAAGCCGAGGGGCTTCATGCGGCGGATGACCATGAGCCGCTCGACGTCCCGCTCGGTGTAGAGGCGGAAGCCGCCCTGGGAGCGGGCGGAGGGGACGACCAGACCGGCCTCCTCGTAGTGCCGGATCGTCCGCAGGGACAGCTCGGTCCGTGTGGCGACCTCGCCGATCTGCATGTGCTTGCCGTCCACGCCCGCGGTCCTCTGGCCTCTCGTCCCTGGGGCGGGCCCCGGACGGGCACCACCCTTCCCTACTCTAACGTTAGGGTAGAGTTGCCGGTGGCGAGGGCCGCGTACCGCTGCCCCGCCGTTGCCGTGCCGGGGCCGACGACGCCCCCGGCGCAGGCGAATCCCGATCCCCGCAGACCCCGCCCCGCAGGAGAGAAGCGTGCGCGAGCCCATGACGCCCGGCGCCGCCGCCTGCCCGCCGTGACCGTGCGCCTCCGGATCTGAGCCCGGCGGCGGACGCCGCACGGCTGCTCGGTCCCTCCTCGGTCCTCCGGCTCCGTGCCCGCTCACCGGGCCGCCCGCGGGGTGCCGGCCCGGCCCCCGCTTCCTTCCGCACGCCCTGCCCGCCGTACGAGGGCGTGCCCGAGCACGACAGGTTCCGCCCTCTTGTCCTCCGCTGCCACCGCCCCGTCCCCGGCCGCGCGCCTGCGCCGCCTGAAGCCCGGCTGGATCTCCGACCCGAAGGTCTGGCGCACCGAGATCCTCGCCGGTCTCGTCGTCGCCCTGGCGCTGATCCCGGAGGCGATCTCGTTCTCGATCATCGCCGGCGTCGACCCTGCGCTCGGCCTGTTCGCCTCCTTCACGATGGCCGTCGTCATCTCCATCGTCGGCGGCCGGCGGGCGATGATCTCTGCCGCGACCGGCGCCGTCGCCCTGGTCATCGCGCCGCTGAACCGCGAGCACGGCCTGGGCTATCTGATCGCCGCCGTCATCCTCGCCGGTATCTTCCAGGTCGCGCTCGGCGCGCTGGGGGTGGCGAAGCTGATGCGGTTCATCCCTCGCTCGGTGATGGTCGGCTTCGTCAACTCCCTCGCCATCCTGATCTTCATGGCGCAGGTCCCCGAGATGACCGACGTGCCCTGGCCGGTGTATCCGCTGATCGCCGCCGGCCTTGCGCTCATGGTGTTCTTCCCGAAGATCACCACCGTGATCCCGGCACCGCTGGTCTCCATCGTCATCCTGACCGTGATCACCGTGGGCGCGGCCATCGCGGTGCCGACCGTGGGCGACAAGGGCGAGCTGCCCTCGTCCTTGCCCGTGCCGGGCCTGCCGGACGTGCCGTTCACGCTCGACACGCTGACGACGATCGCCCCGTACGCGTTCGCGATGGCGCTGGTCGGTCTGATGGAGTCGCTGATGACCGCGAAGCTGGTCGACGACATCACCGACACCCACTCGAACAAGACCCGCGAGTCGGTCGGCCAGGGCATCGCCAACATCGTCACCGGCTTCTTCGGCGGCATGGGCGGCTGCGCCATGATCGGCCAGACGATGATCAACGTGAAGGTCTCCGGCGCCCGCACCCGCCTGTCCACCTTCCTCGCCGGCGCGTTCCTGATGGTGCTGTGCATCGTCTTCGGCCCGGTCGTCTCCGACATCCCCATGGCCGCCCTCGTCGCCGTCATGATCATGGTGTCCTTCGCCACCTTCGACTGGCACTCCGTCGCCCCGAAGACCCTCCGGCGGATGCCGGCCGGCGAGATCGCCGTCATGGTCATCACGGTCGTGGCCGTCGTGGCCACCCACAACCTCGCCATCGGCGTCGTCGTCGGCTCGGTCACCGCCATGGTCGTCTTCGCCAAGCGCGTCGCCCACTTCGCCGACGTCACCGCCGTCACCGACCCCGACGGCACCACCGTCGTCTACCGGGTCACCGGCGAGCTGTTCTTCGCCTCCTCCAACGACCTCGTCGGCCGGTTCGACTACGCCGGCGACCCGGAGAAGGTCGTCATCGACCTCACCGCCGCCCACATCTGGGACGCCTCCTCCGTCGCCGCCCTCGACGCCATCGAGACCAAGTACGGGCAGCGCGGCAAGACCGTCGAGATCATCGGCCTCAACGACCCGAGCGCCGACCTCCACGGCAGGCTCAGCGGAGAGCTCGCCGCCGGGCACTGAGGTGACCTGACAGACGTCCGCACCTCCGCACGCCTCCCCTTTCGGCTCCGATTCCCCCAGGCGCCACATATTTCGCGCCAGGCAGGGGAGTTACCCGATCGGGAACGTTTCCGGGATCCGGAGGCGCGGCGCTACAGTCCGGCGGGAACGGGGCCGACGGACCAGGGGGAGGGGCCGAGGTGTTGGAGGTCGTGGCGCTCAGCGCGCTGACCACGTTCCTGCTGGGAGTGGGGAACGGAGTCGCCGGGGAGATCGGGAAGAACCTGACCCTGTCGGCGGGCGCCCTGGTGAGACGGACCCTCGGCCGGGAGACGCCGCTGCCGGCCGGCGCGGAGGAGCGCCGGGAACTGGCGGGGCGGGTGCACGCCCGGCTGGGCCGTGATCCGCGGCGGGCCGGCGAATGGGCGCTGATGCTGGAGGGCGTCCCGGACGAGACCGTCGAACCGTCCCAGGGGGCGATGCCCCCGGCGCCGTGGGCGTTCACGAACCAGGCGAAGGCCCTCAAGGAGCTGTTGCGGGAGGCCGACCGGCCCTGGGAGGGCCGGCCCCGGGTCGCGCTCCTTTCGGGGCCCGCGGGCAGCGGCTCCACCTCGGTGGCGCTCCGACTGGGGGCGGAGGCGCGCGACCGGTTCCCCGACGGGCGGTACTACGTCGACCTGCGGGACACCTCCGGGGAGACCGGGCCGGAACCGGCGGGCGTCCTGCTGCGGCTGCTGCGCGAGATGGACGTGGACCCCGACCGGATACCGGCCACCGAGGCGGGCCGCGAGCGGCTCTACCGGAAGCTCACCGCCGGGCGGAGGGCGCTCGTGGTGATCGACCACACGACCTCGCTGGCACAGGTCCGCGGCCTCGTCCCGTCGACGCCCGACGTCCTCCTTGTGGTGGTCGTCTCCGGGCCGCCGCTGCTCCTGGAGGCCGAGCGCGTCGCCGTACCGCCGCTGAGCGACCGGCACGCGAAGCAGCTCGTCCGGAAGGTGGCCGGACCGGAGCACGCCACACGGGTCAAGGCGCGGCTGCCGGGTGTGCTCGACCGCTGCCGGGGCAACGCGTTCGCGCTCCACGCGGAGGCACGGCTGCTGGCCAGGGACGAGCCCGAGCCCGAGGCCGGGACCGGGGCGTGGCGGGACCACCCCGTACGCACCGCCGCCCACCTCGCCTCCCTCCGGCTCGGCCCGGAGGCGGTAAGGCTCTGCCGGCTCACCGCACTCGGCGGCTGGCCGTCCGTCAGCGCCGCCCTCGCCGCCGCAGCCGCCGACGTCCACGAGGCGACGGCCGCCCGGCTGCTCGACGAGGCGGTGGACGTCGGACTCCTGGAACCCCTTCCCGACCTGCGGTACCGCTTCCGGCCCGAGATCCGGAGGCAGCTGGCCGAGACCGCCACCGCCGAGTACGGCCTTGGAGCATGCGCGGCCGCCGTGGACCGGGTGCTCGAAGCGCTGCTCGGGCAGGTGCTGCCCGCCTCCCGCGCGGCCCTGCCGGAGAGCTGGCGGACCGAGCTGCCGGAGGAGTACCGGGACAGGGCCGGTGAGGTCACCGACGGCATCGCGGTCCTGGCGGCCGAGGTGGCCAACGTGGCCCGTGCGGTCGTCGTGGCCGAGGAGCACCGGCGGACCGGCACCGCCCTGTGGCTGGCCCGCGCCCTGTGGCCGCTCCAGCTGAAGGCCGGCTACTGGGACGAGGTCCTTCCGGCGCTCCGGTCCGCGGCGCGGTGCGCCGAGGAGAGCCGCGCGGACGAGCGGACGGCGGCGGCGCTCCACTTCCAACTGGCCCACTGCCTGGGGGAGATGGG
The DNA here is from genome assembly GCF_030010625.1 of Streptomyces sp. CC208A. GTDB lineage: Bacteria > Actinomycetota > Actinomycetes > Streptomycetales > Streptomycetaceae > Streptomyces. The sequence continues at coordinate 1,894 of NZ_JASCXN010000023.1, read as the reverse complement.
CCGGTGGGAGCAGGCCGGCCGGGCGGCCCGGGCGGCCGTCACGTACGAGCGGGCCGCCGGCCATCCGCGGGGCGAGGCGTCCGCCGTGGAACTGCTGGGCCTGCTGAGCCTGAACCGCTGGTCGTACGAGGAGGCGTACGAGAGGTTCACCGAGGCGGAGTCCGTCTACCGGAGGATCGAGACCGGCCAGGAAGGCGCGGCCGACCTGCCGAGGGCCTTGGCGCTGATCGAGCGCCACCAGGGACGGGCCCTGCGCGGCATGGGCAGACTGGACGAGGCCCGCCGGTGCCTGGAGAACGCCGTGGACTTCTTCGCGGGGCGTACGGGAGCGCCGCCGGAGGCGTACAACCAGGCCCGCGCCCTCACGGACCTGGCGGAGGCCCTGCACGACGGCGGCGACGACACGGCGGCACTGGCCAGGATCGCCGAGGCCGAGACGCTGCTGCCCGCCTCCGCCGCCCCGCACCGCGCCTACCTCGCCGGTCTGCGACGGCGGTGCGAGGCGGCCTCCGCGCGGTAGTTCAGCCGATCGTCTCCACGCGGAACGGATGCGCACCGGCAGCCGTGTGCATCCGGAGCACGACCCCCTGCGCGGGGACCGTGCCGCCGTACGCCAGCCAGGCGTGCAGGGCCGAGGCGTACGCGGCCGGGTCCGCGTCCGCGCCGGCGCCGGTGTCGGAGGACAGAAGGAAGGTGCCGGGCCGCCCCCGGCCGCGTACGACACAGGTGTGCGGGCCCGTCACGTACACCGCCGTCGAGCAGTGCGGGTGCAGGCGCAGCACCTCGTCGGTCCACGCGCCGGGGCCGCCGAGACGGGGATCGTCCGCCCGCCCGTCGCGCGTGATCACGTCGGCCACGTCGAGGTCGTCGGGGTGCCGCGTCTCCTCGTGCACGGCGAGGTGCGCGTCGCCGGCGGCACCGGCGGGATGCCCGGCGGACCGCTCGACCGCGATGTCCGTCCCCTCCACCCGGGTCCGTACGTGCAGCGGGGCCGTCACCTTCCCCGGGCTGTACGGAGGGAGCGGGAGGGGCTCCAGGGAGGCGGGACCGGGCGGCTCGGGAAGGTCCATCAGGGCGTAGAAGTGCCGGCGGAGGAGTTCGGCCGAGCGGCCGGGCTCCGAGGTGACGAGGGCGGCGGGGGCGGGGTCCGGACGGTGGGCGCTGATTCCCCGTCGCACTTGCGGGAGCAGCGGGGCGTACGGGTCGAGCCGGGGCGCGTGCCGGACGAACTCCGCGAGCGGTGCCTCCGTGTCGAGTACGCCCGTCCCGTCGGCGGCCAGCAGCACGGGCGTGCCCAGGGCGGCGGCGTAGTAGGACACCGCGCCGAAGTCCCCGAGGACGAGGTCGGCGGCGAGCAGGGCCTGCCGCCAGGCGTGGACGGGGTCGATCAGCGTCAGACCGTCGCGTTGGGCGCGGTCCAGCCAGGCCCGGATCTGGCCGGGGCCGTGCCCGTACCAGATGTTCGGATGGAGGACGGCGGCCAACCGGTAGTCGTCGGTGGGAAGTTCGGCGGCGAGGCGGGGGAGGAGGCCGGGCAGGACGTCCTGCCCGCCGCCGCTGCCGAAGAACCCCTCAGGGTTCCACGTCGAGTTCAGGACGACGAGCCGCTGACCGCGGCGGACCCCCAACGCACGCCGGAACCTGTCCCGGTACGGACGCGCCGCGAGCATGCGGTCGAAGCAGGGGTCCCCGGCGAGCACGGCCGAGGGAACCGCCTCCGCGCAGACCCGCGCCAGACGCTCCAGCTGCTCGGGGTGGGAGAGGACGAGCCCGTCGACGAAGGGCCGCCCGCCGGACAGGAGCCACTCGGGTGAAAGCCCGAACGTCGGCGCTTCCGGCTTCCGGCTTCCGGCTTCCGGCTTCCGGCTTCCGGCTTCCGGCTTCCGGCTTCCGG
>NZ_JASCXN010000022.1 GCF_030010625.1 Streptomyces sp. CC208A | reverse complement strand
GCCGGTACCGGTCCCGATGAGATGAGAAGGGACAGCCGTGCCCACGGCCGACGAACTGATCGACGCACGCACCACCGACCTGCTGGCCTCCGTCATGGCGGCGGCGGGCGCCGCACCGGCGACCGCCCTCCGCGGCTGCGGAGCCCTGCTGGAGGGCCTGGCGTTCAGCCGGCGCGTCACCGCCGTGAAGGAAGCCGTCCTCGCCGACCTTCCGGACGCCTACCCCGCCTTCGCCGACGTCGTCCGCGCGGCCCTTCGCCGCCCCGAGTTCACCGGCTGGATGACCTTCCCCGTCAACGCGGCCGTCGCCGAACGCGCCCTGGCCTCCGACGTGTTCGAGCCGGGTCTCGATCTGCTCGCCGCCCTCACGCCGCTGCTCACCGCGGAGATGGCCGTACGCCCCTTCCTCAGCGCCGATCCGCCACGGGCCCTGGAACGGGCCGTGCTGTGGACCCGTCATCCCGATCCGCACGTACGGCGCCTGGCGAGCGAGGGCACCCGCCCGCGCCTGCCGTGGGCGCCCCGGCTGACCGCGTTCGTCGCCGATCCCACCCCGGTCCTGCCCGTCCTGGACGCGCTGTACCGGGACCCGAGCGAGTACGTCAGGCGCTCAGTGGCCAACCACCTCAACGACATCAGCCACGACCACCCCCGCACGGCCGTCGCCATCGCCGCCCGCTGGCTCGCCGAGCCCGCGCCCACCACACCGGCCCTGGTCCGGCACGGCCTGCGGACCCTCGTCAAGGCCGGCGACCGTGACGCGCTGACCCTCCTCGGCCACGACCCCGACGTCCGTGTCCGGGTCGTCGGCCCCGACGTCCGCACACCCCACGTGCACCTGGGCGAAAACCTGGTCTTCGGCTACGAGATCACCAACACCGGAACCGGTACGGCGCGTCTCGTCGTCGACTATGTCGTCCACTACCGAAAGGCGAACGGCAGCCTCTCCCCCAAGGTCTTCAAACTCACCAGTCGCGAACTCCTCCCCGGCGAGCGCCACTCGGGCGTCCGCCGCCACCCGCTCCGGCCACTCAGCACACGCCGCCACCACCCCGGCACGCACCGCGTACAACTCCAGATCAACGGCCGGCCCCACGACTCCCGCCCCTTCACCCTCCACATCCCGCCGGAAGCCACCCTCGGCTGAACGCCCCCAGGGGCCTTCCACGCACGGCGTGTCAGCGCCGCCACCACTTCCGTCCCCGGCACCACCCACCCGTTCCCCGTCCGAGAGGATCGACGATGCACGGCATGTCCCCCGCGTTTCGGCGCGTGATCCTGGTGATCGCGGCCATCGGCCTGGCCACCGGCTGTTCCCAGCAGTACGACGACGAGCGCGGCAAAGGCGACGCGCCGGTCAAGGGCCGCTCGGGCGACAACACCCCGGCCGAGGTCTTCAACATGCCCGACGGCTTCGGCAACCTCGCCACCAAGTGCGTCGGCCACGGCTTCCGCGCCTACGTCACCACCAACGGGGGCGGCCCGTCGAATCTGGAGATCGTTCCGGACAGCTCATGTGCGAGCTGACCGCGAGGCGCGGACCCGCCACCCGGCCCGGCCGGTCCATGACGCCCGGGCCCGCCACCGGTGCGGCACCCACGCGCCGCACGAGGTCGACCGCCCGGGGCGTCCGCCGGTCCCTCGCCGCCTTCGCCCTCGCCCTCCTGCTCACCGCCTGCTCCGGCCACGGCTCGGAAGAGCGGGGAACGGCGGATTCCCCGGTCCGAGGAGGATCGGGCGAGAACACCCCGGCCGAGGTCTTCAACATGCCCGACGGCTTCGGCAACCTCGCCACCAAGTGCGTCGGCCACGGTAGGCGCGCCTACGTCACCACTCGCTGGATGCGGCCCGACGATCCGCCCGTCGTCTTCCCCGCCAACGCCGTCGTGGTCGCTGATCCGACCTGTCGGGTTCCCTGACCTCCCCGGCCTCGGAAGTCGTCCACGAGCCGGGTGAGGTGGTCCCGCGCCCCACGGGAACCGATGGCGAGCGCCGCGGCCCGGCCGGCCCACGGACTGCCGGGTCCTCCTGTTCCCGGCCGCCCGTTCCATGCCGGATCTCCCGGGCGTGACCCGGTTCGAGCGAGCGGTGAAGGAGGTGTCGGAACGACCGTGTTCCGGGCGGGAAAGGGGGTAGTCGCCGGGCACCCGCTCGACGGAGCGAGGGCGACCCGACCGACCGGTACGCCGACGGTCGGGGAAAGGGGTTCCCATGGAGTGGTGGACGTGGCTGGCGATAGTCCTCGTCATCCTGATCGTGATCGGGGTGTCGACACTCGTGACCCAGGCTCGGCGCCGGCGTGGCGGGGTGATCGCCGACGAGCATCATCTGCCCGGGGACGGCGATGAGCGATGAACGCCTTCCTCATCCGGGCGGGAGACGTCGTGGGCCGTCCGGTCCTGACGCTGCACGGCGATGCGCTCGCCCAGGTCAAGGATGTGGTCGTCGATCCCGAGTCCGGCCGGGTACGGGCCTTCACGCTCAGCGGGCGCGGGGCGCTGTCCGGGCCGCTGAAGGAGGCGATCGCGTGGAGCGCCGTCCACGCCCTCGGCCGGGACGCCGTCATGGTCGCCGACCGGGACGCGCTGCGCGAGGGAGCCGACATGGCTTCCGGCGCCGGGGGCGGGGCCGACATGCTGGGAGCACGCGTCCTCACGCAGGAGGGCGAGGACGTGGGCAAGGTGACCGATGTCGTGCTCGACGTGACGGCCGACGACGCGAGGCTGGCCGGGTACGAGGTGAAGCTGGACCGGCACGGAGAGAAGGGCACCGTCCTGGTGCCGCTCTCCGCCCCGGTCGTGGTCTCGGCGGAGCGCGTCCTGGTGCCCGCCGCCGCCCTGCGTTCCGCCGTCGGCGATCTGGCCGACTTCCGGAAGGCGGCGCGGGGCTCGCGCGAGGAGGGTACGAGCGATGCTGGGCAGTGACCTGGAGGGACGGCAGGTCGTCCTGGTGAGCACCGGGGAGACACTGGGGAAGGTGACCGGGCTCCTGCTGAGCCCGGGACCCGCCCGCGTACAGGCGCTGCGGATCCGTGCCGGTGCCCATCTGACGACCGTGCCGTGGGGCGCGGTGCAGGCGTGCGGGCCGGACGCGGTGATGGTCCGCCGTACCCCCGACGCCGACGAGCGCCTCTCCGGCGGTGAAGCGGGGACCGCTCCGGGCGACGCGCGGGGGAAGGCGCTGATGACGGACCGGGGCGACCGGCTCGGGGAGGTGCGGGACGTCGAGTTCGACCCCGAGGACGGGAGCCTCCTCACGCTGCTGACCGCCGGCTACCTGTGCGAAGGGGCGCGGCTGGTCGGGGTGGGGGACTTCGCCGCCGTGGTCACCGGCGATGCGGTGGACGACGCGAACCCGACAGGCTGACACCGCGCCCACGCCCACCCGGCACGGGCGGGAGCGCCTCGCCCGATGGGGGGGGTGGTCTCCGCTCGTACCCTGGGCCTGGTCGCGGGGGCGGTCTTCTCCGTGCGGCTCGCGGTACGTCTCACCCCACCGCAGCAGATCCCCACCGGCGGGCAGACCGTCCGGCTCCCGGTCACGGGGCCGTGGGCCGGCTGGACCGGGCCGGGGACGCTCGTCCTGGTCGGCCAGGACATCCCCACCGCCGTGGCCCTCCACGGTCCGCTCCGGCCCCGCCCGGCGCTGACCGAGATCAGGTTCGGACGCGAGCTCGACCGGCTCGTGCGGGAACCGGACGGCTCCGTCGCCGAAGTGGGGCGCCGGCTCGCGGAGGGGTGGTTCCGCCACGCCCTGTGGGAGACGGTCATCGCCGTCGGCGTCACGCTCGTGATCCTGGCGTCCGCGGCCGTGCTCAGACGTCTGTCCGTCCGGTCGGCCGTCACGCCGGCCGGTGCGGGCCTGCTCCTGACGAGCGGTCCGAGCGCGACCGGCTACCTGGTGCTCGCCGACGACACGCCGAAGGTGCTGCGCTCGGTCGGCTCGCCGGAGGACCTGGTCGACCGTGCTCCCCCGGCCCCTCTGCCGCCGCCCGAGGGGCCCGTCGCCGAGGACGTGCGTCTGGTCGTCCTGGGCGACTCCACGGCCGCCGGTTCCGGGACCGGATCCCTGGAAGGGCCGCGTGTGCCGACGCGGTTCAGAGGCGTTCTACGAGTACCTGGAGCGCCCGCAGGGCCGCCGGGTGCTCAACCTCGCCTGCGCGGGGGCGACCGTCAAGGACGGTCTCCTGGGAGCCCGTACCGTCGGCGGAACGACGGTCCCGCCACAGCTTGCCGAGGTGCGGTGGGCGCCCGAGGTGTCGGCGGTCACCGTCAGCACCGGCGCCAACGACGTCCGGTGGGCGGCACTCACCCGGCTGTGCACGACGCAGCCGCGGTGCGGGGACCGCGCCACGGACGCGTTCCCCGACGCACAGCTCGCCCGTTTCTCCCTGGACTACCGGGAGCTGCTGCGCCATCTCGCCGCCCTCCCCGATTCCCCGCATCGTCGTCACCGAGTACTACGCCCCCTTCGACGACCCCTTCGACGACCAGGCGGACTGCCTCGGCGAGGAGGGCATCACGCCGTCCCGACTTCACCGGGCACGGCCTGTGCACCGATCGGCCCTACGTACGGGGACCCGCCGAGCAGGCGCCGCCCCACCCCACGGGGAGCGGACAGCTGACGATCGCCCGCCGTCCAGCATGCCCTCCTTCAGCCGCCGCCCACCCCGGCCGGCGCCCGTACGCTCCCCTGAGCGGGTAACTCTCCCCGCCCCGGGCAGACGCCGGACGTAGGCGGAGACCGGGCGGAGGCACCGGAGTCGGACCGCGTGCGGGAGCCGACGGGAGGCACCGATGGAGTGTTTCGAGTGCCGGACGGGGAACGGCAGGGCCGTGTCCGCCGTGGCGGTGTGCTGCGACTGCGGCGCGGGGCTGTGCGCGGACCACGTGAGGTTCGCGCCGCGTGAGGTGCACCATGAGTCCGGACTCGGCAGGACCACCGGACGGCTTCCGGCCCGAACGGCTCTGTGCCCGGTGTGCGACCGGGCGGAACACAGCACGTGACACGGCAGCCGCGGTGTGGTCGAGCCGCCGACCGAGAGGGGGTCCGGTCTGCAGCGGACCCTTCGGGGGCTTCTCGTATGCATGGGGCTTGTGGCCCTCCTCGCGGGACCGGCCCTCCGCGCGTGGCCGCGCAGTGGTTCCGCCGCTCCGGGCGACCGTCCTTGTTTTGTTTTTGTGAAGCAGGGAGCGGCGCTCCGGAGAGGCGAAGGTGTCGTCCGCCGAGCCTTCGCCGATCTGTTCGCCTGCCTTCGCCGCGTGCACGGCCGCGCGCATCGGTGAGGTCTCGGGCTGCCGGGTCGAGGACATCGACACCACCCACGGGGCCTGGACCGTCCGCCGCCAGACGCCCCCCTGCCGAGCCTCCTCGCGGTCACCCGCTGACGGCCACGACGGGCTGGTCCCCCGCTGGTCCCCAGAACGACCGAGGGGCCGTTTCAGATCACTCTGAAACGGCCCCTCGGTCTGCGACTCTTTCGAGTCGGGACGACAGGATTTGAACCTGCGACCCCTTGACCCCCAGTCAAGTGCGCTACCAAGCTGCGCCACGTCCCGGTGCCCGTCTGACCTGGGATTTCCCCCGGCCCGGCGTGCAAGAGAACCATACCGCACTTCCCCTGGTGGTCACGAACCGCTTTACGGCCGTCACACGGGGGCGCCACAGGGGCGGCGGCCGGGACGGGGGCCCGGACAGGGGTCGGACAGAGGTCGGACAGGGGCCGGTGTGACGCGTTTACCTGTGGCATGTGGCAGAAAGACGCCCTTGCGCGGCGGGGGCGCGCCGGACGAGGGGACTCCAGATCGGACCAAACACAGTCGGAAGTGATCGTCAACAGGACCGGTTTCGGACAAACACGGAGGCGATATTGATCGATCACGGAAAGATCAACACCATGAGGTGGTCGGCCTGTTCGGGACGGGACCACTGCCGATGTTCCACCTGCTCGGACCCCGCCGAGCAGGCGATTCGCAGGGAGAACTCGCATGGACAGTTACTTCGGCAGCCGGCTCCACCATCAGCTCAGGGAGACGGTCCGCGACTTCGCCGAACGCGAGGTCAGGCCGCGGATAGCCGAGATGGAGGCCTCCCGGACGGTGCACCACGAGCTGTCCCGGCTCATCGCCGCGCAGGGGTGGCTGGGGGCGACGATCAGCCCCGAGTACGGTGGCATGGGGGCGGGGCACCTGGCCAAGACGATCATCATCGAGGAGCTGTCCCGGGTCAGCGGGGCCATGGGCGCCATGGTCCAGGCCTCCCAGCTGGGCACCGCCAAGATCGTCCACTTCGGCTCCGACGCCCAGCGCAAGACCTGGCTGCCGCGGGTCGCCTCGGGGGCGTGCCTGCCGACGATCGCGGTGACCGAGCCGGAGTCCGGCGGCCATGTGCTGGGCATGACGGCGAGCGCCGTCCGGGACGGCGACGACTACGTCCTGAACGGCAGCAAGGTCTACGTCGGCAACAGTCACGTGGGCGATCTGCACGGTGTCGTGGTCAGGACCGGCCCCGGTTCGAAGGGACTCACCGCCTTCCTGGTCGAGGCCGACCGTCCCGGCTTCCGGCTCGGGCCGCAGAAGCCCTCCATGGGGCTGCACGGCTTCAGCTTCGGCGAGCTGATCTTCGAGAACTGCCGGGTGCCGGCCGCCAACCGGCTGGGCGACGAGGGCGACGGTCTCGCCGTCGCGTACTCCTCCAGCGTGCTCTACGGGCGGGCCAACCTCACCGCCGTCTCGCTCGGCATCCACCAGGCGATCCTGGAGGAGACCACCCGCTTCGTCACCGAGCGGATCCGGTACGGCGAGCCGCTCTCCGAACTGCCCACGGTGAAGCTCAAGCTGGGCCAGATGCAGTCGCGGCTCATGACCGCCCGGCTCACCGCGTACCACGCGGCGCACCTGCTCGACCAGGGGCTCTCCTGCGACACCGAGCTGATGAACGCGAAGCTGGTGAACGTCGAGTCGGCCATCGACTCGGGCCGCAACGCCATGGAGATCCACGCCGCCGCCGGTCTCTTCACCGACCGGCCCGTCGAGCGCTACCTCCGTGACGCGCACCACATCTTCGCGCCGGCCGGCACCTCCGACATCCAGCTCCTCCGCCTTGGCGAGGTCGCCCTCGGCCAGGACAAGGGCAGCTGGTCGGAACGGCTCTCCGAGCTGGTCCGCACCCCGGCGCCCGAGCCCGCCCACGCCTGACGGACGACGCGAGAGGGCCCGTACGACATCGGTGTGCCGTACGGGCCCTCTCGTCGCCGCGCGGGGCGCGGGTCAGAACACGCCGTCCTCGCGGCGGTGGATCTGCTCGACCAGCTCCGCCGCCATCGCCTTGATGGTCTCCAGGCCGGACCGGCCCCAGGGCCGGACGTCGGTGTCGACGACGCAGATCGTGCCGAGCGCCACGCCCGTGCGGTCGATCAGCGGCGCGCCCATGTACGAGCGGATGCCGATCTCGTCCACGACCGGGTTGCCCGCGAAGCGCGGGTAGTCGCAGACGTCCTCCAGGACGAGCGCCTTGCGCCGGACGACCACATGCGGGCAGTAGCCGTGGTCCCGGGCCATGAACCGGCCGACACCGCCCGCGCCGACCGCCCCGGCCGCGGTCGCGCCGAGGTCGCTGCCCGCGTGCGAGCCGCCGGGGGTGTGCAGACCTGCGAAGAACTGCCGGTTCTCGTCGATGAAGTTGACCATCGAGTAGGGCGCCCCTGTGATCTCGGAGAGCCGGTGGGCGAACTCGTCGAAGGCCGGATCCGGCCGCTCCCCGAGGCCGAGTTCGCGCAGCCGCCGGACCCGGTCCGGGGCCTCCTTGTCGATGGGGGTCAGGAGGAGGTGACCGGTCGGGTCGTAGGTCATGGAGTGGCTCCGAAGCTCGGCTCGCTGGCCGGGGTCGAGTTGAGGAGGTGCTGGACGAGGGTGAGGAGGGTGCTGATGCCGGAGCTGGAGATCCGGGCGTCGCACAGGACGATCGGCACCTCGGGGTTGAGGTCGAGCGCCTGCCGGATCTCGTCCGGCTCGTAGCGGAAGGCGCCGTCGAACTCGTTGACGGCCACCACGAAGGCCATCCCCCGGCGTTCGAAGAAGTCGATGGCGGAGAAGCACTCCTGGAGGCGCCGGGTGTCGGCGAGGACGACCGCGCCGAGCGCCCCCTCGGAGAGCTCGTCCCACATGAACCAGAACCGCTCCTGGCCGGGGGTGCCGAAGAGGTAGAGGACGTTGCGGTCGTCGAGGGTGATCCGGCCGAAGTCCATGGCCACCGTGGTGGTGGACTTGTTCTCCACGCCCTCCAGGCTGTCGGTGGCGGCACTGACCGAGGTCAGCAGCTCCTCCGTGCTGAGCGGTTCGATCTCGCTGACCGCGCCGACGAAGGTGGTCTTGCCCACGCCGAAACCGCCCGCCACCAGGATCTTCAGCGCGGTGGGGAAGGGATCGGCGGGGAAACCGTCATGGCGTTCAGAGCCGCTGTCGTAGGCCATCGAGCACTGCCTCCAGCAAGGAACGGTCGGATGGGTTGGCGTGGAAGCGCGGGGCACGCGCCGTGAGGGCGCCACAGTCCACGAGGTCGGAGAGGAGGACCTTGGTGACGACGGCGGGGAGGCGTAAGTGCGCCGCGACCTCGGCCACCGAGGTGGGCCCGTCGCACAGCCGGAGGGCCAGGCTGTGCTCGGGGCCCATGTGGGGCTGCGGGGCGGTGCCGGTCGCCATCACCAGGGAGAGCAGGTCGAGCGCGGTGGTGGGCCGGGTCCGTCCGCCGCTCACGGTGTAGGGGCGGATCAGCCGGCCGGCCGCGTCGTCGAGCCAGGGCCCTTCCTGCGGGGGAGACGCGTTCACTGACCGGTGCCGCCCGCCGCCGCTGCCTGCCGGGCGGGTGTCGTCAGGTACGGACGGACGCTCTTGACCAGCATCGCCATCTCGTAGCCGAGGACGGCGGCGTCGGCCTCGCGGCCCGCGAGGACGGCCAGACAGGTGCCGGAACCCGCGGTGGAGACGAAGAGCAGGGTGGAGTCGAGCTCCACGACGACCTGGCGGACCTCGCCGCCGTCGCCGAACCGGACGCCGGCGCTGCGGCCGAGCGAGTAGAGCCCGGAGGCGAGGGCCGCCATGTGGTCGGCCGCGTCCGGGTCGAGCCCGTGGAGGGATTTCACCAGACCGTCGGAGGAGAGCAGGACCGCGCTGCGGGTGTACGGGACCCGCTGGACCAGACCGCTCAGCAGCCAGTCCAGATCCGAGGAATGGCCGGTCGGCACATTGCTCGCCATCGTCTATCTACTCCTTGTGCGCGTCGCCGTGACGCAGCGATTCCTGGGGGGTGGGCTGGGATTCGGCCAGGCCGATCCCACGCTGGAAGGCGGCCATCAGGCCGGGGTCGTGCAGGGCGTGGTCCTCGGCCTGGCGGGTCTGCGGCTCGTCGCGCAACTGTGGGACGAGGTGTTCCTGGGCACGCCGCTTGGGGAGGTCGGGCTTGCCGGGCGCCTCCGCACGGGGCGCGGGCGGGACCGGCGCGGAGGCGGCGCCGAAGCCGGTGGGGGCGGCGCGGTGCTCCGCGTACCCGTTCGCCGCTCCGTCCCGGGAGGAGAGAAAGGGGTTCGTGGGCTGCGCGGGGCGCTCCGGGGCGGGAGGCGCGGGGGGCGCGACCGGTGCCGGGGCCTGGTAGGGGTACGCGGCCGGGGCCGGCGCCTCGGTCGGTACGGGAGCGGGGGCGGGGCCCTCGGGCCGCTGGGGCGGCGCGGCGGGGGCGTCGGCCCGGGAGTGCGGCGGCTGGGCGTGCGGCAGCGGGGCCTGCGGCTGCTGCGGCGGGAGCGGGGTGCCGCCGGTGGGTGCGGCGGGCTGCCGCTCCTGCGGAGCGAGGCCCTCCGGGTCGGCGCCGAGGAGGCCCTGCGGGAGGACGAGGACGGCCTGGATGCCGCCGTAGATGTTCGACTGGAGGCGGACGGCGATGCCGTGGCGCCGGGCGAGCGCGGAGACGACGAAGAGGCCGATGCGGCCGTCCTGGAGCAGGTGGGCGACGTTGACCTGGTCGGGGTCGGCGAGCAGGGCGTTCATCTTGTTCTGCTCGGCGACGGGCATGCCGAGTCCGCGGTCCTCGACCTCGATGGCCAGGCCGGCGGTGACGTACTGCGCGCGCAGCAGCACGGTGGTGTGCGGCGCGGAGAACACCGTGGCGTTCTCGACGAGTTCGGCGAGGAGGTGGATGACGTCGGCGACGGCGTGGCCGCGCAGGGTGCCGTCGATCGGGGGGACCAGCTTGACGCGGGGGTACTGCTCGACCTCGGCGATGGAGGAGCGCAGCACCTCGGTCATGGTGACCGGGTTCGACCACTGGCGGCGGGAGATGGCGCCGCCGAGGACGGCGAGGTTCTCGGCGTGGCGGCGGATGCGGGTGGCCAGGTGGTCGACGTGGAAGAGGCCCTTGAGCAGCTCGGGGTCCTCGACCTCGTTCTCCAGTTCGTCGAGGAGCTGGATCTCGCGGTGGACGAGGGACTGGAGCCGGCGGGCGAGGTTCACGAAGACCTCGACCTTCTGCTCGTTGCCGACGCTGCTGGAGAGCCGGGAGGCCTGGACGACGGCGGTGACGGCGGCCTCGTGGGAGCGGGCCAGTTCGGTGCCGAGGCGGTCGAACTCGTCGCCGGTGGCCTCGGGGAGGGCGGGCCGGGGGGCCGGGTCCTCGCCGCGGCGCAGCTGTTCGACGAGGGCGGGCAGTTCGGCCTGGTCCCGGGCGGCGTCGCGGCGGAGGGCGGCGGCGCGGTCGAGGACGGACCGGGCGGCGCGGTCGGCGCCGAGCGCGGCGGCGGTCACGGCGGCCACGGTGAGCGCGGCGGCGCCGGTGAGCGCGGCCCAGAGGCCGGGGGTCGGGGTGGTGCCGGTGGAGCGGAGGGTGAAGAGGACAGCGGCGGCGCCGCCGAGGGCGACCGCGACGGCGGGAAGGACCGAGGTGCGCAGCAGCTGGGGGCGTATGCGGACTTCGGCGGGGGCGGCCGTCGCGGGCCTGGCCGGGGAGGTGCCGGTGGTCGTGGTGCGGGCGCCCGAACGGCCGTGCCGCCCGCCCTCGCGGCGGTCGGACCGCGGGGCGGGTGCGCGAAGTTGTGACATGGGTGTCCTTGGTACGTGCCCGGAAGATCGGCGTACTGAGGGGTACTTGGGGGGTGGTCGGGGGTCCGGGGGCTGGGGGGTGTGCGGGGGTGCTGGTGAGGACGGCAGGTGCGATGAGCCTACCGATGATCACCGACCACACACTGTAGTCGCCAACCGTTCGTGTGGGGTGTGCAGTTGGCAAACTTGCCCGTAGACCTGCGGAGTCTGGTATCGGCGACGGCGCGCCCGGCTGATATCGATTGGCTGAAAGTCGCCCCCGTGGCAGAAGAGTTGTCGGGAGCGGAACCGTACGAAAGAGGGCGGAGAGGCCAATTGGCCTCTCCGCCCTGCGGAAATCCCGTCGGCCCGCACTCGAACGGAATCCCCCGGAGGGGCTCAGGACCGGCCGTTCACCACCGTCTCGTCACGGAGCGTGCACGGGGTGGGGTGTGCTGCGCGTGTGGCCGGGCGGCCCCCGGCCCACGGCCGGTTCGTGACCGTCGGTGAGACCGGAACCGGCCACGCCGATGAGCCCGGAGGCCGGTATGCGACGCCTGGCATCCTGGTGCCATGAGCGCTGCGGACCCCTCTCCCCGTCCCCTCCTGATCGTGGACGGGGCCAACGTCGTGGGATCGGTGCCGGACGGGTGGTGGCGCGACCGGCGCGGGGCCGCGGAGCGGCTGCGGGACCGGCTCGCCACGGCCGGCGGCCCGGTCGACGGCCCGTTCCCGGGGCCGTACGAGATCGTCCTTGTGGTCGAGGGGCGGGCCCGGGGCGTGGCCTCCGTCCCGGGGGTACGCGTCGAGGAGGCGGCCGGCAGCGGCGACGACCTGATCGCCGAACTCGCCCGGGACGCCGCCGGCCGACCGTGCCTGGTGGTCACCGCCGACCGCGAACTGCGCCGCCGGGTGGAGGAGACGGGTGCCCGCTGCACGGGGCCCCGCGGTCTCCCCGGATCGGGCAGACTGGGCGCATGAGTGACTTGTACGGCGCTGCCGTCGTCCTGCGCCCCGCGGTTCCCGAGGACGTTCCCGCCCTGGCCGCCGTCCGGTCCACACCCGAGGTGCGGACCCGGTGGCGCGGCGGTGACGACCTGGCCGGGGAGGTCGCCGCCGACCTGGAGGACCCGGACGTCCACTGTCTGACGATCCGGTACGACGAGCGGACCGTCGGCATGATCCAGTGGTACGCCGAGGAGGAGCCGGACTACCGGCACGCCGGGATCGACCTGTTCCTCGACCCGTCGGTGCACGGCCGGGGCCTGGGCACCGACGCCGTGCGCACCCTCGCCCGGCACCTCGTCGACGACCGCGGCTACCATCGCCTGGTCATCGATCCGGCCGCCGACAACGCGGCGGCGATCCGCTGCTACGAGAAGGTCGGGTTCCGTCCCGTCGGGGTGATGCGCCAGTACGAGCGCGGCGCGGACGGCACCTGGCACGACGGCCTGCTGATGGACCTGCTGGCGGCGGAGCTGGTGCGCTGAGCCGTCCGCGGGGAAGACCTGCCGGCGGGGCTCGGGATTCGATTCGGTAACCGCCGGGGGAACCGGCCGCCGCGCTCACAGGACCATTGCATAGGGTCAACGTCGTCAGGCGTTCGCACGGCCGCCCACCCCGTCGGTCCCGGGCCGGCGGCGGCCGCGTCACCACGGAACGATCCACGGGGAGCACCTTGCCCAAGCAGTCGGCGGCCGAATCGCGCGTCCTGTCGCTCCTGCCGTACGTCGTCATGGCGGTCACCGCGCTGGCCGACATCACGGCCGGTCCCACCGTCGGCCTCCTGCCGCTGGTGGCCCTGGGGCCCGCGTTCGCCGGACTCACCGGTGGTCCCCGGCGCACCGGCGTGATCGGCGGCATCGCGCTGGCCCTCTGCCTCGCGCTCGGCTGGTACGACGGTCTGTTCCCCGGCAGGCGCGGGACGACGGCGCTGGTGTCGGTGGCCGGGGTGACCGCCGCCGGTGTGGTCGCCGCCGTCATGCGCCGGCGCCGGGAGGAGGAGCTGGCCGGCGTCCGCTCGATCGCCGAGGTCGCCCAGCGGGTCCTGCTGCGCCCGGTCCCCCGCACGGCCGGGGAGCTGGGCGCCGCCGTCTCGTACACGGCCGCCGTGGCGGAGGCCCGTATCGGCGGGGACCTGTACGAGGTCGTGACCTCGCCCGGCGGAGTGCGGGTGATCGTCGGCGACGTCCAGGGCAAGGGGCTCGACGCGGTCGAGACCGCCGCCGACGTCCTCGGGGCGTTCCGGGAGGCCGCGCACGACGAGCCCGACCTCGCCGGGGTGAGCACCCGGCTCGAACGGGCGATGAACCGCACGCTCGGCGGTGAGAGGTTCGTCACCGCGGTGATCGCCGAGATACGGCAGGACCGGACGGTGACCGTGGTGAACTACGGCCATCCCGCGCCCCTGCTGCTCGCCGCCGACGGTACGGCGCGGTTCCTCGAACCGGCGACCCGGGCGCTGCCGCTCGGCCTCGGCCTGGGCGGGACGGAGAGTCCCGACGCCCTGGACGCGGAGTTCCGCCCCGGTGACCAGCTCCTGCTGTACACGGACGGCGTGACCGAGGCCCGCGACCGCGACGGCACGTTCTACCCCCTCGCGTCCCGGCTCTCCCTGCTGAAGGCAGACAGTCCCGAGCTCGCGCTCGAAGCCCTGCACGGCGACCTCATGGAGCACGTCGGCGGGCCGCTCGGGGACGACGCGGCCATACTCCTGCTGCGCTACCGCTCCTGACGCGGCTCCGGGACGCCGGGCGCGTCCGGTCGTCGTGCCGGGAGGGGGCGCGGAGGAGGTACAAAGGTGCGCATGCGAGAGCACGAGGCAACCGAACCGGGCGACGAGGACATCGAGGCCGTCACGCGCGCCGTGCTGACGGCGTCACGGCTCCTGGTGGCGGTGTCGGCCCGGTCGCTCGCGACGGTCGAGGAGAGCATCACCCTGCCCCAGTTCCGGATGCTGGTCGTGCTGTCCTCCCACGGTCCGTCGAAGCTGGTGGCGGTGGCCGACCGCCTGGCCGTGCAGCCGTCCACCGCCATGCGGATGGTGGACCGGCTGATCACCGCCGGTCTGATGAGCCGTCGGACGAATCCGGAGAACCGCCGCGAGACGGTGCTCAGCCTCACCGAGGAGGGCGTCCGTGTCGTCCAGGACGTGACGTCCCGCAGGAAGGCGGAGATCACCGCCATTCTGCGGCGCCTGGCGCCCGACCGGCGGGCCGCTCTGGTCGAGGCGCTCGACGCGTTCAACGCGGCGGGCGAGGAGCCGGCCTACGAGGAGGACGGCGCCGGTTCGCATCCGCTGGGCTGGAGCGATCCGGTGGAGGGCACCCGGTAGGACCGTACGACGGCGAGGAAGCAGACCGTCCCGAAGGCGAGGAGCAGGACGACCGCCTCGACCGCGGTCCTCAGCCAGGCGCCGGGCCCCGCGACCTCCCGTGGCGCGACCCTGCCCACGGGGTCGTACCCCATGCCGATCGGGTCGCCGAGCCTGACGACGGGGCCGCACCCCCGCCCCGGGCCCGCCCCCGCGGGGGAGCCGTCCCGCGGGCGTCCGGCGCAGTGGTGGGCGGGGGTGCGGGCGGGCGCGTGCGCCACCCTCGTCACCGCCCCGTCCTGGGTGCGTCCCGCTCCGCCGAGCGCCGTCTCCGACGCCAGGCGCGAGACGTCCGGGACGAGCAGGACGCCGAGGATCGCGGCGGCCGCCACCAGTACGTGGCCCGCCCGGACGATCAGGAGGTAGAGCACGACGGCGGCGACGGCGACCCCGGCGGCGAGCCGGGCCCCGTGCGGCGGCAGGCCGGCGAGCACGGCGGCGGCGCCGGCGCCCACGACCAGGGCCGTGCCCACGCCTGCGACCAGCAGTCCCTCGGTGACCAGCCAGAACGGGGGGCGGCCGGGATACGCGGCCGCGCCCAGAAGCCGGTCCGTCAGCCCTTGCCTCACCCTCACCTTTAGACTATGCAATGGTTTATGCTCTCTCAGTGATACCCGCCGCCCAGCCGTTACCGAACCGAAGCCGCCGGGCGACCGGCGACGCGGCAGGAGACCGCCCCCATGCCTCTCGCACCCCGACGCCCCCACCCGCCCACCGGCTGGAAGCGCCGTCTCGCACGCCTTCCCATCCGTCTCTTCCGGGGCGGGCTCGGGCCCCTCTTCGGCGGGCGCCTGCTGCTGCTCATCCACACCGGCCGGAACTCCGGCCGGTCCCGCGAGGTGGTCCTCGAGGTCGTCGGCCGGGACCGGGACGGCTGGATCGTCGCCTCCGGCTTCGGCCCCGGGGCCCAGTGGTACCGGAACCTCCGCAGCACGCCCGCCGCGACGGTCCAGTCCGGACGCCGCTACCACGCCGTCACCGCCCGGTTCCCCACCCCGGAGGAAGGCGGACGGATCATGGCCGCGTACGCCCGCCGGCACCCGCGGGCCGCCCGCGCCCTGTGCCGCTTCATGGGCTTCGGGGTCGACGGCTCGGAGGCCGCCTACCGGGCCGCCGGTGAGCAGATCCCCTTCGTCCGCCTGGAGGACACCGGACACTGACGCCCCTCAGGGCCGCGGGGCGGGTGCGTCCGTCGGCGGTTCGTACGTGTACGCCGGCGGTTCGTACGTGGACGTCGGCGGGTTCCAGGGCTTCTCCGACGGCGGCGCGAACGGGCCGGTGCGGTTCTGCATCATCACCATCATGACGATGGCGAACGCGGAGCCGGCGATGATCAGGCCGAGGCCGACGGGGTTGCGGGGGTTGTAGGTGTAACGGCTCGTCCCCCAGGGGCTCTTCCTGAAGACGGGCTCGTCGTCGTGGCTCACAGGGCGCTCCTTGTCGGCAAGGGTGCGAGAACGGTCGCTGTCCGCCGACCAGAGCTTCCCGGCACCCCACACCTGCGAACTTACGTGTCCCTTACGGGCGTCGGCAGGTCCTTGCCGCGCAGGCGGCGGCATGCGTGGTTGCCGGTTCCCGGCAACGCGCCGGGCTCACGGCCCTTCAGGAGAGTCCTTCGTCCGGGGAGGCGCCTCGTGGAGGCGGCGGGCCCGGATGTCGTAGTCGCCGAGCACGCGCTTGAGCTGCTCCAGGGACTCCTCGGGGATGTCGGGCGGAGCGGACTCGGCCACGTAACGGGCGGCGGCCACCAGCGCCGCGAACTCGAAGGCGTGCGCGGTCACCCGCAGGACGCCGGGCCGGGCCCACTCCAGCTGCATGATCAGCCCTTCGACGACAGGTATTCCTTGATCTGGCCGAGTTCGCTCTCGAAGTCGTCGTAGTCCTCACGGATGCCGTTGAGGTACGCGCTCCAGCCGAGGCTGTTCTTCGCGTAGTGGACGGCTTCCTGGATCTCCTCGTCCGTGGCCCCGAACAGCTTCGCCGCCTCGGTGTGGAAGAGGGTGCAGTAACGGCACTTCGTCTCCGAGTGCAGGGCGATCCCGATCAGTTCCTTGTACTTGTTCGGGATCAGCGTCTCGCCGAGTTCGAGCTTCTTGAAGATCTCCCACTCGTAGTCAAGCAGGTCGTCGGGGATCCGGGAGAAGAAATGAGGCACGACTCCCAGCGTCTCCTTGATCTCCGCCTCCACCTCGCTCCGGCTACGTCCCGCCATGGCGACCACTCCTCTCAGCCGAGCGGAACCGGCCCCCTCCGTCCACGCTAGGCCACGCCGACACCCCCTGCGACCCCTGTCGTCAGCGGCCGTCAGCGGATGATGCCGCCCTGGCCGATGACGTACGTGGCCGGCAGCGGCAGGGTGCGGGTGTGGCCGTCGTCGGCGTGCTGGAGGTCGCCCTGAACACGTTCACCGCGTGAGGCGTGCCCTTCGGAGCAGATCGCGCTCGGGGGTTCCCGGATGCTGCGCCAGCTGCTCGGGCTGGTGCCGAAGCGGCTGCGGAACCGGCGCGAGGATCCGTGACCACGGGGTCAACCGCTTCTTCCACCACGGCTTCGCCCGGCTCGGGGAGCGAACCCGGTTCCGGGACTTCGCCAAGCCCAGGGACGGAGCCCTTGGCAGCACCGGCCTGGAGGGCGCGGTCCCACCGGCCGGTGCGGCGGAGCAGGAGGCGCTCTGTTCGAGCGCGTCGGTGTACAGGTAGGTGCGGGCGCCGGGCCCGGCGCCGAGGGCCGGGTCGAGGGCCCGGCGGGTCGGCTCGACGCCGGCCGCGCCCTCGCCGAGCTCGGCCCCGATCAGGCCCTCCGTGCCCATGGCGCGGATCCGGAGCTCGGCCGCCGACCCGAGCCGCGCCGCGTCGATGCCCCGCCACGCCTCCCGTACGGTCCGCATCACCCCGGTGAGGTCGCCGGCGGAGTGCAGGTGCGACGCCACCGCGAGGCGTTCCGCCGCCGCACCGGCCGGGCGGCCCGTCCTGGCGTGCTTCTCGGCGTTGACGTACCGGGCCGCGAGCGCACGCGGCCGGCCCTCGTCGTCCGCTCCCTCGGGCCACAGCGCGAGGGAGCCCCGACCGCACCAGCACACCAGCGTCGAACAGCTCCTCGATCCCCGCTTCCCACCACACCTCCTCCGCGCCGGCCTCGGCCAGTACGCCGAGCCGGACCGGGCCGCTCACGGCGACCACCCGGGCGACCGCCCGTGCCGCCTCCGACAACCGGGCCATGCGCTGCAGCACGGCGTCGGTGACCGATTCCGGCACCACGGCGGTGTCCCCCGTCTCGGCGACCGCGGAGGCGAGTTCCTCCAGGTAGAAGGGCGGGCCGCGGGCGCGGC
The DNA here is from genome assembly GCF_030010625.1 of Streptomyces sp. CC208A. Taxonomy (GTDB): domain Bacteria; phylum Actinomycetota; class Actinomycetes; order Streptomycetales; family Streptomycetaceae; genus Streptomyces. The sequence continues at coordinate 110,220 of NZ_JASCXN010000022.1, read as the reverse complement.
GCACGACGGTGTCCACGACGTCCTGAGGGGCCGTGTCCCCCGGCGGCCTGCCGCAGCTGTGACCGCAGGTCGCGCACGGGATGCCCGCGCGGCAGCTCGTCCCTGCGGAACGCCCCGACGACCAGGAGCGGGAGCCCGGTCGGAGGCACCCCCCGGCCGCCCAGGGCGGCCGGCGTCGCGGCGTCCGCCCCCTGCAGGCCGTCGAGGAAGACCACCGTGGGCCGCTCCCGCGCCAGGCGCTCGAACGCCTCCCTCACCACCGCCGGTACGTCGCCCTCGGCGCCTTCCGCCGCCGGCCGGCGACCACCGAGCGCGGCCCTGAGCGGTCCGTGTCGACGGGGCCCGGCCGCCGCAGCGATCGCGGGACGCGTGGCGTTCTGGCACGGTGGCGTCGTGGGACGAGAACCGGAGGATCCGGCATGACGGGACCGGTGGCGGACGGCGCGGGGGTGGGCACGCCGATCGGCGACTACGGGCTGCTGTCCGACCGGCACAGCGCGGCCCTGGTCAGCCGCGCGGGCGCGGTCGACTGGCTGTGTTTCCCCCGTTTCGACAGCGCCGCCGTCTTCGGCGCGCTCCTCGACGAGCGGGCCGGGAGCTGGACGATCCGGCCGGTCGGCGAGGCCGGGGTCTCCCGCGGCTACGTCGACGACAGCATGGTGCTGCGTACCGCCTTCACCACGTCCACCGGGGCGTTCACCCTCACGGACGCCCTGGCCACCGGCTCCGACCCCGATCCGCACCGGCTCGGGGCCCTGGCCCCCCATCTGCTCGTCCGCTCGGTCACCTGTACGCGGGGTTCGGTCGAGCTCGCGCTGGACTTCCGGCCCCGCCCCGAGTACGGGCTCGTGGTGCCCCTGTTGTCGCCGCGCCCCGGCGGGATCGAGGCCCGGGGAGGGCCCGCCGTCATGGTCCTCAGCAGCCCGCTGCCGCTCGACATGGGCGCCGGCGCGGCCACCGGCACTATCGCCCTGGAGGCCGGCCGGACCCTGCACTTCGGCCTGCACTGGGCGCCGCTCGGCGGCCCCGGGCCCCGGGTGTGGGGGCAGGAGGAGCTCGCCGGGCAGCTCGCGGACACCGTCGCGGCCTGGCAGGCGTGGTCGCGGATGCACCAGACGTACACCGGGCCCTGGCGGGAGCAGGTGCACCGGTCCGGGCGGTTCCTGCAGGCCCTGTCCTACCAGCCCACCGGTGCGATCGTGGCCGCCGCGACCACGTCCCTGCCCGAGGAGGCCGGCGGGGTGCGCAACTGGGACTACCGCTACGCCTGGGTCCGCGACGCCGCGTTCACCATGGACGCCCTGTGGGTGGCGGCCTGTCCCGACGAGGCGGACGAGTTCTTCGCGTTCATGGCCTCCGCCGCGGCCACCGGCTGGACCGGCACGCACCTTCAGATCATGTACGGCATCGGCGGCGAACACGACCTCACCGAACGCGAGTTGCCCCATCTGACGGGATGGCGCGGCAGCCGTCCGGTACGCGTCGGGAACGGGGCCTGGAGCCAACCCCAGCTCGACGTGTACGGCGAACTCCTCGACACCGCCGCCCGCTTCGAGGACCAGCTCTCCTCTGGCCCGGCGCTGCGCGTCTTCCTGACCGGCCTGGCCGACGCCGCGGCCGAGGTGTGGCGGCGCCCCGACCACGGCATCTGGGAGATCCGCGGCGAGCCGCGGCACTTCCTGTACTCCAAGCTCATGTGCTGGGTGGCGCTCGACCGGGCCGTACGCCTCGCCGACCGGCTGCGGGCCGCCGACCGCGTCCCCGCGTGGCGCGCGACCCGGGACGAGATCCGCGAGGCGATCCTCGGGGAGGGCTGGAGCCCGGCGGCCGGCGCCTTCACCCAGTCCTTCGGGAGCGACGCCCTGGACGCCTCCGCCCTGATGCTGCCGCTCACCGGCTTCCTGCCCTCCGACGACCCGCGCGTCCTGGCCACCGTCGACGCCGTCGCCGAGCGCCTGACCGACCGCGGTGGCCTGGTACGGCGTTACCTCACGACGACCGGCGTCGACGGGCTGAGCGGGCAGGAGGGCAGCTTCCTGCTGTGCACCTTCTGGCTCGCCCACGCCCAGGCCCTGGCCGGCCGGACCGCCCAGGCCCGCGCCACCTTCGAGCGGGCCGCCGCCCACGCCAACGACCTCGGCCTGCTGGCCGAACAGACCGACCCTCGGACCGGGGCCCTGCTGGGCAACTTCCCCCAGGCGTTCAGCCACATCGGCCTGGTCAACGCCGCCTGGGCCATCGCGCAGGCCGAGGAGCGGGAGGATGTCGGGCCGCCGGGCCCTCCCCTGGATCCGAACCCGCAGGGGAGACCGGGGTGATATGAGCGAAGGCGCCGCGGGCGTTCCAGGTGGAGAACGCCCGTACGAGCCGGGCGGGGCCCTGGAGCCGGGCCGGCGCCGGGTCACCGGGAGCGGCGGTGGTACTTGCGGGTGGCGAGCGGGGCGAAGACCGCGATCAGGGCGATCGACCAGCCGATGGTGAGCAGGACGTGGTCGGTGGCGGGGTCGCCGTTGAAGAGGGCGCGCAGCGCGTCGACCGTGGTGGTCATCGGGCTGGCCTCCGCGTACACCTGGAGCCAGGACGGCATGGTGCCGGTGGGGACGAACGCCGAGGAGATCAGGCTGAACGGGAAGATCCAGATCAGGCCGGCCGACTGCGCCGCCTCGGGACCGGCCACGGAAAGGCCGATCACGGCGCCGACCCAGGTGAGCGCGTAGCCGAAGAGCAGCAGCGCGACGCCGCCGAGGGCGGACAGGAAACCGCCCTGGAAGCGGAAGCCTATGAGCAGCCCCATCGCCACCACGACCAGGACGGACGCGAGGTTGCGGACGATCTCCGAGAAGGACCGGCCGACGAGGACGGCGGAGCGGCTCATCGGCATCGAGCGGAAGCGGTCCATCAGGCCGCAGCTCATGTCGGTGGAGACGCCGACGCTGAGGGCGGCCGCTCTCCTCTCCGACTACCTTGCCCTGCAAGGGAGCTGACGGACCGTCTTCAGCGATCGGGGTTCTCGTCGGCTGTCGAGGGACGGCAGCGGCCGATGAACGTCGCCGGACACCATCCGAGGGGCCGTTCTCCGGCGTTCCCGAGCCGGTCGGTCAGCTCGGGCGGATCGCGGCCTCGATGTCGGCGAGTTGGGCGGCGAGGAGCTCCTCGAACGCGGCGCGGCGGTCCGCCCCGAGGGGGCGGACGTCACGGGCGAAGTGGGCCAGCGCAGGGAAGCGTTCGGGGTCGGCCCCCAGTACCGCCACGCGGAACAGCTCCATGCCCTGTTCGCGCTCTTCCGGGGTGATGGTGCCGGCTGCGGCCTCGGAGGCGATCAGCGCGGCGATGAGGACCGCGAGCCGGTGGTAGCGCACCGGGATCTCCTCGTCGGGCAGCCCCGACGCGCGCAGTGCCTGCAGCACCTCTTCCACGACCAGCCGGGAACCGGCGCCGCCCGACGCGTACTGCCCCCAGACCGCGGCGAGTTGGGGCTGCCGGCCGAACGCCTCTCTCAGGCGCAGGGCCAGGGTGGTGATGCGCTGCTTCCAGTCGCCCTCGGGGCGGTAACCGTCCATGGAGGCCAGGAGGATCCGGTCGGCGACCGCGCGCAGCAGTTCGGTCTTGCTGCGGAAGTGCCGGTAGAGGCTGGAGGAATCGGTGCCCAGGGTCGCGGCGAGCTTGCGCACGCTGAACGACTCCGTGCCGCTCGTGCGCAGCAACTCCGCTGCGGCGTCCAGGATCTCCTCGGTCGACCAACGCCTGCGACCTGCCATTGCGCCCCTCTCGTCCACCTCAGTCTAACCGTGCACTTACTGTTGCGCGCACCGCGCGCATAATAAGGACATGAGCCTGACGCGGGGCTCGCCGAGGCAGTGCGAAAGGACGTACGTCATGAAGAGGCACTTGGACTTAGCCGCACTGGACACCGCCCTGGAGAACGTCCACCGTGCCGGTGTGCCGGGCCTGTTCGCCGAGGTGCGGGACGGCGACCAGGTCTGGCGCGGCGCCGTCGGGGTCGCCGATGTCGACACCGGCCGCCCCGTCACCGCCGGCATGCGGCACCGCGTCGGCAGCGTCACCAAGACCTTCACCGCGGCCGCGGTGCTCCAGCAGGTCGAGAGCGGTCGGATCGGCCTCGACACACCGATCGGCCGGTACCTTCCGGAGCTGGTTCCCGGAGAACGCGGTGACGCGATCACGGTCCGGATGCTGATCAACCACACCAGCGGCCTCGCCGAGTACCTCCCGTACGCCTACCCCTCCCTCAAGGCGCTGCCCGTCCTCGCGGACACCGGGCCCCGGAGCCTGGACGACCACCGGTTCACACGGTTCGACCCCGTCGAGCTGATCGGGATGGGGGTCTCCGCACCCGCCGCCGGCGCCCCGGGCGGCACCCCGGGGGTCTACTCCAACACCAACTACCTGCTTCTCGACCGGCTCCTGGAACAGGTGACCGGCACCACGGCCGAGCGGTGCATCACCCGGAACGTCATCGAGCGCGCCGGGCTCCGGGACACCGCGTTCCCCGCCGGGCCGTACGTCGACGGGCCGCACTCGCAGCTCTACGAGGCGTGGTTCGGCATGATCGACCCGCCGCGCGACTACAGCGTCTACGACATGTCGTGGACGGGGCCGTCGGCCTCGCTGATATCGACCGTCGCGGACCTCAACCGCTTCTACCGCCTGCTGCTGGCCGGGGAGATCGTCAGTCCGTCGTCGCTGGCGCAGATGCGGCGCACTGTCCCGATCGTCTCCCAGGAGGGGAAGACGATCGACTACGGCCTCGGCCTGTACCCGCTGGAGGGTCCCGGTGAGGGCACCTTCTGGGGCCATGGCGGCACGGTCTGGGGTGGCGGGGCGCTGGCCGTGATCCGCGCCGACGGCAAGCGGCAGCTGGCGGTCGCGGTGAATCTGCAGAGGTGGAACAGGCTCGACTCCTCCGGCGAACCGCAGCCCCATCCCATCGACGACGCGCTCGCGGCTCTCCACCGCGTGGCGATGTACGGCTGACCTGGACCGAAGGAGACACCACCGCGCGGCCTCCGGACCGGTGGCGGCCCTGGCCGGTCGAGGCGGAAGGCGCCGTACGGGCTGGTGCCCGACCAGAACGAGGCGGCCCAGGCGCCGCCCTCGCCATGGATCCCACGACGGCATCCAGCCGGAGGAGGCCCCGTCAGGACGGGGCCTCCTCGTCGCCGTGCTCGCCGAGCGCCGCGGTACGGAGCCTTGCCCCGCCCGGCAGAAGCCGGACAGGGAGCAGGGTCAGCCCTGGAGCGCCACGCACCCCCGGAGCAGCGGTTCCAGGAGCAACTGGTTCCCCTCGTGGTCGAACACCTGGAGCGCGTCAAGGCAGGTGACGACCCAACGGGCCTCGTCCTCGTCCTCGATCTGGACCGCCACGGCGGTCACCGCGCTCTCCACGTCGAAGGGGTCCTTCTCGAACTCCTCGGCGAGGGACCGGTATCCGGTCGCCAGCATCGGGTCCACGTACAAGCCGGTCGCCTGGACGAAGGCACGGGACTCGGCCCGGTCGGCGCGCAGACCGGCCAGACGGTGCAGCACCGCGTCCGGGTCGCCCAGTTCGCCGTGGAGACGGTGGGCCCGGTCGACCAGGACCGGCCAGCCTCCGGTCAGCTCGTGGAGACGGTCCAGACGGTCCTCGGTGTGGAACTTCTCGACCCGCTGGGCCCAGCCGCGCAGACTGCGGCGGTCATGCCGGCGCAGCACCACGGGAGCGGCCGAGGTGGATTCGGTTCCCGTCAACAGGGTGCGCCACAGGCCCAGTTGGGTGGGATCCGTGACCACGACCACCGCGCGGGTCACCCCCGGGGTGGTCGGCAGCATCGTATCGGCCAGGTCCACGGCCTGCCGGGGGGCCTCGGGCCGGGCATCCGGGTGCCGGGCGAAGTCACTGATGACGACCCGACGTTCGCGCGGACGTCCGCCCACGAGTTCCTGCTTGTAGACACTGGGCTTGCCGATGGGCGGCAGCGTCCAGTCGGCGATCCGTCCGGCAACCGCACGGAGGGTGTCGCCGACGTCGCCGACACCGGTCGCGGAGGTACCGAGGACCACCCTCGTCTGGTTGGACCGCTCGCCGAGGAGGTCGTCGAGCTGGGTGATGGTGAGCGGCGCCGGCCGGCCGTCGGGCAGCTCGGGGCGCCCCTCCTGCACGATGCTCTCCTGCAGTTCGCAGTCCTGCTCCGCCCTGAGCAGACGGGCGTCCACCTCGTGCGAGGTGCCGATCATACGCAGGGCGTTCGGGCCCCTCAGGTGCCAGCCCTGGCCGTCGTGGTTGGGGGCGAGGATGCCGAGGCCCACCATCTCGGAGAGATAGGCGCGGAACCCCTCGGTGTCGAGCTGTTCGAAGCCCTTGCGCCAGAACGTCTCGCACTCCTCGCGCAGTTCGGCGTCGCTCAGCCGTACCTCCAAACCGCGGTGGCGTGCGTGGTAGGCCAGCACGTTGGCGATCACGTCGTAGCGGTGGTCGAGGCTCAGGGTGTCCTTGAAGGCCGCCGAGATGCCGTCCCTGAGCCCGGTGTCCGACTCCACGACCTCGATGTCGGCGATCTCCACCGCGTACGGAGGTCCCTCGGCTCCGCGCCGCGCGCGCTTGCGGTGCATCACCTCGACCAGCCGGTGGCCGAACATCTGGAGGAGGAACGGCTGGTAGGAGCAGTAGCCGAGCACCCGGTTGACGAGATCGACGTCCTGGAACTCGAAGCCGAGGGCCCGCATCGGGTCGACCAGCAGTTCGGCGGCGGACTGCGGCGCGAGCGGACCGATGACCTTCGGGGTCTGTGCGAGGTGCCCGAACGGGCCGTTGCTGGCGAGCTTGGAGAACCTCTGCACGGAGTGCAGACCCGCGAAGACGACCTTGGCACGGTCCTTCGTGTCGGACCCGAGGCCCTTGAGCTTCTTGGTCTGGTCGAAGCGGGGGGCGTCCGCCTCGAAGAACTGGTCGCACTCGTCGAGCAGGACCAGCAGACTCCGCCGGGAGTCCCCGTCGAGCCAGGTCCGGATGCCGGCGCGCACCCGGTCGGAGATGCCCGCCCGCGACTTGCGGCTCGGCTGCCCCTCCAGCACCTTGGCCGCCCGGAGCTCCCGGTCGAGGACGCTCCACAGCGCCTCCGGCCCCAGCGAGCTGCCCTTGCCGATGTTCTCCTGGTCGAGGTTCACGTACACCGCCAGGTGGTAGCCGGGGCGCTGCCCCTCGAACCGCTCTCCGGCATCGCTGAGCAGGGCGGACTTTCCGAGTCCCCGGCCGCCGAAGATGACCTGCGTGCCGTGCCGGTCGAGAACGCTCTTGCGTTCGGCGTCACGGCCGTAGAACATCTCGCCGCCGATCCGGCCCCGCTTCTCCCTGATGTACGGGTTGACGCCGGAGAACGGCAGCAGTATCTGCGTAGCGGTGCTGACCTGGCGGTTGCCCCGCGCCGCGAGATAGGCCAAGGCCGCGTCGTCCACGACCAGCATCGGCTGCAACCGGCCGGAACCTACGGCGAGCTCGACGCGGGCCTCACGGCTCAGCGTGCCGAAGTAGAGGACGAGGAGGCTCGCTCCGCTGGTGTCGCGTTCCGCCAGGCTCATGACGAACTCGGCCGAAGGACGGCCCCAGACCATCAGCACGCGGAGGCTGCCGCCCTGCTCCTGGATCTGCGAGCCGAACGCGGGTGCCTTGGCCCTGCCGTTGGTCTCCACCTCGGTCGCTTCGAAGAGGCGGTACTCGCGCCGGCGCAGGTGCGGGGACCGCTCGTCGAGCGGCCTGGCGCTCTTGGCCTCGTAACCGAGGAGTTTGAGGAGGGGCGGCAGCTGCCTCCTCGCGGAGACGTCGAGCCGGTCCTTCGGCTCGGTCGCGCCCAGCTCACGCCACTCGTCGAGGACGTCGGCCGCCAGAGCCGCCTCGTCGGTCGAGAGCGCGCTGTAGTCCAGAGCGGGGATGTCCGTGTGCTTCCCCCCGGACCGGACGAGGTCGACCAGGCCGCGGTCGATGCCCTTGGGCAGCCCGTCGGGCACGGCCGGGAAGAACTCGGTGAGATGGGACTCACCGCCGTCGATCTCCGGGACGTCCTCCCCGATCTCCAGGAAGTAGACGAGGTCGGCGGCCGTGGCCAGGCCACCGGTGTCCAGGTGCCGCAGGACCTGCGCCCGCTGCTGCTCCGTGGGGTCCAGGGCGTCGAGTCGCGCCCGGATCCGGTCGGCCGCCTGCTGCCGGAAGGCCGGCAGGTCGCCCTGTACGGTGTCGAGCGCCCGGCGCACGTCCACCAGGTCGTGTGCGCCGGTGCCGTCGAGCAGGCCCTTGGCATCGGCGAGGAGTTCCTGGAGCCGCAGGTCCTGGTCGTCGGTCACGGCGCCATCGGCCTGCGCGCGGTGCAGCTCGGCGACGAGTTCGTCGTGCGCGGCGCGCAGCTTCGTACGCCGGCCGGCCGCCCTGGCCTCGATCTCGGCGACCGTCGGCGGGGTGAACTCCCCGGCGGCGGGCAGCAGCCCTCGTGCCGCCAGTTCGACGAGGGTACGGGCGGTGGCGAAGGCGTCGCGGGAGAGCCGCTCGGCGAGGGCCTCCTGCCAGCTCCGGTCGACCGCGATGAGCAACTCGTCGAGCGACGGCTGCTCGTCACGGCGGTCGCACACCTTCAGCAGTTCCGCGTCCAGCACGAGTCCGGGGTCGACCGGGCCGCCGGGACGCGTGGCCGTGGTGTCACCGGCCAGCAGGGCGAACAGCTCCTCCATCGAGGCGCGTGCCGCCCAGGCGGTCGCGGCCTTGACGACGCCCGAGCTCCGCGCCGACCGCTCCAGTTCGTCCAGCGCCGCCTCCTTGCCGTCCAGCAGGGACCGCCGCAGGGAGGAGATCTCCTTGACCGCCCGGTTGCCGTCGGAGCGGTCACCACGACGGATGGTGTCGGCCGCCAGGCACCACTCCTTGGCCAGGCCGGCGGCGCGTTCCACGAGATGCACCAGGTCCTGCCGCCCGGAGCCCTGGAGCGGCTTGCCGCTGGGCGACCGGTGCTTCCGGTCCATGCGGTCGACCTCGGTGTTGATCTCCGCCAGTTTCGAGAGGCGTTCGGCCTGCTCACGCACCCGCGCCGCCTCGTCGCGGCGGTCGTCCGCGACGGGCACGAGCAGCGACCCGAGCAGCCCGTCGTCGGCCAGCCAGTGCTTGGCGATCTCCGTGGCCCGCGCGAACCGCAGCCTCGGCGGCACGAGCAGGACACGGCACTGCTCAAGGAGTTCCCGCAGCCGCGCCTCCGCCCCGGAGACGTCGGCGCTGACGACCAGCGGCGAGGCCATCATCAGAGCGCCGCTCAGCGCGCGGTCGGCGACCGTGGTCGCCGCCTCCGCCAACCGCTCCGGCAGCCGGGGGACCAGGGCCTTGAGCTGAGCTCCCGCCAGGTGGTCTCCGGTGATCAGCGCCGTACGCAACAGAGCGGGCAGCAGGAGGAGTTCGCTGCCCTCCGCGTCACGGCCGACGTGTGCGCCGTACTGCTGAAGCAGGTCGGCGACCATCCGGGCGCCCTGGCTGTCGCCGGACGTGAGCAGCCCGGCGGCACCGGCCAGATGGAGCGCCGCCACCTGCGGCTCGGGGTGGCCGGCAGCGCTCGCCACGCGGTGGGCGAGTCCGAAGCGCCGCTCCACGACCAGCCTCGTCAGGGCCCGTTCGACCTCGGTCCGGTCGGTTCCCTCCTCCGCGGCGACGGCGGCGAGGACGGTCCGGGCCGACTCCGAGAACCGGTCGTCCTCGTCCTCCGGCGCGGCGGGAGGGGACGCGGGCGCGGTCGTCGGGACGAGGGCGGCCGGGAGGTCCGCGTCGGCATCCGTGGCGGGCGCCGGGGCCGGCTCGTCGGCGGCGTCGAGCGGGGCGGGCTCCGGCGCCGGAGCGGGTGTGGACGTGGACGTGGGGGTTTTCGGTTCGGGAGAGGGGGCCTCCACGCCGGGTACGGAGTGAAGCCCGGTTCCGTCGGCGGAATCGCCGGTCTCCTCCGCCGGACTCCCGTCCGTCTGCTCGGCGGTCGGCTCTCCGCGCCCGGCGGGCTCGTCGGCTCCCCCGGCATCGCCGCCGGGGTCGTCCGCCTCGGTCCCCGCCGGTTCGGCGAAGGTTTCCCCGGACCGCGCCAGCACCAGGTCGGGTGCCATGACCACCGCCATGGCGCACCCGGGCAGCACCCGCACCATCCGATCCTGCAGCGCCAGGATCTCCGTGGCGGCGTACGCCTCCCGCCCTTCCCGGATCAGCTGTGCCAAGTCGGCGAGTGCGGCGCTCTCCTGACGGTGGGTCTGTTCCCACACCGCCGTGTCCAGCAGTCGGCGGGTCGCTCCTCGCACGGCCTCGGCGGCGAAGACGGCGGGGCCGTCCGGACGGCCCGCGACGTCCAGGAGTTCCCGCAGCGCCTCCCGTGCCCGGCGGTCACGCTCGTGTGCCGTCCGGTGCTCGCGTGCGGCGCGCGTCATGTCGTCCAGGCGGCGGGGCACCTCCTTCATCCCCGCCGCGCGGAACACCGCTTCCGCGCTGTCGAAGACGGCGCCCAGGGCGGTCAGCGGAGCCAGGTCCTCCTCGTGCGGTGGGCGGCCGTCCGCCACCGCGCCGGTCACGTTCGCCGCGGCCTGCCGAGCCCCCGCAAGGGCCGATTCCAGCTGCCGGCAGGCCGTCTCCGGGTCCGTGCCCTGTTCGGTGCGGGCGTCCTCGGAGGCCGTCACGGGCGCGTCGTACGAAGTGTCGGGATCCGTCACGGCGGCCTCGGGGACGAGAGGCTGTCCGGCCGGCCGATCGACGGCGGCGGTCTCCTTGTCCTTCCCGTCATCCGCGGACGGCCGCTCCACGCCCTCCCGTACGCCGTCGAAGTCCGGGTACGCCGCCACGACGGACCGGGCCTCCTCGGCCACGACGGCGAGACGCGCGGACTCCTCCTCGTCGGCCGGCGCCACGAACCATTCCTGATCGGCCGCCCAGGCGAGGATGTGGGCGTCGGCGACGGAGGCGTCGCACCACGCGAAGACCGCGGCCCTGAGCAGCGTCGCACCCCACCGGGAGACGGGGTCGGAGACCGTCCTGTCGTCCCGGGCGAAGACGAGCGCGCCGATCTGGTCCATCACCGTGCGCGTGAGGTCCTTGACCCCACAGGTGCAGGAGTGCTGCCGCGCCTCGCGCCGCAGGCGGGCCAGAACGTCCCGGCACAGGGCGTTGCCCGCCCGCCGGGGTGCCGCCATCCGGATGCCCAGGCCGCTGAGCACCCTCTGCCGGTTCCTGGGCGACAGGGAGTTGAAGGCGAGTTCCACCATGCCGACCGTGAGGTCGTTCAGGGCGGCGGCGGCCAGGGGGTCCAGGGCGTTGAGCGCGGTGGCCAGGCCTTCGAGCTCTCCGGCCGAGACGGTCGGTGGGGACGACGGCGGCCCCGTGATGACGTGATAGCGGTCGTGCATGGACGCCTGCTCCGTTTCTGCGTCTGGTTCTGGAGGAACGGCTCGCTCGGCACCGAGGAGCCGGGAGGGAGGGACGGGACGGTGGAGGGAGGGACAAGGGCCGTGGGCGTGGGGTCAGCGGCCGCGGGTGTGCTCGGTGACGAACGTGTAGCCGTAGGGCAGTTCCCAGCCGTCCGCCTTGCCGAGGAGGCGGCAGTGGTCGCGGAAGGCCGCTCGCTGCGCCTCGCTGGGCGAGCAGCCCGGCCGAAGGCGCCGCAGGTGACCGGAGACGAACTGGAGGGCGAGCAGCCCCGCGCCGTCCGCTTCCGCGCCGCCCCACGGGCGTATCACCCGTCGTCGTAGGGGGCGGTAGCCGATGAGCGGGATGGTCGGCTGTGCCTCGCGCGCCGGGTAGTGGGGTCGGCCCCAGGCGTCCCGGCTGCCCAGGGCCGGTTCCAGGCGTCCTTCCGCGAGCAGTTCCGCCACCGCCGACTCCAGAGCGACGGTCTGGGACCGTGCCGGCCGGCCTCCGTAGACCGCGTTCGGCAGGACCGAGCGGTCCAGCAGGGCATGCCCGTCCAGGGTGAGCAGCCCGCAGCGGCGTACGGTGCGCATCACCAGCTGCCGGGGGCCGAGCCCGGCCGCGCTGTCGCCATGGCGGTCGCTGCCCGGAGCGTCCTCCCGGGTGAGCACGCGGGGGTCGTAACCGTGCTCGATCACCCGTTCGTCGATCCGTACCGGCTCCGTCAGCGGGGTCGTGGCCGCGCGGATCACCGTTCCGCCGCGGGGCAGGCGCAGCTCGAGGATCAGGCCGGGGAAGAAGTCCCGGGGCCAGCGGATTCCCGTCAACCGGCCCGGCTCGCCCTCGAGTTCGGCCTTGACGTCCTGGGTCGTCCCGCGCTCGTCCGGGGTCCGGCCGCCGTGGTGGAGTTCGAGGCGCAGTGCGGGGCGTGGGCCGTGGGAGCGGCGGAGTCCGCGGGCGGCGGACGGGTGCAGGGGGAACCAGCCGTCGATGAGATGGGCGAGCCGCAGGGGCGACCGCCAGACGGTCTCCTTCGCGTCGTCCCGCAGGAGTTCGCCGGGACCGAGGGTGGCGTCGTCGGCGAGAGGGAGATCGACCGGGTCCGCTTCCGTTTCCGGCTCGGGCGGCGCGGGGAGTGTCGAAGCCCAGCCGCGTCCTGCCGGCGCCAGGGGGCCACCGGGCGCCGCGGCATCGGCGGGATGGCGGGAGCGCCAGATGCCCCCGCTCTCGAAAGCGTCGTCGAGCGTGATCCGGGAGCCGTTCTCGAACAGGCCCTGGTCGCTGTCGCCTCGTACGACGTCGGCGAGTGTCACGTTCGCCCGGACGACCGCTGCCGCGTAGCCCGTTCCTCCGAGCAGTTCCGTCGCGCCGGGGAACTGGCGGAGCCGCGGTCCGACCGCCGTGTACACCGCGGCGGGGGCGGTGAGGCGATGGCGCCGCCTTGCCGGGGTGGCCGCGTGTTCCACCGCTGCCGCGAGGGACCTGAGATCGTCGCCGCCCAGCGGTCCGGTGTCGCCCCAGCACTCCGTGAGGGAGGCCCGGGTCACGGCGTAGTGCCCCCAGGTGCGTAAGGCGGCGCTGGAGCGGAGGACCCCCCGCACCGTGTCGAGCAGACCGAGCAGGCCCGCCCGCAGATCGTCGTCACGCGTGCTGCCCACGAGGTCGGCGAGGGAGACGGGGACGAAGGGACTGAGCAGCTGCTCCCGCGCCGTGGTCAGGAGGTGATCCGCGTAGGCCGTCAGGTCGTCGCGCCGGGCCGCTTCCGGGGACGGATAGCGGACGTCGACGACGACGTGCCCGTCCTCGTTGATCCAGCGCCGGCGCGTGCGTAAGCGGTGGAGTTTGGCCGGTGACAGGCTCAGGGCCGGTCCGAAGGCGTGGAGATCCGGGACCAGGAGCTCCCTTCGGCAGGGGGTCGCGTCGCTCCCCGGCCTGCCCGGTCCCTCGGCGCCCGCGGGCGCCCCGGAAACCCAGGCCGGTACGTTCCCGAGGGCTCCCACCTCCGGGTGCGCGCCCTCCCGGTAGACGATCTCCGCGTAGAGCGGATCCGATCCCGTGGCGACGCACACCATGGCACCGACGGGGAGCGGGGGCGCGTACTCCCCGAGGGTGATCACGGGGAAGTCGTCGAGGCTCAGCGGGCTGCCGCCGTAGCCGTCGCCCCCGAGGTCGTACCCGAAGTACGCGGCGTTGAAGGCGACGGCGGTGTGCACCGGTGCCCGGCGGGCGGCGGCCACCGCCTCGAGATAGCGCAGCAGCAGAGCTCGTTCCCCGGCGGGTGCGGCGTCATGGCCTTTCGTCATGGCGGGGGTCAGCAGGGCCTGGTCGCCGTACGGATCGGGCACCCCCGTTCGCCGGTGGTCGCCGACCGTTGCTGACACTTGTGGGTCCCCGCCCATGACACCTCCGCCGCACGGCAGGCCACCCCGGCCCGCCTGCGGTTACGCACGCAGACTACGCCGGAGCGTGGGGCTCCTGGGGCGCTTTCCCCACTTTGCGATCGCGGACGGCCCCCTGTGCGGAGGAGACGGGGACCGCGCCGTCCGGGACCTCCGCGACCCAGGATGGCTCGATTCGAGCCTTGCCGGTCCAGGGCGGATCCCCTCACATTGGGCACGGTTCACGCACATCCTGCGCACAACTGACGGTGACGGGGGAGTCGACAGCGGTGGCGTTACAGCGCGTGAAAAGCACGGTGGCGGGCGGTGCTGAGGGCGGTTCGGGATGGCGTCCCGGCATGCCCCCGGAATCCTGGGGGCCGGCGGGCGCAGGGGCGGCGCGGCATGGGCCGCGCTATCTGGTCCTGGGGCCGCTGGAGCTGCGGCTCGGAGGGCGGCCGTGTACGCCGACGGCGCTCAAGTCCCGTGCGTTGCTGGCCCTGTTGTTACTGCGCGCCAACCAGCAGTCCTCCGCGGACGCCCTGATCGAGGACCTGTGGAACGGCCGGCCGCCCCGTTCGGCGTCGGCGGCGCTCCAGATGTACGTGTCGGGCCTGCGCCGGGTTCTGGATCCCGGTCACAGCCGCGACGGCCGTGACGCCCGCCACCATCCGCTGCTGCCGACGGTGGGGGCTGGTTATCTGCTGCGCGTGGGGCCAGGGGAACTCGATCTGGACGAGTTCCGCGAGCAGGCGGCCCTGGGCCGCAGCCGGCTGGCCGCCGGCGACTGCCGGGCCGCCGACCACGCCTTCCGGCGCGCCCTGGCGCTCTCGCGCGGTACGCCGCTGGGCGATCTGACCCACGCGGACCTGCCCGGTTTCTACGGCGACCGGCTCGCCGATGAGCAGCTGGCGGTGGTGCAGGACCGGATCGGCGCGGACATCTGCCAGGGTCGCGCCCGGGAGGTCACCGGCGAACTCCGGGAGCTGTGCGCCCGCTATCCCCTGCGGGAGGCCTTCCACGAGCAGCTGATGCTGGCGCTGGCCGCCACCGGCCGGCAGACCGAGGCCCTCGAGGTGTACGCCGAGGCCCGGCGGGTGGTGGTGGCGGCCGGTGGCATCGAACCGGGGGCCGCCCTCCGGGCGGCACAGCAGGCGGTGTTGCGGGTACGGCCTCCGCTCAACGCCGGGCACGAGCACTGCCGGCCGGCACCGAACGGCGTGCAGGAACGTTTTCCCTCGCGCTGACGCGGGCCTCACCGGCGTAGACCTCGCCGACGCGGGCCTTCCCGTGCTCAGCGCAGCCGCCAGTCCAGACGGCGCCGGTAGTAGACCAGGGGCTGCCCCTCCCCCGGTACGCAGGAGGACACCTCGCCCACCAGCGCCGTGTGGTCGCCGTGCGGGAAGGCCGCGGCGACCCGGCAGCGCAGGTAGCCGTCCGCGCCGAGCAGCCGGGGCACCTCGCCGTCCCACTCCCACAGGACGTCCGCGAACTTGTCGTCCGCGCCGCCCGCGAACACCCGGGCCAGCGTCTCGCCGTCCGCGCCCAGCAGGTGGAGCCCGAAGGCCGTGCCCGGCCCGGCGCTCAGCTCCCGGCCGGTCCGGGAGCCGTCGGCGACGGCCATCAGGACGGACGGGGGCCGCACGCTGTAGGAGCACAGCGAGGACACCAGCATGCCGGTGGGGCGGCCGTCCGCCCGCCGCGCGGTCGCCACCGCCACGCCGGACACCAGCCGGGACATGGCCTCGGTGAACCGCTCGGCGAGCACGCCCTCGGCGGGCTCTCCGGCCGGCGGCTGTCCGTCGGCCAGAGCGGTGCCCTCCGTCACCCTACGCACGGGCCTGCCCGGCGGCGCGCAGGCAGTCGTCCAGGCGGCTGCGGGCGTCGGGGTCGCCGGTGGCGGCCAGGACCGCCTCGAAGTCCGCGGCTGCCTCGCCGTAGCGGCCGGCCGCCTCGTGGACGACACCGCGGTTGAAGCGGAAGTCCGCGCGGTCCGCGAGGCCCACGGCCCGGTCGAAGTCGGCCACGGACAGGTCCAGGTCGCCGTCCAGGTACGCCAGTTCGGCGCGTACCGCCCAGGCCTCGGCGAGTCCGGGGTCGTTGCGCAGCGCGGCCTCCAGCGCCTCCCGGGCGGCGGGGACGTCCCCCTCCTCCGCGAGGAGCCGTCCGCGCAGCGACAGCAGGTGCGGGTGGTCCGGGTGCTGGGCGAGACCGCCGGTGACGCTCTCCAGCGCCGCCGCGGTGTCGCCGAGGTCGGCCAGGAGACCGGCCCGGCCGAGCGAGGCCTCCGGATGGCCGGGTTCGAGTTCCAGCGTGCGGTCGAAGTCCGCCAGGGCACCCTCGGTGTCCCCCAGTTCCAGCCGGGCGTCGCCCCGGTTGTAGTACGCCTCGGGGAACGGCGGCTCCAGGCGCAGCGCCCTGGTGTACTCGGCGATCGCCTCCTCCGCGCGGCCCAGCTTGCGCAGGATGGTGCCCCGGTTGAAGTGGTGGTCGGAGAAGCCGGCGTCCGCCTCCAGGATCTCGGCGTAGTCCTCCAGGGCTTCCGCCAGCCGCCCGCTCATCGCGTTCACCTGGGCCCGGTTGTAGCGCAGCCCGGTCCGGTGCCAGCTGCGCCTGCCGAGGCCCAGTTCCCGGTCCAGCCGCTCGATCCCCTCGTCGAGGAGCCGCAGCGCCTCGTCCGGCCGCCCGGCCCGGACCTCGACCAGCGCCAGGCCGTTGCGGTTGAACACCGAGAAGAAGGCCCGCTCGTCGGGGTCCGGCAGCAGGTCGGCGATGCCGATGGCCTGGTTGACCCAGGCGCGTGCCAGGCCCTCGTCGCGCCGCTCCGGCGGGTAGTGGCGGGCGTAGAGCATCCCGGTCTCGTAGGCGAGCTTCATGTGGTGGGTCGCGCTCTGGGTGTGGGTACGGGCCTCGTGCTGGAGGGCCGCCGACTCGTCCGGCCGGCCGCCCGCCGCCAGGCAGGCGCTGGCCTCGCGGATGAAGTACCACCAGGCGTCGGGGTGCTCCTCGACGGTCAGGAAGGCCCTCGCGGCCTCGCTGAGCTCGGCCGAGATGTGGTAGAAGCCCAGGTACTTGCAGTGGTCGAGGGCCCGGCGCGCCGCCGCCACTCCGGCACCGACGGGGTCCGTGCCCCGCAGCAGGTGGTACGGCAGGGCCCCCAGGCGCCACGAGGTCTCGCCGGCCTCGACCCGCCCGGCCAGCTCCCCGGCCCTCCGTTCGTGCAGGGCGGCCCGTTCGGAGGGCGTGAGCGCCGCGTAGGCGGCGGCCGGGCCCGGCTCGTCGCCGACGCAGTCGCCGTCCACGAAGCGGCGGGCCGCGCGCCGTACCGCCGCCGGGTCCCCGGCCACGGCCGACGGCCCGGCGTCCGGCTCCGGCTCCGGCGGGCCGGTGACCAGGTTCGCGTACGTCGTCAGCGCCTCCGGCAGCGAGATCGAGACCTCGCCCGGCGGCTCCCGCAGCGGCTCCCGGCCCGAGCAGGCCACGATCGTCAGCAGCTCCGGCGGTATCCGGCGCAGCGCCACGGCCAGGAACTCCTGGTCGGTGACGTCGGCGTGCTCGACGTTCGTCACGATCAGGGTGCGGGGCGCGTCCGTCGCATCGGGCAGCGCCGCGAGGAGGAACTCCACGAGCCCGTGCGCCACCCGCAGCGAGTGCAGCCGCGCCGGGTACCGGCTGATCTCGCCGGCCGAGGACTGTTCTTCGAGGCCCCGGACCAGCGGGGGCACCAGGGGCGTCAACTCCGGGGTGCTCTGCTGCAGTTCGATGTAGTGCCGGTCCGCGAGCCCGGGCCTGGCCCGCAGGACCTCCGGCGCGAACGCGCGCAGCAGCGTCCCGGCGGCGGTGTACGGACCGCGCAGCCGGCGGTGCGCGTCCACGGCGAGCGACGGACCGGGCAGGCCGAGGGCGTCCCGCAGCCGCTCGCGTCGGCGGGGGTGCGGGGCGGAGATCCAGTGGTGACCGCTCACGTTTCTGCCTTTCACTGAGGGCCTTCGGAGGTGGGCGGGGGCGCGTGGCGGGCGCCGGCGTCAGGCGATGACGTGCCGGGTCCGGTCGCGGCGCCTGCGGAGCCGGTCGCGGGCGCCGAGCCAGAGGGCGATGCCGATCTGGAGGAAGGTCAGCAGCAGGAAGACCGTGCCGTCCGCGAGCATGACCCAGTCCGGCCGGTCCGCCGTGAAGCGGCCGAGGGCGGCGCCGATCATGTCGTAGAAGACCGGCCCCAGGCCGAGCAGGAAGGTGCTCAGGCTGAGCGTGTAGCCGACCGGGATGAGCCAGGAGTACCAGCGTGCCGCCCGCCGGTCCGCCGGGTGCCACGCGGACTCGTCGAGGAGCCGGTCCGGGCGCCGCAGCAGCCGGTTGCACCGGTTGCGGAGCATCCGGGTGGCCGTGGTGTGCAGGTCCACGCAGCCGAGGGCCGTGCTGATCAGCACGTAGACGTCGGTGCGCAGGTAGAAGAAGAACTGCCACAGCACCCGGATCACCGCGGCGAAGGCCACCGCCAGGCAGACCCGGGCGGCCGGTCCTCCGGCGCCGGGCCCGCCGGTGAGGTCCGCCGCGATGATCAGCACACCGATCAGGACCACGTCGACGAGCATCCCCGCCAGGATCGGCAGATAGCGTCTGCGGCGCTCCACCACGACCAGGCCGTCCAGCGAGGTCTCGACCACGAGGAAGTAGAAGCGGTACGACATCCGGGTGCGCGACCCGATGCCGAGGCGGCGGCCGGCCAGCGCGTGGTAGATCTCGTGGATCGCGATGAGCGGTGCGGCGGCGACCGTCATCACCACCATGATCAGGGAGTAGTACTCGCTGAACACCATGGCCCGGGGGGTGGGCAGCAGTTCGGGGCTGCGTACCACCAGCACCGTCGCCCAGGCCACCACGGCGCCGTAGCAGAGCCACGCCACCGGCGAGAACAGCGCCCGCCCCAGTCGCTGCCAGCGCACCGGCGGGGCGCCGTCCTGGGCGGGGCCGGTCCCGGGGGCCACGAAGTCCAGTTCGTACAGCGCCTCGACGACGTCGGCGACGTCGATGGGTTCGCCGTACTCGGCCGCGTACCAGTCGGCGGCCTGCCGCGGTGTGGCGCCCTCCTGGAGGCGGCGCACCAGCGCGGCGCCGTCCGGCGGGAAGATGGCGAAGGAGTCGGTGTCCGGGCGGCCGATCGTGACCTCGCCGTCCTCCTCCAGATGGACGAGGCGGTGGAGCACCAGCGGGCTGTCGAGGTCGCGCGCCGCGGCGACGTCCGGGGCGTCCGGCGGCGCGGTGCCCTCACGTAGTTCCTGATCCGCCATCCCGGCTCCTTCGTCGGCGTGGTCCGGCGCCGCGCACGCGCGGCGCCCGTCCACCGCCCGGGTTCCGGTGGCGGGCCGCGGCCCGCCACCGGAACCCGGAACGGCACTTCACGTGCGCTGGACTCAGTTGGCGACCGGGTACGTCGAGCAGGCCGAGGAGGTCAGGCGGACCGGACCGGCCTTGCGGATCTGGATCTTCTTCATCTTGTTCTTCTGCGCCTTGTTCTTCTGCATGGCGGTTCCTCTCTCTGGTGACGGCTGGTGGCACATGGCCTGTCGGCCACCGGAGATTCTTCTGCGCCGCGCCAAAGCCGCCCCAGAGTCCCGCCAAAGCCCGTCGCTCAGTGGGCGGCCAGCACCAGTGCCAGACCGATCAGCGCCGGGACGGTCTGGACGAAGAGGATCTTCCGGCTGGCCGTGGCGGCACCGTACGCACCGGCCACGGCCACGCACACCAGGAAGAACACCTTCGCCTGGAAGCCCACCGGGTCGGACGCCACCGCGCCCCACACGAGGCCGGCGGCGAGGAAGCCGTTGTACAGGCCCTGATTGGCCGCGAGCGCCTTCGTCTCGGCGGCGAACTCGGCGCTGGTCCCGAACGCGGCCCGGGCCCGGGGACCGGTCCACAGGAACATCTCCAGGACCAGGATGTAGACGTGGAGCGCGGCGATGAGCAGCACCACGACGGTTGCGATGATCGACATGTCCACCAGGTTCACATACGGAAGCCGCGCTCCGCTCGCTCCCGGTACCCGGCCGTGGCGGGCCCGGCCGTACACCGGGCCCGCCACGCCGGCTCCCTGTCGGAGCCGGACCTCCGTGTCACACCGTCAGCGCTGCAGGGTCAGCAGGCCGGGGCGGTAGGGGAGGAGGCCGTAGTCGACGCCGTCGGAGCCGGGGCTGCGTCCCTGGTAGAGAAGCTGCAGGTTGCAGGGGTCGACGGTCATGGTCTGATCGGCGCTGGTGCGCAGCAGTTCACCGTGGCTGATGTCGTTGGTCCAGGTGGCGCCGCTGTTGGCCCTGCCGGCGAAGGGGTTGGACTCGGTCGCGGCCTGGGGCGTCCACGTGCCGTTCAGGCTGGTGGCCGTGAACGAGCGGAAGAAGCGGTGCTCGTTCACCCCCCGGGCCTCGACGATCATGAGGTACTTGTTCTGGCCCTGGAGCTTGTAGACCTGCGGGGCCTCGAACAGGTTCTTCACCGTGTCGCTCATGATCGTCGTGTACGAGGAGCCGAAGCTGCCGGGGAAGTTTCCGATCGGCATGCTCGCCCGGTAGATCTTGCCGTTGTCACCGGCGAAGAACAGGTACATGTTCGACTCGTCGGCGATCAGGGCGTGGTCGATGGGACCGGTTCCGGACTGGTCGAGCTTGCCGGTGAACAGCACCTGCTCCGACGACCAGCCGTTCGGGTTCGTGGGATCGCTCGACGTCCGGTACGAGAACGAGGAACCGCCCCACTGGTAGGCGAGCACCCAGACGCTCTTCGGCGCGAAGTAGAAGAGCGAGGGCGCGACGGCGGTGAACGGCAGCGCGTTCTGGCCGGCCGCGGCCATCTCCTGCCAGTTCGTGAACGGGGTGAAGTTCATCCCGCCCCACGCCTTCCCCGTCCCGGCGCTCCCATGGGTCGTCGCGTAGACGACCTGCTTGCCGTTGTGGGGAGCGACGGTGAAGTCCTTGAGCGAGGCCCATCCCGTCTTGGGCTGCGCCAGCGCGCCCGTCGACGACCAGCGGTACGTCGAGGGAAGCTCGCACGTGCCCGGGTTGCCGGAGCCGACCCTGACGATCCGCCACTGCTGGTTGGCGCCGCCCCAGTCGTCGTACTGGACGATGTTCGCGCCGTCGGCGGTGGAACCGCCCTGCACTTCGAGGGCCTTGCCGCTGTGGCGCGCGATGAGCCTCACGTGGCCGTCCGGGCTGTCGGCGAGCCGCCACTGCTGGTTGGTGGCGTTGGCGTCGGTCCACTGGACTATCGCGGTGCCGTTCGCGGTGGACCGGCCCTGGACGTCGAGGACCTTGCCCGAGTGGCGGGACTTGACGCGGAACCAGCCGTCGCCGGAGTCGACGAACTGCCACTGCTGCTGGTTCTGGTCGTTCCTGGTCCACTGGGTGATGCGGGCGCCGTCGCCGGTCGCCAGGTTGTAGACGTCCAGGGCCTTGCCGCTGTTGCGGTTGACCAGGACGTACCAGGCGTTGGTGTCGACGGTCGCCGCGCCGGCCGGCTGGGCGCCGAAGAAGGTGGCCAGGAGCAGCAGGGGCGAGAGGACGGCGAGGAGCCGTTTCAGGGAGATCGGTGAGCGAGGTCGGGACGGCATCAGAAGTGCTCCTTCGGGGTGTGGGGGTGCGATGGACCCGAGGGACCGCGGGGCGGTCGCGTCGGGGGGTCGGGGACGGCGTACGGGTGCAGGCGGCCGCACATGCCGAAGCTTCGGCGCTCCGGGCGTTCCAGCCGTGACACGGCGCCCTGGTCGAGGTGGGAGAGGTCTCCGGCCTTCAGCGCCTCCAGTTGGCGGCCGGTCGCGAGGGCCGCCGCCAGCGGGCCGTCGCGCCAGCGGATCCGCCAGGCGTCGAGGAGATCGCGCTTCAGGCGGCGGGCCGCGGCGTGGAACTCCCGCAGCCCGCCTTCGCGCAAGGCCAGGAACCCTTCGAGGGCCAGGTCGCGGCGGCGGCGCGCCGCCGCGGCGTGGTCGCCGGTCAGGGTGGCCGCCCTGCGGTACGCGTGGGCATCGGCGAGGACGGGGGCGGGGAAGGTGAAGACGGCGTCGCCCGCCTCGGGGAGTCCGCTGTTCTGCATGAGCACCAGGAGGCGCAGACCGCCGGCGTTGACGAGGCGGTGGATCGTGCCGGGGGTGAACCGGACGACGTCGCCGGGGTGCAGCGGGGTGTCGGCGAAGCCGCTGGTGGTGAGGGTCTGGACGCTGCCCGCGCCGCCGATGACGACGTACGCCTCCGAGCAGACGAGGTGCATGTGGGGCGTGCCCCCGCACAGGCCGTCGGCGGCCTCCCAGTCGTACACGGTCAGCTCGGAGATCCCCACGCCGCCGGGGAGCGGGGTCACCACGGGTGCTCCGCGACGTGCCGGGACAGGCGCGCGGGGGTCCACGCGCCGTCGGCCACGACGATCCGGTGGCGGCGCGACAGGGTGTCGCCGGGGGCCAGCTGCAGTTCCTCGTCGAAGGCCAGGGACGGGTTGACGGCGGGGAAGGGATCGCTGCGGACGAACCAGCGGCAGGGGGTTTCCGGGTCGTCCAGGAACAGGAGGGTGGAGGAGCGGTCGACCTCGTCGTGGGTGCCGACGAAGGCCAGCCAGTCGCCCTTCTCGCCCATCGCGGGGCCGATCACCTGCCCGCCGGTGAAGTCGCGCGGGCCGCGCCAGAACAGGCCGGAGTATCCGGCGAGTTCCCTTCCCTGCGTGCCCGGGCTGCCGAACACCAGGGTGGTGTCGTGGACGTTGGTGAGTGCGGTGGTGACCTCCAGGGTCCAGGAGTCGGCCTCGACGTCGCGTGCGGTCAGCGTGCGGCGCTCGTCGATCCAGTGGTCCCCCGCCTGCGTGTGCCAGGCCAGGTCCTCGGTGATGACGGCGCGGTCGTGGCCCGTCTCGGCGGACACGGTGAGGCTGCGCATGGTGCCGAGGTTCGGCAGGTCGACGTACCCCTGCCCGCGCAGGTAGGTGCCACCGCCCCAGAAGTTCTGCCCCGACACCCACGAGGCCGTCATCTGGACGCCCTTGTGCCAGCGGTGGTCGTGCGGGCGGTATCCGGTGACCACGTTCCCGGCGAGCGTGCGCACCGGGTGGAGGTAGGGCTTCGGCGCCTCGAAGGGGTCCATGACCGGCCGGTGCACGTAGCGGAAGAGGTCGACTCCGCGGGTCCGGACGGTCGACGAGTCCTCGTTCCGGGTGAGTTCGAAGGTCATCGGAACACCTCCGGGCGTCCCCCGTGCAGCGATCCGTAGAACGGGTCGGCCGTGTCGATCTCGCCGCGCCGGACCGGCCGGCCGGTGATCGCGGCCTTGTACAGGGCGGTGACCAGTTCCATGGTCGACCGGCCGAGGTCGGGCCGGATCCCCGCCTCGTAGCCGTCCAGGAAGGCCGCGAGCTGGACGGTGTGCGAGCTGGGCCGGTCGTCGGGCGGCTCCCACGTCGCGCGGGGGGACCTGGCGGTGAACGTCCAGTCCGTGTGGGAGTAGCCGTACAGGTGCCGCAGTTCGACGGTGGCGTCGGTGAGGTCGAAGCGCAGGTAGCTCTCCTCGCGGGGGGAGAGGACGCTGTTGACGACCGTCGCGATGGCGCCGTTCTCGAACCGGACCAGGGCCGTGGACACGTCCTCGGTCTGGATGTCGCGTTCGAGGCGGCCGGCCATCGCGCGTACCTCGGCCCACGGGCCGAGCACCTGGAGCATCAGGTCCATCTGGTGGATGCCGTGGCCGAGCGTCGGGCCGCCGCCCTCGCTCCGCCAGGTGCCGCGCCAGGGCACGTCGTAGTAGGCCTCGTCGCGGTACCACGCCGTGACGCACTGCGCGACCAGCGGGCGGCCCAGCGTCCCGGCCTCGATCCGGTCGCGCAGGTACCGGGCGCCGGGGCCGTACCGGTGCTGGAACACCGCGCCCGCGGCGGCGGGCCCCTCGGCGGCGCGGATCCGGTCGAGCTCGGCCAGCGACAGCGCCACCGGCTTCTCGCACCACACCCACGCCCCCGACTCCAGGCAGGCCACGGCCTGTTCGGCGTGCAGGAACGGCGGCGTGCACAGGTGCACGAGGTCAGGACGCTGCTCGTCGAGCATCGTGGACAGGTCGGTGTAGACCGCGGGGATTCCGTGTTCGGCCGCGAACGCCTCGGCGCGTACGGCGTCCACGTCGACGGCCGCCACGATCTCGGCCCGGTGCGCCTGGGCCCGGAGGGCGGGGACGTGGCAGATGCCGGCGATCCCGCCCGTTCCGACGATCGCCGTCCTGATCATCCGCCCAGTACCTTCCTGATGGCGTGGTAGGCGGGCTTGGGCATCAGGTTCTCGTCGTAGGGCAGGGCGGCGCCCTCGCCGGGGAAGACGGAGGGGATCCACGAGTACTTGTCCGTGTAGTCCCAGATGGTGACGCCGACGCATCTCTTGACCTCCAGGCAGGCCTTGACGTAGTCGGCGTACCAGGTGGCCTGGGTGGCGAGTTTCTCCGGGGTCGCGGGGAGGTTCATCCGGATGTCGAGTTCGGTGACCGCGACCTCGACGCCGAGGTCGGCGAAGCGCTGCATGTTCTGCCGGACGTCGGTGGGGAAGCCGTACTGGAGCGCCAGATGGCCCTGGATGCCGAAGCCCTCCACCGGGACGCCGTCGGCCTTCAGCTGCTTGATGAGGGTGTAGTAGGCGTCGCTCTTGGGACCGATGCCGTCGACGTTGTAGTCGTTGAGGTACAGCTTGGCGTGCGGGTCGATCTCGTGGGCCCAGCGCAGGGCGTCGGCGATGTAGCCGGGGCCGAGCGTCTTGTAGAAGAGGGTCTCGCGGTAGGTGCCGTCCTCGTCGAACGCCTCGTTGACGACGTCCCAGTGGATGACCTGGCCCTTGTAGTGCCGGACCACGGTCTGGATGTGGTTCTTGAGGACGGCGCGCAGTTCGTCGGCGGTCCAGGTGCGCTCGGTGAGCCAGTCGGGGAGCTGGTTGTGCCAGATGAGGGTGTGGCCGCGGACCTTCTGGTGGTGGGCCTTGGCGAAGGCCACGACCTCGTCGGCTTCGGTGAAGTCGAAGACGCCGCGCTCGGGTTCGGTGGCGTACCACTTCATGGCGTTGCCGGGGGTGGTCTGCCCGAACTCGCTGCCGAGGAGCTTGAGATAGGCGACGTCGGTGAACTCGGGGTTGTCGGTGGCGGATCCGAAGTACTTGTGGTGCTTCTTGGCCAGTTCGCCGAGCGTCTTCGGGCGGGGTTCGGCGGTGGCGGGCGCGGCGGCGAGGCCGGCCGTCAGGCAGACGACGGCGGACAGGGCGATGAGATGCCGGGACGTGGGCATGGAGGACTCCTCGGGGGATGGGCGGTTCAGTCGAGGACGATCGTGGTCAGCGCGCGCGGGGCGAGCTTCGCCGTGAGGCTGGTGCCGTGCGTGGAGACGATGTCGGCCGGGGCGATCGAGCGGGTCTCGTCGGTGACGTAGCCCTCGGGGTGCCGGTCGTGTCCGCCGCGCAGGGAGAAGGTGGTGGAGCGTTCGGTGGTCGCGGTGTTGAGGATCTCGATGACGCGGCTGCCGTCGGTGTTGCGGAAGGCCGTGATCTGGAGTGCCGGGTCGGTGTTCGTGACCGGTACGCGGACGGCGTCGGGGCGGATGAACCGGCTGAAGGCGGCCAGTGCCCAGTACCGCTTGGAGACGCGGTAGTCGTCACCGGGGTTGGCGAGCCGGACGAGTCCCCGGGTCGTGCCGAGGGAGGCGCCGACCCAGTAGACGTAGGCGTTGGCGTTGCCGACGGTGAGGGTGTTCTGGATGTCGGCCGCGACGGTGAGGCCGTCGTAGCCGCTGCCGTCGTCCCATTTCTCGTTCCAGGTGGTGCCGTCCGGCGACCATTCCGACATCCACACGCGTTTGTCGGTGGGCTGCGGGACGGTGGTCGGGCCGCTGTAGCGGTGGCCGGTGATGGTCCGTACGGCCTTGTCGGCCTCGGGGTCCGCCTCGATGGCCTCGGTGAAGGCGATCTGCCGGTCCCAGCCGGCGGCGTCGCAGCAGACCAGCTCGGTCTTCAGACCGGATGCGCGGACGGTCGGCCCGAGCACCTTGAGGAAGTCGACGGCCTGTTGCGGGGTGAACCGCATGGAGGCGTAGGTCGCCGTCCAGTCGGGTTCGTTGGTGAAGCCCAGGTCGGTGATCCCGATGCCTTCGCGCTGGTAGAACTTCGCGTACTGGACGAGGTAGTTCGCGTAGGCCTGGCGCCAGGCGGGCAGCAGTTCGCCGCCGTCGTTCTCGTTGTTGTTGGTCTTCATGAAGGCCGGGGCGCTCCAGGCGTCGGCGAAGAACCGTTCGACGCCGTACTTCTTGGCCTCCTTGGCGAGCCAGACCTGGCCGCCGTCCCAGCCGTCCCAGACGTACGCCGGTGTGGCGTCGGGGCCGCCGGGGTCGGCCGGCAGGATCGTGGGCATGTGGTCGTAGACCGTGTCGGTCGACGATCCGATGCCCAGGCGCAGGATCGAGAGGCCCGCGCCCTTGTCCTTGCTGAACAGCAGGTCGAGCACCTCGCGCCGCTTGGCCGGGCCGAGGCCGCGTGCGCCGTGCAGCAGGTCGGCCCGCTGGAAGGCCATCGAGAAGCCGAATCCGTCGATGGGCTGGAGCTCGGAACGGAAGTCGATGACGGGTCGGGCGGGGGCGGCGGCGGGTCGCGCGGGGTCGGCCGCGGCCTGTGATGTTAGCGCTAACATTATGACGGCTGTCAGGGCGGTCAGACGTTTCACGAGGTCTCCTCGGGAGGTGGGGTCGAGCGGGACGGGTCAGCCCTTGGTGGCGCCCGCGGTGAGGCCGCCGATCAGCTGGCGCTCGGCGACGGCGTAGAAGGCGAGGGCGGGGACCATGGCGAGCACGATGTAGGCGAGGACGAGAGCGTAGTCGGTCGAGTACTGGCCCTGGAACTGCTGGACGCCGACGGGGATCGTCTGCCACTTCGGGTCGTTGAACACAAGGAGCGGCAGGAAGAAGTTGTTCCAGCTCGCGACGATCGCGAGGACCGAGACCGTGCCGAGCGCCGGCCGCGCCATCGGCAGCAGGATCTTCCAGAAGAAGCGGAACTTGCCGCAGCCGTCCATGACGGCCGCCTCCTCGATCTCCGCCGGGATGGTCCGGAAGAAGCCGCGCAGGATGATGATCGTCATGGGGAGTCCGAAGGCGGCCTGCGGGAGGATCACTCCGAGCGGGTTGTCGAGCAGGCCGAAGGTGCGCAGCAGCAGGAAGAGCGGCAGGACGGCCACCGCGAACGGGAACATCAGCCCGATCGTGAACAGCGTGTAGAACAACTCCCTGCCGCGGAAGGCGTAGCGGGCCAGGACGAACGCCGCCATCGCGGAGGCCGCCACCGTGCAGAGCGTCGTGCCGATCGCGATGCCCGCGCTGTTGGCGATCTGCCGCCAGAACATCCCGTCGCCGAGGATGCCGGTGTAGTTGCCGGTCTTCCACTGCCCGGGCAGCCCGAACGGATTGCTCGTCAGCTCGCCGGTGCTCTTGAACCCGGAGATCACCGCGTAGATCAGCGGTACGACGACGAACGCGGCGATCAGCCAGACCACGGCGTGCAGCGACAGACCGCGTGCCGCCTTGCGGGCGTTCATCGGCCGCCTCCCGTGGTGACGGCCCCGCTCAGGTCACGGCGGAGCACATAGCGCTGGTAGAAGAGGGAGAAGACCAGACTGATCATGAAGAGCACCACGCTGATCGCACTGGCGTAGCCGACCTGGTAGCGCTTGAACCCGAACTGGAACATCGAGATCGCCATCGTCTCGGAGGAGTGGTTGGGCCCGCCCGCGGTCATGACCCAGACCAGGTCGAAGAGCTGGATGGCCCCGATGACCGAGAGGAAGACGCTGATCCGGATCGTCGGGCCGAGCAGCGGCAGCGTCACGTACCGGAAGCGCTGCCAGGCGCCGGCGCCGTCGATGGAGGCGGCGTCGAGGACCTCGCGCGGGATGCCCTGCAGCCCGGCGAGGAAGAGCATCATGTGGAAGCCGAAGTACTTCCAGGTCATGACCACGAACAGGGTCGGCATGACCGTCGAGGGATCGGCGAGCCACCTGCCCTGCAGCCCCTCCAGGCCGAGGGCGCCGGCGAGGTGGTCGGCCATGCCGTCGCCGGGAAGGAAGATCATGGTGAAGAGGACCGCCGTGACCACCTCGGACAGGATGTACGGGGCGAAGAACAGCATCCGGTAGACGGCCCGGCCGCGCAGCCTCTGGTTGAGCAGGACCGCGGTGAACAGCGCGAACGGCAGCTGCACCGTGACCGACAGGACGATCAGGTACAGCCCGCGTCCCATGTCGCCGAGGAAGACCTGATCGGCGAAGAGCCTGGTGTAGTTCGCGAGGCCGACGAAGTCGTCCATGGGGCCGATCCCGCCCCACTTGAAGAAGCCGGTGTAGACGGCGACGGCGATCGGGGCGAGGACGAAGACGAGGAAGAGGACCAGGGCCGGGACGAGGAACCAGACGACCGACACCCAGCTCCCCCACCCGCGCAGGAGCGAGCGGGCCGGGGCGGGCGGGCGCACCGGCACGGCGTCCTCCGTCCGCTTCTCGGCCGGGCCCCCTGCCGGGTCCTGGGTCAGGGTGGACACGGGGCTAGGCACCCTTCGCAGCCTCGGTGATCGAGGCGGTGACCTGCTCGGGCGTCTTCTTGCCCGCGATGAGGTCGGCGACGCTGTCGTTGACCTCCTGGCCGACCGCCGGCGGATACGCCTGGTCGAGGAAGAGCTGGAAGCCCGTCGCCTTGGCCAGGCTGTCGGCCACCACCTTCTTGTTGGCGTCGGTGAGCTGGCTCTCCGCGCCCTTGACCACCGGCAGGTAGCCGTTGGAGGCCAGCAGCTTGGACTCGTTCTCCAGGACGAAGAACTTCAGGAAGTCCAGCGCCTCCTTCGGGGCGCCCTTGCGGAGCGCGAAGCCGCCGCCACCGCCGAACACCTCGGTGACCTGGCCGACACCGCCGTCGACGGTCGGGAAGGGGAAGAAGCCCAGGTCCGCTCCGAGATCGGCGCCCGCGTCCTTCTGCACCGACGGCCCCCACTGGCCCATGAGTTCCATGGCGGCCTTGCCGTTGCCCATGGTCGCGGCCTGCCCGCCGGGGGTGGCGTAGCCGGCGCCCAGGAAGCCCTCCTGGAACGGCTGGAGGTCGACCAGTTCCTTGAGGTGGGCGCCCGCCTGGACGAAGCCGGCACCGGTGAAGTCCTTGGTGGTGTCGGCCTGTTGAAGGGCGGGGAGTCCGGCGACGCGCATCGCGAGGTAGGCCCAGTAGTAGTGGCCCGGCCACTTCTCCTTGCCGGCGAGGGCGATCGGCGTGACGCCCGCCGCCTTGAGCTTCCTGACGTCTTCGAGGAGTTCGGCCCAGGTGGCCGGCGGAGAGGCGATCCCGGCCTTGGCGAAGAGCTTCTTGTTGTACCAGAAGCCGACCATGCCGATGTCGTAGGGCACCCCGTAGGTCCGGCCACCGGACTGATAGGCCTGCAGCGAGACGGGGGTGAGGTCGGACGCCCAGTCGAGCGCGTCGGTGAGGTCCTCGACGAGCCCCGCCTCGACCTGCTGCTGGAGCACGCCGCCGCCCCAGGTCTGGAAGACGTCGGGAAGTCTGCCCGAAGCGGTGGTGGCGGTCAGCTTGGACTTGAACGCCTCGTTCTCCAGCGAGGTCGTCCTGATCGTGATGTCCGGGTGGGCGGCCGTGAACGCCGAGGAGATCTGCGGGAAGAGGGACTTGCCCGGTTCCGTCGTGGCGATGTTCCACCACTCCAGGGTCGTCCTGCCGTCGGCCGCCGGTCCGCCGCCGGAGCCGCAGGCCGCGGTCATCGAGACGGACAGTGCGGCCAGGCCCGAGAGCGCCAGGAAGCGTCGTCGGCTCGGGAGGGTGCTGGTCATGGGACCTCCGGGGTGGTCATGCCGGTTATGCGCCCGAAAACATTTCGAAATACTCTCGAATTCTGTGCCGCCATAAGCTAGGAACACCAGGCCCCCCGGTCAAGGGTTTTCGCTGATTTACCTCGGATCAGCGCCTGTTGACGGTCTTGACAGGCAGGTCAGGGCGCCCGGAAACTCTCCGAAAGTTTGCGATACCTGTCGCCGACCAAGACGTGCGCCCGGAGGAGGGAAGTTGAGCGAGCAGCGTCCGACCCTGGCCGTCATCGCCGCGGCGGCAGGGGTCTCCCAGGCCACCGTCTCCAAGGTGATCAACGGCCGTTCCGATGTCGCACCCGCGACCCGCGAACGGATCGAGGGCCTGCTGCGCTCTCACCGCTACCTCCCACCTGGCCGGCAGGGCAGAGCCCGCCGATCGGGCCTCGTCGACCTGATCATCGGCGGCCTGGACAGCGCGTGGGCGGTGGAGATACTGCGCGGCGTCGAGGCCGAGTGCGCCCGGCGAAGCGTCGGCACCGCCGTGTCGCTCGTCCCGCCGGGCGAGGCCACGCCGTCCAGCTGGGCCGCGCTGCCGGCCCTGCACCACAGCGCCGGCATCATCCTCGTCACCGCCTCGGTCACCCGCGCCCAGCGCGCCCAGGTCGAACGGGCCGGGGTGGCGCTGGTCGTCATCGACCCCGTCGACCTGCCCGGCAACGGCGTGCCGAGCGTCGGGGCGACCAACTGGGCGGGCGGCCTCGCCGCCACCGAGCACCTGCTGGAGCTGGGACACCGCCGGATCGCCACGATCGGCGGACGCAAGGAGATGCTCTGCAGCCAGGCCCGCATCGACGGGTACAGGACCGCCCTGGACCGGGCCGGGATCGAGGTCGACCGCGACCTGATCCGGTTCGGCGACTTCCAGCACGAGGGCGGCTTCCGCCGCGCCCGGGAACTGCTCACCCTCCCCGAGCCGCCGACCGCCGTCTTCGCCGGCAGCGACCAGCAGGCGATGGGCGTCTACGAAGCCGCCCGACAGTGCGGGCTGAGCATTCCACGGGACCTCAGCGTGGTCGGTTTCGACGACCTGCCGATGTGCGAATGGCTGTCACCGCCGCTGACGACGGTGCGCCAGCCACTGGAGGAGATGGGCCGGGTCGCCGCCCGCACCCTGTTCCAGGTCATGGAGGACCAGCCCCTGGTCACGCCGCGGATGGAGCTCTCGACCGAACTCAAGGTCCGCCTCTCCACCGCCCCGCCCCACGGTTAGGAGCACCCTCGACCGGGCCGCGGCCGTGCGCGCCACCGAAAGACTTTCGGTAGGTACAGAGCAATGGACAGGACATCTCTGGACCTCGCAGAGGGAAGAAATCTCGAAAGCTTTCGAAACTCTTGACATGTTTCTTCGAGGTTTCCACACTGAGTCCCGAGCCGGTGACGCCCCTCTGCCCGAGTACCGGGCGCCGGACTCCGGCATCGATTCACCACGCCCCATGGTCTGCTCCATTCGCCCATGAATACGGGCGTAGCCGACGTGGATTCACTCTGCCGTGTTCACGTCCTTCCGCGCTCACACCCTTCCGCGATTTCCGCCCTGGAGGTTCGCCATGCGCTCAAACGCCGGTCCCCCGTCCACCGTCCGCAGAAAAATCGGCGGCCTGTGTGCGGCGCTCATCGTCGGCGTCCTCGGTTCGGCCACCGCCCTGGCGGTGCCGCAGACCTCTCACGCCGCCGAGAGCACGCTCGGCCGTGCGGCGGCACAGAGCGGCCGCTACTTCGGCACCGCCATCGCCTCGGGCAGGCTGGGCGACTCGGCGTACACGACGATCGCCGCCCGCGAGTTCAACTCGGTGACGGCCGAGAACGAGATGAAGATCGACGCCACCGAACCCCAGCAGGGCCGGTTCGACTTCACCGCCGGAGACCGCGTCTACAACTGGGCGGTGCAGAACGGCAAGCAGGTACGCGGCCACACCCTGGCCTGGCACTCCCAGCAGCCCGGCTGGATGCAGAACCTCAGCGGCAGCGCCCTGCGCCAGGCGATGATCAACCACATCAACGGCGTGATGACCCACTACAAGGGCAAGATCGTCCAGTGGGACGTCGTGAACGAGGCTTTCGTCGACGGCAGTTCGGGGGCCCGGCGCGACTCGAACCTGCAGCGCACCGGCAACGACTGGATCGAGGTCGCCTTCCGCACCGCGCGCGCCGCCGACCCGGCCGCCAAGCTCTGCTACAACGACTACAACGTCGAGAACTGGACCTGGGCCAAGACCCAGGCCATGTACAACATGGTCCGGGACTTCAAGCAGCGCGGTGTGCCCATCGACTGCGTCGGCTTCCAGTCGCACTTCAACAGCGACAGCCCGTACCACAGCAACTTCCGCACCACCCTGCAGAGCTTCGCCGCCCTCGGCGTCGACGTGGCCATCACCGAACTCGACATCCAGGGCGCCTCGCCCACGACCTACGCCAACGTGACCAACGACTGCCTGGCCGTCCCGCGCTGCGTCGGCATCACCGTCTGGGGCGTGCGCGACACCGACTCCTGGCGAGCGGAGCAGACACCGCTGCTGTTCAACGGCGACGGCAGCAAGAAGTCCGCCTACACCTCCGTCCTCAACGCGCTCAACGCCGTCTCCCCCACCCCCACGCCGACCCCCTCGCCCGGTTCCGGCCCGATCAAGGGCGTCGCTTCGGGCCGCTGCCTGGACGTACCCGGCGCCAGTACCGCCGACGGCACCCAGCTCCAGCTGTGGGACTGCAACAACCGCACCAACCAGCAGTGGACCCACACCGCCGCGGGCGAGCTCAGGGTCTACGGCGACAAGTGTCTTGACGCCGCCGGCACCGGCAACGGCGCCAAGGTGCAGATCTACAGCTGCTGGGGCGGCGACAACCAGAAGTGGCGCCTCAACTCCGACGGCTCCATCGTCGGCGTCCAGTCCGGCCTCTGCCTTGACGCCGCCGCCAACGGCACCGCCAACGGCACGCTGATCCAGCTCTACTCCTGCTGGGGCGGCGGCAACCAGCGCTGGACCCGCACCTGACACACCGCAGCTCCCCGCCGCACTCCTTCTCGGAGACCTCACCGATGGTCGCCGCCTCGCCCTCGTGGGTGGGGCGGCGGCCCTCGCGATCGGCAAGCCCGTCTGCCGGGGCGGCGGACGGCTCCTTTCCGCCGCGCTACAGCCGCGCCGCATCCGTGTCATCCTCTCTCTCCGCACAGAACCCCGGCCGACGAGAAGAGGATTGCGCCCATGACAGCCATGCCAGTCGGGGCGTACCGCGCCTACGTGGTCGGCCTGCCGACGGCCCTGGTGGCGACGGCCCTGTGGGGGTTCACCTTCCTCGGGCCGGCCGCCGTGGCCCCCGTCAACGTCTACTGGCTGGTCGTGGGCCGGTACGCCGTCTTCGGGCTGGTGTCCCTGGCCGTGCTGCTCGTCAGGCGCGGCGGGCCGCGTGCCCTCGGCACCCGTCGGCTGCTGACGGCCGTCCATCTGGGCGTGGTGGGCTACATCGGCTTCTACCTGCTGCTGGCGATGTCCGCCGAACTGGGGGGCGGGGTCCTGGCGTCGACGATGACCGGGCTGATCCCGCTGATGGTCACCCTGGTCTCGAACCGGCTGGAGAAGGTGCTCGCCTGGCGCCGGCTGGTGATGCCCGTCGTGGCGATCTCCGTCGGTCTGCTGCTCGTCAACGGCGCGGAGCCCGCCGGTCGTACCGCGAGCGGTCGCGACCTCGCGCTGGGCGCGGTCCTGGGGTTCCTCTCCGCCGCCGTGTGGTCGTACTTCGTCATCGTCAACCGCCGGGCTCTTCGGGACGACGGCCGGCCGGCCGTCGACGGCACCACCTGGACCGCCTGCATCGGCGCGGGGGCCTGCCTGGGGTCGCTGTTCCTGCTGCCGCTCGCCGTGACCGGCGGCGGGCCGTCGCCGGTGTCGGACGCCGGGACGCTGTGGCCGTTCCTCGCGTGGTGCGTGGCGCTGGCCGTGCTGGGCTCGTGGTGTGCGACCTGGTTCTGGAACCTGGCCTCCGAGCGGCTGCCCGCCACGGTGATGGGGCCGGTGATCGGCATGGAGGCGGTCTTCGGCGCCGCCTTCAACCTGCTGTGGGAGGGGCGGACCCCGACCTTCCACGAGTTGTGGGGCGGGCTGCTCGTGGTCACGGGGGTGCTGCTGGCCTCGTACCTCTTCAACCGCGCCGGCCTCACCCGGGACAGCGCGCCGCCGCCCCGGACGCACACCGCCGAGCCCGCCGACGCGCCCATCGGCCCCGCGAACCGTGTGGGAGGAGACCGCGAGGAAACGCTACGCTGCCGGTCTTCGGCGAATGGGACATGACATGCGGCGGCAGAGCATACGAAGGGTGGTGTCCGGCGCGGTCCTGGCGGTCCTCGTCGGCTGCGGGTCCCAGACCGCCGGGACCGCCGAGGAGACGGCGGACGCGGCCACGGCCGCCGCCTGGACGCTCGCCGCTCCGATCCGCGTCGACGGTGTCCGCACCGCCGACGGCGGCCGGTCCCTGGTGGTCGGCGCCGAGGTACCCGACGGCGCACCGGACTGCGTGCGCGGCCTGCGCGGTGAGCTCGAGACCGTCGAGCACGGCACGGTGTATGTGAGGGTCACGTACGAGACCCGTTCCCTGGACCGGGAATCCGGCTGCACCGGGACGCGGCGGGTCGAAGCGACAGTGAAGCTGGGCGAACCCCTGGGCTCCCGCAGGGTCATGGTGAACAGCTTCAACGTGTACACCCCCGCCGGTGCCACCCCGCCTGCCCTGCGGAAGTGCGGTGAGAACGGCTGCGACCCCACGCCCCCGCGTTGCGCCTCCTCCTCGTACCGGCAGGCGGTCGACGACACGGACGTCCCCGAGCACACCAGTTGGGAGGAACGCGGCTGCGACGACACGTGGCTGGTGCTGGACCTGTCGACCCGGATGGGGCCGGTGTGCGGTGACACCGGCGACGGCTGCGTCTCCTCGGGCGTCTCCCAGCGCTGGTTCTACCGCGCCGAGGCATCGGGCTGGCAGCCGGTCGCCATGAACGGCGACGCGGGTTGCGCGGGCATCCATGACATCCTGCCGAAGCTGCCCGCGCGCCTCTGTACGTCGCTGCCACGACTCGACCGCGGCTGATCCTCAAAGCACGCGGCCACGCGGCCACTTGGCCATTCGGCCGCGGAAACAGAACCATTCTGCGGGGCAGTTCGCATCCGGCCCGCCCGTAGAGACGGGCATGGTGCACATCGAGACGTCGGCGTCAGCCGTTCCTACCCGGGATCGGCGGGGCCGTTCTTCGCCGGCGCCAGGTCGGCGAGGGCGCGTAGCGCCGCCTCCGCCTCGGTGATCAGCCGGTGGACGATTTCGGCGGCCGGGGCGATGTCGTGGACGAGTCCTGCGGACTGGCCCGTCAGCGGGATCAGTTCGTGCGCCGTGCCGTCGCGCATCGATGTCATCACCTCAGTGCGCAACGCCTCCGCCTGGGCGGCGGCCGCTTCGGGGCGGGCGTTCCCCTCCTCGACGAACCGGGTGCGCAGCGACCGTGGGACGGTCATGAACCCGCCCTCGGTCGGCGGGGGCAGAACGAGCCCGGCGAACATCACTTTGACGGCGTCCTGGCTCGCGGCGGAGACGATGGCCGCCTTCCAGTCGTCGCTGACCTCGCACTCGGCCGAGGCCAGGAACCGGGTGCCGATGTTCACGCCCTGCGCCCCCAGGGCCAGGGCCGCGGCCATGCCCCGGCCGTCGGCGATGCCGCCGGAAGCGAGTACCGGCAGCGGCCGGACGGCGTCGACGACCTGCGGCACCAGCGCCATCGTGCTGACATCGCCGCAGAACCCGCCGGACTCGGTGCCCTGAGCGCTGATCGCGTCGACGCCGGCCTCGGCCGCGCGCACCGCCTGCTCGACCGTCGTCACCTGCTGCAGGAAGACCGCGCCGGCATCGTGGACGCGGGTCACCAGGTCACCCGGCTCGCCGAGCGCGAAGGAGAACACCGGTGGGGCCTCGGCGATCACCGCGTCGAAGACCTCGGGGTCGAACGGCCGCCGCGTCATGTTCAGCGCGAACGGCCGGTCGGTGAGCTCCCGAAACCGACGCACGTCGTCACGGACCTGCGCCGGCGTGCGCAGCGTGGTGGGAACGCTGCCCAACGCACCGGCGTCGCTGACCGCCGCGGCAAGCCGCATGCCCTGCCGCCAGGGCCCTCCGAGCGGCCCTTGCACGATCGGCACTTCGATGCCCAGTACTCCGCACACCGGTGTCCGCAGCATCGTGCCTCCATCCCGCGGGACCCGAGACAGGGATCTTCCTGAGATCAAGCCTAGGTGTGGCGGTTCCCCGCCGCCTGCCGAACTGTACGGGGGACAGCGCACCGGTGCCGGACGATTTGCTCACCGGCGCGGAGGGGGGCCGGACCGCCGACGCGTGCTTCCGTGCACGGGTGCGCGTCCTGGGCCGCCCTCCTACGATACGGATATGCCGGACATGGAGCTGGTGTCACGGCGGCTCGGCAGCGGGCCGCCCCTGGTGGTCGTCCTCCAGCTCGACCGGGACGGCTGGGCGCCCGTCCTGGAGCGTCTCGCCCGCGAGCACGAGGTGGTGGCCGTCGACCTCCCGGGCTTCGGTGACAGCCCCTCGCTCCCGGAAGGGACCATGTCCACCGTCGAGGCGCTGGCCACCGCCGTCGCCGGGTGGCTCCCCGGCGCCGGCCTCGTCCGGCCGCCCGTCGTGGGGAATTCCCTCGGTGGGGCCGTCGCCCTGGAGCTGGCCCGCGGCGGCGCGGTCGGCGGCGCCGTCGCGCTGTCCCCCATCGGGCTGTGGACCCGTTCCGAGGCCGCGTACGCTCTCGGT
The DNA here is from genome assembly GCF_030010625.1 of Streptomyces sp. CC208A. GTDB lineage: Bacteria > Actinomycetota > Actinomycetes > Streptomycetales > Streptomycetaceae > Streptomyces. The sequence goes on along the minus strand of NZ_JASCXN010000022.1, from coordinate 73,756 downwards.
TCGCTCCGCGTCGCCCACGCGATGGCACGCGCCTGCGCCGAACGCCCCCACTGGATCGCCGCACACCCGATCGGGCGCACCGTCGCCTTCTGGCAGCTCGCCGCCCGGCCCTGGCGGATCCCGGAGGACGCGGCCGCCGGCGCGCTGCGCAACCTGGCCCGCTCGCCCGGCTTCGAGCCGACGCAGCGCGCCGTGCGTGCCTACCGGCTACGGGCCTTCACCCCGGAGGTCCCGGTGCCGGTCACGGTCGGCTGGGGCACACGGGACCTGATGACCCCGCCCCACCAGGCCCTCAGGGCGGCACGCCTGCTTCCGGGCGCCCGGCACGTCGCGCTCAAGGGCTGCGGGCACTCCCCGATGTCCGACGACCCCGAGCAGGTCGCCCGGGTGGTGCTCGACGCCGTCAGCGGCCGCCCCGGCGAGGGGCGGAGGGCTGCCGGGGAGTAGCGGCACAAAGACAACAGAACCGTCCAAGCCCTGCCGCCTCCAAGGCGGCGAACCATGGGGTGGTGCCCACCCGCAGGCGACACCGCGCGCCGCGTCAGCCGTGCGTGGGTGGCCGGACCGGCAGGATCCGAGCGCGCGGCGGGAAGACCCGTACCGAGTGAAGGAGGGGGTCATGCCTTCGGTCGCCGTCAACGGGACAAGCTTCTCCCACGACCTGCGCGGCACCGGCCCGTCGGTGAGGCGGTCGTCGAAGCAGGCATGGCCGCCGGAGGCCCGGCGGCGGCCGTCGAGCACTTCATGCGGTTCGCCTCCGGCGACGCCGGCTGGGAGCAGCTGGAACCAGGGCCGCGCCGGCGGATGCGCTCGCCGCCCGCCTCGGGACCGCGCTGCCGCGGACCCCGGGCACGCACACGCCGCAGCTCGATCACCCCGAGGAACTCGTGCGCACGATCGGGCCGTTCCTTGCCGCCCGGGTTCCTCTTCGGCCACGTCGCCGGGCCGATCCGCACCATGCCGGGTCATCGCTCGCCACCAGGCGTCCACGGGCGGCTTCCTCCTGCGTAGCGTTCCTGCCGGGAGGAGAAGGAGCGCGGCGGCCGGCGGTACGGGAGGGGAGCGCCCGTGACGGCGGAACCGCCCCACGAGGCGGTCACGGAACGCTGTCGTCCGGTGACTGTGACGGCGTACGCCGACGTGGAGTGGCGGGACGCCGAGGGGTGGACGCAGGGCGTCTACCGGGTCGAGGTCGGCCCCGTCCTCAGGGGAACCGTGCACGTCACCCACGGGCTGGACGAGGGCACCGCCGACCGGCTCGAGGAGGGCAGCGCCTACGTGTTCGCCACCCATGCCTGGGCGGACACGGCGAGGGACGGCCACGCGCAGCTGTACCAGGGCGAGATGAAGCCCGTGGACGACGTGCAGTCGGCGGTGTGGAAGAAGGCGGCCGCGCTCCCGGTGGTGCCGGACCGGTAGCCGGGCGGGGCCGAGGGGCGGCGTCTCGCCGACCGGGGTCTCCACGCCGAGCCGGCGCGCTGCCCGGCGGACTCCGGGGGCGCCGACGGAACGGTCGCCGTCGGCGTCTGCCGGGTCGTGGACGGACCGGGCACAAGCGCCTACCGGGGTGCGGGGCAGATGTCGGCCGGCAGGCCGGGGGGAAGGCCGCCGCGTTCGTCGGCGGTGAGGCCGCGGCCGAGGACGGCGCACACGTGGCGCTTCCAGAGGGCGGGGTCGAGGCGGACCAGCCCGATCCGGCCGCCCGTGGCGGGGGACCGCAGCAGGGCTCTGCCGTCGTCGGCCGCCGCGAGGAAGCCCTGCCGCTCCGCGAACCGGTAGGACTCCCGGAAGCCGGGGTCGTCCGCCCGGAGGAAATGCACGGAGCTGTTGTTGGCCAGGAAGAACCCGGCACCTGTCGTCAGGCCCGCCGCCCATCGATTCGGGTTCAGCGGTCCGAGCGGGCCCACCACTCTCCTGGCCGGCTGCCCGGGGCGCACCGACCACAGTTCCACCATGCCTCCGGTGGTCATCACGGCCATGTAGTGCGGGTCTCGCAGGAACACGGCCACATTGAGGTCGGGGCCGAGTCGTATGCGCAGCTTCTCCGTCTCCTTGCCGGTGGCCAGATCCACGGCGTGGACGTCCGGTTCGTTGCCGACGGTGACTCCGATGTGCCCCGGCTCGGAGTGGCGGCCCACGAAGTACGTCGGCCGGGCCTGCTCCGTGAGCGCCAGGTCGCGCAGGTCGATCGGCGGTGTGAGACGGCGGCCGTCGTGGGCGTCCCAGTGTTCGACGTACGGGCCGGCGACCGTGATCAGCCGGTCGTCGTCGATGAAGTAGAACTTCAGCAGCTCGGGCTTGCCGTCGTTCCCGGCGGGCGGTCGAGCCGCGGTGAACTCGGCCACCCGGCGCAACGAGGGCAGGGCGCGCACCGTGATGCGGTTCCGGTCGGAGACGTCCGCGACCAGGGTGGCGGCGCGGTTGACCTGGATCTGCTGTGTCGCGTCCGGGGGTGTGTCGGCGGGGGTCCGCGCTTCGGCGAGGACGCGTCCCTTGCCCTCCGTCTCCATGAGGCGCAGGCTCTCGCTGTTCCTGCCCACGCGGACCACCATCCTGCTTCCGTCTCCGACGAGTTGGGGAGGGCTGAAGGCGACGCCGCCGTCGTCGACGGTCAGCGCCCAGCCGGTGATGGCGTTGCCCTCTTTCGTGACGACGACGGGATCGCTCGCCGTACCCAGGAGCGGCAACCGCGCGGTCGCATGGGGGGTGGTCAAGGGGCCGAAGAACGTGGCTGGTCCATCCGTCCGCGCCGATGCCCCGGTGCCGACGACGCTCCAGGAATCGCTCTCGCCCATCACCGCGAAGCGCTCGCCCTTCTCGGACACGGACACGTCGACGCACCAGGTGCCCTTCCCTCGGTCGAATCGGCGCAGTACCCGTCCGTCGGCCACGCGGACGGCCTCGTAGCGGGCCGTTCCGTAGGTGTCCGGGTCGGGTCTGCCCTTTCTGCACACCACCGCGACGCCGCCGTCGCCGGAGACCGCGTGGCCGTCGTGCTCCAGGCCGGCCGCCAGTTCGCGCACCGTGCCTGCGGCGATGTCGACCGCCACCAGTGCGGAGTCCTTCCCCGTCGCGGGACTGTGCAGGGCCACCAGCGTGTTCCCGTCGGGCCCGAACCACACCTCGGTGAGCCGGGCGACCCTCTCCGGCAGGGCCCGCGGCCGTCCCGTGTCCAGGTCCCAGACCTGGACCGGCAGTGCCGCGTCCGCCGCGGACACTCCGACCAGTCGGCGGGCGTCCGGCGAGAAGTCCATGATCTTCATGTTTCCCGTGCCCAGGCCCAGAGAACGAGCGGTGAGCGCTCCCCGGAGCCGGTGCGGCGGCCCGGCCAGCCGCTTCCCCGAGGGCGTCACGTCGTGCCAGACCACCGTCCCGTCCTTGTCGATCACGTACGCGATGCGCTGCCCGTCGCGGCTGACCACCGGGGAGACGACGTTGTCAGCGAGGCGGAGCGGTTCCTGCCGCACCTCGCCGGCGGCCGAGCGGACGAACAGGGTGGCGCGGCCGTTCTCGGACGTCACGAGCGTCACCGCGCCGTCCGCGCTCATGGCCGCGGCACTGTTCTTGCCCTCGGCGCCGGTCAGCATCCACGCGGCGTCCCGCAGCGCGTCGTACCGGCGCATCAGCGCGCTGCGGGCCTCCTGCGTCGGGGCGGTCTCGTACGCCGCCAGCGCGGCCAGCGCCGCCTGACCGGGGTTGGTCTCCGTCAGCTCGTCCGACTGGACCGCAAGCGCCCGGGACCGGCCTTCGGCCGCCCGCCGCTCGCTCACGTTCGATTCCTGCACGAGGAAGGTGACCAGCGCGGCGATCAGGGCGAGGGCCAGCGCCCCTGCCACCCAGCCCGCCCGTGCCCGTGCCAGCCGTACCCGTCGGCGTCGGCGGGCCCGCGCCAGGAACTCCCGCTGCTCCGCGGTCAGCTCGGCCTCGCGCCCCCGCAGCCTCGCTTCCACGGCCGCGAGCTGGAGGGGGCCCGGCAGCAGGTCGGCCGCCCCGTCCGCGTTCCGCCACCGTTCCAGGTCGTGCTGCACCTCCGCGCGGCCCGCCAGGAAGTCGGCGCCGGCCCGCACTTCCTCGGCGAGCGCGGGCCAGGCCGTGATCAGTGCCTCGTGGGACAGTTCCGCGCTCTCGGGGCGGCCGTCGCCGCCGTACAGGACCAGCAGGCGCCGCTCGGCCAGCGCCCGCACCAGGCGCCAGGGTTCCTCCCCGGCCTCCTCCCGGGTCAGGACGCGCCGCATCGGGGCCTCGCCGCCCGGCAGCACCCGCACAAGCCCGGTCAGCAGCGGCCGCGCCCGCGCCTCGTCCTCCGGCCTGACGCAGGCGCGCCACGCCGACTCGGCATGGCGCCGCAGCGCACCGGCCACCCCGCCGAGTTCCTCGTACGTCACCGCCCGCAGCCGTCCGCCGGCCCGGTGCTCCCACAACTGCTCCAGGACGAAGCCCAGCAGCGGGAGGACTCCCGGCTCGTCGCCCGCGTCGTCGAGGATGCGGGCGACGAGTCCGGGATCGTACGCGACGGCCGGAACCGCCTTGACCGGTTCGGTGATCACGGCGTGCAGCTGGTCCCGTGTCATGGGGGTGAGCGGGAGCGTCACTCCGCGCCTCAGGGCGGGACCCAGCCGCGGGTGGCTCAGCGCGGCGTCCATGAAGTCGGCCCGCAGGGTGAGGAGGACCCGCAGGCCGGCCGGCTGCCGCTCGGGGAACAGCAGCGCGACGGCCTGGGCGATCTCCGGCTCGGGGCGGTTCAGCAGTGCCTCGGCCTGGTCGAGTACGACCAACAGCCGTGCCGGACGCCGGCCCGTCGCCCGGTGGAAGGCGCCGGTGAGCCCCAGCCCGTCCAGCCACTGCTCGACCTGGTCGGCGCTGTCCGCCCGCGAGGGGCCGTGACGCCCCGACCGTGCCGCCTCGAACAGCTCCGTGGCGAGGACCGCCCGCGGGGAAGCGGTACCGCCGAAGTCGACGACCAGGACCTCGTGTCCTTCCCGGCGCATCCTCGGCACCACCCCGGCGAGGGCGAGGGACGACTTTCCGCAGCCCGACGGGCCGTACACGGTGACGGCGCCGTGGTGGCCCCGCAGCGCCGCGACCGTCTCGTCGACTTCGTCGTCCCGCCCGAAGAACACGTCCGCGTCGTCCTCCTGGAGCGCGGTCAGCCCCCGGAAGGGCGCGGCCGGCAGCAGGACGCCGGCGAGCTCGGGTATCTCGCGCACGAGCGTCGCGGTACGCAGCACGAAGACCTGCTGCGTCTCCTGCTCCGGTTGCGCCGCGACCACGAGTCCGACCGCCGCGCCCAGTTCGTTGTCCCAGACGGGACTGCCGCTGAAGCCCTTCCTGACGTACGTCTCCTGCCCGCCGGCACGGGAGAGCTGCAGCCAGCCCTCCTCCGTCGCCCCGCTGAGCCGGCCCCGGAACCACAGCACGGTCGGTTCGGCGCCGGTGAACCCCACCGCGCGCGCCCCGTGTTCCCACACCCGGTCGGGTTCGACCATCGGCAGCGGCCTCGTCCCGGGGACGGGGTCGCGCAGCCGCAGCAGGGCCACGTCCCCCGTACGGTCCGGGCGGATCGGTATCCACCGCTCGACCTCGGCCGTGCGCCGGCCGGCGCCGGCCGCGTGCCACCCGGCCAGCGGGAAGTCGACGACGACCACGGCCCCGGCGGCCACCACGTCCCGCCGAGGGCGCCCGAGGGCGTCCGACACGACATGGGCACAGGTCAGCACCAGATCAGGCGCGACGAGGGCGCCCGCGCCGCAGACCGTCCCGTCCTGCCCGGCGACCCGTACGACCGCCGAGGCCAGGGCCTCGTCCGCACTGCGCGACGGCGCCCCCCGACCCGGCTCGGCTCCCGTTTCCTCCACCGGGCCCCCTCACCTCGGTGGGACGGGCCGGTCAGCGGTGCGAGCCGGGCTGCGCGTCATCAGCGGGCGCGGGCTGCGGGTCAGGCCTGTTCCAGGTCAAGCTCACGGAGAAATTGGCCGCGGTGGCGGTGCTGGCGATGACGACGTCCGCCTCGGCGGACAGCGAGACGCCGAACTCCAGGGTGATCTCGTCGGGTGCGTCGGCCAGTTCCCGGAAACGCCCCACGAAGCTCTCCGCCACGGGCCGCACGGTGTCCAGCATCTGCCCGAACGACCGCTCGGCCCTGGCTATGGACCGTCCGCCGCGACCGACCCGCACGAGGGTCTCGTCCACCTCGCGGATCTGCACGCGGACCGTCTCGCCGCCGTGGTCCTCCAACGGCACTTCGACCGTATGGACTAACCGTTCGCTCACCGCAGCCTCCCCACAGTCCGGAGCCGGAATGGTAGCGAAGCCTGCGGTGCCCGGGGTAGATGTCGCCCCCGTCTCCCTGCCGTGACCGAACCGGAAGGCGGCGCCGGCACCCACGCCTACAGCTGGTACCTCCTGCTCACCGTCCCCCGCCCCACGGTTCCCACGAACACCGCGGATCCGCCGGTGTCACCGCCCCGGGCGAACACGGCACCTGGTACTCCCGGGCGACGCCGGGGCGGCTGTCGGACCGCGTCAGCCGGGGCTTCCGGAAGCCCCGGCGTCGCCGCGGGCGTGCCTGGGGCTCCTTGAACAGCCGACCGCCGAGCAGCTTCGCGGCCGTCATGTCGCCCTCGGCCGCGGCACGCCTGTACCACTGCTCGGCCTCTGCCTTCCGCCCGCTGTGGAAGAGCAGGAACCCCAGGTTGACCATGGAGGTGACGTCACCCGCCCCGGCCGCGCGCCGCAGCCACGGTTCGGCCTCCCGCAGCCTGCCCTCCTCGCAGAGCCGGACGGCCAGCGCGCCGGCGGCGAGGGGGTGCCCGGTCTCGGCGGCCCGCCGGTACCACCGCACGGCCTCGTCCGCCCGCCCGGTGTTCTGCAGCAGTACCGCGAGATCGTACTGGGCGCGGTCGAACCCGGCGTCCACAGCGCGGCGGTACCACTGCTCGGCCTCCCGCATGCGGCCGGCCTTGTGCAGAAGCGTCCCGAGGTTGCTCATCGCGCCCGCGTCACCTGCTTCGGCCGCCCGCCGCAGGAACGGCTCGGCCTCGTCCGCGCGGTCGTCCTCGTACAGCACGACACCCAGGGTGGCGGCGGCCCGCGGATGGCCCGCCTCCGCGGCCCGGCGGAACCACCGCACGGCTTCCGGGGCCTGCCGGGTCGCCTCCAGCGCCAGGCCCAGCTCGTACATGGCGGTGGTGTCGCCCGCCTCGGCGGCCTTCCGCAGCCACGGCTCCGCCTGGGCTGCCCGACGCGTCCTGGCCAGCAACCGGCCGAGCAGGCCCATGGCCGTGACGTCGCCGGCGCGGGCGGACCGCTCCAGCCAGGGCTCGGCCTCCTCGGCCCGGTCCCGGGTGAGCAGGGCCCCGGCCAGCAGGACGACGGCCGTGGGGTGCCCGGTCTCGGCGGCACGTCGCAGCCAGGGCTCGGCCTCGTCCATCCGGTCGGCCCTCTCCAGCAGACGGCCGAGGTCGATCATGGCGGGCACGTGGCCGGCTTCGGCCTCCTGCCGGTGGATCCGTTCGAGCTCGTCCCGCGGGTCCGGTCCGCCGCCCGCCGCCTTCGCCCGCCGCTTGGCGGCGGTCAGGCGCATCTCGGCGGCCTCCTCGCGCCGGCCGAGTCGCTCCAGCAGGTCGGCGGCGAGCGCGTAGCCGCCCAGCAGGTCGGGGGTGTACGACTCCGGGTCCCGTTCGGCGAGATCACGGTAGGCGCGGACCGCCCGGGCCGCTGCCACGAGCCCGTCGTCGAGGTCGGCGTCCCATGAGGACCTGACGAACGCGTACCCCCACAGAGCGCGGGCCAGCTCCGGGAGGTGGGCTTCGCGGTCGGACCCGACCAGCTCCTCGGCCAGGCCGACGGCCCACCGTGAGCAGTCCAGTGCGTCCTCGGGCCGGTCGACCTGGGCGAGGAACGCGGCGAGTTCGATGCCCACAAGGACCTCTCTGCCGGCGGCGGTGACGGCGCTGACCGCCACCAGAGCGGCGCTGCCCGCGTCGAGGGCGATGTCCGGCCGGTCCCGCAGGAGGGGCGCGCAGCAGCGACCGTACGGTCTCCGGCGCGGTGGCCACGCCCGCCCGTTCCAGGACCGCCGCGGCCTCCTCCCAGGTCGTGGCACCGGTCAGGGCGGCGACGAACGCCACGCTCGCCATGTCGTCCGGTGCGGTGCGGAAGTCCAGTCCGGCCGCGCCGTTCTCGTACAGCCGCCGCCAGTTCTCGTGCTCCCGCTCCAGCAGGTAGGCCGACAGCCCGGCCGGGTCCCGGGCGGGCGTCCGGCCGTGGACGTGGGCGTCCACGGCGACGAGGGCCGCCATGTGCACGGTGAGCGTGAGCCCGAAGGCGGGATCCGCCAGCGGAACGGCCGAGGGGGCCGCGGCCGCGTCGGGTCGCCCGTACGGCTCGGCGAACCGGGTGCGTGCGGCGGCGAACACGCCTTCCCGCCCGGCGAGTTCCTCCGGCAGTGCCGCCAACTCCCGCTCCGAGGTGGCGGCCCGGTCGCCGATCATCGACTTCACCGCCGGCCACGCATGCGCCGTACGGGCCGGCAGCAGGACCCGTACCGGTACGCGCCGTCCGCGGTCGTCGGTGCGCGTGCCCCCGTCGAACATGCTGTTGGCGAACAGCCAGGCCAGGTCCCGCAGGGGCCACCGGTCGGCGTAGTCCACCAGGACCAGCAGCCCGCGCAGGTTCCCGGTGCGGGCGTCGTGGCTCCCCGCGGACTCGGCCAGGACCGTGCCGCCGTGCCGCACGACGATCGTCTTCCACCCCTGGCGGGCGGAGTGCGCGGCGAAGTGACCGGCCAGGCGGGTCTTGCCCCGGCCGCCCGGCCCGTGCAGCCAGCGGACGGCCGGCGCACCGCCGTTGTCGTTCCCGCCGTCCGCGCGGCCACCGCTGCCCGGACCGCTCCATCGGGCCAACTCCCGCAGTTCTGCCTCGCGTCCGGTGAAGGGCACGACCACGTTGCCGGCGTTGAGCAGCCGGCTGGGCTGCTCGATCCACGCGGGGTCGGGATCACCGCTGGGCGGCTCATGCTCCGCGAGCAGGTATACGGGCCGACCGTCGCCGTGGACGTGTACGTCCGCGTTGATCGCCCCGTAGGCGAACCCGTCGAAGGCGTAGACGTTCTGGACGATCCTGCCGCCCGAAGCGCCGCCGCGTATGCCGTCTCCGCCAGGCGGACGAGGAACCGTCATGCCTGGGCCCCGGACGGCGGCAGGGAGCGGGTATCGGGGGCGGGGGCGCCGTGGTTGTGGATGCTGCCACCGACCACGCCCTGCGCCGTGGCATGGGGGCCGCTCGCCGTGATGTGCTGGGTGACCGTCGTCACCTGCGGGTTCTCGCGCCGTGTCTCGGCCAGGAGCTGCTCCAACTCGCCGCGGGCCTCGGGGTCGGTCAGCAGCAGGTCCCGCAGCCGGGTCTCCCAGACGACCGCCACGCGCGCCCCGGCAGCGGAGTCCTCGGTCTCCGCCTCGGCCAGTTCCCGGGCCGAGCGTTCCAGCTCCGCCGTCATCCGCTCCTCGGCACCCGAACGGCGCCAGAGCCGGGGAGTCTGCGCGCGGCGCCCACCAGCCCGGCGGCCAGTGCGGTGACGAGCACGGTGCCGCCCTCGTAGGCCAGATTCTCGATCACTTCCGACATGGCCGTCGCCCCTCCTGTGCCCTCCCGGCGGCGGTCTCGATCAGCCGCCCCCGACCCTGACGCCCCTGACGCTACGAGCCGACCGCGCACCGACGCAGGGAGATCAACGGACAAGCAGGTCAAGGAAGTTGTACCCCAGCGGCCGATCGGCCGCCGACGGGGGCTCGCCGGCCGGGCCGGACCGTGCCGCAGCCGAGGCCGACGCGGCCTGGCCGACCACCTGGGGGCCGTCCTCGACCCCACGCTCTGCCGGACTCACCAGCACGCGGCCGACGCCCGCCGGGACGACACCGGACAGAAGGAACCGTCCGGCGGTGTCACCGCCGAGCCGGACGGCGACGCGCCGGGCAGGTGAGGGGGCGAGGTCACCACGACGATCCATCCGGTGTGCGAGCAGGGCCGGAGGTCGTTGTCACTGCCGGTCGCCGCCGAGCAGCGAAGCGACAGCCCGCAGCCGGAGCCGGGCCTGGACGCGATCCGGGTGCCCAGGGACCGGTCAGGGACGGCCACGGCGCTCTCGTGAGCGGCGCGCGGCACCCCCGCCCCTTCGTATTCGGCCGATGGGCCACATGCCGAAGGGGCACGGGAGGCATCCGGTTCGCCTCTCGTATCGCTCCGTCCGTTCTGCGCGGTGTTGCAGACGCGCGCTTCCCGGTCGTCGGCAAGCCGCGACCGCGCCGGATTCTTCCCAGGCGGTCCGACGCGGCGCGAGCGCCTGGCCTCGGTCACGAGAAATCCTCTGGACGCTCACCAGCGGACTACCGGCCGAACGGTACGGCCGACCGCTGTGCGGCCCGCCCCTCCCGCACGCTCAGGAACCTGTGACGCGTGTCCGGACGACGCCTCGGGACGAACCCGCTCCGGTCGGCGAAGGCACGAACCGTCGGGCATTCACCGAAGGCTCCTGCCCGGCTCGTCCTCACCCGAGCTCACCGTTCACCCGCCAGGTCGAGATCACGCCGGACGGCCCCGCCATGGCCCTCCACCGGCTCCGGCCGACGCCACGGGTGCGCGATGGGCTGAGACACCCCCTGCCACCAGGCGTCCACGGGCAGCTTCCGCGCCGGTTCGAACGGCTCGCCGGGGCGGGGGAACGCCACCGCCTGCCCGGCCTCCTCGGCCGCGTCCTTCGTCCACTCCGCCGGCTCCGCCCACGGGTGCGGCGCCAGGTTGAAGGTGGCCCAGTGGATGGGCAGCAGTACGCCGCCGGGCGTGCCGCCCTGGAGGTCGAGGTGGGCCCGGAGGGCCTCGGCGGGGGTCATGTGGATGTCGGGCCAGAACTCCGAGTAGGCACCGAGCTGGATCATGGTGACGTCGAAGGGACCGTGGGCGGCGCCGATGTCCTTGAAGCCCTGGAAGTAGCCGGTGTCGCCGCTGTGGAAGATCCGGTGGCGGGGGCCGGTGACCGACCAGGAGGCCCAGAGGGTGTGCTGCTGGTTGCGGAGGGCGCGGCCGCAGAAGTGGCGGGCCGGGGTGGCGGTGAGGGTGAGGTCGCCGATCTCGGTGGACTCGTGCCAGTCCAGCTCACGCAGGCGGGAGGCGGGCACGCCCCAGTGCTCCAGGTGGGCGCCGACGCCGAGCGGGACGGCGAAGAGGGTGTCGGTACCGGCCAGGGCCTTGATCGTCGGAAGGTCGAGGTGGTCGTAGTGGTCGTGGGAGATCACGACGACGTCGACCGGGCCGAGCGCGGCGAGCGGTGCGGGCGCCGGGTGGAGCCGCCGGGGGCCGACGAAGGAGAAGGGCGAGCAGCGCTCTCCCCAGACCGGGTCGAAGAGGATCCGTACGCCGTCGATCTCGGCGAGGACGCTGGAGTGGCCCAGCCAGGTGATCCGCAGGCCGGTGGCGGCGGGGCGGGCCAGGTCGGCCACGGTCGTCGGGTGGACGGGGATCAGGCCGGAGGGGGCCCGGCGCGCACGGGCCTCCTTCTCGAAGAAGGTCCGAGCGAAGTCGGCGGTGGACCCGGACGGGCTGCGGCGGGCCTCTTCGGGGTTCTGGAAGACGCCGTCGGCGAAGTGCGGCGAGCGGCGGATGCGGGCCAGCCGCTCCCCCGTGGGGTCGGCGCCGAAGGACTCGGGCCGCAGGGCGCGCAGCCGGGCCCGCAGCGAAGGGGCGGAGCCGGTACCGGTCACGGGACCTCCTGGTCTCTGGGGGTCGTTCCATTATGGGCGGCCGGGCCCGGGGCGTCCCAGCCCGCTGCCGGCGGGCGATACGGCCGTACGCGGAGCCGCCGCCCTCGGCGCCGGCAACGCACTGGTGCTCTACCGCTTCGCCACCAAGGAACAACGGCTGATCGCGGCGGAGGGCGGCCTCGTGCGGCTGCGCCGGATCCTCGGGCGCCGCTCGACGGCGGTGCGGTGGCCGCGCGCCGCCGTCCGCCGGTACGCCCCGACCGGGCAGGCCGAGGGCTGGACGGCTTCGCCGTCCGGACGACGGTCTGCACCGACGGCCTCCCCGGGGCGGCAATGCTCCGGTGGGCGGACGCGGTCCTCGGCCGCGAGCCGGGGCTCCCGCCGGCGGGGTCCGAACCCGGTCCACGGGTCCGTGCGCGGACGGCGTCGTTCACGGACGGTGCCGCGCCGGGGTTCGGGGCCGCGGTTCAGATCAGTTCGTAGACCGCCGAGACGGTGACCTGCTCCTCGATCTCGCCGGGGGCGAGCGGCACGCTCGGCTCGTCGGCCGGCATGGCCTGCAGCGCCCCGGGGCCGGGCCGCAGCGAGTCGCCCTCGCTGAGCGAGACCAGCCGGCCGAGGCGGTGGCCGCTCAGCCGGGCGTGCTGGGAGGCCTTCTCGTACGCGTCCCGGTAGGCGGCCTCGCGGGCCTTGGCGCGCAGCTCCGTCGGGTCGGCCACGTCGAAGACGATGCCGTTCACCCGGCCGGCGTCCCCGGTGGCGTCGTTGACGGCCTCGACGACCTGGCCGGCCCGGCCGATCTCCCGGATCTTCACGGAGAAGGTCTGGCCCGCCTGGTAGCCGGTCACCTTGGACTCGCCGCCGCTCGTCTGGGCGTAGACAGGGGTGAGGGAGAGGCTGTTGGTGCGGATGTCGCGGTCCTCGACGCCCTCCTCGCGGAGGACGGCGAGCAGCGCCTCCGCGACGGTCTTCTGCGCCGCCATCGCCTCCTTCGCCGTCGCCTTCGTGACCTCCACGCCCACCGAGAGGATCGCCAGGTCGGGGGCGGCGGAGGCGCTGCCGCTGCCCGTGACGGTGACCGTCGCGGGCGTCTCGGCCCGGGCGGCGGCGCGCGGGGCGAGGCGCTCCGGGGTCGCGGCCAGTGCGGGGGCGGCGGTGCCCGCGAGGAGGCCGCCGAGGACGGCGGTGGCGGCGAGCAGCCGGGCGGCGCGGAGGCCGCGGCGGGGGAGGGCGGGCGCGGGGCGGTGCGGCACGGGCGGTCCCTTCGACGGTGGGGTGCCGGTGGCTCCGGCGGGCACATCCCAGCACCCGGGGCCGCCGCCGCCCGGGCGCCACTCCTGGTCAGGGCCGCCCTTCACCTCTCCGGGCCAGCCGACGGGCCGCTGCCGACAGGCGCTCAGGTCTGGACGAGGGGCTCGTACACCTCCGCTCCCAGCCCGAAGGTCCAGGCGACGCCCTCGCGGGCGGTCCGGGTGCCGGGCGGCACGCGGAGCCAGTAGGTGCGGTGGGTGCCGTCCGGTTCGGGTGTCGAGTTGACCACCTCGACCATGACGACGTCCTCGTCGTCGGCCAGCTCGATCCGCCACAGCACGCCCGTCTCGTCGCGGCCCTCGGGGCGGGCCCCCGACTCCTCCAGGTAGCGCTCGTAGCCGTAGTACTCCAGCATCACGCGCCGCAGCTCGGCGTTCTCCTCCTCGCGGATCCGCTCCGGCGTCAGATCCGTGAGTTCCGCCAGGAATCCGGCCGTGACGGGCATGCCCCGCCAGGCGTGGAGGGCGAAGCCGTCGCGGTGGACGAGGGCCGGGCCGTCGCCGCGGTCGAGTCGGCCCGCCTCGTCCCGGTGGAGTGCGACGGGCCGCTCGCAGACCACGGCGGCCTTCTCGTACGGCCACCACCAGCCGGCCTGCTCCGCGACGGCCGCGAGGCCCGCGAGCCGGTCCCCGTGCCCGTCGAAGGCGGCGAGCCAGGCGGCGTCCTGCTGTCCGAGGACCGCGTCGTACAGCAGCTCGCGCCCGGCGGCCCCGGTGAGCGCGCCGGGCCCCTGGCGGTCCTCCAGCGCCTCCAGGACCCCGGCTCTGATCCGCTCGGCGAGCGCCCGCGTCGGGTCCCAGAGCCGGGCGCCGGTGGCCTGCCAGTGGGCCGTCCAGCCGGCCGGACCGAGCGCGTCGTGGAGCCGGCGGCGCTCCTCCGCCCACGGCAGGGTGCGTACCTCCTCGCGGACCGGGCGCCCGCGGTCCGCGAGGCCCGCCACCAGCTCGACGCCGGCGAGCGGCGAGTCCGCCCAGAGCACCCGCTCCGGCGCGGGCAGCCCGGTGGCCTCGTAGGCCAGCCGGATCCCGGCCTCGGCGGCCGCCCGGTCGGCGGGTCCGGTGGCGGCCGCGACGGCCCGCCACTTCTCGTACGTGTCGCCGTCGTTCATCGTGCCGTCCCCCGACGTCCCCATCCCCGTCCCCATCCTCTTCTTCACGCTCGTGCTCACGGCCATGTCGCCCCGCCCCTCCCCCTCAGTCCGCCACGATCCGGTACGCGCCGGGCACGTACTCCCGCTGCCGCACCACCCGGTACCAGCCTCTGGGCAGGACGATCGGCGCGTGCTCCTCGTGCACCAGGCGTCCGCCCTCGGGAAGTTCGAGGAGGTACGGGCCGTACGGCCCCGGCTCCCGCACCAGCCGGCCGGGCCCCGGGATCGCGTGGGCGTGTCCGGTGACCTCCCCGAACGCGAGCACGAGCCGCCCCCGCGCGTCCCTCGGCTCGCCCCGCGCGTCCTTCGCCCGTGCGGGCACGGCCCGCTCGTCGACGGACACGATCAGCACGTCCCCCTGCCGGTACATGGCTCTCCCCTTCCCCGTTCGGCGCCGGGTGCCCGAACACGAGAACGACGCTAGAGGCCGCCACTGACAACGCGTCCGCCCCGGCCCCGCGCACGCCCGTTGTCGGTGGGACTTGGTAGAACTCTTGCCGTCAGTCCGTACACCTGTCAGTCCGTACAGCCGTCCGTCGTCTGGAGCACCGTCATGACCATTGGGGCCCACCTGGAGGAGTTCCACGGCCTCCCCGTCTTCGACCTCCCGGAGGCCGGGTCGCCCGCCGAACTGCCCGACGCGGCGGCCGTGGCCTGGCGGCTGTCGAGTCCGACCTACCGCGACCCGGAGGAAGAGCGCTGGGAGGACGTCTTCGAGCGTTTCCTCAAGACCGTGGACACCGGCCGGGTCCGCGCGATCGTCGTGGGCGGCTGGGAGGACGCGTACGAGACCTCCTCGACCCGGATCGTCACCGCGCTCATCGGGGCGAACAACCGGCTGACCGCCCTGGAGGCCGTCTTCCTCGGGGACATGACCTTCGAGGACTGCGAGATCTCCTGGATCGTCCAGTCGAACGTGACGCCGCTGCTCGCCGCCTACCCGGCCCTGCGGGAGTTCGGCGTGCGCGGCGGCACGGACCTCGTCTTCCCGCCGGTGCGGCACACGGGCCTGCGGACCCTGGTCGTGGAGACCGGCGGGCTCGGCGCCGAGGTCGTGCGCGGCATCGCCGGGAGCGACCTGCCGGCCCTGGAGAAGCTCGAACTGTGGCTCGGGACGGACGAGTACGGGGGCGACTCCACGCCCGGCGACCTGGCGCCGCTGCTCTCCGGCGAGACCTTCCCCGCGCTGCGCAGCCTGGGGCTGTGCAACAGCGTGATCCAGGACGAGGTGGCCGCCGCCGTGGCGTCCGCCCCGGTCGTCGCCCGTCTCGACCGGCTCGACCTCAGCATGGGCGTGCTCACCGACGAGGGCGCGGCCGCGCTGCTCGACGGCCAGCCGCTGACCCATCTGCGGGAGCTGGACCTGGAGCACCACTACCTCTCGAAGGCCATGCAGGAGCGGCTGACGGCCGCGCTCGCCCCGCACGGGGTGCGGGTCGTCCTGGACGACCCGCAGGACGGTGAGGACGACGGCGACGGGGGCGTCTGGCGTTACGTCGCCATCGCCGAATGACCGGCGGCCCGCGCCTCGTCGTCGTCGGTGACCCGGCGGGGCGCCGCGTCGCGTTCTTCCAGGACGCGCTGCGCGCCGCCGGGCTGCCCGGGGCGCGGACCGTCTCCTGGCTCGACGTGCTGCGCGGCCGGGCCCGGTTCTCGGCGGGCGAGACCGTGCGGGTCGACTCGCCCGGGGAGGTGCCCGAGGTGGACCGGCTGCTGCGCGGCATCGACGATCCGGCGCGGGTGGAGGGCGGCCGGCTCTGGTACGAGCGGTTCACCGCCGCCGTCGCCGGGCTCGCGGACGGGGCCGCACGGGCCGGGGCGGGGCTCGTCGACGACCCGGCCGAGACGGCCGTCCTCTTCGACAAACGGCTGACCCACGGCCGGCTCGCCGCCGCCGGGGTGCCGGTGCCGGCCTCGCCGACCTCCGGTCCCGGCGGGGCGCCGGTGCGGGGCTGGGACGACCTGGTGGCGCTGATGGCCGGGGCAGGGCTGCGCCGGGTCTTCGTGAAGCCGGCCCACGGCTCCTCCGCCTCGGGGGTGCTGGCCGTGGAGACCGCCGGCGCGGGCAGGGTGCAGGCCGCCACCTCGGTCGAGCGGGACGGGGCCGGCCGGCTCTTCAACTCGCTGCGGGTGCGGCGTTACCGGGGCGAGCGGGAGGTCGGCGCCCTGGTCGACGCGCTCGCCCCGGACGGGCTCCATGTGGAGCGCTGGCTGCCGAAGGCGGCGCTGGGCGGCCGGGCGGCCGACCTGCGGGTGGTGGTGACCGGCGGGCGCGCCACCCACGCGGTGGTCCGCACCAGCCGCTCGCCGATGACCAATCTGCACCTCGGCGGCGCCCGGGGCGACCTCGCCGCCGCGCGGGCGGCGATCACCGCGGCCGGAAGCCGCTGGGAGGAGGCCCTCGCGGTGTGCGAGCGGGCGGCGGCGGCCTTCCCCGGCACCCGCTGCGTCGGCGTGGACCTGCTGCCGGGCGCCGGCTGGCGGCGCTTCGCGGTCGGCGAGGTCAACGCCTTCGGGGACCTCCTGCCGGGTCTCACCGGCCTCCCCGGCAGCGGCGCCGAGGGCCTGGACACGTACGGTGCCCAGGTCGCCGACCTGCTGCGGAACCGCCCCACACCCGCTCCCGCGGAAACAAGCACCACAGGAACGAGCACCACGTGAACCAGCCCGACATGAACGGGATCGTCGGCAGCCATGACCTGCTCCTGGTCACCCTCGACACCCTCCGGTACGACGTGGCCGCCGAGCTGGCCGCCGCCGGCCGCATACCGAACCTGGCCCGGCACCTCCCGGACGGCCGCTGGGAGCGGCGGCACGCCCCCGGCAGTTTCACCTACGCCTCCCACCAGGCGATCTTCGCCGGTTTCCTGCCGACTCCGGCCGCGCCGGGACCGCACCCCCGGCTCTTCGCGGCCCGGTTCGCGGGCAGCGAGACCACCGCGGACGGCACCTACGTGTACGACGCCCCCGACCTGGTCTCGGCGCTGGCCGCCGAGGGCTACCGGACGGTGTGCGTGGGCGGCGTCGGCTTCTTCAACAATCGGCCGCCGCTCGGTTCGGTGCTCCCCGGCCTCTTCCAGGAGAGCCACTGGGAGCCGTCCTTCGGGGTGGCCTCGCCGACCTCGTTCGAGGCGCAGGTGGCGCGGGCCGAGGAGGTGGTGGCGGCGCTGCCGTCGGACCGGAGGCTGTTCCTCTTCGTGAACGTGTCGGCGCTGCACCAGCCGAACTGGTTCCACCTGCCGGGGGCGACCCGGGAGGCCGGCGACTCGCGGGCCACCCACGCGGCGGCCCTGGAGTACGTGGACCGGCACGTCGGGCGGCTGTTCGCCGCGATGTCCTCCCGCCGCCGCTGCTTCGCGATCGTCTGCTCGGACCACGGCACGGCGTACGGCGACGACGGGTACACGGGGCACCGGCTCGGCCACGAGGTGGTGTGGACGGTGCCGTACGCGCAGTTCACGCTGGACGGTCCCCGGGAAGGAGCCGCCGCGTGACCGGCGCCCCGCTCCCCCGCCCGTACCGCTCGTACGTGTACGCCTACCCGCACAAGACGGCGTACCGGCCGCTGCCCGAGCGGCCGGGGCTCGCCGCGCTCTGGGCGGACGAGCCGAAGGACGCCCTCTCGCTCTACGCGCACGTGCCGTTCTGCGAGGTCCGCTGCGGCTTCTGCAACCTCTTCACCCGGATCGGCGCCCCGGACGAGCTGACGACCCGCTACCTCGACGCGCTCGACCGGCAGGCCGTGGCCGTCCGGGAGGCGCTGGGCGACACGGAGCCGGTGCGATTCGCGACGGCGGCGTTCGGCGGCGGCACCCCCACCTTCCTGACCGCCGCCGAGCTGGCGCGGCTCTGCGACATCGCCGAGCACCGCATGGGGGCTGACCTGCGGGCGATACCTCTCTCCGTGGAGACCTCGCCGGCCACCGCCACCGCCGACCGGCTCGCGGTCCTCGCCGGGCGGGGCGCGACCCGGCTGAGCATCGGGGTGCAGAGCTTCGTCGACGCCGAGGCGCGGGCGGCGGTCCGGCCGCAGCGCCGCGCGGACGTGGAGGCGGCGCTCGGCCGGATCCGGGACTCCGGCGTGCCGGTGCTCAACATCGACCTCATCTACGGCATCGACGGGCAGACCCCGGAGTCCTGGCGGTACTCGCTGGACGCGGCGCTCGCCTGGCGGCCCGAGGAGCTGTACCTGTACCCGCTGTACGTGCGTCCGCTGACCGGGCTCGGCCGCTCGGGCCCCGCCGAGTCGGACCGGGAGTGGGACGAGCGGCGGCTGCGGCTCTACCGGCAGGGCCGGGACCACCTCCTCGCGCACGGCTACGAGCAGGTGTCGATGCGGATGTTCCGCCGGTCCGGCGCGGACCCGGCCGGTCCGGACGACCACGCCTGCCAGACGGACGGCATGATCGGCCTGGGCTGCGGTGCCCGCTCGTACACCGCCGCGCTGCACTATTCCTTCGACTACGCGGTGGAGATGCGGGAGATACGGTCGATCATCGACGCCTACACGGAGACGGCGGACTTCTCCCGGGCCGAGGTCGGTCGGTGGGTGGACGGCGCGGAGGCCCGCCGCCGGCACCTCCTGCAGTCGCTGCTCCAGGCGGAGGGGATGGAACTCGCCGGGTACGAGAAGCGGTTCGGCTCGACGGTGTACGAGGACTTCGGCGCGGAGCTCGGCAGGTTCGCGGCGTACGGCTGGCTGGACGGGGCGGCGCCTGACGGGCTGCTGAGGCTGTCGGCGGAGGGGCTCGCGTACTCGGACGGGCTCGGTCCCGAGCTGTTCTCCCCGGCGGTGCGGGCCGCGATGGCCGCGTACGAGCCGAAGTAGGGGGCGGTCGTGGAGCTGACGCTGCTGTACCGGGGGCCGCTGGCCTCCTGCGACTACGACTGCCCGTACTGCCCCTTCGCCAAGCGGCGTGACGGTCCGGAGACGCTGCGGGCGGACCGGGCGGCCCTGGAGCGGTTCACCGGCTGGGCGGCCGGGCAGACCGGGGACCGGCTGCGGATCCTCTTCACCCCGTGGGGCGAGGGCCTGGTCCGCTCCTGGTACCGGCGGGCGATGGTGGAGCTGTCGCGGCTGCCGCACGTGGAGCGGGTGGCGATCCAGACCAATCTGAGCTGCCGGACCTCGTGGCTCGACGGCGCCGACCTGGACACGCTGGCCCTGTGGTGCACGTACCACCCGGGCCAGACGCCGTACGACCGCTTCCTCGGCAAGGCCCGTGACCTGGCGGACCGGGGCGTCCGGTTCAGCGTGGGGATCGTGGGCCTGCCCGAGCACCACGGGGAGGCGCTGCGGCTGCGGGAGGCCCTGCCGGACCACGTCTACCTGTGGGTGAACGCGGCCGAGGGGCACACGTACACCGACGCGGAGGCGGCGGCGTGGACGGCGGTCGACCCGCTCTTCCCGTACAGCCGGCATCCGCACCGCTCGGCGGGGCTGCCGTGCCGCACCGGCGCGTCGGTGGTGTCGGTGGACGGCGGGGGCACGGTGCGGCGCTGCCACTTCGTCAGGGCCGAGCTCGGCAACCTGTACGACGGCTCCTACCGTGCCGCGCTGCGCCCGCGCCCCTGCCCGCTCGCCGTCTGCGACTGCCACATCGGCTACGTCCACCTGGAGACGCTGCCGCTGTACGACGTCTTCGCCGGCGGGGTCCTGGAGCGGATCCCCGCCGGACGTCCGGGAGTCACAGGGGCATGAGGTCGGGGCGCTTGGCCTCGACGTGGTCGCCGGAGCTCTCGCCGCGCAGCCGGCGCCCGATCCACGGCACCAGGTACTCGCGCGCCCAGAGGATGTCGTCGCGGCGGACCTCCAGGGTGCCCCGGGCGGGCAGCGGCGGCCACGGCTGGTCCGGGTCGGCCGGGACCGGCAGGCCGAGGACCTGGGCGGCGCGCAGCGCGACCCGGGTGTGGCCCTCGGGCGAGAGGTGCAGCCGGTCGTCGTCCCAGGCCCGGCGGTCCTGGACCGACTTCAGCGACCACAGGTCGAGGACCGGGCAGTCGTAGCGGTCGGCGATGGCGCGGACGTGGGCCGTGTACGTGGCGATCTTGCCGCGCAGGTGCTTGAGCACGGGCACGTCGCGGGTGTCGAAGCCGGTGGTCACCATGACGGTGCCGACGGCGGAGGTGAGGTCCTTCACGGCCCGCTCGAAGCGCTCGGCGACGTCGTCGGGGTCGGTGCCTGGGCGGATGATGTCGTTGCCGCCCGCGCAGAAGGTCACGAGCTGGGGGGCGAGTTCCTTCGCCCGGGGCACCTGCTCGGACACGATCTGGTCGAGGAGGCGGCCGCGGACCGCCAGGTTGGCGTAGCGGAAGTCCTCGGACTCCGGCAGCTGGTCGGCGAGGAGCACCGCGAAGCGGTCCGCCCAGCCGACGTAGGCCCCGTCGGGTCCGGGGTCTCCGACGCCCTCGGTGAAGCTGTCACCGATCGCCACGTACGACCCGAATGACCGGAATGCCCCGAACGCGTTCTTGTCTGTTGCTCTCGAATCGTCTGCCACGGCAGCACATCCTTCCGTTCCGGATGTGACCTACGCGACCGTAAGGAGGGGTTGACGGTGGGTGATATATGCCACCGATAAAGAATGTGCCAAACCGGAATACCCGGAACGGGCGGAGGCCCGGCACCAGGGTGCCGGGCCTCCGGGAGCGCTGTCCGCCGGACGGCTCAGATCGAGACGCCGTGCTGGCGCAGGTAGGCCAGCGGGTCGATGTCGGAGCCGTAGCTCGGCGTGGTGCGGATCTCGAAGTGCAGGTGCGGGCCGGTGGAGTTGCCGGTGGAGCCGGAGAGGCCGATCTGCTGGCCGCCGCTCACCGACTGGCCGGCCGAGACGGCGAGGGAGGAGAGGTGGGCGTACTGCGAGTAGTTGCCGTCGGCGTGCTGGATGACGACCTCGTTGCCGTACGCGCCGCTCCAGCCGGCGGAGACGACCGTGCCGGCGCCGACGGCACGGACGGAGGTGCCGGAGGAGGCGATGAAGTCGGCACCGGTGTGGTAGCCGGAGGACCACATGGAGCCGGAGGCGCGGTAGGGGGTGGAGACGCCGCCGGGGACGGGGGCGACCCAGCCGGTGGAGGCGGTCTGCGGGGCGGTGACCGGGGCGGCGGCGCGCTCGGCGGAGCGCGAGGCGCGGGTCTGCTCACCGGAGGGCTGCGCCTTCGGGGCGGCCTTGCGCTCGGCCTTCGGGGCGGCCTTCTTCGGAGCGGCCTTGACGGCGGCCTTCTTCGGAGCCGGAGCGGCCTTCTTCGGGGCGGCGGCCTTGGCGGGGCTCTTGGCGCCGAGGGTGAGCTCCATGCCCGGGAGGATCAGCGAGGGGTTCTCGCCGACGACCTGGCGGTTGTCGGCGTAGAGCTTCTGCCAGCCGCCGGCGAGGCCGTGGTCGGCGGCGATCTTGGAGAGGTAGTCGCCGACGACGACGGTGTACGTCTTCGGGGCGGCCTTCGGCGCGGCGGCCTGCGCCTGGACCTGGGCGGCGGCGCTCACCACGGCGCCGGGGACGACGGCCGGGGCGGCCTGCTCGGCGGCGTGGGCGCCGGTCGCGCCGATGAACGGCAGGGCGACGACGGCGCCGCCGGTGCCGGCGGCGACCAGGCCGCGGGTGAACGGGTTGGACTTCTGGCGGCGGTGCTTACCCTTCGCGGGCATGGCGAATTCCTCTCCGGCGCCTGCGAGGTGAGCTGTCGGGTTCGGACTGGAGATGTCCGGCCGCGTTTCTCGCGCGGCTTCACCCCGAGCCGTCCTGCGTCGCGGGACCGGCGTACTTCCTTGGGTCCCCCGCTCCTGCCGCGCATGGGATGGGGTCGAATTCCGGACGGTGGCAGGATTCGGCGGTCCGACCGGAGTGACGGCGACGCTAGACGAGCGGGGTCGGCGTGAACAAGCCGCGGAATTCAGCGGACATTCCGGGGCGATCTTCGGGCCCGGAATTCCGGTCACCCTCCGTCGACGGCGGTCCTTCGATCCCCTTTTCCGGGGCGGTGGTTGAGCCGGGCGGTCGGCCACGATCCGTCACTTTTATGACGCTGCTCACGCGCCGAATTCCATCTCCCCTTCAACCAGGGCGCGTTACCCCAAGAGCTATCAATACGGACAGATCACCCATTACCGGTCAGGGGGGTGCGCCGCGCCCCGCGCGACGGGATGATTGCGGGAGGAACCGATCTCGTACCGCACCCGTGGACGCCTACCCCCAGGAGCATCCGTGACGCAGCAGTCGCCGCAGGTCCAGCCCCTCGAACCCGGTGAGCCCGAGCTCACGGAGGTCCGCAACTTCCGGGACGTGGGCGGCCTGCCGACGACGGACGGACGGGCCGTCCGGCCCGGCACCCTCTTCCGCAGCGGCCACCTCGCCGCCGCCACCGAGTCCGACGCGGCCTTCCTCTCCGGCCTCGGCCTGCACACCGTCTTCGACTTCCGCAACGCGGCCGACGCCAAGGTGGAGGGACCGGACGTCGAGCTCCCGGGCGTACGGAACGTGAACATACCCCTGAGCGACCCCGCCGACGGCAAGGAGTTCTGGCGGATGGTCCACGAGGGCGACCTCGGCACGCTGCGGGACCTGCTGGGCGAGGGCAGGGCCGCGGCCCGGATGGCCTCCTCGTACCGCAGGATGGTTGTGGAGCGGACCGCCGAGCACAGCCGGGTCCTGCACTCCCTCGCCGAGGACTCCGTCCCGGCCCTGATGCACTGCGCGGCCGGCAAGGACCGCGCCGGGCTCTCGATCGCCGTCACCCTGCTCGCGCTTGACGTGGAGCGCGGGGCGATCGAGGCCGACTACGTGAAGTCCGGCGCGCCCCACCGCCGGTACCGGGTGCGCCGCAGCTCCACCGCCCCTGACGGAACGGCGCCCGAGGTGATGGAGCTGCTGAGTCCGCTCTTCGACGCGCGGGTGGAGTACCTGCGGGCCGCCTTCGACACGATCGACACCACCTGGGGCTCCGTGGACACCTACCTCACGGAGGGGCTGAGGCTGGCGCCCGCGACCCGGGAGCGGCTGAAGGACCGGCTGCTCACGGAGGGGTGAGCACCTCAGCCGTTCTGCCCGCCGAGCACGAAGAGCAGGTAGAGGAAGCCGGCGAAGAGGTGTCCGGCGACCAGGTAGGCGAAGAGGCGGAGCGCCAGCCCCTTGGGGAACCTGCCCTCGCCGCGCTCCTCACCGGTGACCGATACGGATTTGTCGGACATGTCATCACCTTTCGGGGTGTCAGCGCCGGTGCGGGGTCCCGTCGCCGAGGCACAGCTCGGCGGTGGGGCTCTGCATCAGGGTGTGGACGAAGAGGAGCTCGGCACCGGCCGGGCCGACGGCGCCGATCCGGTGCGGGGTGAGCGAGTCGAAGTGCGCGCTGTCCCCGGGATCGAGGAGGTGCACGGTCTCGCCGAGCGCGAGCCGCACCCGCCCCTCCAGGACGTGGATCCACTCCTCGCCGGGATGGACCCGCACGATGTCGGCCCGGGTCGCGGAGGGCACGTGGACGCGCAGGCACTGCAGGGCCCGCCCCGCCCCGCCGGCCTGCCGGTAGATCCAGCCGTCGGCCTCGACCGGCTCCGAACGGCCGGCCCTGATCACCGGGTCGCGTTCGGGCGGGGCCTCCCCCAGCAGCTCGGCGACGGTCGTACCGTAGATACGGGCGAGGGCCAGCAGCATCGGCAGCGAGGGCTGCCGGTTCCCGGTCTCCAGGCGCGAGAGGTGCGCCGGGGAGAGTCCGGCCCGCTGGGCGGCGGCCTCCAGGGTGAGCCCCCGGCGTCGGCGCAGGGCCCGCAGCCGCGGGGCGACGTCGGGCACCGTGGCGGGCGCGGCGGTTTCCGGGGCGGGGCCCCGGGGGACGTGGTCCATGCGTCCATTCCGCCAGGGTCGTGCCTCTGGGGCAAGTTTCTTGCCCCAGAGGCAAAAACCGGCGGTCGCGTCAGGCTCAGCGCTGGGTGACCGCCTGCTTGACCAGCGTCTTCCCGAAGTCCCACATCAGTCCGCCGCCACCGTGGGCGTCGTCCATGACGGCGGTGAAGGCGGTGACGAACCGGTCCACGTCCGCCTCGTCGATCACCAGCGGCGGGATCAGCTTGATCACCTCCAGGCGGTCCCCGGAGACCTGGGTGAGGATCCGGTGCCGCTGGAGCAGCGGGACCACCACCATCTGCGCGAAGAGCCCCTTGCGGGCCGTCTGGAGCATCGTCCACCGGCCGCGCAGCCCCAGCGAGGTCGGCCGGCCGAACTCGATGCCGATCATCAGCCCCCGGCCGCGGATCTCGTGCAGCAGCTCGTACCGGGGCACCAGCTCCTCCAGGCGGCTCCTGAGAAGTCCGCCGACGCGCCGCACGTGCGCGACCGTCCCCTCGGACTCCATCACCGAAAGGACCGCGAGCCCGGCGGCCATCGCCTGGGCGTTGGAGCCGAAGCTGGCCGAGTGGACCAGGACCCGGTCCATCGAGGAGTAGACCCTCTTGAAGATCCAGTCCTTGCCGAGGGTGGCGCCGACCGGCACGTAGCCGCCGGAGAGCGCCTTCGCCACGCACACCAGGTCCGGCTCGACGCCGTCCTCGTGCTGGTACGCGTAGAAGTCGCCGGTCCTGCCGAGGCCGGTCTGCACCTCGTCGGCGATCAGCAGCGCCCCGTGCCGGCGCAGCAGCTCCTGGGCGGCGGCCAGGAAGCCGGGCGGGCTCTCGTGGACGCCCTTGCCCTGGATCGGCTCGACGACGAAGGCGGCCACGTCGCCCCTGCGGAGCTCGCGCTCCAGGGCGTCGAGGTCGCCGAGCGCGATCGGCGTGTCGGGGAGCAGCGGGTCGAAGCCCGCCCGGAACCCGTTCTCGCCGTTGACGGAGAGGGCACCGGTGGTGAGCCCGTGGAAGGCGTGCTCGCAGTAGACGATCCTGGGCCGGCCGGTGGCGTACCGGGCGAATTTCAGGGCGGTCTCGACGGCCTCGGTGCCGCTGTTGCCGAAGAAGACCCGGTCGAGGTGGGGGCTGTGGGCGAGCAGCCGCTCGGCGAGCAGTCCGGGCAGCGGCGGGCAGTCGAAGCGGGTGAGGTCGGGGAGGTCGGCGTCGAGGACGTCGTGCAGGGCCTTGCGGACGACGGGGTGGTGCCGGCCGAGGCCCATGACGCCGAAGCCGGCGAGCATGTCGAGGTGGTCGTTGCCGTCGGCGTCCCAGAAGTGGGCGCCGGCGGCCCGCTCGTAGACCTTGTCGAAGCCGATGGTGCGCAGCATCCGCGGCAGCTGCGGGTTGAGGTGGCGGGCGTGCAGCTCGTACCGCTCGCCACCGCGCTCCGCGAGCAGCGCCCGCAGGTCGAACCCGTCGGTCATGGCCCGCCCTCAGCTTCCGGAGACGGTCTCGCGGACCGCCCGCAGTGACTCCTTGAGGGAGCCCATGGTGGCGAGCACGGCGGTGGGTTCGTAGCCGCAGTGCGCCATGCAGTTGGCGCAGCGCGGGTCCTTGCCGCGGCCGTATTTGTCCCAGTCGGTCTCCTCCACGAGTTCGCGGTAGGTGGGGACGTAGCCGTCGCTCATCAGATAGCAGGGGCGCTGCCACCCGAAGAGGGAGTAGTTGGGGATCGCCCAGGCGGTGCAGGGGAAGTCGGCCTTCCCTTCGAGGAAGTCGAGGAAGAGCGGCGAGTGGTTGAGCCGCCAGCGGCTCCGGTTGCCGCCGGCGAACGCCTTCTTGAAGAGTTCCCTGGTCTGTTCGACGCCGAGGAAGTGTTCCTGGTCGGGCGCCTTCTCGTAGGCATAGGCGGGCGAGATCATCATTTCGTCGACCTGGAGGTCGTCGTTGAGGAAATTCAGCACCTCGATGATGGTCTGCGGGGTGTCGGTGTTGAAGAAGGTCGAATTGGTGGTGACCCGGAATCCGCGCCGCTTGGCCTCCTTGATCGCGGCCACGGCCTCGTCGAAGACGCCTTCCTTGGCCACCGATTCGTCGTGGCGTTCGCGCAGTCCGTCGATGTGCACGGCGAAGGCGAAGTACGGGGACGGCTTGAAATCGGCGAGCTTCTTGCGGAGCAGCAGCGCGTTGGTGCAGAGGAAGACGTATTTCCGGCGGGCGACCAGCTGGCGCACGATCTCGTGGATCTGGGGGTGCATCAGGGGTTCGCCGCCGGCGATGGAGACCATCGGGGCGCCGGACTCCAGGACGGCGCCGACCGCCTGGGCGACCGGCATGCGCTGCTTGAGGACGCCGGCCGGGTGCTGGATCTTGCCGCAGCCCTCGCACTTGAGGTTGCAGGCGTAGAGCGGCTCAAGTTCGACGATGAGGGGGAACTTGTCCCGCTTGCGGAGCTTCTGTTCGAGCAGATAGGTCCCGACCCGGACGGACTGACGGAGCGGCATGGCCATGACTCGCTCACCTCCTGGGGAGCAGCAGAGAACGGTGCCATTCGAAGAAAGCGGGAAGGACGGCACGAAGGACGCGGAAGGCCGATATTCCCCCGCGTACCGTGCCGATCCGGACCAGTTCGTGTTCTGGAGCGTCCACGACCACCCGTACGGCCGCAACCGGGCGGGATCCGGCCGCCCGTGCGGTACGGAGGGTGGCGGCGGACTCCATGTCGACGGCGATCGCCCCGCCGGCGGCCAGCGCGGCCCGCTCGGGGCCGCGCACCACGTGGTCGGAGCCGGTCAGCGGGCCGGTGTGCACGGTCCTGCCGGGCAGCGCCCTGGCGAGCGCCTTGACGAGGAGGTCGGTGCCGTCGCAGGGGGTGGCGCCGTGGGGGTCCCGGGTCTCCCCTGCGACGACCAGGTCCCCGGGGTGCATCCCGGGGGCGAGCCCGGCGCAGAAGCCGGAGGCGATGACGGCGGCCCCGCTCCAGCCGTCGCGGGCCAGCGCCCGGGAGACGCCGCGGGCCGCGTGGGCGGGTCCCATGCCCGTCCGGACCACCCGGACCGGGCCGGGCGCCCCGCCGCGCTCGCCGCCGCCTCCTCGCAGGGCGAACCGTTCGATGCCGAGGGCGCAGGCGACGAGCAGCGGCGGGACGGCGGCCCCCGGGTCGCCGGGCGGGTGGTCGCGGGCCGTCACGGGGCCCCGCCGGGCGACGGATCGCCGTGCACGTACCGGCCGAGCGCGGTGAGCGGGAAGACCTGCCGGTACAGGTGGTAGTTGATGGAGAAGTCCCAGGGGAAGCCGGTGCCGGTGAAGTACGGCTCGTCCCAGGAGCCGTCCTCGCGCTGGGTCTCCACCAGCCAGGCCACGCCCCGCCGGACGGTCTCGGAGTCGCGCTCCCCGGCGGCGAGGAGGGCGAGGAGGGCCCAGGCGGTCTGCGAGGCGGTGGAGGTGCCGCGGCCGATCCAGGACCGGTCGTCGTACGAGCGCATGTCCTCGCCCCAGCCGCCGTCCTGGTTCTGCACGGAGGCGAGCCAGGCGACGGCCCGGCGGATCGCCGGGTGGGAGGCGGGGAGCCCGGCGGCGGTGAGGGCGGGGACCACCGAGCCGGTTCCGTACACGTAGTTGACGCCCCAGCGGCCGAACCAGGCGCCGTTCGGCTCCTGTTCGGCGAGCAGCCAGTCGATTCCCCTGCGGGTGCGGGGGTGTTCGGCCCGGCCCTCGTACGCCAGCATCTCCACCACGTGGGCGGTGACGTCGGCCGAGGGCGGGTCGATGACCTCGCCGAAGTCGCAGAAGGGCAGCTTGTTGGGGAGGGGGCTGGTGTTGTCGGCGTCGAAGGCGCCCCAGGCGCCGTTGCCGGACTGCATTCCGGCGGTCCAGCGGGCGGCGCGGGCGACGGCGGCGTCGACCCGGGCGGGGTCGGGGTGGCGGACCCGGCGCAGGGCGAGGATCACCTCCGCTGTGTCGTCGATGTCGGGGTAGTTGTCGTTGTGGAACTCGAACGCCCAGCCACCGGGAGGGAGTCCGGGGCGGCGCACCGCCCAGTCGCCGGCCTTGGTGATCTCCTCGTCGAGCATCCAGTCCGCGGCCTTCACGAGCGCCGGGTGGTCGGCGGGCAGGCCCGCGTCGGCGAGGGCGATGGTGGCGAGGCAGGTGTCCCAGACGGGTGACTGGCAGGCCTCGACCATGCGGACCGGGCCCTCGGGCTCTTCGCGCCAGACGGCGAACCGGTCCAGGGACTCCAGGCCGGCCCGCATGACGGGGTGCTCCAGGTCGTAGCCGAGGAGGTGGAGGGCGATCACCGAGTAGACGGCGGGCGGCTGGATGCCGCCCCAGCAGCCGTCGTTCTCCTGCCGTTCGACGATCCAGCGGGCGGCGGAGTTCATCGCCGCCCGGCGCAGTCCGCGCGGGGCGAACCGGTGGTAGACGTGCAGGGCCTTGTCGAGGCGCTGGAAGATCCCGTCGAAGCCGGTGAGCGGGGCGAGCGGCCTCGGCGGCGCCGGACGGCCGGGGTCGGTGTGCAGCTCGTCGAGGGAGAAGGGCGCGGGGCGGACCGGGCGCTTCGCGGAGACGACGGTGAGCGGCACGATGGTCTGCCGGGCCCAGCAGCCGAAGTCGTAGATGTTCAGCGGGAACCACTTCGGCAGGAAGATCAGCTCGGGCGGCAGCTCGGGCAGGTCCTCCCAGCGCCACCAGCCGAAGAGGGCCAGCCAGATGCGGGTGAAGACCCGGGTGGCGGCGATGCCGCCGCGGTCCCGGATCCAGGCGGCGGCGCGGGCCATGTGCGGGGCCTCGGGCGCGTCGCCGGCGAGCCGGAGGGCGACGTAGGCCTCGACGGTGGCGGAGAGTTCGCCGGGGCCGCCGTGGAAGGTGGGCCAGGTGCCGTCCTCGTACTGCCTGCTGCGGATGTGGCGGGCGGCGGCCGCAGTGGTGTCCGGGTCGAGGATGCCGAGGAACCTGCGGAGCAGGAGGTCCTCGGCGTCCATGGTGACGTTGGTCTCCAGGTCGCCCTTCCACCAGCCCTCGGGGGCCTGGCGGGCGAGGAGGTGGTCGGTGGCCGCGCGGACGGCGCGGGCCGCGGCCTCGTCGAGACGGTCGGGGGCGGCGGCGAGGCCGCCCGGCGGGGTGGTGCGGTGCTGTGGTGCGGTGCTGGCCGCGGTCGCGAGGGGGCCGAGAGCCCCGGCGTTTCCGTCGGTCGTCGCTGTCATGGCGTCCCCTTCGTGCAGTCGGTTCCTTCTGCTCCTGCGGGTCTGCCGTCGGCCGGTGCCGGGTGGCACCGGCCGGCGACCAAGCACTCATATCCGGCGGTGGGTGATCATTTCTTCCGTACGACGACGAAGTCGGCGAGGGCGATCAGCTGGTCGCGCACCCGGGCGGGCATGTCGACCTCGTGCAGGGCACGGAGCGCTTTTCCGTGCTGGCGGCGGGCCTCCTCGGCGGTCCACTCGCGGCCGCCGGCCTCCTCGATGAGGGCGGCGCGGTAGGCGAAGTCCTCCTCGGTGAAGGAGTCGAAGTCGGTGGACTTGGCGTCCTCGGCGAGCAGCAGGCCGAGCCGCTCGGACGCCTCCCCGCCGGCCGCGAGGGCGGCGACGACCGGCAGCGACTTCTTCCGCTGCCGCAGGTCGCTCCAGGTCTGCTTGCCGGTGGCGTCCGGGTCGCCCCAGATGCCGAGGAGGTCGTCGACGGCCTGGAAGGCGAGGCCGAGGTGGTAGCCGTACTCCTCCAGCTTGTCGGCGGTGCGGTCGTCGGCGCCGCCGAGGACGGCACCGATGGAGACGGCGCAGGCGAGGAGGGCGCCCGTCTTGTTGCCCTCCATCTCCAGGCACTCCTCGACGGTGACCCGCTCGCGGTGCTCGTAGGAGATGTCCTGGGCCTGCCCGTCGATCAGCTTGCGGGAGGCGGTGGTGAGGCGGCGGGTGGCGCGGCCGGCCTCCACGGTGCCGAGTTCCAGGAGGAGTTCGTTGGCGAGGGCGAAGAGGGCGTCGCCGACCAGGATGGCCTGGGCGGGGCCGTGCACCTTCCACACCGTGTCGCGGTGACGGCGCTGCTCGTCGCCGTCCATGAGGTCGTCGTGGAGCAGCGAGAAGTTGTGCACGAGTTCGACGGCGACGGCACCGGGGACGCCGACCTCGGGCGCGGCGCCCGCGGCCTCGGCGGAGAGCAGGGCGAGCGCGGGGCGCACGGCCTTTCCGCTGTCGGCGTCGGTGGGGTTGCCCTGGGCGTCGATCCAGCCGAAGTGGTAGGCGGCCACGGTGTCCATGGGCGGGGCGAGACGGCCGACGGCCGCCCGCATGACGGGGGTGGACAGGGTCCGCCCCCTCTCCAGCAGGGCGTTCACGTCGGCGGTGTCGACGGCCGGGGTCCCCGGGGGCACGGTCGGCACGGTCTCTCCTCTGGTTCCTGTGATCACACTCATGCCGCCTCCTGCAGCGGATGGTCGTGGCGGCGGCCGAAGGCGGAGAGCACCGCGCCGGCGGCGCTGAAGCCGCTTCGGACGGCACCTTCCATGGTCGCGGGCCAGCCGGTGGCGGTCCAGGCGCCGGCCAGGTAGAGGCCGGGCGCACGGGTGCGGGTGCCGGGGCGGAGGCGCCCGACGCCCGGTGCGGGGTCGAAGGTGGCGGTCCGTTCCCGGGTGACGAAGAAGTCGCGGACCCCGGCGCCGCGGGCGGCGGGCAGCAGCCGCTCCAGCTCCGGGAGGTAGCGCTCGCGGAGCGCGGCGACGGGCCGGTCGATCTCGTCCTGGGCGGCGGACTGCGAGACGGCGAGGTACTGTCCCCCGCCGGTGAGTCCGGAAGCCTCGGTGCGGTCGAAGACCCACTGGACCGGGGAGCCGAGGGCGGTGAAGAAGGGCCGCTTCAGCACCTTGCGGTCGTAGACCACGTGCAGGTCGAGGATGGGCGCGGTGCCGATGTCGAGGAGCCGGTCGACGTCGTCGAGCGCGCCCTCGGGGAGCAGTCCGTGGGTCTCGGTCTGGGGCACGGCGAGGACGACGGCGTCGGCGTCGAGGGTCTCGCCGGGGACCTCGACGCTCCAGCGGCCGTCGTCGGTACGGGAGATCCGCTCGGCCTTGGTGCGCAGCAGGGTCCGGACGCCGAGCCCGTCGAGGACCTTGCCGGCGAGGGTGTCGTGGAGGTGGCCGAGCGGCACGTGGGCCCAGCCGATGTCGGCGGCGCCGGGGTCGGTGAGCAGCCCGGTCTTGAAGACCATGGCGGCGAGCCCCATGGAGGCGTCCGGGGCGGGGGCGTTGAGGGTGGGGATGCCGACGAGGTCCCACAGGGCCTCGATGCTGCGGGCGGACTGTCCGTGGCGGCCGAGCCAGGTGGCGAAGTCGATGCCGTCGAGGGCCGGGTCGGCGGGGTCGAGCTTCTTCAGGGCGAGGGCGGCGCGCCCGACGGAGGCCCGCTCGGCGAGGGAGAGGTGGGGGTACGTGGCGAGGCTGCGGGCCAGGTGGAAGGGGACCGGCAGCGGGTCGCGGCGGAGCCGGCCGAGGCGGGGGCCGCGGGGGTGGGCGACGTCGAGGACGGGGACGTCGAGCCGGTCCTGGAGGGGGGCGAGGCGGGCGCCGTCGATCCGGTCGAGGAACCAGCGGTAGGCGGTGCAGCAGCGCAGGTAGACGTGCTGGCCGTTGTCGACGGTGAGCTCGCCGCGGCGGAAGGAGAAGGCGAGGCCGCCGAGGCGGGGCCGGCCTTCGAGGAGGGTGACGGCGACGCCCGCGTCGGCGAGCTGGAGCGCCGTGGTGATGCCGGCGAGCCCGCCGCCGACGACGACGGCGCTCGGGGCCGGGTTCCCGGCCTGACCGGTGGGGACGGGGGTCATCAGCCGCCCCTCCTGACCGTGCGGGCGATGTGGCGGGCGTCGAGTCCCGAGAGGCCCCGGACGGCGACGTACGCCTTCTCCCGGCCGGGCAGCGAGACCCGGCCGCGGAGCACGGCCCCGGGGTCGCGCTCGATGCGGTCGAGGAGGCGGCGGTAGATGCCGGCCATGGCGGCG
Source organism: Streptomyces sp. CC208A (assembly GCF_030010625.1). Lineage (GTDB taxonomy): Bacteria > Actinomycetota > Actinomycetes > Streptomycetales > Streptomycetaceae > Streptomyces. Next base: position 41,745 of record NZ_JASCXN010000022.1, on the reverse strand, counting down.
ACGCAGGCGCCGCTGCGCCGGTCGAGCATCGGGAGGAGCCGGTAGCCCTCGACGAAGAGGGCGCGGGCGCGGCGCACCTCGAAGTGGACGAGTCCGGCGAAGTCGGCGCCGGGCGGCAGGGCGCCGTCGCCGAAACCGTCCTCCCCGCCGAAACCGCCCTCGCAGCCGAAGCGGGCGAGGTCCTCTGCGGGCAGGTAGGTGCGGCCGTTGCCGGCGTCCTCGCGGACGTCCCGGAGGATGTTGGTGAGCTGGAGCGCGAGGCCGAGGGTGTCGGCGTACTCGGGGGCCCGGTCGGCGTCGGCGGCGCCGGGCTGCGTGCCGAAGACGCCGAGGGAGAGCCGGCCGATGGCGCCGGCGACGCACCGGCAGTAGTCCTTGAGCTCGTCCCAGGTGCGGTAGGTGGCGCCTCGGACGTCCATGAGGACGCCGTCGATCAGCTCGTCGAGCCCTTCGAGGGGGATCGGGAAGCGGAGGGCGGAGTCGGCGAGGGCGACCGCGACGGGATCGGTGTCGTCCTCGGCGACGTCGCCCTTGCGGATCCGGTCGAGCAGGGCCCGGGTGGTCTCCAGGCGCTCGCGCTTCTCCTCGGGGGCGAGGGTGCCGTCGCCGATGTCGTCGACGCGCCGGGAGAAGGCGTACAGCGCCGACATGGCCTGCCGCTTGTCGGTGGGCAGGAGGCGGATGCCGTAGGCGAAGTTGCGGGCCTGCTGGCCGGTGACGGCCTCGCAGTAGCTGTAGGCGGCCCGCACCGGCGCGGACGGCCGGGACGTTTCCTCCGTGGTCACGATCCCCCCTCTCTTCGCGCCCGGAGCAGGACCGCTCCCGCCCGGCGCGCAAGGCTCGGCTTGGTGGGCTTCGGCGGGCCGGCGAGGACGTCGAAGCCGGCGGCGGCGATGGCGTCGAGTGCGGCGAGTCCGCCGGCGGTGAAGCCGGTGAGGAGCAGGCGGAGGCGGCCGTGGACGCTTCCGACGAGCGGGGTGCCGGCGTGCAGCAGGTCGCGGGCGCGCTCGGCCTGGAAGGCGACGAGGGAGCGCACGGCGGCGCCGGCGGTGGGGCGGGCCAGGTCGTCCTCGGTGACGTGGAACCGCTTGAGGTCCTCGGCGGGGAGGTAGATCCGGTCGCGGCCGAGGTCCTCGGCGACGTCCTGGAGGTGTTCGACGATCTGGAGGGCGGTGCAGATCTCGTCGGAGCGGCGGATCCGCTCGGGGGTGGCGGTGCCGGTGAGGGCGAGGACGAGCCGGCCGACGGGGTTGGCGGAGAGCTCGCAGTAGGCGAGGAGGTCGTCGTACGTCTCGTAGCGGCGGACGAGCTGGTCCTGGCGGTTGGCCTGGATCAGGCCGAGGAAGGGGCCGGGGGTGAGGCCGTGGCGCCGGACGGTGGGCTGGAGGGCGCGCAGCAGCGGGTGGCGGGGGGTCCCGTCGAAGACCCGGCGCAGGTCCTCCTCGAAGGCGTCGAGGAGGACGAGCCGGTCGGCGGCCTCCTCGGGTCCGACGCCCAGGTGGCGGGCGTCGGCGCCGCCGGGGGCGAGGTCGCCGTCGCCGATGTCGTCGACGAGGCGGGCGTAGCCGTAGACGGCCATGAGGTCGTCGCGCCAGGCGCGCGGCAGGAAGAAGGGGGCCACGGGGAAGTTCTCGTCCGCGGCCTTGTCGAGCGTGGTGCGCGAGGGATCGTCGGCGCGCACGTGCCGGGGAGCCGTCACCGGGCGGCGCCCGGCGCGGAGACGGCGACACCCACGGGAAGCTGGAGATTCTGCGTCATGGCCGTCATGTCTCCCGTTCTACACTGCCGATCCAATCCATCCTATTTCGGACACGCCGCCGCACGCGGAGCGCGCACCCCCCGGACATTCCGGGGGCGCCGAGGGCGATGTTGATCAGACCGGTACAGCTTACGTCGTAGGAGGGATGTCGCCATTCGGGGGGTCTTCCGCCACGCGGGGTGTGCGGGCGGGGCTGACCTGTGCCGATGCGGCCCGGGGAATCAGCGGGCGCCGGAGACGACCATGGCGAGGGTCGTCTCGACCACGTCGTCGCGGCGGCGGGCGGAGAGCCGGCGCAGCGGGCCTTCGAGGAGGAGCAGTGAGAGGCCGTGCACGGCGGACCAGGCGGCGGCCCCGGCGGCGGACCTGCGCCCGCCGGCCCGGTCGAGGGCTTCCAGGGCCTCCTTGAGGAGGGTGAAGGCGCGGATCTCGGGTTCCGGGGACGCGGCGCCGTCGGCCGGCGGGTCCCCGGCGGGGCGGACGGCGCCGAAGGCGGCGCGGTAGAGGCCGGGGTGCTCGACGGCGAAGCCGACGTAGCCGCGGCAGAGGGCGGCGAGCCGGCGCTCGGCGGCGAGGGCGGGGTCGTCGGCGCCGGGCTCGCGGGCGGCGGCCCGCTCCATGGCCTCGGCGAGCCGGGTCCTGGCGTGGGTGCGGACGGTACGGAGCAGTTCGCCGCGGCCCTCGAAGTGCCGGTAGGCGGCGGTGGGCGAGACGCCGACCCGGCGGGCGGCCTCGCGCAGGACGACCCGTTCGGGGCCGCCCTCGGTGGCGAGGTCGACGGCCGCGCAGATCAGGGCGTTGCGCAGATCGCCGTGGTGGTAGGTCTTTCCTCCCGAGATCGCCGTCATGGGCACATCCTGCCCGATGTTGACCGCATGAACATTCCAGCGGGGAGCCGGACAGGCGTCAGGAGGGGCTGGTGCGCAGCACCTTCCGGCAAGGGCGGTGGTGGGAGACGGGTGGGCCGGAACGCCCCCCACCGGGGCGGTGGGGGGCGTTCGGTGCCTCTGTCAGCGGGCGGTCTCGCGCTCGTACGCCTTGAGGACCTCGTCGGCCGGGCCGTCCATCAGGAGCTGGCCCTTCTCCAGCCAGAGCACCCGGTCGCAGGTGTCCCGGATGGACTTGTTGCTGTGACTGACCAGGAAGACCGTGCCGGCCTCCTTGCGCAGCTCGCGGATGCGCTCCTCGGAGCGGATCTGGAACTTGCGGTCGCCGGTGGCGAGCGCCTCGTCGATGAGGAGCACGTCGTGGTTCTTGGCAGCGGCGATGGCGAAGCGGAGCCGGGCGCCCATGCCGGAGGAGTAGGTGCGCATGGGCAGGCTGATGAAGTCGCCCTTGTCGTTGATCCCGGAGAAGTCGACGATGTCCTGATACCGCGCGTGGATCTCCTCGCGGCTCATGCCCATGGCGAGGCCGCCGAGGATGACGTTGCGCTCGCCGGTGAGGTCGTTCATCAGGGCCGCGTTGACGCCGAGGAGCGAGGGCTGGCCGTCGGTGTAGACCTTGCCGCTCTCGGTGGGGAGCAGGCCGGCGATGGCGCGCAGCAGGGTGGACTTGCCGGAGCCGTTGGTGCCGATGAGGCCGATGGCCTCGCCGCGGTAGGCGGTGAAGGTGACGCCGCGGACGGCGTGCACCTTGCGGACGCCCCGGTTGATCTCGGCCTTGCCCCGGCCGACGATCCGGCTGAGGGCCGCGGTGGCGCTGCCCTTGCCTCCGCCGCCGGCGTTGACCCGGTAGACGATGTGGACGTCGTCGCAGATGACGGTGGGCACCTGCGCGCCCTGGACGGTGTCAGCCACGGCCGTACCTCTCCTCTGCCTTCCAGAAGTAGACGAAGCCGCCGATGCCGAAGAGCAGGGCCCAGGCGAGGCCGGTGGCCCAGACGTGGTCGGGCAGGTTCGCGGCGGTGTAGCCGTCGATGAGGGCGAAGCGCATGAGGTCCATGTAGACCGCCGCCGGGTTGTACATGAGGATGTCCGCGATCCACTGCGGCTTGTCCGAGAGCATCACGGGGATCGAGAACATGACGCCGGAGGCGTACATCCAGGTCCGCATGACGAAGGGCATCAGCTGGGCGAGGTCGGGGGTCTTGGCGCCGGCCCGGGCCATGATCAGGGCGAGGCCCACGTTGAACACGAACTGCAGGAGGAGCGCCGGGATCACGAGCAGCCAGCTGAGCGAGGGGTAGCTGCCGGTGACCATCACGATCGCGACGAGCACGATCATCGAGTAGAGCAGCTGCTGGAGCTGCTGGATCGAGAAGCTGATGGGGAGGCTGGCGCGCGGGAAGTGCAGGGCGCGGACCAGTCCGAGGTTGCCGGAGATCGCCCGTACGCCGGCCATGACGGAGCTCTGCGTGAAGGTGAACACGAAGATGCCGGTGACCAGGAAGGGGATGTAGACGTCCTTCTCCATGCCCCTGCTGGCGCCCAGGATCACCCCGAAGATCAGGAAGTAGATCAGGGCGTTGAGCAGCGGGGTCGCCACCTGCCAGATCTGCCCGAGCTTGGCCTGGCTGTACTGGGCGGTGAGCTTCGCCGAGGAGAAGGCCATGATGAAGTGGCGGTGGCCCCACAGCTGGCGGACGTACTCGCCCAGGCGGGGCCGGGCGCCGCTGACCGCGAGGCCGTACTTGGCGGCGAGGTCGCCCGGGGACAGGCCCGCGTCGACGGAGGTCGGAGGCGCGCTCGTCGCGACCGCCCCGCCCTGGTGAATGTCACTCACAGTCGAAACTTCCGTGTTCACGATGTGCGGCACGTGGGGGTGCCGCGATGTCAGCTGACCGGTGGGCGGCCCCCGGCACCGGGTCCGCCGCCTCACCGTACGCCATCCGGGGGGCCCGCCGGGACGCCGGGCGATCTTCCCGGCGGGCGGCGGGCCCCGGTGCTTCTACTTCAGTCTGCTGGACGCCAGGACCGAGACGAGGTGCAGCAGGGTCTGGAGCAGGGCGATGCCGGCGAGGACGGCGACGCCGAGCCGGGAGAAGAAGAGGTCGCCCCGCGCCTGGTCGACGAAGGCCAGGACCAGGATCAGCAGGGAGGCCTCGATCCCGAGGATCAGCCGGTGGAACTTGAGCGCGGCGGCGGCCCGGCGGGCCAGCGCCATGCCGGAGGAGCGGGGCTCGGAGGCCGCCTCCTGCACCGGGGGCATGCCGTTCTGGTGGCGGGCGACACCGACCAGGTCGGTCTCGGCCTTGATCAGGATGGCGCCGAGCGCGGCCAGGGTGCCGAGGAAGGCCCACAGCCAGTCGGGGCCGCCCTCGCCCCACGGGTCGGCGGCGCGCAGGCCGAAGCCGACGAGCACGGCCGCGTCGCACAGGTAGGCGCCGACCCGGTCCAGGTAGACGCCGGCCAACGAGTACTGCTTCTTCCAGCGGGCCAGCTCGCCGTCGACACAGTCGAGCAGCAGGTACAGCTGCACCGCGACGACGCCGAGCACGGCGCCCCACACGCCCGGCACCAGAAGGGCCGGGGCGGCGAGGACGCCGGCCAGGGTCATCAGGTACGTCAGCTGGTTGGGCGTGACCCGGGTGTTCGCCAGGTGGCGGGTGATCCTGAGGGAGATCTCCCGCATGTAGAGGCGGCCGCCCCAGTGCTCGCCGCTCCGCCGGTCCTTCACACCCGGCGGGTGGACGACCGGGCGGAGCTCAGCTACCGATGGCTTTGGCATAGTCGGCGTACGCGTCCCTGATCTCGTCGGTGGACAGGTCGAGGTGTTCCAGGATGGTGAACCGGCCCGGCCGGGTCTGCGGGGCGAACTCCACGGCCTGGACGAACTCGTCGACCGTGAAGCCCATCTCCTCCGGCAGCACGGGCAGCCCGTGCCGGCGCAGGGTCTCCACGATGACGACGGACTCCTCCTGGGCGCCGCGCAGGTGCATCGCGAAGGCCGCGCCGAGGCCGCACTGCTCGCCGTGGCTGGCGGCGCGGGCCGGGAAGAGCAGGTCGAAGGCGTGGCTGATCTCGTGGCAGGCGCCCGAGGAGGGGCGGCTGTCGCCACTGATGGACATGGCGATGCCGGACATCACCAGCCCCTCGGAGAGGGTGACGAGGAAGTCGTCGTCGCCGACGCCGCCGGGGTGCCGGAGGACCGCCTCGCCCGCGCTGCGGGCCATGGCGGCGGCGAGCCCGTCGATCTTCTCGCCGGTCTCGCGGTGGGAGAGCTCCCAGTCCGCGAGGGCGGAGACGTTGGAGATCGCGTCGCCGATGCCGGAGCGGACGAAGCGGATCGGGGCGTCCCGGATCACGTCGAGGTCGATGACCAGCGCGATCGGGGTGGGAACGCCGTAGGAACCGCGCCCGTTGTCGTTGTCCAGGGTGGAGATCGGCGAGCAGATGCCGTCGTGCGACAGGTTGGTGGCTATGGCCACCAACGGCAGCCCGACCCGGGCCGCCGCGTACTTCGTCACGTCGATGATCTTGCCGCCGCCGAGGGCGACCACGGCGTCGTACCGCTTGCCGCGCATGGCGTCGGCGAGCTTGACCGCCTCGTCGATGGTGCCGCCGGAGACGGTGTACCAGTCGGCGCCGGGCAGCTCGGGGGCGAACTGGTCGCGCAGCTTGAGGCCGGAGCCGCCGCTGATCGCGACGGCGATCTTGCCGTTGCTGGAGATCCGCTGGTCCGCGAGGAGCGCGGACAGGTCGTCCAGCGCTCCTCTGCGGATGTCGACGACGACCGGCGACGGGATGAGTCGGGTCAGTACCGGCACGCGATCTCCCGGCCCTTGGCGAGGTCGTCGTGGTTGTCGATCTCCACCCAGGAGACCTCGCCGATGGGCTCGACGTCGACGGTGAAGCCGCGGTTGACGAGCTCCTGGTAACCGTCCTCGTAGTACAGGTCGGGGTCGCGCTCGAAGGTGGCCTTCAGGGCGTCGGCGAGCTCCTCGGCGGCCTCGGCCTCGATGAGGGTGACGCCGATGTACTCGCCGGTGGCGTCGGCCGGGTCCATCAGCTTGGTGATCTTCTGGACGCCCTTGCCCTCGGCGACGACGACCTTCATCTCCTCGTCGGCGAGCTTCTTCACCGTGTCGAGGGCGAGGATGATCTTCTGGCCCTTGCCGCGGGCGGCGAGGAGGGTCTTCTCGACGGAGACCGGGTGGACGGTGTCGCCGTTGGCGAGGATCACACCGCGCTTGAGGACCTCACGGGCGCACCACAGGGAGTAGGCGTTGTTCCACTCCTCGGCCTTGTCGTTGTCGATCAGGGTGAGAGAGAGGCCGTACTTCGCCTCCAGGGCCTCCTTGCGGGCGTAGACGGCCTCCTTGCGGTAGCCGACGACGATCGCGACCTCGGTCAGGCCGACCTCGGCGAAGTTCTTCAGCGTGAGGTCGAGGACGGTGGTGTCGCCGTCCACGGGCACGAGGGCCTTCGGGAGGGTGTCGGTGTAGGGGCGCAGTCGCCGTCCGGCACCGGCTGCCAGAACGAGGCCGATCATGCTGTTTCTCCTTCGTCGTGAACGGCGGGTGCTCCGGAGGAGACCCAGAAGCGGATGGACTCCACGAGCACCACGAGGGCGAGCGCGCACGCCAGGGCGGTGAGCGCCAGGGTGAAGTCGTCGCCGCGGTCCACGAGGAGGGCGGCGAGGACGGCCACCAGGAGCGTGCGCCCCTCGTGTCCGCCGGTGGTCCGCACCAGCCAGGCGGGCGGCGCGCCGGTGCCTCCGCGGATGCGGTACACCGTGTCGTAGTGATGGTAGGCGACCGCCGCGACCAGGCCGAATGCGGCGGGGACGGCGTGCGGGGCGTCCGACTTGACCGCGAGGATCAGGATCGTGCCGTACTCGGCGGCGCGGAAGAGCGGGGGGACGAGCCAGTCGAGCGCGCCCTTGAGGGGGCGGGAGACGGCGAAGGCGGACCAGAAGACCGCGTAGACGAGGACCGCGATCACGACCCGCCGGTCACCGAACGGCCACTGCCATGCCGAAGCGAGCACCATCGCGGCACCGACGGCGGCGAAGAAGCTCCCGGCGCCGCGCCCCTTGTAGTCGTAGAACCGGGCCATGAGCCGGGACAGCGGCCCCGCGTCCGTGAGGTCGTGCAGCGCCTGCGCGGCCCGGTCGGTACGCGGTCCCCTTCTCCTCACCGAGCGCAGCACGCGCCCCGCCGTGGTGTAGCAGGCGGCGAAGGAGCAGCCGATGATCAGGGCCCAGAAGACGGTCCGGGGGCTGGTGGCGGCGGTGAGGACGGCGATCATCGCCCAGCGCTCGCCGATCGGCAGGATGATCATGCGGCGGGCCCAGACGGTCCAGCCGACGCTGTCGAGCCGGCTGGACAGGGCCAGGCTGGTCTTCGCCGCGGCGCCCGTGCTCTCGGCGTTCGCCTCGTTGAAGGAGAAGTCCACGACGTGGCGACAGGTCATGAGGATCATCGCGGCGAGCGCGAGCGTCCACACGTCGTCGCCGCCCCGGGCCGCGCCGAGGGCGAGGCCGGCGTAGAAGGCGTACTCCTTGGCGCGGTCGAAGGTGGCGTCGAGCCAGGCGCCCATCGTCGAGTACTTGAGCGCGTACCGGGCGAGCTGCCCGTCGGTGCAGTCCAGGACGAAGGAGAGGATCAGGAGGACGCCGGCGGCGATGTAGCCGCCGCGCTCTCCGGTGGCCGCGCAGCCGGCCGCGAGCAGGGCGGTGAGCAGCGAGGCGGTGGTGACCTGGTTGGGGGTGAGACCCCGGCGGGCGCACCAGCGGGCGATGTACCGCGAGTAGGGGCTGATGAAGAAGGTGGTGAAGAAGCCGTCGTGGGCCTTCACGGCGGAGCGGAGGCGGACGGCCTCGTCGTCGACGGCGGCGACGGCGGCGCGGGCCTCGTGGCGGGCCTCGGCGTCGGCGGGGACGGTGGCGACGAGGGTGCCGAGCTGCGGCCGGTGCACGGCGACGCCGTCGGCGTCGAGGGCGTCGGCGACGGCCTCGGTGAGGTCCGGTCCCGACGCGGGGGTGCCGCCCGGCGCGGTGAGCGCCGGGGCGGCGGCCAGCGCGCGGGCGAGGGCCGGGCGGGCCTCGGGCTGCGCGGTGAGCGCGCCGGGCACGGCCCCGGCCGGGAAGCGGGGGTCGGTCAGCGCGAGGCGCAGGGCGTGCAGGTGCCCGACGAAGCGGGAGTCGACGAGGGCGACGCGCTCGCCCGCGGGGACGGCGGCCAGGAGGGTACGGGCCTCCTCGGCGCCGGCGGCCCGGCGGACGTCGAAGCCGAGCGACCGCAGATCACCGTCGAGCGAGGATCCGGGTGCCGGCGGGCCGGTGAGGATGGCGGTCGACAGACGAACTCACTCCTTGGAACGGGCAGGGCCGACGGGGCCCTGACGGCCCCGGGCGCGACGGTGCGCCCCGGCACCGGGCGGCGACACGTCGGCTGAGGCTATCGGATGAACCGAGCACGAGTTCACCGAGGCTTCGCCCGCCGGACTCCCCCCGGCCCGCCCGTCGCCGCCGGGGTGCGCGGCGCTCCCGGGTGATCACCATCGGTGATCGGCGCCCGGCCCTCCGAACCGGTGGACCGGGCCCCTGGGCGGGCGTTCCGGCAGGTGATCGCCCACATGGCGGCCGGAAGGGAATCACTGCAGGTCAGGACAGTGACAACGGTGTTCAGTACCGTGTTGCACATACCCCCCACCCGTAGTTCACTGGCGACCCGGGGCACCGTCGACACAGGACTTGGGAGGCCATCTCATGGGGGCTGGACACGACCACGGGCACAGCCACGGGGGGACGCCGCCGACCGGTACCGCGGGCGCCGCGTACCGCAACCGGTTGCGGATCGCGCTCGGGATCACGCTCTCCGTGATGGTGATCGAGATCGTCGGCGGTCTGCTCGCCGACTCGCTCGCGCTGATCGCCGACGCGGCGCACATGGCGACGGACGCGATCGGTCTGGCGATGGCGCTGCTCGCGATCCACTTCGCCAACCGGCCCCCGTCCGGCAACCGCACCTTCGGCTTCGCCCGGGCGGAGATCCTGGCGGCGCTCGCCAACTGTCTGCTGCTGCTCGGCGTCGGCGGGTACGTGCTCTACGAGGCGATCCAGCGGTTCATGGAGCCGGCCGAGACCAAGGGCGGGCTCGCCATCACCTTCGCCGTGATCGGTCTGGTCGCCAACATCGTCTCGCTGTCGCTGCTCATGCGGGGCCAGCAGGAGAGCCTGAACGTCCGGGGCGCCTATCTGGAGGTGATGGCCGACGCGCTCGGCTCGGTGACCGTCATCGTCGCCGCCGTCCTCATCCTGACGACCGGCTGGCAGTACGCCGACCCGATCGCCTCCCTGGTCATCGGCCTGATGATCGTGCCGCGCACGGTGAAGCTGCTGCGCGAGACCCTGGACGTGCTCCTGGAGGCGGCGCCCAAGGGCGTGGACATGGCGGAGGTACGGGCGCACCTCCTGGCCCTGCCGGGCGTCGAGGACGTGCACGACCTGCACGCCTGGACGATCACCTCCGGGATGCCGGTCCTCTCCGCGCACGTGGTGGTGGACGCCGAGGCGCTGGACTCGGTGGGCCACGAGAAGATCCTCCACGACCTCCAGGGGTGCCTGGGCGACCACTTCGACGTGGAGCACTGCACCTTCCAGCTGGAGCCGGCCGGGCACGCCGCGCACGAGGCCAAGCTCTGCCTCTGACTGTTACCCTCCCCCGTACGGACTCGTGTACGAGAGGAGCTGAGGTCGATGACCGTCGCGACGAGGGCCGCTTCCCGCGGCCGCACCCGGTCCCGCTTCGGCTCCCGGGTCTCCGGCTGACCTGATCCCGGTTCTTCCACCGGCCCGTCACGTCGTCGGCCGGGGACCCTTCCTCGACTTCACTCGACAAGGGTTTCCACGTTGTCCGACACCGCTTCCACCGCGTCCCACGACGCCTTCTTCGCCCTGCACCACGGTCTTCCGCGGCAGGGTCCCGGCTCCGACGCCACCACCCGCCGTCTCCTCGCGCTCGCGGGGAGGCTCCCGGAGCGACCGCGCGTGCTCGACCTGGGCTGCGGCCCCGGCCGTTCCGCGCTGCTCCTGGCCGCCGAGGCGCACGCCGAGGTGACGGCCGTCGACACCCACGAGCCGTTCCTGGACGAGCTGCGCGCGGCGGCCGCCGCGCGCGGTCTCACCGGCTCGGTCCGCCCGGTACGGGGCGACATGGGCGCGCTGCCCTTCCCCGACGGCTCCTTCGACCTGGTCTGGGCCGAGAGCTCGGTCTTCGTGCTCGGCTTCGACCGGGCGCTCGCCGAGTGGCGCCGCCTCCTCGCGCCGGGAGGCGTCCTGGTCCTCACCGAGTGCGTGTGGACCACCGACGCGCCCGCCCCGGAGGCCCGCGCCTTCTGGGACGAGCACTATCCGCTCCGTACGGTCGCGGAGCTCTCCGCCGCGGCGGTCGGGGCCGGGTACCACGTCCTCGGCACCTTCACCCAGCCCGACGGCGACTGGGACGAGTACTACGTCCCGCTGGCCGCCCACGCCGACGCCGCCGACACCTCGGTGCCGGGGATGGCGGAGGCCGTGGCGGGCGCCCGCGCCGAGATCGCGCTCCGCCGTGACCACGGCGGCGACTACGGCTACGCGGGCTTCGTGCTGCGCCCGGCCGACCCCCGCTGGCCGACCCGGCCGGAGCGGGAGGCCGACCACGCGGCCGTACGGGACCTGACCGCGGCGGCCTTCGGGTCACCGGCCGAGGCCGCGCTGGTCGACGCCCTGCGCGCCGACCCGGACGCCTGGCTGCCGGGGCTCTCGATGGTGGCGCAGGCCCCGGACGGTTCGGTCGCGGCGCACGCCCTGATCACCCGGTGCCGGGTGGGCGGGGTGCCGGCGGCGGCGCTCGCGCCGGTCTCGGTGGCGCCGGAGCACCGGCGGACCGGGGCCGGGCAGGCGGTCACGCGGGCGGTGCTCGACGCGGCGCGGCTCGCCGGCGAGCGGCTCGTGCTCGTACTCGGCCATCCGGATTACTACCCCCGGTTCGGCTTCGTACGGGCGTCCGAGTATGGAATCAGGCCAGGTTTCGAGGTTCCGGACGAGGCGATGATGGCGCTCGTCCTGGACGGTTCCGGCCCGGTTCCGGCGGGCACGATCGCCTATCCGGCGGCTTTCGGGGTCTGACCCCCTCCTGACGGCCCCCGCCGCTCCCTCGCGCCGGTGTACTCCGGTCCGGTGGGAGCGGCGGGCTCCGGCCGCCGAAGTGCGGACAAGCCGCTTTTGTACGGCAGACTGGGGTGGCCCCACGAGCCGAGGACCGAAGCGAAGGATGGGTATGCCGATCACACAGGGCACCACGGCCGAGATCGCGCCGGGGCTTGCCTCGAAGCTCTCGTCGAACGGCACGGAGCCGTCCGCCGCCCCGGAGCCGATCATGCTGGAGCTGGTCGACGAGGCCGGGAACACCATCGGTACGGCGGAGAAGCTCGCCGCCCACCAGGCTCCCGGGCAGCTGCACCGCGCCTTCTCGGTCTTCCTCTTCGACGAGGAGGGCCGGCTGCTGCTCCAGCGCCGGGCGCTCGGCAAGTACCACTCCCCCGGCGTCTGGTCGAACACCTGCTGCGGCCACCCCTATCCGGGTGAGGCGCCCTTCGCGGCGGCCGCCCGGCGCACCTTCGAGGAGCTGGGCGTCTCCCCCACCCTGATGGGCGAGGCCGGCACGGTCCGCTACAACCACCCGGACCCGGCGTCGGGCCTGGTGGAGCAGGAGTTCAACCACCTCTTCGTCGGCCTGGTGCAGGCCACGCCGGAGCCGGACCCGGAGGAGATCGGGGAGTACGCCTTCGTCACCCCGGCCGAGCTGGCCGGGCGGCACGCGACCGCGCCGTTCTCCGCCTGGTTCATGACGGTGCTCGACGCGGCGCGTCCGGCGATCAGGGAGCTGACGGGTCCTGCCGGGGGCTGGTGACCCGGCCCTCCGCCGCCCCCGGCCCCGGTGCCATCGGGGTCAGGGGCAGCGCCGCCCAGATGATCTTTCCGCCGCCCGCGGTGTGCTCGACGTCGCAGGCGCCACCCGACTCCAGGGCGATCTCCTTCACCAGGAGCAGTCCCCGTCCGCCGGTCTGGCCGTAGTCCGCCTCCAGCGCCTTGGGCCGGTAGGGGTGGTTGTCCTCGACGGACACCCTGACCCACTCCGGCCCGATCGCCACCTCGACCGCTATCTCCGGGGAGAGCAGCGCCGCGTGCCGCACGGCGTTGGTGACCAGCTCGGAGACGATCAGCAGCAGCCCGTGCCGGATGTCCTCGTGGACCGGAACTCCCTGGCGGGCCAGCAGGTCGCGTACCGCGTGCCGGGCCTGGGGGACGGAGACGTCGACCGCGGGAGCGGTGAAGCGCCAGACTCCTTCATAGGACGGTGGCCGGGCGGGGACACCTCCGCGGGTCTCCATGGTCCGGTTCCCACCCTCGTGCTCGATTCTCGCCACGCTTCGAGTCTTGGCAATCCGGAGGGGTCTCCCGGCCTACTGACCAGAAGTCGACACCTATCGACCACCTCTGACCGGTGCCGCATGCCTGCCTCAGGTGTCCGACCGATCCTGTGCGTTTTCCGAGGGGGCCTCCGGGGGTGTTCCCGTGACCTGTTCCGCCTCCGGCTCCGGCCCGGATTCCGGCTGCGGGGTGACCAGGCCGACGATCCGCCGGCCGCCGACGCCGATGGCGATCAGCCCGAGGCCGTCGAAGAGCAGCGCCAGCGAGAAGAAGAAGCCGAGGACGTACCGGCTGCTGTCCGGCCAGTCGAAGAGCACCAGGAGCCCCAGGAGCAGCCCGAAGGCGCCCTGGAGCAGGGTCCAGCCGAACTGCGGGCCGCGCACCACCACGCTGCCGACCAGCCGGAAGACGCCGCCGGTGAGGAAGAGCAGGGCGGCGAACATGGTCAGCGCCTCGGCCGTGGCCTCCGGGTGACGGAGGACCACGCATCCGGCCGCGAGGTTCACCGCCGCGACCACCGCCGCCAGCCAGAAGTAGCTGGTGCCCCGCGACTGGAACGCCTGGAGGAGGCCCACCAGGCCGCCGATCAGCAGCAGCCAGCCGAAGAGCCACATGGAGGTCAGGGTGGCGAACCCGGTGTAGAACAGGCCGACGACGCCGCAGATCACCAGGATCACGCCGAGCGCGGCCAGCCAGCCGAAACTCCTGCCGAGCCTCTTGCCCTCGCGGGCCATCTCCTGGACGGGGTCGAGGCCGTCGTCCCCGGTCTCCTTGACCATCGTGCCTCCTCGTACGGCTGCCTGACGACCCCTTCCTGATCGTACGTTCGGCACCGGTGGATAGCATCCGGCCCATGGAGACCACGGAGCCGCGGCTCGTCGACGGCGTCAGGGACGGGATCGCCACCCTCGTCATCAGCAACCCCGCCAAGCGCAACGCGATGACGGCCGGCATGTGGCGGTCGCTGCCCGGCGTCCTCGACCGCCTCGCCGCCGACCCGGCCGTCCGGGTCCTGGTGCTGACCGGCGCGGGCGACACCTTCTGCGCCGGCGCCGACATCTCGACGCTGCGCGAACCGGGTGACGAGCAGCAGACGCTGGCGGTCCGCGCCGAGGAGGCGCTCGCCGCCTTCCCCAAGCCGACCCTCGCGGCCGTCCGCGGCTACTGCGTCGGCGGCGGCAGCCAGCTCGCCGCCGCCTGCGACCTGCGGTTCGCGGCGGAGGGCGCCCTCTTCGGGATCACCCCGGCGAAGCTCGGGATCGTCTACCCGTCCTCCTCCACCCGGCGGCTGGCCGCCCTGGTGGGCCCGGCCACCGCCAAGTACCTGCTCTTCTCCGGCGAGCTGATCGACACCGAGCGGGCGCTGCGGACCGGCTTCGTGGACGAGGCCCACCCGGCGGAGGGGCTGGCGAAGCGGGTCGAGGAGTTCTGCCGGATCCTGGCCTCCCGCTCGCTGCTCACCCAGGCGGCGGCCAAGGAGTTCGCCGACGGTCGCCTCGACCGGGACGCGCACTGGGCCGCGCAGGCGCGCGGCAGCGGCGACACCGCGGAGGGTGTCGCCGCCTTCCTGGAGCGCCGGACGCCCCGCTTCACGTACGGGCTCTGAGGCTCGGCGGGGCTGGGGACTCGTACGGGCTTCACACGGCTCGTACGGGCTCCGCGGCTCGTACGGGCTCCGCGCCTCGTACTACGGGCTCCGTGGCTCGGCCGGGCTCCGGGCTCAGCCCCGGGCGAGGTCCTCGGTCCGCTGTCCCCGCCACCGCTCCACGAGGTGGGCCGGGGCCTTGAGCGGGGAGCCGGCGTCGTACGGGGGCTGGGGGTCGTACTCGGTGAGCAGCTGGACGGTCATGGCGGCCTCGTCCCCGGCGATCCGGCCGAGCAGGTGCAGGGCCATGTCGATACCGGAGGAGACCCCGGCGGCCGTCACGTACTTGCCGTCGAAGACGACCCGCTCGCCGGTGGGTTCGGCGCCCAGCGCGCGCAGCTCGTCGTGGGCCAGCCAGTGGGTGGCCGCCCGGCGGCCGGAGAGCAGCCCGGCGGCGCCGAGGAGCAGCGCGCCGGTGCAGACCGAGGTGGTCCAGGTGCTGGTGGAGTCGGCGGTACGGAGCCACTCCCGCAGCTCCGGGTCGTGCATCGCCCGGCGGGTCTCCGGGCCGCCGGGGACGAGCACGATGTCCGGGTGCGGGATCTCGGCGAGGGACGCGTCGGCGACGAGCGCGAGGCTGCCCTGGTCGTTGCGGACCGGTCCTGCCTCCTTCGCGACGAAGACGGTCCGGGCGCCGGGGAGGCGGGCGAGGAGTTCGTAGGGGCCGACGGCGTCGAGCGTGGTGAAGCCCTCGAAGAGCAGGACGGCGATCTGCACGGTGGCGATCCCTTTCAGCTGACGGGTGCGTGGAAGCGGCGGCGGTAGTCGGCCGGGGCGGTGCCGAGCGCCTTCACGAAGGCGCGGCGCATCGCCTCGGGGGTGCCGTAGCCGGCCGCGCGGGAGACCTCCTCGACCCCGCGCGAGGTCTCCTCCAGGAGCCTGCGGGCGTGTTCGAGGCGGATCCGGTCGACGTAGCGGCCCGGGGTGACCCCGGTCTCGGCGCGGAAGGCGCGGGCGAAGTGGCGGGGCGAGAGCCGGGCACGGGCGGCGAGCCGGTCCACCGACAGATCGCCGTCCGGATGCTCGGCGATCCACGCCTGGACGTCGCGCAGCGGTTCGCGGCGCGCGGTCTGGGCGGCGAGCTGGACGCTGAACTGGGCCTGGTTGCCCGGCCGTCGGAGGAAGACCACGAGCATCCGGGCGATGGCGAGGGCCGCCTCCCGGCCCAGGTCCTCCTCCACCAGGGCGAGGGCCAGGTCGATGCCCGCGGTGACCCCGGCGGAGGTGGCGATCCGGCCGTCCCTGACGAAGATCGGATCGGGGTCGACGTCGACCCCGGGGTGGTGGCGGGCGAGGTGCTCGCAGGCCATCCAGTGGGTGGTGGCCCGGTGCCCGTCGAGAAGCCCCGCCTCGGCGAGCCGCAGCGCCCCGGTGCAGACCGAGACCAGCCGCTCGGCGTCCGGACCGTGGGCGCGCAGCCAGTCGACGAAGGCGGGGTCGGCTTCCCGGGCACCCTCGCCGCCGGGGACGAGGAGGGTGTGCGGCGGCCCGTCGGCGACGGCCTCCTCCAGGGAGGTGTCGGGGAGGATCCGCAGACCGCTGCCGGTGCGGACCGGACCGCCGTCCAGGGAGGCGGTACGGATCGGGTACGGCTCCTCGGCGGCGCCCGAGGCCCAGGCCGCGCCGTGGAAGACCTCGACGGGGCCGGTGACGTCGAGGCTCTGCACGCCGTCGAAGAGGACGACGAGGACGGGTCGCTGCGTCATGCCTCCATCCTTCGGGCCCGGCCGGGGTGGCCGCAAGGACGACAACCCCACCTTTCCCGCCATCGCGGGCAGAAGGGCATTCCCTCCGTACCAAGCAGTCGGTTAGGTTCTGCTCCCATGACGACTTCGCTGCCGCCGCGGGCCGGGCGCCGCTGCCACAACGCCCTCAACCCCCTCCACTCCGCGCTGTACTTCTCCCCCGACCTGGACCGGGAGTTCGGCGCGCTCGGCCTCACCGACCCCACCGCCGTGCGGCTCGCCGCCCGCAGCGCCCCGCTCGGCGCCGTCGGCGCGGGCACGGTCGCCGCGACCTTCTACAACTACAAGTGGGAGCTGCTGGCCCGGCACCTGCCCGCCGTCTGGGAGACCGCCTCCCCCGGCACCGTCCTCGACGCCCGGCTGCGGGCCGTCGACGCCACCCTGCGCCGGCTGCTCGGCGAGGAGACGGTCACCTCCCCGGAGATGGCCGAGGCCGCCGTACTCGCCCTGCGGGCCGCCGAGGCGTGCACCCGGCACGCCCGCCCGCTGTACGCGGCCAACGCCGACCTGCCGGTGCCCACGGAACCGCACCTCGCCTACTGGCACGCGGCGACCCTGCTGCGCGAGCACCGCGGCGACGGCCATCTGACGGCCCTGCTCGCCGCCGGACTCGACCCCGTCGAGGCGCTGGCCTCGCACACCGCCACCGGCAAGGGCATGGCGCCACGCTGGGTCCTCGGCACCCGGGGCTGGGGCCGCGCCGACTGGGAGGCCGCCCGGGAGCGGCTGCGCGAGCGCGGGCTCCTCGACGCGGACGGCGAGCTGACGGAGAACGGCGTCCGGCTGCGGGAGGAGCTGGAGGAGACGACGGACCGCCTGGACACCGCCCCGTACGAGCACCTGGGCGCGGCCGGCGTGGAGCGGCTGACCGAGCTGGGCCGCGGCTTCCTGGTCGCCGCCGCGGGCGCGGGCGCCTACCCCGCCGACCTCATCGGCAAGGGCTGAGCCGGGGCGCCGCGGCGCGCACGGGACGGGTCGGTTGCCGCACACGGGTGACCGACCCGGCAGAATGCACTCGCAAGCAGCAGGCACGAGAAGGCGAGTCGGGACACCGTGACGACGTCCATCGAAGCAAGGATCGCCGAGGAGCTCGGCGTACGCGAGCGACAGGTGAAGGCGGCCGTCGAGCTGCTCGACGGCGGCTCCACCGTGCCGTTCATCGCGCGCTACCGCAAGGAAGCGACCGAGATGCTCGACGACGCGCAGCTGCGCACCCTGGAGGAGCGGCTGCGCTACCTGCGGGAGCTGGAGGACCGGCGGACCGCGGTCCTCGACTCCGTACGCGAGCAGGGCAGGCTGACGGAGGAGCTCCAGGCGCGGATCCTGGCCGCCGACACCAAGGCGCGCCTGGAGGACATCTACCTGCCGTTCAAGCCGAAGCGGCGCACCAAGGCCCAGATCGCCCGCGAGGCCGGGCTCGCACCGCTGGCGGAGGGGCTGCTCGCCGACCCGTCGGTGGAGCCGGCCGCCGCCGCGGCCGCCTTCGTCGACGCGGACAAGGGCGTCGCGGACGCCGCGGCGGCCCTGGAGGGCGCGCGGGCGATCCTCACCGAGAAGTTCTCCGAGGACGCCGACCTCATCGGCGAGCTGCGCGAGCGGATGTGGGGCCGGGGCCGGCTGGTGGCGAAGGTCCGTGAGGGGAAGGAGACGGAAGGCGCGAAGTTCGCCGACTACTTCGACTTCGCCGAGCCGTTCACCGCCCTGCCGTCCCACCGGGTCCTCGCGATGCTGCGCGGCGAGAAGGAGGACGTGCTCAGCCTGGACCTGGAGCCGGAGGAGCCCACCGAAGGGCCCTCCTCCTACGAGCCGATCGTCGCGCACCGCTTCGGCATCGCCGACCGGGGCCGCCCCGCCGACAAGTGGCTCCAGGACACCGTCCGTTGGGCCTGGCGCACCCGGATCCTCGTGCACCTGGGGATCGACCTGCGGCTGCGGCTGCGGACGGCCGCCGAGGACGAGGCCGTCCGGGTCTTCGCGGCGAACCTGCGGGACCTGCTGCTCGCCGCCCCCGCGGGCACCCGGGCGACGCTGGGCCTCGACCCCGGTTTCCGTACCGGCGTGAAGGTGGCGGTGGTCGACGCGACCGGCAAGGTCGTCGCCACCGACACCGTCTACCCGCACGTGCCGGCCAACAAGTGGGACGAGTCGCTGGCGAAGCTGGCGCGCCTCGCGAAGGAGCACGCGGTCGAGCTGATCGCCATCGGCAACGGCACGGCCTCCCGTGAGACCGACAAGCTCGCCGGTGAACTCCTCGCCAAGCACCCCGAGTTGAAGCTGACGAAGGTGATGGTCTCGGAGGCGGGCGCCTCGGTCTACTCGGCCTCCGCCTTCGCCTCGCAGGAACTCCCCGGCCTGGACGTGTCGTTGCGCGGAGCGGTGTCGATCGCCCGCCGCCTCCAGGACCCGCTGGCCGAGCTGGTGAAGATCGACCCGAAGTCGATCGGCGTCGGCCAGTACCAGCACGACCTCGCCGAGGCGAAGCTCTCCCGCTCGCTCGACGCGGTCGTCGAGGACTGTGTGAACGGTGTCGGCGTCGACGTCAACACCGCCTCCGCGCCGCTCCTTTCGCGGGTCTCCGGGATCAGCGCCGGCCTCGCCGAGAACATCGTGGCGCACCGTGACGCCAACGGCCCCTTCCGCTCCCGCAAGGCGCTCAAGGATGTGGCCAGGCTCGGCCCGAAGGCGTACGAGCAGTGCGCGGGCTTCCTGCGCATCCGGGGCGGCGACGACCCGCTGGACGCCTCGGCGGTGCACCCGGAGGCGTACCCGGTGGTGCGGCGGATGGCGAAGACCACCGGCGGCGAGGTCGCCGCGCTGATCGGCGACACGGGGACGCTGCGCTCGCTGCGCGCGGCCGACTTCGTCGACGACTCCTTCGGTCTGCCGACGGTCACCGACATCCTGCGCGAGCTGGAGAAGCCCGGCCGCGACCCGCGTCCCGCCTTCAGGACCGCCGCCTTCAAGGAAGGCGTCGAGAAGATCGGCGACCTCGCGCCGGGGATGGTCCTGGAGGGCGTGGTGACGAACGTGGCCGCGTTCGGGGCGTTCGTGGACGTCGGTGTGCACCAGGACGGTCTCGTGCACGTCTCGGCGATGTCGAAGACCTTCGTCAAGGACCCGCGGGACGTGGTGAAGCCGGGAGACGTGGTGAAGGTGAAGGTGCTCGACGTCGACATTCCGCGGAAGCGGATCTCGCTGACGTTGCGGCTGGAGGACGCGGCGGCGGCGTCCGACGCGGCCCCCGGCGGCCCCTCCGGCCAGCGCCGCGAGCGTGGCGGCCGGCCGCCCCAGCAGCGGCAGGGCCGCGGCCAGGGGCAGGGCCAGGGTCGCGGCCAGGCCGCCGCGCCGGCGAACTCCGCGATGGCGGATGCGCTGCGGAAGGCGGGGCTGCTCGGGGAGGGGCGCAAGCGGCGCTGAGGCTCGACAGGTGGGGCACAGGGAGCGGAGTCGCCCGCATAGGGCGCCGTCCCTGTGTGCCCACCCGTCCCTCCCCCAAGGGCTTCGCCCAGGGGGGACCCCCAAGCGGGACGATTGCCCACACAGAGACGGCGGCTACGGCAGGAAGCGCAGGGCCCAGTCGGCTCGGTTGGCCACCGTGAGGTCTTCCGCTTCGGTCAGGGGGCGGAGGACTCGTTCCGCCGTCTTCGGGTCGGACTGGACCAGATCGACGATCTCCGCGGCCAGGCCGTCCTGGTCGTCGCCGAGGTCGACCGCCGAGGCGCGGACGAGGACCGGGAGGGTGGTCGGGCCGCCGAGGGCGGCGATGACGCCGCCGAGGAGTTCGCGGGCGTAGCCGTTGCGCTCGGCGACGGCCCGGTCCAGTTCGGACTCCAGGCGCGGCAGCAGCGCCCGGTCGCCGCTCGCCGCGATCTCGTCGGCGAGGTCGATCGTGGCGTCGACGTCCGCGTCGAGGTCGTCCAGCATCGCGAGGAGCCGGGTCATGCTGTCGTCGGTCATGGTGCCTCCGTGAATGCGCCGTCCACGAGGACGGGGACGGCGGTCGACGCGTCGGTCTCGGCGGCCACCTCCACGTCCTGCGGATAGCCGTACTCGTACAGTTCACGGCCCGAGTCGCAGCCGTGCAAGGCGGCGACCGGGTCGTCCGTCGCCGCCCACGGCGTGGCCGCCGCGGTCGCCTCCGGGGTCAGGTGGTGCCCTGGCGCCAGGGTGCGCAGGGCGTCGAGGACCGCGCCGGCCCCCAGGTGGTCCTCCAGGACGGGGCGGAGCGAGCCGTCCGGCCACCGCTCGCCGGAGGCGATCACGGCGAGGGGCCGCTCCTCGGAGACGCCGGCGGCGGTGGTGAAGGAGAGCACGTCGACGACGACCAGGCAGGCCGTCGGGTCCGGGACGAGGGCCCGTGCCTCGACGGGTCCCCAGCCGAAGGCGACGCTCATCAGAGTTCGGTGACCTTGCCGTCGGCGACCTCGAGCCGGCGGTCGACCCGGACCGCGTCGAGCATGCGCCGGTCGTGGGTGACGAGCAGCAGGGTGCCGTCGTAGGAGTCGAGGGCGGACTCCAGTTGCTCGATGGCCGGCAGGTCGAGGTGGTTCGTCGGCTCGTCGAGGACGAGCAGGTTGACGCCCCTGCCCTGGAGGAGGGCGAGCGCGGCGCGGGTCCGCTCGCCGGGCGAGAGGGTGGTGGCGGGGCGCAGCACGTGGTCGGCCTTGAGGCCGAACTTGGCGAGCAGGGTGCGGACGTCGGCCGGTTCGGTCTCCGGGACGGCGGCGCAGAAGGCGTCGAGGAGCGTCTCGGTGCCGTGGAAGAGCCTGCGGGCCTGGTCGACCTCGCCGACGACGACGCCGGAGCCGAGCGCGGCGTGGCCGGAGTCGAGCGGGAGACGGCCGAGGAGGGCGGCGAGCAGGGTGGACTTGCCGGCGCCGTTCGCGCCGGTGACGGCGACCCGGTCGGCCCAGTCGATCTGGAGCGAGACCGGCCCGAAGGTGAAGTCGCCGCGGCGGACCTCGGCCTCGCGGAGGGTGGCGACGACGGCGCCGGAGCGGGGTGCGGCGGCGATCTCCATCCGCAGCTCCCATTCCTTGCGGGGCTCCTCGACCACGTCCAGGCGCTCGATCATGCGCTGGGTCTGGCGGGCCTTCGCGGCCTGCTTCTCGCTGGCCTCGCCGCGCAGCTTGCGGCCGATCTTGTCGTTGTCGCTCGCCTTGCGGCGGGCGTTGCGGACGCCCTTGTCCATCCAGTTGCGCTGCATGAGCGCGCGGCTCTCCAGGGCGGACTTCTTGTCGGCGTACTCCTCGTACTCCTCGCGGGCGTGCCGGCGGGCGGTGGCCCGTTCCTCCAGGTAGGCGTCGTAGCCGCCGCCGTAGAGGGTGATCCGCTGCTGGGCGAGGTCGAGTTCGAGGACCTTGGTGACGGTGCGGGTGAGGAACTCGCGGTCGTGGCTGACGACGACGGTGCCGGCCCGCAGGCCCTTCACGAAGGCCTCCAGGCGTTCCAGGCCGTCCAGGTCGAGGTCGTTGGTCGGCTCGTCGAGGAGGAAGACGTCGTAGCGGGAGAGGAGGAGGGAGGCGAGTCCCGCGCGGGCGGCCTGGCCGCCGGAGAGGCCGGTCATCGGCTGGTCGAGGCCGACGGTGAGGCCGAGGGAGGAGGCGACCTCCTCGGCGCGTTCGTCGAGGTCGGCGCCGCCGAGGTCCAGCCAGCGCTCCAGGGCGGTGGCGTACGCGTCGTCGGCGCCGGGGGTGCCGTCGACGAGGCCCTGGGTGGCCTCGTCCATGGCGGCCTGGGCGGCGGCGACGCCGGTGCGGCGGGCCAGGAACTCCCGTACGGTCTCCCCCGCGCGCCGCTCGGGCTCCTGCGGCAGGTGCCCCACCGTCGCGGTCGGCGGCGAGAGCCGGACCTCCCCGTCCTCCGGGGTGTCGAGTCCGGCGAGCAGCCGCAGCAGGCTGGACTTGCCGGCGCCGTTGACGCCGACGAGGCCGATCACGTCGCCGGGGGCGACGACGAGGTCGAGACCGGCGAAGAGGGTGCGTTCGCCGTGGCCGGCGGCGAGGTCCTTGGCGACGAGGGTGGCAGTCATCAGACCACGCATCCTACGTGGGCGGCGGGTGCGGCGAAGGCCCCGTCCCTGGTGGAGCGGGGCCTTCGCCGTACTCGGGTCAGCGGGACGGAGGGCGTCCCGTCCGGGTCACTTCCCGAACGGCGGGGCCACGACCTCGTCGGCGCGCTCGCACTGCTTGGCGCGGCGCTCCAGGGCGTCGGCGCGGGCGTAGGCGCGGCGCGACTCCTCGTAGGCCTTGAGGCGCTTGAGCTGGGCGGCCCGGTCGCGCTCGGCGCGAGCCTGCTTGTACAGCTTGCTGGGGCTGCAGGTGACCCCGGAGGCGGCCTCGGCCGACGGGGCGGCGGCGGTCTGTCCGAGCAGCAGGCCCCCGGCCAGCAGCATCGTGGCGAACAGGGCGGGCAGGGTGCGGCGCGCACGCGTCGCGTGGGACATGTGGTTCTCCAAGTCGGGGCCGTGGCGGCCCGTATGAGGCATGGTCAGTACCGGCCGGTAACTTTACCCGCCCCAACGGGACCGACCGGACACGCCCCTCCCTATGCACGGAAACGTCAACACTCCTCCACAGGACGCCCACTGACGAGGTGATAGGTCGCCCGCTCGTCGAGGAGCAGCGGGACCAGGAGCCGCTGCGACTGGCGGAGCGGTACGTAGGCGCCGCCGCCGGGCTCGGGGCTCACCGTCACGCCGTGCAGGGCGAGTTCGTCGCCCACCTCGGCGTATTGGGCGGGGTCGAGGCGGTAGCCGCAGGGCGGGTCGGTGATCGTCTCGTCAGGTCCGGGCGGGTCGTCGTCGGCGCCGCCGAGGTACACGGGGCCGCGGTCGGCGAGACCGGTGAGCCGGGCGGCGGAGGTGGCGGCGGCGAGCGGGCCGCGGCGCTCGGAGACGTACGCGAAGGCGCTCTTCAGGGCCGTGAGGTGGGTGGCGACGCGGCGCTGCCGGCCGAGCGCCGGGTCGCGCTCCTCCGCCTCGCCGAGCGGGTTCTCGCGGCTCTCGGTGAGGAGGGCGGCCATGTGCTTGATCCCGGCCGTGTTGCGCAGGATGCGTTCCTGGCCGTCGCCGGCGACCTGCTTCACCGGCCGGCCGGTGAGAGGGTCGGTCCAGATGCCGTAGACGCCGTGGGTGCGTCCGGCGACGGCGGCGCCGGGGCCGACGTACTCCTCGGAGAGGGTGCGGGACTCGGCGCGGACGCGGGGGTCGGCGTCGAGGCTGCGCGGCCAGAGGGTGAGCAGGTCCTTGTCGTAGGAGCCGGGGGTGGCGGCGTACTCGTGGAGGTCGAGGACGAGGTCGGGCCGCCGGTCGCGGAGCACGGCGGCGAGGGCGCGGGCCTCGGGGGTGCGCAGCGCGAGGTGGTCGCGGTTGATGTCGATGCCTGCGCCGTTGCCGCGGGTCCCGGCCTCGCGTCCGTCGGGGTTGGCGTCGGGCACGACGAGGACGGTGGTGCGGGCGAGGAGGCGCCGGGTGGCGGCGTCGCGGGCGTGGGCGAGGTCGCGGACGGTGCTGAGGCAGGCCTCGCGACCGGCGGGTTCGTCGCCGTGCTGGCCGCAGACGAGCAGGACGGTGGTGGCGGCGCCGTGCGCGGGGCCGAGGGCGACGAGCCGCAGCGGCCGGCCCTGCGCGGTGGCGCCGAGGGCGGTGACCGTGACCCGGCCGCCGCCCCGTTCCCCGGCGGCTTCGACGGCGGCGAGGAAGTCCCGTTCCTCCGCCTCGCTCGTCCAGTGCGCGCCGCCGCTCGTCTCGAAGCCGGTACGCGGCGGGGCGTGCGGCCCGCCGGGGCCCTCCGCCTTCGCCGGGGAGGTGACGAGGGGCAGCCCGAGCACGGCGGCCCCGGCGGCGAGGGCCAGGGCGCGGCGCGCGGCACGGAATCGCGTCGGCATGGGCGGGAACGTACTCGCCGTGCCGGGCGGGGCGGAAGACCGCGTGAGGGAAACGGGTGAACCGGTGGTTCCAGGGCGGCCGAATGGCGCCGGTGTGACAGGGCGCGCTCTTTACGTGACGCTGTGTCGCGTGCTTCATGGAGTCCGAAAGCGTACGAACAGAGATCGACGCCCACGCACGCGTCCGACGTTTCTTACGACTTGGGGAGCACCCGTGCACCGCAGAATCATCGTTCCGAGCGCCCTCGCGGCCTCTCTGCTGCTGGCGATCCCGGCATCGGCGGCCGACTACGCCCCGGGCGCGCCGGGCATCGGCGACTCCTACTACCCCGCCAGCGGCAACGGAGGCTACGACGTCTCCCACTACGACCTGCGTCTGCGGTACGAGCCGTCGACGGACCTCCTGGAGGGGACGGCGACGATCCTGGCCACGACCACGCAGAACCTCTCCCGGTTCAACCTGGACCTGGGTCTGCGGGTGAGCGAGGTACGGGTCGACGGCCGGCTCGCGCGGTTCGCCGCCACCGGGGCGCACGAGCTGGAGGTCACCCCGGCGGTGCCGCTGCCGAAGAACAAGCGGATCACGGTGGTCGTCCGCTACGCGGGCAAACCGTCCGAGTTCAAGGTCGACGGCTGGTCCGCCTGGCACCGCACCCCGGACGGCGGCGTCGCCGCACAGGAACCGGACGCGGCGGCCTGGTGGTTCCCGTCCAACGACCACCCGCGCGACAAGGCCACCTTCGACGTGTCGGTCTCGGTGCCCGACGGCACCCAGGCGATCAGCAACGGCGTGCTCCGGTCGCAGTCGTCCCTGCTCGGCCGGACACGCTTCCACTGGCGTTCCGACAAGCCGCAGGCGACGTATCTGGCCACGCTCGCGGTCGGGAAGTTCGACATCACGACGGACACGACCGCGAACGGGCTGCCCGTCCTCAACGCGTACAGCAAGGACCTCGGCGGCAACGCGGGCGCGGCCCGCGCCTCGGTCGAGCGGAGCTCCGAGGTCGCGGAGTGGCTGGAGGGGATCTTCGGACCGTACCCGTTCAACGCGCTCGGCGGCTATGTGCCCAATGTGACCAGCGGCTACGCCCTTGAGACGCAGACCCGGCCGTTCTACAGCCCGCGCCAGTTCGCGAACGGCGCGAACGTGTCGGTGGTCGTGCACGAGCTGGCCCACCAGTGGTACGGCGACAGCGTCTCGGTGCACGACTGGAAGGACATCTGGATCAACGAGGGCTTCGCCCGCTACAGCCAGTGGCTGTGGTCGGAGAAGGAGGGCGAGGGCACGGCCCAGGAGCTGGCGGACTACGTGTACGCCCTGCGGAAGGCCGAGGACCCGTTCTGGACGGTGAAGCCGGGCGACCCGGGTCCGGACAACCAGTTCCACATCGCCGTGTACGACCGGGGAGCGATGGCGCTGCAAGAGCTGCGGAACGAGATCGGCGACGAGGACTTCTTCGCGATCCTCAAGGGCTGGCCGCAACGGTTCGCGGACGGCGACGCGGGGGTCGCGGACTTCGTCCGGTACGCGGAGCAGGTCTCCGGCGAGCCGCTCGCGGAGCTCTTCGACACCTGGCTCTACCAGCCGTCCAAGCCGGCGACCGGGCCCGCCGCGGCCGCTTTCACGCGGGCGGCGACGGCGGAGCCCGTACGGCCGAAGTCCTGGGAGAAGATCGCGGCGACGAACACGGTCCACGAGCACCGGGACCACTGAGCCGCGCGCCCCGGGGGCCGTCCGTCGGCGCCGCCCGTCAGTGTGCGGCGCTCCGGGCGGCCTGCCGGGCGCGGCGGGCGATCGGCAGGTAGCGCAGCCGCTCGGGGAGGACGGGGACGACGGCGCGCACGATCCGCGCGAGACGGCGCAGCCGGCGCTCCTGCTCCGGCGTCCACTCCAGGCCGATGGCGGCGCGGGCGTCCGGCGGCATCAGGCCCACGGTGAGGAAGGCGCGCACCCGCTGGAAGGGGCGGCGCAGCAGCGGCCAGAGGGGGCGGAGGGCGAGCCGGAGGAGCAGCGGGCCCCGGTCGGGCGCGGGGACGGGGGCGTCGGGGTCGAGGAGCTCGCGGACGACGACGGTCGCCTCCAGCTCCTCGGCGAGGACCTTGCGGTAGTAAGGCCAGAACTCCTCGACGGTCTGCGGCATGTCCCGGTCGTGGATGCCGAGGATCCGGCCGACCTGGAGCCATTCGGCGTAGAGCCGGCGGTCCTGGGCCTCGGTGAGGGGCCGGTGGAGCAGGGCGAGGCCGTGCCGGTAGACGGGGTAGCCGGTGGCGTGGACCCAGGAGTAGTAGGCGGGGGTGAGGGCGTGGTAGCGGCGCCCGTGCGCGTCGGTGCCCTGGATGTCCCGGTGGAGCGCGCGCAGCCGGCGCCCTTCGGCGGCGGCCTGCTCCCCTCCGTACACCCAGAGCTGGACGGAGCGGAGCGAGCGTTCGCCGCGGCCCCAGGGGTCGGTACGGAAGACGGAGTGGTCGTCGACACCGGCGCCGATCGCGGGGTGGGCGACCTGCATGGTGAGGGCGGCGGGCAGCATGAGCAGCGCGCGGACGTCGCCGGCGACGCTCCACAGGACGCCGCCGACGGGCGGCGGGGCGGGATCGGCGGGCGCCCGGAGGGGTCGCGCAGGCTCCGCGGGGCCGGGCGGCCCCGCCTGTCCTGCCGGTCCTGTCGGGTTTCCCTTGGCTTCGCTGCTTCTGGTGGTCATACGGAGGTCCCCCTGCCTCTCGTCTCGGTCGTCGCCCCTCCAGGGTGCACCCCGGGACGGGCGGGCGGACGACGTCGGGGCCGTCCCCGTGGGCTCTCGCCCCGGGAACGGCCCCGACGTGGTGGTGTGCGGGTCGCGCGCGGTCAGCCGCGGTCGGCGCCGACCGGCTCGCCGACGATGCGGTCGGCGAGGGCGCGGGCCCAGGCGTCGACGTCGGCGTTGAGCTCGCGCTCGGCGGCCTCGCGCTCGGCGGCGATCTTCGCGGTGCCGGCGGCGAGGATGGCATCGCGCTCGGCCTGACCCTCGGCGCGGGCGGCGGCGATGGCGGCGGAGCCCTCCTCGACGGCCTTGGCGCGGATGCGGGCGGCCTCGTGGCGGGCCTCGGCGAGCTCGGCCTCGTACTGGGCGCGGATGTCGGCGGCCTCGGAGCGGAGGTCGTCGGCGCGCTCGGTGCCGCCCTCGATGGCGTCCTCGCGCTGCTCGATGGTGCGCTTGATCTTCGGGAGGATCACCTTCGCCATGAAGAAGAAGGTGAGGAAGAAGACGGCGAAGCCGAGGATGAGCTCGGCCCAGACGGGGTTGAGCGGACCGAGGTCCATGTCGAAGATCTTCGAGTTCGCGAGGGTCATGGCGCGCATTCTACCTGGTCCCGGAAGCGGCGAATCGTACACCCCGGTGATCGTTGGCGCGCTTGTACGACGCGGGCAAGATTCCCGGCACCCAAAGGCTACCGGAAGGTAACCGCGGCTGATTGTATGTCCCGCGCCGAGTCCAACCCCCCACCCCTCGACGGGAGTTCACGTGTCCCTCAGCGCGTTCCGCCGTATCTCCGGCGCCGCCGTGTCCCTCGCGCTCGCCGCCGCCACCCTGGCCGCGACCGCGCCCGCCGCCTCCGCGGCCCCTTCGGAGGCACCCCGACTGAAGGTGCTCACCTACAACGTCTTCCTTTTCTCGAAGACCCTGTACCCGAACTGGGGGCAGGACCACCGGGCCCGGACGATCCCCGCGGCCCCGTTCTTCCAGGGCCAGGACGTGGTGGTGCTCCAGGAGGCCTTCGACAACTCCTCCTCGGACGCGCTCAAGGCGAAGGCCGCCGCCGCCTACCCGTACCAGACGCCCGTCGTGGGCCGCTCGAAGAGCGGCTGGGACGCCACGGGCGGGGCCTACTCGACGATGACCCCCGAGGACGGCGGGGTGACGATCCTCAGCAAGTGGCCGATCGTCCGCAAGGAGCAGTACGTCTACAAGGACGCCTGCGGCGCGGACTGGTACTCCAACAAGGGCTTCGCCTACGTGGTCCTCGATGTGAACGGCACCCGCGTGCACGTCGTCGGCACCCACGCCCAGTCGACCGACCCGGGCTGCTCGGCGGGCGAGGCGGCGCAGATGCGCAGCCGCCAGTTCAAGGCGATGGACGCCTTCCTCGACGCGAAGAACATCCCGGCGGGCGAGCAGGTGATCGTCGCGGGCGACATGAACGTCGACTCCCGGACCCCCGAGTACGCCACGATGCTCGCCGACGCGGGCCTGGCCGGCGCCGACGCGCGCACCGGGCACCCGTACTCCTTCGACACCGCGCTGAACTCGATCGCGGCGGACCGCTACCCGACCGATCCGCGCGAGGACCTGGACTACGTCCTGTACCGGGCCGGCAACGCCCGCCCGGCGAACTGGACGAACCACGTGGTCCTGGAGTCGACCGCGCCGTGGACGGTCTCCAGCTGGGGCACGTCGTACACGTACACCAACCTGTCGGACCACTACCCGGTGACGGGCTTCTGACCGCTTGACCAGGAGCCGGGCCGGTCAGTAGCCGGGGCCGCCGAAGACGCTGTAGACCCAGGCGGCCACGGCTATGCCGACCAGCACCAGCACCATCCAGGAGCCGGCACCCGTGTGCCGGCTCCTGGCCTTCGGCGCCTTCGGCCCCTTCCGTCTCTTCGGCCCCTTCCGCCTCTTCGGCTCTTTCGGGGGCCGCCCGGCCCGGGACGGCCCGGCGCCGGGTCCGGTGGCGGGCTCGGCCGCCGCGGCGACCTCGGCGAGCATCCGCCGGCAGACGGTGGCCAGCTCGGAGACCGGCGCCGTCAGGTCCACCACCACCTCGGTACGGGCCGGGGCCGTGGTCCCCCCGTCGAGGAGCCGCCCGGCCCGCAGCAGCGCCTGGTCCTTGCCGCCCGTCGGCGCGAGGCTGATCCAGCGGCGCACGTGCTCCCCCCGGATCACGACACCGCCGCCCCGCTCCCGGTACACCGTGTGCTCCCGCCACAGGACTCCGGCCAGCTCCGTGGCCGTCTCCCTGAGTTGCCCGTACATCCCGCCCTCCCCCTCGTTCCCGCCCGCCGACACGAGCCGGCCGCCGACTCTAACCCCCACCCCGCACCTTCCCCGGACACACCCCCGCCCACCGCCCGTTACGCGCCGAAGTCGTACACGGTGACCGGTATCCCCCGCTCCACCAGCCGCTTCCGGACCAGCGGCTCCACCCGCTCCCAGCGGCCACCGGCGAGACCGCAGCCGATCCGGGGCATGTGCACCGAGGCCCCGAGCCCGACGGCCTTGTCCGCGAGCAGCCCGAGGGCCGTGTCGATCGCCTCGTACCGCACGGGCACACCGCTGCTCCGGCCGGTGCGGATCCCCCGCTGACCCACCAGGTTCGCCACCCAGAGGTACGGGGCGACCTGGACGAACTGCGCGGCGCCGAGCCCGAAGTCGTTGGCCGCCCGCTCCCGGTGCCAGCGGCGGTAGGCCGCTTCGGGCTCCGGCCAGCGCCGTGAGACGGCCAGCACGAAGCCCTTGCCCCACCCGCCCAGGTCGTTGCAGACATGGGCCACGATCCGGACACCCCGCCCCTGCGGCGCGGTGGCGTCGCCCCGCACATACGCGATCTCGCTCATGCCGCCACCGTAAGGAGTGGGTCTGACAACGAGATTCGCACGCGCGGGCCGAGGGCGGCAGCACCACTACCCCTCGTCAACCAGAGTTGACACCTTTCGCCCGTCAACCTACATTGACAACATGACCGATGCGACCGATCTCGCCGCTCGGGCCGGTGACCGGGACCCCCGGGTGGGGCTCCGGGCCGTTTCCGCTCTGCGGCGGCTGTTGGAACAGCTGGAGGCCGTTCAGGTGCGCAGTGCGCGTGACCAGGGGTGGTCGTGGCGGGAGATCGCCACCGAGCTGGGGGTCAGCCGGCAGGCCGTCCACAAGAAGCATGGGAGGCAGTGATGTTCGAACGGTTCACCAAGGCGGCGCGCGCCACGGTGAGGGGGGCCACCGAGCACGCGGAGCGGGGTGGGGCGGGGGTCGTCACGCCTGAGCACCTTCTCCTCGCCCTGCTCGATCGGGAGGGCACCCGCGCGGCGGTGGTGCTCGGGCGGTTGTGTCCGCCGGAGCGTCGGCCCTCCCTCGTCTCCGCGCTGGCCGACGCGCGGCGCCGGGCCGGTCTTTCGCGGGCGGACGCGGAGGCTCTGGCGGGGCTCGGGATCGACGTCGGGGCGATCGTCGAGCGCGTCGAGGAGACCCACGGCGCCGGGGCCCTCGCCGGGACCCGCAGGACGTCCGGCCGCCGCACCTTCTCCCGCGAGGCGAAGACCGTCCTGGAGAAGTCCCTCCGCGTGGCCCTGGCCCGCAAGGACCGCGAGATCGGCGACGAGCACCTCCTGCTGGCCCTCACCACCACCGGCGGGGTCGTCGCCGAGACCCTGGCCGACCACGGCGTCACCTTCTCCTCCGTCGACACGGCTCTCGCCCGCGCCACGTGAGACGGACCCTCCTCCAGCTTTTACAGCAGTGGTGAGACAGCAATACTGTTGGACCATGGAGGACGCGAGCGGCGAGGAACTGGGACCCGGGTACACCGTCGACGAGCTGGCCGCGCGGGCCGGGGTCACGGTGCGGACCGTGCGGTTCTACGGGACGCGGGGGCTGCTGCCGCCGCCGGTGATCGGGCCCCGGCGGGTGGGGCGGTACGGAGCGGAGCATCTGGCGCGGCTCGCGCTCATCGAGGAGCTGCAGCGGCAGGGCATGACGCTCGCCGCGATCGAGCGGTACCTGGAGCAGCTGCCGGCCGACCTGAGCGCGCAGGACCTCGCGGTGCACCGGGCGCTCGTGGCGTCCTGGGCGCCGGAGTCCGCCGAGACGATCACCCGGCGGGAGCTGGAGCGGCGCGCCGGGCGGGAGTTGACCGACCGCGACGTCGAACGGCTCGTCGCCCTCGGGGTGTTGGAGGCGACCGGCGACGCCGATGTGTTCCGGCTCGACGGGGCGCTGCTGCGGCTCGGGGTCGAGCTGCTCGACGTGCCCATCGAGCACGACACCATCCTGGCCTCGCGGACCGTGCTGCTCGACCACGCGCGGTCCGCGGCACAGGAGTTGGCCCGGCTCTTCCAGGAGCAGGTGTGGAACCCGTACCGGGAGAGCGGGGAGGACCCGGACCACCTGACCGCGATGAAGTCGCTCTCGGCGCACATGCAGCCGATGGTGGTCCAGGCCCTCGTCACCGCCTTTCAGCGGTCCCTGAGCGAGGAGTTGCGGTCCGCCTTCAGGCGTCCGTGAAGGTCTCGCCGCGCTCCGCCTTCGCCACGAGCAGCGCCGGCGGGGCGAAGCGCTCGCCGTACGTCTCCGCCAACTCGCGGGCACGGGCCACGAAGCCGGCGACGCCGCCTTCATACCCGTTGACGTACTGGAGGATGCCGCCGGTCCACGCCGGGAAGCCGATGCCCATGATGGAGCCGATGTTGGCGTCGGCGACCGAGGTCAGGACGCCCTCCTCCAGGAGGCGGACGGTATCCAGGGCCTCCGCGAAGAGCATCCGCTCCTGCATGTCGCGGAACGGGATCTCGTACCCGGGCTTCGTGAAGTGCTCGCGCAGGCCCGGCCACAGCCTGCCGCGCTTGCCGTCCTCGCCGTACTCGTAGAAGCCGGCACCGCCGCTGCGGCCCGGGCGGTCGAACTCGTCGACCATGCGGTCGATGACGGCCTCGCCGGGGTGGGTGGTCCAGGTGCCGCCCGCTTCCTCGACCGCCTTCCTCGTCTCGTTGCGGATCTTGCGCGGCAGTGTGAGGGTCAGCTCGTCCATGAGGGAGAGGACCTTCGCCGGGTAGCCGGCCTGTGCGGCGGCCTGCTCGACCGAGGCGGGCTCGATGCCCTCGCCGACCATCGCCACGCCCTCGTTGAGGAAATGACCGATGACGCGGGAGGTGAAGAAGCCGCGCGAGTCGTTGACGACGATCGGCGTCTTGTTGATCTGGCGGACCAGGTCGAAGGCGCGGGCCAGGGCCTCGTCGCCGGTGCGCTCGCCCTTGATGATCTCGACCAGCGGCATCTTGTCGACCGGCGAGAAGAAGTGCAGGCCGATGAAGTCGTCCTGGCGCTCGACGCCTTCGGCGAGGACGGTGATCGGGAGGGTGGAGGTGTTGGAGCAGAGCAGGGGGTACCCCCGGACGGAGTTTGGGGGAGCGTCGGGGGCGACGACGTGCTGGATCTCCTGGAAGACCTTGTGCTTGAGGGCGGTGTCCTCGAAGACGGCCTCGATGACCGCGTCGCAGTCGGCCAGGGCCTGCGGGTCGGCGGTGGGAGTGATGCGGGCGAGCAGGGCGTCGGCCTTCTCCTGGGTGGTACGGCCCCGGGCGACGGCCTTGGCGCAGAGCTTCTCCGAGTACGCCTTGCCCTTGGCGGCGGCCTCCTCGGTGACGTCCTTGAGGACGACCTCGATGCCGGCGCGGGCGCAGGAGTAGGCGATGCCGGCGCCCATCATGCCGGCGCCGAGGACGGCGGCCTTGCGGACCTGGCGCTTCTCGACGCCCCTGGGGCGGCTGGCGCCGGAGTTGACGGCCTGGAGGTCGAAGAAGAACGCCTGGATCATGTTCTTCGCGGTCTGGCCGGTGACCAGCTCGGTGAAGTAGCGGGACTCGATGACCTGCGCGGTCTCGAAGTCGACCTGGGAGCCCTCGACGGCGGCGGCCATGATGTTGCGCGGCGCCGGGTAGGGGGCGCCGTTCAGCTGCTTGCGCAGGTTGGCGGGGAAGGCCGGCAGGTTGGCGGCGAACTTCGGGTTCGACGGGGTGCCGCCGGGGATGCGGTAGCCGGGGACGTCCCAGGGCTGCCGCGACTCGGGGTGGGCGTCGATGAAGGCGATGGCCTTGGCCATCATCTCCTCGGGGGTGGCGGCCAGTTCGTGGACGAGGCCGCTGTCGAGGGCGCGCTTCGGGGTGTACTGGGTGCCCTGGAGGAGGACCTTCAGGAGGGCGTCGGTGATGCCCATGAGCCGTACGGTGCGGGTGACGCCGCCACCGCCGGGCAGCAGGCCGAGGGTGACCTCGGGCAGGCCGAGCTTGGAACCGGGCGCGTCGAGCGCGATCCGGTGGTGGGAGGCGAGCGCGATCTCGTAACCGCCGCCCAGGGCCGCGCCGTTGATCGCGGCGACGACCGGCTTGCCGAGGGTCTCGATGCGGCGCAGGGCGCGCTTCATCTCCATGGCGGCCTCGAAGATGGGCTGCGCGTGCTCGGGGCCCGCCTGGATCATGTCCTTGAGGTCGCCGCCGGCGAAGAAGGTCTTCTTCGCGGAGGTGTAGATGACGCCGCGGATCGAGTCCTTCTCGGCCTCCAGGCGGTCGGCGACGGCCGCGATGGACGCCCGGAAGGCCTGGTTCATGGTGTTGGCGGACTGGTTCGGGTCGTCGAGGACGAGGGTGACGATCCCCGTCTCGTCCTGCTCCCAGCGGATGGTGGTGCTCTCGCTCATGACTGCTGCTTCTCCGGTTGAGGGGTGCGGACGGGGAGGTCAGACGCGCTCGACGATGGTGGCGATGCCCATGCCGCCGCCGACGCAGAGGGTGGCGAGGCCGTAGCGCTTGTCCTGGCGCTCCAGCTCGTCGACGAGGGTGCCGAGGATCATCGCGCCGGTGGCGCCGAGCGGGTGGCCGAGCGCGATGGCGCCGCCGTTGACGTTGACCTTGTCCAGGGAGACGCCCATGTCCTTGGCGAAGCGGAGGACGACCGCGGCGAAGGCCTCGTTGATCTCGATGAGGTCGATGTCGTCGATGGTGAGACCGGCCTTGGCGAGCGCCTTGCGGGCGGCCGGGGCGGGGCCGGTGAGCATGATGGTGGGCTCGGATCCGGAGACGGCCGCGGCGACGATCCGGGCGCGCGGCGCGAGCCCGTACCGCTCGCCGGTCTCCTTGGAGCCGATGGCGACGAGGGAGGCGCCGTCGACGATGCCGGAGGAGTTGCCGGCGTGGTGGACGTGGTCGATCTCCTCGATCCAGTGGTACTTCTGCAGCGCGACGGCGTCGAAGCCGCCGAGCTCGCCGATGTCCGCGAAGGACGGCTTGAGCCTGGCGAGGGAGTCGGCGGTGGTGCCGGGGCGCATGTGCTCGTCGTGGTCGAGGACGGTCAGGCCCGCCCGGTCGACGACGGGGACGACGGAGCGGGCGAAGCGGCCCTCCTTCCAGGCGGTGGCGGCACGCTCCTGGGAGAGGGCGGCGTACTCGTCGACGTCGCGGCGGGTGAAGCCCTCGATGGTGGCGATGAGGTCGGCGCCGATGCCCTGGGGGACGAAGTTGGTCGCCAGGTTGGTCATCGGGTCGGCGAACCAGGCGCCGCCGTCGGAGGCCATCGGCACCCGGGACATGGACTCGACGCCGCCGGCCAGGACCAGGTCCTCCCAGCCGGAGCGGACCTTCATGGCGGCCATGTTGACCGCTTCGAGGCCGGAGGCGCAGAAGCGGTTCTCCTGGACGCCGGCGACGGTGTCGGGCAGTCCGGCGGCGATGGCGGCGATCCGGGCGATGTCGGAGCCCTGGTCGCCGACCGGGCCGACGACGCCGAGGACGATGTCGTCGATGGCGGCCGGGTCCAGGCCGGGGTTGCGGGTCTGGATCTCGCGGATCAGGCCGGTGACGAGGTCGATGGGCTTGGTGCCGTGCAGGGAGCCGTTGGCCTTGCCGCGTCCGCGCGGGGTGCGGATCGCGTCGTACACGTACGCTTCGGTGCTCACGGGAAGCCTTTCGCGGTGAGGGTTTTTCGGTAAGCCGGGGTCTGGGTCAGCCGAGCAGCGACCGGCCGATGATCTCCTTCATGATCTCCGTCGTGCCGCCGTAGATGGTCTGGATGCGGCCGTCGGTGAAGGCGCGGGCCACCGGGAATTCGCTCATGTAGCCGTATCCCCCGTGCAGTTGCAGACAGCGGTCGGCGACCCGCTTCTGGAGCTCGGTCGCCCACCACTTGGCCATGGAGGCGTTGACCGGGTCGAGGCCGAAGCCCTCTGGATTGGCATGCTCGGCGATGCACCGGTCGACGAAGGCCCGTGTCACGGCGCACTCGGTGGCCATCTCGGCGATCTCGAAGCGCACGTGCTGGAGCTTGGCGAGCGGGCGGCCGAAGGCCTCGCGCTCCTTCACGTACCGCGTGGTGAGCTCCAGGAGGTGCTCGGCGCCGGCGATGCCCGCGACGGCGATGGCGAGCCGCTCCTGTGCGAGGTTGGTCATCAGGTGGACGAAGGCGCCGTTGAGCTCGCCGAGGAGGTTCTCCTTGGGGACGCGGACGTCCTCGAAGAAGAGTTCGGCGGTGTCCTGCGCCTTCTGGCCGATCTTGTCGAGGTTGCGGCCGCGTTCGAAGCCTTCCATGCCGCGTTCGACGACGAGGAGGGAGAGGCCGTGGGCGCCGCCCTCGGGGGTGGTCCTGGCGACGACGATCACCAGGTCGGCGAGGATGCCGTTGGAGATGAAGGTCTTGGAGCCGTTGAGCACCCAGTGGTCGCCGCGGTCCTCGGCGGTGGTGCGGATGCCCTGGAGGTCGGAGCCGGCGCCGGGCTCGGTCATCGCGATGGCGGTGACGGTCTCGCCGGAGCAGAAGCCGGGCAGCCAGCGCCGCTTCTGCTCGTCGGTGGCGAGCTTGGTGAGGTACGGGCCGATGATGTCGTTGTGCAGGCCGATGGCGAGGCCGGGGGCGGCGGCCCTGGTGAACTCCTCGGCGAGGACGGAGGCGTACCGGAAGTCGGGGTTGCCGCCACCGCCGTACTCCTCGTCGACGGCGATGCCGAGGAGGCCCTGCCGTCCGGCGGCGAGCCACGCCTCGCGGGAGACGATGCCGTCCTTCTCCCACTGCGCGTAGTGGGGCAGCACCTCCTTCTCCAGGAAGGTGCGGACGACCGCCCGGAAGGCCTCGTGGTCGTCGGTGTAGAGGGTGCGCTTCATGCGGTCTTCGACTCCTGGGGGGACGGGGCGTTCAGGGCGGGGACGGCCCAGTCGCGGGCGACCTCGGCGGTGTCGGCGCCCGGCAGGGCGGGGCCGGTGCGGAGCGTGCCGGGGGTGGCGGAGAAGCGGGGCGCGGGCGCGGGCTGGACGAGTCCGCCGTGCTCGGCGAAGGTGGCGCGGGCCGCGAGGTGCGGGTGGGCGGGGGCCTCACGGAGCGAGAGGACGGGGGCGACGCAGGCGTCGGTGCCCTCGAAGACCTCGGTCCACTCGGTCCGGGTACGGCTCCGGAAGCGCGCGGCGACGGCCTCGCGCAGCTCGGGCCAGCGGGCGAGGTCGCGGCGCAGGGCGGTGGCCTCGTCGAGGCCGAGGAGGCGGGCGAACTCGTCGTAGAAGCGTTCTTCCAGCGCGCCGACGGCCATGTGGCCGCCGTCGGAGGTCGCGTAGACGCCGTAGAAGGGGCAGCCGCCGTCGAGGAGGTTGACCCCGCGCCGGTCCTGCCAGCCGCCGGCCGTGAGCATGGCGTGGATCATGGTGGTGAGGTGGGCGGTGCCGTCGACGATGGCGGCGTCCACGACCTGGCCCTCGCCGTGGGCGCGGGCGTGCTGGAGGGCGGCGAGGACGCCGATGACGAGGTAGAGCGAGCCGCCCGCGTAGTCGCCGAGCAGGTTGACGGGGACGGTCGGCGGGCCGTCCGGGTCGGGGCCGATCATGCCGAGGGCGCCGGTGACGGCGATGTAGCCGATGTCGTGTCCCGCGGTGGGGGCGAGCGGTCCTTCCTGACCCCAACCGGTCATCCGGCCGTAGGCGAGCCGGGGGTTGCGGGCGAGGCAGGCGTCGGGGCCGACGCCGAGGCGCTCGGCGACGCCGGGGCGGTACCCCTCGATCAGGACGTCGGCGCGCTCCACGAGGTCGAGGACGGCGGCCGGGCCTCCGGGGGCCTTGAGGTCGACGAGGACCGAGCGCTTGTTGCGGTTGGTGAGGTCCTTGGCCGGGTCGACGCCGAGGCCGGGGCCGCCGGGCCGGTCGACGCGGACGACGTCGGCGCCGAGGTCGGCGAGGAGCATGGCGGCGAAGGGGCCGGGGCCGATGCCGGCGAGCTCCACGACCCGGACCCCGGCGAGCGGGCCCGTCCGCTCGGTCTGCCTCGTCTCCATCGAGCCCCCAGAGTGTGTGACACCAATGATGTAACACCGACGATGCTAGGAACGTGTTCCACTCGGCACAAGCCCCGGGCCGAGCAAGCGCTTGGAAATTCGAGGATCCGAGCGGGTCCGCTATCCTCCGCCGACGGCGTCGAGGACTTCGACGGCTTCGACGGCTTCGGCGGCTTCGGCGGCTTCGGCGGCTTCGGCGGCTTCGGCGGCTGCGGCGGCTTCGGCGGCTTCGGCGGCTTCGGCGGCTGCGGCGGCTTCGGCGGCTTCGGCGGCTTCAAGGGCCTCGGCGACAGGGCGGGACGGGAGTGGGGCGCGATGGAGACAGCGGCGGTCACGGGGCGGGGGCCCGGCCGGGACACGGCGGCGCGGCCGTACGACCTGGTCCTCTACGGGGCGACCGGGTTCGTGGGCGAGCTCACCGCGGAGTATCTGGCCGAGCACGCCCCAGCCGGGTTCCGCTGGGCCCTCGCCGGCCGCTCGCACGCCAGACTGGAGGCGCTGCGGGACCGGCTCGCCGCCCGCCGGCCGCACTGCGCCGGCCTGCCGCTGCTGCTCGCCGACTCCGGCGACCCCGCCTCGCTGCGGACGCTCGCCGAGTCGGCCCGGGTGGTGGCGAGCACCGTCGGCCCCTACGTCTGGTACGGCGACGGCCTGGTCGCC
Source organism: Streptomyces sp. CC208A (assembly GCF_030010625.1). Classification (GTDB taxonomy): domain Bacteria; phylum Actinomycetota; class Actinomycetes; order Streptomycetales; family Streptomycetaceae; genus Streptomyces. The sequence goes on along the minus strand of NZ_JASCXN010000022.1, from coordinate 3,644 downwards.
GCCTGCGCGGAGGCCGGCACCGACTACCTGGACCTCACCGGCGAGGCCGAGTTCGTCGACCGGACCTATGTCCGGCACGACGCCCGCGCCCGCGAGACCGGTGCCCGGATCGTGCACGCCTGCGGCTTCGACTCCGTCCCGCACGACCTCGGCGTGCTGTTCACGGTGGAGCAGCTCCCGGAGGGCGTACCGCTGCGGATCGACGGCTTCGTCCGCGCCGGAGCCGTCTTCTCCGGCGGCACCTTCGCCTCCGCGCTGACCGCTTTCGGGCGCGGCCGGCAGATCCTGCGGGCGGCCCGCGAACGGCGCCTGCACGCGCCCCGGTTGGTCGGCCGGAGGGCCCACGCGCCGCTCGGCGCGCCCCGGTTCAGCACCGAGACGGGCACCTGGGCTCTCCCGCTGCCCACCCTGGACCCCCAGGTGGTGGCCCGGTCGGCCGCCGCCCTCGAACGGTACGGCCCCGACTTCCGCTACCGCCACTACGCCTCGGTGAAGACCCTGCCGATGGCGATCGGCGGCACGGCGGCGATCGGCGGGGCCGTCACGGCGGCCCAAGTGCCAGTCGTACGCCGATGGTTGATGGGCCGTTACAAGTCGGGCTCTGGCCCGTCCGCCGAACGCCGGGCCCGCAGCTGGTTCACGGTCCGGTTCGTCGGCGAGGGCGGCGGGCGGCGGGTCTTCACCGAGGTCGCGGGCGGTGATCCCGGCTACGACGAGACGGCGAAGATGCTCGCCGAGTCGGCGCTCTGCCTCGCCCTGGACCCGCTGCCGGCGACGGCGGGCCAGGTCACGACGGCGGTGGCGATGGGCGACGCGCTCATCACCCGGCTGCGGGCGGCGGGGCTGCGCTTCCGGGTGGCGCACACGGAGTGAGGGAGGCCCGCCGGGGTGCGGCGGTCACCAGCCGATCATGTCGGGCGCGGTGTGGTCGGCCACGATCGCGTCGATCTCGATCTCGACCAGCCACTCGGGGTCGATGAAGCGGGACACCTCGACGAAGGTGCAGGCGGGGCGGACGGCGGCGAACCGCTCGCCGTGGGCGCGGGCCGCCTCCCGCCAGGTGGTGACGTCGGTGAGCATCACGCGGGTGCGGACCACGTCCTCCGGGCGGGCGCCCGCCTCGCGCAGGGCGGCCTCGGCGATGTCGAGGCAGCGCACGGTCTGGGCGTAGACGTCGCCGGGCGCGGTGGTGGTGCCGTCGGGCGCGATCGGGGCGGTGCCGGCGACGGAGACGTACGGGCCGTGCCGTACCGCGCGGGAGAAGCCGATCTCCGGTTCCAGCGGGGAGCCGGAGGAGACGAGCTTTCGGTGGGTCGCGTACAGGTCCATCTCCTCTTCCTTCCCGCCTCGCGGGGCGGTCGAATCCTGGAGCGGGAGGGCCCTCGCGGGCGGCCGGTCATCCGGTGGCCCAGTCGGCGAGGACGTACAGGATGGCGCAGGTCCAGGCGAGCGCGGAGAGCGCGGCGACGGCGAGGACGACGGGCAGTGCGCGGCCGGCGGAGGAGCGCCGCGAGGGCGTGGTGACGGGGGTTGTCATGGGATCCACTGTGCCGTGGGGGTCTGACAACGGGCCTCCGCGCGGCGGGGCCCCGGCGTCCGGTCGCCGTTCAGCCGCCCAGGGCCTCCTTGAGCGCGCGGCGGCAGAGGGCGTCGGCGTGTCGGGTGGTCTCCGGGATCCGGTAGCGCGGGGAGAGGACGAGGGTGTGCGCGCAGGCGTTGGGGAGGGAGATCCGGTGCCCGACGGAGACGAAGACCGGTTTGATCCCGCTCCGGGTGCGCAGCGCCCTGCCGACCTCCTCGCCGTCGGCGAGCAGCGGTGCGAACGCGCCCCGGTCCTGGCCGGGTTGCTCGTAGGAGAAGGTGAAGGGGTTCTTGGCGACGCCGATCGAGGGCCGTCCGGTGAGCACGCCGAGGTGGGCGGCGAGGCCGAAGCGGCGCGGATGGGCCAGGCCGTACCCGTCGCAGACCAGCAGCCCGGGGTCGGCGGCGAGCGCGTCCAGGGCGGCGAGCACGGTCGGGATCTCCCGGAAGGCGAGCAGCCCCGGCACGTAGGGGAAGGAGACCCGGCCGACGGCCGTCGCCTCCTCCACGACCTCCAGGGTCCCGGCGTCGAGGACCACGGCCGCCGCGGCGACCAGGTCCCGCTCGTCGTCGTACGCCACGTCGAGCCCGGTGACGTGCCCCTCCCCCGGCGGCGGCCCCTCCTCGCCGAGCACGAGCCGCCCCCGCAGCCGCCGTTGGACGTCCAGCGCCGTCTCCTCGTCGGCGGGCCACCCCGCCGGAACCCCGATGATCCCCATGGGGCCACCCTACGGCGGCGGGCGGCATCCCCCTTCCGCCCGCCGCCGGTTAGCCTTGCGCCCATGTTCGTACTGGAATTGACCTACACCGCGCCCGTCGAGCGGGCGGACGCCCTGATGGACGCGCACATCGCCTGGCTCGACGAGCAGTACGCCGCGGGCGTCTTCCTCGCGTCCGGGCGGAAGAACCCGCGGGACGGCGGGGTGATCCTGGCGGCCGGGGTCGACCGGGCCGAGATCGAGCGGATCGCGGCGGCCGACCCCTTCAGCGCCGAGGGCGTGTGCGCGTACCGGATCACCGAGTTCTACGCCTCGAAGACCGTCGAGGGCCTGGCCGGCTACCGCGAGCAGCCGCCGGCCTGACCCGGCGCCCGCCTCACCCGCGGGCGAGCCGCGCGACCCTGCCCTTCTCGCCCGAGGCCCAGCAGCCGCCGTCCGGCGCGCAGTCCACGGAGTCGTACGAGCCGGTGTCCACGGTCCGCCAGGTGCGGCCGCCGTCCAGGGTGAGGTCGGTGCCGGTGGGGCCGACGGCCAGGGCGGCGGCCCGGGTGTGCGGGAGCCAGGCGACGCCGGAGCGGTAGGCGGGCGGGGGCGTGCCGGCCGGGGTCCAGGTGCGGCCGCCGTCGGCGGTGACGGCGGCGGCCTGAGGCGAGGGCTGTCCGGTCCGGTAGTCGCCGCCGACGGCGAGACCGTGGTCGCGGTCGCGGTCGCGGAAGGCGAGGGCGAAGACGCCGCGGGCCGGCTCGCCGGCCGGCACCGGGGTGTCGGTGACGGTCCAGGTGCGGCCCCGGTCGGCGGAGCGGAACACCCGGGCGGTGGCCCCGCCGCCGGTCGCGAAGCGGACCTCCCGCGGCCCGGCGGAGACCAGGCACTGGCCGCTCGCGGCGAAACCGGCCTCACCGGGGAGGGCCGCCGGCATCCCGGAGTCCGGCAGGACCTCCCAGGAGCGGCCGCCGTCGCGGGTGGCGAGGATCCGGAACCTTCCGTCGACGGGGTCGCTCAGGGCGAGGCCGTGGCGATGGTGCGCAGAACGGTGCCCTGGGAGCCGGCCGCCCAGGCGGTGCGGCGGCCCACCGCGGCCAGTCCCCGGATGCGGACGTCGGTCCCGGTCGGGGTGAGATGCCAGCCGGTCCCATGCCTGGGAGCGGGGGTCGTGGGGGTCAGCGCAAGCGCCGCCCCCACCAGCCTCGTCGGCATCGTGCGTCGTGTCTTTCGCACAGGTGTCATGGCGCCGGAAGCTAAGACTTGATCCGTAATTCCCGAGGGAGGTGCGGACTGCATCCGGGCGGCTGGTCCGGGCGCTCCGGCGTGGTCGCCCCGCGGCGGCTCATCCGGGGTTGCTCG
>NZ_JASCXN010000021.1 GCF_030010625.1 Streptomyces sp. CC208A | reverse complement strand
ACTGCCGGCTCTGCACCGTGACGACCTGCTGCCGCCGTACGTTGCCCTGCCCCTCGCCCTTCCAGACGACCTTCGCCCCCTCCTGCGCCCACCGCCCGTCGTACACGGTGACCGCCACCCGGGCCCCCATGAGGTGTTCGAGGAGCAGAGCGAAACTCAGCCCGACGGGCCCGCCGCCCGACACGGTGACGCGCAGCACGGGACCCGCGGCCGGCGTGGTCCTGGGCGGGCCGAGCGGCCGCAGCACGGAGAGGTCGAGGATCGTCTCCATCGGGTCGGCCGCCTCGAAGCGGAACGTCTCGGTGCCGATCTCGATGAGGTCCCCGGGCTGCAGCTCGTGCGAGGTCACACGCGTCCCGTTGACCCGTGTCCCGTTGCTGCTGCCCCGGTCGTACAGCACGAATCCGTGCCCCTCGCGCCGCACTTCGGCGTGGAAGCGGGAGACGTTCCCCCCGGATATCGTGATGCTGTTCTCGTGGTTGCGACCCAGGGTCACCGCTGCGGTGCCGATAGGGAATTGCTGTCCCGCCAGAGAGCCTTGATGGCCGACGAGCCGAGGAGGCATGGGTCACCCATTTCCACAATTCACGGACGCGATGACGAAATGCGAAACCGGTCAGCCGGCGGCAGTATCCTGCCTCACACGCCGCAAGTCGACCGGTACGCAGAGCAATCTTAATCCGGCCACGAGCCCCCTGAGAAGGCGTGCGGACCGGCTGATCGACACCCGGTGTCCATTCCGTGAAGATGTAACAGGGATACCCGACGGTAATCTCCGAGGCGGCTGTGAAAGATGTGACGGACGAGCCGCAGGTGAAAACAAATACGCCCGCGCGCCGGGGCGCCGGGGGTATTTCCTCCGCGGGATGCGGATCGTGCGCCCCTGTCCCCCGTGTACGCCCCGACCGTTCCCGCACCCCTGCCCGAGCGCACGACTCCGGCGAACGCGCCGGGGCCGAGGCGGCGGTGGCAGCGGCCCCGCCCCCGCGGGCGGCTGCCCGAGCGGGGCCGGCAGGGCGCCCGAGGGGCGGACAGGCCGCTCCGAGAGGTCATGCGGCGTTCACGGACCCGTACCGGCCGCTTCGCGAACTCCCCATAGCGTTCCTGGCGTTCACACGCCTACCGAGGAGTAATGTGAGCGCCTTCGCCCTTACCGCCATGACCTCGCTCGTCACCGCCTTCGCCCTGACGGCCGGTCCCACCGCCCCGGTGACCCTCACGGCCACCGTCGAGACCCCCACGGTCTACGACGACAAGGCGGGCGGCAGCGCCGACGCCGACGACCCGGCCGTCTGGGTCGACCCGAAGAACCCCGAACGCAGCATCGTCATCGGCACCTTGAAGAAGGCCGGTCTCGACGTCTACGACCTCGCCGGCCGGCGCCTCCAGCACATACCCGCCCCCGCGGCCCCGGCGGAGGGCGCCAGTGCCGGCCGCTTCAACAACGTCGACGTCGTCTACGGCTTCGAGCTGGGCGGCAGGAAGACGGACCTGGCCCTCGTCAGCGACCGGGGCCGCGACCGCATCCGCGCGTACGCCATCGACCCGGCCGCCGTGGCGGCGGGCCGGCCCCCGCTGAAGGACGTCACCGCCCCCGACGTCGCGCCGGTCTTCGCCGCCGACGAGGCGGAGGTGGACGACCAGCGCACCTCCTACGGCCTGACCGCCTTCACGGACGACGACGACGCCTACGTGGTGGTCTCCCAGCGCGAGCGGACCCGCCTGCGGCTGCTCCAGCTCAAGGACCGTGACGGGCGCGTCGGTTACAAGACGGAGGACACCCTCGACCTGCCCGACACCTTCACCCTGCCCGACGGCACGAAGTGGACGCCGTGCGCCGACCCCGGCGAGCTCCCGCAGGTCGAGGGCATGGCCGTCGACCAGGAGAAGCACGTCCTGTACGCCGCGCAGGAGACCGTGGGCCTGTGGCGCATCGAGATCGACGACGAGGAGTTCGAGAAGCCGAAGCTGATCGACCGCGTCCGCGAGTACGGCACGCCGTGGACGTACGACAAGGCGGAGGAGGAGTGCGTCCTCGACACGGAGAACGACCCCGGCTTCGGCGGTGAACACCTGAGCGCCGACGCGGAAGGCGTCACCGTCTACCACGCCGAGGACGGCACCGGCTACGTCCTCGCCTCCAGCCAGGGCGACGACACCTTCGCCGTGTACGGCCGCGAGGGGCGCAACGACTACCTCGGCTCCTTCGCCGTCGCCGACGGAGCCACCGACGGCGTGCAGCACTCCGACGGCTCCACCGTCGTCAACGTGCCCCTCGGCCGCGCCTTCCCCAAGGGCATGCTGGTCACTCACGACGGCGAGGCCACCCCGGCCGACGGCGACCGCGAGGGCACCAACTTCAAGTTCGTCCGCTGGGACGCCGTCGCCGGAGCCTTCCCCGAGCCGCTGAAGGTCGACACCAAGTCGTTCGACCCCCGCGACGCGGGCTGACCCCACCGCGGACCCGCCGAATGAGGCGGAGGCTCGATCCCACGATCCTCCGCCTCGTTCGTCCGACCGGCTCGGAGCGAGAGGGAAGGCCCACCGGCTCGCTCCCCAAGGGGGCCGTCGGCGCCCGGAGAGGCTCAGCCGTCCGCGTGTTCCACCTCGGCCATGAGCAGCCGCAGCGTCAGGGAGTGCTTCTCGGGTGGCAGCGCGTCCAGCGCGGCCCGCGTGTATGCGACCCCGCCGGGGGCGTCGCCGGCGCGGGCAAGCATGAGCCCTCGGTGCATTTCGAGGTGCGTGGCGAACCGGGGGAGTTCCGCCGGAAGGTCACGCCGTGCGGCATCCTGCGCGGCTGCCGCTGTGCCCTCGTCCCCGAGGCGGGCGGCGAGCAGGGAGACGAACACGTTCATGCGCCACCAGGGAACGGCGTAGTCGCTGGTCTGCTCGTACGACCCGGCCTTGTCGAACGGAAGACCGCTCCGCCTGCGCGCTTTCCCCGTGGCGCACGGGCGGAGCCTCTACGCGTTCCTGTGCGCCCGCACGCCCCGGAGGCCGATCACGCCGACCGCCGTCCCCAGGAGGAAGGACGTGATCGCGAGGGCGAGGTGGACCCAGAGGTACGCCGTCGGGGCGCCCGCGTCGTCGAAGGCGAGGCCGCTCGCGTCCTTGAAGAGGTTGCGGGCGAAGGTGATCCAGATCACCCAGGACCAGACGCCGAACGCGAGCAGGAACCAAGACGTGGGCCGGTTGAGTTTCACGAGTGCCCTTCCACAAGGGTCAGCGGGTCGACTCTGCCAGTATCCGTCCCGTTCCTCCCGGTCCGGCGGCCGGGGCCCGTAGGGGTCCCGCCGGGCCACCGACTGAACACGAGAGAGGTACCGGGCGTGCTCGCCTTCCTGCCCTTCCTGGTCGTGGCCCTCGCGCTGCTCGGCGCGGTCCACTGGTACGTGTGGCGCCGGCTGGTCCGGGACGTCACCGCGCCCGGCGGACTGCCCCGGCGGCTCGGCACGGTCGCGCTGGTCGTGCTGCCGCTGCTCTCGGTCGCGGCGCTCGTCTCCGGGCGGGCCGGGGTGCCGTTCCCGGTCGAGCAGGCCGTGGCCTGGCCGGGGTTCCTGTGGCTCGCGGTGCTGCTGTACGTGGTGCTCGGGCTCGTCGTGGGGGAGGCCGTGCGGCCGCTGCTGCTCCGGGTGCTCGCGCGGCGGGCCGCCGCCGTACCGGAGGTCGTACCGGCGGCCGTACCCGTTCTCGTACCGGAGCGGGGGCCCGAGCCCGAGCCCGCTCCCCGGGAGCCGGTGCCGGAGGCCGGTGAGGTGTCGCGGCGGCTGTTCGTCTCGCGGGTGGTCGGCGGGGCCGCGGCGGCCGTCGCCGTGGGGACGGTGGCCAACGGGACGCACGGGGTGCTGCGCGGGCCGCGGGTGAAGCGGGTCACCGTGCCGCTCGCCAAGCTGCCCCGGGCCGCCCACGGGTACCGGATCGCCGTCGTCTCCGACATCCACCTCGGGCCGATCCTCGGGCGCGCCCACACGCAGCGGATCGTCGACTCGATCAACGCCACCCAGCCCGACCTCATCGCCGTCGTCGGCGACCTCGTCGACGGCACCGTGGAGAACCTCGGGCCCGCCGCCGAACCCCTCGCCCGGCTGCGCGCCCGGCACGGGTCCTTCTTCGTGACCGGCAACCACGAGTACTTCTCCGGCGCCGACGCCTGGGTCGACCACGTCCGCGAGCTCGGGCTGCGGCCGCTGCGCAACGAGCGCCTGGAGATCGCCGCCGGCTTCGACCTGGCCGGTGTCGACGACGTGGCCGGCGAGCGGGAGGGGCGGGGGCCCGACTTCGTCCGCGCGCTCGGCGACCGCGACCGGTCCCGTACCGCCGTCCTCCTCGCCCACCAGCCGGTCGTCATCGAGGACGCCGTCGCCCACGGCGTCGACCTCCAGCTCTCCGGCCACACCCACGGCGGCCAGCTCTGGCCCGGCAACTTCCTGGCCGATCTCGCCAACCCGACCGTCGCCGGACTGGAGCGGTACGGCGACACCCAGCTGTACGTCTCCCGGGGCGCGGGCGCCTGGGGGCCGCCGGTCCGGGTCGGCGCGCCCTCCGACATCACCGTCGTCCAACTCGCCTCGAAACAGGCGTAAACGGGGCGGAAGAGGGGACTGTCACTCCCCGCGCCGGTGCCGATACGTGCTGCTCATCGGCTTAAATTCGCTTTTCCCGGACATATACCTGCCGTGTGAAGGTTTCCTCTTCCCCCTGTGAAAACCGTGTGATTGGCTGGCGCCATCGCGGCGTTCCGGGGGCCGCCGCTCCTTGGCGTTTCTGCACGAAAAAAGGAAGCACGGCAATGCGGTCGACGGTCCGACTCCGGATCCTCATCACTTGTGGAGTACTGGTGGCCGCGGGGGTGGGGGGCTGGCAACTCCTGCCCTCCGACGAGGTCCGTGCCGACCCGATCCCCGTCGGCACCACCGACGAGATCACCTCGCTCGACCCGTCCGGCGCCTACGACGCCGGCTCCTGGGCGATCTACAGCAACGTCTTCCAGTCGCTGATGACGTTCAAGCCGGGCTTCACCACCCCGGTCCCGGACGCCGCCGAGGACTGCAAGTTCGTGAACTCCGGGCTCACCTCGTACCAGTGCACGCTCCGCGACGACCTCACCTTCTCCAGCGGGCGCAAGGTGACCGCCGAGGACGTCAAGTACTCCTTCGACCGCATGCTGAAGATCAAGTCGGACGTCGGTCCCGCCCCGCTCTTCCCCACCCTCAAGGGCGTGTCGGCGAACGGCCTCACCGTCACCTTCAGCCTCAGCGGCCGGGACGCCACCTTCCCGCTGAAGCTGGCCACCGGCGCCGGCTCGATCGTCGACCGCGAGCGCTACCCGGCCGACAGCCTCCGCGAGGACAACACCGTCGACGGCACGGGCCCCTACCTCCTCAAGGAGTACAAGCCGGGCGAGAGCGCCCTCCTGGAGCCCAACCCGAAGTACCGCGGCGCGCTGCCCGCGACCGGCCGCCCGGTCCTCGTGAAGTACTTCAAGCAGTCCGAGGACCTGGCGAACGCCTGGAAGTCCGGGGCCGTCCAGGCCACCCACCGGCAGCTCCCGCCGGCCTTCGTGCAGGACCTCGACACCAACGGCGGCACCCGCCTCACCGAGGCGGAGAGCGCCGAGATCCGCAACATCGTCTTCAACACCCGGTCCGACTCGCCGATGGGGAAGAAGGCGGTGCGCCAGGCGGTCGCGGCCGTCCTGGACCGCCCGGCCATCACCACCGGCGCCTACAAGGGCACGGTCGAGCCGCTGTACTCGCTGATCCCGCAGGGCTTCCTCGGCCACAGCACGGCCTTCTACGACCGCTATCCGGCGCCCGACGAGAAGAAGGCGGAGAAGCTCCTGGAGGACGCCGGCGTGGAGACGCCGGTCGAGTTCACCTTCGGCTACCGCCAGGACGCCACGTACGAGGCCGAGACCGCCGAGATCAAGAAGCAGCTGGAGGAGACCGGCCTCTTCAAGGTGAAGGTGGTGGAGGCCGACTGGCAGTCCTTCCAGAAGGGCTACACCAGCGGCGCCTACGACGCCTACACCGTCGGCTGGCTCCCCGACTTCCCCGACTCGGACAGTTTCACCGCCCCGCTCATCGGCACCGGCAACACCCTCGACAACGGCTACTCCAGCAGGACCGTCGACCGGCTGATCGCCGACACCCAGCAGCACAGCGACCGTTCCCGGACCACCCGCGACTTCAAGGCGATCCAGGAGGAGATCGTCAAGGACGTCCCGCTGCTGCCGCTCTGGCAGAAGAACGACTACGTCCTCGCCACCGAGGCCGTCGGCGGCTCGCAGAACCTCAGCGACGGCACCGGCATCTGGCGCCTGTGGGAGCTCTTCTGGATCTGAGCCGCCGTCAGGAGGGGGGTGCCCAGTCCTTCTGGTGTTCGGTCCTTCCGGCGCTCAGTCCTTCTTCGGGGCGGTCCTCCGGGGCCGCCCCGACGCCGCCATCCCGGCCGCCGTCGGCATGAAGTCCGCGAGCAGCTCGTGGGTCTCCTTGACCAGCGGGCGCAGGATCCGGAACCGGGAGAGCGAGATCGCCCGCGCGGTCACCGGCGCGAGCCGCTCCACCAGGCGCCGGCTGTTGGCGGCGCCTTCCGAGCGGTCGTACACCCAGAACAGCACGAGCCCCATCTGCTGGAGCCACAGCAGCTGGGGCAGCGCCTCGGAGAGCTCGGGGTCGACCTTCACCGAGGCTCCGGAGATCACCCGCCGGTGCACCTCGATCGCCGCCTCGCGCGGCCCCTCCGACTCCGGCGAGAACGGCGAGAGCGGGCTGTCGGGGTCGGCGGCGTTCTTGAAGAACTGGGCGGCGAACTCGTGGTACGGCTCCGCGATGTCGAGCCAGGCGAGGAGTACGCCCCTGATCCGGGCGACCAGTTCCTTCTCGCCGCCCTCCAGGACCGGTTCGACCGCGGCCTGGTGCTCCTCGGCGATCCGGTCGTAGAAGCCCTGGACCAGGTGCTCCTTGGACGCGAAGTAGTAGTAGGCGTTGCCGACCGAGACCCCGGCCTCCTGGGCGATCGCCCGCATGGTGGTCTTGTCGTAGCCCCGCTCCCGGAAGAGCCGCAGCGCGGTCTCCAGGATGAGCGTCCGCGTCTGCTCGCTCTTCGGGGCCTTCGAAGCGTCCTTCGGCGCCTTGGGGGCGTCCTGCGTCGCCTTCGAAGTGTCCGGCGTCTTCGGGGCGTCCGGGGCCTTCTTCTCTTCCTTCGCGTCCTTCACGGAGCCGAGCCTAACCGGGCACCGGGCAGTGCCCGTCCTCGCAGCCCCCGTCCCCCGCGCCGGCGCCCTTGAGCGCCTCACGCCACTTCGCGGCGGCGAGGACGGCGGCGCGGGCGAGGGGCTGTCCGGCGGGGGTGGCGAGCCAGTGGGCCCGGGGCCGGTGCTCGGCCAGGGCCCAGAGGCAGACGATCCAGGCGGCGGAGGCCCGGTAGACCTGGCCCCGGTCCCCGACCACGGTGATCTCCCGCAGGGTGGAGTCGTGGTCGAGGTCCGGGAAGAGCTGCCGCGCCCGCTGCGAGCCGGCCGGTACGAGATCGAGCGGGACGAGCTGCCGCTGGCGCAGCAGCCAGTGCCGCAGGTGCACGCAGAGCGGGCAGTCGGCGTCGTACAGCACGGTCAGGCGTCCGACGGGGGTGCCCTGACGGGTGGCGGGGGCGGTGGCGGGGGCGGTGGCGGCGGTCGTCATGGCCGGGCCTCAGGCCTGGGGTGCGGGGGTCCAGCCCTGCGGGGCGACGGGCGGGACCTGTTCGCGCTCCATGGCGCCGCGGCGGCGGATCTTGTTGAGGACGTAGACGTTGCCGAGGTGCATCACTCCGAGGACGAGCAGGACGACGCCGAGCTTGACGGAGAGGGCCTCGAAGAGCTCCCGGGCGTCGGCGACGGCCCCGTCCTGGTTCAGGTAGAGGGCGACGAAGCCGAAGTTGACGAGGTAGAAGCCGACCACCAGGAGGTGGTTGACGGCGTCCGCGAGCTTCTCGTTCCCGTGCAGCACGTCGGCGAGGAAGATCCTGCCGTTACGGCTGAGGGTGCGGGCGACCCAGACGGTCAGGGCCACGCTGATCAGCAGGTAGACGATGTACGCGACGACAGTGAGGTCCATGCCCCACGCTCCTTTGAACGCGTTCAAGTGCTGGCGGACATGACTGTAGACCCCCTCTTGAACATGTTCAAGTCGCCGGGAAAGGCGTGGCAGCCGCCGTCGGGGGGCGTCTACAGTCGCGCGGGTGACGCTCTCTCATGACACGGCCGGTACCGGCCACCAGACCGTCGTCCTGCTGCACTCCGGGGTCTGCGACCGCCGGATGTGGGACGGACAGTTCCAGGCCCTCGCCGAGGCCGGCCACCACGTCGTCCGTTGCGACCTCCGCGGCTTCGGCGAGACCCCCGTGGACGCCCCGCACACCCACGCCGACGACGTACGCGACCTCCTCGACCACCTCGGCGTCGAGCGGGCCGCCCTCGTCGGCTCCTCCTTCGGCGGCGAGGTCGCCCTGGAGTTCGCCGTCCGCCACCCCGGCCGTACGGCCGCGCTCGCCCTGCTCTGCGCCGCCGCCCCCGTCGAGCACGAGGCGGGCCCCGAACTGCGCGCCTTCTTCGACCAGGAGGAAGCCCTCCTCGACGCCGGCGACATCGAGGCCGCCACCGCCCTCAACGTCGGCCTGTGGCTCGGACCCGAGGCGGACGCCGAGGCCCGCGCCCTCGTCCACGCCATGCAGCGCCGAGCCTTCGAGCTCCAGCTCCCCGTCCCCGAGGAGCACGAGGCCCGGCCCACCGGCGTCACCGAGGACGACCTGAGGACGATCGGCGCCCCCGCCCTCGTCGTCACCGGCGCCCACGACCTCCCCGACTTCCGCGCCATCGGCGAGAAGACCGCCGCCCTCCTCCCGGCCGCCCGCCGCGTCGAACTCGACTGGGCCGGCCACCTGCCGTCCCTGGAGCGCCCCGAGGAGACCCTGCGCCTCCTCGCGGACTTCCTCGCTGAGGCGGACGGAGGGCGGGAGCGTGCGCGCCGCGCATGATATTTCGGCAACGAAATACCTAATGCCGAAGTGGGCCGCACCCTCGCACGTACGATCACCCCTTGACTTCTCCCCTCCTGCTGGAGGAGGGGTTCCTACGGCTCGCGCCGTGGGGTTTTCTGCTTCGTCGCCGACTGCCCGCCCGGAGTTCTCCGTTGAGGTCTTACACCGGCTCCACAGACCGTCACCGCCAGCCCGGCGGCCAGAAGGTTGCGCGCCGCGTTCACGTCCCGGTCGTGGGTCGTGCCGCAGCTGTCGCACGTCCAGGTGCGGACGCTGAGCGGCATCTTCTGCTGAAGGGTGCCGCAGTGGGAGCACAGCCTGGAGGAGGGGAAGAAGCGGTCGACCGCGATCACTTCCCGCCCGTACCAGGCTGCCTTGTACTCCAGCAGGGAGCGGAACTCGCTCCAGCTCGCGTCCGAGATGGCCCGGGCGAGCGTGTGGTTCTTGACCATGTTGCGTACGGTCAGGTCCTCGATCACGATCGTTTGGTTCTCACGAACGAGCCGAGTGGTGAGCTTGTGCAGGCCGTCACGGCGGCGGTCGGCGATACGGGCGTGGATTTTCGCGACCTTGCGGCGGGCCTTGGCTCGGTTGGCGCCGTTCCCGTTGGCCTTCTTCGCCAGGCGGCGCTGGGCCAGGGTGAGCCGGGCGCGATCACGGCGTTCGTGCCTCGGGTTGGCGATCTTCTCACCGGTGGACAGGGTGAGCAGGTGGTCCAGGCCGACGTCCACCCCCACCGCCGTGTCCGTGGCGGGCAGCGGCCTGACCGTCGGGTCGTCGCACAGCATCGAGACGAACCAGCGCCCCGCCGCGTCCTGCGAGACGGTCACGGTGGACGGCGACGCTCCCTCCGGGAGCGGACGCGACCACACGATGTCCAGCGGCTCCGCCATCTTCGCCAGGGTCAGCCTGCCGTCACGGAAGCGGAACCCGCTGGTGGTGTACTCGGCCGACTTGCGGGACTTCTTCTTCGACTTGAAGCGCGGGTACTTGGCCCGCTTGCCGAAGAAGTTCGTGAACGCCGCCTGCAGGTGCCGCAAACACTGCTGCAACGGCACTGACGACACCTCGTTGAGGAACGCCAGTTCCTCGGTCCTCTTCCACGCCGTCAGCATTGCCGAGGTGGCGTTGTAGTTGACCCGCTCCTGCCTGGCCCATGCCTCGGTACGGGCGGCGAGCGCCAGGTTGTAGACCTTGCGGACGCAGCCGAACGTGCGCGACAGCTCGGCCGCCTGCGCATCGGTCGGATGGAAGCGGTACCTGAACGCCCGCTTCACACACGTCGTGGTCACGCTCACAAAACAGCGATCTAATTGCTTAACTTCAAACCTGCGGGTCAGGGCACTGCTGTCCGCCCTGACGGCGAGACCCCGTCCTGCTCCGCTTCGAAGGAGTCCGTTCCTCCCCTGCAAGCGGGAGGCATCCCCACTCCACCCTGAAGGGCGGAGTATCCACGGAGGAACCAGATGAACCAACAAGACCCCGCAGCGCCCCCGGCCCAGGACTGGACCGACGGGCACGTGGCCCGCTGGCAGCCCGTCCTGCCCGAACTCGACCCCGTTGTCGAAGGCGCGGTCACCCGGATGAAGAAGCTCTCCGTCCACCTCCGCCGGGTCCGCGAGCAGTCCCTCCTCGACTTCGACCTCGAACGCCACGAGTTCGACACCCTGCACAAGCTGGCCGGCCGCGGCGGCTCCGCCGCCCCCTCCGAACTGGCCCAGGACCTCGACCTTGCCCCCGCCTCGGTCACCGGCCGCCTCGACGCCCTGGAGAAGCGCGGTCTGGTCCGGCGTACCCCCTCCACCACCGACCGCCGCCGGGTCGTCGTCGAACTCACCGACGCCGGACGGACCACGTGGCTCGGCGCCATGGACGTCCTCGGCCACGAGGAGGAACGCCTCCTCGGCGTCCTCACCCCCGCCGAGCGCACCACCCTCAACGACTTCCTCCGCCGGATCATGCTCGCCGCCGAGGAGGACCCGACGATCCCCCACTGGCACGCCTGACGCGCCTCTCGCACATGCGGAAGGCCCCGCCTCCCGGAGGGGAAGACGGGGCCTTCGGGCCACACGGTGGGGATCAGTAGCGACGCGTGATCAGCGCGCGCTTCACTTCCTGGATCGCCTTCGTGATCTCGATGCCACGCGGGCAGGCGTCCGTGCAGTTGAACGTCGTGCGGCAGCGCCACACGCCGTCCTTGTCGTTCAGGATCTCCAGACGCTGCTCACCGGCCTCGTCGCGCGAGTCGAAGATGAAGCGGTGCGCGTTGACGATCGCGGCCGGACCGAAGTACTGGCCGTCGTTCCAGAAGACCGGGCAGGACGACGTGCACGCGGCGCACAGGATGCACTTGGTGGTGTCGTCGAAGCGCTCGCGGTCCTCGGCGGACTGCCGGCGCTCGCGGGTCGGCTCGTTCCCCTTGGTGACGAGGAACGGCATGACGTCGCGGTACGCCTGGAAGAAGGGCTCCATGTCGACCACGAGGTCCTTCATCACCGTGAGGCCCTTGATGGGCTCGACGGTGATCGGCTTCTCGGGGTTGATGTCCTTGATCAGCGTCTTGCAGGCGAGCCTGTTCTTGCCGTTGATCCGCATCGCGTCCGAGCCGCAGATGCCGTGCGCGCACGACCGGCGGAAGGTCAGCGTGCCGTCCATGTCCCACTTGATCTTGTGGAGACCGTCGAGCACGCGCTCCTTCGGGTCGATCTCGACCTGGAAGTCCTCCCAGACCACCGCGTCCGAGACCTCGGGGTTGAAGCGGCGGATCCGGAAGGTGACCGTGATGTACGGCGAGGCGGCGGAGTCCTTCTCCACCTTCTCCAGAACGGGGGTAGCCATCAGTACTTACGCTCCATCGGCTGGTAGCGGGTCTGGACGACCGGCTTGTAGTCGAGACGCACGGTCTCGGAGCCGTCCTCGCCGACCTCGCGGTACGCCATCGTGTGGCGCATGAAGTTGACGTCGTCGCGGTTCGGGTAGTCCTCGCGGTAGTGACCGCCGCGGGACTCCTTGCGCGCCAGGGCCGAGACGGCCATGACCTCGGCCAGTTCGAGCAGGTTGCCCAGCTCGATGGCCTCCAGGAGGTCGGTGTTGAAGCGCTTGCCCTTGTCCTGGATGGACACGTTCTTGTAGCGCTCGCGCAGCTCGGCGATCTTCTCGACGGCCGTCTTGATGGTCTGCTCCGTACGGAACACCATCACGTTGGCGTCCATCGTCTCCTGGAGCTCACGGCGCAGGTCGGCGACCCGCTCGTTGCCCGTGGAGTTGCGAAGGCGCTCGATCTGCTCCTCGACGAGGGAGGCCGGGTTCTCCGGCAGGTCGACGTAGTCGGCCTTGTGGGAGTACTCGGCGGCGGCGATGCCGGCCCGGCGCCCGAAGACGTTGATGTCGAGCAGCGAGTTGGTGCCGAGGCGGTTGGCGCCGTGCACCGACACGCAGGCGACCTCGCCCGCGGCGTACAGACCCGGGACGACGGTGGTGTTGTCCGCCAGGACCTCACCCTCGACGTTGGTCGGGATGCCGCCCATGGCGTAGTGCGCGGTGGGCTGGATCGGGATCGGGTCCGTGTACGGCTCGATGCCGAGGTACGTACGGGCGAACTCGGTGATGTCCGGCAGCTTGGCGTCGAGCTGCTCCGGCGGGAGGTGCGTCAGGTCCAGGTAGACGTGGTCGCCCTCGGGACCGCAGCCGCGGCCCTCGCGGATCTCCGTGTAGATGGAGCGGGAGACGACGTCACGGGAGGCGAGGTCCTTCATGACCGGCGCGTACTTCTCCATGAAGCGCTCGCCGTCCTTGTTGCGCAGGATGCCGCCCTCACCGCGGGCGCCCTCCGTGAGCAGGATGCCCATGCGCCAGATGCCCGTCGGGTGGAACTGGAAGAACTCCATGTCCTCCAGGGGCAGGCCGCGGCGGTAGCAGGCGGCCTGGCCGTCACCGGTCAGGGTGTGGGCGTTGGACGTCACCTTGAAGAACTTGCCGGTGCCGCCGGAGGCGTAGATGACCGCCTTCGCCTGGAAGATGTGGATCTCGCCGGTGGCCAGCTCGTACGCGACCACACCGGCGGACTTCCGGACGCCGTCGACCTCGGTGATCAGCTGGTCCAGGACGTAGAACTCGTTGAAGAACTCCACGCCCTCCTTGACGCAGTTCTGGTACAGCGTCTGGAGGATCATGTGGCCGGTGCGGTCCGCGGCGTAGCAGGACCGGCGGACCGGGGCCTCGCCGTGGTTGCGGGAGTGACCGCCGAAGCGGCGCTGGTCGATGGTGCCGTCCGGGGTCCGGTTGAACGGCAGGCCCATCTTCTCCAGGTCGAGGACGGCGTCGATGGCCTCCTTCGCCAGGATCTCGGCGGCGTCCTGGTCGACCAGGTAGTCACCGCCCTTGACCGTGTCGAAGGTGTGCCACTCCCAGTTGTCCTCCTCCACGTTGGCCAGCGCGGCGGCCATGCCGCCCTGCGCGGCGCCTGTGTGGGAGCGGGTCGGGTAGAGCTTCGTCAGGACGGCGGTGCGGCTGCGCTTCGTCGCCTCGATGGCGGCGCGCATGCCGGCGCCGCCGGCGCCGACGATGACGGTGTCGTACTTGTGGATCTTCATGACGTGGATTACCTCAGCCCCGTGCCTAGCGGATGTTCGGGTCGAAGGTGAAGATCACCAGCGTGCCCAGAAGGATGGTGAACACCGTGGCGGTGTACAGCAGGCCCTTCAGCCACAGACGCGTGTTGGGGCGCTCCGCGTAGTCGTTGATGACGGTACGGAGGCCGTTGGCGCCGTGCAGCATGGCGAGCCACAGCATCAGCAGGTCCCAGACCTGCCAGAACGGGGACGCCCAGCGGCCGGCCACGAAGGCGAAGCCGATCTTGGAGACGCCGCCGTCCAGGAAGAGCTGGATCAGCAGGTGGCCGAGGACCAGGACGACGAGGACGACACCCGAGAGGCGCATGAAGAGCCACGCGGCCATCTCGAAGTTGCCGCGGGTCGAGCGCGGGGTCTTGCCCGTGCGCTTGCGCGGGGCCTCGATGTACGGGGCGGGGTTGTCCACGTCGTAGGCGGCGCCCTCGACGGGACCGATCGCGGAAGTCGTGTCAGCGGACATGTCTGAGGTCAGCTCCCGAACAGTTCACGTGCGGCGTGGCCGAGGACGGGGTACACAGAGCCCGCCATCAGCACGACCCAGAGGCCCACGACGGTCCAGAGCATCTGCTTCTGGTAGCGCGGGCCCTTGGACCAGAAGTCCACGGCGATGACACGGAGACCGTTCAGCGCGTGGAAGAGGATGGCTGCGACGAGGCCGTACTCAAGCAGAGCGACGATCGGCGTCTTGTAGGTCGCGACGACCTCGTCGTACGCCTCGGGGGAGACGCGGACGAGAGCGGTGTCCAGCACGTGTACGAACAGGAAGAAGAAGATGAGGACGCCGGTGACTCGATGAGCCACCCAGGACCACATTCCTTCCCGGCCGCGGTACAGCGTTCCAGCCGGCACGGAAAAACCCTCCGGGAGCGGGGATCGGGGCCCGGCCGGCTTCTCTGTCGGTCTGGCCCGGCCGGGTACGGTCCACCGGCCCCGGTCATCGTAGCGACGACTTGTCGGTTCGCTCGCGCGGGGTCCTTCAGTGTGATCAAACAGGCACGGACGGGCTATTCTCCGGGGCGAAATCGGACCGTTCCGGCGAGAATCACAGGTCTGCCCGGTGGAAGGTGAGCCCCCGGGCGAGCGCGAAGGCCAGCCGGGAGCGGGCGAGCCGGCGCAGTTCGTCCGCCGCGACGACCCGTTCCTCCTCCGGTTCGTTGCCGAGACGTGACCGGATTCCGGCCAGGACGGCGTTCAGCCGCTCGCCCGGCCGCACCCCGTCGAGGCTGATGACGAAGGCGCGGCCGAAACGGCTCTCGTACGCGGCGTGGGCGGCGCTCAGCGCGGTCCGGGCGGCCGGCGGGGCGTCCGGGTGCGGCAGCGCGGAGGACTCGGCGGCCAGCGCCTCGTCGAGATCGGCGCCGCTCAGGTCGTACCCGGCCTCCTCGGCGGCGGCCAGCAGGGCGTCCACCGTCGGATAGGGCCGGTGCGCGGCGACCCGCTCGGCCCAGCGGCGGCTGTGGCAGCAGGAGAGCAACAGCTCCACGGCCTCGGTGGGGGCCGCCGCGTTGAAGGGCGGCAGGCCGTGCGGGGCACCGGAGGACTTCTGGGCGGGTATGGCAGGCGTGTCCGCGGGGCGTCCCGGCTTGTGGCAGGGGGCGTGGGTGTCGCTGGTCAGCGTGGGCTCCGGGACGGCGGGACGAAAGGGGGGGACGTGACGCAACGTTATCGACGGTACGGGGGAAGTGTCCGACGGGTGCGCGAATTTCACCCGGAAGGGAGAGTTTAGGAACGTGTGGTGGACGTGAAGGTTCCGTTCCCCCTCGGGGCGGGCCACTGGCCGCACCCGGCGGGATACGGGAGAATGCCCGGTAATGCTGCACTCCATACGAAATACCCCACACGGCCCAAACCCCCCACACGACGTGAATCCCCCACACAGTCCAAGCCCCCCGCGCGTCCGCAACCCCCTGCGCGGCCCGGCTCTCCTGACGGTCGCGGTGGCCCTGACCACCGTGGCCGCCTGTGCGAACGGCTCCCCCTCCGGCGCGGCCCCCTCCCCGGCCGGCTCCGGTACGGGAACGGGGACGGGGACGGGCACGGCCCCGGCGCCCACCACGGCGACCCCGCCGCCCCCCACCCCCACCCCCACGCCGCCCCCCACCCCCACGCCGACCAGGACGTACCCCCTCTCCACCGCCCCCCGCACCGTCCCCGCCGTCCGCTCCCACGAGCCGGCCCGCGGCCCCGGCTGGAAGCCCGCCGCCACGGCCGGGGTCGTCCTCGGTGCCGACAGCGCGGGCCTCGCCGACGAGGGCCGGCTGCTCGCCCAGGAGCTGGGCCTGCGCTACCGAGGCAAGGCCGCCGCGGGCCCCGGCGACGTCGAGCTGGCCCTCGGCGCGCCGGGCGCCCCGGAGTCGTACACGCTCGCCGTGAAGGACGGCCGGGTCCGGATCACCGGCCCCGACGAGGCCGGCGTCTTCTACGGCACCCGCACCCTCAAGCAGTCCGTCAGGTCGGCGGGGAAGATGCCCGAGGGCACGGTCACCGACCGGCCGGCCAAGCCGCAGCGCGGGCTCAACGTCGACATCGCCCGCAAGCACTTCACGGCCTCCTGGCTGGAGGACCGCATCCGGGAGATGGGCG
Organism: Streptomyces sp. CC208A; assembly: GCF_030010625.1. Taxonomy (GTDB): domain Bacteria; phylum Actinomycetota; class Actinomycetes; order Streptomycetales; family Streptomycetaceae; genus Streptomyces. The sequence continues at coordinate 115,927 of NZ_JASCXN010000021.1, read as the reverse complement.
ACCTCAAGCTCAACCAGCTGGGGCTGCACTTCTCCGACGACCAGGGCTTCCGGATCGAGTCCGACTCCCACCCCGAGGTCGTCTCGGAGCAGCACCTCACCAAGGCGGAGGTCCGCCGGATCCTGGCGCTCGCCGCGAGCCGGCACGTCACCGTCGTCCCCGAGATCGACTCGCCCGGCCACCTCGGCGCGGTCATCGCTGCCCACCCGGAGCTCCAGCTGGTCAGCGCGACCGGCCGCGCCCCGCGCGGGGCCGTGGACATCTCGCAGCCCGCCGCCGCCCGGATCGTGGACGACCTGCTGCGCGAGTACACGGAGCTCTTCCCCGGCAGTCACTGGCACCTGGGCGCCGACGAGTACGTGGCCCTCATGGCCAAGGACCCCGAGGCGAGCTACCCGGGCCTCGCCCGCGCCGCACGGCTGAAGTACGGCCCCGCCGCCCGCGTCCAGGACCTCGCCACCGGCTGGCTCAACGACCGCGCCGCCACCGTCCGCCCCACCGGCAAGACCCTCAAGGCGTGGAACGACGGCTTCTTCGCGGGCGGGGTGGTGAGCGCGGCGAAGGACATCGAGGTCGAGTACTGGACGGGCAAGGAGTACGGGGCCCGGCCCCCGCTCCCGTACCTCCAGGCGGGCCGCAAGCTGGTCAACCTCAACGACGAGTACCTCTACTACGTGCTCGGCGAGCCCAACGACTTCACCTACCCGACCGGCCGCCGCATCTACGAGCAGTGGACCCCGAGGGTCGTCCGCGGCACCACCCCGGTCCCGGCCCGCTACGACGCGCAGATCCTCGGCGCCCGGTTCGCCGTCTGGTGCGACCTCGCGAACGCCCAGACCCAGTCCCAGGTGGCCGCCGGCATCCGCCTCCCCCTCGCGGCCCTCGCCCAGAAGGTGTGGGACCCCCGTGAACCGTCGCGGCCGTGGTCCGAGTTCCGCACGCTGGCAGCGAAGGTGCAGGGCTGATCTGCTAGCAGATTGCTAGCCGTGCGACTATTCTGGTCGCATGGCGACTCTCTATGTCCGGGACCTGTCCGAGGAAGCACTCGCGGAGCTGAAGATAAGGGCGGCGCGGAACCGCCAGTCCCTCCAGGCGTACGCGCGCACCCTGCTGGAGCAGGAGGCCGCGACCCCGTCGCTGGACGACGTGATCGCACGGATCCGCACCCAGGTCACCGCCAGGCTCACCACCGACGAGGTGCTGGACGAGATCGAGCGGGGAAGGCGGCACGAGTGATCGTCATCGACGCCGGCGCGCTCGTGATGACCCTGACCGACGCCGGGCGGGTCGGTGAGGCCCTGAGAGACCGCCTGACCGGGGAGCGGCTGCTCGCACCGCACCTGGTCGACATCGAGACCGCCTCCGCGCTGCTGGGCCGTCGCCAGGGCGGCAAGCTGACGGACCGCGAGACCGACCAGGCGCTGGCGGCCCTCGCCGCCCTCCCGCTGCGCCGCGTCGAGCACGTGCCTTTCCTGCCCAGGGTGCGGGAACTGCGCGCCAACCTCAGCGCGTACGACGCGCTGTACGTGGCGGTCGCCGAAGGCTACGACGTCCCGCTGGTGACCAGTGACGGAAGGATCCGCGACGGGGCGCGGGCCCAGCGCTCCTCGTGCCGCGTGGAGGTCTTCAACGAGAAGGCGCTCGCGGAGGCGACCGAAGATTTCGCGCCATAGGGAGTGACGTAAACCGGCCGCGCGGCGCAGTATGCAGCGAACGCGCGGGACATCCGTGTCCGCACCGCACCGGATGGCGAGGAGGCGTCCATGACGTCGAGTACGGGCCGGAGTCTGCTGGAACTGACCGAGGGGGCCGACATGCGCGGCCTCGCCGCGGCGGGCCTTGGCTGTCTGGACCGGTGTCTGCCGCTGCTCGCCGCCGACCGGAACGACGCCCTGCGGCCGGTGTGGGCGGCGGTCGCCCGTGCCGACGCCGCCGCCTGGGGCGAGGCCCTCGGCAAGGCGCTCGTGGAGCTGGACGGCCCGCCCGCCGAGCCCGCCGGCGCGGCCGTACGGGAACGGCTCGCCGCCGCCCCGCGCGACTGGACCCCCGAGGCCCTGCGCGCCTGGGCCGCCGACTGCTCGGCGACGGCCCTCGACGCCCACGGCCGCTACGACACCGCCGACCTGTCCGAGGACCTGGTCGAGCGGTGCCGTGCCGGCGACCCGGCCGGCGCGGGCCCGCTGCTCGCCGGGGAGCTCCGCCGCCAGCTGGCCGTCCTCGACGCGGTCGCCCACGGCCCGACCGGACTGCGCCGGGCCCGCGAGCTCTCCGTCGAGGGCGGCCGGGTGCTGCGCGCGGTCGTCTCGCGCCGGGCCCGTACCGCCTGAGGCTCAGCCCTCCGCGGGCGGCTCGACCGTCGCGGAGGCGACGAGCTCGGAGATCTGCCGCTCGGCCGTCGCCTTGTCCAGGCCGAGGCCGCTCAGCACGCCCTTGCCGTCCTCGTGCTCCAGGAGGGCGAGCAGGACGTGCTCCGTGCCGACGTGGTTGTGGCCGAGCCGCAGCGCCTCGCGGAAGGTCAGTTCGAGCACCTTCTTCGCCGCCGCGTCGTACGGGACGAGCGCCGGCACCTCCTCGGCGGCCGGCGGCAGCGTCGCCGTGACGGCCTCGCGCAGCCGTTCGGCGGTGACGCCCCGCGAGACGATCCACCGGACGGCGAGGCCCTCGGGCTCGGCGAGCAGCCCGAGCGCGATGTGGCCGGGACCGATCTCCGCGTTGCGCGCGGCGATCGCCTCGTTCTGCGAGGCGATGACGACGTTGCGGGCGCGCGGGGTGAAACGGCTGAACCCGGCGTTCGGGTCCATCTTCTCGGCGTCGGGGTCCTTGGGGACGAACCGCTTCTGGGCGGCCTGGCGGGTCACGCCCATGCTGCGGCCGATGTCGGTCCAGGAGGCGCCGGAGCGGCGCGCCTGGTCGACGAAGTGGCCGATGAGGTGGTCGGCGACCTCGCCGAGGTGGTCGGCCGCGATGACCGCGCCGGAGAGCTGGTCCAGCGTGTCCGTGTGGGTCTTCTTGATCGCTTCGATGAGTTCGTCGAGACGGATGCTGACGTTCGGAACCACGGGTTGCGTCATGAGGCAACCTTAGGTTGACACCCTGTTGCTGTCAACGAGTAGTTGACGCTTGCGAGGGTTCACCCTTTCGGGTGCGGCGTCGTATCACGTGAAGAGGGGAGAAACCGGGCGGACGGGGTGCGGGGGAGGCCTGGAAAAGGGAGACGACCGGGGCCGCCACCCCCCACAGGAGAGGCCCCGGTCGTCGTCCACGGAGCCGCAGCACGGCTCCGTACTCCATACAGCGCCGGGGGTGCGCTTTCTGTCACACCGTCGGCAGGCCCCTCGCCGGGCCGCTCGCCGGGCGCGAAGGTTGCAAGTTGTACAAGGTACGCGTACCGCGTGGACGCGACACCCGGACTGGACGTAGCGTGCTGGAGCGCGAGGCGTAATCGGCGGCGGTGACCGGCCCCGAGGGCGTACAGGACGCGCAGGACGCGCCGACGCGCGCGGAACGCGACCGACGAACAGGGTTTGGGGAGTGCTGGGGGACGACGCGGAGCTGACGGCCGCGGTGCTCGCTGCGCAGGACGGGGACGAAGACGCCTTCCGTACTGTGTACCGCGCCGTGCACCCCCGTCTGCTGGGCTACATGCGCACGCTGGTCGGGGAGGCCGACGCCGAGGACGTCGCCTCGGAGTCCTGGCTCCAGATCGCCCGCGACCTCGACCGCTTCAGCGGCGACGCGGACCGCTTCCGCGGCTGGGCGGCCCGGATCGCCCGCAACCGGGCCCTCGACCACATCCGGATGCGCGGCCGCAGGCCCGCCTCCGGCGGCGACGAGACCGAGCTCACCGACAAGCCCGCCGACTCCGACACCGCCGGCGAGGCCCTGGAGGCCCTGGCCACCGGCCACACCCTCCGCCTCATCGCCCGCCTCCCGCAGGACCAGGCCGAGGCCGTCGTCCTCCGCGTGGTCGTCGGCCTCGACGCCAAGTCCGCCGCCGAGGCCCTCGGCAAGCGCCCCGGCGCCGTCCGCACCGCCGCCCACCGCGGCCTGAAGAAACTCGCCGAACTGCTCGGCACCGAGTCCGCGTCCGGCACGGAGCCGGGAGAGGAGCCCGCCGACGGCGTGCAGCCCCTGGACGGAGTGCCTCCGCAGCGAGGCCGGAACCCGGGGGGCATATCCCCCGGCGGTGTGACGCATTGGCGTCCCCGTACGCAGAAGGACATGTGATGGCCGACGAGCGGTACCAGTGGCTCGACCCGGAGGCCGCGGAGCGGCTGCTCCGCGGCGAGCCCGTCGACCCCGTCGATCCCGCGGCCCGCGTCCGGGCCGCCGCCCTCGCCGAAGCACTCGACGCCGCCCGCGTCCCCGCCGCCCCCGCCCCCGGCGTCCCGCTCGCCGGGGAGGAGGCCGCCCTCGCCGCCTTCCGCACCGCCACCGCCGCCCGCGCCTCCGCGACCGCGAAGGTCCCGCCGGCCGACCTCGGGCGGGTGCGGCTCACCTCCAGACCCGGCGCGGTCCGCCACTGGGGCCGCTCCCTGCGGTACGGCCTTGCCGCCGCGCTCGCCGCCGTCACCGTCGGCGGCGTCGCCGTCGCCGCCGGCACCGGCGTACTCCCGCTGGGCGACAAGGAACCCGCGGGGACGGTCACCGCTGCCGAGACCTCGGCGACGCCGGACCCCCACAGCCCCTCCGCCGACGTCGAACGCCACGCGGACCCCTTCCGGAGCACCGGCCCCGGCCACTCCGCCGGCACGCCCGCCCCCGGCACCAGCCCGACGGCCGCGCCGATCGGCGGGACCACCACGGCCCCGGGCCCCGGCGCCACCCCCTCCGCCGACCGGACCGGCCGCACCCCGGCCGCACCCTCCGCCACGGGCCCCGCCCCGAGCCGGACCGGCGGCGGCGAGGAGAGCAGGACCAAGGCCTGCCGCGACTACCGCGCGGGCCGCCTCGACGAGGCCGCCCGCCGACGGCTCGCCGGCACGCTCCGCGCCGGAGAGTCCCTGCGCACCTACTGCGACACCCTCCTCGGCTCCGGCGCGACCGGCGCCGACAGGGAGCGGAGCGGCGACGCCACCAAGGGCACCACCAGGGACGACACCAAGGGCGACGGGACCGAGGACGACGAGGAGGGCGGACCGGACGCCGCCCGGGGCACCGCCCCCACCGACTCCACCCGCAAGCGCGCCCAGCAGCCCCGCAAGGGCGACGGCGACGACAAGAGCAGGGCGAAGGACAAGGCCAAGGACAAGGCCAAGGACAAGGTCAAGGCCAAGGTCGAGGGCGCCGGGAGCAAGGCCGCCGGACCGCTCTCCGCCGCCCCGGAGACGGGCTCCCGGCCCGCCGCCCGGACCCTCGCGCCCCGCCCCACGGAAGTCCCCGCACCACAGGTGTGACACTTTTCGACCCGTCGGCGCAGTACAGAGTGAGCCGACTGGTCATCGGCCGCGCAGAGAGCCGGGGTTCCCCCCGTACCTACGGCTCCGCGCACCCGGCGCGGGTGGGACACGTTCCCCCGGTCCCACCCGCGCCCCTTCTCTTTCCGGCCGTCACCAGTGGACGACGACCTTGTCGCCGACCTTCACCTGGTCGAAGAGGGCCGCGATCTTGGCCCGGTCCCGGACGTTGACGCAGCCGTGCGAGGCCCCGTTGTAGCCGCGCGCCGCGAAGTCCGCCGAGTAGTGCACGGCCTGACCGCCGCTGAAGAACATCGCGTACGGCATGGGCGTGTGGTAGATCGTCGACGTCCAGTCCTTGGCCTTCCAGCCGACCGCGAAGGTGCCCTCGCGGGTCGGCGTGTTCTCCGAGCCGAAGCGGACGTCCATCGACGACACCACCCGGCCGTCGATCATCCAGGCCAGGGTCCGGCTCTCCTTGCTGATGCAGAGCACCCGCCCGGTCATGCAGCGCGCGTCCGGCGTGTCCAGCTTGTTGGTGGTGGACGGCTTCAGCTCGTCCGCCGTCGGCTTCTTCGTCATCGCGAGCAGCCGCTGCCACGTCGTCTCGTCCACCGACCCCGTCTGCGGCAGCCCCCGCTTCGCCTGGAAGCCCTTGACCGCCTTCGCCGTGATCGAGCCGTAGAACCCGGTCGGCGCCCGGTCGAAGTAGTCCAGCTGCCGCAGCCGCGCCTGGAGCTCCCGCACCTGCTCGCTCTCGTCCCCGTCACCCATCAGCACCTTCGCCGAAGGCGTGGGCGCGGGAGCGGGGGCGGAAGCGGACGCCGACGGCTTCCCGTCCGACCCGCCGGGGGCCGAGCCGCTCGGCTCGGCACTGCTGGACGTGGGCGCGGGCGCAGGCGCGGACGTGGGATCGGCCGCGGGCGTGGACGAGGACGGCGGCGCGACCGCAGGCGTGGACGAGGACGGCGGCGCGACCGTAGACGTGGTCGTAGGCGCCGACGAGGCCCCGCCCCCGCTGCCACCCCCGGCCGCCGGATCCGTACAACCGGTGGTGACGAGCCCGACGACGGCCGCGGCGAGAACGGCTCTGCGGACGATGGACGAACGCTTCATGGTGACCCCCCGATGAAAACAACTGTGCCCATAGGGATGCTTCCCACCCGCCCCCGGTTGCGCACCCGAGCGGACGAGCGCTCAAGCTGTGAGGAAGGTCCCAGCGTGCTGCTCTCCACCGGGCCGCGCACCCGCGGCTACAGTCCGTCGCGAGGGTCGGTACCGCCGAGTATGAGCGGCAGCAGGTCAATCGGGAGGCACAAGCAATGGCGCGCGAGTCGGAGTCGGGACTGCCCATCGAGCCGGTGTACGGGCCGGACGCCCTGGAGGGCTGGGATCCGGCGGAGAAGCTGGGGGAGCCGGGCGCGTACCCCTTCACGCGCGGTGTGTACCCGTCGATGTACACGGGCCGCCCGTGGACGATGCGGCAGTACGCGGGCTTCGGCACCGCCGTGGAGTCGAACGCCCGCTACAAGCAGCTGATCGACAACGGCACCATGGGCCTGTCGGTCGCCTTCGACCTGCCCACCCAGATGGGGCACGACTCCGACGCGGCGATCGCGCACGGCGAGGTCGGCAAGGTCGGCGTGGCGATCGACTCGGTCGACGACATGCGGGTGCTGTTCGACGGGATCCCGCTGGACAAGGTCTCGACGTCGATGACGATCAACGCCCCCGCCGCGCTGCTCCTGCTGATGTACCAGCTGGTCGGCGAGGAGCAGGGCGTGCCGGCCGACAAGCTGACGGGCACGATCCAGAACGACGTCCTCAAGGAGTACATCGCGCGCGGGACGTACATCTTCCCGCCGAAGCCGTCCCTGCGCCTGATCGCGGACATCTTCAAGTACTGCAAGGCCGAGATCCCGAAGTGGAACACGATCTCGATCTCCGGCTACCACATGGCGGAGGCGGGGGCCTCGCCCGCGCAGGAGATCGCGTTCACCCTCGCCGACGGCATCGAGTACGTCCGCACGGCCGTTGCGGCCGGCATGGACGTCGACGACTTCGCCCCGCGCCTGTCCTTCTTCTTCGTGGCCCGTACGACGATCCTGGAGGAGGTCGCGAAGTTCCGCGCGGCCCGCCGCATCTGGGCGCGGGTGATGAAGGAGGAGTTCGGCGCGAAGAACCCCAAGTCGCTGATGCTCCGCTTCCACACCCAGACCGCCGGCGTGCAGCTCACCGCCCAGCAGCCCGAGGTCAACCTGGTCCGTGTCGCCGTCCAGGGCCTGGCGGCGGTGCTTGGCGGTACGCAGTCGCTGCACACGAACTCCTTCGACGAGGCCATCGCGCTGCCGACGGACAAGTCCGCCCGCCTGGCCCTGCGCACCCAGCAGGTCCTGGCGTACGAGACGGACGTGACGGCCACGGTCGACCCCTTCGCGGGCTCGTACGTGGTGGAGAAGATGACCGACGACGTCGAGGCGGCGGCGTTGGAGCTGATGACGAAGGTGGAGGAGCTGGGTGGCGCGGTCAACGCCATCGAGCGCGGCTTCCAGAAGAACGAGATCGAGCGCTCCGCGTACCGCATCGCCCAGGAGACCGACTCCGGCGAGCGCGTCGTCGTCGGCGTCAACCGTTACACGATCGACGTCGAGGAGCCCTACGAGCCCCTGCGCGTCGACCCCGCCATCGAGGCCCAGCAGGCCGACCGCCTCGCCAAGCTCCGCGCCGAACGCGACCAGCAGGCGGTCGACGCGGCCCTCGCGGAACTGAAGAAGGCCGCCGAGGGAACGGACAACGTCCTCTACCCCATGAAGGACGCCCTCAAGGCCCGCGCCACCGTCGGCGAGGTCTGCAACGCGCTGCGCGAGGTCTGGGGCACCTACACGCCCAGCGACGTCTTCTGACCGACCCGGGTACGCCACGGCCCCGCCTCCCGGACGACAGGGAGGCGGGGCCGACCGCGCACCGGCGCTTCACCGAGTGGAGTACCGCCCGGACTCCCCTTGTACAGCAAGGGGAAGTTGCAATTAAGGCAACGTGGTGGGCACACTCCCCTCATGAGTGACACTCCACGCTCCCGCGCCCGGCAGGCCGAGCTCACCGCTGCCCATCGCCGCGAGCTCGATCGGCTGCAGGCCGCCGTCACCGAGGCGAAGAACGCGTTCGCGGACGCCGCGGGCCGCATCGCCGTCGAGCTCGGCCGAGGAGGGAACTCCGCCGTCGCCCGGCACCTGGACGTCACCCCTCAGCACATCTCGACCCTGGCCATCGCCTACAAAGCCAAGCGGGCCACCCAGGTGCAGGGCGAAGAAGAGGTGGCGGCATGACGACCGCCTCGCAGCCCTCCGGTATCCCACCCATGCCCGAGCGGAACACGAAGGCGCTGCGCGCCGCGATCACCGAGCACACGCCGCAGCTCCTCGCCGACTTCGAGGCCCATTGGAAGTGGGCCATCGCCGACGCGTACGACCTCGCACCGGTGCCGGCGTTCCTCGCCCAGTGGTGGGCCGAGTTCGCCATCGCCCGCGATCCCGAGCTCGACCGCCAGGTGCACGACCTGGAGGCCCGCGCCGCCGCCGCGACGACGAACGAGGAAGCCATGCGTCTGCTGACGCAGGCTGCGCACCTGCGACGCGAGGCGGGGAAGGCGGAGCCCGGCCGTTGAGCGAGTTCATGGGGCCGCCCTGGCAGATGGACTGGGTCGACACGGCCCGTACCGCCAGGGACTCTCTGCCCAAGCGGGTACGCGATCTCCTCGACGACATCCGCGCCGAGCTGGTCACGGTGGAGGACCCCTACTTCCGAGGCGTCGACAACCTGCCGGACCTGCCCGACGGCTGCCGCGTCGTCCCTCTCCGGTCGACGGTGCCGAAGGGGCTGCACGTCTGTCATTTCGACCACGGCCGGGGCTGGATCCACTACACGTTCGTACGCCGCACCGCCGACCCGCAGATCATTGTCGAGGAGGTTTTCTGGCAGTGACCGAACAGCCCGACACGTATGGGGAGATCATGAAGGACGCCCTCAAGGCCCGCGCCACCGTCGGCGAGGTCTGCAACGCCCTCTGCGAGGCCTGGGGCACCTACACGCCCAGCGACGTCTTCTGACCGACCCCGGGCTCTCCCCGCGAGAACACCACGGCCCCGCGTCCCTGACCAGGGATGCGGGGCCGTGGCGTGTGGTGATCACAGAGGCATGCCGGACATGTGAGAGAGCCGGAGCAACTCTGGATTGCTCCGGCGGTGCAGGGACGCGAGCACCCGGAAGACCTCCCGTGCCGTGGGGTGGATGCGCGCCATCTCCGGTGCCGCGTCCCACGCCGCCGACAGGTTCGCGAGGGCGGCCTCGCGGTTCCCCACGTCAAGGTGCGCGCGGGCGACGTTCAGCCGCGACGGCGCGACACGGGTGGCGGGCAGCCCGGCGAGAACCGCGTCGAGGTTCTCCGCGACGCCGAGAGCCTCCCGGGGCCGACCGAGGTCGAGCCGGGTCGCGAGGACGTGTGTGGCCGTGTTCCGTGGGCCGAAGAGCATCGAGTGCCGGTTCGCATCGCCCCCGCTGAACCACTCGTCGGCCACTCGCTCGGCGGACGCGACGTGCCGCTCGGCCTCGCGTGCGCCCTCGGTCTTGTCCTCCAGCCGCCCCGCGAGCGTCATCCCCCGCAGGTTCAGCACGCCGACCGCGAACGCGCGGTCTTGCCCGGACAGTGTCGACTCGGCCCGTGCGATGGCCCGGTCGACGACCACGAGGCCGCCTTCGGCGTCGCCGCCGTTGAGATAGGCACCGGCGCGGTCCCGGGCCGCGATGGCCTCACCGAGCGGATTGGCCTGTTGCTCGACGGCCCACTGCTGCCGGGTGACGGCCAGCTCGGCCATGTCCATCCACCGGTGCCGGGCGGTGAGCCAGTAGACGGAGCTGTAGACCTCGGCCAGCGTCATCCATGAATCGACCGTGTTCGCTGTGTGGGCGTGCGTCGTAGCGCTTCGGAGGAGGCTCGGAAGCCGGCCCAGCACCTGATGGACGCGAGCCGCGTCACGGGCCTCCCGGACCGACTCCACAGCGGCCAGAACGGCGGTCTCCTCCACCGGCGCGCGGCCCGGCAGGTCGTAGTCCCGGATGGCCGACCGCAGGGCCGTGAGCCGTTCTTCGTCGTCCTCGGTGACCCGCGTCTTTCCCAGCACCTCCGCCATGGACAGACCGAGTGCCTTGCCGATGGTTGCGGCGACCGTCGGCGTAAGGGCCCGGTCGCCCACCTCGATCTTCGACAGCAGCGACACGGATACGGAGGCCATCCGTGCCAGCTGGGTCTGGGAGAGGCCGCGTTCCTTCCGGAGCAGGGCGAGATTCGTCCCCGGCGCTACTTCGCTGGTCGTGCTCATGCGATCAGTCCTACCCCGTCGGGAGCCGGTCACGTTCCATGCTCACAGGCCCCGGGTACCCCCGCACGCCCTTATGTGCAAGACGTGTGCAAGTCCGTGTGTACGGAGCGCGGTTGACTGGTCACATCAGCCAGGAAGCCCGTCAGGAAGTGAGCACACCGATGAGCACACCGACGACCGCGCCGCCGAGCACCGTCGACCACCAGGGGCAGGACGACGCCCGGGGCGCCGAGACGTACCGCGCCCTGATCGAGGCCATGGGCGCGGCCGGTCTTCCCACGGAAGGGGTTTACCGGGATTCCTACCCGGGCCCTGGCGACACGTGGCGGAGTCTCTACGAGATCGGATCGCTCGACGAGGACCAGGCCGTGAGGCTGACGGCTGTCCTCCGCGCCGCACGGCGGACGCCGTGAGCTTCCGCCCCGGGGACGTCGTCATGGACAGCGGCCGGTGCGTCGCCGGTGAAGTCCGGGACGTCGACGGCGACGTCCTCACCCTCGTACGGCCCGGAGGGGCGAAGTGGACGGCGGACGCCCGGAAGTGCCGGACCGCGGCCCCGGAGGACCGGGAAGCCCTCCGCCCGAGCGGAGCACTCCGCCTCATCGCCGAGCGTCCTTTGCCGCCGCCGCCCTCTTTCTGACCACCCTCGCCGTCGGGTTCGCCGCCGCCGCACTGTGGATCCGCACCCCTTGGACCCGCCGCCCCCTCGCAGTCATACCGCGCCGACGGGGCGGCGTCCCGACCCCTCGTAGCTCAGCCAGGAAGAGCACCACTACGGCGGCCATTGCGTCTACGCCCCGCCGCAGGAGACCCCGGTTCGAGTCCGGGCGAGGGGACGAGACCGCCCAGGTTCAAGGGCGGTCGTTCCGAGCACGACCCAACCGAAGGAGTGACCATGTCGAAGCACGGCGGCGGTACGGGCAGCGGGTCCGGAGGCAGCCAGCAGGACGACAGCAGCAGCGGTCGGCAGCACGGGGGTGGCGGCTCGGAGACGAGCGGCGGCAACTCCTCCGACGGTTCCGGCCCCGCGAAGTAGGGGAGCACGTGAGCGCACGCGTAGAGGAGGCGGGGCCTGATGGGCTCGCTTCCGCGCTCGTCGCGTCGGGCGCACTGCAAACCGACTGGCTGCCCACGTACCGCGCCGTCCCGCGCGCGATGTTCGTCCCGGACCGGATCTGGCCCGGCAACCCCGAGGGAACCGAACAGCGACCCATGATCGACCGCAGGACCGACCCGCGGGCGTGGCTGGCCGCTGTCTGCTCCGACCGGCCGCTCACCACCCAGTGGGACGCCGGCGAACACCGGGGAGACGGCCTCGGCACCACCCCGACGAGCAGCAGCAGCCTGCCCAGCATCGTGTTCGAGATGCTCGCCGACCTCGATGTCGAGGACGGGCACCGGGTCTTGGAGATCGGCACGGGGACCGGATGGAACGCGGCTCTCCTCTCGCACCGGCTCGGTGCCCGGAACGTCGTGACCGTGGAGTACGGCCCCACCGTCGCGGCCGGGGCCCGGCAGAACCTGACCGAGTTCGGCATCCGGCCGCTCGTCCACGTCGGAGACGGCCGGGAGGGTTTCCCCGACCTGGCGCCGTACGACCGGGTCATCGCCACCTGTTCGGTCGGGGAACTGCCGTCGGCGTGGAGAGAACAGACCGTGCCCGACGGGGTGATCGTCGCTCCCTGGGGGCCGCTGTACGGAGGTGAGGCCATCGCGCGCCTGGTCGTCGACGAGGAAGGGGCGGCCCGGGGCCGGTTCACCCGCTCGTCGGCGTTCATGCGGCTCCGGCAGCAGCGCCCGGAGCTTCCCGGGCCCGACGTCTACTTCCGGGGGCGGAAGTGGCCGGCCGACGGGGTGCGCGGCACGACCGAGCTCAGCCCGCTGGACGTCGGGGGGTGGGCAGCCCAGTTCGTCATCGGGTTGCAGGTCCCGGGGGCGTTCTGGCGGGCCGAGCGGTACGACGGCGGGGCGTACACCCTGTGGACGTACGACATCGCCGGGGACTCGTGGGCCTCGACGGACTTCGAGCCGGGCGCCGGGGAGTTCGAGGTCGTGCAGGAGGGGCCCCGGCGCCTGTGGGACGAGGTCGAGGCGGCCTACCGGTGGTGGGACGGGCACGGTCGGCCCGCACTCGACCGGTTCGGGCTGACGGTCGGCCCGGACTCCACGGTGGCGTGGCTCGACGACGAGTCGTGTCCGGTGCCGGGGGCGGAGTGGCCCCGGGCATGACGAAAGCGGCCCGCCCCGGCGTGGGGCGGGCCGCTTCCACGTTCCGGCGGCGGACGTCACAGCGATCAGTCGGACCCGTGTGCGACACTCCGCCCATGCTGGGTGTCACCGATCTGCCGACCTACCTCGCCGGGCTCGTCCTCATCATCCTTCTCCCGGGGCCGAACTCGCTCTACGTGCTGTCCGTCGCCGCCCGCAAGGGGACCAGGACCGGGTACAAGGCCGCCGCCGGGGTCTTCACCGGTGACACGGTCCTGATGACCCTGGCCGCCCTCGGCGCGGCCTCCCTGCTGCAGACCACCCCGCTGCTCTTCATGATCGTGAAGTACGCGGGCGCCGGATACCTGGCCTGGATGGCGTACGGGATGCTCCGCGCCGCCCGGGAGATGTGGCGCTCGCGCCACGACACCGCCGCCGAGAGCGCCGACGCCCCGGCCACGGGCGGCCCCGGTGAGCACCCGTACCGGCGGGCGCTCGTCATCAGCCTCCTCAACCCGAAGGCGATCCTCTTCCTGATCTCCTTCTTCGTGCAGTTCGTGGACCCGTCCTACGCCTACCCGGCGCTCTCCTTCCTGGTCCTCGGCACCCTGCTCCAGCTCGGCAGCTTCCTCTACCTCACCACGCTCATATTCGGCGGCACCCGCCTCGCCGCCGCCTTCCGCCGCCGCCGACGGCTCTCCGCCGGCGCCACCTCCGCCGCCGGCGCCCTCTTCCTCGGCTTCGCGGTGAAGCTCTCCCTCAGCAGTGCCGCTTGACCCTGACATCGTGTGAGGCCGTTCCGTAGGGGGCGTCATGTTCACCATCGGAGACTTCGCCCGGCACGGGCGGGTGTCGGTCCGGATGCTGCGCCATTACGACGCCATCGGACTGCTGCGCCCGGCCCACGTCGACCCGCACAGCGGCTACCGCTTCTACACCGCGGACCAGCTCGCGCGGCTCAACCGCGTCATCGCGCTCAAGGACCTCGGCTTCACCCTGGAACAGGTGGGGGCCATCCTCGGCGACGAGATCGGCGCGGAGGAGCTGCGGGGGATGCTGCGGCTGCGGCAGGCCGAGCTGGAGGCCGCCCTTGAGGCGGCGCGGGCGCGGCTCGCGCAGGTCGGGGCGCGGCTCCGAGCCATCGAGAGTGAGGGACGCATGTCCACGCAGGACGTCGTCGTCAAGAAGATCCCCGCCGTACGGATCGCCGAGCTGAGCGCGGTCGCCGCGGGTTTCGAGCCGGAGGCCATCACGCCTGTCATCGGGCCGCTGTACGAGGAGCTGTGCGGCCGGCTCCAGGCCGCCGGGGTCACCGGGTTCGGGCCGGGGATCGCGTACTACGAGGACGCCGGGAAGGGGGACGGGTCGGTCGTCGTGCACGCCGGGATGACCGTGCCCGAGGGGACCGAGGCCGAGGGGGTGCTCGTGCACGTGCTGCCGGGGATCGAGGAGGCCGCGACCGTCGTCCACCGCGGGGCGATGGACGACGTCCTGTCGACCGCGCAGGTGCTCGCCTCCTGGATCGACGTCAACGGCCGTGTCTCCTCCGGGTACGCGCGTGAGCTGTACCTGGAGTGCCCGGAGGATCCGGCCGGGTGGGTGACCGAGATCCAGGAGCCGATCGCTCGGGCGTGAGGACGGGCCCGGGACCTTCGTCGAGGTCCCGGGCCCTTCCACTACTTCTTCTGCTTCTTCAGGAGGGTCCTGCGCAGGCGCAGCGCCCGCCGCGCCAGGTGCCGGACCTTCGGGTGCCGGGGGACCGGCAGGCCGCCCGGGAGGTTGAGGACGGTGAGGCGGCGGCGGGTGAAGTGGTGCCGGGTGCGTTCGGCGTAGGGGCCTGACAGGTGGCGTACGGCCGCCTCCCACAGGTCGGGCCTTATCTTCGGCTGCATCGCGAAGCCGACCGCGGCGACCAGGTCGTCGAGGCGGGCGGCGTCCGTCACCGGCTCCTCGTCCTCCGGGCCGGGCGTCAGCGGCGGGACGACCGCGTCGACGACCGTCAGCGGGATCCGGTTGCTGTTCTGGAAGGGGGTGAGCCGCTGGAGGAGTTCCCGGGTGCCGACGCGGGCGACCGGCAGGCCGTAGAAGGTGCGGGCGGTCATCAGGGCCGTCGAGAAGCAGCCGACGACCAGTGCGGGCCGCAGCTCGCGGTAGAGCACCTCGGCGAGCACCGGGCGGGTCTCCACGGTCAGTTCGGCGCCGAGTCGGGCCGCCTCCTCGGCCAGCGAGTCCGTCCAGGAGTCGGGGGCGGTGGGGTGCGGCTTGAAGACGAGGCGCCGGTGGCCGCGGGCGACCGCGCCGCGCACCATGTCCAGGTGCAGCTCCTCCTCCTCGGCGGCCGTCATCAGGTTCAGCGCGGCCAGGTACTGGCCGAGGAGCAGGGCCGGGCCCTCGGCGCCGGCGGCGGGCGCGTCCGTGCCGGCCAGTTCGGCGACGGCCTTGGTGAAGGCGTCCACCGGTACGGTCTCCGGCTCCGCGCCGAACTCGCCGAGCAGCAGCGGCCGCAGGCCCGGCACCAGGTCGAGGTGGAGCAGGCGGGCGGCCCGGCCGCCGATCAGCGGGTCGATCTTGTTGCGGGTCGGGCCGTAGCTCATCAGGCCGTCCGCGTAGACGGTGATCGCCGCTTCCGGGAGGAGGGTGGCGATGGCGAGGGCCGGGGTGACCTGGATGGACTCCAGGACGAGTTCGATCCGGTCGTCGCCGAGCCCCCACAGCTTGTGGAGGTGGCGCTGGAGCATCGGCACGTCCTGGCCGCGCGGGGTCCAGCCGCCGGGGTGGAGCGGGGAGATGGTCTCGTTCCACGACACCACCTGGTCGAAGCGGTCGCGGATCCGGTCGAAGCCCTCGGCCCGGTCGAAGGCCGGGGTGGTCTCGGGGACGGGCGCGTTGTTGGTGACGAGGAGGATCCGCCGGGCGGCGGTGCCGAAGCAGCCGCTGTCTATGGCTGCGGCCAGGGTGACCGCGCCGTACAGGGTGGAGGCGGCCATGATCTGGGTCGTACGGCGCTCGCTCATGCCGCCACCTCCGACCGGGCCGTGCCGGTGCCGGTGCCGGTGCCAGCGTCCGTGCCCGTGCCCGTGCCGGCCGCCGGGCCCCGGCCGCCCGGCGGGGCCGGAGGGGCCGGCGGGGGCGGGGCGGGGCGCCTGCGGCGCAGCTTGCGCAGGACCTCGGCCCGCTCGCCGCCCATCGCGGTGAGCGCCTCGTCGAGGACCCCCTGCGGCATGCGGCGCAGCGCGCCCGCGCTCATCGCCCGCAGCTGCCGGGCCACGTCCGGCTCGAACTTGCCGACGGAACCGACGTGATGGGCGATCACCGCGCAATAGGTGCGGACGGCTTTCGGGAGAAGCCGCTCCGCGTCCTTGTCCTTCGCGGTCTCCTCGATCACCAGGTCGAAAGCGCGGATGAAATCCAATTGCCGTACGTCGCCGATCTGGGTGAGCGAGGTCGCCACTCCGCGCCGGTAGAAGACGCCGAGTTCGCCTATGGCCGCGAAGGATTTCGCCTCGCGGTGCAGCCGCCAGATCCACGGCCGGTCCTCGGCGGTGCGCAGCCCGTACGGGAAGTGCAGCAGGCCCCGGTCGAGGAGCCGGCGGTGGTAGATCCCGGCCCAGGCGAAGGGGTAGTCGACGGAGGTGGTGCGGTGGGCGGGGAGGATCGACTCGCGCGGGTCCATGACCTCGTCGCGGCGCGGGACGGGCGCCCGGCGGACCGAGCGGGCGCGGCCGGAGACGGAGGTGTGGTCGGTGCGCAGGAAGTCGCAGCCGAGGCCCTCCGCCGCGGCGACCAGGCGCCCGTAGTAGCCGGGGGAGAGCCAGTCGTCCCCGTCGAGGAAGGTGATGAACTCGCCGCGTGCGGCGTCGAGTCCGGTGTTGCGGGCGGTCGCCAGGCCCTCGTTCCGCTCGTGCCGGAGCAGGGTGGCGCCGGGCAGGTCGCGTACGGCTCGTTCGAGGATCTCCGGTGTGTCGTCGGACGAGCAGTCGTCGACGAGGAGGAACTCGAAGTCGTCGCGGGCGTTGGCGCGCAGACTGGCGAGGGTGTCGGGGGCGTATGTCTGCACGTTGAAGAACGGCACGACGACGGAGAGCTTGACCACGCGGCCGACGCTAGGCGCCGCCCCGGCCGCTTCGCCGACCGGCCGGGGGATTTTCGGTGAACACGAAGCGGCGGGCTGATTAACCGCCTTTACTTGAGGGGTTTTCGGGCCGTCCAACGGCTGAATCGCGGGCCGCTTCAGGTCGTGGCGAGGTGCTGTTCACCGTTTGTTGTGACTCAGTTGGGCCGTTGAGCGGAATGCCCTTCTAGCGTCCTCGACGTGCCAGCAAGTTCCAGTGAAGCGGTACGGGTCGCCGT
This sequence comes from Streptomyces sp. CC208A, assembly GCF_030010625.1. Classification (GTDB taxonomy): domain Bacteria; phylum Actinomycetota; class Actinomycetes; order Streptomycetales; family Streptomycetaceae; genus Streptomyces. Next base: position 98,598 of record NZ_JASCXN010000021.1, on the reverse strand, counting down.
ACTCGCGGATTCCGACACCCGGTGGAAATGGGGTGCGCTCACCGCGCGCCGCATCACCTCCCCCGACGCCGGACCGACCGGCTCCGGTCCCGCCGGTTCCGCCCCCGAGCCCACCGGTTTCGTCCTGCGCGGCCGGGCTACCCCGACCGCCCGCCAGCTCGCCGAGACGGGCGCCTCCACGGCCGCCCCGCGCGAGGTGACCGGCGCGGAGTTCCTGCGCGAGGTGCGGGACGCGGAGGCGCGCGGCGAGCGGTACGACGTCGTGGTCCTCGCGCTGGTCGGCGGCACCGTCCGGGCCGTCCTCCAGGGCCTCGCGGACCTCGGCCTCGACCGCCGGCCGGTGATCGTCACCGGTTACGTCGGCGTCGTCTACGAGAAGCTGGCCGACGGACTCCTTCTGCGCCACGGCGCCGACGTCGTCCTCGCCAACTCCCGTCACGACGCGGACCGGTTCCGCGCCGTGTACGAAGGGGTCGGCGCGGGCGCCGAGTCGGTCGTCGAGGCCGCGCTGCCCTTCCTCGGCGGTGCCCCGCACCGCCCCGAAGCGGGCCGCGACACCCTGGTGTTCGCCGCCCAGCCGTCCGTACCGGTCACCCGTACCGAGCGGGCGTACGTCCTGGAGCGCCTGGTCCGGCACGCCCGGCTGCACCCGGAGCGCGAGGTCCTCCTCAAGCTCCGCTCCAAGCCCGGCGAGCACACCACGCACCTGGAGGAGCACCCGTACCAGAGGCTGGTGCGCGAGCTCGACCCGCCCGCCAACTTCCGCCTGGTGTACGGGCACATGGGCGAGGTCCTGGACCGCACCGACCTGCTGGTCACCGTCTCCTCCACGGCCGCCCTGGAGGCCCTGCACCGCCGCATCCCCACCGCGATCCTCACCGACTGCGGGGTCCGCGAGGTGAACGGCAACCACCACTTCATCGGCTCCGGGCTCCTCACCTCCTTCGACCGGCTCGACCGGGGCGAGGTGCCCGAGCCCGACGAGGAGTGGCTGTCCCGGCAGGGCGTCGCGGCCGGAGGGTCGTACGACTCCGCCTTCGACGCCGCCCGCGAGCGGGTCGCGAAGCTCCTCGCGCTGCCCGAACTGCCCCCGATCGACCCCTACTACACGGCGGAGACGGCCCCCGGCTACCTGCCGGGGATCCTCGCCCGCCACCGCCTGGACGTCACCGCGCCGCCGGTCCGCGACAGCGGGCTGCGCCGGATCGTCCGCGAGGCGGCGCGCGGCGCCTACCGCCACGGCGTGCAGCGCGTGGCGCCCGTCGTCCGACGCCTGGGAGAACTGTGATGCCCGAGAAGCAGCCGAGCGCCCCCGTCGTGCTCGCCGTCATCCCCGCCCGGGGCGGCTCCAAGGGCGTCCCCGCCAAGAACCTCGCCCCGGTCGCCGGGATCCCGCTGGTCGGCCGGGCCGTCCGGGCCTGCCTCGGCGCCGCCGGCGTCACCGACGTGGTCGTCTCCACCGACGACCCGGCCATCGCGGCGGCCGCCCGCGCCTTCGGCGCCGAGGCCGTCCAGCGCCCCGCCGAGATCGCCGGGGACACCGCCACCAGCGAGTCCGCCGTCCTGCACGCCCTCGACGCCTTCGAGGCGACCCGGGGCCGTACCGCCGACGTGGTCCTCCTCGTCCAGTGCACCAGCCCCTTCCTCACCTCCCAGGAGGTGGCCGAGACCGCCGCGAGGATCACCTCCGGCGCCGCCGACACCGCCTTCACCGCGGCCCCCTCGCACGGCTTCCTGTGGAAGGAGACGCCGGACGGCGCCACCGGCGTCAACCACGACAAGGCCCACCGGCCGCGCCGCCAGGACCGCGAGCCCGAGTACCTGGAGACCGGCGCCGTCTACGCGATGGACGCGGCCGGGTTCCGTACCCACGGGCACCGCTTCTTCGGCCGCACCGCGCTCGTCGCCACCGACCCGGCGCGCGTCCTGGAGATCGACGACCCGCACGACCTGGCCCGCGCCAAGGCCCTCGCGCCGCTGCTCGACGAGCCGGTCACCCCGTCCTTCGCCGACGTCGACGCGGTCGTCCTCGACTTCGACGGCACCCAGACCGACGACCGGGTCCATCTCGACGCGGAGGGACGGGAGTTCGTCTCCGCCCACCGCGGCGACGGCCTCGGCATCGCGGCCCTGCGCCGCGCCGGACTGCCCGTCCTCATCCTCTCCACCGAACAGAACCCCGTCGTCGCCGCCCGCGCCCGCAAGCTCAAGATCCCCGTCCTGCACGGCATCGACCGCAAGGACCTCGCCCTCAAGGAGTGGTGCGAGGCCGAGTCCATCGACCCCGCGCGCGTCCTCTACGCCGGCAACGACGTCAACGACCTGCCCTGCTTCCACCTCGTCGGCTGGCCCGTCGCGGTGGGCAGCGCCCACGACTCCGTACGGGCCGCGGCCCGCGCGGTCACCGCCACCCCGGGCGGCTTCGGAGCGATCCGCGAGATCGCGGCCTGGCTCCTCGGACCCGAGCTGAACACCCCCACGCCTCTCACAGGCCCCCTCCACCCCTAAGGAAGCACCACCATGAACTCCCGTCTGCGCACCCTCGGTTCGAAGACCGCCGGCCCCGGTCAGCCCGTCTACATCACCGGCGAGATCGGCATCAACCACAACGGCGACCTCGAGAACGCCTTCAAGCTGATCGACGTGGCCGCCGAGGCCGGCTGCGACGCCGTCAAGTTCCAGAAGCGCACCCCGGAGATCTGCACCCCGCGCGACCAGTGGGACATCGAGCGCGACACCCCCTGGGGCCGGATGACCTACATCGACTACCGCCACCGCGTGGAGTTCGGCGAGGACGAGTACCGCCAGATCGACGAGCACTGCAAGAAGCGCGGCATCGACTGGTTCGCCTCCCCGTGGGACACCGAGGCCGTCGCCTTCCTGGAGAAGTTCGACGTCCCGGCCCACAAGGTCGCCTCCGCCTCCCTCACCGACGACGAGCTGCTGCGCGAGCTGCGCGCCACCGGCCGCACCGTCATCCTCTCCACCGGCATGTCGACCCCGGCGCAGATCCGCCACGCCGTCGAGGTCCTCGGCAGCGCGAACATCCTGCTCTGCCACGCCACCTCCACCTACCCGGCCAAGGCCGAGGAGCTGAACCTGCGCGTCATCCAGACGCTCCAGGAGGAGTACCCGAACGTCCCGATCGGCTACTCCGGCCACGAGACCGGCCTCCAGACCACGCTCGCCGCCGTCGCCCTCGGCGCCACCTTCGTCGAGCGCCACATCACCCTCGACCGCGCCATGTGGGGCTCGGACCAGGCCGCCTCCGTCGAGCCGCAGGGCCTGGAGCGCCTCGTCCGCGACATCCGCACCATCGAGACCGCGCTCGGCGACGGCGTGAAGAAGGTGTACGAGTCGGAGCTCGGCCCGATGAAGAAGCTCCGCCGGGTCCAGGGCACCGTCTCCGCATGACCGCCCGGCTGGCGTTCGTCGAGAGCCCCGTCCAGCTCCTGAACGTCCTGGAATGGGCGCACACCCGCGGCCGGGGCCCGACCCCGGCCGCCCCGGGCGCCACCCCGCCGCGGCCCGGCTCTGGGCCCGCCGGCCAGGTGTACGGCTCCGGCCCCGGGGCTCAGGCCGACACCCCGTCGTACGGCTCCGGCTCCGGAGCCCCGGCCGACGGCGCCGCCCGTCCCGGTCCGGCCGCCGCCTCGCCCTACGGCTCCGAGCCCGCAGCCGCCCCGACGGACAAGCCCGCCCCCGCCCCCGCCGACCTCACCATCGTCGTCCTCTCGCCCACCGATCCCATGTCACGCGGCCAGCTGCGCCGGATGGCCCAGCTGGCCCGGGACGAGGGGTTCGACGTGCACTGGCAGGAGGCGCGGGCCGGGCGCGGTGCGCTGGTGCGGACGCTGCGGGAGCTGGGCGGGCCGCTGCGGGCCGCCGAGCACGTGATCGTCGGGGACCCGTTCTCCCGCTACGTACAGCTGCTGCTCACCCTCTTCGGACCCCGGCACGTCACGGTCGTCGACGACGGCACCGCGACCATGGAGTTCGCCGCCCAGCTCGCGGGCGGGGAGCGGCTGGTCCGCTGGCACCGCAAGGGCGACCTCGGGCCGCGCGAGCTGGTCCTCGCCCCGGTCACCTCGCTGGCCCGCCGCCGGCTCGCCCCGGGCGCGGGCCGGACCGTGGAGATCTTCACCTCGTTGCCCGTGCAGGCCCCGCCCGGCGCCGAGGTCACCGAGAACACCTACGCGTGGACCCGGGCCCGCTTCGGACCGCCCGCGCTCACCGGCGGCGCCGACCTCGTGGGCACCTCGCTCGTGGAGACCGGGGTGGTGGACGCCGGGCACTATCTGCGGGTCGTCGGACGGCTCGCCCGCGCCCACGGCGCCACCCGCTACTTCGCCCACCGCCGCGAGACCCCGGAGAAGCTGCACCGGATCGCTGTCGAGACCGGCCTCCAGGTGGTCCGGCCCGAGCTTCCCCTGGAGCTGATCGCCCGGCGCGGCCCGACCGGCTCCACCATCGTCAGCTTCCCCTCCACCGTCGTCCACACCCTGCCGCTCGCCCTGGCGGGCACGGGGGTGAAGGTGGCGGTCTGCGGGATCGCGCCCGAGTGGCTGAAGGCCACGGCCTCGCCCCGCGCCCAGGGCTTCCTGGCGGGTGTGGCGGGCACGGCGTCGGGGGCCGACCGGCTCGAATTCGGGTGACCATACCCATACGGAGTGTGTCCCATGCACGGTAAACCGAGATTCTTTCCCCTAACGGGCTGAACTTTTTGTGATCAACGGGCAGTTGATCACCGGATGGGCCTACGCTTCAAAGGGTGAACCAGTTGAAGTCCCGTGAGCCCGGATCCGTCACCCTGCCCGGAACGCCGTCCTCCTCCCTGCCTGGCACGCTCTCCGCCCCCCTGCGCGGCGAACTGATCGCCTTCCGCCGGGACTTGCACATGCACCCCGAGCTCGGCAACCAGGAGTTCCGCACCACCGCCGCGCTCAAGGCCCGCCTGGAGGCGGCCGGCCTCGCGCCGCGGGTCCTCCCGGGCGGGACCGGGCTCATCTGTGACATCGGGACCTGGGACGGCGGGCGCCCCATGCTCGCCGTCCGCGCCGACCTCGACGCCCTGCCCATCCCGGACGCCAAGACCGTCGCGTACCGCTCCACCGTGCCGAACCGCGCCCACGCCTGCGGCCACGACGTGCACACCACCACCGTCCTCGGTGCCGGCCTGGTCCTCGCCGAGATGGAGCGCGAGGGCCGGCTGCCGCGCCCGGTACGGCTGCTCTTCCAGCCCGCCGAGGAGGTGCTGCCCGGCGGCGCCGCCGACGCGGTCGCCGCGGGCGTCCTCGACGGCGTCGGCCGGATCATCGCCGTCCACTGCGACCCCAAGGTCGACGCAGGGAAGATCGGGCTGCGCACCGGCCCCATCACCTCCGCCTGCGACCGCCTGGAGATCACCCTCGACGGCCCCGGCGGCCACACCGCCCGCCCCCACCTCACCACCGACCTGGTGACCGCCGCCGCCCGCGTCGCCGTCGACGTGCCGGCCGTGCTCGCCCGCCGGATCGACGCCCGCTCCGGCCTCTCCCTCACCTGGGGCCGGATCGAGGCCGGGCACGCGCCCAACGTCATCCCGCAGCACGCCGAGCTCTCCGGCACCGTCCGCTGCCTCGACCTGCCCGCCTGGCGCGACGCCCCGGACCTGGTGCACGCCGCCGTCGACGAGGTCGCCGCGCTGCACCGGGCCAAGTCCACCGTGAACTACGTGCGCGGCGTCCCCCCGGTCGTCAACGACCCGGTGATCACCGAGCTGCTCCGCGACGCCATGACGGCCCGGCGCGGGACCGACTCCGTCGAGGACACCGAACAGAGCCTCGGCGGCGAGGACTTCTCCTGGTACCTGGAGCACGTGCCCGGCGCGATGGCCCGGCTCGGCGTCCGCACCCCCGGCGACCCGCGCGTCCGCGACCTGCACGCGGGCGACTTCGACGTGGACGAGCGGTGCATCGAGACCGCCGTGGAGCTCTTCACCGCCGCCGCGCTGCTCGACGCGGGCGCCGACATCGGCTGATACCCGCCCCTGGAGGAAGCTCCCAGGGAGCCCCCGGAGACCCACGTCCCCGGGGGCTCCCGCACATCCGCCACCGGGCCTCATCTCGGCTGATGACACGGGGTTGCGCCTTGATCGCCAAGCGTGCAGGGGTACTGTGGCCCGGGATACGCGTCGATACGGTAACGACTCATGAACGGGTCTTTAACTGACATCTACGCGCGTTACGATCGCCGCAAAGCCAGCGCCGGAAGAGGCGCTTTCGGTCAGTCTTGAAGGGACCCTCCTCTTGCGCCGGATCACCAGGATCACCACCGTGGGCATCGCCTCCGCGGCGCTCGCCCTCTCCGCCACCGCCTGCGGCAAGTCCTCCTCGGAGGGCGGCTCCGGTACCTCCACCGACTCGAAGGCGACCAAGGCCGCCATCGCGTACGACATCGGCGGCCGTGGCGACCAGTCCTTCAACGACGCCGCCTACGCCGGCCTGAAGAAGGCCGAGGAGGACCTCGGCGTCAAGGGCTCCGAGGCCGAGCCGTCGTCCGGCGAGGGCGACGCCGACAAGGTGCAGCGCCTCACCTCGCTGGCCCGCGCCGGCAACAACCCGGTCATCGGCGTCGGCTTCGCCTACGCCCCGGCCATCGAGAAGGTCGCCAAGCAGTTCCCGAACACGACCTTCGGCATCATCGACGACACCTCGGTGACCGGCCCGAACATCGCCAACATGGTCTTCAACGAGGAGCAGGGCTCCTACCTGGCCGGCGTCGCCGCCGCCAAGGCGTCCAAGACCGGCACGGTCGGCTTCATCGGCGGTGTCGAGGTCCCGCTGATCAAGAAGTTCGAGGCGGGTTACGTCCAGGGCGTCAAGGACACCAACCCCAAGGCCAAGGTGCTCACCCAGTACCTGACCCAGCCGCCGAACTTCGACGGCTTCGCCAAGCCCGACCTCGGCAAGGCCGCCGCGGAGGGCCAGCTCGACAAGGGCGCCGACGTGATCTACGCCGCCGCCGGTCTCGCCGGCTCCGGTGCGATCGAGGCCGCCTCCAAGGCCGGCAAGTGGGCCATCGGCGTCGACTCCGACCAGTACAACCAGGCGGGTCTGGCCTCCTACAAGGACGCCATCCTGACCTCGGTCACCAAGGACGTCTCCGACTCCGTCTACAACCTGATCAAGTCGGTCAACGACGGCAAGCCGCAGACCGGTGAGGTCCGCTACGGTCTCGCCACGGACGGCGTCGGCCTGGCCGACTCCAACCCGAAGTACAAGGAGATGACCGACCTCATCGCCGCGGTCGACAAGGCGAAGCAGGACATCATCGACGGCAAGATCACGGTCAAGACCGCTCCGTAAGGAAGCACAGGTCACGATCGTCACGCCCGCGGGCCCGGCCCCGGTGGGACCCCCACCGGACCGGGCCCCGGCCCCATTCCCGTACGGGTTTTCATTTTTCGGCAGCGCTACGCGCGTAGATGTCGCATCGGCACGATAACTTCGCCCCGCCCTGCCCTCCGCTCCCACTCCTTCCGGCCAAGGAGAGTGCGTCATCAACGCGTCCAGCCCCCCGGCCGTGGAACTCCACGGCATCACCAAGCGCTTCCCCGGCGTCGTCGCCAACAAGGACATCGCGATCACCGTCCGCAAGGGCACGGTCCATGCCCTGATCGGTGAGAACGGCGCCGGCAAGTCGACCCTCATGAAGATCCTCTACGGCATGCAGAAGCCGGACGAGGGCACCATCGCCGTCGACGGCGAGCAGGTCACCTTCTCCAGTCCCGGTGACGCCATCGCGCGCGGCATCGGCATGGTGCACCAGCACTTCATGCTCGCCGACAACCTCACCGTCCTGGAGAACGTCGTCCTCGGCGGCGAGAAGCTCTACGGCATCGGCGCCAAGGCGCGGAAGAAGATCCAGGAGATCTCCGAGGCGTACGGCCTCGGCGTCCGCCCCGACGCCCTCGTCGAGGACCTCGGCGTCGCCGACCGGCAGCGCGTCGAGATCCTCAAGGTGCTCTACCGCGGCGCGAAGATCCTCATCCTCGACGAGCCGACCGCCGTCCTCGTCCCGCAGGAGGTCGACGCGCTCTTCGACAACCTGCGCGAGCTCAAGGCCGAGGGTCTGACCGTCATCTTCATCTCGCACAAGCTGGGCGAGGTCCTGAAGGTCGCCGACGACATCACCGTCATCCGGCGCGGCACCACCGTCGGCACCGCCGACCCGAAGACCGCCACCACCAAGCAGCTCGCCGAGCTGATGGTCGGCAGCGAGCTGCCCTCCCCGGAGACCCGCGAGTCGACCGTCACCGACGTTGCCATGCTCCAGGTGCGGGACCTCACCCTCCTGGAGCACGGCGCGACCGGCGCCCCGCTCACCACCGCCGCCCCCGAGGACCCGTCGATCGCGACCACCGTCCACGAGGAGGTCGCGGTCGGCCGCAAGCTCCTCGACGACATCTCGCTCACCATCCACAAGGGCGAGATTTTGGGCATCGCCGGTGTCGAGGGCAACGGCCAGACCGAGCTGATCGAGGCCCTGATGGGTCTCCGCACGCCCGACTCCGGCGTCATCAGCCTCGACGGCGAGGACATCTCGACCCTCCCCGTGCGCAAGCGCCGCGAGGGCGGCATCGGCTACATCCCCGAGGACCGCCACCGCCACGGCCTGCTCCTGGAGGCCCCCCTCTGGGAGAACCGCATCCTCGGCCACGTCACCGAGGCACCCAACTCCAGGCGCGGCGTCCTCGACCCGAAGGCCGCCCGCAAGGACACCGAGCGGATCGTCCGCGAGTACGACGTCCGCACCCCGGGCATCGACGTGACCGCGGCCTCCCTCTCCGGCGGCAACCAGCAGAAGCTGATCGTCGGCCGCGAGATGAGCCACAACCCCAAGTTCCTGATCGCCGCCCACCCCACCCGCGGTGTGGACGTCGGTGCCCAGGCGCAGATCTGGGACGCGATCCGGGACGCCCGCCGCGAGGGCCTGGCGGTGCTGCTGATCTCCGCCGACCTCGACGAGCTGATCGGCCTCTCCGACACCCTCCGGGTCATGTACCGCGGCAGGCTCGTCGCGGACGCGGACCCCGCCACCATCACGCCCGAGCAGCTGGGCTCCGCCATGACCGGCGCGAGCTCCGGCCACCTCGAAGGCGCCGACGCGCCCTCCACCGAGCAGCCCGAAGACGGTGACGCCCGATGATGAAGATCGACAAGGACAAGCTGATCATCGGGGCCGCCGGCCCGGTGCTCGCGCTGGTCACCTCCTTCGTGCTCACCGCACTGGTGCTGCTCGCGACGGGCCTGGACCCGATCGAGCCGATCCGGCTGATGATCGAGAACGCCGAGTACTCGGACATCCAGGTCCTGATCGTCAACCAGACCGGGATCTTCTACCTGGCAGCCCTGGCCGTCGCCATCGGCTTCCGGATGAACCTCTTCAACATCGGCGTCGACGGCCAGTACCGCCTCGCCGCCATGCTCTCGGCCGTGGTCGGCGCCGCGGTGGAGCTGCCCGGCCCGCTGCACATCCTGCTGATCGTGGTCGTCGCGGTTCTCACGGGCGCCTTCTGGGCCGGTATCGCCGGCATCCTCAAGACCACCCGCGGTGTCTCCGAGGTCGTCTCGACGATCATGCTGAACGCCATCGCGACCTCCCTGATCGCCTGGCTGATCCTGACGGACAACTTCGGCGTCCAGCCGGCGGGCTCCAACGACCTCACGACCGGCAGGATCGCCGAGTCCGGCTGGTTCCCCGGCATCGACATGGGCCAGGGCAACGGCGAGATCTACGGCTTCACCTTCGTCGCCCTCGCCCTCGGCGTCGTCTACTGGTTCGTCCTCAACCGCACCAAGTTCGGCTTCGACCTGCGCGCCACCGGCGCGAGCGAGACGGCGGCCCAGGCCAGCGGCGTCGACGCCAAGAAGATGATCCTCACCTCGATGCTCATCTCCGGTGGCCTCGCCGGCCTCTCCGGCATGCCCACGCTGCTCGGCGAGACTCACACGTACAGCCTGTCGTTCCCGGTGGGCGTCGGCTTCACCGCCATCACCATCGCGCTGCTCGGCCGCAACAGCCCGGTCGGCATCCTCTTCGCGGCCCTGCTCTTCGCGTTCCTCGAGAAGGCGTCCTCGTCGCTCGACGTCGAGGGCTACCCGAAGGAGATCACGCAGATCATGCAGGGCATCATCGTGATCGCCGTGGTCGTCTCCTACGAACTCGTCCGCCGTTACGGCCTCCGCCGCCAGCAGCAGAAGGTCGGCGAGGAACTCGCCGCCGGCGGTGCCGTCAAGACCGAAAAGGAGATCTCGGCATGAGCACCGGTACCGTCGCCAAGCCGAGCGCCGCACCCAAGGGCACCGGGCGCCGCAAGCTCACCTGGCCGTGGATCCTGCTGATCGTCGCGTCCGGACTCGTCCTCTTCTCGCTGGTCCGGACCGTCTCCGGCGCCGACGACCTGACCTCCGTCGGCCAGATCTCCGGCGCGCTCCGGCTCGCCGTCCCGATCGGCCTCGCCGGCCTCGGCGGCCTGTGGGCCGAGCGCGCGGGCGTCGTCAACATCGGTCTCGAAGGCATGATGATCCTCGGCACCTGGTTCGGTGCCTGGGCCGGCTACCAGTGGGGCCCCTGGACGGGCGTCCTCGTGGGTCTCCTCGGCGGCGCGCTCGGCGGCCTGCTGCACGCGATCATCACGGTCACCTTCAACGTGAACCACATCGTCTCCGGTGTGGCGATCAACATCCTCGCGGCCGGCTTCACCATGTACCTGTCGAACTTCACGTTCGGCGAGGCCGAGGGCGGCTCCTCCAAGCAGTCCCCGCGCATCGACCCGATCACCGACATCACCATCCCCGGTCTGTCGGACTGGCTGGCGGACCTCCAGCAGAAGCACTGGTTCCTGGTCTCCGACCTCGCCGGCATCCTCGGCGGCCTGGTCACCGACCTGTCGCTGCTCACCGTCGTCGCGATCCTGCTGATCCCGGCCACCTGGTGGATCCTGTGGCGCACGGCCTTCGGCCTGCGGCTGCGCTCCTGCGGCGAGAACCCGGTGGCCGCCGAGTCCCTCGGCGTCAACGTCTACAAGTACAAGTACATCGCGGTCGTCGTCTCCGGCGCCCTCGCGGGCCTCGGCGGTGCCTTCCTCGCGATCGTCTCCACCGGCATCTACCAGGAGGGCCAGACCGGCGGCCGCGGCTACATCGGTCTCGCCGCGATGATCTTCGGCAACTGGATGCCCGGCGGCATGGCGCTCGGCGCCGGCCTCTTCGGCTTCACCGACAGCCTCAAGATCCGCGGCGGCGCCGAGAACGTCCACGCGCTGCTGCTGCTCGTCGCCGTCCTCCTGGTGCTCGCCGCCGTCTGGCAGCTGTACAAGAAGAAGTACGTGCCGGCCCTGGTCGCGGCCGTCTTCTCCGTGGGCTTCTTCCTCTGGTACGGCCTCACCGACGAGGTCCCGAGCCAGTTCGTCGACGCCGCCCCGTACGTCACCACCCTCCTTGTCCTCGCCCTGTCCGCACAGCGGCTGAGGATGCCGAAGGCGGACGGCCTGCCGTACCGGAAGGGCCAGGGCAAGTGACGGCCGACTGGGACCTCCTCCGGAAGACCGCCAGGGAGGCGATGTCCCGCGCCTACGCGCCGTACTCGGGTTTCCCGGTCGGCGCGGCGGCGCTCGTCGAGGACGGGCGGGTGGTCTCCGGCTGCAACGTGGAGAACGCCTCCTTCGGCCTCGGCCTGTGCGCCGAGTGCGGCCTGGTCTCGCAGCTCCAGGCCACCGGCGGCGGCCGGTTGACGCACTTCGTGTGCGTGGACGGCAGCGGCGGCCCGCTGGTGCCGTGCGGCCGGTGCCGGCAGCTCCTGTACGAGTTCGGCGGCCCCGACCTCGTCCTGGAGACGCCCGCCGGGTTCCTCACCCTGGCGGAGATGCTCCCGCAGGCCTTCGGCCCGGACCACCTGTCGAAGTAACCGCCTGCCGAAGCAACCGCCTGTCGCGGCGGTCGAGCAGCACACCGGAGCGGCCCTTCCGGCACGATGGGAGGGGCCGCTCCCTCCGTTCCCCCCTCTATGCGCGTAGAAAGAGGCAACACGACATGGACGTCATCTCCGTCATCCGGACCAAGCGGGACAAGGGCGAGCTGAGCCCGGAGCAGATCGACTGGGTCATCGACGCCTACACCCGCGGCGAGGTCGCCGACGAGCAGATGTCGGCCCTGGCCATGGCGATCCTGCTCAACGGCATGAACCGCGACGAGATCGCCCGCTGGACGGCGGCGATGATCGCGTCCGGCGAGCGCATGAACTTCGACTCCCTCTCCCGCCCCACCGCCGACAAGCACTCCACCGGCGGCGTCGGCGACAAGATCACCCTCCCGCTCGCCCCGCTCGTCGCCGCCTGCGGCGCGGCCGTCCCGCAGCTCTCCGGCCGCGGCCTCGGCCACACCGGCGGCACCCTCGACAAGCTGGAGTCCATCCCCGGCTGGCGCGCGCTCCTCTCCAATGAGGAGATGCTGCACGTCCTCGACACCACCGGCGCGGTCATCTGCGCGGCCGGCGACGGCCTGGCCCCCGCCGACAAGAAGCTGTACGCGCTCCGCGACGTGACCGGCACCGTCGAGGCGATCCCGCTCATCGCCAGCTCCATCATGTCCAAGAAGATCGCCGAGGGCACCGGTTCCCTGGTCCTGGACGTGAAGGTCGGCACCGGCGCCTTCATGAAGAACATCGAGGACGCCCGTGAGCTGGCCTCCACGATGGTGGCGCTCGGCACCGACAGCGGCGTGAAGACGGTCGCGCTCCTCACCGACATGTCGACCCCGCTCGGCCTCACGGCCGGCAACGCCCTCGAAGTCCGCGAGTCCGTCGAGGTCCTGGCCGGCGGCGGCCCGCAGGACGTCGTCGACCTGACGGTCGCCCTCGCGGCCGAGATGCTGGCCGCGGCGGGCATCAAGGACGCCGACCCGGCGAAGGCGCTCCGGGACGGCTCCGCGATGGACGTCTGGCGCCGCATGATCGCGGCGCAGGGCGGCGACCCGGACGCGGCCCTCCCGGTCGCCCGCGAGCAGCACGTCGTCACGGCCCCCGCCTCCGGCGTCCTCACCCGCCTCGACGCCTACGACATCGGCATCGCCGCCTGGCGCCTCGGCGCGGGCCGCGCCCGCAAGGAGGACCCGGTGCAGGCCGGCGCGGGCGTCGAACTCCACGCGAAGCCCGGCGACGAGGTCACGGCGGGCCAGCCGCTCCTCACCCTCCACACCGACACCCCGGAGAAGTTCGACTACGCCCTGAAGTCCCTGGAGTCTGCCTGGGACATCGCCCCCGAGGGCACCCCCTTCGCCCCGAACCCGATCGTCCTGGACCGCATCGCCTAAGGGCCCTGGCATGTGCCGATGACACCTTCGGGCGAACGGGACCGGTGGACCCCCACCGGTCCCGTTCGGCATGCTGGGATCGGTGACGACCGAATGAGGAGCACACCATGAGCGCACTCGCTGCCGAGCCCCAGCCCGACCAGGGCAACGGCTGGGAGGACCTGGTCCGTCGCTGGGAGTCGATGGACTGGCCCGAGGGCTGCAAGGTGGAGATCATCGAGGGGATCATCACCGTGGCACCCACGCCATCCGCCCGGCACAACAGCATCGCCTACCGGGTTCTGCGGCGGCTCACAGCCGTCATCCCCGAGGACTGGGGCGTTTACCAGACGCAGTCCGTCTCGATTCCGAGCCGCATGAGCGCCTTCATCCCTGATCTCCTTGTGGCTCCGCTGGCCGAACTGGACGGACCCGGCCATCTCATCCCCGCCACGGCGGGAGAACTCGTCGTCGAAGTCACTTCTCCGTCGAACGCGAGCACCGACCGGATCACGAAGGCCGCCGCGTACGCGGAAGCGGGGGTGCCGCTCTACCTCCTCATCGACCGCCATGCGCCCGGCGGTCCCACCGTCACCCTCTACGGCGAACCGAAGAACGCCGTCTACCGGGTCCTGCGCGCCGTCCCGTTCGGCGAGGAGATCCACCTCCCCGCCCCCTTCGACCTCACCCTCGACACGAGCGAGTTCCCTGTCAGCTGACCCCTATCAGCCCCGGCAGCCGCCGCATGTCGTCGAAGACCACCGTGCCCGGCCCCTCAAGCCGGGCCGCGCTGGTCAGACCCCCCGTGTAACCGAACGCCCGCATCCCCGCCGCCCGCGCCGCCCGCACGCCGTACGGGCTGTCCTCCACCACCGCGCAGCGCTCCGGCGGGACGCCCATCGTGGCGGCGGCGTGCACGAAGAGGTCCGGGGCGGGCTTGCCCCGGGCGACGTCGCGGGCGCTGAAGACGCGGCCCTCGAAGCGGTCGAGCAGGCCGGTACGGGTCAGGTTGCGGCGGATCTCGGCGTGGCTGCCGTTGGAGGCGAGGCAGTACGGGACCGCCAGCGCGTCCAGGACCTCGGCGACCCCCTCGACCGCCGTCAGCTCCGCGTCGAGCACCGTCTCGTACCGGACCCGGTACGGCTCCTGCCAGCCCGGTTCCAGCGGCCGGCCCCGGCGCTCCTCGACGAGGGCCGTCCACACCTCCACCGGCGAGCCCACGAAGTGCTCGACCAGCTCCGCCTCGGTGAACTCCGCGCCCAGCTCGGCGAAGACCTCCCGGTCCACCCGGCAGTAGAGCCGCTCGCTGTCCACCAGAACGCCGTCACAATCGAAGATCACCAGTTCGACAGGGTGAGAAGTCATGAGCGTGAGACTAGTGCGATGAGTTCGGGCCCCCCGGCCGGTCACCAAGGCGTGGACACCAGTCGGCCCCTCCTCATGACCCTCCCCGCCCGCCCCACCCGCGAGGAGGCCGCCCGGCTCTGCGCCACCCTGGCCGCCGCGCCACCGGGGGAGGCCCGGTGCCAGGTGGCGGCGGAGGCGTACGGGCTCGGCGTCGTCGACGCCATGGCGCGGCTCGCGCTCGAAGCCCGCCGGCACGGGCACCGGCTGACCTTCCACGGAGCGGGCCCGGACCTCACCGCCCTGCTCCGCCTCACCGCCGTCGACCAGGTCCTCTAGCCGCCTTCCTCGCAGACCCCGGGGTTCTCACGTGTGGGAGGAGTGAAGATCGGCCAGGCCGAAAGTGCCCGTATGTATGATCGATTACTCATGCTCGGCCGGTGGCCCTGTCCGGATCCACGGCCGACGGCGCGATTCCGACCGTCAGGACACGGGGGTGGACGATGTCGTTCGAGGATGAGTGGGCCGCGGCCAAGACGGCCGCCGCCATGAGACTGAACCAGGCCGGCGGTACGGGCGGCTCGACGCCGGCGAAGGGCTCGGCGGACTACGTCATCGAGGACGACGACCTGGGTGCGATCGGCCACGCCGCGCACGGCCTGTTCAACGGGCTCCAGGCGGGCGGGAAGCACGCCGCCGCGGCGAGCGAGACCGCGGCGAGCGGCCTGAAGGGCGACGGCTTCGACGCCGGCGCCGCCCTGGGCGAGGTCAACAAGACCTGGGAGACACAGGTCAGGACCCTGCTCCAGGCGTGTGCGCACATCTCCAACCACCTGAACTTCACGAAGAAGTCCGCTCAGGCCGAGGACGACTGGATCGCGGCGCAGTTGCGCATCGTCGGCCCGGTCGCGCCCGGCGACGACGGAGCCGTACCGGCGTCCAAGATCAGTCAGCTCTTCCGGTAAGGAGCTCTCATGCCCACGTTCGAACAGCTCCTGAACGCCAAGCTGGGGCCGGCGCAGGCCGCTGTCACCCAGTGGTCGGAGATGATCACCAAGCTGAGCGCCCTCAAGACGGAGGCGTCGGCGATGAAGACGAAGGCGGACAAGTCGACCTGGCGGGGCGAGAACGCCACGGTGACGAAGGAGTTCGTCACGAAGACGGCGAAGGAGTTCGGTGACGCGGTCACCGAGGCCGAGTCCGTCCGCGACCTCCTCCAGGACGCGCACACGCTGCTCAAGTCGGCCCAGGACGACCTGAAGGCGACGTACGAGAACCCTCCGCCGGGCATCACCATCTACCCCAACGGTGTGCTCAGCCACCGCGTCCACCCGGACCGCAGGTCGGCCGACAGTACGGAACCGGTGGCCACCGAGGCACAGTTCGAGGCGCTGCGCGGCAAGATCGAGGGCATCCTGAAGCGTGCCGCCGAGGCGGACGAGCTGTGCGCCTGGGGCCTGCGCGCGCTGATCAAGAACCACCCGAACGACTTCGGCAGCACCGACCTCGGAGGCATCGCCGACGCGAAGAGGATGCGCGAGGAGGAGAAGCGGCAGGCGGAGAACGGCCGGGAGGCCGCCAAGCTCTACGGCCGCTGGGAGCACCTCGACGACAAGGAGCGCGAGCGGCTGCTGAAGCTCGTGGAGGAGGGCCAGGGCTCGCCGGCGTTCTCCGCCGAGCTCATGACCAACCTCAGCTTCAACGGCCGGGAGCAGCAGGAGGCCGTACTCCTGCTGGCCTCCAGCCTGGAGGCCGGCGGCCGCGACGGCCAGGTCTCCGCGACCGACGCCCGCCTCTACCGGGCGCTGTCCGGGAGCCTCGCCACCGCCACCGGACCCGATTCGCCGCTCGGTTCCCCCGGCGGCGCCACCTCCGCCTGGACCGACCGCCTCATCTCCGTGGCCCGCGACGGCAACGGCCTTCCGAACCGGCACCCGGGGCAGCTGGGCGGCGGGGCGGCGGGGCTCAGCGCGCTCACCAAGCTGATGGCCGCGGACTCCGGCGACCCCGAGGTCTACGACCCGAACAAGGACCCCAAGGAGAAGTCCTCGCCCTGGAACAAGGACAAGGGCGACCCGGTGTACAGCGAGGCCTTCCTCACGGAGGTCGCCGACACCATCCGCGACTGGGAGACGACCACCGACGACCCGTACGACGGCCACATGAAGAACTGGCAGGGCACGCAGGAGGACCCGATGAAGGGCCTGCTGAACGCCATGAGCCGCAACCCGTCCGCCGCCACCCACTACTTCGACCCCAGCACCACCGACAACCTGAAGTACTTCCTGGACGACCGGAAGTGGCCCGGCGGCGACGTCGAGAGCAAGATGCCGGAGGAGCTCCAGCACACCTCCGCCCGGGCCGAGCTCGGTCTGGCACTCGAGGCCGCAGCCACCGGGCGCGTCCCCGGTTCACCGCTGCACCCCGTGCCCGCCCACCACGACGGCGCCGAGACCGCGATCTTCGAGCGGGTGATGGGCGAGTACACGAAGGAGCTCAGGACCAACCAGAGCGCCATCCCCGTCTCCATGCGGCTGCCGATGGCCGACATGATCGCCGACTACGCCTCCGACGTGCACCAGATCCTCGGCAAGAAGATGGACGGCCCGACCGACTTCAATCAGCTGGAGATCGACCGCGGCGACCTCACCCGGATCATCCGCTCTACGGCCGAGGACCCGAACGCCTACAAGGTGATCCACGGTTCGCAGAGCGCGGTCACCGGTGAGGGGCTCGCACGTTTCCCAGCGGACTCCTTCCGCCAGGAGGACCCGGAGCTGCGAGCCTGGGTCAAGCAGTCCGCGTCGGTGCTCGGTCACCTTGACGGTGTCCGCGGCGATGTCATCTATGACCTGGGCCAGGCGGAGAAGGACGCCAATAACTGGAAGAAGATGGTCAACTACCACGTAGTTGGTGGGCTGCTGACCCCGATTCCGGTCGTCGGCGACGGCGTCCAGCGCACGGTGGACTGGGCTCTGACGGGGATTCAGAACGAAGACAACGCCAAGGTGGATGCCAAGACCCGCGAAAACATGATCAAGCATTACGACGAGGGCCAGAGGCTGATGTACCGCTTGCTGCAAGGGACGGCGATGGATCGCGGCCTGACGGAGGAGGAACTGGATGCGAGCCCCGGCGAGTACGAGGACCACCTCCAGGCGATCACCGAGCAGTGGTACCAGAACGGCATGGAAGACGCCGACAAGTCGATGGGCCAGTGACCGATGGACAAGAAGTGGCTGCCGCTGACCGTCGTGCTCGGCGTCGCCGGGGCGGCGGTCGTGACGGCGACCTTCTGGCCCGACGACGAGAAGAAGGCGCCGCTGCCGCAGACCCTGTGCCACGGTGCGCTCAGCCGGCAGACGGCCGAGCTGATCGACGACGGCAAGGGGGGCGAGATCAGCGCGGAGGAGTGGGAGAGCAAGGGCAAGGGCAGTGACTACGCGGTCTTTAAAGCGTGCAGTGTGCAGCGCGTCGACCGCGACAGCGACTACCCCCGAGACATCTTCAAACTGATCATCGCAGATGAGCGGCATGACCCCGGCTCCAGGAAGGACTCCGTCCCCCTCGGCGCCGGATTCAAGGGCTGGGCGCTCCCCGAGGAAGCCAAGGCATGGCTGCCCGCCGGCTGCGCCGCCCGTATGGGCTCGACCGCCCAGTACCTCACGGTGACCTTCATCGGGCCCTCGAAGAAGGACGAGGAACAGAAGAAGGACTCCGCCGACCGCGACACCGCGATCCGCAACAGCTCGGCGATCGTCCGCGAGGCGGCCACGAACCTCGCGCGTCTCGCTGGCTGCGGGGGAACGTGAGCGGGGAGCCGGTCTTCGTCAGGAGCGGGTGGGGGACCGGCCGGTACGTCTACAACCACCGCAACCCGGTCGGTCGCGCGCTCATCGTCCTGGCGCCGCTCGTCGCGCTCGGCGGGCTGTACGGCATGTGGGCCGAGTCGACGTGGAGCGAGGGCGAGTTCCGCGACGCCGTTCACCAGGGCGTCGCGGACCTGGACGGCAAGCGGCACTACACGAGTCTCGACAGCGACCACGGCTTCCTGGTCGCCGAGGCGATCCGGGAGAGCGGCATCGGGCCCGGGCACGGCGTTGAGACGCGCGAGGGAGAGTACGGCGGCCACACCGTCGGCACCGAGGACACCGACACCGAGTACTGCGTCCGCGTCACGCTGACCCGTGACAAGGAGCCGCCCGTGGTCTTTCCCGGAGCCGAGGACCTGCCGCCACCCGGCCCGGGCATGCTCGCCTTCTACGTCTCCCACGCGACCTACGGCGAGGGCGCTTGCCGCTGAGTCCGAAGGAGACCGCCTACGCCTCCAGCCGCTCCGGCAGCTCGAAGAGGGGGAACCAGCGCGGGGTGTCCAGGAAGAAGTCCATCCCGGCCACCTTGCCGTCCCGCAGCTCCAGGACGATCAGCGCCCACGGGCTGTAACCGCCCTCCGGGTCCGGGTGGTAGTGCGCGAAGGCCGGCGAGCCGTTGGCCACCGTCGGCACGAGGCGCGAGCCCCGGCACACGTCGCCGACGCCCAGCATCCAGCCCACGATGTTCTCGTGGCCCTGGAGCCAGAGGTCGAACGGCGGCATGGACATGGTCGCGTCCTCGTGGAGCAGCGCGGTCAGCGCCTCCATGTCGTAGCCCTCGAAGGCCGCCACGTACCGCTCAAGGAGCGCCTGCTGCTCCTCGTCGAGCGGGTCCGCCGCGTCCGACTCGGCGGGGGCCTGCGCGGCGATGGCCGCCCGGGCCCGCTGGAGCGCGCTGTTCACGGAGGCGACCGAGGTGTCGAGCAGCTCGGCGACCTCGCTCGCCTTCCACGCGAGCACCTCGCGCAGGATCAGCACCGCCCGCTGCCGGGGCGCCAGGTGCTGGAGCGCGGCGACGAAGGCGAGCCGCACGGTCTCCCGGCCCATCGCCGTCTCCGCCGGGTCGCCCGCGCCCGGCATCACGCGCCCGTCCGGGATCGGCTCCAGCCAGGTGATCTCCGGCTGCTTGACGAGCTGCGCCTGCGCCACCGGCGTCGGCCCGGAGAGGTCCATGGGCCTGGCCCGTCTGTTGCCCGCGCTGAGCGCGTCCAGGCAGACATTGGTCGCGATCCGGTAGAGCCAGGACCGCAGGGAGGAACGGCCCTCGAAGGAGTCGATCGCCTTCCAGGCCCGCACCATCGTGTCCTGCACCGCGTCCTCCGCCTCGAAGGAGGAGCCGAGCATCCGGTAGCAGTAACCGGTCAGCTCCCTGCGGTACTTGTCGAGTTCCTCGGTCGTCGCCACGGTGGTGTCGCTCATCAGGTCCGTTCCCCCTCATCGGCACCGGTCGGTGCCGATGAGAGCGAAGCTACCGCAGCCCACTGACAGCCGGGATCAGGTTCCCGGCTTCCGTCCGTAGACGTAGACGTCGTCGCCGTTGCGCAGCAGGTTCCAGTACGCCTTGGCGTCGGCCGACCGCATGTTGACGCAGCCGCCGGAACCGGGCGGGTTCCACATGGACTTGGTGGTCGAGTGGAAGGCCTGGCCGCCGTCGAAGAACTGCGCGTACGGCATCGACACGTTGTAGAGGGTCGACCAGTGGTTGATGTTCCGCCAGTAGACCTTCTTCAGGCCGGTACGGGTCGGGGTGCCGGCCTTGCCGGTGCGCACCGGCACCGGGCCGTACTTGAGGCGCGAGCCGTCCTGGATCCAGCTGAGCTGGCGGGTGAGGTCCACGCACGCGATCCGGCCCTTGTTGGTCGGGCACTTGCCGGCCTTGTTCGGGTTGGTCCCGGCCGCCTTCTGCTGGATCATCGTGTCCATCGTGCGCCAGGTGATCGGGCCCGCGTAGCCCATGGTCGGCGTGATGCCGTGCTTGCGCTGGAAGGCCTGGATCGCCTGGCAGTCGCCGAGCGACTGGCGCCCGTCGACGGTGCGGCCGAGGAACTTCTCGACCTGCTTCTGGTACGGCCCCGTCGTCACGTTGCACGACGCGGCCTGGGCCGGCGCGGCGCCCAGCACGAGGGCCGCCGGTACGAGCAGCGAGGTGAGGCCGGCGGCTATGCCGGCTCTCTTCCCCGCCCGGTGCGTGAATCCGTTCATGAGAGTCAACTCCCCCTTGAGTCCTGATATTCGGGACGTAGGGGGGAGTCCCGCGGTTGCGCCGCGCCCGAAGTCGTGACCGTTCGGTCACACGCCCGCGCTCAGGCCGTCGCCGGGCGGAGCCGCCGCGCCTCGACGCGCGCGCTGTGCGTCCCGTACAGGGTGATCGAGACGACGCCGAGCACCGCCACCAGACCGATCCAGACCGTCCCGGTCCAGCCGCCCGCGTGGAAGGCGATCGCGCCGAGCGTGCCGCCCGCGCTGGAGCCCAGGTAGTACGCGGACTGGTAGAGCGCGGAGGCCTGCGCGCGGCCCGTCCTCGCCGTCCGGCTCACCGAGGAGGACGCCACCGCGTGGCCCGCGAAGAAACCGGCCGTGATGAGGACCAGGCCCGCGAGGACCGTGGCCAGCGAGTCGGAGAGCGAGAGCAGCAGGCCCGCGGTGGTGGTGGAGACCGCCAGGTACAGCGCCCCGCGCCGGCCGAGCCGGCCGACCAGCTTCCCGGCCGCCGCGGACGACACCGTACCGACCAGGTAGACCAGGAAGATCGAGCCGATCACGCCCTGCGGCAGCGAGAACGGGGCTTCCGCGAGCCGGTAGCCGATCACCGTGTACACGGCGCCGAAGACCGTCATGAACAGCGCGCCGATCCCGTACAGGCGCACGAGCAGCGGGTCCGACAGGTGCGCCTTCACCGTGCCGGAGAGGGCCCTCGGGTCGAGGGAGGCCGGGGAGAAGTGGCGGGCCTTCGGGAGCAGCGCCCGGAAGGCGAGCACGCACACCAGGGAGGTCAGGCCGACGGCGGCCAGGCCCGCGCGCCAGCCCCACAGCTGGGCGACCCAGCCGGTCACGAGCCGGCCGCTCATCCCGCCGATCGAGTTGCCGGCGACGAAGAGGCCGACGGCGCCGATCAGCGCCCGGGGCCGTACCTCCTCGGCCAGGTACGCCATCGCCGAGGCCGGCAGTCCGGCCAGCGCCGCGCCCTGCACCGCCCGCAGCACGATCAGCGCCTCCAGGCTCGGCGCGAAGGGCACCAGGAGTGCCACGCCGACCGCGACCGTGAGGGAGGCGGTCATCATCGCCCGCCGGCCGAACCGCTCCGACAGGGCGCTGAGCGGCAGCACGCACAGGGCGAGCGCGCCGGTCGCGGCGGAGACGGTCCAGGAGGCGGCCGAGGCGGTGGCGCCGAACTCGGCGGAGATCGCCGGGAGGAGGGCCTGGGTGGAGTAGAGGAGCGCGAAGGCGGCGAGTCCGGCGGCGAAGAGCGCGAGGCTCATCCGGCGGTGGCCGGGGGCGCCCGGGGCGAGACGGGTGTCGACGGGCGAAGAGGCGGACGCGGCGGTGGCGGCGCCCGCCCCGGTACTGGCAGGAGGCATGCCACGAACGTAGGGCGGTCCGTTTCATGCGTCCAATGCATGGAACTGCTGTAATCGTTCCCATGCCGCATGAGTACAGGTCACAGCCTCGTCTGTCACCGAACAGTAACGAAGAAGACATGGGGCTGCTGCTCGCGCCCCGCCTCGCGTACTTCGCCGCCGTCGCCCGGCACGAGCACGTGACCAGGGCGGCGGCCGAGATGGGCGTGCCCCAGTCGACCCTCTCGCGGGCGATGGTCCGGCTTGAGGCGGACCTCGGGGTGGCGCTCTTCGCCCGGCGCGGTCGCACGGTCGCCCTGACCCCGGCGGGCCGCCGTTTCCTGACCGCCGCCGAGCGGGCCCTCGCCGAGGTCGAGCGGGCCGCCGACACCGTACGGGCCGACGCCGACCCCACCGCGGGCCGGGTCGCCTTCGGCTTCCTGCACACCATGGGCTCGGAGACCGTCCCGGCGCTCATCCGGGCCTTCCGGGCCGATCACCCGAAGGTCCGCTTCACCCTGGTGCAGAACTACGGCGAGGCGATGATCGAACGGCTCCGGGCCGGCGAGCTCGACCTCTGCCTGACCTCGCCGGTGCCGGACGCCCCCGACCTGGTGGCCCGCCGGCTCGACGAGCAGCGGCTGCGGCTCGTCGTCCCCGACGACCACCGGCTCGCGGGCCGCCGCCGCATCCGGCTCGCCGAGGCGGCGGAGGAGACCTTCGTGACCCTCGAACCGGGGTACGGGCTCCGCCGCATCACCGACGACCTGTGCGCCGAGGCCGGGTTCGCGCCCCGGGTCGCCTTCGAGGGCGAGGAGGCCGAGACCCTGCGCGGCCTGGTCGCGGCAGGGCTCGGGGTGGCGCTGCTTCCGCCGCCCGCCGTGGCCCGCCCCGGCGTCGTCGAACTGACCGTCACCGCCCCGCGCGCGGTCCGCGAGATCGGCGTGGCCTGGCTGGACGGCCACCCGGACACCGCCCCGGTGGCCGCCTTCAAGAAGTTCCTGCTGAGCCGCCGCGGCCAGCTCCTCCCCAAGGGGTCGCGGCCGCCGCAGGACGACTCAGCGCCGGCGTGAGGAGGACCCGAACCCGGCCGCCAGCGGCATCCGGAGGCCTATCGGCGGCGGCGCCGCCATCGCGTCCGTCAGCGGCCGGGCGACGGGCCGCGCGAAGAGCGCGCCGAGCACGAAGTCGGCGGCGAGCGCCCGCACCTCCTCGGCGTAGTGGCGAAGGCCGTGCCCGTCCGTGTGCACCTCGAAGCGGCAGGTCTCCCGGTTGGCCTTCTTGGCGCGTGCCGCGAAGCGGAAGGACAGTTCGGGGTCGGTGCGGGCGTCGTTGGTGCCGTGCACGATGAGCACCCGCCGCCCCGCCAGCTGCCGTACGGGCTCGGGCTCGGCGGCCACGTCGTCCTCGGGCAGCCAGGGCGCGAGCGCCAGGACCGCGCCGACCGCCGGGTGCCCGGCCGCCCGCAGCGCCGCCCGGGCGCCCATGCCGTGGCCGATCAGGCAGACCGGGACGTCGCCGTAGCGCCGTACCGCCTCGGCGACCGCCCAGGAGGCGTCCGCCGCGAGCTCCGCGTCGGTGCCGTTCCAGCCCCGCCCCCGGTAGCGCACCACCTGGGTGACAAGGCCCTCCGGCCGTCCCGCGCGGGCGAGTTCGCGCCCCAGTGGCAGCGCGGCGGCGTACGCCCTGGCCGACGCCCGGCGCCCCGACACCGGCTCGCCGTCCGGCAGCAGCAGCGCCACGCCGCCCACCGCCGCCACCGACCTCGAAACCCCGACAGGCCGACCGAGCCGGGGTCTCCGGCCGTCGGCGGTCCCCACGAGTGCGTACTGCGCCATCAGATTCCTCTCGAAAGGGGACCTCCGGCTTTAGCCGGAGGGGGAATTTCGTCCTCGGACCGGAGGCGCGCAGCGCCGGAGACCGCTCCGTTCTCCGCCCGCGACCGACGGTCGCAAAGTGGTAGCATCCTGGTTGTGGCTAGAGGTGATCGCCGGGAGTCGCTGAACCTTCGCGTTGCTCCTGAGCTGAAGCGGCAGATCGAGGCATACGCCGAGCGCGTGGGAATCTCGATCAACGCCGCCGCATGTGTCCTCCTCGCCGATGGGCTGCGCGCCGAGCGGAGGCGCGAGCGATGATCCGCGCGTACAAGTTCCTCCTGCGTCCCACGGCCCGCCAGAGGGCCGCGCTGGGTGAGATGCTGCGGGACCACTGCTCGCTCTACAACGGTGCTCTCCAGGAGCGCCGGGACGCCTACCGGCACGCCTCGAAGACGACCGTGCGCTACGGCGACCAGTCGGCGCAGCTCAAGGAGATCCGGGCGTTCGACCCCGAACGGCAGGGCCGCTGGTCGTTCTCCTCCCAGCAGGCCACCCTGCGCCGCCTGGACAAGGCGTTCTCCGCGTTCTTCAAGCGTGTCAAGGCGGGCCGGACACCCGGATACCCCAGATTCAAGGGCGTCGGCCACTTCGACACCGTGGAGTTCCCCAGGGACGGCGACGGCTGTCGCTGGGACTCCGCCCCGCACGATCCGCAGACCCGCGTCCGCCTGCAGGGCGTCGGCCACGTCCGCGTGCACCAGCACCGCCCCGTCAGGGGGCGCGTCAAGACGATCGCGGTCAAGCGCGAGGGGAACCGCTGGTACGTCGTCCTGTCCTGCGATCAGATGCCCGTCGAGTCCCTGCCGGACACGGGCGTGGTGGTCGGCATCGACATGGGCACCACACACTTCCTGACCACCTCCGACGGCGAGCACATCGCCAACCCGCGCTTCCTCGAAGCTGCTGCCGGCGACCTGACCGAAGCACAGCGGCACCTGGCGACCTTCCCCAAGCGCACCAAGCGGCGCACCAAGAAGCACCGGGCCGCCGCCCGCAAGGTCGCAAAGATCCACGCGAAGATCCGCCGCCAGCGCCTGGACCACGCACACAAGACCGCGCTCACCCTGGTGCGGGACCACGACGCGATCGCGCACGAGCGGCTGAACACGGCGGGCATGACCCGCACCCCCAAGCCCAAGCCCGACCCTGACCAGGACGGCGCGTTCCTCCCGAACGGCGCCGCCGCCAAAGCGGGCCTGAACCGATCGATCCTCGATGCGGGTTGGGGGGTGTTCCTCACGATCCTCACCAACAAGGCTGAAAGCGCCGGTCGGACCGTCGTCGCGGTGGACCCCCGCAACACCTCCCGCACCTGCCCGTCCTGCGGGCACACCGCGAAGGAGAACCGCGCCACTCAAGCGAAGTTCGAATGCACGGCGTGCGGGTTCGCGGCGAACGCGGACCACGTCGGCGCGACGAACGTCCTCAACAGGGCCGGGCTGGCCCTCTGCGACGTGGCCTAGCCACCGACACAGGAAGCCCGCGCGTTTACGCGTGGGTGGAGTCACGACAGAACAGTCTCAGAATCCGAGGTGTACGGCAGTCGTATGCGCGGTCTCTGTTATGTATCGCCGTCCGGGCGAACTTCCCTCCGGTCTATGCCCGTTCGAAGCAGTGCACGGCGCCGACCGGGACGAAGCCGCGCCGCTCGTACCAGTGGCGCGGCCAGTCGTCCGCGAGCGCGGTGAGGAAGCGGGTCGCGCAGCCCGCCTCGTCGGCGAGCCGCAGCGCGGTGTCCAGGACGGCCCCGGCATGCCCCTGGCCGAGGTGGGACGCGGCCGTGACGAGGTCCTCGATCTGCGCGGTCCCGGTGGCCGGGTGCAGGTACAGGTCGGCTCACGAGGCCGGTTCGCCCCACTCGTCGTGCGAGGCGAGGAAGCGTACGTCGGGGGCGCCCCGGTGCCGGGCCGCCCGCCGGTCGACCAGCTCCCGGATCACCTCGTCCCCCGCCTCCGGCAGGAACCGGCGCCAGCTCTCCGCGACCGGCCCGCGCAGGGCCGACAGGTCCACCTCGCGGGCCCGCCGCGCTCCGGCACGGGCCCGGTGTGGACCATCACGAGCACCACGGCGGGGGCGTACCCGGCGTGGAGCAGCGGCACCGCGCAGGCCCGCCCCACCTCGTCGCCGATGACGTAGACGGCGCGGTGCGGCAAGTGTCCGAGCAGCTCCTCGGCGCGGTCCGGCAGCTCCTCCGGCTCCGTCGGGCCGTCCACGAGCAGGTGGTTGTCGCCGCGCGACAGGGCGTAGGCGTCGTCGAGCGCGGCGAACCCGCCGGGGAAGTCGACGGTCCGGGCCGCCTTCCGGCGGGTGAAGGCGGACAGGAAGGCGTAGGCGCGGGCGCGTTCGGCGCCGTGCGCGTCGGTGGGTCCGTCGGTGTGCGCGCTGGCCTCTGCGGGGGTGCTCATACGGCCACAGTAGGCAGCCAGGACCGGGGCCCGCACCGGAAAAACCCGCTTCGGGCACGGCCCCGCAAGGCGTGCCACAAGGCGCGCTCTACGCGCGTAGGGGCTAGAGTGCGGCAATGACGAGCCAGACATCCCACGTCCCCACCGCGGACCAGATCCGCCGTGCCCCGAAGGTGCTGCTCCACGACCACCTCGACGGCGGACTGCGCCCCGGCACGATCATCGAACTCGCCCGGGAACAGGGCTACTCGAAGCTGCCCGAGACCGAACCCGACAAGCTCGGCGTCTGGTTCCGCGAGGCCGCCGACTCCGGCTCCCTGGAGCGCTACCTGGAGACCTTCGCGCACACCTGCGCCGTCATGCAGACCCGCGAGGCGCTCTTCCGGGTCGCCGCCGAGTGCGCCGTCGACCTCGCCGAGGACGGCGTCGTCTACGCCGAGGTGCGGTACGCCCCCGAGCAGCACCTGGAGGGCGGGCTGACCCTGGAGCAGGTCGTCGAGGCGGTCAACGAGGGCTTCCGGGAGGGTGAGCGGCGGGCCCGCGCGGGCGGCCACCGGATCAGGGTCGGTGCCCTGCTCACCGCCATGCGGCACGCGGCCCGCGCCCTGGAGATCGCCGAACTCGCCAACCGCTACCGGGACCAGGGCGTGGTCGGCTTCGACATCGCCGGCGCCGAGGCCGGCTTCCCGCCCACCCGCCACCTCGACGCCTTCGAGTACCTCAAGCGGGAGAACAACCACTTCACCATCCACGCCGGCGAGGCCTTCGGCCTGCCGTCCATCTGGCAGGCCCTCCAGTGGTGCGGCGCCGACCGGCTCGGCCACGGCGTCCGGATCATCGACGACATCGAGGTGGCCGACGACGGCTCGGTGCGGCTCGGCCGGCTCGCCGCGTACGTCCGCGACAAGCGGATCCCGCTGGAGATGTGCCCCACCTCCAACCTCCAGACCGGCGCCGCCGCCTCGTACGCCGAGCACCCCATCGGCCTGCTCCGCACGCTCCACTTCCGGTTGACGGTGAACACCGACAACCGGCTGATGAGCGGCACCAGCATGAGCCGGGAATTCGAGCTCCTGGTCGACACCTTCGACTACACGCTCGACGATCTCCAGTGGTTCACGGTCAATGCGATGAAATCGGCGTTCATTCCTTTCGATGAACGCCTCGCCATGATCAACGACGTGATCAAGCCCGGATATGCCGAACTGAAGTCCGAGTGGCTTTTCCGGCAGACCGCCACGACCAGCGCGTCTTCCGGTCAGGGCGGCTGAGAAACGGCTCACGGAGGGCTCGGAGAACGCCGGGCGGACCCGACACCCGGCGGCATTCCGGTGTTTGCGCAGCCGACTCGGGACGGTTAGTTTGCGGAGCTGCTTTGCCTGTCCGGATTCCCCTGTTCCGGATTTCTTCACCCGATGGCCCGAAGCTCAGCCCCAAGCCCCCAAGCCCAAGGAAGATCCTCAGATGAAGCAGTCTGCCGCCAAGAAGCTCGGTGTCGCCGCCCTCGGCGCCGCTTTCGCCGCTGCCGCCGCCGGCACGGCCTCCGCGGCCCCGCTCCCGGCACCGCTCGACGGCGCCGACGCGCTGGCCCCCGTGACCCAGCTCGCCCCGCTGGGCGACGGCCTCACCCAGCTCCCCGACGGCGCGGGCGAGGCCCTCGCCGGCGGCCAGGGCGCCCTCGGCCAGGGTCTCGACCAGGGTGTGAAGACCCTTCCCGCCGCGGCCGGCCAGGCCACCCAGAACCTGCCGACCGACGCCGCCACCGGCGCCCTCGGCGCCACCCCGCTCGGTGCCGCCACCGGCCTCCTCGGCGGCCTGCCGCTGGCCGGCCTGCCGATCGGCTGACCCGCGCCGTACACCCGCGGAAGGGGCGCCCACCAGCACGGTGGACGCCCCTTCGGCCTGCCCGCGGACTACCAGGCCGCGTTCGCCTTCGCCCGCGACTCGCCCGGCAGCAGCACCCACAGCGCCAGGTAGAGGAGGAACTGCGGGCCGGGCAGCAGGCACGAGACCAGGAAGATCACGCGCATCGTCGTGGCGGAGGTGCCGAAGCGCCGGGCGAGCGCCGCGCACACCCCGCCGATCATCCGGCCTTCACGGGGGCGGACAAGTGCGGCCATGGTGGGCTCCTTCGTCGGTTCCGGAAGCCGCTCCCTCGGGCTCCCGACGACATCCATGGTGCGCCGCCGCCCCACCCTCCGGCGTCGGTCTACCGGGCGATCGGAACCCTGGAAATCCTCGGGGTACGACCCTGACCCGCCTCGTTCCCGGACAGGAAACGACCCTGACGCGGGCCCTGCTCCCGGCCCTGCCGCTCCGACCTGCGGCGCCGCAGCCGCGCCCGCGCCGCCGGCACCACCAGGAGGTGCGCGAGCGCCACCCCCAGCGTGTTCAGGAACACCGAGTCCACGTCCACGACCTGCCCCGGCACCGCCGTCTGCAGCAGCTCCAGGGCCAGCGACACCAGCGCCCCCGCCGCCGTCGTCCGGGCCAGCGAGCCCCACCGCGACACGTCGAGACGCCCCTCGCACATCGGCAGCAGCACCCCGAGCGGGGCGAGCAGCAGCAGCCCCTCCGCGATCAGCCGGGCCGCCTCGCCGGGGCCGAGCGCCAGATCGGCCCGCAGCCCGGCCAGCGGCACCGTGTTCGGCGCGGTCACCCAGGCCACGTCGCGTGGGAGCAGACCGCCCCAGGCGACGAGCAGCAGATGCGCGACCAGGAGCACGAACCCGGTCACGCGGACGACCACGGCGGCGTTCCCGCCCGAACCTTGACGCTGCACGCCCCCCAAGACGCGGACCGCGCGGGGAACGGTTCCGCTTCAGCCCGCCGGCGTCACCGAGACGGCCGGCACCGGAACCGTCGGCGGCGCCGACTCGGGACGCTCCCGCAGCTCCGTCGTACAGCGGTACCGCTTCGGCGGGTACGCCCCCGGGCCCGCGAGCAGCACCGTGTGCCCGCCCGCGCCCGCCGAGCTCTCCGCGAAGGTGCACACCAGCTGCGACAGGGCCGTCGGCGCCAGGTCCTCCGGCTGCCGGCTCAGCCGCAGCGTGCCCGCCGGGTCACCGGCCCGGCCGCCCGCCACCTTCAGCGGAGCCCGTACCGCCGTGGTGAAACCGGCCTGCCGCTCCGCCTCCGAGGGGTCCGCGAGCAGCTGCGCGAGCAGCGCGGACGCCGTCCGCACCGGATCGCCGCTCGCCTTGTCCTCCGGCTGCGGCGACCTGCGGTCCACCGGCTCCAGCTGCGACCCGCACACCAGGAAGGCCCGCACCGGAACCCCGTGGTCGGGCCCCGAGGCCTCCGGCACGTCGCACGGCACCCGCGACGGGGCCGCGCCCGCGTCCACCGGCACCGACGTCGTCCTGATCCCGCACCCGGCGGTCGTCAGCAGGACGAGCGCCGCCACCACCACCGTACGCAGCCTCACGCGTCCTCCCCTTCGCCCCGCGGGGAGTCGGCGCCCGGCTCGCCGGCGACCGCCGACGCGTCCCGGGGCAGCCGCAGCACGAACACCGCGCCGTCCACCGCACCGTCCTCGCCCACCGAGTTGGCGGCGGAGATCGTCCCGCCGTGGATGAGCGCGTTCTCCATCGCGATCGACAGGCCGAGGCCGGAGCCGTCCGACCGGGGCCGCTGCGCGCTCGCCTTGTAGAAGCGGTCGAAGACGTGCGGCAGCACCTCCTCGGGGATGCCGGGCCCGTGGTCCCGCACCGCGACGACCAGCTCCTCGCCGTCCGGTCCCTCCTCGGTGCGGACCGAGACCCGCACCGGCGAACCACCGTGCTTCAGCGCGTTCCCGATCAGGTTCGCCAGGATCACGTCGAGGCGGCGCGGGTCGAGCCGGCAGACGATGCCGCGCTCCGCGTCGAGCTCCACCGCGTCCAGCCAGGCCCGCGCGTCGATGCACGCGGTGATCTGGTCGGCGATGTCCACGTCGTCCAGGACCAGCCGGGCGGTGCCCGCGTCGAAGCGGGTCACCTCCATCAGGTTCTCCACCAGGTCGTTCAGCCGCCGCGTCTCGGACACCACGAGCGCCACCGCGGGGGCGATCATCGGGTCCAGGGCGTCCTGCTCGTCCTCCAGGACCTCCGTCACCGCCGTCAGGGCGGTCAGCGGCGTCCGCAGCTCGTGCGACATGTCGGCGACGAACCGCCGGGAGGACTCCTCCCGGGCGCTCATGTCCGCCACCTGCTTCTGCAGGTTCTCCGCCGCGCTGTTGAACGTCCGCGACAGATCGGACAGTTCGTCCGCGCCCGTCACCCGCAGCCGGGTGTCCAGCTTGCCCTCGCCGAGCTGCCGGGCCGCCTCGCCGAGCCGCCGCACGGGCCGCAGCACCGTCGTCGCCGCCACCTGCGCGAGCAGCACCGAACCGATCACCGCGAGCCCGGTCGCGATCCCCAGCGACCACCCCAGCGAATTGAGGTCCGCC
Source organism: Streptomyces sp. CC208A (assembly GCF_030010625.1). Classification (GTDB taxonomy): domain Bacteria; phylum Actinomycetota; class Actinomycetes; order Streptomycetales; family Streptomycetaceae; genus Streptomyces. The sequence continues at coordinate 67,783 of NZ_JASCXN010000021.1, read as the reverse complement.
TTCTCCGCCGCCAGCGACTTGAACATGTAACCGGCGGGCCCGCCGCCGTCGATCCGCGTACCGCCGACCAGATACGGCGTCCCGCCCCGCTCGACCCGCTGCCAGAACAGGTGGTACGGATACGGGTTCGCGTCCGTCACCGGGCGCCGGGTGTCCACCGCCTCCCGCAGCGACGCCGGCACGTCCTTCAGCGTGAACACGTCCGGGTCCGAGGCGCCCACGATCGGCTTCCCCGCCGCCCGCTCCCCGAGCAGCAGCACCTGGTACCCGGCGGCGCCCGCGGTCATCTCCTCGGCGGTGCGCCGCAGATCCTCCTGGGTCGGCCGCAGCGGCAGCGTCGCCACCCGGTTCTGCATCTCCTGCCGGAAGCCGTTCAGCGCGCTGTCCTGGGTCCGCCTGAGCACCGCCTCGCGGTTCAGCCAGTACGCGATCCCCGACGCCGACACCGCCGCCGTCAGCGCCACCAGCGCGAACACCACCACGAGCCGCAGCCGCAGACTGGACAGCCGCAGCCGGCCGAGCACCCCCCTGTTGTTCCCCCCGGTCACGCAGGAACGTCCAGCCGGTAACCGACGCCCCGCACCGTACGGATCAGGGTCGGCGAGGACGGCACGTCCTCCACCTTCGCCCGCAGCCGCTGCACGCACGCGTCCACCAGACGCGAGTCGCCCAGGTAGTCGTGCTCCCACACGAGCCGCAGCAACTGCTGCCGGGACAGCGCCTGTCCGGGCCGCCGGCTCAGTTCGAGCAGCAGCCGCAGCTCGGTCGGGGTCAGCTGGAGGTCCTGGCCGTTCTTCGTCACCGTCATCGCGGCCCGGTCGATCACCAGCGACCCGAAGGCCGCCGAGTCCGTCGACTCCCGCTCGCCGCGCCGCAGCACGGCCCGGATCCGGGCGTCGAGCACCCGCCCCTGCACCGGCTTCACCACGTAGTCGTCGGCGCCCGACTCCAGGCCCACCACCACGTCGATGTCGTCGCTGCGCGCGGTCAGCAGGATGATCGGAAGCTGGTCGGTGCGGCGGATCCGCCGGCACACCTCGAACCCGTCGATGCCGGGCAGCATCACGTCGAGCACGACCAGGTCGGGCCGCTGCTCCTTGAGCAGCTGCAGGCCGTCCTCGCCCGACGCGGCGGTGGCCACCCGGTGGCCCTGCCGGGACAGGGAGAGTTCGAGGGCCGTGCGGATGGCGTCGTCGTCCTCGATCAGCAACAGAAAAGGCACGGCGTCATTCTGGCTCATACGCCGTCCGAGTTCGACCGCCCGGAGGCGCGCTCCCGCGACGACCCCTGTGACACGCCTGTGACAGTCGGCGGACACCGCCATGAAGTCCGGGGGGCAAGCTTCTTGGCACACGGACCGAAGGACACACTCCGACCCGACAGGAGGCGCGAGATGAACGCACTGCACGGCACCACCTCCGGCGCAGTCGTCACACGTCTCCACGACGTCGTGCGGAGCACCGAGAAGTCCGGCGGTGTATCGAACGGACGGGGGTGCGTTCGGACGACCGTCGGACGTCAGCGCAAGGCGCCGTACATGGTCGCCGTTGCTGACGGGGGAGCGGCGTACGGGGAGGCCACGGGGGGACGCTCCTGCTCGGAGGCCGAGTTCACGGCCTACGTCCAGGAGCGCCGGGCCTCCCTGTACGCCACCGCCTACCACCTGACCGGTGACCGTTTCGAGGCCGAGGACCTGCTCCAGAGCGCGCTGTTCTCCACGTACCGCGCCTGGGACCGGATCAGCGACAAGGCCGCCGTCGGCGGCTACCTGCGCCGCACGATGACCAATCTGCACATCAGCGCCTGGCGCCGGCGCAAGCTCAACGAGTACCCGACCGAGGAGCTGCCGGAGACGGTCGGCGAGACGGACGCGATGCGCGGCACCGAGCTGCGCGCGGTGCTGTGGCAGGCCCTGGCCCGCCTGCCCGAGCTCCAGCGGACCATGCTGGTGCTGCGTTACTACGAGGGCCGTACCGATCCGGAGATCGCGGAGATCCTGGACATCAGTGTCGGCACGGTGAAGTCGAGCATCTGGCGCTCGCTGCGGCGACTGCGCGACGACGAGGTGCTGAGCTTCGGCCGTGACCAGGAGGAGTCCTTCGGCGAACTCGTCGCCTGAGGGCAGGGGGAAAACGGGGGAACAATGGGGGAGGCCCCGGAGGGGGACCCGGGGCCGACGGGGGGAAACACGGGGGAACAACGGGGAAAAGCGAAGCGGGTCGTACGAGTCCGGGGGGTCTCGTACGCCCCGCTTCGCGCTTTCTGTCGCGGGGTTCAGTGACCGACCGGGGCCCGGTGGCGCCCGGCCGCCGCGGCGGCGAGCCGGCCGAGGGCCTCCGGCTTGGCGCAGGCGTGGGCGCCCAGGGCGGTCTGGCGGGCGACGATGGCCCGCTCGGCGCGCATCAGGCGCCAGCCGCGGCGCAGCAGGAACGGCACCGACTTGCGGCCCTCCTTCAGGTCGCGCAGCAGCCGGCGGCGGAAGGTCGTGGAGGGGCGGCCGCGCAGGCAGAGCGCGTCGGCGAGCACGCCGAGCTCCCGGCAGCGGGCCACGATCTCGGCGGCGAAGATGCCCTCGGCGACGAAGAGCGGCGTCCGCCCGACGTCGAAGCGGTCGCGGCCGGTGCGCGAGCTGGTGGAGATGTCGTAGACCGGGACGTCGGTCCGGCCCGTACGGCACAGCTCGACGATCGCGGCGACGGCGGCGTCCGCGTCCCAGGAACGCGGGGAGTCCCAGTCGATGTCGCTGCTGCCGTCGACGAGCGGGAGCGAGGGGTCGTCGCCCTCCTTGTAGAAGTCGTCGAGGCGCAGGACCGGGAGGCCGGTTGCGGCGGCGAGGGACGACTTGCCGGAGCCTGAGGGGCCCGCGAGCAGGACGACCCGGGTCGGGATCGGTTGGGAACTCACGGAACACCAGTGTGAGGCATTCCCCCGTCCAGGGGACCACCGAGGAGGGCCGTTGGTATCGAGCATCACACCTCCACTACTGTCGGTGGCCGCCCGCTCACCCCCCGGAAGGACCTCCATGGCGCGTCACGCAGAGCCGAAGCCCCCTCGCCGCGGCCTCCTCCTCAAGGCCGGCCTCGGCGTCACCGCCGCCGGCGCCGCCGTGTTCGGCGCGGGCGCGACCGCCCAGGCCGTCGCCCCCGTACCGCTCCCGGTGGACTCCCTGACCCGCACCGACGCCGCCGCGGCCGGCGCGGGCGCCCTGACCGGCGTCACCCACGGCGTGGGCCCCCTGACCCACCTCCAGCTCGACCCCCTCGCCAACACCGGCGTCGACCCCCTCGCCAACGGCATCGGCACCCAGGTCGCCGACTTCAAGCCGGTCGGCACGAACCTGGTCACCGACCACGTGACGAAGGGCGGGGCCGTGGCCGACCTGCCGGTCGCGGGTCCGCTGACGCAGAAGCTGCTTCCGTAGCGGGCACGGGCCGCCGGGCGGCCGATGGCATGAGAGAGGGCCGTGGTTCCCCTCCGGTCCGGAGGGGAACCACGGCCCTCGTGCGCGAGGTGATTGTCAGGCGGTCCGGCCGAGGTGGGTGACCAGGATGCGGATCACGTCCTCCTCGACGATGTACAGCACCCTGTAGTCGCCGACGTGCAGGCGGCGGACGTCCTGTGTTCCGTAGGGAATGGAGTTACGGGGACGGGGCTGGGTTGCCAGGGCGTCCACGGCCTCGTAGACGGTAGACAGTCCGGTCGGATCCTCCTTGAGGAACCTCGCGGCCGCGTTCGTGGCGCGTGGCTCCCAGATGATCGTGTAGGTCACTTGCGCAGTCCCAGCATCCTGCCGACCTCCTCGTGCGGGATGCCCGACCCCAGCTCGCCCCGCTCCTTCCTCAGCTGGTAGTCGGCCACCGCAAGGGCGTCTTCCAGATCCTCTATCACCTGGGGCGAGACGAGGAGGGCGGCCACGTGACCGTGGTCGGTGAGGGCGATGGTCTCGCGGCCGTGGGCGGCGCGGCGGACCAGGTCGCCGAGCTGGGAGCGGGCTGCGCTGATGGCGATCTCAACCATGCCTGCATAGTGACACATGGTTTATCTTGTGAGCAATTCATGGATCTTGTGCGTCTCTCTGGGCTGGGCTTGCGCTTGGTAGGGCCGGAGGGATGCTCGTTCAATTCCGGGCAGGGGTAGAGGGGGCTCCGGAATCGTGGAAACCGACTGCGGCCGCAGCAATACGCGAGGGCCTCATCCGGCATCTTCCGGAGTGGGCAGGAGGAACGGATCGCCTCGACCGGCCGACCTCGCGCGTGAGGGGGTGAGGTCGGCTTGCTCGTCGGCTCTCGGCCTCGGCGGAACTTGCATCATTCGTCAACTCCTGCTCACTGCAAGGGAATTACCGAGCTTGCGGCGCAAGTTCCCGAGATCTCGGAAGTGAGTAGCTTCTCCTCGGCGGGCCTGGACCTGACTGATTGATCATCTATTCCTTGACGGGCCTGCTGGTTGGTGGTGGGGTCGCACGTTTGTAGCCCTCCTTGTGTTGGCTTGATTTCCTCTTCTGTAGTGCGGGAACGGAGTGCGGTATGGCTCGAAGACATAGATGTGGCCGGATGGGCTTGAGGGGCCTGCTGGCGTCTCTCGTCGCCGGTGGTGCGGCGGTGGCCGTGTACGCGGGGGCGCCTGCCACCGTGGCGTCTGGAGCAGTGTCCGTGTCCGGTGTCGGGAGTCCTGACACCGTGGCGGTCGCGGCGAGTGCGGCGAGCGTGAACATGGCCGAGGTGGTGGTGGCCGATGTCGACGGTGACAGGGCCGATGACGTGGTGGCTGTCGAGCGGTCCACCGGCAAGCTGTGGATGTATGGGGGTGCTGGCCGGGTCGAGATCGGCACGGGTGGCTGGAATGGCATGCACGATCTGGCGGGTGGTGACTTCAACGGGGACAGCAAGGTGGACCTCGTGGGGGTGGAGCAGGCCACCGGGAAGCTCTGGCTGTATCCGAGTGTGGGCAAGGGGCTGACGACCCGGGTCGAGATGGGAACCAGCGGCTGGAACGGCATGCGCGACCTGGTGAGCGGTGAGTTCACCGGGGACGGCAAGGCGGACGTCGCCGGAGTCGAGACCTCCACCGGAAAACTCTGGCTCTACCCGGGCAACGGCGCCGGATCGATCGCGAGCGGCAGTGGTCGCGTGGAGATCGGCAGCGGCGGCTGGAACGGCATGCATGATCTGGTCGCCATGGATCTCGGTGCCGACGGCAAGAGCGACATCGTCGCGGCGGAGACCTCGACCGGAAAGCTCTGGTGGTACCAGGGTACCGGCAACGGCCTCAGTGCCCGTGCCGAGATCGGCAGCGGGGGCTGGAACAGCATGCGTGACCTGGCCGGCGGGGCCTTCGTCGGAAGCGGGGCCGATGACCTGGTGGGCGTCGAGGCTTCCAGCGGCCGGTTGTTCCTCTACCCCGGCAAGGCGACGGGGCTGGACGCGCGGAAGCAGATCGGTACCGCCGACTGGTGACCGGCGCGGTGACGCCGCCTCGCGCGTGGGTCTTCTCCGTGGGGCGTGGCCGGGTGGTATGCCCTTCACACATGTGGCATGACGTGAACGACATTGTTTTGGGGTGGGGACGAGTATGAGATGGAAACGAGCCATGGGCGGCGTGCGCGGCAGAGGGAGACCCTCTGTGGTGGCAGGCATCGCCGCCGTCATGGTTCTGTCGGCTGTGCCGGTCCTGGACACCGCCGCGTCGGCGGCGTCGGCGGCTGTGCCCGCGGCCGCGACGGACACGGCGGAGTTGACGGAGGCTCGGCAGGCGCTGGCGGATGCCAAGGAGACGGGTGCCCGGGTCGAGGTGACCGGCGAGCGGTCTGAGCGTACGACGGTCTACGCGAACCCGGACGGTTACAGCTTCACGCTGGAGGAGTCCGCCGTGCCCGTCCGTGCCGCCGCGCCGGGTGGCGGGTGGCAGGCTCCCGACGCGACGTTGGAGCGGAGGGCCGACGGAACGGTCGCGCCCAAGGCGTCTGCTGTGGAGATGGAGTTCTCTGGTGGTGGGTCGGGCGATCCGCTGGTGCGGATCGAGAAGGGCGGCCGTTCTCTTGCTCTTGGCTGGCCGGAGAAGCTTCCGGTGCCGGAGCTGGACGGCTCGAGCGCGGTCTACCGGGAGGTCATGGAGGGCGTCGACCTGCGGGTGATCGCCTCGACTGAGGGTTTCCGTCACCTTCTTGTCGTGAAGACTCCTGAGGCCGCGGCCAATCCGGAGCTCCAGCAGGTCGACTACGTGCTGAAGGCTGAGGGCCTGAAGGTCGTCAAGGGGGCGGCCGGTGACCTTGCCGCGGTGGACGCAGACGGCAAGCGTGTCTTCAGTGCGCCGCCGGCCCAGATGTGGGACTCGGCGGGTGCTCCCGAGGCCGTAGAGACCGCTGAGGTTCCGGCGAGCCCTGCTGCGGCCGCCTTCGGAGCCTAATCGGTGACGGCGTCGTCGTCGGAGCCCGCCTCCGGTGGTGACGGTGGGGAGCTGGCGAGTGGGGAGCCGTCGAGTGGTGACACGGTGGTGACGATGGACGTGAAGGTCACTTCCGACTCGCTGTCCGTCGTGCCGGACGCGGACATGCTCCGCGGCACGGAGGCGGAGCACTTCCCTCTGTACATCGATCCCACGGTGACCTGGGGAGCATCGACGCGGACGCTGCTGCGTTCCGATGGCTACAAGTCCTATGCCTGGGACAACGGCGACAAGGACCGGGGCAGGGCGTCGGCAAGTGCGGCAGCTGGAACGGCTACTACTGCGGTCCCGGTTATGTGCAGCGGCTGTACTTCGAGTTCTCGCCGGCCGCCCTCAAGGGCAAGCACGTGCTGGATGCGACGTTCCGGGTCACCGAGCCGTGGGCGTTCCAGTGCGAGCCCCGCTGGGTGGATCTGGTCCGGACGGACAACATCTCCTCCGCCACCACGTGGTCCTCGCGGCCCAAGGAACTCGACTGGATGGTCGACAGGAACATCTCGGCCGGCCGGGGCTCCCTGTGCGACCCCGACTCGCCCACCGCTCCCATCGAGTTCCACGACAACCCGGCCGAGCCCAACGAGAATCTCACGCCGACTGTCCGGGCTTTCGCGGCGGGCAGCTTCTCCCGGCTCACCCTGCAGCTGAGGGCGCACGATGAGACGGACACCTCGGCCTGGAAGCGGTTCCGCAACGACGCCGTTCTCGCGGTGGACTTCGTCGGGCTCCCCGACAAACCGACCAGTGTGGGAGTGAAGGCGGGTTCGGGCACGGTATGCAACACGTCGGAGGCAGACCCGGCGGTGCTGGACGATCCGAATCCGACCCTCAACGCGGTCGCGCAGACGAAGGCCGGCGGTGAAAGCGAGGCCCAGCTGCGGATCTACTTCGACCTGGACCACAAGAACGCCGACGGAACGTGGAGCGACACCCCTGCCGGAAACGGGTCCATAGCGCCTTCGACCTTCTATATCGGGGACGGGCAGCTCGCCGCGCTTCGGTGGTCCGCGCTCACCGACGGGAAGCTGTACCGCTACCAGGCGTGGACGTACTCCTACTACAACGGTGGGGCGGGCGCCCTGGGCAGTAGCACGTCGGGCTTCTGCTACTTCAAGGTCGATTCCACGGCCCCCAAGGCACCGCAGATCCTGATCCGCGGCCCGTACGCCGAGTGCCCGACCAACGACTGTGAGGGGGCCGGCGGGCCGGGGGTCAGGGCCAACTTCCTGTTCGCGCCCGCCGCCGCTGACGACAACGTCACGAACTTCCAGTACCGGCTCAGCCAGTCGGCTTCCTGGAGCAGCACGTGTCAGCCGGGCGTGCCCTGTCTCTTCACGGGCAGCTACTACCCCCAGAAATCGGGCACATACACGATCTATGCCCGTGCCGTGGACAGCCTCGGTCGGCCGGGCAAGGAGAGCACGCTCGCTTTCAAGGTGGCCAGAGGCGAGGATCCGGTAGGCCGCTGGCACTTCGACGAGGACAGCAAGATCAGCGGCCCGGTGGCGCTCGACAGCGCGCTCGGCGGCGGCGGGGTACGTCAGGACGCGACGCTGGGCGGTGGCGCGGTGCGTGACGGCCGCGGACGGCTCGGGGTGGTCACGCGTAACGCCCAGGGCGAGCCGCTGGCGAAAGAGAAGACCGATCTGGGGTTGTTGCTGAACGGCACGGGAGCGTACGCGGCGACCAGCGCGCCTGTTCTGAACACGGGGCTGGCGTACACGGTCTCGGCGTGGGTGCGCCTCGACAGCAAGGCCCAGGACGGTGCCGTCCTCGCGCAGGACGGCACGAAGTACAGCCCGTTCCTGCTCTGGTACGAGGACGGCTGGGACCGCTGGGCGTTCGGCGTCAAGGAGAACGCCGACAACAGCACGCCGCACGTCAGCGTGTCCAGTAAGGACGCGCCTCTTGTGGGGATGTGGACGCATCTCGCGGGCAGCTACGACCCCGGCACGAAGGAAGTCCGCTTCTACGTCAACGGAAAGCTGCAGGGAACGAAGGTGGTGGCCGGTTCCTGGTCGGCAACCGGTCCGTTCAACATGGGTCGCCACCTCTGGGCGGGTGCCCGTACCGCACCGTTCAAGGGCACGATCGACGAGGTGTCCGCCTGGCAGCGCGCGCTGACCGACACCAACGTCGCGGATGACGCACGGGCTCTGATCTCGCAGGGGTACGCGGGAGCCGAGCTGGTGGCGCACTGGTCCGCCGAGAGTGCTTCCGGGACCACGATCCCCGACTCCACCTCGGGCTACGGCAGGCCGCTGACCCTGTCCGGCGGTGCGGCGGTGAAGGACGGAAAGATCGTCTTCGACGGTGTGGACGACGCCGCCACGGCTCCTGGCCCCCTGATGGACGACACGGGTTCCTTCACCGTCACCACGCGGGTGGACCTGGACGAAGCAAAGCTCGTGACCAAGAACGCCAGCCCGGAGAACCCCTATGTGGGTCAGGTGCTGGGCCAGCGCTCGGCGGACGGTTCGGCGTGGGGCTTCTGGTACGAGATGGTTGGCAAGGATGTTGATCCCATTGAGGGTGGCATCACGTTGGCTGGTAAGTGGCACTTCGGACGGCTGAACGCCGACGGCACCACGCTCTCTTCGGTCGTGTCCGATGAGGTGGCCGATCTGGGAAGCGTCCGTCTGACCGGTATCCACGACGCGCAGTCGGGCACGATCAGTCTCTATGTCGGCTACAAGGAGAACGGCGACGCCAAGGCGTTCACGGCCAAGCTCGGTTCGGGTGACTTCGCCCTCGGCAAGGGCTTCTCCTCGGGCGCCTGGAAGCACTACCTGCCCGCCAGGATCGCGGAAGTGCGGGTGTGGGCCGGGGCGATGGCCGGCTCCGACCAGATCACTACCACCGTGGGGGACTGAACGGTTCAAGTGTGCGGGCAGCGGCGGAGGTACCGCTGCTGCCCGCACTGCGGCCGTATACGGCCGCAGCGATGACTTTGTGACGTATCCACTTCTGGACGAGTAGAGAGCTGAGCAGATGGTTTTTGGCATAGGCACTACAAGTAAATGGGCTGGTGGTGAGAGACGGGGCCGCAGACGGCTCCTCGTACACTCACTGGCTCTGGCTCTCATGGTCCCGGTGGGTTTGGCGCCGGTGGCACAGGCCACGGACGGCAAGGGGGGCCTGGGGCGCACGAAGCTGCCCGAGCAGCGGGTGAGCAAGGTCAAGGCGGTCGACTCGCCGGGGGCGCAGAAGGCCCGGGCGAAGGTCGCGCAGGACCTGGCGGCCAACGCGGAGCAGGCCCGGCGGGCCCTGACGGAGCAGAGGAGTGCCTGGCCCGGTCGGGGCGAGGCAACCGTCACGCTCACCAAGGGCAAGGCGGGCAAGGCCACGCCAGGTGGCGTCCCGGTGACCGTCGAGTCGAAGGCCGACAAGTGGGCCGGAACGACGGCCGCTACGGCCCGGATCACGGTCCTGGACCAGAAGACGGCCGACAAGGCCGGCATCACCGGTGTCCTGCTGACCGCGGAAGCCGACACCGCCGGCCCGGCCGGCATCACCGTCGACTACTCCGGCTTCGCCTCGAAGGTAGGCGGCGGCTGGGCGCAGCGCCTGCAGCTGGTGCAGCTGCCGGCCTGTGTGCTGACGACTCCCGAGAAGGCGGACTGCCGCGAGCAGACCCCGCTGAAGTCGGCCAACGACGTGCGTGAGCAGTCCGTCTCGGCCCAGGTCGCGCTGCCCGAGACCGACAGCGGCCTCTCGACGCAGCTGGCTTCCGCGGCCTCCGGCGCGACGGTCCTGGCGGTCACGGCGGCCGGGGGCGGTGGGGGCCAGTCGCCGTCGGGCACGGGCGACTACTCGGCGACCGCGCTGTCGGAGTCCTCCTCGTGGGAGGCGGGCGGCAGCTCGGGTTCGTTCACGTGGTCGTACGGTTTCACGATGCCGCCCGCCGCGGCCGGCCCGGCGCCGTCGCTGTCGCTGTCGTACGACTCGGGGAGCGTCGACGGCCGTACGGCGACGACGAACAACCAGGGAACCTCGGTCGGTGAGGGCTTCGCCCTGTCCGAGTCCTACATCGAGCGCAGCTACGGCTCCTGCGACGACGACGGCCAGACGGACGTCTTCGACCTGTGCTGGAAGTACGACAACGCCCGGCTGGTCCTCAACGGCAGCTCCTCCCGCCTGGTGAAGGACACCGCCACCGGCACGTGGCGCCTGGAAGGCGACGACGCCTCCAAGGTGACCCGCTCCACCGGCGCCGCCAACGGCGACGACGACGGCGAGCACTGGACCGTCACCACCGGAAACGGCACGAAGTACGTCTTCGGCCTGGACAAGCTCGACGGCGCCACCACTGAGCGCACCAACTCCACCTGGACCGTCCCGGTCTTCGGCGACGACTCCGGCGAACCCGGCTACTCGGCGGGCAGCACCTTCGCGAACCGGTCGCTGACGCAGGCGTGGCGCTGGAACCTCGACTACGTCGAGGACGTCCACGGCAACGCCTCCACCTACTGGTACGCCAAGGAAGCGAACTACTACAAGAAGAACAAGGCCACCACGGCGAACGCGTCCTACACCCGTGGTGGCTACCTGAAGGAGATCAAGTACGGTCTGCGCAAGGGCGCGCTGTTCACCGACGACGCCGACGCCAAGGTGACGTTCGGCTACGCCGAGCGGTGCACCGCGACGGACTGCACGTCGCTGACGAAGGAGACCGCCGACAACTGGCCCGACGTCCCCTTCGACGCGATCTGCGCCAGCGGGGACAGCGAGTGCCTGGCATCCTCACCGTCGTTCTTCTCCCGCAAGCGCCTCACCGGGGTGAACACCTACTCCTGGAACGCCACGACCAGCGCCTACGACGCGGTCGACTCCTGGGCGCTGACCCAGAAGTACCTGGACGGCGGCGACATCGGCGACACCAGCGACCAGGTCCTGACCCTGCAGTCGCTCAAGCGGACCGGCAAGGCGGGCACCACCGCCATCACCCTGAACCCGATCTCGTTCACGTACCAGATGCGGCCCAACCGGGTCGACGCGACCGACGACATCCTGCCGCTGACCCGTCCGCGCATCTCGACCATCACCTCCGAGACCGGCGCGATCACCACCGTCACCCTGTCCTCGCCCGAGTGCGTGCGCAGCCAGGTGCTGGGCGCGGCCGAGGACACCAACACCCGTAGCTGCTACCCGCAGTACTGGAATATCAACGGCTCGTCGAACGCGTCGGTGGACTGGTTCCACAAGTACCGCGTCCTGGCCGTCGGCATCTCCGACCCGGCCGGTCACAACGAGGCCGTCGAGCACGCCTATGACTACTCCGGTGCGGCCTGGCACTACAGTGACGAGCCGTTCACCCCGAAGGACGAGCGTACCTGGTCCGACTGGCGCGGCTACCGCCAGGTGACCGTGTACACCGGCGCGCTGCAGACGACCCGTTCCAAGACCGTCTCGCTGTACATGCAGGGCATGCACGGCGACAAGAAGAAGGACGGCACCACCAAGTCGGTGACGGTCACACCGCTGGCCCAGCCCGCCGTCGGCCTCGCCACGCTCACCGACAGCGACCAGTACGCCGGCCAGCTGCGCGAGCAGGTCGTCTACAACGGTACCCAGCCGATCTCGGTCACCGCGAACCAGCCGTGGTCCAAGGAGACCGCGCGCCAGACCGGCGTGCCGGACTCGGCCGACCACGTCGCCCGGTACGTCCGCACCAAGCAGACCACCACCTACACGTACCTGACCGCGTCGGACACCTGGCGCCGCCGGGCCGTCCAGACCACCTTCGACGACTACGGCATGCCGGTCACCTCGTACGACTCCGGCCTGTACGGCACCCCCGGCGACGAGACCTGCACCCGCACCTGGTACGCCCGCAACGACGCCGCCGGACTGACGGCCCTGGTCTCGCGGACCCGCACGGTGGGCAAGCAGTGCAGCGTCGCCGACACCGATCTCGACCTGCCGACGGACTCCACACGCCGCGGCGACGTGCTCTTCGACGCGGCCATCGCCTACGACGGCGCCGCCACCTGGTCGGCGACGATGAAGCCGACCAAGGGCCTGGCGACCTGGACCGGCCGCGCGCAGGGCTACGGCACGGCAGGGGCGGTGACCTGGCAGAAGACGGCCACTACCGTCTACGACACGCTCGGCCGCCCGCTCAGCGTGACCGACACCGAGGACAGGACCACCAGCACGGCCTACACCCCCGAAACCGCCGGCCCGCTGACCAAGACCATCGTCACCGACCCCAAGGGGTACAAGTCGGCCAGCCTTCTCGACCCGCGGCGCGGACAGCCGGAGCGCGTCTATGACGCGAACCTGAAGAAGACGGAGCGCGCCTACGACGCACTGGGCCGACTCACCGCTGTGTGGCTGCCCAACCGGAACAGGACCGCCGGCTACAGCCCCAACCGCAAGTTCGCCTACCACCTCAGCAACGCCGAGCAGTCCTGGGTGTCGACCGCGACCCTGAAGAAGGACGGCACCACCTACAACACCACCTACGCGATCTTCGACGCCCTGCTGCGCCCGCTGCAGACCCAGTCACCGACCCCCCAGGGCGGCAGGCTGCTGACCGACACCCGCTACAACTCCCGCGGCCTGGCCTACCAGACCCACGCCGACATCTTCGACAACACCAAGGCCCCCAACGGCACCTACAACCGCGCCCTGTACGGGGAGGCCCCCACCCAGACCGAAACCGTCTTCGACGGCGCAGGCCGGGCGACCACCAGCACGCTGTACGTGTACGGCGCCAAGAAGTGGTCCACGTCCACCAGCTACACCGGCGACTCCACCGCCACCACCGCCCTTCAGGGAGGCTCGGCGGCCCGGACCATCACCGACATCCGCGGTCAGACGATCGAGACCCGCGAGTACGCGGGGCCCGACCCCGCCGACACCGGCTACGGTGCCACTCTCGGCGTCTCGTACACGTCCACCAAGTTCACCCACGCGCTGGACGGCAGGCAGACGTCGATCACCGGCCCCGACGGCGCCCAGTGGACCTACGGCTACGACCTGTTCGGCCGCCAGACCAGCGCGGACGACCCGGACAAGGGCAAGTCGACCACCGTCTACAACGCCCTCGACCAGGCCATCAAGACCACCGACTCGCGCGGCCAGTCCGTCCTGACCGACTACGACGAACTCGGCCGGCCGGTGGGCACCTGGTCCGGCACCAAGACCGATGCCAACCAGCTCACCGCCTACACCTACGACACCCTCCTCAAGGGGCTGCCCGCCTCCTCCACCCGCTACGTCGGCGGCAAGACGGGGCAGGCGTACACCAAGAGCGTCACGGCCTACGACAGCCTCTCCCGTGCTCTCAGAAGTACGCTGCAGCTCCCCGCCAGCGACCCGTTCGTACAAGCGGGAGCGCAGTCCACGCTGGAGTACTCCAGCGACTACAACATCGACGGCACCCTGCAGCTCACCAAAGAGCCGGCCATGGGCGGCCTGCCGTCCGAGGTCGTCAGCTACGGCTACGACACCCTGGGCAACCTCACCTCGATCGGCGGCACCACCGGCTACCTGCTGGGCGTCGACTACTCCGCCCTCGGCCAGCCCCAGCAGCTGATCATGGGCACCGCCGACACCGAGGAACACAAGAAGACCTACGTCACGAACACCTTCGAGGAGGGCACCGGCCGCCTGACCCGCAGCCACGTCACGGATCAGACCCACCCGTACATGCTGCAGGACCTCAACTACACCTTCGACCAGGCTGGCAACGTCACCGCGATCGCCGACCCCACCACCCTCGGCGGCACCTCGTCGGCCGAGACCCAGTGCTTCGCCTACGACGGCCACCGCCGCCTCACCGACGCCTGGACCCCCGCGTCCCGCAACTGCTCCGACCCGCGCAGCGCCACGAGCCTGTCCGGCCCGGCCCCGTACTGGACCAGCTACACCTACACCCAGGCCGGCCAGCGCGACACCGAGACCGTCCACAAGAGCAGCGGTGACACCAAGACCACCTACTGCTACAAGGGCAGCCAGCCCCACATCCTCACCGGCACCAGCACCACGGCCAACTGCACCACCCCGACGCGCAGCTACACCTACGACACCGCTGGCAACACCACCAAGCGCCCGGGCAAGACCGGTACCCAGGACCTCACCTGGTCCGCAGAGGGCAAGCTCACCAGACTCACCGAATCCGGCAAGAACACCGACTACCTGTACGACGCCGACGGCATCCTCCTGATCCGCACCACCCAGGGCGGTGAACGGATCCTGTACACCGGAGCCACCGAGCTCCACCTCAGGGCCAACGGCACCACGTGGGCCCAGCGCCACTACGCCTCCGGCAGCCTCACCGTCGCCGTCCGCTCCAACCAGACCGGCACCAACAAGCTCACCTACCTCGCCGGCGACCACCACGGCACCCAGAGCCTGGCCATCTCCGCCGACGCCACCCAGGCGTTCAGCAAGCGCTACACCAGCCCCTTCGGCGCCGAACGCGGCACCCTCACAGGCACCGCCTGGCCCGACGACAAGGGCTTCCTGGGCAAGACCGACGACAAGACCACCGGCCTCACCCACATCGGCGCCCGCGAATACGACCCCACCCTGGGCCAGTTCCTCAGCGTCGACCCGCTGCTCTCCACCGACCAGCACCAGTCACTCAACGGCTACAGCTACGCCAACCAGCACCCGGCAACCTCCTCTGACCCCACGGGCCTGCGGGAAACGTGCGGGGCATACGGAAACTCCTGCTCGCCACGGCCTAATAGCGCAGTGAGCGGCGGCAACCCGGGAAGCCCGGGGAATAGCGGCAGTAAGGCGCCTTACGGTGGGATGCTAGGAGATTATGACGATGCGCCTGTTGGGTCTGACACTGTTCTCACTTCCACGGGAACGGGGCACGCTGGAGGCGGCAGTGGTGAAACTTATGGAAGCGACCAGCCGACGACCGATCTGATAGAGATTCCGCAGCCGGTACTCGACGCAATCTTGGACCCCGACCATGGATACACCTACAAGTTTGGGATGAAGTGGTGCATCTTTGGTGTGGCGACTGAAATCGGTTGCCTGAAGGGTGGAAGTGTATTCAAGGAAGTCCTTATCGGTGCCCTTAAGGATCTCAGTGGCTACACGGACTTCATGAACTGTGTGGATGGTAGCTGGGCGGGCTGCGGCTGGACGGTCGTCAATGGAGTCGGCTACGTCATCGTGGTCGGGAGGGGCGTCATCGCAGTTCGCGGAGCCCGTCAAGTTGCCGCCGTGGGTAAACTTGCGGTAGGTAGGACATTCACTTCAAGCGATGCTCATGTCGGAGAAATGGCGACTCTCATTGATGCCGTTATGCCCGGAAGGGTCGTGGAGGTGAACAGTATGGTTCCGATGTTTAATGGACTGTCGCGAGAGATTGATATCAGCCTGGGGAATCTGTACATCCAAGTGAAGTCGGGTAATGCTCGCGGGTTGGCCAATCAAATAAAGAAGACCAAGGAGACCACAGGTGTGACCGCTGTCGGGTATGCTCCCGACATGCCAAAAGCGGCATTGAATGCGGCGGCCCGGGATGGGATTCTCATTGCGCAGACCCCGGAGGAGCTTCTTGCGATAATACGGGAGATGGGGTGAAAGGGGCATACTTGATCTCGGCTTCCGCCGGCCTCTTCGGCGAGGCTCGCAGCATCTTGATTGAAGCCGGAGCTAAATCCAGCGTAGACGTCGTGCAGCTGGAAGATGAGCAAGGTCACCTCTTTACCTTGTATGAGGTAGATCCGTCAGCCGATTGGGATTGGCGCGAGGGTCCAGACTCCCTTCGTCCGGGAGTGCAGGTACCTGATATGGCCAATGCCACGGCATGCATGGTGGAGTGTCGATGGGAGGAGATGTTTGCAAGAGTCGTCCATCGCATCTCCGCGAATCTCTCCCGGGCAACCTGGGTGCTGGACGGGGATGGCGTCCTCTGGGATGCCTCTGATGTCGATCCGTCCGAGGTCTGCCTGTAGGGATTGAACCTCTTCGGCAACGTCTCCAGGGCGGTTCCAAAGTCTTATCGATCAAGGATCCGTGCTGGTCACGGCATCATGGCGATGGGGTGGCGGGCCGCCACGCACGCAAACGAAGCTCCGGTTGATGCCGGTGACCTACCAAGTCGCCTGTATCATCCGGAGCTTCGATGTGTTGTCAATCCCCTGGAAGCGTAGAGGCCAAGATCAGTCGTCAGTCACCAGGCGTACCTGAACTGACTTGGGAAATCCTCTCGGCGTTCCCGAAATCGAGGGGACGCGTTCCATGGGGTCTTTGACGTGAGCCTACAGCCTGCGATTTCGTATTGATCCGCAAGGCCCGTGCTCGTTACGACAGTGCGCGCACCTCAGGCGCGTCGGTGTGGTCGAGCAGGCTGCGCAGGGACGACGCGAGAGCGTTCGGCGGTGCGGTCGCTGGTCATGTCGGCGGATGCGGTGATCACTTGGCGTTTCGCGTCGGCGGCTTGCTCGGGTGCGGGTTCGTTGGCATCGGCCCCCGCCGCCGGCGAGGGCCGATCACCGTTCCCCTGTGACTGATCAGGGGTACCGTTCTGGTGTCGAAGCAGAACGGAGACCAGTATGCCCCCGCACGCTGAAGAGCACGCAGGCGCGCGCATCGCGCATGCGCGCAAAGTCCGTCGGTTGACGCAACGCGAGTTGGCGGATCTCTCGCACGTCTCGTACAGCACGCTCACCAAGGTGGAACAGGGCATCATGCCCGCGAGCCCTTCGGTCATCGGGGCGGTCGCCCGCGCTCTGTCGGTACCAGTCACCGAGCTGACTGGGCAGCCCTACCTTGAGGAGCTGCGGCAAGACCAGTTCGACGCCTTGATCAACCCGATCCGCGAGGCTCTGAACGTCTACGACCTGGGCCCCGACCCCGACGTGACCCCCCGCCCGGTCGAGGAGCTGGAAGAGCACGCGGAGAGGCTGTGTGCCATGGTCCGCGCGACGAATATCAAGCAGGTTGCCGCCGACCTTCCCGGCCTGCTCCATGAGGCCACGACAACTGTGCACACGAACCCTGTTGACCGCAACTGGCGGTTGCTCGCGAGCACGTATCGGACTGCCTACGATGTGACGACGAAGCTCGGATTCCCGGACCTGTGCTCGGTGGCACTCGACCGTATGGACTGGGCGGCGCAGCGGGCATCCGATCCGCTGCTCGGCGGGATGCGTCAGTACCTGCGGGCGCTCGCTTACCTCCGGGCGAGCGACTACAAGACGGGCAAGCGCCTGATCGGCCTGGGCATGTCCGCCTTGGAGCAGGCGGAGACGGGGCGGGTTCTCGACGTCGTCACCGGACAGCTGCACCTTGGCGCCGCTGTATTGGCGGGACGTGACAAGGACAGGGACACCGCGGAGGCGCACCTCGGCGAGGCGTCCCGCATCGCTGAGCGGACGGGGCCGGCTGAGAAGGTTCATTGGCTGTCGTTCGGGCCGACCAACGTCGGCGTTCACCGTGTGAGCGTGCTGGCGGAACTCGACCTGTATCCCGAAGCGGTCCACGAAGCACAACGGATCACCACTCCGGACGGGTGGCCCGCGTCCCGGCTCGCGCACCATCACGCAGAGGTCGCTCGGGCCCTGATGTGGACGGGCCGCACTGACGCGGCGTTCAGGAGTCTCCTGAAGGCGCGCAAACTCGCCCCGCAGCAGACCCGCTACCACCCGACGGTGCGTGAAACGTATGCCGGGCTGGAAGCAGCGAAGCGACGGATGCCCGACACGTTCAGCAACTACGGTGCATGGCTTGGTGTGTGACTTAGTGTCAATCAGTGGCCGGGGCTATCAGTGATGTCTGATAGTTCCGGCCTTCGTATGTCGGCACTCTGAGTTGGCACGTAAGACCCCGGCGACCGCGCGAACGGCCCCGGGGCGTGGCCGACTGCGAAGGAGTCGACTCGTGAACTGTATCGCCCGTCTGCTCGAACTGCTGTTGCGGTTCTTCCGGCCCTCAGCCGGTCGTCACCGGGTGGCCGTCCTGCCGCCCGTCGTCCTGGAGCCGGATACGCCGACGACGCTGCCCCTGCCGCATGTTCCGGTGCTGTGGTGTGACGACGTGGTGTTGGCGCGCCCGTATCCGGTCGAGCATGAGCGGCGGCAGGAGCGGGCGCGCCAGCGTCGGCGGCGCCTCACACTCGTGCTTGCGGCGGACTTCGGCATCGATCTGGACACGCGGGTCCTGCACGGGGCGGGGGTGTCCCGGTGAGTGAGACGGCCTCCGACGCGGTGTCGGCACGGAAGCCGGTGCGGATGTGCGTGAGGTGCAGCCGCATCACGGACGCCCCGGTTCTGGTCGCCGAGGTGCACCAGAACTCCGGGCCCGGCTTCAACGTGTACGCCTGCCGTGAGTGCGCGCCGCACTTCCCTCCCGTGCCGGACGTGTTCGATCTTCTGCCGCCCGCCCGTGAGCGGGCCGGGGGTGAGCGGTGAGCCCCTGTGCCCGCGTGGGTGGGCCGAGGCTGTCGGCGGAATGCGCGCTCGCCGGCCGGGACGGCTACGAGGATCTGCACGACGCGTGCCGCCGTACCAGAGACGTGCCTCTGCCGCACGGCGGGGGCCTGGTCCTGGTGCCGCGCTGCACCTGCGCCTGCCACCGGCACGGGGCGAGCGGTGAGCGCTCGGTGAGCGTGCCCACCCTCGATCACGGCACCGTGACGACTTGACCGCCTCGCAGCGCGGTTCTCGGTCGGTGTCCAGGAGGGTGCGGATCTCGGGCAGGACCTTCTTGCCCGCCGTCTGGCGGGCCTGGAAGCCGATCATGTCGACGCCGATGGCGTCCTTGACTGGGTTGGGGATCTCGTCGCCGCCGGGCCGGGGCCGGACTCGACGCTGAGGGAGTTCAGGACGCGGGCGGCAAGAGGGCCGCGCCCCCTCCGGACGGAGAGGAGGCGCGGCCCTCGGTTCAGGAGTGGCTCAGTACGAGGAGCCGCTCGCGCCCAGCGAACCCGTGGGGTGCCAGACCGTCTTGGTCTCCAGGAAGGCGGTCATGCGGTCCGTGCCGGGGGACTCGGCGAAGTCCTCGGTGCGGGGGCGCAGGACGCGCTTCAGGTTGTCGGCCGCGGCGGTCTCCAGGTCCTTGGCCAGGTCGGCGTCGGCGCCCGTCAGGTCGATCGCGTTGACGTCCAGGTGGGCCGCGAGGTGCGGGCCCATCTCGGCGGCCTTGCCGGAGAGGATGTTGACCACGCCGCCGGGGAGGTCGGAGGTGGCCAGGACCTCGCCGAGGGAGAGGGCCGGGAGGGGGGACTTCTCCGAGGCGATCACGACGGCCGTGTTGCCGGTGGCGATGACCGGGGCGATCACCGAGACCAGGCCCAGGAAGGACGACTCCTGCGGGGCGACGACCGCGACGACGCCGGTCGGCTCCGGGGTGGAGAGGTTGAAGTACGGGCCCGCGACCGGGTTGGCGCCGCCGACCACCTGGGCGATCTTGTCGGTCCAGCCCGCGTACCAGACCCAGCGGTCGATCGCGGCGTCCACCTGGGCCGCCGCCTTCGACTTCGACAGGCCCTCGGCGTCCGCGACCTCGCGGACGAACTGGTCCCGGCGGCCCTCCAGCATCTCGGCGACGCGGTAGAGGATCTGGCCGCGCAGGTACGCCGTGGCGCCCGCCCAGGCGGCCTGCGCCTTGCGCGCGGCGACGACCGCGTCACGGGCGTCCTTGCGGGAGGAGAGGGGGGCGTTCGCCAGCCAGTTGCCCTTGGAGTCGGTCACCTCGTACACCCGGCCGCTCTCGGAGCGGGGGAACTTGCCCCCGACGTACAGCTTGTAGGTCTTGAAGACGGAGAGTCGGGTCGTGTCAGACATCGAGGTACGCCTCCAGGCCGTGGCGGCCGCCCTCGCGGCCGAAGCCCGACTCCTTGTAGCCGCCGAAGGGCGAGGTCGGGTCGAACTTGTTGAACGTGTTGGCCCAGACGACGCCCGCGCGGAGCTTGTTCGCGACCGCGAGGATGCGGGAGCCCTTCTCCGTCCAGATGCCGGCGGAGAGGCCGTACTGGCTGTTGTTGGCCTTGGCGACGGCCTCGTCCGGGGTGCGGAAGGTGAGGACCGACAGGACCGGGCCGAAGACCTCGTCGCGGGCGATGGTGTGCGCCTGGGTGACGCCCGTGAAGAGCGTCGGGGCGAACCAGTAACCCGCTTCCGGGAGCTCGCAGGCGGCGGTCCAGCGCTCGGCGCCCTCCGCCTCGCCCCGGTCCACCAGGGAGGTGATGCGGGCCAGCTGCTCCTCGGAGTTGATGGCGCCGATGTCGGTGTTCTTGTCGAGCGGGTCGCCGAGGCGGAGCGTCGACAGGCGGCGCTTGAGGCTGTCCAGGAGCTCGTCCTGGATCGACTCCTGGACCAGGAGGCGGGAGCCCGCGCAGCAGACCTGGCCCTGGTTGAAGAAGATGCCGTTGACGATGCCCTCGACGGCCTGGTCGATGGGGGCGTCGTCGAAGACGATGTTGGCGCCCTTGCCGCCCAGTTCCAGGGTGAGCTTCTTGTCGGTGCCGGCGACCGTGCGGGCGATCTGCTTGCCGACGGCCGTCGAGCCGGTGAAGGCGACCTTGTTCACGTCGGGGTGCGCGACCAGGGCGGCGCCGGTGTCCCCGTAACCGGGGAGGATGTTGACGACACCCTTCGGGAGGCCCGCCTGGCGGCAGATGTCCGCGAAGAAGAGGGCCGAGAGGGGGGTGGTCTCGGCGGGCTTCAGGACGACCGTGTTGCCGGTCGCGAGCGCCGGGGCGATCTTCCACGCCAGCATCAGGAGCGGGAAGTTCCACGGGATGACCTGGCCGGCCACGCCCAGCGGCTTCGGGTTCGCGCCGAAGCCGGCATGGTCGAGCTTGTCGGCCCAGCCCGCGTAGTAGAAGAAGTGCGCGGCGACCAGGGGGAGGTCCGCGTCGCGGGTCTCCTTGATCGGCTTGCCGTTGTCCAGGGTCTCCAGGACGGCCAGCTCACGGCTTCGCTCCTGGATGATCCGGGCGATCCGGAAGAGGTACTTGGCGCGCTCGGAGCCGGGCAGCGCCGACCACTTCTCGAAGGCCTTGCGGGCGGCCTTCACCGCGCGGTCCACGTCCGCCTCGCCCGCCTGGGCGATCTCGGACAGGACCTCCTCGGTGGAGGGGGAGACGGTCTTGAAGACCTTGCCGTCGGCCGCGTCGGTGAACTCGCCGTCGATGAACAGGCCGTAGCTCGGCGCGATGTCGACGACCGCGCGCGACTCGGGCGCGGGGGCGTACTCGAAGGGGGAGGTCATGTCGATCAGTCCACCGTCACGTAATCGGGGCCGGAGTAGTGGCCGGTCGCCATCTTCTGGCGCTGCATCAGCAGGTCGTTGAGCAGGCTGGAGGCGCCGAAGCGGAACCAGTGGTTGTCCAGCCAGTCCGCGCCGACCGTCTCGTTGACCAGCACCAGGAACTTGATGGCTTCCTTGGTGTTGCGGATGCCGCCGGCGGGCTTCACGCCGACCTGCGTGCCGGTCTGGGCGCGGAAGTCGCGCACCGCCTCCAGCATGAGGAGGGTGTTCGCCGGGGTGGCGTTGACCGCGACCTTGCCGGTCGAGGTCTTGATGAAGTCGGCGCCGGCCATCATGCCGAGCCAGGAGGCGCGGCGGATGTTGTCGTACGTGGACAGCTCGCCGGTCTCGAAGATCACCTTGAGGCGGGCACGGTCGCCGCACTCGGCCTTGACGGCGGCGATCTGCTCGTACACCTCCAGGTAGCGGCCGGCGAGGAAGGCGCCGCGGTCGATGACCATGTCGATCTCGTCCGCTCCGGCGGCGATCGCGTCGGCGGTGTCGGCCAGCTTCACGGGGAGGGCCGCGCGGCCCGCCGGGAAGGCGGTGGCGACCGAGGCGACCTTGACGCCCGAGCCCGCGAGGGCGGCCTTGGCGGTGGCCACCATGTCGGGGTAGACGCAGACGGCGGCGGTCGTCGGGGTCGTGCGGTCGGTCGGGTCGGGGTGGACGGCCTTGGCGGCGAGGGCCCGGACCTTGCCCGGGGTGTCCGCGCCTTCGAGCGTCGTCAGGTCGATCATGGAGATGGCCAGGTCGATGGCGTACGCCTTGGCCGTGGTCTTGATCGAGCGGGTGCCGAGGGACGCGGCGCGCGCCTCCAGGCCCACGGCGTCGACGCCGGGCAGCCCGTGGAGGAAGCGGCGCAGCGTGCTCTCGGACGCGGTCACGTCGGCGAAAGCTGCTGCTGCGGATGCAGTGGTGGGCATGGTCACCAGTCGAGCATATCTACGCGCGTAGCGACCTGTACAGGGGAGGGGGTCGCCCGGTGTCGTGCGGCGGCAGGAGTCATGAGAGAGGTGACGGCTGTCACGCGCTCGTGACACGGAGCGGATCGGTCCCACATACAAGATCAATAGATTCTTGTCAGCAGCCAGGGGAACTCACCGGCCCTTCCCGATCGAGACGTCACCGGCATGCGGCTCTTCCCACCCGTCACCGATTCTTCCTCGGGAGTCGTTATGCGCACCGCCCTCCGTACCGCCCTCGCCGCCGCGCTCGTCGCGGGCGTTGCCGCCACCCCGGTCCTCGCGGCCGGCAGCGCCTTCGCCGCCGACGCGACACCGGCGCCGACGGCCACCGCGAGTGCGACGGCCACCGCGAGTGCGCCCGCCGAGGCCGCCCCGGCCGCCCCGGCCGTGGAGACCACCTCCGCGACCTCCGCCCCGGCCACCTCCGCCCCCGCCGCTGCCACCCCGGCGCCCGCGACCTCCGACCCGGCGACAGGGGTCCTCGTCCGGACCGAGACCCTGATCGGCGGGACCGTCGCCAAGATCTACAGGATCGAGGCGGGGAACCACCGCGCCGAGCTGTTCCGCGACGGCTCCCCGGTCGGCGTCCTCAAGGCGGACGGGCTCCCCACCGCCGGCCAGGACAACGGCGAGTTCTACGTCCTCGAGCCCGACGGCACCTCCTACAACTGGGTCGGCAACATCGCCCCCGCCGAGCCCGGCCTCTACCGCCTGGTCGACGGCACCGTCGTGGAACTCCGGGCGATGGACACGACCTTCGGCCTCCGGCGCGTCGACCCCACCACCGGGGACGACGACTACGTCTACGCCAACGGCCAGCGTCAGGTGATGCGCCTGGGCAAGGCCGTCGTCGTCCTGGAGGCGGACGGCCAGTTCGCCGCCTACGTCCCCGGCTCGGCGAAGCAGGCCGCCCCGCAGCCGTACGACAAGGGCGGCGTCGACCAGGGCAGGCCCACCGGGGGCAAGCCGGTCGTCATCGGCGAGTGCGCCGTCCGGCAGGACGTCCCCTCCGTCTTCGCGCTCCTCACCGTCACGCTCACCAACGACCTGGAGACGGGCCCGAAGGCCGTCCTCAAGGACGAGAAGGGCAAGGCCCTCGTCACCGTCGACCGCGAGCACCCGGAGGACCTGGGCCAGGGCCTCACGATCAAGGACGCGAACACCAGGACCCCGCAGCTCGGCCAGCGCACCCAGGGCGGCGCGCCGTTCCGGTGGACCGCGTTCCCGAAGCTCCCCAAGGGATGCGAGAAGCCCGCGTCCTCGACCGAGCGCCCCGCCGACACCACCCCCCACAACGGCGGCCAGACCACGGTCGTCCCGAAGGGCGGCGTCGCCGCCGGCGCCGAGTTCGGCCCCCAGGACGACTCCACGGCCCTGATCGCGGCCGGCGCGGGCGCGGCCTCGCTCGCCGCGGCCGGCCTCGGCTTCGTCGCCCTGCGCCGCCGGGTCGGCTCCCGCGGCTGACGTGCCGCTGGGGCGGCGTCCGCGGCGTCCGCGGCGTCCGCGGCGGACTCGGCGTCGGGCCGGTTCTCGTGGCGGGCTCGCCGCCGGATCGGCCCCTGCGGCGGCCCTCGCCGCGGTCGGCCGGGACCGTGACTCCCGGCCGGGCCGCACCCGACCCCGTTCCGCCCGACCTCCGTCCCACCCGACCCCGTTCCGCCCGACCTCCGTCCCACCGACCCCCGTCCCACCGACCCCCGTCCCGCCCGGCTCTCCGCCCCGCCCGCTCCTCCGCATCACCCGCTCCTCGACCCTGACCCGAGCAGGAGCACCACCCCATCAGGCCGGCCGCCGCGCCCCACGCGGCGGCCGGCCGTACCCCGTCCCGCCCGGAGCCCTCCCGTGAACCGTCGCCGCACCCGCACCCGCACCCGTACCCGTACCCGTACCGCCTCCGTCCTCCTCCTGGCCGCCCTCGTGGCGCTCACCGGCTGCTCGGCGTCCGGCCCCTCGCCCGCCACCCCGCCCGCCCGCATCGCGGAGGCCACCGCGCCCGCCACCCCGCCCGCGCCCACGAAGAGCGCCGCCCCCGTCCGGCCGCTGGCCCGCTCGCTGCCCGTGCGGGTTCAGCTGCCCGCCGCCGGGGTCGACGCCCGGCCGGTCCTGGGCCTCGGGCTGAACGCGGACGGGACCGTCGAGGTGCCCTCGGTGGCCGATGCCGACCGGATCGGGTGGTACGGGAAGGGCGTCACGCCCGGTGAGACCGGGCCCGCCGTGCTCATCGGGCACTTCGACACCGCGCGCGGGCCGGCCGTGCTGAAGGACGTCGCCAAGGTCCGGGTCGGCGACGAGATCACCGTGACCCGCGCGGACGGCACCGCCGCCGTCTTCCGCGTCCGCGAGCTCGAGCAGGTCGACAAGGACGCCTTCCCGACGGAGAAGGTCTACGGCGACACCCGCCGGCCCGAGCTGCGCGTGATCACCTGCGGCGGCGAACTCGTCGACGGCCACCGGCCGGACAACATCATCCTGTACGCGGACCTCGTCGCCGCCCGCCCGGCATGACCCCGGTACGGACGGGGCGCCCGGGTCTCCCGGTACCTCCTGAGGCACAATCGGCGGCATGACGACCCCCGAGCCGACCTCCGGGCCGAACCCCGAGCCGACCTCCGCCGACCGTGTCTTCCGCTCCGCCTTCGGCATCGCGGGAGGCGTCTTCATGCTCGCCCTGGTGCTGGTCCTCTCGATCGACGCGATGCTGCGCGGCGAGGGCCGGACGCCCTGGCTGTCGCTGGCCGGGCTCGTCCTCGCCGTGCCGCTGATCATCGCCTTCACCGTCCGGCCCGCCGTGTACGCCAACGAGGACCGGCTCCGGATCCGCAACCCCTTCCGCTCGATCCTGCTGCCGTGGGCCTCGGTCGCCGACGTCCGGGCCGGCTACTCCAGCGAGGTCTTCACGCAGGAGGGCGCCAAGTACCAGCTGTGGGCCGTGCCGGTCTCGCTGCGGCAGCGGAAGAAGGCCGCGCGCCGGGCCGCCCGCGCCTCCCAGGACGATCCCCACGGACGTACCTCGATCACCGCCGACGTCCGGGACGCCTCCCGCATCGCGCCCAGCGACCAGACCGTGGCCGACCTGCGGGAGATGGCCGAGCGGTACGCGGACCGGGCCGGGGCGCAGGGTGCGCCGCAGGTCCGCTGGGCGTACGAGATCATCGCCCCGGCCGCGGCCGGTCTGGTCCTCCTGGTGATCCTCGCCGCGACCGGCTGACCGGCCGCCGGAGTCGGTAGGCAGGGGAAAGGGCCGGTACGGGGTACCCCGTACCGGCCCTTTCCCCTGCCTACCGCGGCCTCACAGCCCCGCGGCCGCCGCCAGGTCCTTCTTCAGCGCGTCGAGCACCTCGGCGCCGGTGGCGCGGGCGGTCGCGAGCGCGCTCGCGTCGGCGACCGGGACCACGACCTCCAGGTAGCACTTCAGCTTGGGCTCCGTGCCCGAGGGGCGGACGATCACGCGGGCCTTGTAGTCGCCCTCCAGGTGGTAGCGCAGGCCGTCCGTCGGCGGCAGCGACTCCGTGCCCTTCGTCAGGTCCTCCGCCGAGACGACGGTCAGGCCCGCGAGCCGCACCGGCGGGGTCTCGCGCAGGGCGGCCATCGCGTTCGCGATGATCCCCAGGTCCTCCACGCGCACCGACAGCTGGTCCGTGGCGTGCAGGCCGTGCGCGACGGCCAGGTCGTCGAGCAGGTCCGTCAGCGTCCGGTCCCGCTCCTTCAGCTCCGAGGCCAGCTCGGCGACGAGCAGCGCCGCCGTGATGCCGTCCTTGTCGCGGACGCCCTCGGGGTCCACGCAGTAGCCGAGCGCCTCCTCGTAGCCGTACCGCAGACCGTCCACGCGGGCGATCCACTTGAAGCCGGTCAGCGTCTCCTCGTACCCGACCCCGGCGGCCTCGGCGATCCGGCCGAGCAGCGAGGACGAGACGATCGACTCCGCGAAGACGCCCCGAGCGCCCTTGTGCACGAGGTGCGCGGCGAGCAGCGCGCCGACCTCGTCGCCGCGCAGCATCCGCCAGCCGCCGTCCACGGAGGCGTCCGGCACGGCCACCGCGCAGCGGTCGGCGTCCGGGTCGTTGGCGATGACGAGGTCGGGGTCCACGGCCCGGGCCGCCTCGAAGGCGAGGTCCATGGCACCCGGCTCCTCCGGGTTGGGGAAGGCCACGGTCGGGAACGCCGGGTCGGGCTCCGCCTGCGCGGCGACCAGCGCCGGCGGCGGGAAGCCGTGCCGGGCGAAGGCCGCCGTCAGGACGTCCTTCCCGACGCCGTGCATGGCCGTGTAGACGGTCCGCGCGGTCCGCGGCGAGCCGGGCGTCAGGACGGCGTCGGTGCGCGCCAGGTAGGCCTCCAGGACCTCCTCCCCGAGCACCTCCCACCCGCTGTCCGGGCGCGGCACGTCGGCCAGGGCCCGTACGGCGGCGATCTCGGCCGCGATCTCGGCGTCGGCCGGCGGCACGATCTGCGAGCCGTCGCCCAGGTACACCTTGTAGCCGTTGTCGCGCGGCGGGTTGTGGCTCGCGGTCACCTCGACGCCCGCGACGGCGCCCAGATGCCTTATGGCGTACGCCAGGACCGGCGTCGGCAGCGGGCGCGGCAGCAGCGCGGCGCGCAGCCCGGCGCCCGTCATCACGGCGGCGGTGTCCCGGGCGAAGTCGGCCGACTTGTAGCGGGCGTCGTAGCCGATGACGACGAGGCCGCCGGTCTGCCCCTTCCCCTTCAGGTACGCGGCGAGCCCGGCGGCGGCCCGGATCACCACGGACCGGTTCATCCGCATGGGCCCGGCACCGAGCTCCCCGCGGAGCCCCGCGGTGCCGAACTGCAGCGTCCCGGCGAACCGGACCGCCAGCTCGTCGGTCTCCCCCCGGTCGAGGAGCGCGCCGAGCTCCTCCCGGGTCTCGGGATCGGGATCCTCGGCGAGCCACGCCTGGGCCCGGGCGAGCAGTTCGTCCTTCGTCACGGTGATGCGCCTTTCGGAGTGCGGGTGGGTGGGTGCGGGGCGGGCCGCTGCGTGCGGGCCGGTACGGGTGGCCGGGTGCGGGTCGGCGGGTGCGGGTCGGCGGGTGCGGGTCGGCGGGGGTGCGTGGGGGCCGCTGCGCGGAGCCTTTCCCCACCCCGCCCCTTCCCGTAACCGGGGCTCCGCCCCGGACCCCGGTGCTCAAACTCCCCCTACGCCTGGCGGCGTGGGGGGACCCCCGGACGGGCTGGATCCAGCCCGTCCGGCGGGGAGAAAGCCCAGCGCGGCGGTCCGCCGCCACGGCGGCACGGTGCCGCCGGCGGAACGTCAGATCCGGTCCAGCACCCGCGTCAGCAGTTCGCCCATCCGGGCGGCCGAGTCGCGGCCCGCCTGGAGGACCTCCTCGTGGTTCAGCGGCTCGCCCGAGAGCCCCGCGGCCAGGTTGGTGACGAGGGAGATGCCGAGGACCTCCGCACCGGCCTCGCGGGCGGCGATGGCCTCCAGGACGGTGGACATGCCGACGAGGTCGCCGCCCAGGACGCGGACCATGTTGATCTCGGCGGGGGTCTCGTAGTGCGGGCCGGGGAACTGGACGTACACGCCCTCCTCCAGCGTCTCGTCGACCTCCTTGCACAGCGCGCGCAGCCGCGGCGAGTACAGGTCCGTCAGGTCCACGAAGTTGGCGCCGACGATCGGGGAGGCGGCCGTCAGGTTGATGTGGTCGCTGATGAGGACCGGCTGGCCGGGGCGCATGCCCTCGCGCAGGCCGCCGCAGCCGTTGGTGAGGACGACGGTCTTGACGCCCGCGGCGACGGCCGTGCGGACGCCGTGCGCGACGGCGGCGACGCCGCGGCCCTCGTAGAAGTGGGTGCGGCCGAGGAAGACCAGGGCGCGCTTCTCGCCGATCTTGTACGAGCGGACCTTGCCGCCGTGTCCCTCGACGGCCGGCGGCGGGAAGCCCGGAAGCTCGGTGACGGGGAACTCGGCCTCGGGGGCGCCCAGGGCGTCGACGGCCGGAGCCCAGCCGGAGCCCATGACCAGGGCGACGTCGTGGTTCTCGACTCCGGTCAGCTCGCGCAGACGCGCGGCCGCGGCCTCGGCGGCCTCGTACGGGGTGGCAGTAGCGTTCACTGGCTCTCTCGCCTCGGGGAGGGGGTCCGAGGGAGGAGACCCCGGACGGAATTCGTTCGCGCAGAAGCCTAGCCGGAGAATTCCTACGCGCGTAGATGACGGCGCGGACGGACATGCGATCGTTGTCTTGTCGTTTCCGACGAAGAGATCGCCGCGTCCGTCTGGTGAGCCGCTCGCCGCCCCCGCTCAGCAGGGCCGCTTGCGCAGCTCCATCACGTAGTCGTGCGGCGCCCCCGCCGACTCGGCCGCGTCGGCGACCTCGCCCAGGTAGCGGGCGGACGGCAGCCCGCCCTCGTAGGCGTCGAGCACGTACACCCAGGCCGGCTCCTCGCCGTCGAGGGTGTGCACCCGGACCCGCATCCGCCGGTAGATGCCGAGCCCGACGCCCACCCAGCGGTCCATGGAGTCCTGGTCCATCGGGGCGATGTCGTACAGCGCCACGAAGACCTGCTCGCCCGGGGCCTCCACGAGGGTGGCGAGCGCTCCCTCCCAGCCCATCTGCTCCCCGCCGAAGGTGAGCCGCCAGCCGTTCAGCCAGCCGGTGCCGCGCAGCGGGGAGTGCGGGGCGCGGCGGCTCATCAGCCGGGCGTCGAGGTTGCCGGCGTACGCGGCGTAGAGCGACATGGGACCGAGGGTACGGGAGGGGCGGGGGTGCCCGGAGAACACCGAGGTGGGGCCGTACGAGGGGCACCGCGGCCCGTCGGCCGGGCGGCCTTCCGCGTGCTGTACGAGGGGCGTCGCGGCCCCCTGCCGGGCGGCCTCTCGCATCCTGTCCGGCGGCTTTCCCCGGCCCCGGCGCGAGGGAGTGCGCCGCGTGCGGGACAATGGAGCACGCACTTGAAGCGTGCGGGACAATGGCGTACGCACTGCAGCCCAGCGGGGGACCCCCCGGCAGAACGAGAGCGCGAGGCGTAGATCCCAGTGACCCGGATCGTGATCATCGGCGGCGGACCCGGCGGATACGAGGCGGCCCTGGTGGGCGCCCAACTCGGCGCGGAGGTGACCGTCGTCGACTGCGACGGCCTCGGCGGCGCGTCCGTCCTGACCGACTGCGTGCCCTCCAAGACCCTGATCGCCACCGCCGAGGTGATGACCACCTTCGACTCCTCCTACGAGGAGCTGGGCATCATCGTCGCGGACGACACTCCGCACGTCGAGCAGGCCGCCCGTGTGGTCGGCGTGGACCTCGGCAAGGTCAACCGACGGGTGAAGCGGCTCGCGCTCGCCCAGTCGCACGACATCACCGCCTCCGTCACCCGTGCGGGCGCCCGGGTGCTGCGCGGCCGCGGCCGGCTCTCGGGCCGGCAGGCCGTGGACGGCTCCCGTCAGGTGGTCGTGACGGCCGCGGACGGCAGCGAGGAGACGCTGACGGCCGACGCCGTGCTGATCGCGACCGGCGGGCACCCGCGCGAGGTGCCCGACGCCAAGCCGGACGGCGAGCGGATCCTGAACTGGACGCAGGTCTACGACCTGAAGGAGCTCCCGGAGGAGCTCATCGTGGTCGGTTCCGGTGTGACCGGTGCCGAGTTCGCCGGCGCCTACCAGGCGCTCGGCTCCCGGGTCACGCTCGTCTCCTCCCGGGACCGGGTCCTGCCCGGTGAGGACCCGGACGCCGCCGCGGTCCTGGAGGACGTCTTCCGCCGCCGCGGCATGAACGTCATGGCCCGCTCCCGCGCCGAGTCCGCCAAGCGGGTCGGCGACCGGGTCGAGGTCACCCTCTCGGACGGCCGGGTCATCTCCGGCACCCACTGCCTGATGGCCGTCGGCGCCATCCCGAACAGCGCGGGGATGGGCCTGGAGGAGGCCGGGGTCCGGCTCAGGGAGTCCGGCCACATCTGGACCGACCGGGTCTCCCGCACCTCCGCCCCCGGCGTCTACGCGGCCGGTGACGTCACCGGCGTCTTCGCGCTCGCCTCGGTCGCCGCCATGCAGGGCCGGATCGCGATGTACCACTTCCTCGGCGGCGCGGTGGCCCCGCTCGACCTGAAGACGGTCTCCTCCAACGTCTTCACCGACCCGGAGATCGCCACCGTCGGCTACACCCAGGCCGACGTCGACGCCGGCAAGATCGACGCCCGGGTCGTCAAGCTGCCGCTGCTGCGCAACCCGCGCGCCAAGATGCAGGGCATCCGGGACGGCTTCGTCAAGATCTTCGCCCGCCCCGGCACCGGCATCGTGGTCGGCGGCTGTGTCGTCGCGCCGCGCGCGAGCGAGCTGATCCACCCCATCTCGATCGCGGTCGACAACAATCTGACGGTCGAACAGATCGCAAATGCTTTCACCGTGTACCCCTCCCTGTCGGGCTCGATCGCGGAAGTGGCACGGCAGTTGCAGACCCGAAAGACCGCGGGCGAGGGCTGACCGGCCCGGCGATCACCGTCCCCGCCTGCAAGAACGGTTCGCCGACTCGGACAACCCCCGGCAAGCCGGGGCATAGGACGAACGGCGGCGGGGCCTCCCATACCACGTGGAGGCCCCGTCCACGGGCAACTTCGGCAGATCGACCCAAAGTGCTGTCGGTCACGTTACTGTCGGTTTCGTGTTCGCTGCAGAACGTCGCCAGTTGATCCTCGAAATGGTGCGCGCCAATGGAGCCGTGTCGCTCCGCGAGCTCGCCCGCGTCGTCCAGACCTCAGAAGTGACCGTACGGCGAGACGTGCGGGCGCTGGAGGCAGAAGGACTCCTCGACCGCCGGCACGGCGGTGCGGTGTTGCCGGGCGGATTCACGCGAGAGTCCGGCTTCCCGCAGAAATCCCATCTCGCGACCGCGGAGAAGACGGCCATCGCCGACGTCGCCGCGAACCTGGTCGAGGAGGGCGAGGCCATCGTCGTCGGCGCCGGGACCACCACCCAGGAGCTGGCCCGCCGGCTCGCCCGGGTGCCCGGCCTCACCGTCGTCACCAACTCGCTGCTCGTCGCCCAGGCCCTCGCGCACGCCAACCGGGTCGAGGTCGTCATGACCGGCGGCACCCTGCGCGGCTCCAACTACGCCCTGGTGGGCAGCGGGGCCGAGCAGTCGCTCCAGGGGCTGCGCGTCTCCCGCGCCTTCCTCTCCGGCAGCGGTCTCACCGCCGAGCGCGGCCTCTCCACCTCCAACATGCTCTCCGCGAGCGTGGACCGGGCCCTGGTGCAGGCGGCGGCCGAGGTCGTGGTCCTCGCCGACCACACCAAGCTCGGCACCGACACCATGTTCCAGACGGTGCCGACGGACGTGATCACCCGCCTGGTCACCGACGAGCCCCCGCCCCACGACGAGCGGGCCGCGAGCGAGCTCCAGGCCCTCGCCGACCAGGGCGTGCAGATCGCCGTGGCCGGTACGGGGCAGGGCGCCGCCGCCGGGGAGCAACTGCCCCCGGGCGTCCGGGGCCGCCGTGAGATGCCGCTCCCGGTCCAGCGCGGCGGCAGGATGCCGGCCGCCGGCCAGTTCCGCGGCTCCGGCCCCGGTCTGGGTGCCGAGCCCCTGGAGCGCACGGCCCGCGTGGCGGACCTCCGGCGCCGCTGAACCCGTAGCCGTACGCGTACCCCTCCCTCGGGTGCGTACGTACGGCGAAGGGCCCCCAGGCGGCTGCCTGCGGGCCCTTCGTGTGAGCGCTTGTGAGCCGTGCGGACCGGCGGTCCGTCAGGCCTTGATGTCGCAGATGCCGGCGCCGGAGGTGACCGACGCGCCGACCTCGGCCTTCAGGCCGGTGACGACACCGGACTTGTGGGCGTTGAGGGGCTGTTCCATCTTCATGGCCTCCAGGACCACGATCAGGTCGCCCTCCTTGACCTCCTGGCCCTCCTCGACGGCCACCTTGACGATGGTGCCCTGCATCGGGGACGCGAGGGTGTCGCCGGAGGCGGTCGGGCCGGACTTCTTCGCGGCGCGGCGCTTGGGCTTGGCGCCGGCGGCCAGGCCGGTGCGGGCCAGGGTCATGCCGAGCGAGGACGGGAGGGAGACCTCAAGGCGCTTGCCGCCGACCTCGACGACGATGGTCTCGCGGCCCGCCTCGTCCTCCTCCGCCTCGGCACCGGCCGGGGCGAAGGGCTTGATGTCGTTGACGAACTCGGTCTCGATCCACCGGGTGTGGACGCGGAACGGGTCGGCGGTGAAGGCGGGGTCGACCACGACGGCCTGGTGGAAGGGGACGGCGGTGGCCATGCCCTCGACCTTGAACTCCGCGAGCGCGCGGGCGGCGCGCTGCAGGGCCTGCTCACGGGTGGCGCCGGTGACGATCAGCTTGGCCAGGAGGGAGTCCCAGGCCGGGCCGATGACCGAGCCGGACTCGACGCCCGCGTCCAGGCGGACGCCGGGGCCGGTGGGCGGGGCGAAGGTGGTGACGGTGCCGGGCGCGGGCAGGAAGTTGCGGCCGGGGTCCTCGCCGTTGATGCGGAACTCGAAGGAGTGGCCGCGGATCTCCGGGTCGCCGTAGCCGAGCTCCTCGCCGTCGGCGATGCGGAACATCTCGCGGACCAGGTCGATGCCGGTGACCTCCTCGGTCACCGGGTGCTCGACCTGGAGACGGGTGTTGACCTCCAGGAAGGAGATCGTCCCGTCCAGGCCGACGAGGAACTCCACCGTGCCGGCGCCGACGTACCCGGCCTCCTTCAGGATCGCCTTGGACGCGGCGTACAGCTGCGCGTTCTGCTCCTCCGTCAGGAACGGCGCGGGGGCCTCCTCCACCAGCTTCTGGTGGCGGCGCTGCAGCGAGCAGTCACGGGTGGAGACGACGACGACGTTGCCGTGGGTGTCGGCCAGGCACTGGGTCTCGACGTGGCGGGGCTTGTCGAGGTAGCGCTCGACGAAGCACTCGCCGCGGCCGAAGGCGGCGACGGCCTCGCGGACGGCGGAGTCGTAGAGCTCGGGGACCTCTTCGAGGGTGCGGGCGACCTTCAGGCCGCGGCCGCCGCCGCCGAACGCGGCCTTGATCGCGATCGGCAGCCCGTGCTCCTGGGCGAAGGCGACGACCTCGTCGGCGCCCGAGACCGGGTCGGGGGTGCCGGCCACGAGCGGCGCGCCGGCGCGCTGGGCGATGTGCCGGGCGGCGACCTTGTCGCCGAGGTCGCGAATGGCCTGCGGCGGCGGGCCGATCCAGGTCAGTCCGGCGTCGATGACGGCCTGGGCGAACTCGGCGTTCTCGGAGAGGAAGCCGTAGCCGGGGTGGATCGCGTCCGCGCCGGCGTCCTTGGCGGCCTGGAGCACCTTGGCCATGTCCAGGTAGCTGGTGGCCGGGGTGTCACCGCCCAGGGCGAACGCCTCGTCGGCCGCGCGGACGTGCAGGGCGTCCCGGTCCGGATCGGCGTAGACGGCTACGCTGGCGATCCCGGCATCCCGGCAGGCACGGGCGACACGAACAGCGATTTCGCCACGGTTGGCGATGAGCACCTTGCGCACGATGGCTCCCTCCTTGAAACAAGCTGAGTTTAGGGACTGCCGACACGGCCCCTCGACCCGTCCCCAATGGTGACCTTGCCCACATGGACTGCTGATCGAGGCTCGCTCGGGTCGTGAAATCCCTTGTCGCACCACGGTACGCAGGGTTCCTTGACGGCACAGTAGCTCTGAGGTGTGGCGCAGGTCTCTGTTCGTAAAGTCAGTCACCCTTTGTGTTTCTTTGTGGAGACCCTACGAATGGCTCAATGATTCTTTGCCGGACCGTCGCCCTCCGGCCAGGGCGCGCGAACTCTTGTCCGGGCGTTTACCGGCCAGTAGCCTTCGCGGAGTTGACCGTACTGTCGGTAACAGGCGAATCCAGGGGGTGGCCGAGGTGGCCCGCAGACCGATCGCACTCGTCACGGCCGCCGTGCTCCTCGTGGAAGCACCAGCCATCGTCGCCGTCAACGGCATCATGGCCCGCTTCGTGGAGGCCCAGTCGATGTCCCTCGACGGGCTCGACCCGGACCACATGGTCACCGGCACCTGGGCCCTCGGCATCGCCTCCGGCCTCGCCCTCGCGCTCTGCGCCCTCGTCGCGCTCCTCGCGGGCCTCCGCGACCGCCGCCCCGGCCGCCTCGGCCGGGGGCTGCTCATCGGCTGCGCGGTCGTCCACGGGATCCTCGGCGCGGTCGCGATCGGCCTGATCGGCTGGGGCGCCTTCGCCTTCCTCATGACCGTCGTCGGGCTCGTCGTCCTCACCCTGGTGGCGTACGGGAAGGAAACCGACGGCCCTCAGGAGACCGACGGCCCTCAGGAGACCGACGGCCCCGAGAAGGCGGAGCCCGCCACGGCCTGACGGGAGCTCAGGCGGTCCAGAGCTCCGTGATCCCCACGTCCAGCTTGGCCAGAAGCCGCCGCAGCAGCGGCAGGGACAGGCCGATCACATTGCCCGGGTCGCCGTCGATGCCCTCGATGAACGGCGCCGACCGGCCGTCCAGCGTGAACGCGCCCGCCACGTGCAGCGGTTCGCCGCTCGCCACGTACGCCGCGATCTCCTCGTCCGTCGGATCGCCGAACCGCACCACCGTCGACGCCGTCGCCGACGCGTACCGCTTGGCCGCCGTGTCGTACACGCAGTGACCCGTCTGGAGGACGCCGACCCTGCCCCGCATGGAGCGCCACCGCTCGGTGGCCTCGGCCGCGTCGGCGGGCTTGCCCAGGGCCTTCCCGTCCAGCTCCAGGACCGAGTCGCAGCCGATCACCAGGGCGCCGCTCGCCTCCGGACGGGCCGCGACGTGCGCCGCCTTGGCCTCCGCGAGCGCCAGCGCGAGCTCCGCCGGGGTCGGCGCGTGGACCTTGTCCTCGTCCACGCCGCTGACGATCACCTCGGGCGCGAGCCCGGCCTGCCGGAGCAGACCGAGCCGGGCGGGGGAGGCGGAGGCGAGAATGAGACGGCGGGGGGTGCGGCCCGGCTGATCAGCAGTCATGGAGGCAGCGTACTCAGCGCGCGCCCGCCACGAACATTAAGACGACCATGGCAAGCGCCAGGAGCACACCCGATCTGCGCAGCATCGCCTGCGCCTCGCGCAGGAACTTCGGCGGCTTGTTCTCGGGGTCGGACCACAGCATGCCCCGATACTGCTGCCGGGACGGCCGGCGGCACCTGAGTACGGATACTCAAGCGCCCCGGGGAACGGCCCTCAGCCCGCGCACGCGTGCGTACGCAAGGAGGCCGGACCCCCCGCACAAGGGGTCCGGCCTCCTCGGCTCACCTCATGTCAGACC
Organism: Streptomyces sp. CC208A; assembly: GCF_030010625.1. Taxonomy (GTDB): domain Bacteria; phylum Actinomycetota; class Actinomycetes; order Streptomycetales; family Streptomycetaceae; genus Streptomyces. Next base: position 31,935 of record NZ_JASCXN010000021.1, on the reverse strand, counting down.
GGCCAGTAGGACCGCGCCCAGGCCCGCGGCCCCGGCCGGTGCCGTACCGAGCGGGCGATCCGCGACGGGTCCGACCAGCCCTCCGGTGCCGCCGGGCCGCCGCCCGCGGCGGCCGCCGCCGTGGCCGCGGCCCGGGCCTGGACCACCGCCAGAGCGGCGGCCAGCTCCTCGGGCGTCGGGTTGCCTCGTACGACCTTGATCATCGTGCTGTCCCTCCCGAGGGCTAGAGCGGGATGTTGCCGTGCTTCTTCGGAGGCAGGGATTCCCGCTTGGTCCGCAGCTGACGCAGGCCCTTCACGATCTGCGGGCGGGTGTCGGACGGCAGGATCACCCCGTCGATGTAACCGCGCTCGGCGGCGATGTACGGGTTGAGGAGCGTGTCCTCGTACTCCTGGATCAGCCGCGCCCGCACCGCCGCTGCTTCCTCGGCGTTCTCGCCGTTCGCCTCAGCCTCCGCGATCGTCCGCCGGTGCAGGATGTTCACCGCGCCCTGCGCGCCCATGACGGCGATCTGCGCCGTCGGCCACGCCAGGTTCAGGTCGGCGCCCAGGTGCTTGGAGCCCATGACGTCGTACGCGCCGCCGAAGGCCTTCCGGGTGATGACCGTGATCAGCGGGACCGTGGCCTCCGCGTACGCGTAGATCAGCTTGGCGCCGCGCCGGATGATGCCGCCGTACTCCTGGTCCACGCCGGGCAGGAAGCCGGGGACGTCGACGAAGGTCAGCACCGGGATGTTGAAGGCGTCGCACGTACGGACGAACCGCGCGGCCTTCTCGGAGGCGTTGATGTCCAGGCAGCCCGCGAACTGCATCGGCTGGTTGGCGACGATGCCGACCGGGAAGCCCTCCACGCGGCCGAAACCGGTCAGGATGTTCGGCGCGAACAGCGCCTGCGTCTCCAGGAACTCGCCGTCGTCGACGACGTGCTCGATGACCTTGTGCATGTCGTACGGCTGGTTCGCCGAGTCCGGGATCAGCGCGTCGAGCTCCAGGTCCTCGCCCGACACCTCGGTGTCCGCCGCCTCCGGGAAGGCCGGCGGCTCGGAGAGGTTGTTCGACGGCAGGTACGAGAGCAGCTGCTTCACGTACTCGATGGCGTCCTTCTCGTCCCCCGACATGTGGTGCGCCACGCCCGAGGTCGTGTTGTGCGTCCGGGCGCCGCCCAGCTCCTCGAAGCCCACGTCCTCGCCGGTCACCGTCTTGATGACGTCGGGGCCCGTGATGAACATGTGCGAGGTCTGGTCCACCATCACGGTGAAGTCGGTGATCGCGGGGGAGTACACCGCACCGCCCGCGCACGGCCCCACGACCAGCGAGATCTGCGGGATCACGCCGGACGCGTGGGTGTTGCGGCGGAAGATCTCGCCGTACATGCCGAGGGCGCTCACGCCCTCCTGGATGCGGGCGCCGCCGGAGTCGTTGATGCCGACGACCGGGCAGCCGGTCTTCAGCGCGAAGTCCATCACCTTGATGATCTTCTGGCCGTACGTCTCGCCGAGCGCCCCGCCGAAGACGGTGAAGTCCTGCGAGAAGACGGCGACCGGACGCCCGTCGACCGTGCCGTAGCCGGTGACGACGCCGTCGCCGTACGGCCGGTTCTTCTCCAGGCCGAAGTTGGTCGACCGGTGCCGGGCCAGCTCGTCCAGCTCCACGAAGGAGCCCTCGTCGAGCAGCAGGGCGATCCGCTCACGCGCGGTCAGCTTCCCCTTCGCGTGCTGCTTCTCCACGGCGCGTTCCGAGCCGGCGTGCGTGGCCTCGCCGATGCGGCGCTTCAGATCCGCGATCTTGCCCGCGGTCGTGTGAATGTCGATCTCGTACTGCTCTGCCGGCTCGGACATCGGGATGCGGCTCCCTGCCTGGTCACGGGGGGTTCGTTGACTGCGAATGGGCTACTGACGGCCTATTGCCCCGTAGCGTATCGGCGCCGATACGGCTGCGCAGTGCGGTCTATCCCACACCTAGTCTGGCTTGCATGACGTCTCCCCACGCATCAGGAAACACGTCCGGCGGCGCTTCGAGCGGCCCGTGGTCCGACCTCGACCGGCCCCCGCTCAACGTCCGCGCCCTGCGGCAGGCCCTGCTCCTCCAGGACGGGCTGTGGAGCTCCCTCGACGTGGTCGCCTCCACCGGCTCCACCAACTCCGACCTCGCCGCCCGCGCCGGTGAACTGCCCGAAGGGGCCGTGCTGGTCGCCGAGGAGCAGACCTCGGGACGCGGCCGGCTCGACCGCACCTGGAGCGCGCCCGCCCGCTCGGGGCTCTTCCTCTCCGTGCTGCTCAAGCCGGACGTGCCCACCCACCGGCTCGGCTGGCTGCCGCTGCTCACCGGCGTGGCCGCCGCCACCGGCCTGGTGAAGGCCGCAGGCGTCGACATCTCCCTCAAGTGGCCCAACGACCTCCTGGTGACGGTCAGCGGGGAGGAGCGCAAGGCCGGCGGCATCCTCGCCGAGCGGGCCGGAAAGGACGGCGAGGACGGCGTCGTCGTCGGCCTCGGCATCAACGTCACCCTGCGCGAGGACGAGCTGCCCGTCCCCAACGCCGGCTCCCTCCTCCTCGCCGGGGCCGTCTCCACCGACCGCGACACCCTGCTGCGGGCCGTCCTGCGCTCCCTCGCCGACTGGTACGGCGCCTGGACGCGCGCCGACGGCGACCCCGAGGCCTCCGGCATCCAGGCGGCCTACGCGGCCGGCTGCGCGACCCTCGGCCGCCGGATCCGCGCCGACCTGCCGGGCGAGCGGATGCTGGAGGGCGAGGCCGTGGCCGTGGACGGCGACGGGCGCCTGATCGTCGCCACCGAGGGCGGCGGCACGGAGGCGGTAGGCGCCGGGGACGTCGTCCACCTGCGCGCGACGGACTGAGGACCCCGGACCGTTCCGGCGTGAGCCAGCCCACACCTGTCGTATCGTGGAGCGCGATCCAGGCGAACAGATCGGCAGGACAGTGGGCAGCGGCAGGGAACGGGCAGGAGGCGGCCGGTGACCGTCGACGACGCGAACACGGGCGGCGGCGGGGAGGACCCCGAGCAGTCCGGGGCAGCCGACCGGCCCGGGGCCGCCGAGCAGTCCGAGCAGCCTGAAGGACCCGAGCAGCCTGGGCGGGGCGAGCGGTCGGAGCGGCCTGGGCAGTCCGAGCAGCCTGAAGGACCCGAGCGGCCTGGGCAGTCCGAGCGGGTCAAGCGGTCCGGGCAGCCCGGGGCCTCCGAGCAGGCTGAGCGGTCCGACCGGTCCGGGGCCTCCGGAGCCGCCGCCCCCGCCTCGCCCCCCGCTCCGCCCCCCGTGCCCGCCTCCGCCCCCGCCGAGTCCTCGGCCGCGTACCCCACCCCCCACCACGCCGTCGACCACACCGCCGAGCCGACCGACGACCCGCTCGCCATCCGCCTCGAACAGCTCATCCTCGGCGCCGACCGCCGCTACACCCCTTTCCAGGCCGCCCGCACCGCCGGTGTCTCCATGGAGCTGGCCTCCCGTTTCTGGCGGGCCATGGGCTTCGCCGACATCGGGCAGGCCAAGGCGCTCACCGAGGCCGACGTGCTCGCCCTGCGGCGGCTCGCGGGTCTCGTCGAGGCGGGGCTGCTCAGCGAGCCGATGGCGGTGCAGGTGGCCCGTTCCACCGGGCAGACCACCGCCCGACTGGCCGAATGGCAGATCGATTCCTTCCTGGAGGGCCTGACCGAGCCGCCCGAGCCCGGCATGACCCGTACCGAGGTCACGTACCCCCTGGTCGAACTGCTCCTGCCCGAGCTGGAGGAGTTCCTGATCTACGTGTGGCGGCGGCAGCTCGCCGCCGCCACCGGCCGGGTCGTGCAGGCGGCGGACGACGAGGAGATGGTCGACCGCCGTCTCGCCGTCGGCTTCGCCGACCTCGTCGGCTTCACCCGCCTCACCCGCCGCCTGGAGGAGGAGGAGCTGGGCGAGCTGGTCGAGGCCTTCGAGACCACCTGCGCCGACCTGGTCGCCGCGCACGGCGGCCGGCTGATCAAGACCCTCGGCGACGAGGTGCTGTACGCGGCGGACGACGCCGGCATCGCCGCCGAGATCGCGCTCCGCCTGATCGAGACCCTCAGCCAGGACGAGACCATGCCGGCGCTGCGGGTCGGCATCGCCTTCGGCACCGTGACGACCCGGATGGGCGACGTCTTCGGCACCACCGTGAACCTGGCCAGCCGGCTCACCTCGATAGCGCCGAAGGACGCCGTCCTCGTGGACAGCGCCTTCGCCGAGGAGCTGACCCGCACCGGCGACGTGCCCGTCTCGGAGGCCGAGGCGGCGGAGGAGGCCGCCCGCGCGGAGAAGGAGGGGCGCCCGGCCCAGGCGTACCGCTTCGCGCTCCAGCCCATGTGGCAGAGGTCGGTCCGTGGCCTCGGCGTGGTGGAGCCCTGGCTCCTGAGCCGCCGTCCGGCCTAGGATCTCCCGGTGAACGCCTGTTAACACCCGTTAACAGGCCTGAACAGAGCCGAACCGGGAGGGTGTGCGGTCATGTCCGAGCAGCGCTTTGGTGAGTTCGTGGCGGTCCGGAAGGAGGGCCGGGGCGGTCACGTCGCGGAACTGGTCCTGGACCGCCCCAAGGCCATGAACGCGGTCTCCACCGAGATGGCCCGCTCCCTCGCCGCCGCCTGCGACGCCCTCGCCGCCGACCGCGACGTCCGCGTCACCGTCCTGACCTCCTCGAACGACCGGGCCTTCTGCGTCGGCGCCGACCTCAAGGAGCGCAACTCCTTCACCGACGCCGACCTCGTCCGCCAGCGCCCGACCGCCCGCGCCGCGTACACCGGCGTCCTGGAACTGCCCATGCCGACGGTGGCGGCCGTGCACGGCTTCGCCCTCGGCGGCGGGTACGAGCTGGCGCTCTCCTGCGACCTGATCGTCGCCGACGCGACCACCGTCGTCGGCCTCCCCGAGGTCTCCGTCGGCGTCATCCCCGGCGGCGGCGGTACGCAGCTGCTCCCGCGCCGGGTGGGCGCGGCGCGCGCCGCCGAGCTGGTCTTCACGGCCCGCCGGGTGGAGGCGGCCGAGGCGCACGAGCTCGGCCTGGTGGACGTCCTCGCGGAGGACGCCCGCCCGGCCGCCCTGGAGCTCGCCGGGCGGATCGCCGCGAACTCGCCGGTCGGCCTGCGGGCCGCGAAGAAGGCCATGCGACTGGGCCAGGGCCTGGACCTGCGGGCCGGCCTGGAGGTCGAGGACGGGGCCTGGCGCTCGGTGGCCTTCTCGGGCGACCGCGCGGAGGGCGTGGCCGCGTTCAACGAGAAGCGGAAGCCGGAGTGGCCCGGAGAGTGACCAAACGGTCCCCTTATGGTCCAGTTTTTGATGAAATGTGACTTTCCGTGACGTCTCGGAGGGGAAAACGGATCAAACCTCCCTAAGCTGGAGGAATGGGAGAGGACGTGCGGCTGCGGGCCGTGGTGGCGCTGGCACAGGGGATGGCGGCGGCCCACACGCCGCGCGAGTTCTGGCGGGCCGCCGCGCTCGGCGCGCGGGCCGGACTGGACGGGAGCTTCGGCGCCCTCTCGATCTGGGAGCGGGACCACGGGCGGCTGCGGGTCCTGGTGAACGCCGGGGAGCGGGCGGTCGGCGAGGAGGAGTTCCCGGACGCGGAGACGTACCCGGTCCACCAGTTCCCGGAGATCACCGAGTTCCTGCACGAGCGGTGGGCGGTCGGCGCGGGCCCGCACGCCTGGGTCGAGACCGCCGACGCCCCCGTCGTCACCGGCCGCGTCGAGGGCCTGCGGCGGCGCGGCCGCAGCGGCTGCGTGGTCGCCCCGGTCGTGCTGCACGGCCGGGCCTGGGGCGAGCTGTACGTGGCCAGGTCCCTGGGGGCGAAACCTTTCACCTCCGACGACGTCGACTTCGCGAACGTCCTCGCGGCGGTCGTGGCGGCCGGCATCGCCCAGGCGGAGCGCCTGGAGGAGGTCCGCAAACTGGCCTTCACCGACCCGCTCACGGGCCTCGCCAACCGCCGCGCGGTGGACGCCCGCCTGGACGAGGCGATCGAGCGCTACCGGGCGCACGGCGAGGTCGTCAGCCTCGTCGTCTGCGACCTGAACGGCCTCAAGCGCGTCAACGACACCCACGGCCACGCGGTGGGAGACCGCCTCCTGGAACGCTTCGGCTCGGTCCTCTCCCGCTGCGGCGCCCGCCTCCCCGGCGCCCTCGCCGCCCGCCTGGGCGGCGACGAGTTCTGCCTCCTGGCGGTCGGCCCGACGGCGGACGAGGTGGTGGCGGTCGCGGAGGAGCTGTGCGTACGAGCGGCGGAACTGGAGCTCGGTGAAGGGGTCGCCTGCGGGGTGGCCTCCACCGGCGACCCCATCGGCCCCCTGAAGTCCGCCCGCCGCCTCTTCCGCCTCGCCGACGCCGCCCAGTACCAGGCCAAGGCCGCCCGCTCCACGAAACCGGTCGTGGCAGGCCGCGACGGCACGGTCATCCGCCTGGCCGACGCCCCGCCCGGCACCCGCGACCGCCGCCGCTTCCGCGACGCGCCGACGGTGGAACTGCCTCCGGAGCCGTGAGGGGCTAGGACGCGCACTGGGGGCAGAAGACCTCGTCCCCGACGGGCCGGAACAGCCGCGCCTGACTGTGCCGCCCCTCGCACTCCCGCAGTTCGGCGAGCCGCGCGGAGACGCGGGGCTGGTCGAGGGAGAGCGGCGGCGGTGTCACGGCCTCCGGGAGCGGTGCCACGTACTCCGGAACCTCCCGCAGCAGGTACCGCACAAGCCCGCCGGGCCGCAGCACCGGCGTACCGTCCTTGGGCAGCCCGCCCCGGATGTGCGCGCACACGTCGGCGGCGCTGTGCCCGGCCTCCAGCCAGCGGGAGGCGAGCCGCGCCAACTCGTCCCGCATGCCGGGAGGGATGTGCCGGAGGGCGGGGGAGAGGACGGGGAGGGAGCCGATGAGGGCGCGGGCTTCTTCGGAAGGCGCGTCCGGTTCGGCCTCCTCGACGGCAGGCTCGGGCGGAAGGTTGGAGGTCTTTCCCGCGGGTGGTTCTTCTTCTGGATGACCGTCGGCCACCGGGGCCTCCGGCGCGCCGACGGCCCGAATCCGGGCACTCGGCGCGACCTGCGGCGGAGTGGCTTCCTCCCTGGTGCCTCCGTCGTACTGGGGCATCCCGGCGAGGATCTTAGCGGCCTCCCCGGCGCTCAACGGCTCGCTGGAGACGAGCTGTTGGGTCACCCAACGCCCCCGCCCCGCCTGCACCCGCCGCTCGTGGACGAACCCCTCCTCCTTGAGCTGCCGCTTGGCCCGCCCGAAGGCGGTCGCCCCGATCCGGGCGCGCTCGGCGGTACGGGACAGGGGCTCGCGGGCGCCTTGGGGGAGGGAGAGCTGCCAGGTCAGCAGCCGTACGGCGTCGGAACTGAGCCGGGGATGCCGGATGATCGAGTGCGAGAACCGGGTGAAGGCGCGCGGAGGCGCGATAAAGTTGCGGTAGATCACGGTGGAGTCTTCTTCCACTAGTGGTTCAGGCCCTCGCGAGTGGTTGCAGCCATCGCGGGGGCTGTTTTCTGCGAACGTACCGCAGCGCATATGCCTGTTGAGCCGGTCAAACCAAAGATCCACCGCGTGGGTGACGCCCCGCCCGGATGAACGAATCCGGGGTCGGCGATCGAGGCCGAGGCGCGTGGCCTGCAAGAAGTCGAGGATCATGGCGAGTTGCTCCTCGCTGTACCGCCGGAGCGCCGAAGCCGGGGCGACGGTGCTCATGCCCCCGCCCGTTCAGGGCTTGGCGCAGGTCTCGTAGCGGTAGCCCTTGTCGTCGTCGGCCACGAGCTGGAGGTCGCGACGGACGATGCTGAGCCTGTCGCCCCAGTCGCGGCAGGCTCGCTCCATGCCCTCGTCGGTGTACTCGACCACGAGCACGTGGTCGCCGAACTCGGCGGCGTACTCCGCGCATTCCTCGTACTGACCGCACTCCTCCACCACCGCGAAGTCGACGCCGACCTCCTCGCGCGCCGAGGCCAGCTCCAGGGTGTTCTTCTGGGCGATGGCCAGGCCCTTCCCGTGGGCGCGGACCGCGAGGAGGGAGAGGAACGCCTTCGCGTCGTCCGCGGCCAGCAAGCCGGCGGGGGCGCGGGTGTACGTGTCGTAGTTGTCGGGCTCGACGGCCTGGTAGCCCTTGGCCGCGCATCCGTCGATCCAGGGGTAGAGCTTCTGTGCGATGCGTCGGCGTTTGGCGTCCGTGCGGATGTCCAGCATCGCCTCGCCCCACTCCTCGTCCATGACCACCGAGCCCGACGGGCCCCGGAGCAGCAGATCGGGGTCCCACTCGTCTTCCTTGCCGGGCTGGGCCTGGAAGGCGTTGACGTAGCAGATGTTGTACAAGCCCGGCGCGGGCGGCGCGGTGTGGTCGCGGGCGACGACGGAGATCCCGGCCGGCGGGTCGTAAGGGGCGCCGAGCTGGTAGTCGAAGCCGGCGTGCGCGGGGGGAAGGGGCACCTCCGGCGAGCTCTCGTGGGTTGTGGAGCAGCCGGTCGCCATGAGGGCGGTGAGGACGACGGCCGCCGCGAGGGCCATGGTGGGCCGGTGGGCAGGAGCCCGGTTACGCATGGGAGAAGCTCCAGGTCTCGCGTCGGAAGGTCGGTCTGTACCGTACGCGGCGGCCGGCATCGACCCGTCACCGCAGTCCCTTCCGCCTCCCGTGCGACCCCCTTCCGAGGCACGGCCGTCAGACGACGGGCGGCAGCCCCGGAGCCCACCGGGGCACCAAGGCTGCTGGCGCCCAGGGACTCCCGCCCCTCAGGACGACCGGCGCCGAGCGGTACTGATGACGCGGACGGTGCCGCCGGGCGTCAGCCCCGCCCGCTCCTGCGCGCTGGCCTTCCAGCACTGGTCGGCATCGGCCTCCCACAGGAACCCGCTGGGCCGCACCAGCGTGAGGGTCTTCCCGTGCACGGCGTGGACCTGCCCCGTCAGGGCCCGAGTCGCGTCGGTCACGAAGTCCCCGAGGCGGTAGTACGTCACCGGCTCCCCCGCCCCGCGTGCAGGACGGCGGTCAGCCGCCTGGCCCCGATGAGGGTGAAGGCCCCGATCCCGTACAGGTGGGTGTCGGTACCGGCCCCGCGCAGGACGTCCCGGTACAGCCCGTTGACCGGCAGCCCGGCCTCCTCCATGGCGGCCTTGAGCTCCCGGTAGACCTGGGCGGCCTCGGCCTCGGTGACGGGACGGACGGTGTGGAGGGGGCGGCTGGGGCGGTCGGGGAGCGGGTCGGCGGGAGGGGTGGTGAAGGCATGCATGGAGGGCTCTCTCTTTCTGATGGATCTCCTCCGGGAACACCTCCACGATGCCGCCGACGGCCCTACGCTCACCAGGAGTTGAGTTTCCGTTACGGGACCGGGAAACGAGGCATATGCCACCTGAGAGCGAGATCGACCCGAGCGAGAGCCTGGAGAGCTTCATCGCCGACATGGTTCGGGACGCACGAAAACGCCGGGGCTGGCGCCAGGCGGACCTGGCGGCGAAGGTCTTCAGCAGTACGACCCGGATCTCGGAGATCGAGAACGGCGAGCCGCCGGACCTCCAACTGGGCCGCCAGATCGACCAAGTGCTCGAACTCCGCGGAGCCTTGGTCAACCTCCTGGTGATCCGTGACCGCGTCGCCTTCCGCGACTACGCGCAGGGGTTCCTGAGGGACCAGGCGCGGGCGCGGGCGATCTACGGGTTCTACCCAGTGATACCGGGCCTTCTCCAAACCCCAGACTACGCGCGGGCGATCATGCACCTCGAAGACCCTGACGGCACGACCGACATCGAGGGCTCCGTGCAGCGACGGATCGAGCGGCAGACCGTGTTCTCGCAGCCCCGACCGCCCTGGTTCTGGGCCGTACTCGACGAGTCGGCGCTGACCAAGGTCATGGGGTCGCGCAAGATCATGCGCGAACAGATCGAGTGGCTGCTGGAGATCGCACAGCGCCCCTTCGTCAACGTGCAGGTCCTGCGTACGGAGATGGCCGTAGTCCGTGGCCAGCTGACCTTGCTGAGACTTCCTTCCGGGGACCGTACCGCCTACACGGAAGGCTTCGGTACCGGCCAGTACATGCTCGAACCGACCGAGGTCGATCGCATCCAGAAGGTCTATGATCGACTGCACGCCGACGCTCTCGGGGTCGATGAATCGCAAGAGTTCATGCGGGACGCACTGAGGAAGCACGATGACTGAGCCCTCCTGGCACACGAGCACGTACAGCGGCAACAATGACGACTGCGTCGAGGTCGCCGACAACCTCCCTGGTGTGGTCCGCGTCCGCGACACCAAGGACCGCGCCCTCGGCGAACTGACCGCCACCCCCGACGCCTGGACCGCCTTCACCGGCTTCGCCCGTACGCACACGGTCTGAGCACCCGCCCCGAAGACCCCCGCCCGACCGCCGGCGGGGGTCTTCCGCGTTCCCGGTGGCGGTCGCGACGGTGGTCAGGCCACGGCGTAGAAGCGGATGGCGACTTCGGAGTCGTCGCCGCGGGCGAGGCCGATGAAGACGGTGCGGGCGAGCCAGAGGTGGGCGGGGGCGGAGGTGCGGAAGACGGGGGAGGTGCGGTAGTAGACGCCTGCCTCGGACACCTGCAGGGTTCCGTCGTGCTGGGCGGGGGCGGTGGGGTCGTCCTCGTGGTAGTAGCCGCGGTTGGTGATGTCGATGACCGCGCCGTCATCGGCTTGGAGGAGGTAGCGGGCGTCGAGCTGGTAGACCCCGCCGCGTCGGTCGCACCAGTCGCCGCCGCCAGCCAGGACGGTGCCGCGCAGGCGGGGGCCCTCGACGGTGCCGCCGGTGATGGGGACGTATTCGGTGATCTCGCCGGCGCCGTGCCCGATGTGCAGGGAGGGGGCGAGGGAGGCGCGGACCTCGAAGGCGAAGTCGAGGGCGGGGGTGAAACCCGGCCCGGCGGCGGTCTGCGGCTCTGGGGCGATCACGGCACTCCGTAAGGCTGCGGGGCTGGTGGGGCGGTACGGCGGATCCTAGGCGCGCCGTGCCCGGCCCGGTCAACGGTGTTGACATAGTGCGGCTCCGCACCGCCGCGGCCGAGCTCGACAGCGGGGCGGCTACGCCGCGCCGCCCGGCGCCAGCAGGCGTTCGACGAACCAGACGAGGCCGATGACGCCGACGACAGCGGTCGCGGTCTGAACCCCGCGTGCATCCCGGTCGGGTTCGCTGATCGGTTTCGGGTGGGGGTGGGCGCCGGGCGACCGGCCTGCGGCGGGTTCTCCGAGGTATTCCTGCCGACTTGGGGGCCTCTGCGTTCCTGGCGCTCACCAGCCTGTTCGGCTCCAGAACCCCGCATATGCCGACAAGGTGGGTGGACGCACCCGTGCGGGGCTCCGTGGGGCGGGCGAGACGCGCCGAAGGTGGAGGCGCGGCTTGCGGCTGACTCCCTCCCCGGCCGGTCGCGGGCCGAGCCGCTTCCGCCTGGCCGACCGAGGCTACCGGGTAGAGGTGACGTACTCCTTTCACCCTGTGAATTGCCGCTCACCTTCGCCTGGGCAGGTCGAGATACCCGCCTTCACGGGATCTTTACATGTGGAATAAGCTCCTCCGGCTAGCCGTGTAGACGGCTATCTCAAGGGGAGGACATTCACACGTGACCGAGCACATATCGCCGCCTGGCTGGACGGGCGGGAGATGGTTCACCAAGCGGACTCTGCGGAGGGTGGCGCTGGCGACGGCGGCCCTGATGGCGGTCGAGGCCGCCATCGTGCTGGAGACCACGGGGCAGGCCGTGGCTCTGCCGTCACAGCCATAGGCGCCGGCGGCCGATACCGCCACGTATCCGACCGAGGCGGCGGATCTGGCGTCGGCGATGGTCGCGGCCCGGCTGTCGGGCAAGCGCGTCGAAGCCCTGTCGGAGCGGACGGAGTCGGCCACGACGTGGGCGAATCCGGACGGGACGGCGACGACGGATGCGGCGTCGGGTCCGGTGCGGTTCCGGGACAAGGCCACGGGCGCGTGGCGGAACATCGACGTCGACCTCGCGAAGTCGGTGGACGGTTCGGTGGTCGCGAAGGACCATCCGCTGGGTCTGAAGCTGGGCGGCAGGACGCCCGCCAAGCTGGCCGCCCGTGTGATGGCGTCGGGTGACGCCGGTGAGCCGCGGACCGCCCCGGTCCCGCTGGTGTCCTTGGACGCCGGTGAGGGCCGGTCGCTGGATCTGTCGTGGCGGGGTGTGCTGCCGGAGCCGGCCGTGTCGGGGACGACGGCGCGTTACGCGAATGTGCTGACGGCGACGGATCTGATCATCGAGTCGACGCGTACGGGTTTTGAGCAGTTCCTGGAGCTGAAGGACCGCAGCGCGGTCGACGCGAACGGTTCGGTCACGCTCACGCTGAACGCCCGGGGCATTACGGCGCGGGCGAACGCGGACCGGTCGGTGACGTTCCTGGACGCCGAGACCGGCAGGCAGGTCGGTGTGCTGCCGGCGCCGGAGATGTGGGACGCGACGGTCGACGCGAAGTCCGGCGAGCACACCCGGCGCGCGGACGTCGGGCTGAAGGTGACGCAGGACGGTGACGCGATCGACCTCACCCTCACCCCCGATGCGGCGTTCCTGGCGGACCCGGCGACGAAGTTCCCGGTGACGGTGGACCCGTCGGTCAACCTCGGGGCGAGCTTCGACACGTTCGTGCAGCAGGGCTACACGAACGACATGTCGACGTCGACGGACCTCAAGCTCGGCAACAACGGCTCCGGCCAGATCGCGCGTTCGTACCTGCACTTCCCCATGACGCAGATCCGGGGCAAGCAGATCCTCGGCGCGAAGCTGAACCTGTGGAACTACCACTCCTGGTCGTGCACGCCGATGAGCTGGGAGGTGTGGGACACCCCGCACGCCTCGACCGCCACCCGGTGGACCAACAAGCCCGGCTTCACCAACAAGTGGGCCACCTCGACCGCGACGAAGGGCTTCTCCTCGTCGTGTGCGGACGGCTGGGTCTCGCAGGACATCAAGAACCTCGCCGTCGCCTGGGCCGCCAACGGCAACAGCAGCAACGCGATGGGCATCAAGGCGACCAACGAGTCGGATCCGTACTCCTGGAAGCGGTTCAACTCCGGCAACGCCGCGACGAACACCCCGTACGTATCGGTCACGTACAACACCGTCCCGGTCGCCGGCAACCCGATGTCCGCCACCCCGGGCCGGGCGAACGGCGGCAAGAACTGGGTCACCACGACCACGCCCGCCCTGAAGTACACCGCGACCGACGCCGAGACCACGACCCTGCGCACGAAGTGGGAGCTGTGGGAGGGGTCGACGAACCTGCTGGTCCACGACCCGGGCACGTTGTCGCCGGTCGTGAACAAGACGGTCTCCTACACGGTGCCGTCGGGCAAGCTGGTCAACGGCCGCACGTACTGGTTCAAGGGCCGCGCCTACGACGGCAACGCCTGGTCGAACTGGACGCCGACGGTGACCTTCACCGTCGACACCACCAAGCCGGCCACCAGCACCATCACCTCCGGTGACTTCCCGGCCAGCACCTGGTCCGGCACCCCGGACGCGAACGGCAAGTTCTCCGGCTCGTTCTCCTTCAAGCCCCCGACCAGCGACGTCGCCGAGGTGCAGTACAAGCTCGACGCCGGGACCTGGGTGTCCGCCGCCACCACCGGCGCGACCGTCACCAGGACCCTGACCGGCTTCGGGGCGGGCAAGCACACGGTGACCGTCCGCACGGTGGACCCGGCGGGCAACGTCTCCGCCGAGAGTGCTTATGTCTTCTACGCCGGTTCCGGCGCGGCTCTGCTGACCCCGGGCCAGGGCGAGCGTCCGGCGCGCCGAGTGGCGCTGTCGGCCGAGGGCCAGACCTCCTACACCGGTGTGACCTACCAGTACCGGCGTGGCGAGACCGACGCGTGGAAGAACGTTCCTCTCGCCGACGTGCGCCAGGGGACGAACACGGTGGCCGCATGGCCGGTCCCGGTGACGAACGGCAAGCCCGCCGGTCTGACCTGGAACATCACCGACAGCCTTGCCGAGGACGGTCCGATCGAGGTGCGTGCCGCGTTCACCGACGGCACCGCGACCGCGTACTCGCCTGCGAACGATGTCACGGTGGATCGCAACGCGGGCAGCGCGCCTTCCGAGGAGGCGGGTCCGGGTTCGGTGAACCTGCTGACCGGTGACTACACGCTGTCGGCCACCGACGCCTCGCTGTTCGGCCTGTCGGTGTCGCGTACGGCTTCCTCGCGCCGTGCGGACGCGGGCGTCAAGCAGGAGGGGCAGGCGGCGATCTTCGGTCCGCAGTGGACCTCCGGCACGGTCGCGGAGATCACCGAGTCCGACTGGGCGTATGTGAAGAAGACCTCCGCCACGTCGGTGGCGCTGGTCGACGTCGACGGCGAGGAACTCGGCTTCACCGCCACCACCGGCGGCGGCTGGAAGCCGGAGCCGGGCGCGGAGGACATGACCCTGACCGGTTCGCTGTCGGGCTCGTTCACGCTGAAGGACACCGAGGGCACCCTCACCGTCTTCACCAAGCCGGACGCGGCGGCCACCACCTGGCAGGTCGCCTCCAGCACGCTGGACGGCCTGGCCCAGTCCACCACCACGGTGATCTCGGAGACCGTCACCGGTACGGACGGCAAGAAGCTGGCGCGTCCGAAGCGGGTCATCGCCCCGACCTCGGCCGCCTCGACCGCCACGTGCACGGCGACGCCGTCCACGAAGGGCTGCCGCGCGCTGGAGTTCGTCTACGCCACCGCCACCACCGCCACGGCCTCCGCCTTCGGTGACTTCGCCGGCCAGGTCAGCTCGATCCGGGGCTGGTCCACCGAGCCCGGTGCGACGCTCGCCACCTACAAGACCCTTCAGGTCTTCCGCTACGACGCCTCGGGCCGTCTGCGCGAGACGTACAACCCGCTGATCACCCCGGCGCTGAAGACGCAGTACGCCTACGACACCGCCGGCCGCATCACCACCCTGACCCCGCCCGGTCAGCTGCCGTGGACCTTCACCTACGGCAAGGCCGGCAACGCCGCCACTGCCGGTGACGGCATGCTGCTCAAGGCGTCCCGCTCCGGCCTGGCCCAGGGCACCAAGGACACCGTGTCCGGTACGGCGAGCACCTCCGTGGTCTACGACGTCCCGCTGACCGGCACCGGCGCCCCCTACAAGATGGGTGCCGCGGACGTGGCGGCGTGGGGTCAGACGGACGCCCCGTCGGACGCGACCGCGGTCTTCCCGGCCGACGCCGTCCCGGCCTCCCACGCGGGCACGAGCCTGACCGCCGCCGACTACCGGCGCGCCACGCTCACCTACACCAACGCCTCCGGCCGTCAGGTCAACACCGCAGCGCCGGGCGGGAACATCTCCACCACCGAGTACGACCAGTTCGGCAACACCGTCCGCGAGCTCTCGGCCGGAAACCGGGCCCTCGCGCTGGGTGGCACGGCGGCCGATCAGGCCACCCTCACCGACCTCGGCATCAACGACCTGTCCTCGGCGGACCGCGCCGACCTGCTCACCACCGCCTCCGTCTATGACGCCAAGGGCCTGCGTGAGCTGGAGGAGTTCGGACCGCTGCGCCGGATCTCGCTGAACGGCGAGTCGGCCGTGGCCCGCTCCTGGACGGTCAACGAGTACGACGCGGGCCGGCCGGCGGACGGCACGGCGAAGGTCGAGCACCAGGTCACCAAGGTCACCACCGGCGCCCAGGCCCTGGGCACCACGGTCATGGCCGATCCGCGCGTCGTCCAGACGGTCTACGACTGGGTCAAGGGCCTGCCGGTGAAGACGGTCAAGGACCCCGGTGGTCTGGCGATCACCGAGACCACCGAGTACGACTCCCAGGGCCGGATCACCAAGCAGCTGCTGCCCGGCGCGACCGGCACCGACGCCGGCACCCGCGTGACCACCTACTGGACCGCGACCGGCACCGGCGCCTGCCAGGGCCGCCCCGAATGGGCCGACCAGGTCTGCTCCACCGGCCCGGCCGGTGCGATCACCGGCGGCGGCAGCAACCCGGCGCAGCTGCCGACCACCACCACCGAGTACGACTGGTGGGGCAACCCGGCCAAGGCCACGGAGACCGCCAACGGCGTCACCCGCACCACGACGACCACCTACGACAACGCCGGCCGCGCCGTCAAGGTGGTCATGACCGGCGGGCTGGGCCAGGCGGTCCCGGAGACGACGACCGAGTACGACCCGGCCACCGGCCAGGCCGTCAAGACGACGTCCCCGACCGGCGGCACCATCGTCAAGGAGTTCGACAAGCTCGGCCGCCAGGTCTCCTACACGGACGCCGACGGCGGAGTGACCCGCACCGAGTACGACCTGCTCGACCGCCCGGTCAAGACCACCGACTCGGCCCCGTCCACGGTGACCTACACCTACGACACGGCCATCGAGCCGCGCGGCCTGGCCACCAGGACGACCGACTCCATCGCGGGCGCCTTCGAGGCCCGCTACGACGCGGACGGCTCCGTCACGACGGAGGAGCTCCCCGGCGGCTACACCCTCACCGTCGAGGAGGACACCACCGGCGCTCCGCTCTCCCGGGTCTACACCCGTGACAGCGACGGCCAGGTCGTCTACTCCGACACCGTCGCCGAATCCGTCCACGGCCAGGTCACCCGCCACAACGGCTGGTCCGCCCAGGACTACACCTACGACAAGACCGGCCGCCTCACCCAGGTGAACGACACCGTCGGCGAGGTCTGCACCACCCGCAGCTACGCCTTCGACAAGCGCACCAACCGCACCGGCCTGACCACGGCCGAAGGCGCGGCCGGCGCGGCCTGCCCGACCACCGGCGGAACCACCACCACCCACACCTACGACAGCGCCGACCGCCTCACCGACACCGGCTACGTCTACGACGCCTTCGGCCGCACCACCGCCCTGCCCGGCAGCCAGATCGGCTACTACGCCAACGACCTGGCCCACCAGCAGACCGCGAACGGCCAGCGCCAGACCTGGCAGCTCGACGCCGCCCACCGCTTCCGCTCCTGGACCGTCGAAGAGAACACCGACGGCACCTGGACGCAGACCGCGGCCAAGACCAACCACTACGACGGCGACGGTGACAACCCCCGCTGGATCACCGAAGACCCGGCCAAGGGCATCATCACCCGCAACGTCGACTCGGCCTCCGGCGACCTCGCCGCCACCACCGGCAACACCACCGGCACCGTCCTGCAGCTGACCAACATCCACGGCGACATCGCCCTCCAGCTCCCGCTGGACGAGGCCGAAGCCCCCCTGGTCCTGGACAGCGACGAGTACGGCAACCCCCGCACCGGCCAGCCCGCCACCCGCTACAACTGGCTCGGCGGCAAACAGCGCTCCACCGAGACCCTCACCGGCCTCACCCTCATGGGCGTCCGCCTCTACAACCCCGTCACCGGACGCTTCCTCTCAATGGACCCTGTCTACGGCGGAAACGCCAACGCCTACGACTACGTCCACGCCGACCCGCTCAACCGCTACGACCTCGACGGCAGATGGGGCTGGTTCAAGAAGAAGTGGAATAGTGTCAAGGCGAAGACGCGGGGCTTCCGGCAAGGAATGTTGAAGATCGCCACGAATAAGTGGGTGAACCGCTGTGCGATGTGGTGCCCGGGGCATATCGGTGCCGTTGCCAATGCCTTCCAGGGTGTGGCCTATGCGGCCAACGGGCAATGGCGTAATGCTGCCGCATCCGCGTTCGCTGCGGGAGTCTCCTACGTCGGAGGTCGGCATTTGCGGTCGATCACTAAGACGCGCACTTTCCGAAGCTTCGGCCGCCGTGGCAAAAGCTTCTTCCGGCACAACGTCTCCTACCATTACGCCCTCGCCGGCAACATCGGCGCAGCGCGCATCAATGGTGGCCATCGGAACCGATACGGAGGTCTGTGGTGAGCGCGTGGACGATAGTTGCAGTCGCGGGCGCCGTAGCCC
This sequence comes from Streptomyces sp. CC208A, assembly GCF_030010625.1. GTDB lineage: Bacteria > Actinomycetota > Actinomycetes > Streptomycetales > Streptomycetaceae > Streptomyces. The sequence continues at coordinate 14,088 of NZ_JASCXN010000021.1, read as the reverse complement.
TACCCCAACTGCTGCGCAGACGACTGCCGGCCCGGCGGCTCCGCCTGACTCTCGTCCCGCTGGTGGCGGTCACGGTCGCGGCGGGTCTGCTTTTCAGCCCGCAGGCATGGGGTCCCGCTCTCTTCGCACTCGTATTGAGTTTCGCCTTCCTCGTGGAGAGCGGGCGCCACGAGGTGATGGAGGACTACGAGCGGCGCATGGAACTCGGGTCGCCGCCCTTGATGGAGAAGGGAGACCCCTACACGCGGGGTCTGTTTGATTCACTGTGGCTGATCCGCTATCGCCGCAGGATGCGCAAGCATCCTCTCCGCGACGAGCGGCCCTCCGCATAGCGCGGCCGACTGCCGCGTCCGGGAACTGATCCTGGACGCGGCAGTCGCCGGCCCGCAATGTGAAAGATGGAGGCCGGAGGGGTGCGCCTTCTTCCTGTGCGTGAACGCCGACCAGACGGCGTACGGCCGAGGCAGAAAGACCTTCGATTACATCCAGGTCATCCTGTACCGGACGGCGGCCCCCGGCCGGCCCGCGGACGCGAACGGCATGTTCGAGACCGACGGCCCGGAGGAGATCGCGGACGAACCGTGCGACGGCGCCCTCGACTGGTACGGCGAACGTCTTGAGTTCCGCACTCCGACCTCCGCGGAGCGGGAGGTGATCCGCTCCGCGACGGGCTGGAAGGAGTGAGCGACTCGTCTGCTCGCCCTCAGGGACGCGCAGTACCGCCTCCTCCGCCCCCCGGGCCCCACAGGTCAGACTGGAACCCCTCCGTCCGCCCTCTGGCGCCAACCAGCCCCGGTAAGGGTTCCACCACACCCAGACTGGTGACGAAGTCACCTAGTGACAGGTCGGTCTTCAATCCGTAGGGTGCTGAATATGGATATGCAGCCAGTCGTTCTCGGCACGTCCGGCACGACCCCGCAGGACGTCATCGCCGTCGCCCGTCACGGCGCCCGTGTCGAGCTGTCGGAGGAGGCCGTCGCGGCGCTCGCCGCCTCCCGGGCCGTCGTCGACGCGCTCGCCGCCAAGCCCGAGCCCGTCTACGGCGTCTCCACCGGGTTCGGCGCGCTCGCCACCCGGCACATCGACCACGAGCTGCGCGCGCAGCTCCAGCGGAACATCGTCCGCTCGCACGCCGCCGGCATGGGGCCGCGCGTCGAGCGCGAGGTCGTCCGGGCGCTGATGTTCCTGCGGCTCAAGACCGTCGCCTCCGGGCACACCGGGGTCCGGCCCGAGGTCGCGCGGACCATGGCCGACGTCCTCAACGCCGGGATCACCCCGGTCGTCCACGAGTACGGTTCCCTCGGCTGCTCCGGCGACCTCGCGCCGCTCTCCCACTGCGCGCTCGCGCTCATGGGGGAGGGGGACGCCGAGGGGCCCGACGGGGTCGTGAAGCCCGCCGGCGAGCTGCTCGCCGCCGCCGGCATCGCGCCCGTCGAGCTCCGCGAGAAGGAGGGGCTCGCCCTCCTCAACGGCACCGACGGCATGCTCGGCATGCTCATCATGGCCCTCGCCGACCTCGACACCCTCTACAAGTCGGCCGACATCACCGCCGCGCTCTCCCTCGAAGCCCTCCTCGGCACCGAGAAGGTCCTCGAACCCGAGCTGCACGCCATCCGCCCCCACCCCGGGCAGGCCGCCTCCGCCGCCAACATGCTGGCCGTCCTCAAGGGCTCAGGACTCACCGGCCACTTCCAGGCCGGCGAAGCCCCCCGCGTCCAGGACGCCTACTCGATCCGCTGCGCCCCGCAGGTCGCCGGCGCCGGCCGCGACACCATGGCCCACGCCCTGCTCGTCGCCGAGCGCGAGCTCGCCGCCGCCGTCGACAACCCGGTCGTCCTGTCCAGCGGAGAGGTCCGCTCCAACGGCAACTTCCACGGCGCCCCCGTCGCGTACGTCCTCGACTTCCTCGCCATCGCCGCCGCCGACCTCGGCTCCATCGCCGAGCGCCGCACCGACCGGCTCCTCGACAAGAACCGCTCGCACGGCCTGCCGCCCTTCCTCGCCGACGACGCCGGCGTCGACTCGGGCCTCATGATCGCCCAGTACACCCAGGCCGCCCTGGTCAGCGAGATGAAGCGGCTCGCCGTCCCGGCCTCCGCCGACTCCATCCCCTCCTCCGCCATGCAGGAGGACCACGTCTCCATGGGCTGGTCCGCCGCCCGCAAGCTGCGCACCGCCGTCGGCAACCTCGCCCGCGTCCTCGCCGTCGAGCTGTACGCCGCCACCCGCGGCATCGAGCTGCGCGAGGGCCTGACCCCCGCCCCCGCCTCGCAGGCCGCCATCGACGCCCTGCGCGCCGCCGGTGTCGCGGGCCCCGGCCCGGACCGCTTCCTCGCGCCCGACCTGGCCGCCGCCGACGCCTTCGTACGGGAGGGGCGCCTCGTCGCCGCCGTGGAGCCGGTCACCGGACCGCTGGCCTGACCCTCCTCGTACCTCGTACGAAGAGTCACGAAGAGTCCTGACCCCCTCGTGCGCAGGGGGTCAGGACGCGCGGCCGTGCCGCCGCATCCCCAGCGCCACGAACCCCGCGCCCACTCCGAGGAACGCCGTCCCGCCCAGCAGGTACGGGGTCGTGTCCGGGCCCGCCCCCGTGTCGGCCAGCCGGTCCTCGCCGCCGGCGGGCGCGGCGGGCTGCGAGGTACCGCTCCCCGCCCCCGAGACCACACCCGCCCCGGCCGTTCCGGCGGAGGCGTTCGCCGAGGGGACGAACCACAGGGCGCACAGCAGGGTCCCCGCCGTGACGGCGGTCAGCAGCGGGCGTCGGGCGGCGGACACGTGGATCTCGGTCTCCTCACGGAAAGCCCCGCGGGAGCCCGCGGTGGCCAGATGCTAATGAACACAGCGGGTCGTGGGAAAGCCGAGGCCGGGCAGACCCTACGCTCCCAGCCATGAGCACCTCCGAAACCCCCGAGACCACCAGTCCCGAGACCACCAGTCCCGAGACCACCAGTCCCGAGACCACCAGTCCCGAGACCACCAGCCCCGGGACCACCGGCCCCGGAACCACCACCCGCCACGTCCGCCTCCGCGTCGACATCGTCCTGGAGATCGACGGCCCGGCCGAACTGACCGCCGCCGCCGAGGAGCGCATCGACTCCGACGAGTTCATGCCGGCCGAGGAGCGCGCGCACGCCCGCGCGGCCGTCCAGGACGACCCCTCCGAGGCCCTGGCCTACCTCGTGGAGCCCTTCGACCTGGTCCGCGAGCTCCCCGGCGTCGAGCTGGTCCAGGCCGCCTGGAGCAGCGAGGAGATCGAGTACGACCCCGATGCGATGGAGTGGGAGCTCGACGGGGAAGATGGGGCCGAGGAAGACGACGACCAGCCGGACGGCCGGCCGTAGGGCGCGACGACCGCCCTGCCCACGGCCCCGGGACGGCGTCCCGGGGCCGTGGCGCGCCGGGAACCGGACGCCCTGTACGAGCGTGTCGAACAGTGGGGCCCGGTGGTGCCGATCACTGTTCCGGGATGTTCAGTGGTCTTCCCCACAAACCCCCCGCTTCCGGAACCGGACGGGGTCTCATGGGCGTACTCATGGATTGACAGGGAATCGGCGACGATGGAGAAGCGTGTGATGACGGTCGGCAAGCGCCGCAGGAGCCTGGCCGCGGCGGCGGCGGTGCTCAGCGGCGTACTCGTGCTCTCGGCGTGCAACGACGACACCGCCGGCGGCGGGTCCTCCACCGGCTCCCCGACCGCCCCGTCACAGGCCGAGGTCGACAAGGCGGCCGAGCAGAAGACCTCCAAGGCGCAGATCACCATCTCGCCGGAGAACGGCGCGCAGAACGCCTCCATCAACAACGCCGCCAAGGTCGCCGTCACCGACGGCAAGCTCACGGAGGTCACCATGACCTCCGTGGAGGGCGAGGAGGTCAAGGGCGAGATAGCCGCGGACGGCCTCTCCTGGAAGCCGAGCGGGCAGCTCAAGCGCGCCACCGTCTACAAGATCGCCGCCACCGCCGTCGACGCCGAGGGCCTGAAGGCGCACGAGAACACCTCCTTCACCACCGTGTCGAAGGAGAACAGCTTCATCGGCAACTTCACCCCCGAGGACGGCTCGACCGTCGGCGTGGGCATGCCGGTCTCGATCAACTTCAACAAGGCGATCACCGACAAGAAGGCCGTCCAGAGCGGCATCACCGTCTCCTCCAGCTCCGGCCAGGAGGTCGTCGGCCACTGGTTCAACTCGACGCGCCTCGACTTCCGCCCGAAGGACTACTGGCAGGCCGGTTCGACGGTCACCCTCAAGCTCGAACTCGACGGCGTCGAGGGCGCCGACGGCGTCTTCGGCGTCCAGCAGAAGACCGTCACCTTCAAGATCGGCCGCAGTCAGGTCTCCACCGTCGACGTCGCGGCCAAGACGATGACGGTCAAGCGCGACGGCAAGGTCATCCGTACGATCCCGATCTCCGCCGGCTCCCCGGAGAACACCACGTACAACGGCCAGATGGTGATCTCCGAGAAGTTCAAGGAGACCCGGATGAACGGCGCCACCGTCGGCTTCACCGACGCCGACGGCAAGGGCGAGTACGACATCAAGGACGTGCCGCACGCGATGCGCCTGTCCACCTCGGGCACCTTCATCCACGGCAACTACTGGGGCGCCCGCTCCATCTTCGGCAACGTGAACACCAGCCACGGCTGCGTGGGCCTCGCCGACGTCAAGGGCGCCGGCGACCCCAACCAGGCCGCCGCCTGGTTCTACGACCGGTCGATGATCGGCGACGTCGTGATCGTCAAGAACTCCAAGGACAAGACGATCGCCCCCGACAACGGCCTCAACGGCTGGAACATGGACTGGTCGACCTGGAAGTCCGGCTCGGCGGTCTGACCCGTCCCCGTACGCCACACAGAAGGGCCCCCTCCCGGAACGGAGGGGGCCCTTTCCGCGACGTGACTACTCCGCCTTCGCCACCCCGATCGGGCACGAGACGCCCGTGCCGCCGATGCCGCAGTAGCCGGCCGGGTTCTTGTCCAGATACTGCTGGTGGTACGCCTCCGCCGGATAGAACGGGCGGTCGGCGGCGGGCAGGACCTGGGTGGTGATCTCGCCGTAGCCGGAGGAGGCCAGGACCTTCTGGTACGAGGCGCGGGAGGCCTCCGCCGCCTCGGCCTGGGCGGGGGAGTGGGTGTAGACGGCGGAGCGGTACTGGGTGCCCACGTCGTTGCCCTGGCGGAAGCCCTGCGTCGGGTCGTGCGCCTCCCAGAAGACCTTCAGCAGGGTCTCGTACGAGACCTTCGCCGGGTCGAAGACGACGCGGACGACCTCGGTGTGGCCGGTGAGGCCCGAGCAGACCTCCTCGTACGTCGGGTTCGGCGTGTAGCCGCCCTGGTAGCCGACGAGCGTCGTCCAGACGCCGTCCGTCTGCCAGAACTTCCGCTCGGCGCCCCAGAAGCAGCCGAGCCCGAAGTCGGCGACCTCCAGGCCCTCCGGGTACGGGCCGAGCAGCGGGTTGCCGAGCACCGTGTGGCGCTCGGGGACGGAGAACTCCGGCTCCGGGCGGCCGCGCAGGGCCTGCTCCGGGGCGGGCAGGACGGGGGTGCGGGACAGGAACATGCGGCATCTCTCCTCGACACGGGTCGGCAGTGCTCACAACGCCGACGCGCGAGCGCCTGTTCCCCGGCGCCTGTTCCCGTCACCGCCGCAGCGTCACCGGGCTTCCGCCGTTCGCCTCGTACCCCGCCACCGCCAGGTTCCGGTGCAGCGTGTACTCCGCCGCCGGGTCCGCGCTCAGCGTCCACGGCACCGCGCCCACGTGCCCGTCCACGTGCACCAGCTGGTGCATCGCCTCCGCCCAGCGCTCGCCGCGCACCAGGAACCACACGAGGAGGTGCCGCACGTGGGCCAGCATCGGATCGTCGGGGCGGGCCGAGTGCACCGCGTACAGCGCGCCCTCCATCGCCTTGCTCACCACCGCCGTGCGGTAGAAGTCCTGCACGAGCACCACGTCCGGCACGTGCTCGAAGACCGCGAAGAGCGGCAGCGCGGCGAGGAGCGAGCCGCGCGGCGCCCGCGCCGCGGCCGTCGTCGCGAAGTGGTCGGCCTCCTCGCGCGAGCCGTGCCACTTCTCGCACCAGTAGTGCAGCGCCGCCAGATGCGCCCCCATGTGCTGCGGCGCGCGGTCGATGACCTTCGCCCACACCTGGTCGAACTGCTCGGGGCCGTAGCCGAGGCCGCGCGCCACCGCGAGCTGCGTGATGTACGGGACCGGGTCGCCGGGCGCGAGCAGCGCCGCCTCCTCGGCGACCTTCCGCGCCTCCTCCAGGATGATCCGGAAGTCGTCGCTGCCCGCCGCGGAGGAGCGCCACGCCTGCTGCACCAGGAACTCCGCGTGCACCGCCGCCCCGCCCGCGTCCTTCGGCGCGTCCGAGCGCCAGGCGCGCAGCCAGGCACCGCCGACGCCCGGCTTCTCCGCGAGCTCCAGGGAGGCCGCGCCGGCGAAGGCCTGGATCCGTTGCCAGCGCACCTCGCCCTCCTTGTCCGTGCCGGCGAGCAGCTGCGAGGCGGCCCGCCAGTCCTGGGTGGCCTGCACGACGTCGAGGACGTCGAGGAGATCGTGGTCCGGGCCCGGGAGCCGCACGTCCAGCTCCTCCTGCCGGACGAATCCGTACGCCTCCGGGTCGGCGGCGTCGGGCGTGCCGGGCGTGACCTGCTGGATGCCGCCGCCGCCCCGGCGACGCAGCAGGTAGGGGCCGAGGACGCCGAAGAGCAGGCCCAGGGCGATCAGGAACCAGAGAATCTCCATGCGTCCATTGTCCAGGACACCACCGCGCCCGAACCCGGCCGCCCCGAAGCTGTGGACAAGTCGAGCGGTGAGACGCGGCTGTGGACGAAGCGAGGCGGCGGCCCGGGTCCGGCACTACGCTCCTGACCATGAGCGACCAGCACAGCCACCAGAACTTCGAGACCCGCGCCATCCACGCGGGCAACACCGCCGACCCGCTGACCGGCGCGGTCGTCCCGCCCATCTACCAGGTGTCCACCTACAAGCAGGACGGCGTGGGCGGGCTCCGCGGCGGCTACGAGTACAGCCGCAGCGCCAACCCCACCCGTACCGCCCTGGAGGAGAACCTGGCGGCCCTGGAGGGCGGCCGGCGCGGCCTCGCCTTCGCCTCCGGCCTGGCCGCCGAGGACTGCCTGCTGCGCACGCTCCTCGTGCCCGGCGACCACGTGGTCATCCCGAACGACGCCTACGGCGGCACCTTCCGGCTCTTCGCCAAGGTCGTGCAGCGCTGGGGAGTCGACTTCTCCGTCGCGAACACCTCGGACGTCGATTCGGTGCGCGGCGCGATCAACGACCGCACGAAGCTGATCTGGGTCGAGACCCCGTCGAACCCGCTGCTCGGCATCACCGACATCGAGGCCGTCGCGGGCGTGGCCCGCCAGGCCGGCGTGAAGCTGGTCGTCGACAACACCTTCGCCTCGCCCTACCTCCAGCAGCCGCTGGCGCTCGGCGCGGACGTGGTCGTGCACTCCCTCACCAAGTACATGGGCGGCCACTCGGACGTCGTCGGCGGCGCCCTGGTCGCGGCCGACGCGGAGCTCGGCGAGGAGCTGGCGTACCACCAGAACGCGATGGGCGCGGTGGCCGGCCCGTTCGACTCGTGGATCGTGCTGCGCGGCATCAAGACCCTCGCCGTCCGCATGGACCGGCACAGCGAGAACGCGACGAAGGTCGCCGACTTCCTCACCCGGCACCCGAAGGTCACCCAGGTCCTCTACCCGGGCCTGGCCGAGCACCCGGGCCACGAGGTCGCGGCCAAGCAGATGCGCTCCTTCGGCGGCATGATCTCCTTCCGCGTCGAGGGCGGCGAGGCGGCGGCGGTCGGCGTCTGCGACCGCGCGAAGCTCTTCACCCTGGGCGAGTCCCTGGGCGGCGTCGAGTCGCTGATCGAGCACCCCGGCCGGATGACGCACGCGAGCGTCGCAGGCTCCGCCCTGGAGGTCCCGGCCGACCTGGTCCGCCTCTCCGTGGGCATCGAGAACGTCGACGACCTGATCGCCGACCTGCGCGAGGCCCTGGGCTGACGCCTACCGGTCCGGGTGCGGTACGACTGCCGCACCCGGACCGGCACGACCGTTCAGGTTCCCGGCAGCGGGTCCTTCAGGCCTTCCCGTATCTGCTCGCGCATCTCCGGGGAGTCCGTGTGCTCGTGGACGGAGACCATGTGCTCGGCGGCGGCGCGGACGACCTCCTCCTCCTCGCCCGAGATGTAGAGCGAGCACCCCGATACGCTCGGCGTGTCCCGGCAGTCGGTGGCTTTCCTGGCCATGTCAGCCTCCTGCGATGCTGTTCCGACCGGCCCCCCTTCCACGCTAGGGCGGTTCTCACGGCCCGGCGAACGGTGGGGTGGTCGCGGCGGGCGGCGTCTCCCAGGGCCGTACCTCCGCCGCCCACACGGTGAAGCCGAGCGCGGCGAGCCCGGCCAGCACCCCGCCGACCCGCCGCAGCGCCCGCTCCCGCCGCCGCATCCGGTCGCCGCGGGCCGCCGCCAGCGCGCCGAGGCCGGCCGGCACCGGAGGGTGGGGCGTGTCGAGCAGCCGCCGGACGGCCGCCTCCTTGTCGCCGTGCCTCACGCGGCCGCCTCCCGCCCCCTCGTACGCGTACGCATCCTCGCCACCGCGCGGGCGCACACCGCCCGGACCCGGGCCTCCGAGAGGCCGAGCAGCGCGGCGGTCTGCTCCTCGGGCACGCCCTCGTACAGGCGCAGCACGAGCACCAGCCGTTCCCACGGGGTGAGGACGCCGAGGACCCCGCCACGGCCGGTGCGGAACCGCCAGGCGGTACGGGCGAAGCGCAGCGCGAGCTCGTCCCGGGTGAGCGCGTACGGATCCTCGTCGCGGCGCCGGTCGCGGACCGCGTACGTGTGGGCGAGGGCGGCGGTCAGCAGGGCGCGGGCGTACGGATCGCGGGCCCGGGTCTCGGCGGTGAGCAGCGTCGCGACGTGCAGCAGCCGGCCCGCCGCGCCCGCCACGAAGGCGTCGAACTCCCGGGCCCGGTCGGCGTGTTCGGATCGGCTCCGCTGCTTCCGCACACCTCATCTATCAGCCGGGCCCGAGTCGGGGTCAACCCCCTTGCGTCACTCTCCCTGCCTGACGACCCCGGTCCCGGCCCCGGCCCCGGTGTGGTGCGCCGACTGCCGGGCGGAGAGCGCCGCGTTGAAGCGGGTGAGGAGGGTGCAGAAGGACTCGCGCTCCTCGGGGGTCCAGCCCTCCGTGACCTCGGCCATCAGCGTGCGGCGCGAGGAGCGGACCTCCTCCAGGCGGTCGAGGCCGCGCGGCGAGAGCTGGAGGACCACCGCGCGCCCGTCCTCGGGGTGCGAGGTGCGCTTGACGAGGCCGGAGTCGACGAGCGGGGCGACCTGGCGGGTGACGGTCGAGGAGTCGATCCCCATGCCCGCCGCGAGCGCCTTGACGCCCATCGGCCCTTCCTGGTCGAGACGGTTGAGAAGGAGGTAGGCGGCCCGGTCCATGGAGTTCCGGAGCTGGCCGGTGCCGCCGAGACGGGTCTGCTCGGCCCTGCGGGCGAAGACGGCCACCTGGTGCTGGAGGGCATCGAGGAGGCCGGGGTCGAGCTCGGTCGTCATGTCCTGAGATGTGGGCATGGCTGGGGGGCTCTCTCGTGCGGGGGTGGTCGGTGTGGGGGACAGGGTACGCGGACCGGACGGCCTCCGTACCTGCCGTGCGCAAACCCGCCGCGGGGCTGCGGCAAACCCGCCACGGCGGTGCGGCGAGCCCGCCTCGGGCCGTGTGGCGAGTCCGCCTCGGGCCGTGTGGCGAGCCCGCCCCGGCGGTGCGGCGAGCCCGCCACGGGCCGTGCGGCAAACTCGCCACGGCGGTGCGGCGAGCCCGCCTCGGGCCGTGTGGCGAGCCCGCCTCGGGTCGTGTGGCGAACCCGCCTCGGCGGTGCGGCGAGCCCCCGCCGCAGCCCCGCGACGAACCAGCCGCGCCCCCTTTGCGGCCCGTGCGGCCGGGGGGTCGGTGAGCTGGGAGACTGGGGGTCATGACCTTCGGTACGTCACACCCTCCGCACCGGCTGATGCTCGACGACGTGCGCGGCGCGCGGAAGATGCTGGCGGGGGTGGCCCGGATGACCGCCATGGAGGGCAGTCGGCATCTGTCCTCGTTGGTGGGGGCGCCGGTCCTGCTCAAGTGCGAGAACCTCCAGCGGACCGGCTCGTTCAAGCTGCGCGGCGCGTACGTGCGGATCGCGGGGCTCCGGCCGGAGGAGAAGGCGGCCGGGGTGGTCGCCGCCTCGGCCGGGAACCACGCGCAGGGCGTGGCGCTCGCCTCGCAGCTCCTCGGCGTGCACGCGACCGTCTTCATGCCGGTCGGCGCGCCGCTGCCGAAGGTCGCCGCGACCCGCGAGTACGGGGCGGAGGTACGGCTGCACGGGCACGTGGTGGACGAGACGCTTGCCGCCGCGCAGGAGTACGCGCGGGAGACGGGCGCCGTCTTCATCCACCCCTTCGACCACCCGGACGTCATCGTGGGCCAGGGCACGGTCGGCCTGGAGATCCTGGAGCAGTGCCCCGAGGTCCGGACGATCGTGGTCGGGATCGGCGGCGGCGGTCTCGCGGCCGGGATCGGCCTCGCGGTGAAGTCGGTCCGGCCCGACGTGCGGATCGTGGGCGTGCAGGCGGAGGGCGCGGCGGCCTACCCGCCGTCCCTCGCGGCCGGCCACCCGGTGGTGGTCGACTCGCCGGCGACGATGGCCGACGGCATCAAGGTCGGCCGGCCCGGGGACGTACCGTTCGGCCTGGTCCAGGAGTACGTGGACGAGGTCCGCACGGTCTCGGAGGACGCGCTCTCCTCGGCGCTGCTGCTCTGCCTGGAGCGGGCCAAGCTGGTGGTGGAGCCGGCCGGGGCCAGCCCGGTGGCGGCCCTGCTGAGCGACCCGGCCTCGTTCCGGGGCCCGGTGGTCGCGGTCCTCTCCGGCGGCAACGTGGACCCGCTGCTGCTCCAGCGGATCCTGCGGCACGGCATGGCGGCGGCCGGCCGCTATCTGAGCCTGCGGCTGCGGGTGGCGGACCGCCCGGGGGCGCTGGCGACGCTGCTCGCGGTGCTGACGGTGGTCGACGCGAACGTGCTCGACGTCAGCCACGTACGGACCGACCCGCGGCTCGGCCTCACGGAGGTGGAGGTGGAGCTGCACCTGGAGACGAAGGGGCCGGAGCACTGCCGGGAGGTCGAGAGCGCGCTGCGGGAGGCGGGGTACACGGTCCTGGCCTGAGCGGGCCCCCTGCTCCTCGGCCACGCCTTCTCCCGGATCGGCGTCCTCGTCGGCCTCTCCGTCCGCACCCCGGAACGCCGAAGGGCCGGCCCCATGGGGGGACCGGTCCTTCGGCGTACGAAGCAGAGGGAAGAGAACTCAGCCGGTGTACGGCTTCGCGCTGAGGATCCTCACCATGGCCTTCTTGCCGTTCGGCAGCTCGTACTCGGCGTCGTCACCGGCCTTCTTGCCGTTCACGCCGATGCCGAGCGGCGACTGCGGCGAGTAGGTCTCGATGTCACCGCTGGCGTACTCGCGGGAGGCGAGCAGGAAGGTCATCGTGTCGGACTCGTCGCCGTCGAAGGCGATCGTCACGACCATGCCGGGCTCCACGACGCCGTCGTCCGCCGGGGCCTCGCCGACCTTCGCGTTCTGCAGCAGCTGGGTGAGCTGGCGGACCCGGAGCTCCTGCTTGCCCTGCTCCTCCTTGGCCGCGTGGTACCCGCCGTTCTCGCGCAGGTCGCCCTCCTCGCGCGCGGCGGCGATCTTCGCGGCGATCTCGGTACGCGCGGGACCAGACAGGTACTCAAGCTCGTCCTTGAGCTTGTTGTACGCCTCCTGGGTGAGCCAGGTGACGTTGTCGCTGGTCTGGGTCACAGGTGCTCCTCGTAGGTACTGGGAATACAAAGCATCGCCCTACGCGGGAAGCGGGCGCCTCCCGAGCGGGCGAAACCACGAGCCTAACAATGAGTGGCGGAAAGCGGGAGGACATAAGCCACCGAAATGGTGTCGCCCCAGGTCACCGCAGCGACCCGCCGGAACTCGCTCCCCGACTTCTACCCGCCGCTACCGCGCCGTACACCCGAGCAGTTCGACGGTGGTCGCGCGGGCGGTCGTACGCAGCGAGAAGACGCGGTCGACCCGGCCGGCCTCGTCGTCGACGACGACGTCCTTGCGGGCCACCTCGACCCCGTCCTCGGACCGGGACCGCAGCGTGCACACGCCCTCGACCCCCGCGTCCTTGCGGATCTCCAGATGCGCCCGCACCTCGGAGTCGCTCACCACGTCGAACTTGATCATCTCGGCGCTGATCTTGCTGTCGATCACGTAGTGCCAGCCGAACCAGCCGAACACGGCCAGGAAGAGAACCCCCAGAACGGCGCCGGCGACCTTCAGCTTCCGGTCGGCCGCCTCGTCCGCGGAACGCCCGTAGCGCCCCTCGGGCGGCTGCTCTCGCACGGCGCTCATCTCTCGGTCCTCTCGGGGTGGGGGCGGCGGAATTTTCCTCCCCCCGATTCCGTCACTATAGAGACCACCCTCCGCGTCGAATCACTGAGGATCGAGTCTTGACTGAGCAGCTGCGACTGATGGCCGTTCACGCCCACCCCGACGACGAGTCGAGCAAGGGCGCGGCGACCATGGCCAAGTACGTGTCCGAGGGAGTGGACGTCCTGGTGGTGACGTGCACGGGCGGCGAGCGCGGCTCGGTCCTGAACCCCAAGCTCCAGGGTGACCCCTCCATCGAGGAGAACATCCACGAGATCCGCCGCAAGGAGATGGACGAGGCCCGGGCGATCCTGGGCGTCCAGCAGGAGTGGCTCGGCTTCGTCGACTCGGGCCTGCCCGAGGGCGACCCGCTGCCCCCGCTCCCCGAGGGCTGCTTCGCCCTGGAGGACGTGGACCACGCGGCCGGCGAGCTGGTCCGCAAGATCCGTTCCTTCCGTCCCCAGGTCGTCACGACCTACGATGAGAACGGCGGGTACCCGCACCCCGACCACATCATGACCCACAAGATCTCGATGGTGGCCTTCGACGGCGCGGCGGACACCGAGAAGTACCCGGAGGCCGAGTTCGGCCCGGCGTACCAGCCCCAGAAGCTCTACTACAACCAGGGCTTCAACCGTCCCCGCACCGAGGCCCTCCACCAGGCCCTCCTCGACCGGGGCATGGAGTCCCCGTACGGCGAGTGGCTGCAGCGCTGGAAGGAGTTCCAGCGCAAGGAGCGGACGCTGACGACCTTCGTCCCCTGCGCCGAGTTCTTCGAGACCCGCGACCGCGCGCTGATCGCCCACGCCACCCAGATCGACCCCGACGGCGGCTGGTTCCGGGTCCCCATGGAGATCCAGAAGGAGGTCTGGCCGACGGAGGAGTACGAGCTCAGCAAGTCCCTGGTGCCGACATCCCTCCCCGAGGAAGATCTCTTCGCGGGCATCCGCGACAATGCCTGACATGAGCGCACACCTCGCACTGACGCAGCTGGTCCCCTTCGCCGCCGAAGAGCTGGACAAGAACAAGGTGACCCCCGGCGTCCTCGGCTTCGTCGTCTTCGCGGTCCTGGCCCTCGCCGTCTGGGCGCTGATGAAGTCGATGAACCGCCACATGAACAGCATCTCCTTCGAGGAGACCCCCGCCCCGGCGGTCTCCGCCCAGGGCGGCGAGACGCCCCCGGCCGCCTCGAAGTAACGACACGTCGGCCCGTACCCACTCGGGTACGGGCCGACGAGGACGTCCAGGGGGCCGCCGGTCAGCGGATGTGCAGGTGGTCGAGGTACGACTGGACGTTGCGGCGGGTCTCGGGGACCGAGTCGCCGCCGAACTTCTCGACGACGGCGTCGGCGAGGACGAGGGCGACCATGGCCTCGGCGACGATGCCGGCCGCGGGGACGGCACAGACGTCGGAGCGCTGGTGGTGGGCCGCGGCGGCCTCGCCGGTGGCGACGTCGACGGTGGCGAGCGCGCGCGGGACGGTCGCGATCGGCTTCATCGCGGCACGCACGCGCAGCAGCTCGCCGGTGGTGAGACCGCCCTCGGTGCCGCCGGAGCGGCCGGAGGTGCGCCTGATGCCCTCGTCCGTCCGCACGATCTCGTCGTGAGCCC
>NZ_JASCXN010000020.1 GCF_030010625.1 Streptomyces sp. CC208A | reverse complement strand
GGAAGAGGAGCGGGGCCCTTCGCATGACGCGAGGCGGATCAGAACATCGCGCGGAAGCCGTTCCAGCCCGACGTGCCGATCTTCACCCGGGTCGTGTACGGGGTCGTGGAGCTGCCCCGGCCCTTGTACAGCCACAGCGCGCCGGCGCCGTCACGGGCCACCAGGTCCGCGCGGCGGTCACCGGTCAGGTCGCCCGGGGAGAAGATCAGGTTGTACGTGTTCCAGCCGCCGCCGATGCGGGTGCGGGCGGAGAAGGGCGCCTTGTAGTTGCCGGTGCCCTTGTACAGCCACAGCACGCCGTTGCGGTCGCGGGCGACGATGTCGGCCCGGCCGTCACCGGTGATGTCGCCCTTGCCGGCGATCTGGGTGTAGATGTTCCAGCCGGAGCCGACCCGGTAGCGCTGGGTCAGGGCCGCGTTGCCGTAGCCCAGGTAGTGCCACAGGACACCGGCGCTGTCACGGGCCAGCATGTCGTCGGGCGCGGCACCACCGGTGTTGCCGGCCGAGAAGACCTTGTTGTAGATGTTCCAGCCGCCACCGAGGTCGCGGACCGGGCCACCGCCCGCGTAGTGCAGCCGGCCCGCGCTGTTGACGGCGTACCAACCGTCGGCGTGGTACCAGCCGTCCGACTCGCGCTGGCCGTCGGTGTCCGCCTGGGTGAAGTTCTTGTACCCGATCCAGCCCGTGCCGGCCTTGCCGGCGATGCGCTGGATGGTGTCGCCGGCGACGGGGGTGTAGCCGATGACGTCGCCGTTGCTCTGCACGCCGTAGAGGTTGTTGAGCGCCGCACCGGATGCCGCGGTCGCGGATGCCGCGGTCGCGGTCGCGGTGGAGGCGGACGCGAGGTCCGCCTGCGCGGTCGGCTTGAAGGTCGGAGCCGGCTCCGCCGCCACGGCGGCGGTCGTGGTGCCCACCAGAGCGGCGGTCACCGCGGCGACGGTGACGCGGGCGAGCACACCCGTGCGGTCCAGGCCAGAGGTCTTGGCCACGTGATCTCCAGATCGGATTCGACAACAGAAGGGTACGAAGCGCCATCGAACTCGGCCTGGTTCGGCGGGTTTTCCCCCGTTCCGCCCGCCCGGCGGCGACTCCGTACATGACAGGAAGACGGCGACCGCGGCCACGCGGTTCCGATCACGTCGCAACTTCCTTCGACCCGTGTCCCCTTCGCCGGATTCCGTATGCACCATTCAGCTTGTGAAGGCGCCCCGGAGGGATACACCCCGGTCGGCCGGGGCAGTGTCCCGGCGGAAGCGCCGGAGAAAACCCCGAGGTCTCAACTCGGGAAAGAAGCCTGACGAATGCTGCTTTCGATCTTGCTCCGGTCGAGGGAAGTGGACTATACCTGTCGGCGTCCAGCCCGTCGGATGCTTCCGGCGACGGCCCGGCGCCTGCACGACCCAGCAAATGACCGCGGTGGCGGGGCCCTTCGCCGGTGGCGAGACGAAGTACGGGGGACCGGTACACCGCCTGAGTCCTGAATGAAGGCGAGGACTTGAGCATGGGATCCACCTCCGCCCACTCGAACGAGGGCGGCCTCGGCCGTCGTGATCTGATCAAGCGTTCCGCCGCTCTCGGTCTGGTCTCCGTGCCGGCCATGGGCTTCCTCTCCGCCTGCGCGAGCGGTGGCGGCAAGACGAACGACAAGGTCGAGAAGGGCGTCAAGTCCGAGAAGAACCCGCTCGGGGTCAATGAGACGGCCGAGCTCGATTTCGTCCTCTTCGACGGCGGTTTCGGCCAGCAGTACGCCAAGGACGCGGTCAAGCTCTACGAGCAGGCCCACCCCGGGGCGAAGGTCAAGTTCACCCCGACCCAGAAGATCACCACCGAGCTCCAGCCCCGCTTCAACGGCGGCAACCCGCCGGACCTGATCGACAACTCCGGCGCCGAGCAGATGGACATGGGCGTCCTCGTCGGCCAGAAGCAGCTCACCGACCTCACCCCGCTGCTCGACGCGCCCTCGGTCGACGACCCGTCGAAGAAGGTCCGCGACACCCTGCGCCCCGGCATCATCGAGATGGGCCAGTTCGACGGCGAGCCCTGCTGGATGCTCAACTACGCCTACACCGTCTACGGCGTCTGGTACTCGCAGAAGGCGCTCGACTCGCTCGACGCCACGTACCCCGAGACCTGGGACGAGATGCTGGCCGTCTGCGAGAAGGCCAAGAAGAAGGGCATCGCGCCCTGGACGTACGCGGGCAAGCACCCGTACTACCTCCCCTTCTCGCTCTACCCGATGATCGGCAAGGTCGGCGGCCGCGAGGTCCTCGACGCCATCGACAACCTGGAGCCGAAGGCCTGGGAGCACCCCGCCGTCAAGGCGTGCTTCGAGGCGTACTACGAGCTCTACAAGAAGGGGTACATCCTCCAGGGCACCCCCGGCCTCGACCACATCCAGTCGCAGACCGCCTGGACCGAGGGCAAGGCGCTGTTCATCCCGAACGGCTCCTGGGTCGAGAACGAGGCCGCCAAGACCATGCCGGCCGACTTCGACCTGGCGGTCTCCGCCCCGACCGGCCTCGACTCCTCCGACAAGATGCCCTTCGGCACGATCTGGGCGGCCGGCGGCGAGCCCTTCATCGTCCCGGCCAAGGCGAAGAACCCCGAGGGCGCCATGGAGCAGCTGCGCATCATGCTCAGCGAGGCGTCCTCCAAGAACTTCACCCAGTCCGTGAAGTCGCTCAGCGCGCTCAACGGCGGCACCGACGGCATAGAGCTCTCCCCGGGCCTCAAGTCCGGTGTCGCGGCCCTGGAGAAGGCCGGCACCAACGTGGTCAACCCGCGCCTCCAGGACTGGTACGTGGCCCTCCAGAAGGAGAAGATCGGCGTCGCCGGCATCGGCGAGATGATGGCCGGCCGGGCCACCCCGGCCGAGACGATCAAGAAGATCCAGAAGTACGCCGACGAGGCGGCCAAGGACCCGAACATCAAGCACTACAAGCACCAGTGAGCCGTGCCGGGGCCCCTTCCCGCCGACCGGGAGCGGGCCCCGGCGCCCTCGGCGCGCGGCGCCGCGGGCGCGCGCTTCGCCGGAGACCGGAGATCGGGGTCGGTTAGGAATGCAGCACGGCAAGTACCGTTTCATCGTGGGGTTCCTGGCGGTCCCCCTGGCGCTGTACGCGCTCTTCGTCATCTGGCCGTTCGTCCAGGCCATCTACTACTCGCTCACGGACTGGACGGGACTGAGCCCCGAATTCGGATTCGTCGGACTCGCCAACTACACCCGGCTGTTCGAGGACGAGATCTTCTGGAAGTCGCTCCAGCACAGCCTGACCTTCGCGCTCGTCCTTCCGCTGGTGACGGTCGGCTTCGCGCTGTTCCTGGCGTTCATGCTGAACGTCGGCGGCAGGCGCCGCAAGGGAGCGGCGATCGCGGGCGTGCGCGGCTCCTCGTTCTACAAGATCGTCTATTTCTTCCCCCAGGTCCTGTCGATCGCCATCGTGGCGCTGCTCTTCCAGTTCGCCTACAACCCGAACAGCGGCGCGATCAATTCGGTCCTCAAGGCCGTCGGCCTCGGCAGCGTCCAGCCGGACTGGCTCGGTGACCCGGATCTCGCCCTGATCTGCGTGATGGTGGTCCTCGTCTGGTCCACGGTCGGATTCTTCGTGGTGCTCTTCTCGGCGGGCATGGCGTCCATCCCGCGCGACTTCTACGAGGCCGCGCTGCTCGACGGCGCCAACCGCTTCACCACCTTCTTCAAGATCACCCTGCCGCTGCTCTGGGACACCGTGCAGTCGGGCTGGATCTACATGGGCATCCTCGCGCTCGGCGCGGAGTCCTTCGCGGTCGTGCAGATCATGACCGTCGGCCCCAACGGCGGCGGGCCCGACTACTCCACCATCGTCATGCCGCTGTACGTGTACCAGAAGGCGTTCCGGGACGGTCAGGCCGCCTACGCCACGACCATCGGCGTCGCGCTCCTCCTCGTCACGCTCGCCTTCGCCGCGGTCGTGATGAAGCTGGGCCGGCGCGAGCGGCTGGAGTTCTGATGAAGACCACCGACACCCCGCCCACCGGCGACGCCAGGATCCCCGCCCCCCGCCCGGGCGGGGCACCCGAGCTCAGGAAGGTCGCGGCCCCCGTCGAGGAGAAGCGCGGCGAGGGCGCCGTCCTCAACGTCTTCTCGCACGGCGTCCTGGTCATCTGGGCGATCATGGTGGTGATGCCGCTGCTCTGGGCGGTCATGACCTCCTTCAAGACCGACCGGGCGATCTTCACCTCGCCCTGGGCGCTGCCGGACGCGCTGCACTTCGAGAACTGGGCGCGCGCCTGGACCGAGGCGCACATGAGCGAGTACTTCCTGAACACGATCCTGGTGGTCGGCGGCTCGCTCCTCGGTACCCTGCTGTTCGGCTCGATGGCGGCGTACGTCCTGGCCCGCTTCGAGTTCCCGGGGAACCGCTTCCTCTACTTCCTCTTCATCGGAGGGATGAGCTTCCCGATCATCCTGGCCCTGGTGCCGCTCTTCTACGTGATGCAGAACATGGCCCTGCTGAACACGCTGCACGGGCTGATCCTGGTCTACATCGCGTACTCGCTGCCCTTCACCGTCTTCTTCCTGACGGCCTTCTTCCGGACGCTGCCGACCTCGGTGGCGGAGGCGGCCTTCATCGACGGCGCCTCGCACACCCGTACGTTCTTCCAGGTGATGCTGCCGATGGCCCGGCCGGGCCTGATCAGCGTCGGCATCTTCAACTTCCTCGGCCAGTGGAACCAGTACCTGCTGCCGACCGTGCTCAACACCGACCCCGAGAAGAAGGTGCTCTCGCAGGGCCTGGTGCAGCTCGCGGTCAGCCAGGGGTACAAGGGCGACTGGTCCGGGCTCTTCGCGGGCCTGGTGATGGCGATGCTGCCGGTGCTCGCCGCGTACATCGTCTTCCAGCGGCAGGTGGTGGCCGGTCTCACCGCCGGAGCCGTGAAGTGATGCCGTGAAGTGATGCCGTGACGTGATGCGGCGACGTAATGCCGTGAAGTAGCCCCGTCCTCCCTCCCGAAGCCCCTGCACGCGCCCGCGTGCGGGGGCTTCCGTCGTCTCCCGCGCACCCCCTGTCCCGATCCGGCTCTTGACGGAAGCGAAGCCGAAAGCGTCCCCTTAGAGTTCACATGTTGGAGAAAACGGTGGGAGTGAGAGAGTCGATGGAGACTCCGGGGTCGCAGACGTCTCTGCACAGGGCCAATCTCGAGCGGGTCGTCCGGGCGGTCCGGATGGCCGGATCGCTGACCCAGGCGGAGATCGCCCGGTCGACGGGGCTGTCCGCAGCGACGGTCTCCAACATCGTCCGCGAGCTGAAGGACGGCGGCACGGTCGAGGTCACCCCCACCTCGGCGGGCGGCCGGCGGGCCCGCAGCGTCTCGCTCTCCGGCGACGCCGGCGTCGTGATCGGCGTCGACTTCGGCCACACCCACCTGCGGGTCGCGGTCGGCAACCTCGCCCACCAGGTGCTCGCCGAGGAGGCCGAGCCGCTGGACGTGGACGCCTCCGCCGCGGAGGGCTTCGACCGGGCGGAACGGCTGGTCAACCGGCTGATCGAGGCCACCGGCATCAGCCGGGCCAAGGTGATCGGCGTCGGCCTCGGCGTCCCCGGCCCCATCGACGTCTCCTCCGGGACGCTCGGCTCGACCTCGATCCTGCCGGGCTGGGGCGGCATCAACCCGGCCGAGGAGCTGTCGGCCCGGCTCGGGGTCCCCGTCCATGTCGACAACGACGCCAACCTGGGCGCCCTCGGCGAGCTGGTGTGGGGGAGCGGCCGGGGCGTCAAGGACCTGGCGTACATCAAGGTGGCGAGCGGTGTGGGCGCCGGTCTGGTGATCGACGGGCGGGTCTACCGCGGCCCGGGCGGCACGGCCGGCGAGATCGGCCACATCACCCTCGACGAGTCGGGCCCGGTCTGCCGCTGCGGCAACCGCGGCTGCCTGGAGACCTTCACCGCCGCCCGGTACGTGCTGCCGCTGCTCCAGCCGAGCCACGGCCCCGACCTCACCATGGAACGGGTGGTGCAGCTGGCCCGCGAGGGCGACCCGGGCTGCCGCAGGGTCGTCGCCGACGTGGGCCGCCACATCGGCAGCGGCATCGCCAACCTCTGCAACCTCCTGAACCCCAGCCGGGTCGTGCTCGGCGGCGACCTCGCCGAGGCCGGTGAGCTGGTGCTCGCCCCCATCCGGGACTCGGTCGGCCGGTACGCGATCCCGAGCGCCGCCCGTCAGCTCTCCCTGGCGCAGGGGGCGCTGGGCGGACGGGCCGAGGTGCTGGGCGCGCTCGCCCTCGTACTGAGCGAAATGGGCGATTCGACCCTGTTGGGGAGCGCGTTGCCGACCGCCGCCCCCGCCTCCCTCCCCGCCTTCACTTAGAAAACGATAAGCACCGTTGCCATCTCGTTAATCTTTCACTTCTTGACGACTGGTGTTGTGGCCGAGTTGACTTCGTGACACCTCGGCCGCAATGTCGCGGCCTCGTCAGGGAGGCAACCCCACATGAACGCAATGACCCGTCGCGTCGTCATAGGCACGGCCGCGGTCTCCATGGCCCTCGCGCTCTCCGCCTGTGGCAAGGCCGGCGGCGGCGACGGCGAGGACAAGGGCAGCACGACCAAGATCGGCCTGCTCCTGCCGGAGAACAAGACGGCGCGGTACGAGGCCCTGGACAAGCCGCAGTTCGAGAAGGCCGTCAAGGCCGCCTGCGGCGACTGCGAGGTCGTCTACAACAACGCCGTCTCCGACGTCGTGAAGCAGAAGCAGCAGTTCGACCAGCTCGTCGCCGACGGTGTGAAGGTCATCGCGCTCGGCTCGGTCGACGCCGCCAAGTCCGCCGGCTGGGTCAAGGAGGCGCAGGGCAAGGGCGTCAAGGTCGTCGCGTACGACCGCGCGATCGAGGGCGCGGACGCCTACGTCAGCCACGACAACAACAAGGTCGGCGAGCTCCAGGGCCAGGCCCTGCTCTCCGCTCTCGGCGCCAAGGCCGCCACCGCCCAGATCGTCATGATCAACGGCGACGAGAAGGACCCGAACGCCGGTCTCTTCAAGAAGGGCGCCCACGCCGCCCTCGACGGCAAGGTCGGCAAGGTCGCCTACGAGGCCTCCGGCGAGTGGGACCCGAAGATCGCGGGCGAGAAGATGGCCGCCGCCATCTCCTCCGTCGGCAAGGACAAGATCGGCGCCGTCTACTCCGCCAACGACGGCATGGCGGGCGGCATCATCACCTCCCTGGAGAACGCCGGCATCAAGGGAATCCCGGTCGGCGGCCAGGACGCCGAGATCGCGGGCATCCAGCGGATCGTCGCCGGCACCCAGACCTTCACCATCTACAAGTCGCCGCTCCAGCTGGCCCCCGAGGCCGCCAAGTTCGCGGTCAACCTGCTCCAGGGCAAGGAGCTCGGCGCCCAGGGCGAGACCGACGGCGTGAAGTCCACCCTCTTCGCCCCGGTGGTCGTCGACAAGACCAACATCCAGTCCACGGTGATCCAGGACGGCATCTACAAGGCCGCCGACATCTGCTCCGCGGACCTCGCCGCCAAGTGCGCCGAGCTGGGCATCAAGTAGGCCCGCCGGGCCCGGACCCCCGGGCCCCCTCCCCTCCTGTCGGTGCGTCAGACCCGACAGGACGCGGAACGCGCCCGCTCCCGCGGCGCGGCTCCGCCCCTGACCCGTCCGGCCCCGGCCGACCCAGACCCCGCTGTCGCCCCGGGGCCGGACGAGCACAGCCCCCCTCGAACTCGGCGCCGTACGGCGCGACATGCCGCCGCCCCCGTCACGGGCGGCGAAGGAGTTGGTTCACGTGTCCCAGACGCCTGTCCTGGCGTTGCGCGGGATCTTCAAGCGATTCGGAGCGGTTCAGGTCCTCTCCGGCGTCGACCTCGAAGTCCACGCGGGCGAAGTGGTCGCCCTGGTCGGCGACAACGGCGCCGGAAAGTCCACGCTGGTCAAGACGATCGCCGGCGTCCACCCCATCGACGAGGGCGTCATCGAGTGGGAGGGCCGCCCGGTCGAGATCTCCCGCCCGCAGGACTCCCAGCACCTCGGCGTGGCCACCGTCTACCAGGACCTCGCCCTCTGCGACAACCTCGACGTCGTCGCCAACCTCTTCCTCGGGCGCGAGCTCAAGAAGGGCGGCGTCCTCGACGAGGTCGCCATGGAGAAGCGGGCCAAGGACCTCCTCTCCACCCTCTCCATCCGCATCCCCAGCGTCCGCATCCCCGTCGCCGCCCTCTCCGGCGGCCAGCGGCAGGTCGTGGCCATCGCCCGCGCCCTGGTCGGCGACCCGAAGATCGTGATCCTGGACGAGCCGACCGCCGCCCTCGGCGTCGAGCAGACCGCCCAGGTCCTCGACCTCGTCGAGCGACTCCGCGAGCAGGGCCTCGGGGTCATCCTCATCAGCCACAACATGGCCGACGTGAAGGCCGTCGCCGACACCGTCGCCGTCCTGCGCCTCGGCCGCAACAACGGCACCTTCCCGGTCGCCACCACCACGCACGAAGAGATCATCGCGGCGATCACCGGCGCCACGGACAACGCCGTGACCCGCCGGCAGGCCCGCACCGCGGAGGCAGCCCAGTGAGCACGACCCCGAAGGCCACCGAGAAGGCCCAGGTCCCCGAGCCCCGCACCGCCGAGGCCGCCGCGGTCCCCGCCGTCGACCCCCGTCTCCTCGTCCGCGAGCAGGGCCTCAAGGGCTACGTCGACGAGTTCAAGCGCAAGATCCGCTCCGGCGAGATCGGCTCCCTGCCGGTCGTCGTCGGCCTCCTCGTCATCGGCATCGTCTTCCAGGCGCTGACCGGCAACTTCATCACCTCGTACAACCTCGACCAGATCATGCTGTACGCGGCCGGCCCCGGCATCATGGCCGTCGGCATCGTCTTCGTGCTGCTGCTCGGCGAGATCGACCTCGCCGTCGGCTCGGTCGCCGGCCTCGCGGGCTCCGTCTGGGGCGTCCTCGCCACCGACATGCCGGACTCCCTCGCGATCCTCCTCGGCATCCTGTCCGGCACCCTGCTCGGCGCCTTCCACGGCCTGGTCTTCTCCAAGATCGGCGTCCCCGCCTTCGTCGTCACCCTCGCCGGCTTCCTCGGCTGGGCCGGCCTCCAGACCTGGGTGATGGGCGAGAAGTCGACCATCCCGACCCCCATCGGCAGCTTCGTCGGCGACCTCACGAAGTTCTACTTCTCCGACGTCGCCGCCGCCTACGGCCTCGCCGCCGTGGTGATCGCCGCCTTCTACCTCGCCCAGCTGAGCGACTCCCGCCGCCGCAGGGCCGCCGAGCTGCCGCACCGCCCGCACAGCGAGATCCTGCTGCGCACCGGCGTCCTCGCGGTCCTCGTCCTCGTCGCCGCGTACGGCTTCAACCAGGAGAAGGGCCTGCCCCTCTCCCTGGTGATCTTCCTGGCGATCCTCCTGGTCACCGACTTCGTGCTGCGCCGCACCACCTACGGCCGCCAGGTCTTCGCGGTCGGCGGCGGCATCGAGGCGGCCCGCAGGGCCGGCATCAACGTCGCCTGGATCCGGACCTCGGTCTTCATGATCTCCGGCACCCTGGGCGCCGTCGGCGGCCTCTTCCTCGCCTCCGCCACCGGCGGCGCCGACCGCTCGCTCGGCGGCGGCAACCAGCTGATGATGTGCATCGCCGCCGCGGTCATCGGCGGCACCTCCCTCTTCGGCGGCCGCGGCAAGGTCTGGTCGGCGCTCCTGGGCATCCTGGTGCTCCAGTCGATCGTCCAGGGCCTCAACCAGCTCAACCTGGAGTCCAACGCCATCCAGTACATGATCACCGGCGCGGTGCTCCTCATCGCCGTGATCATCGACTCCGTCTCCCGCAGGACCCAGAAGTCCGCGGGACGCGCGTGACCTGCGAGGAGGCCCCCGCGGGCAGGCCCCGCGGGTAAGGCGCTCCCCATCCGCCCGGCACCGGGAAACCGGTGCCGGGCACCGTCGCGTCCGGAGCAGTACATCCCCCGTGCGGGTGATGCCGCTCCGGGCGGCCGGATGACCACGATCCAAGACGGAACATTAGACTCGGCAAAATCGGCAAGCTCGACCAGCTCAGAACGCAAGGAGGAACGGGTGGCCCTGCTGACCCGTATCACGGGACCGCGCGACCTGGACCGGCTCTCCCCGGAACAGCTGGACCAGCTGGCCGCGGAGGTCCGGACCTTCCTCGTCGACGCCGTCTCCAAGACCGGTGGACACCTCGGTCCCAACCTCGGCGTGGTCGAACTGACCATCGCCCTGCACCGGGTCTTCGACTCCCCGAAGGACAAGGTCCTCTGGGACACCGGCCACCAGAGCTACGTGCACAAGCTCCTCACCGGCCGCCAGGACTTCTCCCGGCTCAAGATGAAGGGCGGCCTCTCCGGCTACCCCTCGCAGGCCGAGTCCGAGCACGACGTGATCGAGAACTCGCACGCCTCGACCGTCCTCGGCTGGGCCGACGGCCTCGCCAAGGCGAACCAGATCCTCAAGAAGGACGACCACGTCGTCGCCGTCATCGGCGACGGGGCCCTCACCGGCGGCATGGCCTGGGAGGCGCTCAACAACATCGCCGCCGCCAAGGACCGCCCGCTCGTCATCGTCGTCAACGACAACGAGCGCTCCTACGCCCCCACCATCGGCGGCCTCGCCAACCACCTGGCCACCCTGCGCACCACCGACGGCTACGAGCGCTTCCTCGCCCGCGGCAAGGACATCCTGGAGCGCACCCCGGTCGTCGGGAAGCCGCTGTACGAGACCCTGCACGGCGCCAAGAAGGGCCTCAAGGACTTCATCGCCCCCCAGGGCATGTTCGAGGACCTGGGCCTGAAGTACGTCGGCCCCATCGACGGCCACGACATCGAGGCCCTGGAGTCCGCCCTCACCCGCGCCAAGCGCTTCGGCGGCCCGGTCATCGTCCACTGCCTCACCGAGAAGGGCCGCGGCTACCAGCCCGCCCTCCAGGACGAGGCCGACCGCTTCCACGCCGTCGGCAAGATCCACCCCGACACCGGCCTCCCGATCGCCACCTCCGGCGCCGACTGGACCAGCGTCTTCGGCGAGGAGATGGTCGCGCTCGGCAAGGAGCGCGAGGACATCGTGGCGATCACCGCCGCCATGCTCCAGCCGGTCGGCCTGGACAAGTTCGCCAAGGAGTTCCCCGAGCGGGTCTTCGACGTCGGCATCGCCGAGCAGCACGGCGCGGTCTCCGCGGCCGGCCTCGCCACCGGTGGCCTCCATCCGGTCTTCGCGGTCTACGCGACCTTCCTCAACCGCGCCTTCGACCAGGTCCTCATGGACGTGGCCCTGCACAGGTGCGGCGTCACCTTCGTCCTGGACCGGGCCGGTGTCACCGGCACCGACGGCGCCTCCCACAACGGCATGTGGGACATGTCGATCCTCCAGGTCGTGCCCGGCCTCAGGCTCGCCGCCCCGCGCGACGCCGACCAGGTCCGCGCCCAGCTCCGTGAGGCCGTCGAGGTCACCGACGCCCCCACGGTGGTCCGCTTCTCCAAGGGCGCGGTCGGCCCCGCCGTCCCCGCCGTGGGCCGGGTCGGCTCCATGGACGTGCTCCGCGAGGCCGGCAGCGACCGGCCGGACGTCCTCCTGGTCTCGGTCGGCGCGCTCGCCCCGATGTGCCTGGAGATCGCCGGTCTCCTCGACAAGCAGGGCATCTCCACCACCGTCGTCGACCCCCGCTGGGTGAAGCCGGTCGACGAGGCCCTCGCCCCGCTCGCCGCCCGCCACCGGGTCGTCGTCACCGTCGAGGACAACAGCCGGGTCGGCGGCGTCGGCGCGGCCGTCTCCCAGGCGCTGCGCGACGCCGGCGTCGACGTGCCGCTGCGTGACTTCGGCATCCCGCCGGTCTTCCTCGACCACGCCTCCCGCGGCGAGGTCCTGGCCGAGATCGGCCTGACCGCCCCGGACATCGCCCGCCAGGTCACCGGCCTGGTCTCGCGCCTGGACGGCAGGTTCGAGGCCGCCGAGGAGACGGCTCAGGAGGCCGTGGAGCCCGCCCGCGACTGAGCCCCCTTTGGTCTCTCCTCCCGGAGAGCATCACTCCGCGTCACCACCGGGCCGGTCGGTTCACCCTCCCGGGTGCCGACCGGCCCTTTCGCGTGCATTCCGGCCCCGGCGCGGGCAGCGTCCCCTCGACCCCCCGTCCGCGGGGGCCCGGGGCCCGGCCGGTCCCGGACGACGCGGAGGTACGACGGTGAGCACGGACCAGCGCCCCCCACGGGCCGACTCCGGAGGAGTGTTCCGGACCAAGTCGGTCGAGCAGTCCATCCGGGACACCGAGGAACCGGAGCACGCGCTCCGGAAGTCCCTCTCCGCCTGGGACCTCACGGTCTTCGGCGTCGGCGTCATCATCGGCACCGGCATCTTCGTCCTGACCGGCAAGGTCGCCAAGGAGAACGCGGGCCCCGCCACGGCCCTCGCCTTCGTCGCGGCCGGCATCGTCTGCGCCCTGGCCGCCCTCTGCTACGCGGAGTTCGCCTCGACGGTGCCGGTGGCCGGATCGGCGTACACCTTCGCGTACGCCTCCATCGGCGAGCTGCCGGCCTGGATCATCGGCTGGGACCTCGTCCTGGAGTTCGCGCTGGGCACGGCGGTGGTGGCGGTCGGCTGGTCCGGGTACGTCCGCTCGCTGATGGACAACGCGGGATGGCACCTGCCGAGCTTCCTGGAAGGTCCGGACGCGCCCGGCGGCACCTTCGACCTCCTCGCCTTCCTGCTGGTCCTGGTGCTCACCGCGATCCTCGTCCTGGGCATGAAGCTGTCCGCCCGGATCACCGCCCTGGTGGTGGCGATCAAGGTCACCGTCGTCATGATCGTGATCATCGCGGGCCTGTTCTTCGTCGTCGGCGACAACTACGAGCCGTTCCTCCCGCCGGCCACCACCCCCGAGGGCGGCGGCGACAACTGGACCGCCCCCCTCGTCCAGCTCCTCTTCGGCTACGAGCCCACCAACTTCGGCGTCATGGGCATCTTCACCGCCGCCTCCATCGTCTTCTTCGCCTTCATCGGCTTCGACGTGGTCGCCACCGCCGCCGAGGAGACCAAGGTCCCCCAGCGGGACATGCCCCGGGGCATCCTCGGCTCGCTGCTCATCTGCACCGTGCTGTACGTGGCGGTCGCCCTGGTCGTCACCGGCATGCAGCACTACACCGAGCTGTCCGTCAGCGCCCCGCTCGCCGACGCCTTCAAGGCCGCGGGCCACCCCTTCTACGCGGGCGTGATCAGCTTCGGCGCGGCCGTCGGCCTCACCACGGTCTGCCTCATCCTGCTGCTCGGCCAGACCCGCGTCTTCTTCGCGATGAGCCGGGACGGACTGCTGCCCCGCTTCTTCTCCCGGACGCACCCGCGGTTCAGGACGCCGTACCGCCCCACGATCCTGCTCGGCTCGGTCATCGCCGTCGTCGCCGGCTTCACCAGCATCAACGAGCTGGCGACCCTGGTGAACATCGGCACCCTCTTCGCCTTCGTGATGGTCGCCGCCGGCGTCATGGTGCTCCGCCGCACCCGCCCCGACCTGCACCGCGCCTTCCGGACCCCGTGGGTGCCGGTGCTGCCGCTCCTCTCCATCGCCGCCTCGCTGTGGCTGATGCTCAACCTGCCGGGCGAGACCTGGTTCCGCTTCGCGGTCTGGATGGTGATCGGCGTCGCCGTGTACTTCCTGTACGGGCGCGGCCACAGCAGGCTCGGACAGGGGCAGAGAAGCGGCACCGTCCACTCCTGAGTCCCGGTTCCGGAATCAGCGGGCGGGCGGAGGACGGCGGGACCGGGCGGATACAGTCGGTGCGAACCGTTCCCCCTCGACCCGGAGTGCTGGATCCCCCCATGGTGAACCGACCCCAGGCCCCCGCCGACCCCTCCCACGGCTCCCCGCGCGCCCCGCGAACGCACGGCGGCTGGCTGACCCGGGGAGCCGAGGGACGTTTCAGCGTGTACGTCCCCCGGGACGGCGAGGTGGTCCGCTGGACCGAGGGCCCCGGCCGCCGGTTCACCGGCCCGGTCCCGCTCGGCGGCGGCGGTCTGCTGCCGTTCCTGGCGGTCGCGCAGGGCCCCGACCGCTATGTGCACCTGGTCGGCATCCGGCCCACCGACACCGGAGCGGAGGCGGGGGAGAACCACGTGGAGCTGGTGCACACCGTCCAGTTCCAGACCGGCCGGCCCAACGTGGAGTGGAAGTCCATCGGCCACGCCAACGGCAGGGCCGAGTGGTTCGGCAACCCGGCCCTCGCGGTGGACGCCCAGGGCCGCGCCCACGTCTTCGTCCGCAACCGCGGCGGCGGCGTCAGCGCCCGGGTCCAGAAGGACGCCGGTGGCTGGCACCCCTGGTGGGACCTGAAGGGCGGGCGCACCGACCACAATCCGGTGGCCGCGGTGAACGGCGAGGGGCTCGTCGAGCTGTACACGGCCAACGACCGCGGACTGCTGCGGTATGTCCAGAAGGAGCCGGGTGCCCGTCCGGTCGTCGAACCGGTGGTGCCGGCGCCGGTCGCGCCGGGCACGCTCACCGCGGTGACCGGCGCCTCCGGGCACGTCACGGCGTACTACGCGGACGGCTCCGGCCGGATCTGCGCCTGGTCCCCGGGCCGCGGTCTGGCGCCCACGCCGTTCGCCACCGCGGTCGGCGGCGGCCCGCTGACCGCCGGGCGCTGCCTGATCGACGGCTACGACTGCACCCTGCTCGCCCAGTGCGACGAGGCGGGCGGCGCCGCCCTCGCCGCGTACCTGACGGAGCGTGAGGACACCGGTCTGTACTGGACCCCGTCCGGCCCGCCGGTCCTCGGCCCGCCGACGCTGACGGCCGACGCCGACGGCGCGGCGGCCGTGGCGGCGCTGGCGGCCGACGGCGGGGTGATCGTCACCCGGCAGAAGCCGGAGCCGGGCCTCGCCCTGGAGCCGTGGACGCGACTGTAGGCCGAGCCCGGGAACGACCGGTGCCCCGGCCCCTCACCAGGAGGGACCGGGGCACCGGTGCGTCGGGCGCGGCGGCCGGTCAGCCGCCCGTGGCCGGGGACTTCTTCGCGGACTCCGGGATCTCGGCGTCCTCCCGGATCGCCTTCCACAGCTGGGAGGCGTTCGGCTCGGCGGGGACCACGCGGTTCGGGTCCTTCTTGTCGTACGCCACCGGCAGCATGATCGTCTCCATGTTCTGCGGGTCGACGCCGTTGAGGCTGCGGCCGAACTCGCTGAGCGCGCTGAGCGAGGCGAGCTCGGAGTCGGTGGTGAGCGCCTTGGTCGCCGAGTCGGCGATCTTGTAGCTCTTGGCGGGGCTGCCCAGCAGGTCCTGCTTCTTGACCTCGGTGAGCAGCGAGGTGAGGAACTGCTGCTGGAGGGTGATGCGGCCCAGGTCGGAGCCGTCGCCGACGCCGTGGCGGGTACGGACGAAGGCGAGCGACTGGGTGCCGTCGAGCTTCTGCGGGCCGGCCTCCAGGTGGAGGCCGCTGTGCTTGTCGTCGATGGGCTGCTTCACGTCGACGGTGACGCCGCCGATGGTGTCGACGAGGTCCTTGAAGCCGGCGAAGTCGATCTCCAGGAAGTGGTCGAGACGGACGCCGGACATCGCCTCCACGGTCTTGACCACGCAGGTGGGGCCGTACTGGGCGTAGATCGAGTTGAACATGACACGCTGGGCGGACGGGGTGGTGGTGCCGTCGGCGCGGGCGCACTCGGGGCGGGTGACCAGGGTGTCGCGGGGGATGCTGACGGCGACGGCCTCGGTGCGCCCCTCGGGCACGTGCACCACGAGAGTGGTGTCGGCACGGCCCCCGCCGACCGCCCCGCCGACCAGGTCGCCGTTGTCGCCGGCCCGCGAGTCGGAGCCGAGGACCAGCAGGTTCTGGCCGCTGGTGGGCAGCCTCTCCGGCCGGTCGTCGCCGAGCGCCTTGTCGATGTCGACGCCCTTGATGTTGCCGTCGAGGCTGCTGTACGCCCAGTACAGCGCGCCGCCTCCGGCCAGGACCAGGACCAGGAGCGTCAGCAGGACGATCCGCCCGGTCTTGCGCCGCTTGCGCGGGCGGGCGTCGGTGCCACGGCGACCGCCGACGGCCTCGGGCGTACGGGTGTCCTGGCTCATCGTGTGCGGTTCCTCGGCTTCTCGTGACCCGTTCGGGGCGCTCGGTGGCGCCCGCACCTGCGGTGCGCGGATACGGTGACCCGCGGGTAGAGCGTGGAGTATAGGCAGACGATCGGACGGATGTACGACACGGGGTGACGGTGCGGGACCCCCGAGGACCTTTCGGTGACCAACCGGGCACAAGAGGCCCGTTCACATCTCAGCTGCATAACAGCAGGTCGGATAAGTCGTCGATAAGTTGTCTCCGGCATGACTCGGATGTGAAGATCCGGTGCGAACGGCCTTCGCTCGGGTTTTCGTCGGGGCCGTTCTTTCCGGGCCTCGCGGTCCGGAGACTTCGGGGGGCCGGAGTTCAGCGTTGAGTCCGGAACTGATCAGATCCGGGCACAGGTGTGGTTCCGGGCGTGTGCCTCGCACGCGTGTGGTGTGGAAATGGTGGGCTGAGTACGGTGGCGACCTCTCGCAACCCCGAGTCCAGTGCACTCGTCTCCGCCTACCGGAACCTCGTGCCCGTCCGGGCCCGTCGGCGCATCGTGGCCGGCATCCCGCAGCCGGTCCGTCAGTCGGTCGCCCGGACCCTGGCCGGCGTCGACTCCGCCCGCTCCGCCGTCGTCGCCCGCGCCATCGCCGGCCGCCGGGGAGGCGAGGACGAGCGCGGCACGGTCCGTGTCGTCCAGGAGGCCGGCCGCCACCTGCGCGCCCTGGAGATCCCCGGCATCACCGAGTGGGCCGCCCGCGCCCGCAACCTGCACTTCCTCGTCGGCCTCCTGGAGGACGCCGGCGTCGACTACTTCTGCGTCCGCGGCACCGCCAAGGGCCTCCCCGCCGTCGCCGTCCCCGCCCGCCTCCGCGAGGAGGTCGAGGACCTCCTCGCGTACGCCTGCGAGCAGGAGCCCTGCTACGTCGGCACCGGCAACGGCGGACTGCGCCCCGGTGCCCAGCCCGCGACCTGGCGCCGGCTGCGTTCCGCGCGGGTCGTGCGGGTCGCCTGGGTCGTCTGCGACCCCACTGGCCGGCTGGTCTTCGGCGCCGGTTCCGGCTGCGACCTGGAGTTCTGGGGCGAGGAGGACGGCGAACTGGTCGCCCCCCGGCCCAACCGGGTAGTCACCCAGGTCCCCGCCGGGAGCCCCACCGTGCAGGCCCCGCAGGCCCTCTTCAGCCGGGTGCCCGTCCTGTACACCACCGGGCAGGCCCGCACCCTGCCCGAGTTCACCGCCCACCTCCCCGAGGACCACACCTTCCCCGTGGACGTCGTCTACACCTGGGTCGACGCCGACGACCCGGTGTGGCGGGAGAGCAAGGAACGCACCCGCCGGCTGCTCGGCCACGAGGACCCGGGCGGCCCCGCCCTGCACGAGCAGGCCGCCAACGACGCCCGCTTCACCAGCCGCGACGAACTGCGCTACTCGCTGCGCTCGATCCACCAGTACGCGCCCTGGGTGCGCAACGTCTTCCTGGTGACGGCCGGACAGGTGCCCGGCTGGCTCGACCGCGACCACCCCGGCCTCAGGGTCGTCGACCACCGGGAGATCTTCTCCGACCCGACCGCGCTGCCCACCTTCAATTCGCACGCCATCGAGAGCCAGCTCCACCACATCCGCGACCTGTCGGAGCACTTCCTCTACCTCAACGACGACGTGTTCTTCGGCCGACCGACCTCCGTCGGGCACTTCTTCCACGCCAACGGACTCAGCAAGTTCTTCATGTCCAAGGCGCTCATCCCGACAGGCCGCGCCCTCCCCGAGGACCTCCCGGTCAACGCCGCCGGCAAGAACAGCCGCGGCCTGATCGCCCAGCAGTTCGGCACCTTCGTCTCGCAGAAGATGAAGCACACCCCGCACGCCCTGCGCCGCAGCGTCCTCGCCGAGATCGAGCACACCTACGCGCGTGCCCACCACATCACCCAGCACGCCCGCTTCCGCTCACCGCAGGACGTGCCCATCGCCTCCTCGCTGCACCACTACTTCGCCTACCATTCGGCCCGCGCCACCGTCGGCGACCTGCGATACGTCTACATCGACATCGGCGACCGGGCGGCCCAGCAGCGCCTCGACCGGCTCTCCGCCCGCCGCGACTTCGACACCTTCTGCATCAACGACACCGTCGTGCCCGAGGACCGCGACGCGCAGGAGCGGATGGTGCGGCGCTTCCTCGACGACTACTTCCCGGTGCCGAGCCCGTACGAGCGCACGGACGCCGTGGGGCTCCCCACCCGCCGACTGACCGACCTGGGATGTGCCTACTGATGGGTTCCGTACGAGGGCGCCTGGGCCGGGTGCGCCGCGCCGCCGTGCGCCGGATCGCCGCGCCGCTGCGCGCCCGGTTGATGCGTGGCGTCTTCCTGCCGCTGCGCGGCCGCCGCTCCGCCACCGTGTTGTACGCGGCTGTGCTCGACGGCCAGACCATGAACCTGCACGCCGAACTGCCCGCCCCGGTCGGCGCGGCGGACGACGCCGAACTGCTGCTCGGCCGCGGTCGCTCGCCGCACCGCAGCCCCGCCCGGGTGCACACCGACCGCTCGGGCCGCGTCCTCGTCGACGCCGCCGTGCTGCTGGGCGCCGAGACCGGCGGCGTCCCGGTGCGGACCGGCGTCACCCGCCTGCGGCTCCGCGTCCGTACCGGCCGGCGCACCCGTAACTACCCGCTGCTGCTGGTCGACGCCCCGCACACGTACCGGGGCACCACCCGCCCCATGAAGGCCTCCCCGATCAGCGGCGATCGCTACCGCGTCGGGCGCTCGCTCACCGGCAGCGCCCGGCTGCGGCACGCCCCGCCCCGCCCCGGCGCCGAGGTGGTGGACGTCCACATCGAGCACGCCCGGATCGACGTGCGGCTGCGCCTGGTCGGGCTGCCGGCCGAGGACCCCTGGTGCGAGTTCGTCGCCTCCGGGCGGCGCGTCCCCCGCCCGCTCACCGAGACGGAGCCGGGCGTCTGGCAGACCGAGGTGCCGCTGGCCGAGATGTACCCGCTCTCCGGCCGCCGCGAGCACTGGGACGTCCTGCTGCGCTCGGGGGAGCGGCGCCCGTACCGGGTGGCGCGCCTGCTGCACGACCTCAGCGACCCCCAGCGGGTCCTGGCGATGCGCACGGTCCTGGTGGCCCCGCGCAAGGACGCCCTGATGTCGGTGGAGCCCCGATACACCCCCGCCGGGAACCTCCGGTTCACCTGCCGTCGTGTCGAAGAGACGGCCTGAGGAAGCGCACACCGTGAAAGTAACGTTCCTGCTCCATGCCGTCGACGTTCTCGGGGACTCCGAACGCGCGGTGCTCCACCTGGCGTCCGAACTCGCTGCCCGGCACGAGGTCTCCGTCCTCAGCCTCTTCAAGGCGCGCCGCCGCAAGTTCACCCCGTACGACGGGAGGGTGCCCGTCACCTTCCTGGTCGAGACCGCCGGCCCCCGGCCGCGCGCGGTCCGCGAGAACGGCCCCGACGAGGCACTGGCCGCCGCGCTCGCCGCCCGCCCCAGCGAGCTCGTCGAACGCCGCTGGGACGATTCCCACCACCGGCTCTCCGACATCGAGGCCGAGTACGCCCTCACCACCCTCGCCACCGACGTCCTGGTCACCACCACCCCCGGACTGATGGCGCTCGCCGCCCGCTTCGCCCCCGCCGACACCCTCCTCGTCCACCTGGAGCAGTACGCCTCCGAGGTCGCCGACCCCGCCGCCAACGAGCCGCTGCTGCGCCACACCGCCGGCTTCGACGCCGTCGTCCTGCCCGGCACCCGCTCCCACGAGTGGTACACCGAGACCTTCGGCACCGCCGCCCCGCGCCTCCACGTCGTCCGGCCCTCCCTGCCGGAGGGCTTCCGCCCCCGCTCCACCCTCCGGACCCGGATCGTCACCCTCGCCGCCCGCCTGGAGGAGAACTCCGGCGTCGACGCGGCCCTCACCGCCTGGGCCCGGGTCTCCCCGCTCCACCCCACCTGGACCCTGCGGATCCTCGGCGACGGACCGCTGGGCGGCGCTCTGCGCCGCCGCCGCGACCAGCTCGGGCTGCACGGCACCGTCCAGCTCGTCGGCGAGGCCACCCACCCCGCGGAGGAGTGGGCCAAGGCATCCGTCGCCCTCAGCACCACCCGCACCGACGCGGTCGGCTTCTCCCTCATGGAGGCCCAGGCCGCCGGCGTGCCCGTCGTCGGCTTCGACAGTCCCGGAGTCCCCCGCGACGTGGTCGCCGACGGCCGCACCGGCCTGCTCGTCCCCACCGACGACGCCGAACTCCTCGCCGACCGGCTCGTCCGGCTCGTCGAGGACGAACCGCTCCGCATCGGCCTGGGTGCCGCGGCCGCCGAACGCGCCGTCCACTTCGGCCCCGCCGACGCCACCGCCCGTTGGGAGGAGCTGCTCACCGCCCTCGCCGCCGAACGGGCCGGCGGCCACCGCGCCCAGGCCCGGGCCGCCCGCACCGCGGCCCGGGCCCTCCTCGGCGGCAACGACGGCGTGACCCTCGCCGCCGCGGCGGCCCCCCAGGGCACCGCCCGCAACCGCGCCTTCAAGGAGGCCGAGGAACGGCTGCTCAAGCGCGACCGCACCCTAGTCCGCGACGGCGGCCAGGTCTGCCGGGTCATCGACGCCGAATCCCCCTTCGACATCACCCAGGCCAACCTGGCGCTGACCGCCGACGCACTGGAGGCCGCCGGCATCCCCTACTTCCTCGTCCGCGACACCAAGATCCGGCACAGCGTGGCCGTCCACGCCGACTACCGGGGCGCCGT
This sequence comes from Streptomyces sp. CC208A, assembly GCF_030010625.1. GTDB lineage: Bacteria > Actinomycetota > Actinomycetes > Streptomycetales > Streptomycetaceae > Streptomyces. The sequence continues at coordinate 113,695 of NZ_JASCXN010000020.1, read as the reverse complement.
CCTCAAGGCCCTCGCCGACCGCTTCCCCGACGGCCCGGTCTACGTGGGACTCCTCAACGACGCCGACACCACCATGGTCACCACCCTGGCCCAGCTGGCCGCCGACCACGTGGGCACCGAGTGCTCCGGCGTTCGCGTCTACACCCCCGCCGTCTCCGCCACGCGCACCCTCCGCCTCGGCGCCACCTACGGCTGCCTGATCTCCTTCTGGTACCACGACGAGGAGGAACCCCACTTCTTCCTCTCCCCGCGCCGCACCCTCATCGGCCAGCGGGTGCCCCGTTCCTCGATGCGCCGGATGCCGACCGTCCTCGGCGGACGCACGTACCCGACGGTGGAGCCGTACACCCACACCCTCCACCACGACGTGCCCTTCCCCGTCGACGCCGTCTACACCTGGGTCGACGGCTCCGACGTGAGCTGGCTGGAGCGCAAGAACGCGGTCCTCGCCTCCCTCGGCATCGTCACCGAGGACGCCGCCACCAGCGCCGCCCGCTTCCGCAACCGCGACGAACTGCGCTACTCGCTGCGCTCCCTCGACATGTACGCCCCCTGGATCCGGAACATCTACCTGGTCACCGACCGGCAGGTGCCGCCGTGGCTGGACACCAGCCACCCCCGGGTCCGGGTCGTCGACCACACCGAGATCTTCGGCGCCGAGGGCGCCCTGCCCACGTACAACTCGCACGCCATCGAGAGCCGGCTGCACCACATCGACGGCCTGGCCGAGCACTTCCTCTACTTCAACGACGACGTGTTCGCCGCCCGCCCGATCCAGCCCTCGCTCTTCTTCCTCGGCAACGGCGCCGCCAAGCACTTCATGTCCTCCAACGCCATCCCCATGGGACCGGCCCTGGAAGGCGACGAGTTCAGCCGGATCGCCGCCAAGAACAACCGCGAGCTCATCAGCGGCATGTTCGGCCAGACCCTGGTGAACTCCTTCATCCACGCCCCGCACCCGCTGCGCCGCAGCGTGATGGCCGACCTGGAGACCCACTTCCCCGAGGCTCTGCGCCGCACCGCCCACAACCAGCTGCGCGACCCCTCCGACGTCTCCGTGGCCTCCTCGCTCCACCACTACTTCGGCTACCACACCGGCCGCAGCGTTCCCGGCCGGATCTCCTCAGGCTTCGTCAACGTCGGCCTCAGCGAGCAGGTCAAGAAGCTCAACGGCCTGCTCGCCTCGCGCCCCCACGACGTCTTCTGCCTCAACGACTTCCACGACGGGGACGTCTCGGAGGACGAGCAGGACGCCACCCTCGCGGCGTTCCTGCCCAGCTACTTCCCCATCGCCAGCCAGTTCGAGACCGGTTCGCCGCGCAACGAACGCTTCCACGCCGGGCGGCTCACCGCCTGGCCCCTGTGAACCGGAGGACCGCCATGCCCAAGTTCTGCATCCTCGGCGCGTCCGTCGCCAAGTCCCGCAAGACCGCCGAAGGCCCGATCGCCGGCTGGGGCCAGTACATGGCCGAGTTCCTCACCCCCGGCTGGGAGGTGCGGAACTTCGCCCGCGACGCGATGACGGCCCGCACCTACTACACGGACCGCTTCGCCACCCTTCTCAACCTGCTCGAACCCGGCGACATCGTCGCCCTCGACTTCGGTGGCGTCGAGCAGCGCATCAACGTCCCCCTGCGCTACCACGGCAAGCGGGAGTTCAAGGAGTTCCTCAAGCTGTACGTGGAGGGCATCCGGGCCCAGGGCGCGTTCCCCGTCCTGCTCACCCCCTGCTCGCGCTGCGCCTTCGACACGCAGGGCCGGGTCTCCGACACCCGCGACGGCTACCCCGAGGTCATCCGAGAGGCCGCCGCCGAGACCGGCGCCGTCTTCGTCGACATGAACGCCCACACCGGCAGGCTGCTCCAGGAGCTCGGCCCCGCTCGCGCCAAGCAGTACTACCGCTGGATCGACGCGGGCGAGCACCCGCTCCACCCGGACGGCATGATCGACTCCACCCACTTCAACCACGCGGGTGCCCGCGAGGTGGCCAGGATCCTCGCCTCCGCCCTGGAGAACCACCCGGAGATCCCAGCGGGAACCGTCGACCCGGCGACCCTGGCCCCCGGCGAATACCCGCCGCCCGCCCCCGAGTTCACCGTGGTGAGCCCGGAGGGCGCGCTCTACGCCACCGACCGGGTCGGCACCGCCCCCGTCTTCGCCTCCCCGGCCCCCGACCGCGCGGTCAGCGGCCTCCAGAAGTTCGCCGGCACCGCCGGACCCGACACCGGCTACCTGCTCTTCTTCGAACAGGGCGAGTACCTCGGCGGCACGGCCGTCAACGAACAGGGCCGCTTCCTGTGGCGCCGCACCATGGTCTGGCCGGCGGGGGAGCACACCGTGCAGGCCGTCGGCATCGCCCGGACGGGCGGGGTCACCCCGATCGCCTCGCTCCGCTTCGAGGTCCGCGACCACGTCGCCCCGCCGGTGGTGACCGCCCCGAAGAGCGGCTCCTGGGTCAACCCGCGCCCCCGCTTCAGCGGCACCGCCGCCCCCGGCGTCACCAAGGTGATGGCTCTGGAGGGCGAGCGGCTGATCGGCGAGGCCACCGTCGCCGAGGACGGCACCTGGAGCATGCGCCACCCGCACAGCTGGCGGCCCGGCACCTACCGGGTCGAGTTCGTGTCGATCTTCAGCGCCTTGCACTCCACCGCCACCCCGGTCGACATCAAGGTGCTCGGCGTCCCGGAGGACAGCTTCCTCCGGACCTCCGCCTCGGCCCGCGAGCGCTGCGGGGAGAAGTGCGACCACTACCCCTTCGACGGGCGCTGGTAGCCCGCGGCGGGACGCGACGGCATGAGGAAGGGGCCGGTGGCATCAGCCACCGGCCCCATCTTCACGCTCTCCCGGGCGTCACGCCGGGACGCTCGCCACGCCCTGCGCCAGGAAACGCTTGCCGTTGACGCGCTCGGAGACGCCCTCGCGGTCCAGGTACGGCGTGATGCCGCCCAGGTGGAAGGGCCAGCCCGCGCCGGTGATCAGGCAGAGGTCGATGTCCTGCGCCTCGGCGACGACACCCTCCTCCAGCATGAGGCCGATCTCCTGCGCCACCGCGTCGAGGACGCGGTCGCGGACCTGCTGCTCGGTGAGGACGACATCGCCCTGCTTGAGCAGCGCGGCGACCTCGGGGTCGAGCTCCGGCTTGAAGCCGTTCTCCGGCTTGTAGACGTAGAAGCCGCGCTTGCCGGCCTCGACGACGGCCTTCAGGTTGGGGGAGACCTTGAAGCGCTCCGGGAAGGCGCGGTTCAGGGTCTCGGAGACGTGCAGGCCGATGGCCGGGCCGACGAGCTCCAGGAGGACCAGCGGGGACATCGGCAGGCCGAGCGGCTCGACCGCCTTCTCCGCCGTCTCCACCGGGGTGCCCTCGTCGATGACGTTCTGGATCTCGCCCATGAAGCGGGTCAGGATGCGGTTCACGACGAACGCCGGGGCGTCCTTCGTCAGGACCGCGGTCTTCTTCAGCTTCTTCGCCACGCCGAAGGCGGTGGCGAGGGAGGCGTCGTCCGTCTGCTCGCCCTTGACGATCTCCAGGAGCGGGAGGACGGCGACCGGGTTGAAGAAGTGGAAGCCGACCACGCGCTCCGGGTGCCGGAGCTTGGACGCCATCTCGGAGACCGAGAGGGAGGAGGTGTTGGTGGCGAGGATCGCGTGCGCCGGGGCGACCGCCTCGACCTCCGCGAACACCTTCTGCTTGACGGACATCTCCTCGAACACGGCCTCGATGATGAAGTCCGCGTCCGCGAAGCCCTCGGCCTTGTCGAGGACACCGGAGACCAGGCCCTTGAGACGGTTGGCCTTGTCCTGGTTGATCCGGCCCTTGCCGAGCAGCTTGTCGATCTCGCCGTGGACGTAGCCCACGCCCTTGTCGACGCGCTCCTGGTCGATGTCGGTCAGGACGACCGGCACCTCCAGGCGGCGCAGGAAGAGCAGGGCCAGCTGGGAGGCCATCAGACCGGCGCCGACGACACCGACCTTGGTGACCGGGCGGGCCAGGGACTTGTCCGGGGCGCCGGCGGGGCGCTTGCCGCGCTTCTGCACCAGGTTGAAGGCGTAGATGCCGGAGCGGAGCTCGCCGCCCATGATCAGGTCCGCCAGGGCCTGGTCCTCGGCGTCGAAGCCCTTCTGCAGGTCGCCGTCCTTGGACGCCTCGATGATGTCGAGGGCGCGGTAGGCGGCCGGGGCGGCGCCGTGCACCTTGGAGTCGGCGACCGCGCGGCCCTTGGCGACGGCCGCGTCCCAGCCCTCGCCCCGGTCGATCTCCGGGCGCTCGACGGTCACGGAGCCGTTCAGGACACCGGCGGTCCAGATGAGCGACTGCTCCAGGAAGTCGGCGCCCTCGAAGATCGCGTCGGCGATGCCGAGCTCGAAGACCTGCGCGCCCTTGAGCTGGCGGTTCTGGTTGAGCGAGTTCTCGATGATGACCTGGACGGCCTTCTCGGCGCCGATCAGGTTCGGCAGGATCGTGCAGCCGCCCCAGCCGGGCACCAGGCCGAGGAAGACCTCGGGCAGCGAGAAGGCCGGGAGGGCCTTCGACACGGTGCGGTAGGTGCAGTGCAGACCGACCTCGACGCCGCCGCCCATGGCCGCGCCGTTGTAGTACGCGAAGGTCGGCACGGCGAGCGCGGACAGACGCTTGAAGACGTCGTGACCGCCCTTGCCGATGGCGAGGGCCTCGTCGTGCTTCTTCAGCAGCTCGACGCCCTTGAGGTCGGCGCCGACCGCGAAGATGAACGGCTTGCCGGTGATGCCGGCGGCGACGATCTCGCCGTTGGCGGCCTCGGCCTCGACCTGGTCGATCGCCGTGTTCAGGTTGGCGAGGGACTGCGGGCCGAAGGTGGTCGGCTTGGTGTGGTCGAAGCCGTTGTCCAGCGTGATCAGCGCGAACCGGCCGGCCCCGAGGGGCAGGTCGAAGTGGCGTACGTGGGCGCTGGTGACGACCTCGTCGGGGAAGAGCTCGGCGGCGCCCTTCAGAAGCTCGGCGGTGGTGCTCACTTGCCCTCCCAGTGGGGGTTCTCCCAGATGACCGTCGCGCCCATGCCGAAGCCGACGCACATGGTGGTGAGGCCGTAACGGACCTCCGGCTGCTCCTCGAACTGGCGGGCCAGCTGCGTCATCAGACGGACGCCGGAGGAAGCGAGCGGGTGACCGAAGGCGATGGCGCCGCCGTACTGGTTGACGCGCGCGTCGTCGTCGGCGATGCCGTAGTGGTCGAGGAAGGCGAGGACCTGGACGGCGAACGCCTCGTTGATCTCGAACAGGTTGATGTCGTCGATCGTCAGACCGGCCTTGGCCAGGGCCTTCTCGGTCGCCGGGATCGGGCCGTAGCCCATGACCTCCGGCTCGACGCCGGCGAAGGCGTACGAGACGAGGCGCATCTTGACCGGGAGGCCGTTCTCGCGGGCGAACTCCTCGGAGGCGATGATCGAGGCGGTGGCGCCGTCGTTCAGGCCGGCCGCGTTGCCCGCGGTGACGTTGCCGTGGACGCGGAAGGGCGTCTTCAGGTTCGCGAGCGACTCCAGGGTGGTGCCCGGGCGCATCGGCTCGTCGGCGGTGACCAGGCCCCAGCCGGTCTCGCCCGCCTCGGCGTTCGTACGGCGGACCGAGATCGGCACCAGGTCCTGCTGGATCTTGCCGTCGGCGTACGCCTTGGCGGCCTTCTCCTGCGAGCGCACGGCGTACTCGTCGGCGCGCTGCTTGGTGATGTGCGGGTAGCGGTCGTGCAGGTTCTCGGCGGTCATGCCCATGAAGAGGGCGGACTCGTCGACCAGCTTCTCGCTGACGAACCGCGGGTTCGGGTCGACGCCCTCGCCCATGGGGTGACGGCCCATGTGCTCGACACCGCCGGCGATGACGGCGTCGTAGGCGCCGAAGGCGATGGAGCCGGCGACCGAGGTGACGGCGGTGAGGGCACCGGCGCACATGCGGTCGATGGAGTAGCCGGGCACCGACTGCGGGAGGCCCGCGAGGATGCCGGCGGTACGGCCGAGGGTGAGGCCCTGGTCGCCGATCTGGGTCGTCGCGGCGATCGCGACCTCGTCGATCTTCGCCGGGTCGAGGGCCGGGTTGCGGCGCAGCAGCTCCCGGATGGCCTTCACGACGAGGTCGTCGGCGCGGGTCTCGTGGTAGATGCCCTTCGGGCCCGCCTTGCCGAACGGGGTGCGGACGCCGTCGACGAAGACGACGTCCCTGACGGTACGAGGCACGATGGCTCTCCTCCAGGTGCGGGACGGCACTGCTGCGGCGCACACCACTAAGCGTGCGCTTGCTTCCCCCATGCTACTTGCGGGTAACCAGGCTGCCCACCCCCTGAGGGCCAAGCGGCGAAGGTCACATCCTGGCAGGACGCGCACCCCCTCCGAGCGCCCGTCCGATCGGAGGGTTCCACAACCCGACGGGCCCAGACGGGAGGCGGTGCCGTGGCGCCGGTTCCGGGGCGAACGGAGGCTGGCCGTGCCGGGACGCGAAGACCCGGCGCGAGCCGCGCACAGAAGGGACCCCCATGCCCGTCGTCACCACCGACCACAAGGTCACCCACACCTCCACCGTTCCGGCGAACAAGGACGAGGTCGTCGAGCTCTTCGTGCGGGAGCGGAACGGCACGCTCCCGGGACAGCCGCGCAAGCCGGTCCTGATGCTCCACGGCCGGAGCATCCCGGCGCTGGCGGGCTTCGACCTCCCGTACAAGACGTACAGCTGGGCCGAGGCGCTGGCGAAGGCGGGTTACGACGTCTTCCTGATGGACCTCCAGGGCTCCGGCCTGTCGCCGCGCCCCCAGATGGACGACCCCCACGACGTCAACCCTGCCCAGCAGCACCTGCTGACCCCGAGGCCACCGGGATTCACGCCCGGCCCGCCGAGCTACCCGTACCAGCTGACCAACTCGTACAGCGACAGGGACGAGCTGGACACCGTCGTGAAGTTCGTCCTGAACGAGACCGGGGCCGCGAAGCTCGCCTTCATCGGCTGGTCCGCCGCCGCCTTCCACATGGGGCCGTACGCGGTCGACAACCCCGGCAAGGTCGAGAGCCTGTTCCTGCTGGCCCCGATCTTCCCGGCCAACGGCTCCTCCACCCCGCCGTCCCCGCTGCCGCAGCCGGGCTTCCCGACGTTCGTCGGCGGGAAGACCGGATTCGTCGCGACCCTGAACAGCGAGGCGCACTGCGTCGACCAGCGTGAACCCGGCGTCGACGACGCGGCATGGGACATGATCATGAAGTGCGACCCGGTCGGCAGCACCTGGGGGCCGCCCACCGGGTTCAACCGGATCAGGAACTTCGTCAGGTGGGGCTGGAACAGCACCACCGCGGCGCAGGGCGGCGTGCTCGGCGGAAGCGTGCCGGTGCTCATCGTGTACGGGGACAGGGACACCCAGGCGAACACCTCACCGCACAACCCCGACCCGGAACTCGACTTCTCCGTCCCCGAGCTCTACGACTCCATCGCCGGCTCCCACAAGCTCATGGTCAAGCTGGCATGCGCCGGGCACTCGGTGGTGTGGGAGATGCAGCACAAGAACCTGCACAACCTCTCGAAGCACTGGCTCGACCACCACAAGGTCGACGGCAAGACCCAGGGCGTCTTCGACATGGACCCCGACGGCATCCTCAGTCCGGCCCCGTAGGAAAGCCCCGGCCGTAGGAAAGCCCCGGCTGTAGGAAAGCGGAGAGCCCCCGGCGCCCGCTTCCAGGCGCCGGGGGCTCTCCGGACGGGTCACGCGGCCGCCGTCAGCGCCTTCACCAGGAGCGGCGTCACCAGGCCCACCTGCCAGCGCCGGGCCCCGTGGGCGGTCAGCGCGGCGGCCACCGTCTCCGGGTCCGTCGGGGCGGGCGGCTCCCAGCAGATCCGGCGCACGGTGTCCGGGGTGATCAGGTTCTCCTGCGGCAGGTTCAGCTCCTCCGCGAGGGCCGTGACGGCGGTCCGGGCCGCCGCCAGGCGCGCGGCGGCCGCCGGGTCCTTGTCCGCCCAGGCGCGCGGCGGGGGAGGCCCGGCCGGCTCCTTGCCCGGCTGCGGCAGCTCGTTCTCGGGCAGGGCCCGGGCCCGGTCCACGGCCGCCTGCCACTGCTCCAGCTGGCGCCGGCCCATCCGGTGGCCGAAACCGGGCAGGGCGGTGAGCGCGGCCACGCTCACCGGGACGGCGAGCGCCGCCTCGACGATCGCCGCGTCGCTCAGCACCTTGCCCGGCGAGACGTCCCGCCGCTGGGCCACCCGGTCGCGGGCCGTCCACAGCTCCCGTACGACCGCCATCTGACGGCGGCGGCGCACCTTGTGCATGCCGGAGGTGCGGCGCCAGGGGTCCTTGCGCGGCGGGGCGGGCGGGGCGGCGGCGATGGCCTCGAACTCCTCGCGGGCCCACTCCAGCTTCCCCTGCCGGTCCAGCTCCTTCTCCAGCGCGTCGCGCAGGTCGACGAGGAGCTCGACGTCGAGCGCCGCGTAGCGCAGCCAGGGTTCGGGGAGCGGGCGGGTGGACCAGTCGACCGCCGAGTGGCCCTTCTCCAGGGCGTAGCCGAGGACGGACTCCACCATGGCGCCGAGGCCGACGCGGGGGAAGCCGGCGAGCCGGCCGGCCAGCTCGGTGTCGAAGAGGGAGGCGGGGCGCATGCCTATGTCGCGCAGACAGGGCAGGTCCTGGGTGGCGGCGTGCAGGATCCACTCGGTGCCGTCCAAGGCCTCGCCGAGCGCCGACAGGTCGGGGCAGCCCACGGGGTCGACGAGCGCGGTGCCCGCGCCCTCGCGGCGGAGCTGGACGAGGTAGGCGCGCTGGCCGTAGCGGTAGCCGGAGGCGCGCTCGGCGTCGACGGCGACCGGCCCGCGCCCGGCGGCGAAGGCGGCGATCACCTCGGCGAGCGCCTGCTCGCTCGCGACGACCGGGGGGATGCCCTCCCGGGGCTCCAGCAACGGGATCGGAAGCCCATTCGCAGGGACGTCGTCGGCCGGGGGGCCGCCCCCGGTGGTGCGCAGTGCGGTGTCTGCTGCGGTCTCTCGGGCGTCGGTCACCTGTCAAGGGTATCCGCCGACGGCAAGCGCCTGCCGACGGAACGTTCCGTCGGCAGGCGTCGCTTTTCCGTCAGGGGCGCCTCAGTGGATGATCCCCGTCCGCAGCGCCACGGCGACCATGCCGGCCCGGTCGCCGGTGCCCAGCTTGCGGGCGATCCGGGCGAGGTGGCTCTTCACGGTGAGCGCCGAGAGCCCCATGGAGACGCCGATGGCCTTGTTGGACTGGCCCTCCGCGACCAGGCGGAGCACCTCGACCTCGCGGCCGGAGAGCTCGCGGTAGCCGCCCGGGTGGCTCGGGGCGCCCGGGGGACGGCGGTGGCCGAGCCGGGCGGCCGCGGCGCCGATGGGCGCGGCGCCGGGACGCGTCGGGTGGCCGATATTGGTCCGTGTGCCGGTGACGACGTAACCCTTCACGCCGCCGGCGAGCGCGTTGCGCACCGCGCCGATGTCGTCGGCGGCCGAGAGGGCGAGGCCGTTGGGCCAGCCGGCGGCGCGGGTCTCGGACAGCAGGGTGAGGCCGCTGCCGTCGGGAAGGTGGACGTCGGCCACGCAGATGTCGCGCGGGTTGCCGACGCGGGGACGGGCCTCCGCGATGGACGACGCCTCGATCACGTCCCGTACGCCGAGCGCCCACAGGTGGCGGGTGACGGTGGAGCGGACGCGCGGGTCGGCCACGACGACCATGGCCGTCGGCTTGTTCGGGCGGTAGGCGACCAGGCTAGCGGGCTGCTCGAGCAGAACGGACACTCGGCCTCCTGGGGGGAAGGGGCGGGACGGAGCCGGCTCGGGGAGAAGCCGGGGGCGAACCCGTGCTCTGAAGGGGTCATGGAATCCTTCGGCAGCATGGCCGCCCGCCTTTAGGGAAAGATCACGATTTAGTGAGTAACAATTGGGGCAATTCGGACGCGCGATCGATCATCCTACGAGCGGCCCCCGCTCCTTCACTCCCACGAGGGACCCCGTACGAACGCGGAAGGGGCCCGAAAGGCCCCGCGCGCACATCTGCCCGGACGGACCGGACTCAGGCCCCCTGCGGCCCCCGCCGCTGCGGCAGCGAGACGACCCCCGCCCCCGTCCCCGTCGCCCCCGCCGGCCCCGAGGGCTCGGCGGGAGCCGGCGGCAGCCCGGCGATCTGGCACAGCAGGTCCGACCAGGCCGCCAGGTGCGCCGCCGTGTCCGGCACCCCGCCCAGGCCCTCCCGGGGCGTCCACGAGGCCCGGATCTCGATCTGGGTGGCCGGCCGCCGCTCCGCGAGCCCCCCGAAGTAGTGCGAGCCCGCCATCGTCACCGTCCCGCTCGCCTCCCCGTACGCGAGCCCGCGCGCCTCCAGGGCCCCGGTCAGCCACGACCAGCACACCTCCGGCAGCAGCGGGTCCGCCGCCATCTCCGGCTCCAGCTCCGCCCGCACCAGCGTCACCAGACGGAAGGTGCCCTTCCACGCCTCGTGGCCCGCCGGGTCGTGCAGCAGCACGAGGCGCCCGTCCGCGAGGTCCTCGCCGTCGTCGACGACCGCCGCCTCCACCGCGTACGCGTACGGTGCGAGCCGCTGCGGCGGCCGGGTCGGCTCGACCTCCATCTCGGACCGCAGCCGCGCCGTCCGCAGGGCCTCCACCGCCCGCCGGAACGCGGGCGGCACCGGGGCCCCCGCCGTACTGTCCGTCGTGTCGCCCGCTCCTCGTCCGCCGTCGGAATGATCGGAAAAATGTCCCTGAGCCGCAGCCATGCGGGGAAGAGTAGGCGGAACGGGGCCGCCATGCGGGGAGGGACACCCGTCCCGCACGAGCGGCTTCCGGCCACATGCGAAGATTTGGGCGTGAGTGCCATGGACAGCCCGACGGGCCAGCAGACGAAGCAGCAGTCGCGGACGTACGACTCCGCGTTCCTCAAGGCGTGCCGGCGCGAGCCCGTGCCCCACACCCCCGTCTGGTTCATGCGACAGGCCGGACGGTCCCTCCCCGAGTACCTCAAGGTCCGCGAGGGCATCCCCATGCTGGAGTCCTGCATGCGGCCCGAGCTGGTCACCGAGATCACGCTCCAGCCCGTCCGCCGCCACAAGGTCGACGCGGCGATCTTCTTCAGCGACATCGTCGTCCCCCTCAAGGCCATCGGCGTCGACCTCGACATCAAGCCCGGCGTGGGCCCCGTCGTCGCCGAGCCGTTCCGCACCCGCGCCGACCTCGACCGGCTGCGCGACCTCACCCCCGACGACGTCCCCTACGTCGCCGAGGCCATCGGCATGCTCACCGGGGAGCTCGGCGACACCCCGCTCATCGGCTTCGCCGGCGCGCCCTTCACCCTCGCGAGCTACCTCGTCGAGGGCGGCCCGTCCCGCAACCACGAGCACACCAAGGCGCTCATGTACGGCGACCCGCAGCTCTGGGCCGACCTGCTCGACCGCCTCGCCGAGATCACCTCCGCCTTCCTCAGGGTGCAGATCGAGGCCGGCGCCTCCGCGATCCAGCTCTTCGACTCCTGGGTCGGCGCCCTCGCCCCCGCCGACTACCGCCGCTCGGTCCTCCCGGCCTCCGCCAAGGTCTTCGACGCGGTCGCGGGCCACGACGTCCCCCGCATCCACTTCGGCGTCGGCACCGGCGAGCTCCTCGGCCTCATGGGCGAGGCGGGCGCCGACGTCGTCGGCGTCGACTGGCGCGTCCCGCTCGACGAGGCTGCCCGCCGGGTCGGCCCCGGCAAGGCCCTCCAGGGCAACCTCGACCCCGCCGTCCTCTTCGCCTCCACCGAGGTCGTCCGGGCCAAGACCGACGAGGTCCTGGCCGCCGCGAAGGACCTGGAGGGGCACGTCTTCAACCTGGGTCACGGCGTCATGCCGTCGATGGACCCCGACGCCCTGACGCGCCTGGTCGAGTACGTGCACACGCGGACGGCCGTCTGACGGCCGTCCGCGCGCGGGACGGGGTTCGGAAGCCGGGGCTCATGCCTCGCAGTCGACGGGCGGGATGCCGGTGTCCACCCGGCGGACGTCGAGGCCGGTGCCGCCGTCCACGGTGCCGCCGTTCGCGTCGACCCGGAGGTAGTCGTTCTGGTCGCCTCCGCCGACCACGCCGCCCGGCGCGACGGATCCGTTGACCCGGATGTGGTCGCGGCCGGTGTCGCCCAGGGCGGTCCCGGCGGCGGTCCCGGTGACGACGATGTAGTCGTCACCGCCCCCGCCGCGCACCACGTCGCCCGCGGCGAGCGAGCCGCAGGTGATGTAGTCGGCGCCCGGCGTGCCGACGACGGTCGTGCCGGTGGCGGGGAAGCCGTTGACCCGGCACGAGGCCACCGCGTGGGCCGGCGTCGCGGTCAGGGCGATCGGGGCGATGACGAGGGTGGCGGCGCTGAGCGCGCGCAGCGTGTGTCTGATCATGCGACCAGTTGCACACGGTGACAGGAAGGGTGTAAATCGTCACGTACGGTGCTGCGCCGCCCGGGTCACCCCGCCGCCCGAACAGCCGCCACCGCCTTGCGCGCCGCGATCAGCACCGGGTCCCACACCGGCGAGAACGGCGGCGCGTACCCCAGGTCGAGGGCCGCGACCTGCTCCACCGTCATCCGGGCCGTCAGCGCCACCGCCGCCACGTCCACCCTCTTCGCCGCGCCCTCCCGGCCCACGATCTGCACCCCGAGCAGCCGGCCCGTGCGCCGCTCGGCCAGCATCTTCACCGTCATCGGCGCCGCCCCCGGGTAGTAGCCCGCCCGGCTCGTCGACTCCACCGTCACCGTCACGAACCGCAGCCCCACCTCCCGGGCGTCCTTCTCCCGCAGCCCGGTCCTGGCGATCTCCAGGTCGCACACCTTCGACACCGCCGTCCCCACCACCCCGGGGAAGGTCGCGTAGTCGCCGCCCACGTTCGCGCCGATCACCTGGCCCTGCTTGTTGGCGTGGGTCCCCAGCGGCACGTACCGCTCCCGGCCCGACACCAGATCCAGGACCTCCACGCAGTCCCCGCCCGCCCACACGTTCTCCTGCCCCCGCACCCGCATCGCCGGGTCGGTGAGCAGCCCGCCGTGCGCGCCCAGCGGCAGCCCCGCCGCCCGCGCCAGCGAGGTCTCCGGCACCACGCCCGTACCGAGGACCACCACGTCCGCCGGGTACTCGTCCGCGTCCGTCGCCACCGCCCGCACCCGGCCCCCGGCACCGGTGAGGATCTTCGTCACCGCCGCCGAGCCGACCGTACGGATCCCGAGGCCGTCCATCGCCCGGTGCACCAGCCGGCCCATGTCCGGGTCGAGCGTCGCCATCGGCTGCTCGCCCCGGTTGAGCACCGTCACCGCGTAGCCCCGGTTCAGCAGCGCCTCGGCCATCTCCACGCCGATGTACCCGGCGCCGACGACCACCGCCCGCCGCCCCTCCGTCCCGGCCAGCGAGTCGAGCAGCGCCTGCCCGTCGTCGAGGGTCTGCACCCCGTGCACCCCTGGGGGTGCCCCCTCTGGGGGAGCGTCGATGCCCGGCACCTCCGGCCGGCGCGGCCGCGCCCCCGTCGCGATCACCAGCTTGTCGAAGCCCGTCCACGTCTCCGTACCGGCCTCCAGGTCCCTGGCCAGAACCCGCTGCCCCGGGACATCGATCTCCGTCACCTCGGTCCGCGTCCGCAGGCCGATGCCACGGGCCCGGTGCTCCTCGGGAGAGCGCGCGATCAGCTCCCCGCGCGAGGCCACGTCCCCGCCGACCCAGTACGGGATGCCGCAGGCCGAGTACGAGGAGAAGTGCCCGCGCTCGAAGGCGACGATCTCCAGCTCCTGCCGCCCCTTGAGCCTGCGCGCCTGCGACGCGGCGGACATGCCCGCCGCGTCGCCGCCGATGACCACCAGTCGTTCGCTCATGCGCCCACGCTACGGCGCCGGGGTCTCCCCGTCCGGCGCTCCGTCGGTCTCCTTGCCGGGCAACGGAAGTCCGGCCGCGTTCGTCCGCGGTGCCCCCTGAGCGGGTACGGAAGCCGGTACGGGTACGGCGACGGGCGCGGAGGCCGGGGCCGTACGGGCACGGGCCGCGCGGCGCGGCCGCAGGACCCACCGCCACACCGCGTACCCCGCGAGCGCCACCGCCAGCCACGGCGCGAGCGCCGCGAGCACCACAAGCATCCACGCCACCACGGAGACCAGGGCGTTCCAGCCGCCGGACAGCGCGTCCAGGAAGCCCGGACGGCCCTCCTCGGCCGGCTTCTCCTCGACGGCGGCCCGCTCCTTCTCGTGCAGGTTCAGCGTGATCGTCGCCAGCGAGGTCCGGTCCTTCAGGGACGCCTGCTGGGCGAGGAGCGCCTCCAGGTCCGCCTGCCGCCGGCTCAGCTCCCCCTCCAGGGTCACCACGTCGGCCAGCCGCTCCGCCCGCTCCATCAGCGTCCGCACCCGCGCCACGCTCGCCCGCTGGCTGGCGATCCGGCTCTCCACGTCGACCACCTGGTCGGTGACGTCCTTCGCCTCCGCCGTGCGGTCAAGGAGTTTCCCGGTGCCGGCCAGGTCGGCGAGGACCCGGTCGTAGCGGTCCTGCGGCACCCGAAGGACCATCGTCGACCGGTCGTACTCCTCGTCCACGCGCTCGGTCGTCTCCGACTCCACACGCCCGCCCGCGGCGGCCACCACCGCCCGCACCCGGTCGGTGGTGGCCGCCACGCGGTCGACCTCCACCGAGAGCGAGGCCGTACGGATCAGGTGCTGCGCGGCCGGCGCCTTCGACGCCCCCGGCTTCGCGGTGTCGGCGGCCTTCGCCGCGTCTCCCGAGCCGCCCGCCCCGTCCTGCCGGTCGGGTGCGGCCTCGCTCCCCGCCACGGCGGCCTTGCCGTCCGAGGCCTGGCTGGTGGTGCCGCCGCCCGCGCACCCCGCCGTCAGCGCCAGCGAGGCGGCGAGCAGCACCGCGACCGCCCCCGCTCTCCTCGCCCGCGCCGCCCGTCGTCCGTCCGTCCTGTCCGCAGTGCGCACCGTGCCCCCCAGGGCCGTAGGAAACCGACGTCCCTAGGACGTACGGGACCGGCCGGCGGTTTGCGCCGCGGGGTAGCGATGCGGTCACGGTCCGGCCTCGGAACGGGAGCGTGGAGGCGATTTGAGAGAGTGGTCCCATGAACGCGGACACCACGGGACCCCACGCCGGAGCTCATGCCGGACCGCACGCCGTCGTCGTCGGCGGCGGCATCACCGGCCTCGCCACCGCCCTCCGGCTGCTCGCCGCCGGCGTGCGCGTGACCGTCCTGGAGGGAACCGGCCGGCTCGGCGGCAAGCTGCTCGCCGGGGAGATCGCCGGCGCCCCCGTGGATCTCGGTGCCGAGTCCCTGCTCGCCCGCCGCCCCGAGGCCGTCGCCCTCGCCGAGGCCGTCGGCCTCGGCGACCGGCTCCAGGCCCCCGCCACCAGCACCGCCTCCGTCTGGTCCCGCGGCACCCTCGTCCCCATGCCCAAGGGCCACGTCATGGGCGTTCCCGGCGACGCGGCGGACGTCGCCGGGCTGCTCTCCGAGGAGGCCCTGCGGCGGATCGGCCAGGACCTGGAGCTGCCGCCCACCGAGCTCGGCGAGGACACCGCCATCGGCGCGTACGTCGCCGCCCGCATGGGCCACGAGGTCGTCGACCGGCTCGTCGAACCCCTCCTCGGCGGCGTCTACGCCGGTGACGCCTACCGCATCTCGATGAAGGCCGCCGTCCCCGCCCTCTTCGAGGCCGCCCGCCGCCATCCGACCCTCACCGCCGCCGTCCGCGCCGTCCAGGCCGCGGGCTCCGCCACCCCCGCCGACGTGGCGGGCGCCGCCACCGGTCTCGGCGGAGCGGTCTTCGCCGGTCTCGCCGGCGGCGTCGGCACCCTCCCCGTCGCCGTCGCCGCCGCCGTCCGCGCCGCCGGCGGCACCGTCCTCACCGGCACCCCGGCCACCGCCCTGCTCCGCACCGGCCCCGCCACCTGGCAGGTCGTGACCCGGGACCGGACCCTCGACGCCGACGCCGTCGTCCTCACCACCCCCGCCCCCGTCACGGCCGGGCTGCTCGCCGCCCACGCCCCGGCGGCCGCCGCCGAGCTCGACGGGATCGACTACGCCTCCATGGCCCTGGTCACCCTCGCCTTCCGCCGCGCCGACCTGCCCGGGCTGCCCGGCTCCGGGTTCCTCGTCCCGCCCGTCGACGGCCACACCATCAAGGCGTCCACCTTCTCCTCGCAGAAGTGGCGGTGGGTCGCCGAGGGCGCCCCCGACCTCTTCGTCCTGCGGACCTCCGTCGGCCGCCACGGCGAGGAGCACCAGCTCCACCGCGAGGACGCCGACCTCGTCGCCGCCTCCCTCAAGGACCTCGCCGCCGCGACCGGCCTCGCCGCCCGGCCCGTCGCCACCACCGTCACCCGCTGGGCCGGCGGCCTCCCCCAGTACCCCGTCGGCCACCTCGCCCGGGTCGCCCGGATCCGCGAGGCCGTCGCCGCCCTGCCCGGGCTGCGCCTCGCGGGCGCCGCGTACGACGGCGTCGGCATCCCCGCCTGCGTCGCGTCCGCCCACCGCGCGGCCGACGGGATCGCCGACGAGATCATCGCCACGTCGGAAACGACCCACCCCGGTGCGGGGCACTCTTCGTGACGGGCGAGAATAGGCGTATGAGTGCGCCCGAAAAGATCCCGAACGCCGGTAAGAAGGCGAAGGACCTCAACGAGGTCATCCGCTACACCCTGTGGTCCGTGTTCAAGCTGCGCGACGTCCTGCCCGCCGACCGAGCCGGCTACGCCGACGAGGTCCAGGAGCTGTTCGACCAGCTCGCCGCCAAGGACATCACCATCCGAGGCACGTACGACCTCTCCGGTCTGCGCGCCGACGCCGACGTCATGATCTGGTGGCACGCCGAGACGAGCGACCAGCTCCAGGAGGCGTACAACCTCTTCCGCCGCACCAAGCTGGGCCGCGCTCTGGAACCGGTCTGGTCGAACATGGCGCTGCACCGCCCCGCCGAGTTCAACAAGTCGCACATCCCGGCCTTCCTCGCCGACGAGACCCCCCGCGACTACGTCTCGGTCTACCCCTTCGTCCGCTCCTACGACTGGTACCTGCTGCCGGACGAGGACCGCCGCCGGATGCTCGCCGACCACGGCAAGATGGCCCGCGGCTTCCCGGACGTCCGCGCCAACACCGTCGCCTCCTTCTCGCTCGGCGACTACGAGTGGATCCTCGCCTTCGAGGCCGACGAGCTGTACCGCATCGTCGACCTGATGCGGCACCTGCGCGGCTCCGAGGCCCGCATGCACGTCCGCGAGGAGATCCCCTTCTACACCGGCCGCCGCAAGAGCGTCGCGGACCTGGTGGCGGGCCTGGCCTGACGGCCCCACGACCTGGTGGCGCCCCGGCACCCCGCCGGGGCGTTCGCCCCTCGACCCGGAAGATCAGACGGTGGCCACGCCATGGCCCGCCGCTCCAGCGACACCGGGTCCGGCACCGGGTGCGGCGCGCGCGAGCGCGCCGCACCGGCGTCCTGTCCTTCTTCCTGAAAAGCTCTTACGGAGTCGTCGGCCGGCCCAGCGCGGCCCGCAGCTCCGGTTCCAGCACCGCCGGCCCGCGCGTGGCCAGGGCGGTGAGCGGATCCTCCGCCGACAGCCCCGCGAGCAGCCGCCGACCGGCGTGCGAGGCCCACCGGCCGCGCGGAGACGAGCCCATCGCCCAGCAGAGCCCCGAGGCCGTCAGCGGCAGGGCGAACGCGGCGAGGGCCTGCGCGCGTTCCCCCTCGGGCACCAGCGGCACCGCGACCGCCCCCAGCGCCAGGGCCAGCAGGAACGCCCCCTTCACCGCCCGCAGTCCGGCCGCGGCCTCCCGCCGGTCCGCCCCCTTCACCGCGAGCCCCCGCGCCACCAGACCCTCCTCGATCCGGCGTACGCACGGGGCGGCGGCGACCGCGGGGCGCAGCAGCGGCACCGGCGCCTGCCCGTCGGGACCGATCGCGCCGAGCACCGCCCGCTCCAGCTCGTCCCCGCCGTCGGAGGCGCCGACGACCGTGGCCCAGCCGGTGTGCGCGAGGAACAGCCGCCGGGCCCGGTGCATCGACACCAGCGTCAGCTCGGTGACCCGCCCCGGCCCGCCGGCCAGGAACGCGGCCTCGCCCAGGGTGAGTCCGCCGTCCCCGCCCGCCCCGGCGCCGTGCCCGCCGGCGGCGATCGCGGCCCGGCAGAGCCGGGCGCAGGCGACGGCGGTCACGACGCAGGCGACCAGGAACAGCGGTATCCAGACCATGATCGAGTTGTACGGCAGGACCGGCGGCCCCGCCACCCGA
Organism: Streptomyces sp. CC208A; assembly: GCF_030010625.1. GTDB lineage: Bacteria > Actinomycetota > Actinomycetes > Streptomycetales > Streptomycetaceae > Streptomyces. The sequence continues at coordinate 95,491 of NZ_JASCXN010000020.1, read as the reverse complement.
ACGGCTCAGCCGCTGGACCCGCAGGACGAGCCGCACGAGGACGACGACGAGGACGAGGACCCGCACGAGGACGACGACGAACCGCACGACGAGGACGCGCAGGACGAACCGCTCGACCCGCAGGACGAACCGGACCCCGAGCCGGAGTCCGAGCCCCAGCCGTCCCCGCCGCCCACCGCCTCTCCCGCACACCACACCACCACGGCCGCGGCCGCGCTCGTGTCGGAGGAGTGGCGCGAGGACGACCGGGTACGGCTCCGGTGCCCCGGGCTCCCCGCTCCCTGGAACCGCGCCGCGTCCCGCAGCCGCTCCCACAGCTCGCGGTCGGGCAGCGCCCGGATCCCGCGGAGGGCCACCACGGTGCCGGTGTCGTCCCGGCGCTCGTGCTCCCGCCGGTACGCGGCCAGCGCGGCCGTTCCCGCCGCGCTCAGCCGGTGCGCGGCTCTGACGCGGCAGAGGACCGAGGCGGTGACGCAGCCGATGACCAGCGGCAGCACCTTCACGAAGAACGGAAGCCCCGGCTCCTCCCACGCGTCCCACGCGGAGCTCCACTGGACGACGGTGATCACGATCGCCACCGGCAGCAGCACGAAGGCCGACGCGCCGACGAGGGCGCACCAGCGCCGCAGGGCCCGGCGGCGGGCCGGCTCGGCCACGAGCCCGCGGATGGCGAGGCCGTCGCCGATCTCCTGGACCGCCGGGTGGGTCATCACGCCGAGCCGCAGGTGGTGCAGGGCACCGTGCGGGGCGGCCGCGTGGGTGTCGAGCACGGCCCGCTCCACCGGGTCGTGCGCGGTCCGGCGGTTGACCGCGACCACGCCGGGGCCGCCGATCGTCAGCCGGCCGTCCACGGCCATCGTGGCGAGCGCCGTGTCGGCGACCCTCCCGGGACCGCCGCCGAGGAACGCGGCCTCGTACACGTCATGGACGGGACCGCCGGGACCGCCCCGCCCGCCGGAGGCGAGCACGACGAGCCGTACGACGGCGGCGGCGCCGGCGAGGTGGAGGACCACGAGCAGGATGTCCATGCCGGTCACCGTCCCAGGAACACGTGTCGGGCGGCCCGCACGACGCGGCCCGCGATGCCGGGCGGACGGCTGTCCGACCGGTCCTGCCACCAGCGGGTCAGCTCCCGCCGCTCGGGCCGCCCGGCGAGCAGCAGCCCCTCCACGAAGTCGAGCGCGTCCCGCCGGTAGCTCCCGGGCATGGGCCGGGTCCGCGCGTAGGCGAGGAACGCGGGCCGGAAGTCCTCGCCGAGGATCTCCGGCAGCTCCGGCGCGATCCGCGCCACCACCGAGGCCCGCTTGGCCGCGAGCGCCCGGCTCTGCACCTTGAGCCGCCGCACGTCGAACCCCTCCGGCGCGGGCGTCCCCGCCACCAGCGCCGACAGCAGGGCGGCCTGCGCGAGGCCGGCCCGCTGCCGTACCCCCTCCGGGAGGGTTCCGCGCTCGCCGCCGCCGGAGGGCCGTACGTCCTTCACGGCCGCCGGGGCCGGGACCGGGTTCGGGCGGACCGCCGGCATCGGGCCGCCCGAGACGCGGGCGCCCGCGCCGATGAGCGGCGGCGCGTCGCCCGTGAGGGCGCGCCCTGCGCGCAGGGCGGCGGCGCCGAGACCGTGCCGCCGGGTCGGCCGGACGGGCGTCCGGGCCGGGCGGGCGGCGGCCACCGTCGTGCGGATGGCGGTGAGTTCGGCGGCGAGCTCGGTCGCGGCAGGGAAGCGGTCGTCCCGTTCGAGGAGCACGCCGGGCGGGTCGATCCGCCCGGCCAGGTCGGCCAGGATCTCCAGGACCGGCTCCGGCACCGGGTGCGCGTGGCTGTCGTGCCAGACGCCGTCCCGCTCGATCCCGCCCGCCACGTGCACGTACGCGAGGGCCTCCAGCGGCAGTTCGGCGAGCGCCCGCGCCGGGTCCTCGCCCCGGTTGCGGTGGTTGGTGTACAGGTTGGCGACGTCGACGAGGAGCCGTACCCCCGTGCGCTCCACCAGCTCCGCGAGGAACCGCCCCTCCGTCAGCTCCTCGCCCGGCCAGGAGAACAGCGCGGCGATGTTCTCCAGGGCCAGCGGCACCGGCAGCGCCTCCTGCGCGATGCGCACGTTCTCGCAGAGCACGTCGAGGGCGTCCCGGGTGCGCGGGACCGGCAGCAGGTGCCCGGCCTCCAGGCGCGGGGTCGCCGTCAGCGGCCCGCCGGCCCGGACGAACGCGAGGTGCTCCGTGACGAGCGGCGCCCCCAGCGCCTCCGCCTTCGCCGCCAGCGCGGCAAGCCGCTCCGGGTCCGGCCGCTCCGCGCCGCCGAGCCCGAGCGACACCCCGTGCGGCACGACCGTGACGCCCCGCGCCCGCAGCCGGGCCAGCGAGTCGGGCAGGTGGTCGGCGCACACGTTCTCCGCGACGACCTCCACCCAGTCGACCCCGGGCAGTTCCTCGACCGCGTCCGCGATCTCGGGCCGCCAGCCGATGCCGATGCCGAGTTCCGTCATGTCCTCCCCCTTCGGTCCTCAGTCACCCACGTGATGACCCCGGGGGCAACGGCCGAACCTCGCAGGAGGAAGGTTCAGAGCTTCATTTGAGGTTCACGACCCGAGGTTCACGCCCGTCGGGAACGCCGACACCACCGTGGCGCTGCCGGGGGCGATCTCCGTGAACCCGGCGTCACGCACCACCGGAAGACCGCTCGCGGCGAGCGCGGCCCACCCGGCCTCCGGCGCGGTCCGGACGGCGAGCGGGAAACCGGCCTCCCGCCAGGCCGCGCGGGCCGGCTCGTCCAGCGCCCACCACAGCAGCTGCGCACCGTGCCCGGCCTGGGCCATCGCCTTGCCCGCCGACATGGGGAGCCCCGGGTTCATCCACAGCACCGCCGCCCCGTCGGGCACGGCCCCGGCAGGGACCGGGTCGTCGAGCTCGGTGCCCGACACCTGGAGCTTGGCGAGCTCCTTGGGCCACCCGTCCAGAGGCACCGGCGGGAAGACCCGTACCTCCGCCTCCTCGCCGCGCACGGTGATCCCGGGCAGCGTCTCGGCGCGCCGCCACTCCGCACCGCGCGCCCGCCGCACCACCTTGCGGATGCGGGCGTCCTCCCAGCCGGCCACGGCCGCCGCCCACTCGCCCTCCCCGACCGCCCGTTCGTCGGTCAGGAGCCGGAGCACGGCCCGGGCCGCGGTCTCCAGGGCGTCGGTACGGGCCGGCGGCGCGTCCCGCTCGATGCGGACCACCAGGGGGAGGACGTACTGCGGCTTCTCGTCGCGGGGATCGGCGCCGCGGGGATCGGTGTCGTCACTGCTCACCCGGCAAGTCTGCCACCACCCCGAGCCGGCGGATCCCGTGGCCGGGGCGCGGGGGTCAGCCCTCCCGCATCAGCTCGGACACCTTCACGAAGCGGTAGCCGCGGGCCCGGAGCTCGGGGACGATCCGGCGGATCGCCCGTTCGGTGGCGGGGGCGGCGGAGCGGGTGCAGTGGAGGACGACCAGGGAGCCGGGGCGTACCCCGGAGAGCACCTGCTCCGCGACCGCGTCGGGGTCCTTCGCGAAGGCGTCGCCGCCGACCACGTCCCACTGCACGGCGGTGACGCGGGCCGGGGCGAGGGCGTGCAGGGCGGCGTCGTCGTAACAGCCGCCGGGGAAGCGGAAGTACGGGACGACGTTGACGGCCCCGGCGTCGCGGAAGGAGTCGAAGGCGCGCCGGACGTCGGAGGCCATGTCCGGCTCGGCCACCGTCGGCAGGCCGTAGCAGGGCTCGGCGAAGGCGTAGTGGCTGTAGGAGTGGTTGGCGATCTCGAAGCGGGGGTCGCCGCCGATCGACCGGACCTGGTCGGGGTACTCCTCCGCCCAGCGGCCGGTCATGAAGATCGTCGCGTCCACCTTCAGGCGGCGCAGGGTCGCGATGAGCTCCGGGTTGTCGAAGCGCTCGCCGCGCGCCGCCCGGGGGCCCTGGTCGGCGGTCATGTCGGCGTCGAAGGTGAGCGCGACGACCTTCTCGGTGTCACGGCCGGTCCGCCGCTCGTAGACGGGGGTACGGCCCTGGGGGCCGGGCGCCATCGTGGGCGGTGCGGCGGGGGCGGGCTTCGCGCCGGGGGCGGCGGTCGCCGAGGCCGTGGGCGCCGTCCCGGGGGGAGAGGTCGCCGGGGCCTTGGGGGCTGCCGGGGACGCGGTGTCGGCGCCCCCGGCGCAGCCGACGAGAGCGGCGCCCAGAAGACCGAGCGCCGCCATTTTTCGTACAGGAATGGTCACGCACGGAAGTTATCCGATCAGAACCGGAGGTCCGCCGTCGCACCCCGGGGCACGGCGGGGCCGTCACCCGTCAGGCGTCGGCCCTCATGTCGCGAGCAGCCGGCGCCGGTACTCCGCCACGTCGAAGTCGGCCGGCGGGTACTGCGGGTCCAGCGCCTCCAGGTGTTCCAGGAGCAGCCTGCTGACGGCCCAGTTCCGGTACCACTTGCGGTCCGCCGGGACCAGGAACCACGGTGCGGCGGGCGTCGAGCAGCGCTCCAGGGCGAGCTCGTACGCCTTCTGGTAGGCACCCCAGCGGGTGCGCTCCTCGATGTCGCCGGGGTCGAACTTCCAGTGCTTCTCCGGGTTGTCCAGGCGCTCCAGGAGGCGGCTGCGCTGCTCCGCGTACGACAGGTGCAGGAAGACCTTCACGAGGGTCACCCCGTCCTCGGCGAGCGTGCGTTCGAAGCGGTCGATCTCGGCGTAGCGCCGCTCCACCTCCTCGGCCGGTGCCAGCTCGCGGACCCGGGCGACGAGCACGTCCTCGTAGTGCGAGCGGTCGAAGATGCCGATCTCGCCCGGCTCCGGCAGCGCCCGGGTGATCCGCCACAGGAAGGGGTGCTCCCGCTCCTCGGGGGTGGGCGCCTTGAAGGCGCGGATCCGGCAGCCGGAGGGGTTGAAGTGGCCGATGACGTGCTTGACCGTGCCGCCCTTGCCGCTGGTGTCCATGCCCTGGAGGACCAGCAGCAGCCGTCGTCGGTCGCCCGCCGTGCTCGCCGCGTAGAGCCGCTCCTGGAGCGAGGCGAGCCGGGGGCCGAGGGCGGCGGTGGCGGTGGTCCCGGCCGTCTTGTCGGCCGGACCGTCCGGGCCGCCGGGGGTGGCCCGGGGGTCGTACGCGGAGAGGTCGACGGGCTCGCCCGGCGGGAGCCGCAGCGCCTCGACGAGGGACGCGGCCCGCTCGCCGCCGTGTTTCTTCGTCACCGGTCAGCGCCAGGGGCCGGTGACGGCGAAGGTGGTGCCGGGGGTGTAGCAGTTCACGTACATCGTGGAGCCGTCGGGGGAGAAGGTGACACCCGCGAACTCGCCCCACTCGGGGGCTTCCGGGGTCCCGCCCGCCGCGGTAGCGGCTGATGTCAACGCCTGTCGTCCCCGGGCGACCGCGTACACCTCGCCCTTCCGGCTCACCCCGAAGACGTGCTGCGCCCCGGCGCCGTCCTCGCAGACCATCAGGCCGCCGGAGGGCGCAAGGCAGATGTTGTCGGGGGACTCGCCGGGCAGTTGGACGTCGGTGTCCGGGCCGAAGACGACGGCGAGGGCGAGCCGCCGGCCGCGCGGATCGTACTTCCACACCTGCCCGAAGTGGGTGGCCCCGGAGCCGTCGGAGGCCCGCGCGAAGGAGGAGACGAAGTAGACGCAGCGCCCGCCCCAGTAGCAGCCCTCCAGTTTCTGCGCGTGGGTGATCCCGCCGCGCCCGAAGTCCTGGAAGCGGATCGGCGTCCCGGCCGCCTGCGGGTCCGGTACCGGCACCCACTCGACACCCTCGAAGACCGTCCCTGCCTCCTGGACCACCGACAGGTCGGGGACGCCGGGCACGCGCAGCGCCTCCAGGGTGCCGCCCGCGCGCAGCGCGCCGGTGCCGCCGAGCGGCCGCTCGGGCAGGAAGCGGTAGAAGAGGCCGAAGGGGTGGTCGAAGGCGTCCTCCGTCTCGTACACGATCCCGCTGTACGGGTCCACGGCGACGGCCTCGTGGGCGAAGCGGCCCAGGGCGGTGAGCGGGACGGCCCCGGTGCGGTGCGGGTCGGCCGGGTCCACCTCGAAGACGAAGCCGTGGTCCTTCTCGTACCCCTTCGTCCCGGCCCTGTCCTCGGTCTCCTCGCAGGTCAGCCAGGTGCCCCAGGGGGTGGGGCCGCCCGCGCAGTTGACGGCGGTGCCGGCGATGCCGACGCGTTCCCCGGCCGCGCCGTCGTACACCGTGCCGTCGGCGTCGAGGCCGAGGACCGTGCAGCCGCCCCTGCCGCCCCGGTCGTAGACGAGGCCGGGGACGAGGGGGACGGCGTGGCGGGCCCCGGGGCGGTTCTCGTGGTTGCGGACGAGACGGACTCCACCGCTCGGTCCGGCGAAGGCGCCCATGCCGTCGCAGTGGCTGGGGACCGGGCCCTCGCCGGAGCGCAGCGGCTCGCCCTCGCGGGAGAGGACCCGGTAGGAGAAGCCGGCGGGGAGGTCGAGCAGACCGTCGGGGTCGGGGAGGAGCGGGCCGTAGCCGCCGCGCGGCTCGGCGGCGGCCGGGCCGCCCGCGAAGAGCTCGGCCAGGGCGCCGGTGAAGGCGATCCCGGCGACGGACGCGCCGGTCCGGGCCAGGAGCTGACGTCGTGTCACGGGCATGGGACGGCCTTCCCGCCGGAGACAGGTGTGGACCCGCTGTGTGTACCACGCACGGGTGTGCGTGATGCCGCGACGCGGGTCCATGGGGCCTCGAACGGCGCAATCCCGCCCCTGTCCTGACGGCGGGTCGGAAAGGCCACCTCGGTGACGGTGCGTCAGATGAGCTCGGCCGTCAGGGTGATCGTCGTGCCGGCGAGCGCCTGGCTGACCGGGCAGTTCTTCTTGCCCTCCTCGGCGGCGGCCTGGAACTGCTCGGCGTCCATGCCGGGGACCTCGCCGCGCACGGTGATGTGGACGCTGGTGATGCCCTCGCCCGGCTGGAAGGTGACGTCCGTCCTGGTCTCCAGGCGGGTGGGCGGGGTGCCCGCCTTGTCCAGGACGTTCGAGAAGGCCATCGAGTAGCAGGAGGACTGCGCGGCGGCGATCAGCTCCTCGGGGCTGGTTTTGCCGTTCGGCTCCTCGGTACGGGCCGGCCAGGAGACGTCGTACGAACCGAGACCGGAGGAGTCGAAGGTGACGACGCCGGAGCCCTTGAAGAGGTTGCCCTGCCAGACGGTGTGGGCGTGACGGACGGAGGCCATGATGGATCCCTTCCTATCGGTGAGGGCCCCAACCTACTGCGCCACGAGCCCCTTCGCGTCGCGCGCCAGGGCGGTGAGCCGGGAGATGGCGCGGAAGTACTTCTTGCGGTAGCCGCCGTTCAGCATCTCTTCACTGAACAGCTTGTCGAACGGGAGTCCGGAGGCGAGGACGGGTATCTCGCGGTCGTAGAGGCGGTCGGCGAGGACGACGAGCCGCAGCGCGGTCGACTGGTCCGGGACCGGGCCCACGTCGGTCAGGCAGACCGCCGTCAGGTCGTCGGTGAGGGCGCCGTACCGGCTCGGGTGGACCTTGGCCAGGTGGTCGAGCAGGTGCGGGAAGTCGTCCAGCGATGCACCCGACACGCGGTACGCGGTCTCCGTGACGACCCGGTCGGAGTGGGGCGCGGGGGCCTCGGGCAGGCCCCGGTGGCGGTAGTCCTCGCCGTCGATCCGCAGCGGCCGGAAGTGCGCCGAGAGGCCCTGGATCTCGCGGAGGAAGTCGGCGGCGGCGAAGCGGCCCTCACCGAGCTTGCCCGGCAGCGTGTTCGAGGTCGCGGCGAGCGCGACGCCCGCCTCGACCAGCTTGGCGAGCAGGCTGGAGACGAGCACGGTGTCGCCCGGGTCGTCCAGCTCGAACTCGTCGATGCACAGGAGGCGGTGCCCGCTCAGCGTCCGCACGGTCTGCTGGAAACCGAGCGCGCCGACCAGATTGGTCAGCTCCACGAAGGTCCCGAAGGCCTTGAGCGCGGGCTCGGCGGGCGTGGCGTGCCACAGGGAGGCGAGGAGGTGGGTCTTGCCGACGCCGTAGCCGCCGTCCAGGTAGACCCCGCGCGGGCCGGCCGGGGCGGCGGCCTTGCGGGAGAACCAGCGGCGCTTCCCGCCGCCGCTCGCGTGGGCCCCGCCCAGGGACTCGGCGAAGCCGGAGAGCGCCTTGACGGCCTCGTACTGGCTGGGCTGGTTCGGGTCGGGGAGGTAGGTGTCGAAGCGCACCGAGTCGAAGCGCGGCGGCGGGACCATCTCCGCGACCAGCCGGTCGGCGGGGACGTGGGGCTCGCGCGAGCACAGCGAGAGCGGGGCCGCCGCTGCGGAGGCGGCTTCGTTCAGGGCACGGGTCGACACAGTTCCCCACTGTAAGCGCCGTGTCAGACTGCGAGAATGCGACAGCTCTTCCCTGTGACGGACATGACAGCCTCGAAGACCCAGGTCACCGCGGTGGGGGGTGTCGACGGCGGGGACCGGGAGTGGTCCCTCGACGAGCTGGCCGACGCCTACGCCTACCCCGAGGACGCCGAGGTCTGGCTGCGGGCCAACATGGTCTCCTCGCTCGACGGGGCCGGGCAGCACGAGGGCCGCTCGCAGCCGCTCTCCTCCGACACCGACATGCGGATCTTCGGCACCCTCCGCGCCCTCGCGGACGTGGTCGTCGTCGGCGCGGAAACGGTCCGTCTGGAGGGGTACCGGCCCGCCCGCGCCCGGGAGGTCTTCGCGGAGCGCCGGGCCGCCGCCGGGCAGGGCCCCGCCCCGGCCATCGCGATCGTCACCGCCTCCCTCGACCTGGACCTCTCCCTCCCCCTCTTCACCTCCCCGCTGGTTCCGACCCTGGTGCTCACCGGCGCCGGCGCCCCCGCCGAGCGGATCGCCGCCACCCGGGACGCCGGCGTCGAGGTCCTCCTCGCCGGCGACGGGGCCGCCGTGGACCCGGCCCGCGCGGTCGCCCTGCTGGCCGAGCGCGGCCTGCGCCGCCAGCTCACCGAGGGCGGACCCCGGCTGCTCGGCCAGTTCACCGCCGCCGGGGTGCTCGACGAGCTGTGCCTGACGCTCTCCCCGACGATGACGGCGGGTGAGGCCCAGCGGATCGCCCACGGCCCTTCGCTCGCGCTTCCGACACGCTTTGGGCTGGCTTCTCTGCTGGAGCAGGACGGCTTCCTCTTCAGCCGCTACCGTCGGATCTGACAATCGGCGGAATTTGTCGTTCCGCTTAGCGTCGGCTGGGCACAATCACAGTCGCAGTCCCCGTGTGATCACGGGGAAGGATGGTTTCCGCAGAAGGGCTCCTGAGGTGTTCACAAGCGTTCTGATGATCGAGAAGCCCCTGACGTCCGTGGACGTGGAATTCGTCACCACCCTGCACGGCGACGAGGGCGTGTCCTTCATCGTGCTGATGCAGCCGCGCGGTGACCAGGCCGATGTACTGCTGCGCGCCATCGACGACGTCGCCCTGGGCGAACTCAAGGAAGCGGCCCGCGAGGGCGGCGAACCGGAGGGCAGAGAGGCCCGCCGGCCGGCCGAGCTCGCTCTGGAGCAGTCCCTCCAGGCCCTGAGAGACGCCGGCTGCGAAGCGGTCGGACAGGTGGTCGAGGACCACCCCCTGGACAAGATGAAGGCCGTCGTCGAGGAGGCGGAGGCCGACGAGGTCATCGTCCTCACCGCCCCCCACTACGTGGAGGAGTTCTTCCACCGCGACTGGGCCTCCCGCGCCCGCCACAAGGTCGGCGTACCGGTCCTGAAGCTCTTCGCGCACAGCGAGTGACCACCCGCGGACCGGGGGCGCGGCGCGCTCGTGTCCCCGGCCCGCCCGCCCGCAGCCACTACGCTGGGGGCGTCACATCAGCACACGCTCACCCGGGGAGAGAACCGCATGGCACCCGCCATCCCTGCCGCCATGGAACGGCCGCACTTCATCGGCATCGGCGGTGCCGGAATGTCGGGCATCGCGAAGATCCTCGCCCAGCGCGGCGCCAAGGTCGCCGGCAGCGACGCCAAGGACTCCCCGACCGCCGAGGCCCTCCGCGCCCACGGCGTCACCGTGCACATCGGCCACGCCGCCGAGCACCTCGCCGACGACGCCTCCGCCGTCGTCGTCTCCAGCGCCATCCGCGCCGACAACCCCGAGCTGGCCCGCGCCGCAGAGCTCGGCATCCCGGTCGTGCACCGCTCCGACGCGCTCGCCTCCCTCATGGACGGCCTGCGCGCGATCGCCGTCGCCGGCACGCACGGCAAGACGACGACCACCTCCATGCTGGCCGTCGCCCTCACCGAGCTCGGCCTCGACCCCTCGTACGCCATCGGCGGCGACCTCGCGGGCCCCGGCACCAACGCCCGCCACGGCGACGGCCAGGTCTTCGTCGCCGAGGCCGACGAGAGCGACCGCAGCTTCCAGAAGTACGACCCCGAGGTCGCGATCGTCCTCAACGTCGAGCTCGACCACCACGCGAACTACGCCTCCATGGACGAGATCTTCGAGTCCTTCGAGGCCTTCACCGCCAAGATCCGCCCCGGCGGCACCCTCGTCGTCGGCGAGCACGCCGGCGCCCGCGAGCTGGCCCGCCGGGTCGCGGACCGCGAGGGCCTGGAGATCGTCACGGTCGGCGAGTCCGAGGACTCCGACGCCCGCATCCTCAAGATCGTCCCGAACGGCATGACGAGCGAGGTCACCGTCGTCCTCGACGGCACCGAGCACACCTTCACCGTCTCCGTCCCCGGCCGCCACTACGCCCACAACGCCGCCGCCGCGCTCGCCGCCGGCGCCCGCGTCGGCATCGACCCCGCCGCCCTCGCCCAGGCCCTCACCGCCTACACCGGCGTCGGCCGCCGCCTCCAGCTCAAGGGCGAGGCGAAGGGCGTCCAGGTCATCGACTCGTACGCGCACCACCCCACCGAGATGACCGCCGACCTGGAGGCCATGCGCGGCGCCGCCGGGGCCTCCCGCCTCCTCGTCGTCTTCCAGCCCCACCTCTTCTCCCGCACCCAGGAGCTGGGCCGGGAGATGGGCGAGGCGCTGGCCCTCGCCGACGCCTCCGTCGTCCTCGACATCTACCCGGCCCGCGAGGACCCGATCCCCGGCGTCACCAGCGCACTCATCCTCGACGCCGCCCGCGCGGCCGGCGCCGACGTCACCGCCGTCCACGACAAGGACACGGTCCCCGAGGTCATCGCGGGAATGGCCGCCCCCGGCGATCTCGTTCTCACCATGGGCGCGGGCGACGTCACGGACCTCGGTCCGGAGATCCTCGCCCGCCTGACGAACTGAGGGAGTGGACGAACCATGGCGTACGAGGTCGAGAAGTCGGACGAGGAGTGGCAGGCCCAGCTGACCCCCTCGGAGTACCAGGTGCTCCGCCTGGCCGGCACCGAGCCCGCCTTCCGCGGTGAGTACACCGACACCAGGACGAAGGGCGTCTACTCCTGCCGCGCCTGCGGGGCCGAGCTCTTCACGTCGAACGAGAAGTTCGAGTCGCACTGCGGCTGGCCGTCCTTCTACGACCCGAAGGACAGCGAGGCCGTCGAACTGGTCGCCGACACCTCCCACGGCATGATCCGCACCGAGGTCCGCTGCGCCCGCTGCGGCTCCCACCTGGGCCACGTCTTCGAGGGCGAGGGCTACCCGACCCCGACGGACCAGCGGTACTGCATCAACTCGATCTCGCTGCGGCTGGAGCCGGACGAGGACTGACGCCCGAAGGCGCGGCATAGGTCCGCACGGCCACCAGGCCGTGCGGACCCCACTCCTGGCCCACCGTGGCCAGCAGCTCCCAGCCCAGCCGCTCGTACAGCGCCGTCGCCGCCGCGTCGTGGGCCGCCACGTCGAGCACCGGGTGCAGCCCGTGCTCCCGGGCCGCCTCGACGGCCTTCGCGAGCAGCAGCGCGCCGATGCCGTGGCCCCGGGCCGAGGGGGACACGTACAGCCGGTTGACCATGGCGGTCGCCTCGACGCCCGCCCCCGTACGCAGGCTCCACTGGACCGGCGCCCCGTCGCCCGGCCTGGGCCCGGCCAGCCCCGCGTGCCCGACGACCCGTCCGTCCAGCTCCGCCACCCACGCGCCGAGGAACGTCGGCGGCGTGATCCACGAGGCCGGCCGCTCGGGCCAGCTCACCGGATAGCCGTCGTGCTCGTGGACCTCCCGCAGCAGACGCACGCAGGCGCCCAGGTCGTCCTCGGTCCGCCGCCGGACGGCGACAGGCGTGTTCTCGATCTTCATCGGGGTATCGAAGCACACACGGGTCGGCGGGACGCGGCGCCCGCCGGATTGGCCCAGGGAGACAGTTCCGAGGTTGCCCATGATCCGGGGCCGTTCACCCGGCAGACTGTTCCCATGACCATTGACCAGACCCCGCGCCTCCTCGACTCCGTCCCCGCCCCCGCGTCCGACTCCACCCGCACCCGGGTGGACTTCTGGTTCGACGCCGCCTGCCCGTTCGCCTGGATCACCTCCCGCTGGATCCTGGAGGTGGAGCCGCTCCGGGGCCTCGACGTCCGGTTCCACGCGATGAGCCTGTACCTGCACAACGAGGGCAACGACCTGCCCGACGGCTACCGGAAGCTGGTCGACAGGACGCTCGGCCCGGCGCGGGTCGCCGCGGCCGTCGGCGAGCAGCACGGCGAGGAGGTCCTGCGCGACCTCTACACCGCGTACGGCACCCGCATCCACCAGCAGAAGGACGAGGACTTCGACCGGGTGATCGCCGAGTCGCTGGCGGAGCTGAAGCTGCCCGCCGAGCTGGCCGGGGCCGCGCACACCGACGCGTACGACGAGGCCCTCCAGCGCAGCCACGACGCCGGCAAGGACCCGGCCTCGGGCGCCTACGTCGGCACGCCCACCCTCCACCTCGACGGCACCCCGTTCTTCGGCCCCGTGCTCAACGCGATCCCGCGCGGCGAGGAGGCCGCGGAGCTCTTCGACGCGGTCCGCGTCCTGGCCCGCCACCCCCACTTCTTCGAGCTGAAGCGCGAGCGCACCGGAGGCCTCGACTTCTCCTGAGGCCTCCTCAGTGGACGGAGAACCCGCCGTCCACGAAGAGCGACTGGCCCGTGACGTACGCGGACGCCGCGCTCGCCAGAAAGACGGCGGCACCCGCGAAGTCCTCCGCGAGGCCGTTGCGGCCCACCATCGTGCGGGCGGCGAGCGCGGCGACCCGCGCCGGGTCGGAGGAGAGGCGTGCGTTGAGCGGGGTCATCACGAAGCCGGGTACCAGGGTGTTGGCGGTGACGCCGTACGAGGACCACGCCTCGGCCTGCGAGCGGGCGAGCGACTCCAGGGCGCCCTTCGACACCCCGTACGCCCCGCTCTGCACGAACGCGCGGTGCGCCTGCTGAGAGGTCACGTGGATGATCCGGCCGAAGCCGCGCTCGGCCATCCCCGGCCCGAACCGCTGCCCGAGGAGGAACGGCGCCTCCAGGTTCACGGCCATCGTCGTGTCCCAGACCTCCTCGCCCAGCTCGCCGAGCGGCGGACGCAGGTTGATCCCGGCGGAGTTGACCAGAACGTCCGGCTCCCCGAACACCTCGGCCGCCGCCTCCGCGCCCGCCCTGATCCCGTCCCGCGTGCTCAGGTCGGCGCTCACCCAGGCCGCCCGGCACCCGTCGCCCGTCAGCTCGTCGACGGTCGCGGCGAGCTCCGCCTCCTTGCGCGCCAGGACCACCACGCCCGCCCCCGCGCGGGCAAGGGCTCTCGCGATCGCCTTCCCGATGCCGGAACTACCGCCCGTGACGAGGGCGGTGCGGCCTTCGAGGGAGAAGAGGCCGGAGAGGTATCCGGCGGGGGTGGTGGTCATGGGTGTGTCTCCTCTTGTCATACGGAACCGGCCCGTCCACGCGCGGTGGAGGGCCGGTGCGCGCGCCGCCTCAGCCGAGCTGGGCGACGAACTCCGTCCAGGCGGCCGGCGCCACCGCGAACTGCGGGCCGTCCGGGACCTTGGAGTCACGGACGTGGACGGTGGTGGGGCAGGTGGCGACCTCGACGCAGTTGTCGCCGTCGCCGCTGCTGTAGCTGGACTTGTGCCAGGAAAGGGCGACTTCTACGCAGTTGCCGCCATCGCCGGTGCTGTAGCTGCTCTTGAACCAGGCCAGTTCAGTGGTGCTCATAGGGCTCCTCGGATCTCCCGCAACAGGCTCACGGTCGCCTCTACGGACAGAGCCTGTGCCCGCATCCTGACATATCGCTGCTGGAGGATGCTGACCTCTTTGGGGTCGGAGATGAGCTGGCCAGTGCCCTGGCCCTCGCTGTACGCGTACCACTCGTTCTCCTCGGTCTCCAGGAGGCACAAAGGGCCGTCGAGGCCCGCGTGGTGCCCGCGAGACTGCGGCATGATCTGGATGTCGATGTTGCGTCGCTCGCAGAGATCGAGGATGTGGTCGATCTGCTCGCGCATGACCTCAGGGCTGGCCACCTGGCGACGCAGTGCGTGTTCCTCGATGATGAAGCTGAAGATCGTCTCCGGGCGCTCCGTGAGGATGCTCGTCCGCGCCATGCGGGCGATCAGGCTCGTCTCGATCTTGTCATCGCTCATCGCCGGAAGCTGCTTCTCGAAGAGCGTGCGGGCGTATGCGGTTGTCTGGAGCAGGCCCGGCGCGAGCCGAGGCTCGTAGGTGTACAGCGTCACCGCCAGCGGCTCCAGCTCAGCCCACGCCTCGAACCACTTCGCCAGCCCCGCCTTGCGCGTCAGGTGCTTGGCCGCCACCCGGATCACCCCAAACGCGTCCAGCACCTCCTCCGCCCGCTCCACGAACTCCTTCGATGGCAGGCGCCTTCCCTGCTCGATCGAGGCGACCATGGGGACCGAGTAGCCCACCAGCGGCGCGAACTGCTCCTGCGTCAGGCCCGCCCGCTTGCGGAAGACCTTGACCACTTCCCCGAAAGCCCTCAGGCTCTCCGACGTCTCCGGTTCGCTCCCCTTCGGAACCTCGTCCGTCACCCCGCCACCTCCTGCACCCGTGTGCTCGCGCTGAACGCATCCAGGTTCACGGATAGTCACCGGTACGGTCCAGAGGGTGAACCCGTACGCTGCGCAGCGTACGGGTTCCCGAGCTGGCAACTCCCTCTCTTCCTCGCCACATTGGCCCCATGGCCACCCCACTCGCCCGCAAAGGGCCCGTCACCGTACGTATGTTCGCGCAGCGGTTCAGCTCCACCCCGCGCGGCGCCCGCCTCGCCCGGCGGCTCGCTCTCCTCCAACTGCACCAGTGGGGCGTGCCGTACGGCTCCGGGCTCTCCGACTCCGCCGGTCTCGTCGTCGCCGAGCTCGCGGCCAACGCGGTCACGCACGGGAGGGTGCCGGGGCGCGGCTGCGAGCTCGCGCTCCTGTACTCGCCCGGGCTGCTGCTGCGGATCGACGTCTCCGACACCCGGGGCGAGCGCCGGCCGGAGCCCGGGGAGCCGGGGCCGCTCGACGAGGGCGGGCGGGGGCTGCTCCTCGTCGACGCGCTGGTCTCGCGGTGGGAGGTGCTCGACCGCGTACCGGTCGGGAAGACGGTACGGGCCGAGCTGGACCTCAGGCCGGCCCCGGTGGTCACCGGGCCTTGAAGACGTACTTCTCCACCTCGCCGTGCTCCGGGTTCCGGAACGTCACCAAGGGCTCGGTGGGCGGGCGGTACCTCAGCCCTTCAGGGGCTCGTACCCGGCCGGGCGGGTGGCGAAGGTGCCCCGGCCCTGGGTGCGGCCCCGCAACCGGGTCGCGTAGCCGAAGAGTTCGGCCAGCGGCACCGTCGCCGTCACCATCGACGTACCGCCCCGGACCCGCGAGTCCGCGACCCGGCCCCGGCGGGCCGCGAGGTCGCCCAGGACCGCGCCCACGGAGTCGGAGGGCACGGTCACCGTCACCTCGGCCACCGGTTCCAGCAGCGCCACCACGCTCGCCCGGAGCGCCTCGCGGAGCGCGAAGCGGCCCGCCGCACGGAACGCGAGCTCCGAGGAGTCCTTCGGGTGCGTCGCCCCGTCCGTGAGCGTGACCCGGACGCCCGTCACCGGGTGCCCGCCCAGGGGGCCCTCGACGAGCGCGTCCCGGCAGCCGGCCTCGACCGCCCGGACGTACTCCGCCGGGACCCGCCCGCCCGTCACCGTCGACGAGAACGCGAACTCCCCGCCGCCGTCGAGCGGTTCCACGTCGAGGACGACATGGGCGAACTGGCCCGCCCCGCCGTCCTGCTTGACATGACGGTACGTCAGCCCCGTCACGCCCTTCACCACCGTCTCGCGGTACGCGACCTGCGGGCGGCCGACCGCGACCTCCAGGCCCCGGTCGCGGCGCAGCCGCTCCACCGCGACCTCCAGGTGGAGTTCACCCATCCCGGACAGGAGCGTCTGACCCGTCTCCGGGTCCGACCGCACCACCAGCGACGGGTCCTCCTCCGCGAGCCGGGCCAGCGCCGTCGCGAGCCGGTCGGTGTCCGTGCTCCGGCGGGCCTCCACGGCCACCGAGACCACCGGCGCGGCGGTCACCGGTGGTTCGAGGACCACCGGCGCGCCCGGGGCGCACAGGGTGGCCCCGGCGCGGACGGTCTTCGGCCCGACCACGGCGACGATGTCCCCGGCGAGGCCGACGGGCAGCTCGGCCGTCCGGTCGGCCTGCACGCGCAGGACACGGGAGATCCGCTCCGTCCGGCCGGTGGCGGTGTCGAGCACGGTGGCGCCCTTTCCCAGACTGCCCGAGTAGACACGGAGGTACGTCATCCGCCCGGTGGCCCCCGCGCTCACCTTGAACGCGAGCGCCACGAGCGGCCCGTACGGATCGGCCGCCCGCTCGCCCCCGCCGACCGGAGGCCGGTCGGCGGGGGCGGGAAGATAGGCGACGACCGCGTCCAGGAGCGGTTCCACCCCCCGGTTCCGGTACGCCGAACCGCACAGCACCACCACGGCCGCGCCCTCCAGCGTGAGGTCCCGCAGGGCCCGGACGAGCGTCCCGTCGCCGAGCGCGTCCGTCGCGCAGAACTCCTCCAGGGCGGGCGGATGCAGCTCCGCCACCGCTTCCTCCAGGGCCCGCCTGCGGCGCAGGGCCTCGGCCCTGAGCGCCCCGGTGACCTCCCGCTCCTCGGGCTCGCCGGCGCCGTCGGCCCACACGTACGCCCGCATCCCGACCAGGTCCACGACGCCCCGGAAGCCGCCCTCCCGACCGATGGGCAGCTGGACGGGGAGCGGGACGGCGCCGAGGCGGTCCCGGATCGAGACGACGGCCGCGTCGAGGTCGGCGCCCGCCCGGTCCATCTTGTTGACGAAGGCGATCCGGGGCACGCCGTACCGGTCGGCCTGCCGCCACACCGTCTCGCTCTGCGGCTCGACGCCCGCGACCGCGTCGAAGACGGCCACGGCCCCGTCGAGGACGCGCAGCGCGCGCTCCACCTCGTCGGAGAAGTCGACGTGACCGGGCGTGTCGATGAGGGTGATCCGGTGGTCCGCCCAGGAGCAGCTGACGGCGGCGGAGGAGATGGTGATGCCCCGCTCCCGCTCCTGCGGGTCGAAGTCGGTGACGGTGGTGCCGTCGTGGACCTCGCCCCGCTTGTGGACGGCGCCGGTCAGGAACAGGATCCGCTCGGTGACGGTGGTCTTGCCCGCGTCGACGTGGGCCAGGATGCCGAGGTTGCGGACGCGGGTGGTGGGGATGACGCGCACGGTGTCGTGCCTTTCGCTGCTGCGTACGGACAGGGCAGCGCGATTCCCGGACGCGGCAGGGCGTCAGCGGGCCTGCGGTGACGGGCGCGCAGCCGTCACCGGCAGGAGGGAGAGGCGAGGATCACGTCGTACCGGACACGGGGGAGGGCCACGCGGCGCATGGTCGACTCCCCTCGGACGGACACACGGATACGGAAACGGCACCGCACACCGGATGGGCGGTGCGCGGTGCCGCGAGTCTAGGAAGCGGGGACGGCGGGACGACAGCGAATTTCAGGCGGTGGCGTCCGCCGGCTGGAGGAGGTCCCAGCGGTTGCCGTACAGGTCCTCGAAGACGGCGACGGAGCCGTACGGCTCGTGGCGCGGCTCCTCCAGGAACTTCACCCCGGCCTCCGTCATCCGCGTGTGGTCGCGGGCGAAGTCGTCGGTGTGGAGGAAGAAGCCGACCCGGCCGCCCGTCTGGTTCCCGACGGCGGCTTCCTCCTCCTCGTTCTTGGCGCGGGCGAGGAGCAGCCCCGCGTTTCCGAGGCCGCCGACGCCGCCGGCGCCGCGCGGCCGGACGACGACCCAGCGGGTGCCGTCGCCCCGGTCGGTGTCCTCGACGAGGTCGAAGCCGAGGGCGTCGGTGTAGAAGGCGAGGGCCTCGTCGTAATCACGGACGACGAGAGTGACGAGTGCGATGGACGGCATTACCCCAACGTAATACCCGGAACGGGTAGGAACCCACCCGCGCGGACCCCCGTCGGAGCCGGGGCGACCCTCGATGCGAGGAGGGTCGGGACGAGGGTCGGGGGAGGGGTCGGTAGGGGGGTGGCCTGCCACGCGATCATGGGGTTCCGTCACCATGGACGCGACGACAGGGGGAACGGTGAACGAGGTCCTTTACGGCGAGCGGTCGTGGAATCCGCTGGCCCGGACGGTGGAGCTGGGCGCGGACGGGCTGCGGCGGGGCGGCGGCCTCACGCCGCCGGCCGAGCTGAACCTGGGCGCCATGGCGGAGGCGTACCTGCGGGGACGGTGGCTGGGCGGCGGCGGTGCGGAACGGCCGCTTGAGCGTCTGGAGGAAGGGCCCGGCGTCATCCCGGTCACCCGCGTCACCGGCACCAGCACGCCGGTCAAGGTGCGCAGGGCCGCCGACTTCGCCCGGGCGCTCGGCGACCTCGCGGTACGGCTGAGCGGCGGCCCGGAGCGGGTCGCCGCGCTGGGGGAGCGGGCCCGCGCCGAGGGCGTTCCCCTGTGGATGGCCCGGCGCACCGCGCCGGGACCGGTTGGGGACGTCACCGTCGCCGTGGACCGGCGCCTCGTGCGGGTGGACGTCTGGGGCCCGTACGCCCCCGTCGTACGGCTCCGGGCACCGTACGGGTTCCAGCACGACGAGCCCGACCCGTCCAGGGGCCTGGTGCTCACCGTCGGCGACGTCCCGGCCGTGCTCCGCCTGACGCGGAAGAAGCTGCGGAAGTCGAAGAGCGCGGTGGAGGCGGAGCTGCCCGGGCAGCGCTGGGAGCTGCGCCGGGAGAGCGCGACCAGCTCGTGGCTGCTCCGCGACGACCGGCGGGTCGCCCTCCTCGCGCGGCCGCCGCGCCGCCGCCGGGGTGCTGCGGCGGACGGGATCCTGCGGCCGCTCGGCCCGGTGGGCCACGAGACCACGGACCCGCTGGACGCGGTCATGGCGCACGCCTTCGCCGCCTCCTTCGGCCTCGGCGACACGACCGGGCTCGCCCGCTTCCGGTCCCAGCGGCGCCCGGGGGAGGAGTACGAGCCCGTGGCGCTTGACATCGACTGGGACCGTCCCTGGTTCAGCAACCTCGGCACCAGCGGCGACGACAACGAACCCGGCGGCGGGGACGGCTGGGGCCCGGACGGCGGCGACGCCGGGGACTCCGGCGGAAGCGGCGGCGACGGAGGGGGCGGAGACGGCGGTGGAGGCGGCGACGGCGGCGGGGGCGGAGGCGACTGAGGGTGCGCCGGACGCGCCGGGCGCTCCGGTTAGGGTGACGCCATGACTGACACGGGCCTCGGGGACGACGGGTGGGAGGGGCGGGTCGCCGCCCTCTGGGAGAAGATCGACGCGTACGGGCCGGAGGACTTCCGGACCCGGATCGCGGAGCTCGCCGCCGAACGGCCGGAGGACGACGCCGCCGCGCTCTTCGAACGGGGCGCCGCGCACGACTCCACCGGGCTGCCGGTCGAGGCCGTCAGGTACTACGAGCGCGCGCTCGCCCGGGGGCTGAGCGGACTGCGGCGCCGGCGGGCCGTCATCCAGCTCGCCAGCAGCCTGCGGAACCTCGGCCGCCCCGACCGGAGCGTGGAACTGCTCACCGCCGAGCGCGACCTGCCCGCCGACCGCCTCGACGCCGGGGAACGGGCGCTCGCCCCGGCCGTCGACGCCTTCCTCGCCCTCGCGCTCGTCGACACCGGCCGCGACCGGGAGGCCGCCGCGCTCGCGCTCGGCGCCCTCGCCCCGCTGCTGCCCCGCTACAACCGCTCCCTGGCGCACTACGCCCGCGCCCTCCTCACCGCCCCCGACGGCTCCTGACCCCGCGCCGACTTCTCCGGGCGGCCGGTGGAGGCCCCGGGCCAGTCGCTACGCTGAACACAACGGCGACGGAAGGCGGGCTGACGTGGGGTGGCTGCGCAGGGGATCCAGACGGGACGGCGAGGACGTGCCGCGCGACCCGGAGTTCGCGTACTTCTCCGAGCGCGAGGCCGCGCTCTTCCGCGCCACCGTCCGCGAGGCGTTCGCCGAACTCGGCCTGGAGGTCACCGTCTACGCCGCCTCCGTCCAGGACGACAGCCGGCGCCGCTTCGGCCTCGGCAACCTCGCCGCCGTCTGCCACCGCGACCGGCGCGGCCCCCGCGCCTGGCCCGAGCTGATCCGCCGTCACGTCACCCTGGTGGTCCGCACCCTCGACGGCCCCTCGGCCCTCGACACACTGCCGCCCGAGCAGATCCGCGCCCAGCTCTACCCCCGGGTCGTCAACGGCGAGGGCATCGACCCCGGCTCCTTCGGCTACGCCCGGACCCTCGCGCCCGGCCTGTACGAGGTGTTGGCGCTCGACCTGCCGGAGAGCGTCATGATGCTCACCGACGAGGCCCTCGACCGGCTCGGCGACCACGCGCAACTGCGCGCCCGCGCCCTGAAGAACCTGCGCGGCCTGCCCGTGGAGGAGCACGAGACCGTCCGGGACGCCGACGGCATGTCCTTCGAGGTCGTCGTCGGCGACTCCTTCTACACGGCGAGCCGCGTCCTCGACCTGGACGCCCTCGCCCAGCGGGTCACCGGCCTGCCGCTCGGCGAGCACGGCGCCCTCGTCGCGCTCCCGTTCCGCCACCAGATCGCCTTCCACCCCATCCGGGACACCTCGATCATCCCCGCCCTCGGCGCGATGGCCTCCTTCGCCGCCGCCGAGTACGAGGACACCCCGGGCGCCATCAGCCCGTACGTCTTCTGGTGGCGCTCCGGCACCCTCACCCAGCTCAGCGAGCACGACGAGGAACGCGGCCATCTCCGCATCGTCGTCGGCGACGACTTCCAGGACCTCCTGGAGCACCTGATCGCCCAGGGTCCGGGACCCCGCTGAGAAGCCCTGACCGCGCGGGCCGAGCGGCGGGGCTCACCCGTCGGACAGCACCACCGCCGACTCGCCGCCGAGGCGCAGCAGCCCGTCCCGGCCGGGCGCCTCGGCCGGCTCCCAGGCGGCGAGCACCCGGTCCCGGCCGTTGGAGCCCAGGGGGATCGTGGCGGGCTCCGGGGCCAGGTTGACCGCCACGCGCACGTCGCCGCGCCGGAAGACCAGCCAGCGGGCCTCCTCGTCGAAGGCGACCTTCACGCCGCCCAGGTCCGGGTCGGTCAGGTCGGGCAGGGTGCGGCGCAGGGCGATCAGTTCGCGGTGCCAGGCGAGGAGCCGGCGGTGCGGGTCGCGTTCCCGTTCCGTGCGGTCGAGGACCGAGCGGTCCCGGGTCGCCGGATCCTGCGGGTCGGGCACCTCCTCCTCGGCCCAGCCGTGCGCCGCGAACTCCCGGCGTCTGCCCCGCCGTACGGCCTCCGCGAGCTCCGGGTCGGTGTGGTCGGTGAAGTACTGCCAGGGGGTGCGGGCGCCCCACTCCTCGCCCATGAAGAGCATCGGCACCGACGGTCCTGTGAGGACGAGCGCCGCCGCGCAGGCCAGCAGACCGGGGGAGAGGGAGGCCGAAAGGCGGTCCCCCACGGCCCGGTTGCCGATCTGGTCGTGGGTCTGGGCGTAGCCCAGGAAGCGGTGGGCGGGGGTCCGCTCGCGGTCGACCGGGCGGCCGTGGTGCCGGCCGCGGAAGGACGAGTACGTGCCGTCGTGGAAGAAGACCCGGGTGAGGGTCTTGGCGAGCGCCGCCATCGGGGCCCGCGCGAAGTCCGCGTAGTAGCCCTGCGATTCACCGGTGAGCGCGGTGTGCAGGGCGTGGTGGAAGTCGTCGTTCCACTGGGCGTGCAGGCCGAGGCCGCCGAGCGTGCGCGGCGTCGTGGTGCGCGGGTCGGCGAGGTCGGACTCCGCGATCAGGAAGTGCTGCCGGCCCTGCTCCTTCGCCAACTCGTCGACGGCCGCCGACAGTTCCTCCAGGAAGGTGAGCGCCCGGTCGTCGGCGAGCGCGTGCACCGCGTCGAGCCGCAGCCCGTCGATCCGGTAGTCCCGCAGCCAGGCGAGCGCACTGCCGAGGAAGTACGCCCGCACCTCGTCCGAACCGGGCGCGTCCAGGTTCACCGCCGCGCCCCACGGTGTGTGGTGGGTGTCGGTGAAGTACGGCCCGAAGGCGGGGAGGTAGTTGCCGGACGGGCCCAGGTGGTTGTGGACCACGTCGAGGACCACGCCCATGCCGAGGCCGTGCGCGGCGTCCGTGAACCGCTTCAGCGCCTCCGGCCCGCCGTACGGCTCGTGCACCGCCCACGGTGCCACCCCGTCGTACCCCCAGCCGCGCACCCCCGGAAAGGGGCAGAGCGGCATCAGCTCCACATGGGTGATGCCGAGCCCGGCGAGCTCGCCGAGCCGGGCGGCGGCCGCGTCGAGGCTGCCCTCCGGGGTGAAGGTGCCGATGTGCAGCTCGTAGAGGACCGCGCCGCGCAGCCGCAGCCGGGGCGGCTCGTGGCGCCAGGCGTAGGCCGCGTGGTCGACGACGGCGCTGAGCCCGTCAGGCCCGTCCGGCAGCCCGCGCCCGCGCGGATCGGGGAGGACGGGCCCGTCGTCGAGGCGGAAGCCGTACCGGTCGCCGTCGGCGGCCGGCACGGTCCCGCTCCACCAGCCGTCCCGCAGCGGATCCCGGTCCAGGGGGTGCCCGGTGCCGTTCAGCTCCAGGGTCACCCGGTCGCGGGCGTGCGGCGCCCACACCTCGAAGAGCACGGCGGATCTCCTCGCAGACGTCGGTACGGTCGGCTACGTCGCTCCCATCCTGGCAGTCAGGAACGCGACGCGCCCGGTGCGTCCCACACGTAGTCGATCTGGCGCTGGAAGTTCACGTACCCGGCGCGGGCGAAGGCCGCGGCCATCGGCACGTTCCCCAGGTCGGTGGCGGCCCGCACCCGGGGCACCCCGGCCCCGGCCAGGATCCGGGTGCCCTCGGCGAGGATCTCGTCGATGTACCCGTGGCCCCGGTGGGCGGGGAGCACACCGATGTAGGCGATGATCGGGTTGTAGCTGTTGCGGGCGGGGACCACGAAGCCCACCGGCTCGCCCGTGCCCGGCAGTTCGGCCACCCGCCACCACTCGCGCGGCGAGGCGTAGTGCGGGAACTCCCCGTCGTAGTGCCGCTCGGCCGCCTCCCGGGGGGACAGCCCCTCGGCGAGGTCGGCCTGCCCGTGCGCGTCGAGCGTGCCCTCCATCACCGGCGTCATCAGCGCGAGCAGGTCCTCGCGGTCCCGCACGGGGCGGAAGACCAGCCGGTCCGTCGGCTCCGCGACCGGGGTTCCGGGCCGCCACTCCAGGCGCAGCCGTTCGACCAGCGGCCGGGCACCCGTCTCCGCCAGGAGGGAGAGCAGCAGCTCCACGCGGGCCCGGGTCTCCGGGACCTCGCGCCAGTCGGGCGGCAGGTAGCGGGTGTACTCCGGGGGCACGGTCCCCGCCGGTACGACGGCGGCCATGGCGGTGCGCAGCAGGCGGCGTCCCACCTCGGCGGCCTCCCCGTCCGGGAGCTCCGGGTCGAGGTCGAAGAAGTCGAGGGCGAGCGGCTCGCCCCCGTCCTTCTTGGTCCACCAGGCGATCCTGCCGAGCAGACGGCCGTCGCGGAGGGCCACCCACAGCCACTCGGGGCGGCGGCGGCCGGTGGCGAGGTCGTCGGAGAGTTCGTGGTCGAGCGTGTAGGTGAGGCCCAGGAACAGGTCGAGTTCCTCGGGCCCGGCGAGCGGGCGGACGACGAGGCCGTCGGTCATGCGGTGGTTCCCCCAGGGGTACGGTGGTGCGAGCCCGCAGACCGTAGCAGTGATCTTGTGGGGCGGGCCCGGGGTTTTCGGGCGGGCGGTTTCGGACCGGGGATCTCCGCGTCGGAGATTCCGTGCCGGAGATTCCGTGCCGGGATTCTGTGCCGGAGCCGGTACGTCCCTGGTACGGGAGGGCGCTGGACAGCCCGGGCCGGGCACTTGGACAATCGCCTGTGTGACGACCCCTTACGAGCCCCCGGCGCACTCCCCCCGGCTGACCGACGCCGAGCGGGACCGTGCGCTGGTCCTGCTCCGGGAGGGCGCGGCACAGGGCCGTCTCTCGCACGACACCTTCCTCTTCCGGATGGAGCGGGCCCTCCAGGCCCGCCGCCCCGACGAACTCGACGTGCTCACCGCCGACCTGCGCAGCGAGGGCACCTGGACCCGGCGGGTGGTCGGCGCGGTCGAGCGGATGTCCGCGTTCACCGCCCGCATAGGCCGGGCCTGGCACGCCGAGCGGCTCCCGAAGCTGCTGCTGCCGCAGCCGGGGCCGTACCCCCTGCGGATCGGCCGCGACCCGGTGAACGGGCTGCGGCTCAGCCACGAGACGGCCTCCCGGCTGCACGCCGAACTCTCCCTCCAGGGCGGCCTGTGGGTGCTGCGCGACCTCGGCTCCACCAACGGCACGACCGTCAACGGACGCCGGGTCACCGGCGCGGTCGTGGTGCGGGCCGGTGACGTCGTCGCCTTCGGCGAGATGTCCTTCCGCCTCTCCGTCGACTGACCGCGCCCCCTCGGGCCGCACAGAGCGGCACCTTTTCACCCGTCCGGCGGTATGCGGCGGGCGGTGCGGGGCTGCGGGTGGTGGGCTGAGGAGACGCGCGCCACGATCGCCGGCCGCGGCCAGTCACCGCCGAACGAGCCGAACGACGAGGGGGCGCGATGCGAGACGAGCCGAGCCGCGAGGCGGGGGGCTGGGGGGATCCGGATCGCGAGGTGGGGCACCTGGGCGGATCGAAGCGCGGAGCGGGGCGCCGGGAGGGACCGGCGCCCGGTGCCGGTCGGGGCTCCTGGCGGCGGCTGCCCGCCATGACGTCTGCCGGGCGCGCCGCCGGGGTCGTGCCCGGGCGGGTGCGGGCCGTCGCCGATCCGGCCGCCGGGCCGCCCGTGCCGCCCGGCGGGCGGACCGTCGCGCCCAGCCCGCTGGACGCGGACGCCGCCCTCGACCCGCACCCGGTGCACCGCCGGCTGCGCGAGGAGTTCCCGCTCACCTTCGACCCGCTGCTGCGCGCCTGGGTGCTCAGCCGGTACGCGGACGTCGCCACCGCCCTCACCGACCCCCGCTTCAGCCACGGCCACCGCCCCGGCGACCCGGAGTGCGCCCGCGCCCACGTCGACGTGGACCTCGCCGAGCTGCGGGCCGTCGCCGAGCGCACCGCCCACGTCCTCGCCCGCCGGCTCGCAGGGCGTCCCCGGGCCGACCTGGTCGCCGACTTCTGCCACTGGCTGCCCGCCGGGACCGTCGCGGCCGCCCTCGGCGTGCCGTACCGGGACATGATGCGGCTGGTACGGGGCCGGGCCGCGGCGGCGCTCGCCGGGGAGTGCGGCGGGCAGATCGCCGTACGGGAGAAGGCACTGGCCTCCTTCCTCGGCAACGTCCTCGCCGACCCCGACCGGACCGCCGCCCTGCGCGACGCCCCGAGGGCGCTGGTGGCCCGGGCCTGGACGGAGTCGCTGCGCCGCGACCCGCCGGTGCAGATCGCCGTCCGGCGCACCCGCGAGGACGTACCGGTGAGCGGCGGGATCCTGCCGGGCGGCTCCTCGGTCGCGCTGCTCATCGGCTCGGCCGGGCGGGACCCGGAGCGGTTCCGGGAGCCGGACCGCTTCGACCCGCTCCGCGACGACCCGGGCCAGCTCACCTACGGGCCCGGTTTCTGCCCGGCGGTGATACTGGCCGGCTTCGAGGCGGAGTACGCCGTCCGCGCGCTCTTCGAGGCGATGCCCCGGCTGCGCCCGGCCGACGGCTTCCGCCCGGAGCCGACCGGTCTGATCACCCGGGCGCCGCGCACGCTCATGGTCCTGCCGAACGGCTGACCCGACAGCTCCTCAGCGGCGCCTCTGGTAGACGTCGATCTGCGTCGGCATCGCGTTGTGCATCGCACGGGCGTTGTACGACACCCGGTGGTGGGCCGCTTGACGGCGGGCCTGATCCTTGATGCGCAGGCCCTCGGCGCCCTCGGTCCGGCTCGATCCGCGTCTCATCAGCACCACCGTCACGAGCGCGATGAGGCCCCCCAGAACCCCGAACAACAGTGCCAACTCCATCGTTCCCCCCTTTCGTCGAACGTGGTACTGATCAGTATGCGCTCACTCCGTGATTCTGGCGAGGAGTGCGTACGGCCGGTCGGCGAAGAGCTCCGCCAGCTTGAGCTCGCTCGCGGCACCCCCGGTGAACTCCCGTACGCCGTCCAGGAGATCGGCCCACCGTCCCTCCGGCAGCACCAGCTCCGTGTCCCGCCAGCCGCCCGCCTCCGCGAGCCGCAGCGACAGCCGGGTCACCGCCGTGACCACCTCCCCCGAGCGGGCGAAGGCGAGGCAGTGCGCGGCGGCCGGGCCCTCGGCGGCGAGCGGCAGATAGGTGCTGCCGGGGCCGAAGGCCGCCGGGCGCTCCCGGCGCAGCCGCAGCGCGGCGCGGACGAGCGCGGTCCGCCCGTCGTCGGGGCCGGGCGCGAACGGCGCCCGGTTGTCGGGGTCGACGAGCGCCCGGTACTCCCGCTCGGTGTTCTGGTACAGCTCCGGCACGCCCGGCATCGTCAGCTGCACGAGGGCCGCGCCGTCCGCGTGGGCCCGGATGTGCGGCTCCAGGGCGAACGCGGCCTCGGACGCCGACCGCAGCGGCACCCGGCCGGGCCCCGCCGCCGTGAACTCGGCCACCGCCCGCTCGTACGCCGGGTCCTGCTCGGTCCACGAGCTCCGCAGCCCTTCCTCCCGTACGGCCTTGAGCACGGCGGGCCCGAGCCGCTCCGGGTCCGGCGTGCCGAAGCCGAAGGCGGTCTGCCAGGCCGTCCAGGCCAGGTGCGGGTCCGGCGCCGGGACCGTGGCGACCTCGGTCAGCAGCCCGGCCCACACGCCGGGGCACTGGGCGAGGACCGCGATCGCCGCGCGCACGTCGGCGCTGCGCTTGGTGTCGTGGGTGGTGAGGACGGTGCCGGTGGCCGGCCAGTCGCGGACGAGGCGGGCGCAGGCGGCGTGGAACTCGTCGACGCCGACGGCGGGCCTGCCCGGGTCGCCGCCGACCTCGTTGGCCGAGAGCAGCGGGGTGTACCGGTAGAAGGCGGTGTCCTCGGTGGACTTGGCGCGCAGCGCCGAGGAGGTCTGCGCGAACCGGGCCCGGAACGCCCGGTGTTCGGGAGAGTCGCCGTAGGCACCGAGGACCAGGCCCCGGACGGCGTCCACGGCGGCGGCCTCCTTCTCCACCGCGAACGCGGCCCGCGCGCCCCGGGCGGCCTCGGGGGTGAGGACGTCCTCCGCGCCGGTCCGGTACGGCCGGTAGACCGGCATCCGGACGAGCAGCTCCTCGATCGCCGTCCGCAGGGCCCAGGGCGCGTGGTCCTGGAGCGCGGGATGCGCGGCGCAGAGCCGGACGGCCGCCCGGGTCAGGGCGGCGGTCTCGGCCGCGAGGTCGTGCCGCACCACCTCGTACGCGGCGCGCCGGGCGGTCGCCTCCCACTCCCCGCCCCGGTCCGCGGACCGTCCCACGAACTCCCGGTACACGTCAGCGAGTTCGTCAGCGCCCTCGGGGTCGGTGAGCACACCGTCGACCAGCCGCAGGGCGTCGTAGCCGGTGGTCCCGGCCACCGGCCAGGCGTCGGGGAGGGTCTCGCTCCCGGTGAGGATCTTCTCGACCACGGTCCAGCACCGCCCGCCGGTCGCCTCCGCGAGCCGCTCCAAGTAGCCCTGGGGGTCGGCCAGTCCGTCCGGATGGTCGATGCGCAGCCCCTCGATCACCCCGTCGGCCACCAGTTCCAGGATCTTCGCGTGGGTCCCGGCGAACACCTCCGGGTCCTCCGCCCGCACCCCGATGAGGTCCGAGACGGTGAAGAAGCGGCGGTAGTCGAGCTCGGTGCGGGCCAGTCGCCACCAGCCCAGCCGGTACCACTGGGCGTCCAGGAGCGCGTCGAGCGGCAGCCCCTCGGTGCCCTCGCGGAGCGGGAACTCCTGTCCGTCCAGGCGGAGCACGCCGTCCTCGACCCGTAGCCGGTCGCGTACCTCGGAGAGCCGGGCGGGCAGGACGGGCAGCAGCATCCGGCCGTCCCCGGCCGCCCACTCGATGTCGAACCAGCGGGCGTACGGGGAGTCCGGGCCGTGCCGCAGGACCTCCCGCAGCGCGTGGTTGTGGCGCGGCGAGGCCGCCATGTGGTTCGGCACCAGGTCCACCACCAGGCCCAGACCGTGGGCGCGCGCGGTGGCGGCGAGCGACCGCAGGCCCGCCTCGCCGCCGAGCTCCGCGCGGACGGACCGGGGGTCGGTGACGTCGTAGCCGTGGGTGGAACCGGGCACCGCCTCCAGGACGGGGGAGAGGTGCAGGTGCGAGACGCCGAGCCCGGCGAGGTGCGGCACGGCCCGCTCGGCGGCGGCGAAGGGGAAGGCGGGCTGGAGCTGGAGCCGGTAGGTGGCGGTGGGCACGACGGCGGGCACGGCGGTGGGGGCGGCCGATGAAGGCGGTGAGGTCGGTGAGGACGTCATACGAACGTACGTACCCGGTAGGACGCCGTCCGCGTCATCACGTGATCCACCCGTTCGGGTGCATCACCCCGTTTCCGCCCGGCGCCGTCGGGGCCGCCGCGCCCCGACCGGCCGCGCCCTCCCTCGCCCGTACGGGTGACGGAGGGCGCGGCCGGCGGACGGCTCAGGCCGGCCGGCGCAGCACCGTCAGGCTCAGCGGCGCGAGGGTGACGCGCTCCCCGGCCGCGATCTCCGGGCCCTCCTGCGGCGGCATGCCCTCCGGATCGGAGGTGTCCACCACCGTGCGCCAGCACCGCCCGTGGCTGTCCGGCACCGCGAACTCCAGCTCCTGGGAAGAGGCGTTGAACATCAGCAGGAAGGAGTCGTCGGCGATCCGCTCGCCCTGCGGCCCCGGTTCGGAGATCGCGTTGCCGTTGAGGAAGACGGTCAGCGCCCGGGCGTGCGCGGCCTGCCAGTCCCGGGCCTTCATCTCCTCGCCCTCCGGCGTGAACCAGGCGATGTCGGTGAGCTCGTCGTGGGTGCCCTCCACCGGCCGGCCGTGGAAGAAGCGGCGGCGCCGGAAGACCGGGTGCTCGCGCCGGAGCCGTACCATCGCCCGGGTGAAGCGCAGCAGGACGGCCTCCGCCTCGCTGTCCTCCTTCGGCCAGTGCACCCAGGAGAGCTCGTCGTCCTGGCAGTAGGCGTTGTTGTTGCCGCCCTGGGTGCGGCCGAACTCGTCGCCGTGGCTGAGCATCGGCACGCCCTGGGAGAGCATCAGGGTGGCGAGGAAGTTGCGCATCTGCCGGGCCCGCAGCTCGATGATCCCGACGTCGTCGGTGTCGCCCTCCGCCCCGCAGTTCCAGGAGCGGTTGTAGCTCTCGCCGTCCCGGTTGCCCTCCCCGTTGGCCTCGTTGTGCTTCTCGTTGTACGAGACGAGGTCGCGCAGGGTGAAACCGTCGTGGCAGGTCACGAAGTTGACCGAGGCGAGCGGCCGGCGGCCGTCGTCCTGGTACAGGTCGGAGGAGCCGGTCAGCCGGGAGGCGAACTCGGCGAGCGTGCGCGGCTCGCCCCGCCACAGGTCCCGCACGCAGTCCCGGTACTTGCCGTTCCACTCGGTCCACAGCGGCGGGAAGTTGCCCACCTGGTAGCCGCCCTCGCCGACGTCCCACGGCTCGGCGATCAGCTTCACCTGGCTCACCACCGGGTCCTGCTGCACCAGGTCGAAGAAGGACGACAGCCGGTCCACCTCGTGGAACTGGCGGGCCAGGGTGGCCGCCAGGTCGAAACGGAAGCCGTCCACGTGCATCTCGGTCACCCAGTACCGCAGACTGTCCATGATCATCTGGAGGACGTGCGGGGACCGCATGAGGAGCGAGTTCCCGGTGCCGGTGGTGTCCATGTAGTACCGGGGGTCGTCGGCGAGCCGGTAGTACGAGGGGTTGTCCAGGCCGCGGAAGGAGAGCGTCGGGCCCAGGTGGTTGCCCTCGGCGGTGTGGTTGTAGACGACGTCGAGGATGACCTCGATCCCCGCCTGGTGCAGCGCCCGCACCGCCGACTTGAACTCCAGGACCTGCTGGCCCCGGTCGCCCCAGGAAGCGTACGCGTTGTGCGGGGCGAAGAAGCCGATCGTGTTGTAGCCCCAGTAGTTCGAGAGCCCCGCGTCGGACAGACGGTGGTCGTTCACGAACTGGTGGACGGGCATCAGTTCGAGGGCGGTCACGCCCAGTTCCTTCAGATGGCCGATCACCGACGGGTGCGCGAGCCCCGCGTAGGTGCCCCGCAGCTCCTCCGGAAGGTCCGGGTGGAGCATCGTCAGGCCCTTCACATGGGCCTCGTAGATCACCGTGTGGTGGTACTCGGTGCGCGGCCGCCGGTCGTCGCCCCAGTCGAAGTACGGGTTCACCACCACCGAGGTCATCGTGTGCGGGGCGGAGTCCAGGTCGTTGCGCGCGTCGGGCCGCCCGAAGGGGTACCCGTACACCGCCTCGCTCCAGGCGATCGTGCCCGACATCGCCCGCGCGTACGGGTCGAGGAGGAGTTTCGCCGGATTGCAGCGCAGGCCGCGCTCCGGCGCGTACGGCCCGTGCACCCGGAAGCCGTACCGCTGCCCGGGCATCACGCCCGGCAGGTACGCGTGGCGGACGAAGGCGTCCGTCTCGCGCAGTTCGACGGACGTCTCCGTGCCGTCGTCGTCGATGAGACACAGTTCGATGCGGTGCGCCGCCTCCGAGAAGACCGCGAAGTTGGTGCCCGCTCCGTCATAGGTGGCGCCCAAGGGGTACGCCTGTCCCGGCCAGACCTGCATGGGTATGAATCTTCCTCTTCTGTCCGGGTTCCGGTGTGCTCTTCGGCCAGATCCTGCCCGAAAGAGGCGCAACCTCACAGGAACTCGCCCCGTCCTACCGGGTGACCGCATGCCAAGCGGGGGATAGAGGGGGAAATGTGTACGAAATAGTGCGCCGTCACCTGGGGAAGGTGATGGCCGGAGCGGCCATGGCGGTGACCGGGACCGCCGCCGCGGTCGCGATCAGCCTGCCGGGCCAGGCCGGAGCGGACGACACGCCGTCCGGCGCCGCCGCCCCCGGCGCGTCCGGCCCGTCCCGGCCCGGCGGAACCGCCGGGACCCAGGGGGTGCAGGGGACGGACGGGGCGCAGGAGGCGCAGGGGACCGGCGGCGCCGACGGTGCGGCCGGGACGGGCGGCCAAGGGGCCGTACCCGCCCCCGCCACCGTCCTCCCGGCCGCCGCCGAGGACAGCCGGGGCACCGGCACCGATCCGCTCACCGACGCCGAACTGGACCGGGCCCGGAGCCTCGCGCTCGCCCCGGCCGACACCGCGGCCCGCCAGGACGTCGACGGCGACCGCGGCCGGCCCCAGCACCTCGGCACCGAACTCGCCGACCCGGAACCCGGCCGGGAGGGCGTCCGCCGCGCCCAGGTCCGCTTCTACGACTACGCCCGCGACGAACTCATCACCCGGACGGTCGACCTGACCACCGGGAAGATCGAGGCCGGCACCACCCGGCGCGGCGTGCAGCCCTCCGCCCACCCCGAGGAGCTGCGCACCGCCCTGGAACTCATCCTCGCGAGCCCGCTCGGCGGCGGCGTGAAGGAGGACTACCGGGACGCCACCGGCAAGGAACTGAAGAGCGCCGACCAGCTCTGGTTCAACGGCGACGTCTACCGCACCTACCGGGAGAAGAACGTCCCCGAGGCGCTCTCCCGCTGCGGCGAGCACCGCTGCGTCCGGCTCGTCACCAAGGTCCGCGACGGGGCCTGGATCGACACCCGGAACCTGATCGTCGACCTCTCCGCCAGGAACGTCGTCCGTGTCGGCTGACCACCGCCGCCCGCCGTTCCCCACCCACCCAAGGAGCACACCCGCATGACCATCCGGCACCACCGGCGAGCCAGGGGGATCCTCGCCGCCGCCGCGGCCACCGCCGTCCTCGGCACCACCGCCGCCGCGGCCCCGGCCTCCGGCGCCCCCGCCTTCCCGAACCCGCCCGGCCCCCTGCCCACCGCCGCGCCCCCGCCGCCCGTCACGCCCGTCTGCTCGGCCGCGTACCGCATCACCCGGAAGCTCGAGGGCGGCGCCACCTGGGACATGTGCTGGCGCTACAGCACCGACGCGGGACTGATCCTCGACCGCGTCACCTACCAGCCGCCCGGCGGCGCCCCCGTCCGCGTCCTCACCACCGCCCGGCTCGCCCAGATCCACGTGCCGTACGACGACGGCGGCGCCGAGTACGACGACCTCACCGGCGCCGGCTTCGGCTGGGGCCTGCAGAACCTCAAGCCCGCCGAATGCCCCGGCGGCACCCTCTCCACCGTCAAGGTGCCCGAGGTCGGCCAGGTCAAGGGCCTGTGCACCACCACCCGGGCTCGCGGCCACGCCTACCGCATGGCCGCCGACAGCGGCTCCGGCGTCTACCAGACCCAGGCCAAGGACCTGCTCGTCTACACCGTCAACAAGGTCGGCTGGTACGAGTACATCTCCGAATGGCGCTTCTCCTCCGACGGCACCATCGGCGCCAACGTCGGCGCCACCGGCAGCCTCTCGCCCGTCGACTACAACGCCACCGACGGCCGCGGCTGGCCCCTCGGCAAGGGCGCCCGCGGCTACGCCACCAGCCACGCCCACAACGTCTTCTGGAAGCTCGACTTCGGCCTCGACGGCGGCAAGGACCGCATCGAGCAGTACGACTCCACCGTCACCCCGCCCGCCCGCGGCGGCAGTCCCACCGTCAAGACCAGGCGCACCGCCGTCACCAAGGAACTCGCCGGCGACGCCAAGAACATGCGCTGGTGGCGGGTGGTCAGCGGCAGGGGCAAGAACGCCGACGGCCACGCCCGCAGCTACGAGATCGTCCCCGGCCACACCGACACCCACGCCGGCCGCCCCTTCACCAAGCACGACGTCTACTTCACCCAGGCCCGCGCCTGCGAGCAGTACGCCAGCAACAACATCGGCAACTGCGCCGCCAACGCCGGTGACAGCGTGGACAAATGGGTCAACGGGGAGACTCTGACCAAACCGACCGTGTGGGTCAACATCGGGTTCCACCACATCGCCCGTGACGAGGACCAGCAGCCCATGCCCGTCCACTGGCAGGGCTTCCAGCTCGCCCCCAGGGACGTGACCGCTATGAATCCGCTCACTCCGCCCGCTCTCGCCTCCCAGAACGGACAGCCTCGCACCGAGAGTTGAGCAAACGGCCGACCGATCCTGCTGCACCGCCTCCCGCTCGCGGAGTACCCTTCCTTGATCTTGTCGGAAGAATCGGAACGGACGTCCGGGAGCAGAAGGCGGTGCGCGGGTGAGCTCGGGAGGCCTTGAGCTGCCCCCAGGTGACGCGGGTCACGAGGGGGAACCGGCCGACTCCGGGGAGGCGCCGCCCGGAGCGGCCCTGCCCCCGGAGACGGCCAACCCGCCCGGCGCGGTCCCCGTGGTCCGCCCGGTGGAGATCGGAGCCGAACTCGACTGGGGCGCCGAGGCGTGGAGCGAGGTCCGCACCCGCGCCCAGCGCGCCGGCCGCGCCTACATCTGGCTCAACCTCGTCGAGCAGCGGATGCGGGCCGTCGTCGCCGCCGTCCTGCGGCCCGTCTACGAGCCCGTGCACGGCGACGAATGGACCGTCGCCGCGGCAGGACCGGCCGGCCAGGAATGGGTCCGCCGCGCCGTCGCCGTCCGCGAGGTCTCCCGCCGCAAGGGCTACCTCCTCGACCCCGCCGACGACAACGTCCTCTCCTTCCTCACCCTGCCCCAGCTCCGCGAGCTGATGGTGCAGCACTGGCCCTGCTTCGAGCCCTACTTCGACGACCGGCGCGAGGTCGAACTCGCCCTCGACGAACTGGAGGTGACCCGCAACGTCGTCTCCCGCAACCGGGCCCTCTCGCCCACCGTCCTCGCCCAGGCCGAACGGGCCTCCGCCCGCATCCTGGAGATCCTCGGCGGCGGCGCCGGCGTCCCCTCCGCCGACCGGCTCCCCGTCGACGCCGTCGAGGACCTCGTCGGCGACCGGTACGCCGACGTCGTCTCCGTCCACCCCGACCGCGTCCGGCTCCAGCGCCAGCTGCCCGCGGAGGACCTCTTCGGCGGCGCCCGCCGCCTCGACGCCACCGGCATAGGCCTGAACCTGCTCGTCCAGAACTTCTCCGGCCGCCGCATGGTCCGCCTCGCCGAGTCCGGCTGCCGGATACGGCTGCTCTTCCTCAACCCGGCCAGCAGCGCCGTCAAGCGCCGCGAGCGGGAGCTCGGCATCAAGAAGGGCGAGCTGAGCCGCTCCGTCGAGATGAACATCCTGCACATGCGCCGGGTCCGCTCCAAGCTCCGCGACCCCGACGCCTTCCAGATCCACGTCTTCGACGAGACCCCCCGCTTCACCGCCTACCTCGTCGACGGCGACGGACCCGACGGCGTCGGCGTCGTCCAGTCCTACCTCCGCAGGGCCCGCGGCATGGAGGCCCCCGTCCTGGTGCTGCGCGGCGGCGGCCGGACCGTCGTCCGGCACGGACAGCGCGACCCCCACGGCGAGCACGGACTCTTCGAGACGTACCGTGAGGAGTTCGAGTCGGTCTGGCTCGATTCCCGCCCGGTCTCCTGACGCCGTTGTCAGTGGCCCGTGCGAGGGTGGTGACACCACGGGGGAGATCACACAAGGAGGACCCGATGGCCTGGCACGGGGAACCACTGGTCGGCTTCGACCTGGAGACCACCGGTACCGATCCGCTGGAAGCCCGCATCGTGACGGCCTGCGTCGTCGGCTTCCACGGCGGGCGGGTGGTCCGGCAGCGCGACTGGCTCGCCGACCCCGGCGTCCCCATCCCCGAGCCCGCCACGGCCATCCACGGCATCAGCAGCGAGCGGGCCGCCGCCGAGGGCAGACCGGCACCCGAGGTCGCCGACGAGATCGCCGAGACCCTGACCGGGTACTGGAGACAGGGCGTCCCGGTCGTCGCGTACAACGCCTCCTTCGACCTCACCCTCCTCGCCGCCGAGCTCCGCCGCCACGGCCTGCCCTCCCTGGAGGAGCGGCTCGGCGGCACCGGCATCGGCCCCGTCGTCGACCCGTACACCATCGACCGGGCCGTCGACCGCTACCGGCGCGGCAAGCGGACCCTGGAAGCCGTCTGCCGGGAGTACGGCGTCGTGCTCGACGCCGCCCACCAGGCCTCCGCCGACGCCCTCGCGGCCGTCCGCGTCGCCGTCGCGATAGCCGAGCGGCACCCGAGGGTCGCCGAGCTCACCCCGGACGAACTGCACCGGCGGCAGATCGACTGGTACCGCGCCTGGGCCGAGAACTTCCAGGCCTTCCTGCGCCGCAAGGGAGACGAAGACGCCGTCGTCGACCCCGTGTGGCCGCTGCGCGGCCGGCCGGCGGCCGTCACCTCCTGACCGGAGGAGCGGGGGGCACAGGTCAGACGTGCTCCTTCAGGAAGGACAGCAGCAGCTCGTTCACGGTCTCCGGCCGGTCCAGCTGGAGCCAGTGCCCGGCCTCCTCGACCCGCTCGTACCGCCACGGGCCGCCGGTCAGCCCGCCCGTCCGCTCCATCGAGCGCTCGGTGAGGAAGCGGTCACCGGTCGACCAGACGCCCATCACCGGGACCGTCCCCGGCAGCGGCGGCAC
This sequence comes from Streptomyces sp. CC208A, assembly GCF_030010625.1. GTDB lineage: Bacteria > Actinomycetota > Actinomycetes > Streptomycetales > Streptomycetaceae > Streptomyces. Next base: position 59,711 of record NZ_JASCXN010000020.1, on the reverse strand, counting down.
CGGAAGGTCCGGGCCGAACAGGAGCTCCGGCGAGGCGGCCGCCCGGTAGATGTTCAGCGCGGCCGTCAGCGCGCCGGGCGCGCGCAGCGGCTCGATCACGGACTCCGCGTCCGGGTGCTCGGCCAGCATCTCGCGCAGCTGCGCGAAGTCGTCCCGCGCCAGCCACTCCTCCGCCACCCCGGCGAACTGGAACAGCAGCATGTACCAGGAGCGCTGCCTCTGCTCCCAGCCCGCCTCCCGGATCGCCGCCGGGTGCCCCACCGACAGCAGGCTCAGGCTCCGCACCCGGTCCGGCACCACCGACGCGAGGCCCTGGGCGACGGCCGAGCCCCAGTCGTGGCCGACCAGATGGAAGCGGTCGACCTCCAGCCGGGCCAGCAGTTCGAGCAGGTCGCCGACGTGCTTGGCCGGGTGGTACGCCTCCGGGCCGCCCTCCGGACGGTCCGAGCCGCCGAAACCGCGCAGGGTCGGGGCGACCGTACGGAACCCGGCCGCGTTCAGCGCCGGGACCTGACGGCGCCACAGGGCATGGCTGTCGGGGAAGCCGTGGAGCAGCAGGACCACCGGTCCCTCGCCGCTCGCCTCGACGTCCAGCGTCACCTCGGACAGCTCCACGCGCATCACAACACCCCGTTCCCGTCTGCCGGTTCGACAGGGATCATGATGTCAGCGGGTCAGAACGGATACCAGCGGACCTCGGGGTCGCCGTCCCGCAGTGACGCCACCCGCCGCTCGAATTCGGCCAGCGCCTTCGGGTTGTGCGGCGCGTGCTGGGCCACCCAGGCGCAGCTCGCGGTCTCCCGCGCCCCGCGCAGCACCGCGCACCCCTCCCACTCCCGCACGTCCCAGCCGTACGCCTCGGTGAAGGCGTCGTAGGCCGCCGGGTCCAGGCCGTACCGGTCCCGGGAGAGCGCCAGGACCACCAGGTCGTGCTCCCGCAGGTCGGAGGAGAAGGTCTCCAGGTCCATCAGGACCGGCCCGTCCGGGCCCACCCGCACATTGCGCGGCAGGGCGTCGCCGTGGATCGGGCCCGGCGCCAGGTGCGGGGTGAGCGCGGCGGCCGCCGGGGCGAAGGAGTCCCGCCGCTCCCGCAGGAAGGCCGCGTCCTCCGGCGCGATCGCGTCCCCGGCCAGCCGCAGCCAGCGCTCCACCCCGCCGAGCAGTTCGCGCCGGGGCAGGACGAACTCCGTCGGCTCGGGCAGCGCGTGCACGGCCGTGAGGAGCGGCGCCAGATCACACGGCTCGGCGGGGCGGACCGGCTCCGGCAGCGGGCGCCAGAAGGTGAGCGGATGCCCCTCGACCAGCCGCGGCTCCTCCTCCGCCGCCCGTACCGCAGGGATCCCGGCCCCGGCGAGCCGGCCGGCCAGCGCCACCTCCCGCCGCGCCCGCTCGAACAGCTCGGCGGACCGGCCCACCTTGACGACCAGGCCGGCCACGGCGAAGACCGCGTTCTCGCCCAGGGCGAGGAGCCGCACCCCGTCGGCCGGCAGCCCCGCCGCGGCCAGGATCTCCCGTGCCCTCGCCTCGTCCATCACTCTCTCCCTACCCGGTGGTACGTGTGTGCCGGAAGTCTCCCACCCCTGGCAGCACCCCCCGGCATTAAGAAACCTTGTTCAATAAGTCACAGATGAGTGAAGGGCCTTCCGTTCGCCGCCCTCCATCGGGAAGGGTTCGATCCAGCCACCGCGCCGCCCCCCACGAGGCGCGGTGGCGCCCTAAGGTGGCCGCATGGCGACGTACGCGCTCCTCCTCCGCGGCATCAACGTGAGCGGCCACCGCAAGCTCCCCATGGCCGAATTGCGCGCACTCCTCGAAGCCCTCGGACACCGCGGCGCACGGACCTACCTCCAGAGCGGGAACGCCGTCTTCACCACCGAACCGGGCAGCCCCGAGCACGTGCTCGCCGCCGCGATCGAGGAGGCGATCGAGCAGCGGTTCGGCTTCCGCTGCGACTGCCTCGTCCGCGACGGCGCCTATCTCGCCGCCGTCGCCGAGGCCTGCCCCTTCCCCGCCGACGAGCTGGAGGGGAAGCAACTGCACGCCGTCTACTACTCCGCCCCCGTCACCCCCGACCGCTTCGCCGCCGTCGACGCCGGGACCTACGCCCCCGAGGCCTTCGCCCTCGGCGACCGGGTGATGTACCTCTACACGCCCGACGGCCTCGGCCGCTCCAAGCTCGCCGAGGCCGTCATGAAGCCGTCCCTGAACAAGGGCCTGGTGGCCACCGCCCGCAACTGGAACACGGTCCGCAAGCTGGTGGAGATGACCGCCGGCCAGGACGTGTCCGGCTAGCCGGCCGCGACCGCCACCCGCTCCGGGGCGCGGACCGCCTCCGCGTACCGCTCCACCAGGAGCCGGGCCAGTTCGGGGGAGGGGCCGAGGACGCCGGCCAGGACGTCGGCGTCCGCCGCGCCGGCCGCGATGCGGTCCGGGAGGCGGCCCGGGGCGATGACGTAGGGGGCCACCGCCACCCGGCGGACGCCGGGTTCGGCGCGCAGCGCCCGTACCGCCTCCTCGGTGCGCGGGAGGGATGCGGAGGCGAACGCGGGTCGCACGGAGCACCAACCGGTGCGCCGCAGCTCCCGCGCCGTTTCTGCGATCGCCGCGATCGCCTCCGGGTCGGTGGAGCCCGCCGAGGCCAGGACGACCCCGGTGGCGCTCTTGTCGCCGGGCCCGAGCCCGGCCTCGTACAGGCGCCGTTCCACCGTCGCGAGCAGCAGCGGGGACGGGCCCAGGACCTCCGCCTGCCGGATCCGCAGGGAGGCGGGGGCCTGGCGCAGGACGGCGGGGATGTCGGCCTTCGCGTGGAAGGCCCGGGTCAGCAGCAGCGGCAGCGCCATCACGTCCCGTACCCCCTCGGCGGCGAGCCGGTCCAGGACCCCCGCCACCGACGGCAGGTTGAAGTCCAGGAACGCGGTCTCCACCCGCAGCCCCGGCCGCAGCGCGCCGGCCCGGCGCACCAGGGCCTGGACGGTCGCGGCGTGCCGCGGGTCGCGGCTGCCGTGCGCGATCACGAGGAGGGCAGGGGGCGTACGCATGGGGTCAGGCCTTCACGAGCAGGCCGCGGCGGCGGAGCACCGCGCGCTCAAGGGGGCTGAAGACGAGCAGGTCGATGGCGACGCCGACGAGCAGGATGAGGAGGATCGCGAGGAAGATCCCCGGCATGTCGAAGTTGTTGCGGCCGTTCTCCAGGAGCTGGCCGAGGCCGAGGCCCAGGTCGGGGGAGGAGGCGATGATCTCGGCGGCCATCAGGGAGCGCCAGGAGAACGCCCAGCCCTGCTTCAGACCGGCGAGGTAGCCGGGCAGGGCGGCGGGCATCACGATGTGCCAGGCGCCCTTGAGGCCGGTCGCGCCGAGCGTCCGCCCGGCGCGCAGGAAGAGCGGGGGGACCTGGTCGACGCCGGCCACCAGGCCGTTGGCGATGGAGGGGACGGCGCCGAGCAGGATCACCGCGAACATCATGGAGTCGTTCAGGCCGAGCCACAGCACCGCGGGCGCCACCCAGGCGACCGACGGCAGCGACTGCAGGCCGGAGAGGATCGGGCCGATCGCCGTGCGGACCACGCCCACCCGGGCGACGAGCAGCCCCAGCGGGGTGCCGATCGCCAGGGCGAGCAGGAAGCCGAGGAGGGCCCGGGAGACGCTGGTCCACAGCACCCCGAAGAGGGTGCCCTCCAGCCACATCGTCGCCAGGCTGTCCCAGACCGCCCCGGGCGAGGGCAGCTTGCCGGCGTCGGCGACCTCCAGGGTGACGAGCAGCTGCCAGACCGCGAGGACGAGCACGATCGCCAGGACCGGCGGCAGGACCTTCTTCAGGAGGACCTCGCGCACCGGCGTGCGGTGCGTCTGCACGCTGTCCAGGGCGTCCAGACCCGCCTCCAGACCGGCGAGGTCGTCGGTCTTCGTCTCCTTCGTCTCAGTGCTGGCCATGGCGGCGGATCTCCCCACGCAGTTCTTCGGTGATCTCCAGGGACAGTTCCGCCACGGCGGCGTCCTCGATGCGGCGCGGCTGCGGGATGTCGATGGTCCACTCCCGGGCGATCCGGCCGGGCCGGGACGAGAGCAGCACCACGCGCTCGGCGAGCCGCACGGCCTCGCGCACGTTGTGGGTGACGAAGAGGACGGAGAGGTTCGTCTCCCGCCAGATCCGGGTCAGTTCGTCGTGCAGGACGTCGCGGGTGATGGCGTCGAGCGCGGCGAACGGCTCGTCCATCAGGAGCAGGTCGCCGGCCTGGGCGAGCGCGCGGGCCATGGCGACGCGCTGGCGCATGCCGCCGGACAGTTCGTGGACCCGCTTGCCGTACGAGCCGGAGAGCCGGACCAGTTCGAGCAGCCGCTCGGCCTCGGGGCGGCGCTCGGCCTTCGGCACGCCGCGCAGCTTCAGCGCCAGCTCGATGTTCTTGCCGGCGGTCAGCCACGGGAAGAGGGCGTGCTCCTGGAACATCAGGGCCGGTCGGCCGCCGGGGGTCTCGATGGTTCCCGCGGACGGCCGGTCGAGCCCCGCGACCAGGTTGAGCAGGGTGGACTTGCCGCAGCCCGAGGCGCCCAGGAGGGTGACGAACTCACCCGGTGCGACATCGAGCGAGATGTCGTCGAGGACGAGCTGCCCGCCGGCGGGTCCGCCGAAGGACTTCGAGACGTGCGTGATGCGCGCGGCGTGGCCGGCGGTGGACACGCGGTCCTCGGCCTTGGCGAGCGTGGTGGTCGTGGCCATGGTCGTCACCTCCTGTGGGATCGGCTGGGGGTCGGTTACTTGATGCCGAGGCCGGCGTCGGAGACCTCCGGCTCGCCCTCGGCCTTGAGGACCTTGTTGAGCGGCTTCAGGTCGTAGATGCCCTTGAGGTCGGGCTCTTGGAGGAGACCGGCCTTCACCGCGTGGCCGGCCTGCGCCCGGAGGGTGGCGGCCAGCGGGTCGTCGGTGAACCGGATGGACGGCCAGGCGCCGTCGATCACCCGCTCGGGCAGCGGCTTGCCGGACAGCTCCTTCAGCTTCGCGTTGGCACTGGCCTTGGCCTCGTCCGGGTGGGCGTTGATCCAGGCGTTGGTCTTCACCGAGCCGCGCAGCACGGCCTCCACCACGTCCGGGTGCTTCTTCAGGAACTTCTGGGACACGATGATGTTGGTGATGACGAACTTCTTGTCCGGCCACAGCTCGGTCTCGTCGAGGAGGACCTTCGCGCCCTCGGCGACGAGCTTCGACGCGGTCGGCTCGGGGACCCAGGCGCCGTCGACAGCGCCCGACTTGTAGGCGTCCGGGGTCACCTTGTTGTCGGTGCGGAAGACGGAGACGTCGCCCTTGCCGCTCTGGCTGTCGACCGTCCAGCCCTGCTCGGAGATCCAGTTGAGGAAGGCCACGTCCTGGGTGTTGCCGAGCTGCGGGGTCGCGATCCGCTTGCCCTTCACGTCGGCCAGGGTCCTGATCTTCTCCGGGTTCACCACCAGCTTCACCCCGCCGGAGGCGGCGCCGCCGACGATGCGGAGGCCGGTGCCCTGGGACCGGATGTAGCCGTTGACGGCCGGCGAGGGGCCGATGAAGCCGATGTCGATCGAGCCCGCGTTGAGCGCCTCGATCTCGGTGGGGCCCGCGTTGAAGACGGAGGTCTTCAGGACGGTGCCGCCCAACTCCTTCTGAAAGATGCCCTCCTGGTCGCCGACGAGGGCGGTGGCGTGCGTCAGGTTGGGGAAGTACCCGAGCCGTACGGTGTCGGCGGAGAGCTTCTCGCCCGTCGCCGCCACCTTCTCCCCGTCCTTCTTGGCCTGGGAGCCGTAGCCGCAGGACGCGAGCGCCCCGATCAGCAGCGGCAGCGCGGCGGCTGCCGCGAGGCCGCGGCGCAGGGTGGTGCGGATGGTGGCAGGCACGGGAGTGGTTCCCCTCGGTTCAGCTTCTGCGCGGAGCGCGTCTATGTCGGTGGCGTACGGGGTGGAACGGCATCGCGCCGCAGGGGCGCACGGCGGTCAGCGCGCACATCGCGCGACACCTCCTCTGCCCGCGCCGAGGGTGCCGGAGCCGACCCGGCCGCCTTCCTTCGCGAAGGCGCCGTAGAAGTCCTGAGTCTTCCGAGTCATCGTCAGAAGTCCCAGCCGTCTTCGTCGTCGGCGGCCGTGACGGCCTTGGCGGTGGCGAAGGACTCGCCCGCCATGCCCGCCGCGAGCGTGGTGCCGTCGGCCGGGTCGATCAGCAGGAACGAACCGGTGCGGCGGGAGTCGGCGTACGCGTCGAGCGCCAGCGGCTCCGCGGTGCGGACCTTCACCCGGCCGATGTCGTTGGCGACCAGCTGTCCGGGCTCCGGGTGCTGGGAGAGGTCGTCCAGGGTGAGCCGGGACGGGATCTCCTTGACGATCGCCTTGACCGTGCGGGTGGTGTGCTTGAGCAGCACCCGCTGGCCGACGGTGAGCGGCTGGTCCGCCACGTGGCAGACGGTCGCCTCGACGTCCTGGCTGGTGGCCGGGGCGTCGGCGCTCGGGGCGAGCAGGTCGCCGCGCGAGATGTCGATGTCGTCGGCGAGCCGGATGGTCACCGACTGCGGCGCCCAGGCGATGTCGACGGACTCCCCGAGCGCGTCGATCGCGGTGATCGTGGAGGTCTTCCCGGAGGGCAGGACGGTGACCTGCTCGCCGACCCGGAAGGCACCGGCCGCGATCTGGCCCGCGTAGCCCCGGTAGTCGGGGTGCTCGGCGGTCTGCGGGCGGATCACGTACTGCACGGGGAAGCGGGCGTGGCAGGCCGTCAGATCGTGGCTGACCGGCACGGTCTCCAGGTGCTCCAGGACGGTCGGGCCGCCGTACCAGTCCATGTTCGCGGACGGCTCCACCACGTTGTCACCGGCGAGCGCCGAGATCGGGATCGCGGTGATCTCCGGGACGCCGAGCTCGGAGGCGTACGTGGTGAACTCCTCGGCGATCGCGGCGAAGACGGACTCCCGGTAGTCGACCAGGTCCATCTTGTTCACCGCGAGCACCACGTGCGGGACGCGCAGGAGCGCGGCGACGGCGGCGTGCCGGCGGGTCTGCTCGACGACGCCGTTGCGGGCGTCGACCAGGACCACGGCCAGCTCGGCCGTCGAGGCGCCGGTGACCATGTTCCGGGTGTACTGCACGTGCCCCGGGGTGTCGGCGAGGATGAACCGCCGGCGCGGGGTCGCGAAGTAGCGGTACGCCACGTCGATGGTGATGCCCTGCTCCCGTTCGGCGCGCAGGCCGTCGGTGAGCAGCGCCAGGTCGGGGGCCTCCTGGCCGCGCGAGCGGGAGGCGTGCTCGACGGCCTCCAGCTGGTCGGCGAGGACCGACTTGGAGTCGTGCAGGAGCCGGCCCACCAGGGTGGACTTGCCGTCGTCGACGGAGCCGGCGGTGGCGAAGCGCAGCAGGGTGGTGGCGGCCAGCTCGGCGGCCGGCTGCTCGATGGACGTGCTCATTAGAAGTACCCTTCGCGCTTGCGGTCTTCCATCGCGGCCTCGGACAGCTTGTCGTCGGCCCGGGTGGCGCCCCGCTCGGTGAGCCGGGAGGCGGCGATCTCGGCGATGACGGCGTCCAGCGTGGTGGCGTCGGAGTCCACCGCGCCGGTGCAGGACATGTCGCCGACCGTGCGGTAGCGGATGAGCCGCTTCTCGACGGTCTCGGTGTCCTTCGGGCCGCCCCACTCGCCGGCGGTCAGCCACATGCCGTTGCGGGCGAACACCTCGCGCTCGTGGGCGAAGTAGATCTCCGGCAGGGCGATGCCCTCGCGCTGGATGTACTGCCACACGTCCAGCTCGGTCCAGTTGGAGAGCGGGAAGACCCGGACGTGCTCGCCGGGGGCGTGCCGGCCGTTGTACAGCTGCCACAGCTCGGGCCGCTGACGGCGCGGGTCCCACTGCGAGAACTCGTCGCGGAGGCTGAACACCCGCTCCTTGGCGCGGGCCTTCTCCTCGTCGCGCCGGCCGCCGCCGAAGACCGCGTCGAAGCGGTGCTGCTGGATCGCCTCGGTCAGCGGGACGGTCTGCAGCGGGTTGCGGGTGCCGTCGGGGCGCTCGCGGAGCTTGCCGGCGTCGATGTACTCCTGCACGGAGGCGACGTGGAGGCGCAGCCCGTGCTCGGCGACCACGCGGTCGCGGTACTCGATGACCTCGGGGAAGTTGTGCCCGGTGTCGACGTGGAGCAGCGAGAAGGGGACCGCCGCGGGGGCGAACGCCTTCAGCGCCAGGTGCAGCATGACGATGGAGTCCTTGCCGCCGGAGAAGAGGATCACCGGCCGCTCGAACTCGCCCGCCACCTCACGGAAGATGTGGACGGCCTCCGACTCCAGCGAGTCGAGGTGCGACAGCGCGAACGGGCTGTCGGTCTCATGGACATGGGAGACGGTGGTGGTCACAGCAGACCCCTCTCGGTGAGCAGCGCGTGCAGCTGCGCCGCGGACTCCTGCACGGTCTGGTTCTGGGACTCGATCCGCAGATCGGGCGCCTCGGGGGCCTCGTACGGGTCGTCGACGCCGGTCAGGCCGGAGATCTCGCCCGCCGCCTGCTTGGCGTACAGGCCCTTGACGTCACGGACCGAGCAGACCTCGACCGGCGTGGCCACGTGGACCTCGACGAAGGCGGTGCCCTCGGCGAGGTGCCGCTTGCGGACCGCCTCGCGGCTGTCGGCGTACGGGGCGATGACCGGCACGAGCACGGTCACGCCGTGCGAGGCGAGCAGCTCGGCGACGAAGCCGATCCGCTGCACGTTGGTGAACCGGTCCTCGCGGGAGAAGCCGAGGCCCGCGGAGAGGAACTCGCGGATCTCGTCGCCGTCGAGGATCTCGACGCGGCGGCCCTCCTCGCGCAGCCGGCCGGCCAGCTCGTAGGCGATCGTGGTCTTGCCGGCGCTCGGCAGGCCGGTGAGCCAGACGGTGGCACCGGTCACGGGGGTCTCCAGGGGGGTGTCGGGGGTGGTCATCAGCCGTGCAGCCCGCATTCGGTCTTGGCGCGTCCGGCCCAGCGGCCGGCCCGGGCGTCCTCGCCCTCCAGGACCCGGCGGGTGCAGGGGGCGCAGCCGACGGAGGCGTAACCGTCCATGAGGAGCGGGTTGGTGAGGACCCCGTGCTCCGTCACGTACGCGTCGACGTCGTCCTGGCTCCAGCGGGCGATCGGCGAGATCTTGACCTTCCGCCGCTTCTCGTCCCAGCCGACGACCGGGGTCTTCGCCCGGGTGGGGGACTCGTCGCGGCGCAGGCCGGTCGCCCACGCGGTGTACGCGGTCAGGCCCTCTTCCAGCGGCTTGACCTTGCGCAGCGCGCAGCACAGGTCGGGGTCGCGGTCGTGCAGTCTCGGCCCGTACTCGGCGTCCTGCTCGGCCACCGTCCGACGCGGGGTCAGGGTGATGACGTTGACGTCCATGACGGCCTCGACGGCGTCACGGGTGCCGATCGTCTCCTCGAAGTGGTAGCCGGTGTCGAGGAAGACGACGTCCACGCCGGGCATGGCGCGGGAGGCGAGGTGGGCGACGACCGCGTCCTCCATGGAGGAGGTGACGCAGAAGCGGTCGCCGAAGGTGGCGGCGGCCCACTGGAGGATCTCCAGGGCGGAGGCGTTCTCCAGGTCACGGCCGGCCTGCTCGGCGAGCGCCTTCAGCTCGGCTTCGGTGGTCTCCTCGGTGACCTGAGCGACCGTCATGCTTCTTCCCCTCCCGTGGTGTCGGCCGAAGTCGCCGGGGCGAGCAGCCCCAGGAACTTCAGCTGGAAGGCCCGGCTGCACGCGGCGCATTCCCAGGCACCGTGACCCTGCTCGTTGGGGCGCAGGTCCTCGTCTCCGCAGTAGGGGCAGAAGAACGGCGCGGCGCGCTCGCTCACGACAGGGCCTCCTCGGACGCCCTGGCCGCCCAGGCCGCGAAGCGCTCGCCGTCGGCGCGCTCCGCCTGGTAGCGGGTGAGGACCCGCTCGACGTAGTCGGGCAGTTCGGCCGCCGTGACCTTGAGGCCGCGGACCTTGCGGCCGAAGCCGGCCTCCAGGCCGAGGGCACCGCCGAGGTGGACCTGGTAGCCCTCCACGCGGTTGCCCTCGTCGTCCAGGACCAGCTGGCCCTTGAGGCCGATGTCCGCGACCTGGATGCGGGCGCAGGCGTTCGGGCAGCCGTTGATGTTGATCGTCAGCGGCTCGTCGAACTCCGGGAGGCGGCGCTCCAGTTCGTCGATGAGCGAGGAGCCGCGGCCCTTCGTCTCGACGATGGCGAGCTTGCAGAACTCGATGCCGGTGCAGGCCATCGTGCCGCGCCGGAACGGGGACGGCGTGACCCGCAGGTCCAGCGCCTCCAGGGCCGCGACGAGCGAGTCGACCTGCGCCTCCTCGATGTCGAGGACGAGCATCTTCTGCTCGGCGGTGGTGCGGACCCGGCCGGAGCCGTGGGCCTCGGCGATCGCGGCGATCTTGGTGAGGGTGGGGCCGTCCACACGGCCGACGCGCGGGGCGAAGCCGACGTAGAAGTTGCCGTCCTTCTGGCGGTGCACGCCGACGTGGTCGCGCCAGCGGCCGGCCGGCTCTGCGGGCGCGGGGCCGTCGGTCAGCTTCCGCTTCAGGTACTCGTCCTCCAGGACCTGGCGGAACTTCTCCGCGCCCCAGTCGGCGACGAGGAACTTCAGGCGGGCGCGGTTGCGCAGCCGGCGGTAGCCGTAGTCGCGGAAGATCGAGATGACGCCCTCGTAGACGTCGGGAACCTCGTCCAGGGAGACCCAGGTGCCCAGGCGGACGCCGAGCTTGGGGTTGGTGGAGAGGCCGCCGCCGACCCAGACGTCGAAGCCGGGGCCGTGCTCCGGGTGGACGACGCCGACGAAGGAGATGTCGTTGATCTCGTGCGCCACGTCGAGCAGCGGCGAGCCGGAGACGGCGGACTTGAACTTGCGGGGCAGGTTGGAGAAGTCCTTGTTGCCGACGATCCGCCGCTGGATCTCGTCGATGGCGGGGGTGCCGTCGATGATCTCGTCGGCGGCGATGCCGGCCACCGGCGAGCCGAGGATGACACGCGGGGTGTCACCGCACGCCTCGGTGGTGGAGAGGCCGACCGCCTCCAGGCGGTTCCAGATCTCGGGGACGTCCTCGATGCGGATCCAGTGGAACTGGACGTTCTGCCGGTCCGTGATGTCGGCGGTGCCGCGGGCGAACTCCTCCGAGATCTCGCCGATCACCCGGAGCTGCCGGGTGGTCAGCCGGCCGCCGTCGATGCGGACGCGGAGCATGAAGAACTCGTCGTCCAGCTCCTCCGGCTCCAGAACACCGGTCTTGGTGCCGTCCAGGCCCTGCCGGCGCTGGGTGTAGAGACCCCACCAGCGCATGCGTCCGCGCAGGTCGTTGGGGTCGATGGAGTCGAACCCGCGCTTCGAGTAGATCGTCTCAATACGTGTCCGTACATTGAGACCGTCGTCGTCCTTCTTGAACTGCTCATTGCCGTTCAGCGGGGTGAAGTGCCCCGCGGCCCACTGGCCCTCGCCACGGTGGCGCCCGGTCTTGCGGCGGGCGGCGGCGGGAGTGGGGTTTTCCGGGGTGGCGGCCATGGCGTCTTGTCCTTCGGGACTGCGGGAGGGCGGCTCTGACCTGCACACTCGCGCGCAGAACAGAGAGTGGCGCGGCGGTGCGCAGCAGGGGTCGGGCAGGAGGGATGTGCGGCAGTGCTGGCTTGTTCAGCGCGCCGGACAGATGGCGCTGGACATGCGGCCGAGGTCGACGTGCCGCCGACTCACCAAGGCAGTTCCAGTTCCAGGCATGGCGGAAGCGTGTCACGGGACTTTGGACCCAGTCCAGCAACGTCCGTTATGTGGACAGGAAAGTCTCATAGCACGAGACAGTGTGGTCTGGGTCACGCGGAAAGGGCCCTGATCGGGACGATCAGGGCCCTTTCACGGCGAACCGACGGGAGGTCAGGCGTGCGCGCCGGGCCACGGCCCCGGCGTCCCGCCCTCCTCGGCCGTCTCCACCTTGGTGTCGAAGAGGCGGAAACCGCGGCGCTCGTAGTTGGCCATCGCGTGCGGGCCGTCGAGCGAGCAGGTGTGCAGCCACACCCGCTTCGTCGGCTCCCGGTCCGGCCAGCGCTCGGCCAGGTCCCAGGCGCGCCGGACGCCCTCGGTGAGCAGGTGGCCGCCGATGCCCCGGCCCCGGAAGGCGGGGATCAGGCCGAAGTAGACGATCTCGACGACCCCGTCCTCCTGCGGGTCGAACTCCACGTACCCGGCCGGCGTCCCCCGGTCGTACGCCACCCAGACCTCGGCGCCCGGCTTCTCCGCTATCTCCTTCCACTGCTTGTACGTGAGCGGCAGCCGGTCGGCCCAGTGGATGTCACCGCCGACCGCGGTGTAGAGGAAGCGGCTGAACTCGGCGGACGGGACCTCGGCCCGGCGGACGACGACGTCCCCGCCCTCGGGGGCTCGGGCCGGACGCAGGTCGTCGGGCGAGGTCTGTTCCAGGGACCAGGTGGTGAGAGTGATGCTCATGCCTTCTATCGCATCATGCGGAGCGCGGGATTCCCAGAGCGGTCCGGTTCCCCTGGGCCCTCCGGTCCTCCCGGGCCCTCCGGTCCTCCCGGCTCCTCCGGTCCTCCCGGGCCCTCCAACCCTCCCGCCGGACGGGCTGTCCAACATGTGGACAGCTCCGCCTCAGACCCGGCTGCCCGCCCGGATCGCCGGGGCCGCCGAGTGGGGCAGGAGGTCGGCCGGGTCCTCCGGGCGCCGCACCTCCACCGCGATCTCCTCGCGGAAGCGGTACGGGCGGTGGGCGAGGACCCCCGCGAGGGTGCGGCGCACCCGGGACATCTCGGCCCGGACCGTCACCGTCCTCGTCCGGTCCCCGAACACGTCCTCCGCCAGATCGGCCGCCGTCCGCCCATCCGGGTGCAGCGCGAGCAGATAGAGCAGCTCCGCGTGGCGCGGGCTCAGCTCCTGCTGCCAGCTCCCCGCCGCCCCCGAGACCGCCACCGTCCAGCGGCGCGGCCGTCTCAGGTCCAGCACCACCCGGCTCGCCGCCCCCGACTCCGTACCGGCCGGCGCGGTGTCCTCCTCGACCCGCAGCAGCCAGCCGCCGGGCAGCGGCTCCACCGTGCACAGGCCCAGCGACGGCAGCCACACCCGGCCGGCGCCCAGCCCCTTCGGCAGCGCGATCCGGTCCATCGGCGCGAGCCCCGTCACCGCCGCCGTCCAGCCGTGGACGTCCACGGCGACGGCCCGCCCGCCCACCCGGCACAGGATCGGCGCGGCCACCGCCCGCAGCCGCTCGACCGAGCCCCGGTGCCGCTCGCGCAGCTCGGCCTCGGCGAGCCGGGCGACCGAGCCGACGAGCGCCAGCATCGAGGGGTGGAAGGTGGAGGCCGGGCCGCTCACGTCCAGGACGCCGAGCAGCCGCCCGTCCCGGGGGTCGTGGACGGGCGCCGCCGCGCAGGTCCAGTTGTGCAGCGTGTGCACGTAGTGCTCGGCGGAGTGGACCTGCACCGCCTGCCGGGTGGCGAGCGCGGTGCCGACCGCGTTGGTGCCGGTGGCGTGCTCCGTCCAGGCCGCCCCCTCCTCCAGGCAGATCCCGTTCGCCTGCCGCATCACCCCGCGGTGGCCCTCCCGCCACAGCACCCGGCCGTGCTCGTCGGTGACCACCATGATCTGGAGCGAGGCGTCGGCGATCCCGGCGAGGCCGGAGCTGAGGGTCTGCATCACCTCGGCGAGCAGGGTGGAGCGCCGCCGGTGCTCCAGCTCGTCGCGGCGCAGCAGCACGCTGCTGGTGCCCTGGTCGGGGTCGAGGCCGAGCCGGGCCATCCGCCGCCAGGAGGCGTCGATCTCGGGGCGGGGGGCGATCGGCGGCGTCCGCCCCGCCAGGGTCTCCTCGCGGACGCGGTGCAGGAGACGGGCCGCCTGAACGGCGTCCATGGTGGACAGCCGTTTCATGTCGAGCCGTGTGTTGTTCATCGGTTCCTCCCCGCCACCCGGTGTGCTGTATCGGTTCTGCAGATGTCCGGGCGGATGACCGGAGTCTCATGAGCGCCGTACGGCCCCGTTCGGGGGATCGTCCCCGGCCGCGGCGTGCGGTGTCGCGGTGTCGCGGGTCCATCGTGCCGTCCCGGAGCCCTCCGTGGAGCCCGGTTCGGGTAATCCTGCAACCCTTTGCAACTCTGGCCCCGTCCCGCCCCCCTGGGTGAGGGTGGTGACGGCGGGCGGTGGTGCCGTGTCGGCGCAGCACCACCCCCGCCTTCCGCGCGTGCCGGCCCCCCGCCCCACCCCCGTGGGACGCCCGGCCCACCCCTGGTACGCGCGGCCAGACCTCCGGCGGCCCCCGCCACCGCCGTCCCGCCCGCCCGCGTCCTCACGCGGCGGGTCGGCACCGCTCTACCACCGCGCGCAGATCCGGAGTGGGCGGCGGCATGCGGAAGCCCGCGCCCGCCTCCCCGCCGTCCCGCCCGCCCGCGTCCTCACGCCGCGGGCCGGGCCCGTTCCACCACCGCGCGCAGGTCCAGTGAGTGCGGCAGCGTGCCGAAGGCCGCGCCCGCCTCCCCGCCGAGCCGCCCCGCGCAGAACGCGTCCGCGACCTCAGGCGGCGCCCAGCGCACCAGCAGCGCCCCCTGGAGGACCAGCGCCATCCGCTCCGCGAGCCGCCGGGCCCGCGCCTCGATCCCCTCCAGGTCGGCCAGCTCGGCGAGCAGCCCGCGGATCGCCCGGTCGAGCCGCGGGTCCGCGCCCCGCGCCTCCCCGACCTCCCGCAGATACGCGTCAAGGGCCGCCGGCTCCGTCCGCAGCGCCCGCAGCACGTCCAGCGCCTGGATGTTCCCGGCGCCCTCCCACACCGAGTTCAGCGGCGACTCCCGCAGCAGCCGAGGCAGCCCGGACTCCTCCACGTACCCGTTCCCGCCCAGGCACTCCAGGGCCTCCGCCACCACCGGCACGCACCGCTTCGTCACCCAGTACTTCGCCGCCGGCACCGCGATCCGCAGCAGCGCCAGGTCCCGTTCCGTACCGGAGTCGTACGCCGCCGCAAGCCGCATCCCGAGGACGGTCGCCGCCTCCGACTCCACCGCCAGGTCGGCGAGCACGTTCCGCATCAGCGGCTTGTCGACGAGGGGACCGCCGAAGGCCGAGCGGTACGCGGCGTGGTGCACGGCCTGCGCCACCGCCTGCCGCATCAGCGCCGCAGAGCCGAGGACGCAGTCCAGCCGGGTCGCCGCCACCATCCCCATCACCGTCCGAAGGCCGCGCCCCTCCTCGCCGATCCGGCGCGCCCACGTCGTGCCGTCGAACTCCACCTCCGCCGAGGCGTTCGACCGGTTGCCGAGCTTGTCCTTGAGCCGCTGGAGCGCGAAGGCGTTGCGGGAGCCGTCGTTCAGCACCCGCGGCACCAGGAAGCAGGTGAGGCCGCCGGGCGCCCGGGCGAGCACCAGGAAGGCGTCCGACATCGGCGCCGAACAGAACCACTTGTGCCCGGTCAGGACGTACTCGCCCGCCGCCGCCAGCGGCCGCGCGGACGTCGTGACCGTCCGCAGGTCGCTGCCGCCCTGCTTCTCCGTCAGCCCCATCCCGAGGAGCACGCCCGCCTTTCCGGCGGCCGGCCGCAGCTCGCGCTCGTACAAGCGGGAGGCCGCCAGCGGCTCCCAGACCTCCGCCACCTCCGGCTCGGCCCGCAGCGCCGGCACCGCCGCGTGCGTCATCGACACCGGACAGCCGTGCCCGGCCTCCGCCTGGGTGGCCACCAGGAAACCGGCCGCGCGCCGCACGTGCCCGCCCGGCCGCCCCCACGCGTCCGTCAGCCCCGCCGCCACCGACTTGCCGAGCAGCCGGTGCCACGCCGGATGGAACTCCACCTCGTCGATCCGCCGCCCGTACCGGTCGTGGGTCCGCAGCCGCGGCGGAAAGGCGTTCGCCTGCTCGCCCCACTCCCGCACCTGCTCCGAACCCGTCGCCCGGCCGAGCGCCGTCAGCTCCTCGCGGACCGGGTCGAGCAGCTCCCCGGGCAGATGGCGGGCGACCGCCTCCGAGAGCGCCCGGTCGCAGCCGAAGACGTCGTACCCCACCAGGGGCGGAGGCTGGTTGGCCACGGTGTGGGAGCCCGCTGTCATGCAGATACGGTAAGCAGGTGCAGGCAGCAAGCGAAACACCCGACCAGCCGGAGCGGCGCCCCTGGAGCAGGCTGCACCGGGCCCGCGTCCTCTACCGCAACGTCTCCAAGCGGAAGATGGTCTGGCTGCTCCTCAAGGACACCGTCAACTCGTGCATCGAGTACCGGGTCCTCGGCCTCGCCGCCGAGGCCGCCTTCTTCACCCTGCTGTCCCTGCCACCCCTGCTGCTCGGTCTCATCGCCCTCCTCGGCTACGCCGACGAGTGGACCAACACCGACACCGTCGCCAGCATCGAGGAGAACATCCTCCGCGCCGCCGGCACGGTCCTCTCCGACCGGGGCGTCCGCGAGATCGCGCAGCCCATCCTCGACGACATCACCCAGGCGAAACGGCCCGAGCTGATCTCGCTCGGCTTCGCCATCGCCCTGTGGTCCGGCTCCCGCGCGGTGAACGTCTTCATCGACACCATCACCGTCATGTACGGCCTCGACGGCCACCGCGGCATCGTCAAGACCCGGCTCCTCGCCTTCCTCCTCTACATCGTGGCGCTGGTCATCGGAGCGGTGGTGCTGCCCCTCGCCGTCGTCGGCCCCGACCGGGTCGTCGAACTCGTCACCTGGGGCACCGACCTCGTCGCCGTCCTCTACTGGCCGGCCGTCATCCTGCTCTCCATCGCCTTCCTCACCACTCTCTACCACGTCTCCGTCCCCGTCAGATCCCCGTGGATCGAGGACATCCCGGGCGCGCTCGTCGCCCTCGCGATGTGGGTGCTCGGCAGCTTCCTGCTGCGGATCTACCTGACGAGCCAGGTCGAGGGCCCCACGATCTACGGCTCCCTGGCCGCCCCCATCGCCATCCTCCTGTGGATCGGTGTCTCCGCCTTCGCGGTCCTGGTCGGCGCGGCGGTCAACGCCGCCATCGACCGCGTCTGGCCCTCCGTGGCCACCGCCGCCGCCCGCGAGGCCAACGAACGCGCCCGCGCCGCCCAGGCAGCCGAACTCGTCGCCCGCATCCGCGCGGAGGCCGACGACGTCGACGAGGACGACCCCGACATGCCCTCCGAGTTCCCCGAACGCTGGTCCAAGTTCCTCCCCCCGGACGACGTGAAGGCCCGCCTCCACACGGGCTGGGAGAAGGACTGAGGGGGCCGGGGGCCGGCGAAGTACCGAAGAGGCCGGGGGAGTCGGTGTACGAGGAGCGTCCCGCCCGGCTCGACGGTGCCGTCCTGTGGACCCGGACGGCACCGGCCCCCGTGGTCTCCGACGCCCTCGTCGTCCCCGACGGCTGCATGGACCTGATCTGGGCCGACGGCCGCCTCCTCGTCGCGGGCGCCGACACGCGCGCGTACCGCCCGGAGACGGCCGTGGCCCGCTACGCCGGCCTGCGTTTCGCCCCCGGTGACGCCCCGCGCCTCCTCGGCGTCCCGGCCCGCGAGCTGCGCGACCGCCGGGTGGACCTCGCCGACCTGTGGGGCGCCGCCCCGGCCCGCCGCCTCGCCGGGCGGATCGGCACCGCCCCCGACCCGGCCGCCGCCCTGGAGGCGTACGCGCTCCGCCGCGCCGCCGACGCCGGACCGGCCGACCCGCTGCCCCGCGCGGTCGCCGCCCGGCTCCGCGCGGGCCGCCCCGTCGCCGAGACCGCCGACGCCCTCGGGCTCGGCGTCCGCCGCCTCCACCGGCTCTCCCTGGACGCCTTCGGCTACGGCCCCAGGACCCTGGCCCGGATCCTCCGCCTCCAGCACGCCCTCGCCCTCCTGAGGGCCGGACTCCCGCCCGCCGAGGCCGCCGCCCGTGCCGGCTACACGGACCAGCCCCACCTGACCCGCGACGTCCGCGCACTGGCGGGCACGACACCGGCCGCCTACGCGCGCGTGGCGGCCGGGACGTCGGCGAACAGCGAGACCCCGTAGCCGTCCGGGTCGTGGACGACGGCGTACCGCTGCCCCCAGACGGCGTCCCACGGCTCCAGGTGCCCCGTGTACCCGGCGCCGGTCAGCTCCGCGTACACCGCGTCCACCTCCTCCGCCGCACCGCACCGGAAGGCCAGCTCCCCGCGGCTCCCCCCGGCCCGCCGGTACGAGGGGTCGAAGGACCTGACGGACTCCTCCGTGTCCCACGCCAGTCGCAGCCCCCCGGGCAGCACCACCTCCACGTGCGGGGCCCCCTCCGCGCCCTCCGGGAAGTCGAGGCCCAGACGCCGGTAGAAGGCGAGCGAGGCGGCCATGTCGGCGACCACCAGGCCGATGAGATCGAGTCGAGGTGTCTTCATGCCACCGACGCTACGAGCCCCGCCCGGGGGCGTCTTGTACGGATCGGACACCGCGCGCGAAAAACCGTTGGCGCCACCCGGACGGCGGGGACTATCGTGACCGGCGTCGTTCAGGAGAGACACAGGACACAGGAGGTGTGACCGATGGCTGTCGTCACGAAGGGCCTTGCCCGCACGCGGAAGTTCGTCCACATCACCTCCGTGGCCACCGGCTGACCACCACCGAACCACCGGGATCCGCACGACCGGATCACCGCACGGCCGGGGCCACCCCTGTGAAGGGTTCCCCTTGTCTTTCCCGCTTTCCTCTCTTTCTTCTTCCTCTTCCTCCGTTCTCGACGCCCATGGCTGGGACTCCGGCTGGGCCGAGAGCTTCGCCCCGTACGCCGCCCAGGGGCTCGTCCCCGGCCGGGTCGTCCGGGTCGACCGGGGCCAGTGCGACGTCGCCACCCCCGGGGGCGTCGTGCGCGCCGACACCGCGTTCGTCACCCCGCACGATCCGCTGCGGGTGATCTGCACCGGCGACTGGGCCGCCGTCGACCCCGAGGAGGCCGGCGACCCCCGGTACGTACGGGCCTGTCTGCCGCGGCGGACCGCGTTCGCCCGGTCCACTTCCTCCAAGCGGTCCGAGGGGCAGATCCTCGCGGCCAACGTCGACCACGCGGTCATCACCGTCTCGCTCGCCGTCGAGCTGGACCTCGGACGGATCGAGCGGTTCCTCGCCCTCGCCTGGGAGTCGGGGGCCCGGCCGACCGTCGTCCTGTCCAAGGCCGATCTGGTCGCCGACCCGGTCGTCCTCTCCCACCTGGTGGAGGACGTGCAGGGGGTCGCGCCCGGCGTCGAGGTGCTACCGCTCAGTTCGGCCACCGGGGAGGGGGTCGAGGTGCTCAGGGCCGTCGTCTCCGGCGGCACCACCGTCCTCCTCGGGGTCTCCGGTGCCGGGAAGTCCACCCTCGCCAACGCGCTCGTCGGAGAGGACGTCATGACCGTGCAGGCGGCCCGCGACGTGGACGGCAAGGGGCGGCACACCACGACCACCCGGAACCTCTTCGTGCTGCCCGGCGGCGGGGTCCTCATCGACACGCCGGGACTGCGCGGCGTCGGGCTGTGGGACGCGGAGGCCGGGGTCGGGCAGACCTTCGCGGAGATCGAGGAGCTGGCGGCCGAGTGCCGCTTCCACGACTGCTCCCACGAGTCCGAACCGGGGTGCGCGGTCGCGGCGGCGATCGAGGACGGCTCCCTCTCCGTCCGCCGCCTGGAGAGCTACCGCAAGCTGCTCCGGGAGAACCAGCGGCTGGTCGCCAAGACCGACGCCCGGCTGCGGGGCGAGATCCGCAAGGACTGGAAGCGCAAGGGCGCCGCGGGGCGCGCCGCCATGGCGTTCAAGCGCGAGGGGCGGCTGCGGTAGCGGCTCCGGCCCGGGGGAGTGCCGTGTCCGAATCCCGCCAGTGGGCGGCGGTCCGCCGCCGCACACTGGGGGCATGACGGAACCGGACCACGAGAGCGACACCCGCTACCAGGCGGTGAGCAGCAGGGACGCGCGGTTCGACGGGGAGTTCTTCTTCGCCGTCCGCACCACCGGCATCTACTGCCGGCCCAGCTGCCCCGCCGTCACCCCCAAGCGGCGGAACGTCGCCTTCTTCCCGACGGCCGCCGCCGCCCAGGGCCACGGCTTCCGCGCCTGCCGCCGCTGCCGCCCCGACGCGGTGCCCGGCTCCGCCGAGTGGAACGTCCGGGCCGACGTCGTCGGACGGGCGGTCCGGATGATCGGCGACGGCGTCGTCGACCGCGAGGGCGTCCCCGGGCTCGCCGTCCGCCTCGGTTACAGCACCCGCCAGGTCCAGCGCCAGCTCACCGCCGAGCTGGGCGCGGGACCGGTGGCGCTGGCCCGCGCCCAGCGGGCCCACACCGCCCGCGTCCTGCTCCAGACCACCACCCTGCCGGTCACCGAGATCGCCTTCGCCGCCGGTTTCAGCAGCGTCCGGCAGTTCAACGACACCATCCGGGCCGTGTACGCCCGCACCCCGAGCGGGCTGCGCGCCGAGACGCCCGGCGGCCCGGGGCCCGGCGACGCCTCCGGCGTGCCGCTGCGGCTCGCGTACCGGGGGCCGTACGCCGCCCGCGAGGTCTTCGACCTGCTGGCCGCCGAGGCCCTGCCGGGCGTCGAGGAGGTCACCGGGCCGCCCGGCGCCCGCACCTACCGGCGCACCCTGCGGCTGCCGTACGGCCCCGGCGTCGTCGCCGTCGACGAACGGGCGCCCGGCGGCTGGCTGGAGGCCCGGCTGCACCTCGCCGAACTGCGCGACCTCACCACCGCCGTGCACCGGCTGCGCCGCCTCCTCGACCTCGACGCCGACCCGTACGCGGTCGCCGAACGGCTCGGCGCCGACCCCCGCCTCGCCGCCCGGGTCGCCGCCCGTCCGGGCGTCCGGTCGCCGGGCGCCGCGGAGCCGGAGGAGTACGCCCTCCGGGTCGTTCTCGGTCCCGGCGGGTCGGCCCGGGTGCTCGCGGAGCTCGGTACGCCGCTCGCCGCACCCGACGGCACGCTCCGCGCCCTCTTCCCCGCCCCGGCGGACCTCACCGCCCACCCCGTCGCCGGGCCCCTCGCCCGCGCCCTCGCCGACGGCACCCTCCGCCTCGACCCGGGCGCCGACCGCGACGAGGCCGCCCGCGTCCTCGGAGCCGTACCCGGCGTCGACGCCCGGACCGCCGCCCTGATCCGCACCCGCTCCCTGGGCGATCCGGACGTCCCCGCCCCGGACGGCCCGGACGCGCCGGAGTGGGCGCCCTGGAGGTCGTACGCCCGACGGTACCTGGAGATCAGCCCAGGATGACGGCGCCCGCCCACGCCCCCACGACCAGCAGACAGGCGAAGAGCTCGACGAGCACGCTCGTCCCCGCCGCCCGCATGATCGCGCGGGTCGCGGCACGGGCCTGGCCGTGCCCGCCGAGCCGGAGCCGCTCGGAGAGGTAGATGCCGCCGACGAAGCCGGGGACCGCGCCGAGCACCGGCAGCAGCACGAAGCCGAGGAGGGCGCCGGCGCCCGCGTACCCGATGGTCCGGCGGGTCAGGCCCACGCCCCGGAACCGGCGGGGCGGCAGCTGCCAGACCACCACCTGGGTGAGGAGCAGCAGCGCGGTCGAGGAGACGAGCAGGATCCACGCGAGGCCGGTCTGCACGTGCAGCGACCACCAGAGCATCGCGGCCCACACCAGCCAGGTACCCGGCACGCCGGGCGCGAGGACCCCGAACAGGCCGAGCAGCATGACCGTCGCGACCATCAGGAGCTGCCACACACCCACCCGCCCAGCCTCCCCCACCCGTGGTGTTCCCGCAGGTCGCGAGCGCCGATGGGGTGGACGGCGGGTGCCGCACGAACTCAGTGCCGGGCGACCCAGCCCTTCTCGTACGCGTGCCAGCCCAGCTGGAGGCGGGTCGTCACCGCGGCCAGTTCCATCAGGCCCTTCACCCGGCGCTGGACCGTCCGCAGACCGAGGTCCAGCTGCTTGGCCACGCTCGCGTCGGTCATGCCCGCGAGGAGCAGGGAGAGGATCTCCAGGTCGGTGGAGTCGGGGCCGGGGGCCTGCTCCTCGGTGATCTGGGCGCTCGCGCCGAGCCGCAGGGGCAGTGCCTCCCGCCACACCGACTCGAAGAGGCCCATCAGGGACTCCAGGAGGCCGCTCGCGTGCACCACGAGGGCGGCGGGCTCGACGCCCCGGCCGGTGAGGGGGACCATCGCGAGGTTGCGGTCGGCGACCACCAGCTTGGTGGGCACCCGGTCGACGACCCGGACCTGCTCCTCGCGGCCGAGCGCCGCCGTCAGTTCGAGGAGGCCGGAGGGGAGGGTCAGCACCTCGCGCTCGATGACCACCCGGTAGCGCACGCCCCGCCCGGCGGCCAGCTCCTCGGCGTCGTTCTCCAGGCCGGAGACCACCAGCGGCCGGCCGGTGACCAGCGCGCAGACCTCCTCGGCCGCGCCGAGCTGGAGCTGGAGGAAGCGGTGGGTGACGGCGCTCGCGCCGGTGACCACCTCGACCAGGTCGTGCACGGCCGGTTCGGCCGCCTCCGTCCGGTACTCCTCCGCCAGCAGCGCCGCCGCCAGCTCCGCCTGCTCCAGCTCGTGCCGCTGCTGGGTGAGGAGCGCGCCGAGCGCGACCGCGGGCGGCGCCGCCACCCAGCGGCCGGTGCGCGCCGAGGACTGGGCGGCGAGACCCTGCGCCTCCAGGCGGCGCAGCGCCCGTTCGGTGTCCCGCTCGGGCAGGGACAGCCGGTGGGCCAGGTCGGTGACCTCCGCCGCCCCGAGCGCGATCAGCGCCCGGTAGGCGGACTCCTGCCGCTCGTCCAGTCCTATCGCTCCCAGCATCGGTTCCCGCCCCTCGCCGTGCCGCCGGCGGACCACACACGAAATTCCGCATTCCGCGCGCGTTCTCCGGAGGCACTCGTTCCGTTGGTGACCTGGCGGGAATCGGCCACGGCGCATTCCCGCCTCGCCCATCATCCCTGCACCGCCCTCACCTCTGCCAATGTGGCGCCACCGCAGCACCAACCGCCTCCGGATACAGGTGACTTGCGCCTGTTGTCCGGATTCTGATGGGGAGAGCGATGCGTCCGATTTCGCGTACGGCCGTGGGGGCGGCGGCCGCCGCCGTCCTGGCCGTCACCGGGGCCCTGCCGTCCATCGCGGCCCAGCCGCCGGCCGACGGGTCCGCCGAACGCCCCTTGACGGGCAGCGAGACCCAGGCCCGCACCGGCGAGCGAAGCGAGATGGGGGTCCCCCCGGCCGGAGGCTGGGGGAGAAGCGAGATGGGGGTCCCCCCGGCCGGAGGCTGGGGGAGAAGCGAGATGGGGGTACCCCCGGCCGAAGGCCGGGGGAGGCCCGCCACGGTGACCCTGGTCACCGGCGACCGCGTCCTGGTGAGCCGCGACGGGCGGGGCGACCCCGCCGCCACCGTGCTGCCCCGCGAGGACGGCACCGTGCCGGTGGTCCAGACCCGCCGCTCCGGCCGGGACCTCTACGTGTACCCCGACACCGCCGCCGGGGCGCTCGCCGCCGACCTGGTCGACGAGGAGCTCTTCAACGTCACCGGCCTGGTCCGCCAGGGCTACGACGACGCCTCCACCACCACCCTGCCGCTCATCGCCGTCTACGGTTCCGGCGCCACCGCCCGCACCGCCCCGGCCGCCCCGCGCGGCGCCCGCCGCGGCCAGGTCCTCAAGGTCATCGACGGCGTCGCCCTCCAGGCCGACAAGAAGCAGGCCGCCACCTTCTGGTCCGAGGTCTCCGCCCCCGCCGCCCGCTCCGCCTCCGCCGCCATCGAGAAGCTGTGGCTGGACCGCAAGGTCGAGGCCGCCCTGGAGCGCTCCACCGGACAGGTGCACGCCCCCGAGGCCTGGGCCGCCGGCTATGACGGCACCGGCACCAAGGTCGCCGTCCTCGACACCGGCGCCGACGCCGAACACCCCGACCTCCAGGGCCGGATCGTCGCCTCGGAGAACTTCACCGACTCCGACACCGACGCCGACCGCGGGGGCCACGGCACCCACACCCTTTCCACCGTCGGAGGCACCGGCGCCGCCAGCGGCGGGAAGAAGAAGGGCGTCGCCCCCGGCGCCCGGCTCCTCAACGGCAAGGTCCTCAACGACCACGGCTCCGGCGCCACCTCCTGGATCATCGCCGGCATGGAATGGGCCGTCGCCCAGGGCGCCGACGTCGTCTCGATGAGCCTCGGCAACCCGTACGAGACCGACTGCGACGACCCGATGGCCGCCGCCGCCGAACAACTCGCCCAGGACAAGGGCACGTTGTTCGTCGTCGCCGCCGGCAACTCGGGCCCGTCCCTCAACTCGGTCTCCTCGCCCGGCTGCGCGCCCGGCGTCCTCACCGTCGGCGCCACCGACCGCGACGACTCCACCGCGTACTTCTCCAGCCGCAGCCCCGTGCCCAACGGGGCCCACACCCTCAAGCCGGAGATCGCCGCCCCCGGCGTCTCCATCTCCGCCGCCGCGGCCGGCGGCCGCGGCGTCTACGCGTACCAGTCGATGTCCGGTACGTCGATGGCCACTCCGCACGTCGCCGGGGCGGCGGCGATCCTGAAGCAGCGTCACCCCGACTGGACCGCACAGCAGGTGAAGGCCGCCCTCGTCTCCTCCGCCGACACCGGCATCCCCGGCGACGTCCGGGAGACCGGCGGCGGCCGGCTCGACGTCAAGGCCGCCGTCGACCAGACGGTCCTCTCCGCCCCGGCCGTCCAGGGCGGCACCTTCTCCTGGCCGCAGGACAGGAGCGACCGCACCACGGTCACCGTCCCCTACACCAACACCTCCGACGCCCCGGTCACCCTCGACCTCGCCGTCGAGAAGGTCACCGGCAACGACGGCTCCGCCGTCCGGTCGACCGTCGCCCGCCTCGGCAGGCGCACCGTCACCGTCCCGGCCGGCGCCACCGTCGGGGTCCCGCTCGCCCTCGACCCCGCCGCCCGCCTGGAACGCGCCCAGTACGGCGACGTCACCGGCAGGATCGTCGCCACGGGCCCCGGCGGCGTCCACGTCTCCACCCCGTTCTCCCTCTACGTCGAACCCGAGACGGTCACCCTCCGCGTCAAGCTGATCGACCGTCAGGGCGAGCCCGCCGCCGGCGCCTCCTCGCTCGACGTCATCGGCACCGACACCGCCACCGGTGAACGCCGCTTCAACGCCGGCGCCACCGACCAGGTCTACCGCCTGCGCCCCGGCAGCTACTTCCTCACCTCCTTCGTCACCACCCCCGACCCCGGCGAGGGCGCCACACTGACCGACTCGCTCACCCACCTGGCCCGGCCGCAGCTCGAACTCACCAGGGACACCACCGTCGTCCTCGACGCCCGCGAGGCCGCCCGGCTCTCGGTCCGCACCGACCGGCCGTCCGAACTCCGCGGCGCCACCCTCGCCTTCGCCCGCTCCTGGGACGACACCTGGCTGCACGCCGGGACCGCCGCCGGGCCGCGTACCGTCCGCGCCTACTACGCCTCCGTCGAGGGCGAGGCACGCGACGGCTCCTTCGAGTCCGGCAGTTACTGGCGCGCAGCCGCCCCGCAGATCACCTCCCTGCGCACCGGCGACGGCCTCGACCTCCACCCGGTGACCGCCTCCACCGGCTCCGACAACCTCGACGGCACCGGCTCCGCCCCGCTCGTCGACGCCGGCACCGGTACCCCCGAGGAGCTGAAGGCCGCCGGGGTCCAGGGCCGCCTCGCCCTCGTCCGCCTCCCCGACGACACCACCGGCGTCGCCGCCCTCGCCCGCGACGCCAAGGCCGCCGGCGCGATCGGCGTCCTCACCCACCACCGGTCGGCGGCCCGCTGGTATCCGAGCGCCGGCTTCACCGGTGCGGGCCTGCCCGCCCTCGCCGTCCCCGCCGCCGAGGCCGACGCCCTCCTCGACCGGCTCGCCGCCGGCGAGGTCACCCTCCACTGGAAGGCCACCGCGAAGCCCCCGTACGTCTACAGCCTCGCCTTCCCCGAGACCGACGAGATCGACCGCGACCGGGTCCACCGGGTCCGCGACGCCCGCCTCGGCCGCTCGGACGTCTCCTACGGCTCGGCCGGCATCGCCGCCGACTTCATGAACTTCCCCGCCGCGTACCGCCCGAACGGCGTCGCCGTCGGCTTCGGCGGCCTGGAGACCGTCCCCGCCCCCGGCAGCCGCACCGAGTACTACACGCCCGGCGACACCGTCTGGCAGCAGCTGACCGGCAGCAGCTTCCCCTTCGGCGAGCTCATGGTCGGCGACCGGCACGCCTACACCCCCGGCGAGCGGCGCACCGAACACTGGTACGACGGGATCATCGTCCCCACCGCCCCGCGCGACGACAGCGGCGCGCCCGTCCTCGTCGCCGAACGGCAGGGCGACCTCATCGGCTTCGCGAACGCCATGTGGGGCGACGGCTCGCACCACGCCGAGCCCGGCTCCTTCGGCGACATCGGCAACCTGCGGCTGCGCCGCGACGGTGAGACGATCGGCGAGACCGGCTGGCCCTTCGGAGTCTTCGAGGTGCCCGCCGAGCCCGGCACCTACGAGCTCGAACAGAACACGATGAAGATCGGCAACCGGAACTGGGCCCGCTCCACCTCGGTGCGGTCGATCTGGAAATTCACCTCCCGGCTCGACGAGACCGTCTATTCTCAGAGCATCCCGATCCTCTTCCCCCGGTACGACCTGCCGGTGGACGGACTCAAGACCCTCGCCGCCACCGACGGCCAGCGGATCCGCCTCGGCGCCACCGGTCACGCCGGATACAAGGTCGGCGCTCTCGCCTCCGCCTCGCTCTCGTACTCCTATGACGGGGGCGGCACCTGGACCGAGGCACGGGTCACCCAGGCGGACGGCGAGTGGATCGCGACCGTGAACCACGCGGGCGCGACGGGCAAGCCGGTCACCCTGAAGGCCGAACTGACGGACGCCAACGGCAACTCCGTCACCCAGACCGTGGTCCGCGCTTACGACGTGCGCTGACCACGACGGTCCGCCGGGCGTCCTTCCCGTGGGGGGTGGGGTCGCCCGGCGGACCACCCGTTCGCAGCAACGGTTTTCCTCGTGTCCCGTTTTCCCGAGCCGCCCGCGGTGGACAATAAGGGCATGACTCAGCAGGGGGACAACTGGTGGGACGCGCTCTACGACGAAGCGGCGGAGGACATCGCCCCGACGGCCTCGGGCGACAGCCTCGACGCCCGCTTCGCCTCCGCCACCCGGGCCACCACACCCGACACCACCGCACCTGACACCGCCCCGCCGCCTCCCACGACCGCCCCCCTGCCTCCGGTGCCCCCGGCACCTCCCGCGGCCCCGCCCGAGCCGCCGCGCCCGGCCAGGTCCGTCCTGCCCCCGCCGCCCCGTCCGGCCTCGGCGCCGGAGGCCGTACCGCCCGCGAAGGAGGCCGAGCCGGGCCCCGGAGCCGTACCGTCCCCGCCACCGGCCCGTCCCACGGTCCCGCCCGCGGTGCTCGGGCCCGCGCCGTGGGAGGCGCCCGTCAGCGGGCCCCGCACCTTCCCGTCGCCTCCCGCGGCCCCGCCCGAGCCGGAACCGAAGCCGGCGGGCGAGGACGTCACCGTCCAGGTGCAGGTGCCCGACGGGCACGAGCCGACGGTCCAGGTGGCCCTGCCCGCCGCCATGCCCCGGCCCCGTAGCGGCTTCGTCGGCAGCAGACCGCCCACGTACGAGGCCGAGCCGACCGCCCTGCCCACCGCACGGCCCGGCGAACTCGGCGACCTGGTCCCCGACACCGTCCTCGACGGCGCCCGCTACGGCACCGCCACCCTCCGCGCCGCCTCCGTCCGCGGCGACTCCGCCCGGTACCGGGGCGAGCCCCGCAGGGACGCCCTCCTCACCGCCCGCTTCGGCCACGACGAGACCGCCCTCGTCCTGGTCGCCGTCGCCGCCGGGTCCCGCGCCGCCGACGAGGCCCACCTGGCCGCCGCCGACGTCTGCCGCTGGATCGGCGAGGCCGTCGGCCGCAGTCACGCCCGGCTCTCCGAGGACATCCGCTCCGGCCGCCGCGGCGACCTCAAGTCCGGGCTCCACCGGCTCACCGACCGCACCTACGGACGGCTCCGGGCCAGTGCGGCAGAGAGAGGGCTCGCGCCCGACGCGTACACCGCGACCCTGCGCTGTCTGCTGATCCCCGCCGATCCCGACTGCCGGACCCGGGTCTTCTTCGGCATCGGCGGCGGCGGTCTCTTCCGGCTCCGCGACGGCGCCTGGCAGGACATCGAGCCGCTGCTCCCCGACCCCGCGTCGGTCACCGGAGCGCCCGTCGTCGGCTTCGGTTCGACCCCGCCGCACGGGACGCCCGAGGTGACCGAGGAGGGCGACCGGCTCACCATGGACCTCGGCATCGCCACCGCCCCCGGGCCCGTCATCGAGGAGCCCGTCCCGGCCCCGGCCGAACCGTTCCGCTTCCGTGCCTCGGTGGCCCGCCCCGGCGACACCCTCCTCCTCGCCTCGCCCGGCCTCGCCGAGCCGATGCGCGGCGAGCCCGCCCTCGCCCGCGAACTGGCGGCCCGGTGGACCGGCGCCGAGCCGCCCGGTCTCGCCGCCTTCCTCGCCGACACCCAGCTGAGGGTGACGGGGTACGCCGATGACCGTACGGGAGCGGCGGTCTGGGAGGCGTGACCGGCCGGGCCGTGTGTTGATGGACCCATGGCCCGACAGAACGTAGCGGAACAATTCGTCGACATCCTCGTCCGCGCCGGTGTGCAGCGCCTGTACGGAGTGGTCGGCGACAGCCTGAACCCGGTCGTCGACGCCATCCGGCGCCACTCCGCCATCGACTGGATCCAGGTGCGGCACGAGGAGACCGCCGCCTTCGCCGCGGGCGCCGAGGCCCAGATCACCGGCCGCCTCGCCGCCTGCGCGGGCTCCTGCGGGCCCGGCAACCTCCATCTCATCAACGGCCTGTACGACGCCCACCGCTCGATGGCCCCGGTCCTCGCCCTCGCCTCGCACATCCCGTCGAGCGAGATCGGGCTCGGCTACTTCCAGGAGACCCACCCCGACCGGCTGTTCCGCGAGTGCAGCCACTACAGCGAGCTGATCTCCAGCCCGAAGCAGATGCCCCGGCTGCTGCACACCGCCGTCCAGCACGCCGTCGGCCGCGGCGGCGTCTCGGTGGTCTCGCTGCCCGGTGACATCGCCGACCAGCCCGCCCCCGAGAAGACCGCCGGCAGCGCGCTCGTCACCTCCCGGCCCACCGTCCGCCCCGGCGACTCCGAGATCGACGCCCTGGTCCGGATGATCGACTCCGCCGAACGGGTGACGCTCTTCTGCGGCAGCGGCACCGCAGGCGCCCACGCCGAGGTGATGCAGTTCGCCGAACGCCTCAAGGCCCCCGTCGGACACGCCCTCCGGGGCAAGGAGTGGATCCAGTACGACAATCCCTTTGACGTCGGCATGAGTGGACTGCTCGGCTACGGCGCCGCCTACGAGGCCACCCACGAGTGCGACCTGCTGATCCTGCTCGGCACCGACTTCCCGTACAACGCCTTCCTCCCCGACGACGTCCGGATCGTGCAGATCGACGTCCGCCCCGAACACCTCGGCCGCCGCTCCCGGCTCGACCTCGCCGTCTGGGGCGACGTCCGCGAGACGCTGCGCTGCGTCACCCCCCGGATCCGGGCCCGCACCGACCGCCGCTTCCTCGACAAGATGCTGAAGAAGCACGCCGACGCCCTGGAGGGCGTGGTGAAGGCGTACACCCGCAAGGTCGAGAAGCGCACCCCGATCCACCCCGAGTACGTCGCCTCCGTCGTCGACGAACTCGCCGACGACGATGCGATTTTTACTGTCGACACCGGTATGTGCAATGTATGGGGGGCTCGTTACCTCACCCCCAACGGGCGCCGCCGGATCATCGGCTCCTTCAGCCACGGCTCCATGGCCAACGCGCTGCCGCAGGCCATCGGCGCGCAGTTCACCGACCGGGGCCGGCAGGTCGTCTCGCTCTCCGGCGACGGCGGCTTCTCCATGCTCATGGGCGACTTCCTCACCCTCGTCCAGTACGAACTCCCGGTGAAGATCGTGCTGTTCGACAATTCCTCGCTGGGCATGGTCGAGCTGGAGATGCTGGTCGCCGGGCTTCCCTCGTACGGCACGGGCAACAAGAACCCCGACTTCGCCGCCGTCGCCCGGGCCGCCGGCGCCTACGGGGTCCGCGTCGAGAAGCCCAAGCACCTCGCCGGCGCCCTCAAGGACGCCTTCAGGCACAAGGGCCCCGCCCTCGTCGACGTCGTCACCGACCCCAACGCCCTCTCCATCCCCCCGAAGATCAGCGCCGAGATGGTCACCGGCTTCGCCCTCTCCGCCAGCAAGATCGTCCTCGACGGGGGAGTGGGCCGGATGCTCCAGATGGCGCGCTCCAACCTGCGCAACGTGCCCCGTCCCTGAGGCCCGCGGCCGGGCGCATGCGGGCGGGCTCGCGGGGCAGGCTTTCCCCGTGAGCCTGTTCGACACGACCGTGGGTGGGGGCTATGGCCGGGAAGGCACGACAGCCGACTCAACTGCTCAGGAAGGTGGGAGGAGCGGATCTGACCGCGGTGCCGGAGGTACGCCACGCGTTACGCGCACTCCTCGGCGCCTGGGGCGGACCGGGCGCCGGTGACGTCGCCGAACTGCTCACCAGCGAACTGGTCACCAACGCGCTCGTCCACACCGGTCACGGCGCCGTCGTGACCGCCACCGTGGACCCCGGACAACTCCGGGTCGAGGTCCGGGATTTTGAACCCGGCCTTGTCGGTCCGCTCGTACCGCCCGCCGACGACGGTACGCACGGCCGGGGGCTCTTCCTCGTCAGGGAGCTGGCCGACTCCTGGGGGATCGAGGAGCACGGCGGCGGCAAGGTCGTCTGGTTCGAACTGAACGGCGGGGCCGCCTGAGGCGACCCCGCCGCATCGGGGCTGCTAGCCGAACTGGCGCTCCATCTCGGAGAGTTTGCGCTCCAGGGAGTCGAGCCGGGGCAGCGTCTGGGTGTCGTCCTCGGCGGTGAGGTCCACCGTCCGTGACTCACTCGCCCTGACGGCTTGCAGGGAGGGCCGGGGCCTGAGCGGCAGTTGTCCCGGGTCCGCTATGGCAGGTTCCGCGACGGCCGCGGGCACGGCGGCCGTCGCGGAACCCGACCCGGACCCGGGGGCCTGGCCCCCGCCGGTCCCGGCGGCGTTCAGCGCCGCCACCTCCACCTGCCGTCCACCGCGCCCGAAGGCCCGGTGCTGGCGGTTGAGTGCCTTGATCCTCGCCCGGTCGAGCTTGGCCTGCTCGCGCCGGCGGATCCGGTTCTGCTCCTTCTCGCGCCGGTCCTCCCGGACCTCGTCCACGGCCTCGTCCAGGGTCCGTACGCCTTCCAGGAGCATCAGCGACCAGGCCGCGAAGGTCTCCCGGGGCGCCCGCAGCCACCGCACGATCCGGATCTGCGGCAGCGGGCGCGGCACCAGGCCCTGCTCGCGCAGCGCCGCCCGGCGGGTCTGCTTCAGCGCCCGGTCGAAGAGGACCGCCGCCGACAGGGACATCCCCGCGAAGAACTGCGGGGCCCCGTCGTGGCCCAGACCGCGCGGCGCGTGCACCCAGTTGAACCAGGCCGCTGCCCCCGCGAAGAGCCAGACCAGGAGCCGGGAGCCGAGGGCCGCGTCGCCGTGGCTGGCCTCGCGGACGGCGAGCACCGAGCAGAACATCGCGGCGCCGTCGAGGCCGAACGGCACCAGGTACTCCCAGCCGCCGGTCAGGTTGAGGTTCTGCCGGCCGAAGCCGACGAGCCCGTGGAAGGAGAGCGCCGCCGCGACCGCGGCGCAGCAGAACAGCAGCCCGTAGGAGGCGAATCCGTAGATGGCCTCCTTGCGTCTGCGGCGTTCCTCGCTGCGCTCCCAGGAGTCCTCGGCCGCGGCCTGGTCACCGGCGCGCTTCCCGCGCGCGAGCACCGCCACCGCCGTCAGGACTCCGGCGACCATCACGCCGCCCGGAAGCAGCCAGTCCAGCGATATGTCGGTCAGTCTCATGCGGTGTCCCTCGCATCGCAGTAGGGCGTTTGGCCGCCCATACTGTCCGACCGATCGGTGGGCCCACGGGGTTTCGGGGCAAGAGCACGCCAACGGGGGCTCAGGGCATACGAATAGGTACCTTCTACTCGAACGACCGCCCGACCGTGTGGAGTTGAGTTCGATTCGAGTCACCTGTACGGGTGGTGTGATCCTCAGGCGGTGGCGGCGAGCCGCCTGGCTCGGTCCGCGTCGCAGGTGCGCGGACAGGTGAGGCAGGTGTCCTCGGGGCGCAGCGTGTAGAAGAAGCAGCAGGCGGCCCGGTCCCGGGTGGCGCGGGGGGTGCCGTCCGGCGCCGGGGCCCCGGCCAGCGCGCGGAAGCCCGCTCCGCCCGCGTACGGCTTCTCCGGCCTCCTCCCGGCGGTGCCCGGCAGCAGCTCCTCCAGCTCGGCCATGGCCCGCTCCTCCTCGCCGAGCAGGGCGCCGACGTACCAGAGGCCCTCCACGATCTCGTCCGTCACCATCCCCCACAGGGCGCGGCGGCCCCGCCGCATCCGCGGCCCGAAGCCGTCCAGGAGGGCCTCGAAGTGCTCGGCGAGCGAGGCGCGCACCTCCGCGCGCAGGGCGTCCTCACCGGCGACCACCCGTGCGCCGGGCAGGGCGGCCGCGGGATCGCCGGGCAGGCAGGCGAACTCCTCGACGCGGACCGCCATGCGGCCCAGGGCGCGCTGGAAGGAGACGGCCCCGACGGGGAGGCGGGGGACCCGGCGGTCCAGGAACCAGGGGACGGTCACCAGGAGGCAGGCGGGCCAGGCGTAGCGGTGCAGTCCGAAGCTCGCGACGACGTCGGGGCGGGCCTGCCGGCCGTGGTCGCGGAGCACCTGCGTGTTGTCCCAGGCGAGGAAGGCGTCCAGGGCGGCCCCGCCGGCCGCGAGCTCCTCGGCCCGGACCCAGCCGGCGCCCTGCGGCGGCCGCGCGCCCCCGGCCGTCTCCTCCGCGCGCAGTCCCGGGAACACCTCGGCCAGCCGGGCGTACGCGGCCGCGACGGGCGAGGCGAGGGGGGAGGGCAACAGGGCGGGGACGGCCATGGGGGACCACCGAATCGCGATCGTTGACAGGTTAGCCTTACCTTACCCGAAACGGCATCGCGTCTCACCACCGGCGGACCCGCTCCCACCTGCGCCGGAAGGGCGCGGTCCCGCGGAACGGTCCGTTCGCCTATGGTGCACAGGGGACCCCGGTATCGCGAGCCGGGCCCGGCACGAGGCCGCAGGAGGACCCGGGTGGAGCAGGGCGCAGCGCGCGAGCGGGCGACGGAAGGACCGTCCGTGCGATTCGGCGACCCCGGGGAGGCGCGGGCGGGCGAGGCGTACGAGGCCGCGCCCGACGCCGTACGGGTCCCCAGGCAGGTGCGGGGCGAGCACACCCACGGCGAGACGCCCTTCTTCTCTCCCGGCTCTCCCGGCGACGGGCCGCGGGCCGTCCAGCGGCACTCCGTGCGGGGGCAGATCCTCGACGCCCTGCGCACCGCCCTCGTCTCCGGGGAGCTGCGGCCCGGCGAGGTGTACTCCGCCCCCGTCCTCGGCGAGCGCTTCGGCGTCTCCGCGACCCCCGTCCGCGAGGCCATGCAGCGCCTCGCCGTCGAGGGCGCCGTCGAGGTCGTGCCCAACCGCGGCTTCCGCGTCGTCGTCCGCACCCCCCGCGAGCTGGCCGAGCTGGCCGAGGTGCGGGCCCTGATCGAGGTCCCGGTCATGCTGCGCCTCGCCCGTACCGTCCCGCCCGGCGACTGGGCCGCGCTCCGTCCGCTCGCCGAGGCCACCGGCGCGGCGGCGGCCCGGGGAGACCGGGCGCACTACGCGGAGGCCGACCGGGCCTTCCACCGCGCGGTGCTCGCCCTCGCCGGCAACCAGCAGCTCCTCGCCGTCGCCGACGACCTCCACCGCCGCTCGCAGTGGCCCCTCCTCAGCGCCCCCGTTCCGCGCCACGCGGACCTGGTCGCCGACGCCGCCGAGCACACCGCCCTCCTCGACGCCCTGGCCGCCCAGGACCTCCCGGTCGTCGAGGCCCTGGTCCGCGAGCACTTCACCGGGGCCGACGGCTGAGTGGCCCTGCCGTGGACCCTGCCCGCGGGGTCCGCGCCCACTAAGGTCAAGGGCGACAGCCGTCCGTACCGCGCCGCCCGTGAGGTTGCCCCATGCCGTCCGCGACCCCGTCCCCCGCGGACGGACGCCGACCCTCCCCCACCGGTACGGAACCCGCCGCCACGGCGCTGCTCGGCTGGCTCACCGACCCCGAGGCCCCCCGGCTCTGCCTGGTCACCGGCGCGTCCGGCAGCGGCAAGACCGCCCTCCTCGGGTGGCTCGCCACGCACGGCACCCGGGCCCGCGGGGGCAGGGCCCGTACCGACCGCGTCCTCGTCCCGCTCGCCGGGCAGAGCGCCCTCGGCGTGGCCTGGACGCTCGCGAACCGGCTCGGCGTGGTGGCCCGCACCCCGGCCGACCTCGTCCACGCGCTCGCCACGAGCGAGGCCCGCCGCACCGGGCGGACCGTGCTGCTCCTCACCGATCTGCACGCCGCGGCCGAGCCGGGCGCCGTCGCCGAACTGCTCGGCGGGCTCGCCGAGGTCGGACGGATCCGGCTCGTGGTGGAGGTCCGCACCGGCGTCCGGCCGCCGGAGGCCGCCCGTACGACCGTCGTCGACCTCGACGATTCCGATGAGCCCGCCGGACACGCGGCGCCGGCGCCATCCGCCCCCGCTCTTCCCGACCTCTCCGATCCCGTCGCCGTCTGCGCCGCCGACCCGCTCCTCGTCACCACCGGTTACGCGACGGCCACGGCCGACGACCACGGGGGCCTGCGCGGCGCGTGGCTGCGGGTGGGGCAGGCGCTGTGCGCGGCGGACGGGCCGGCCGGGCGGGCACTGGTGCTGCTCAGCGCGCTCGGCGACGGCGCCGACCCCCGGCTGCGGCCGGCCCTCGCCGAGCAGGCCGCGCCGGCGCCGTGGCGGGTGCGGTGGGCGCGGCACCGGGGGGACGTCGCCCCGCCGTGGCCCGGGCCCGTCGCGGTGCTCGGCGCGACGGCGGGCGGGCCCTCGGCCGATCTGGTGCTCGTGGGCGACCTCACCGGCACGGTCCGGCTGCTGCGGGAGGCGGACGCCTCCGTCGCGGGGCGGCTCGCCCACCGGGTCACGGGCGGGATCACCGCCCTCGCGCCCACCGCCGACGGGACGGTGCTGCTGCTCGACGAGCGCGGCCGGCTGCACACCGTACGGGGCACCGCGCCCCGCCCGCCCTATCTGGAGCGGCTCACCGACGCCGTCTCCACCACCCTGTCCCGGCACCCCGGCACGGCGCTCGCGGCCATCGCGGGCTCGGTGGTGGTGGGGGACCGGCTCGGCTCCGTCCACGCCTTCGGGGTGACGGGGCTGCACCAGGCGGCCCCGCACAGCGGCCGGGTCACCGCCGTGACCGCCGTCGAGTCCGAGACCCCCTTCGTCTGCTCGGGCGGCGCCGACGGCACCGTACGGCTCTGGACGCCGGGCCGCGCCCCGGTCTCCGAACCGCTCGCGGAGCGCCGTGCGCCGGTCGTCGCCCTGCACGCGGCCCCCACCCCGGGCGGCCCGCTGGTCGCGGTCGCCTGGGCCGACGGCCGGGTGGAGCTGATCCCCGCAGAGGGCGGCCGGCGCCGGGCCTTCCGCCCGGGGCCCGCCGTCCGCGCCGTCGCCGTCACCGTCACCGGAGCGCTCCTGGTCGGCACCGACGAGAGTCTCATCTGCCTGGAGCCGCAGGGGAGGTGACGTACCGTCACATGGCTGTGCGGGGTGTCAGCTGCCCTGCCAGCCAGGTCGGTACGCCGCCGAGGAGGCGGAAGAGGCGGCGGGCCTCGGCGCGCAGCCGGCCCGCCTCCGGTTCCGTCTCCGTGTCCGCCAGGGCGGTCAGCGCCGGAGCCGTACCGACCAGGTAGCCCAACTCCTCCCGGATCCGCAGCGATTCGGCGAAGCCGTGCCGGGCCTCCGCCAACTCGCCCTCGCGCAGCGCCAGTCCGGCGAGGTGGCGCCAGGTGGAGGAGAGCAGCAGCGAGTCGCCCTGCGCCGTCGCCCCGGCGTGCGCACGGCGGTACGCGGCGCGGGCCGCCTGCGGGGAGTCGCCCAGGTTCTGCGCGATCAGGCCGCGCCGGTAGTCGAGCAGCGGACGGCCCGCCGCCGAGGGGGCGATCAGCGCCGCCGCCCGGCCGAGCGCCATCCGGGCCTCGTCGGCCCGGTCGCGCACCCCGAGGAGGGTGGAGGCGTAGGCGAGGTAGCCGCGTTCGCAGGCCGCGGCCCCGCGTTCCTCGTCACTGCTCGCGACCGCCTCGGCGGTGCGCAGCGCCTCCTCGGCCTCGGCCCAGCCCCGTTCGGTGTAGAGGCAGCGCTCGATCAGGAGCGCGGCCCGTTCGAGTGTGGCGGCCGGTTCGTGGGCGCGGTGGGCGAGCAGCGCCGCCGCGTCGGACCAGCAACCGCGGGAGCGGAGCCGCCATATGGCGGTCTCCACCGGAGTCTCCTCGCCGTAGGCGAGGGACGGGTTCTCGCCGCCCCCTGATTCGGAACCAGACATGGCGGTGTCCGCCACATTGCCCTCCCCGAGCGCGCCATCGAGCTGTTGAGTAGGACGGCATCTCAGCACGAACGGCCGTACCCGGCCAAGGGGTCGGGTGAAAAATTTCACAAAGGTTGGGGAGGTGTGGAACGCCCCGTCGGGACCGGGGCCGACGGGGCGTCAGAGGGTGCTGGGGCCCGTGATCACAGGGGTGATCAGGGAGAGTGACGAGGTGTCGGACCCCGCCGGAAGAGCGGGCGGAGGGGACCTCCCTCACTCCTTCGGACTCAACCGAAGGAGTGAATTCCGGGAGCGTGTCAAAGCCGTCCGGAGCGGGGTCAGCTCATCCGCAGGGCCAGGAAGAAGTCGAGCTTGTCCTCCAGGCGGGACAGGTCGCGGCCGGTCAGCTGCTCGATCCGGCCGACCCGGTAGCGCAGCGTGTTCACGTGCAGGTGCAGCCGGGTCGCGCAGCGCGTCCAGGAGCCGTCGCAGTCCAGGAACGCCTCCAGGGTCGGGATCAGCTCCGCGCGGTGGCGCCGGTCGTAGTCGCGCAGCGGGTCGAGCAGCCGGGCCGTGAAGGCGCGCCGCACGTCGTCCGGGACGAAGGGCAGCAGCAGCACGTGCGAGGCCAGCTCGTGGTGGCCCGCCGCGCAGACCCGGCCGGGACGGGCGGCGGCCACCCGGCGGGCGTGCCGGGCCTCCTCCAGGGCGCCGCGCAGGCCCTCCGCCGAGTGCACGGCGGCGCTGACGCCCAGCGTGAGCCGCCCGTCGTCGGCGAGGCCGGACGAGAGCGGAGCGCGTACCGCCGAGAGCAGGGCGTCCGCGTGCAGGCCGAGGGCGGGGGCCGGGCCGTCGTCCTCGCTCTCCGGCAGCGGTCCCGCGGCCAGCGGCACCAGCGCGATGGCCTCGTCGCCCGTGTGGGCGACGGCGATCCGGTCGGCGGACTCCGCGCCGACGGTCGCCGGGTCCACCAGGATCTCCTCCAGGAGCGCCTGGGTGACCGGGCCCGACTCCACCGGGGCCTGCCCGCCCTCCTGGTCCCACTCGACGCGGGCGACGACCACCTGCCAGTGCGGGGCGGTGCCGAGGCCGGGCAGCAGCACCGGGGCGGCGACCCGCAGGCGGGCCGCGATCTCGGCGGGCGCGGCGCCCGTCTGCACCAGCTCCAGGACCTCCTGGGCGAGCCTGCGCCGCACCGTACGGGCCGCGTCGCGCCGGTCCCGCTCGACGGCGATCAGCTGGGTGACGCCCTGGAGCAGGTCGAGCCGGGCGGCGGGCCACTCCCCGGCGTCGGCCTCCACGGCGAGCAGCCAGTCCGACAGGACCGTCTCGCGCACGTCCCTGGCGGCGGGCCCGGCGGCGCGGACGGCGTTCCGGATCGGGAAGAGCGAGTACGCGGTGCCGTTCACGGTCAGCCGGTGCGGGCCGCGCCGGCCGGTCCGGGTGGCGGCCAGGTGCTCGCCCGCGAGACCGGCGGCGAGGGCCGGGTCGAGCGGCTCGCCCGCGCCCGCGATCTGCCGCCCGGTGGGGGAGAGGACCCAGGCCCGCAGGTCCAGGTCGGAGCCGAGCAGGTCGAGGACGGCCTCGGGGCCGCCCCCCGCGGGACCGGAGGTCATCAGCCGCCTGTGCCGATCCACGACGGCCGCCAGGTCGCCCGCCCGCTCGCCGGAGACCTGTCGAACAACGTGCTCGGTGATCGTCGCGAACGCAACGGATTCGTTGACCGCGAAAAGCGGCAGACGGTGGCGAGAACACGCCTGTACGAGATCGTCGGGGATGTCGCCCAGCTCGGCCTCGCCGGCCGCGAGCGCGGCCACCCCGGCCGAGGCCAGGATCCGGACGAAGGGCTCGGCGTCGGCCGCCTCCCGCAGCCAGGCCAGGCCGGTGAGCACCAGCTCACCCCCGGACAGGTACCGACTGGGGTCCTTGAGGTCCGTGGTCATCACGCCACGGACGGAGCGGTCCAGCTCGTCCTCGCCGCCCAGGAGGCGCAGCCCGAGCGCGTCGTTCTCCAGCAGTGCGCGCAGCCGCATGGTCTCGCCGCCGTTCCTTCGTTCCGGTGATCGTGTGTGTCCCGTTGTCGACGGTGGGGTGGTGCCACTGTTTCCAGGGGAAAACAGCGAGGTTTACGTTCCCCGCCTTTCGTTCGAATCTACAAGACGTGCCGGGGCACCGGCCAACTCCTTCATGGTTTCGGTTACTGCACACGGGCCCGGCGGCCTTGTGTACTAGGCCACACACCGCGTGAACAGGACATGAACACGAAGTCGAGGGCCGAACGTCCCGCAGGGCCCCGTCGTCCGCCCCCGATCCCCGGAATCACTAGAAGAGAGCCACCATGGACTTCCTTCGCCCCGCCAGCTGGGAGGAGGCGCTCGCCGCCAAGGCCGAGCACCCCACGGCCGTCCCCATCTCCGGCGGTACCGACGTCATGGTCGAGATCAACTTCGACCACCGGCGCCCCGAGTACCTCCTGGACCTGAACCGCATCGAGCTGCTGCGCGAGTGGGAGGTCGGCGAGGAGAACGTCCGACTCGGCGCTTCCGTTCCGTACACGCAGATCATGGAGAACCTGCGGGCCGAGCTGCCGGGCCTGGCGCTCGCCTCGCACACGGTCGCCTCCCCGCAGATCCGCAACCGCGGCGGCGTCGGCGGCAACCTCGGCACCGCCTCCCCGGCGGGTGACGCGCACCCCGCCCTCCTCGCCGCCGGCGCCGAGGTCGAGGTCGAGTCGGTCCGCGGCAGCCGCTTCATCCCGATCGACGAGTTCTACACCGGCGTGAAGCGCAACGCGCTCCAGCCCGACGAGCTCATCAAGACCGTCCACATCAAGAAGGCGGACGGCCCCCAGCAGTACTCCAAGGTCGGCACCCGCAACGCGATGGTCATCGCCGTCTGCGCCTTCGGCCTGGCCCTGCACCCCGAGA
The DNA here is from genome assembly GCF_030010625.1 of Streptomyces sp. CC208A. Taxonomy (GTDB): domain Bacteria; phylum Actinomycetota; class Actinomycetes; order Streptomycetales; family Streptomycetaceae; genus Streptomyces. Next base: position 20,426 of record NZ_JASCXN010000020.1, on the reverse strand, counting down.
CCCGGACCGTCCGCACCGGCATCGGTTCGGCCGCGCCGACCCCGATCCGCGCCAAGGAGGCCGAGGCCTTCCTCAACGCGGCTCTGGAGGAGGGCGGTTTCTGGGACAACGGCAAGATCATCACCCCCTCGATCGCGAAGCAGTTCGCCGACCTCTGCTCGGCCGCCGCCAACCCGATCGACGACGTCCGCGGCACCGCCAAGTACCGGCGCCACGCCGTCGGCATCATGGCCCGCCGCCAGCTCGGCTGGACCTGGGAGCAGTACCGCGGCACCGGCCGCACGCTTGAGGGAGCTGCATAACCATGCGCGTCAATTTCACGGTCAACGGTCGTCCGCAGGAAGCCGACGACGTCTGGGAGGGCGAGTCCCTCCTCTACGTGCTCCGCGAACGGCTGGGCCTGCCCGGCTCCAAGAACGCCTGCGAGCAGGGCGAGTGCGGCTCCTGCACGGTCCGCCTCGACGGGGTGCCGGTCTGTTCCTGTCTGGTCGCCGCCGGCCAGGTCGAGGGCCGCGAGGTCGTCACCGTCGAGGGCCTGGCGGAGTTCGCCAAGGAGCGCGAGGAGCACGGCAATTGTGCCTCCGGCGCCTGTGGCACCTCGCTCGACGAGGCCAAGCGCTGGGAGGCCAAGCCGGCCCAGGACTCGCAGACCGGTGAGGGTGTGGAACTCTCCCCGATCCAGCAGGCGTTCATCGACGCCGGCGCCGTCCAGTGCGGCTTCTGCACCCCCGGCCTGCTCGTCGCGGCCGACGAGATGCTGGAGCGCAACCCGTCCCCGACGGACGCGGACATCCGCGAGGCGCTCTCCGGCAACCTCTGCCGCTGCACCGGTTACGAGAAGATCCTCGACGCGGTCCGCCTCGCGGCCGCTCGCCAGGAACGCCAGGGAGAGGCGGTCTGACGATGGCTCAGAACACCCGTACCGTACCGGTGGGCACCCCCACCGACGTCACCCAGAACCACGTCAAGGGCGGCATCGGCGAGTCCACGCTCCGCCCCGACGGCACCCTCAAGGTGACCGGCGAGTTCGCCTACTCCTCGGACATGTGGCACGAGGACATGCTGTGGGGCCAGGTCCTGCGCTCCACCGTCGCGCACGCCGAGATCGTCTCCATCGACACCTCCGAGGCCCTCACGATGGACGGCGTCTACGCCGTCCTGACGCACGAGGACCTGCCGGCCGCCAAGAACTACGGCCTGGAGTTCCGGGACACCCCGGTCCTCGCCTACGGCAAGGTCCGCCACCACGGCGAGCCGGTCGCCCTCGTGGCCGCCGACCACCCGGAGACCGCGCGCCGCGCCGCCGCCAAGATCAAGGTCGAGTACCGGGAGCTCCCGGTCATCACGGACGAGGCCTCGGCCACCGCCCCCGACGCGATCCTGGTCCACGAGAACCGCGACGACCACCACGCCGGCCACGTCCCGCACCCCAACATCGTGCACCGCCAGCCGATCATCCGCGGCAACGCCGACGAGGCCGCCAAGCGCGCCGACGTCATCGTCAAGGGCGAGTACACCTTCGGCATGCAGGACCAGGCCTTCCTCGGCCCCGAGTCCGGCCTCGCCGTGCCGGCCGAGGACGGCGGCATCGACCTGTACGTCGCCACCCAGTGGCTGCACGCGGACCGCGAGCAGATCGCCCCCTGCCTCGGCCTGCCCCAGGACAAGGTCCGGATGACCATGGCCGGCATCGGCGGCGCCTTCGGCGGCCGCGAGGACATCTCCATGCAGATCCTCGCCTCGCTGCTCGCCCTGCGCACCGGCAAGCCCGTCAAGATGGTCTACAACCGGTACGAGTCCTTCTTCGGGCACGTCCACCGGCACCCGGCGAAGCTCTACTACGAGCACGGCGCCACCAAGGACGGCAAGATCACGCACATGAAGTGCAAGATCGTCCTGGACGGCGGCGCCTACGCCTCCTCCACGGTCTCGGTCGTCGGCAACGCCTCCTCCCTCTCGGTCGGCCCGTACGTCATCGACGACGTCGAGATCGAGGCGATCGGCCTCTACACCAACAACCCGCCCTGCGGCGCCATGCGCGGTTTCGGCGCGGTCCAGGCCTGCTTCGCCTACGAGGCCCAGATGGACAAGCTCGCGGCCGAGCTGGGCATGGACCCGGTGGAGTTCCGCCAGCTCAACGCCATGGAGCAGGGCACGATCATGCCGACGGGGCAGGTCGTGGACTCCCCGGCCCCGGTCGCCGAACTCCTGCGCCGGGTCAAGGCCCGCCCGCTGCCGCCGGAGCGCCAGTGGGAGACCGCCGGCGAGGGCGCGGACGTCCGCGCGCTGCCGGGCGGCCTGTCCAACACCTCGCACGGCGAAGGGGTCGTACGGGGCGTCGGCTACGCGGTCGGCATCAAGAACGTCGGCTTCTCCGAGGGCTTCGACGACTACTCGACGGCGCGGATCCGCCTGGAGGTCATCAACGGCGAGGCCGTCGCGACCGTCCACACCGCCGCGGCGGAGGTCGGCCAGGGCGGCGTCACCATCCACGCCCAGATCGCCCGTACCGAGCTCGGCGTCCAGCAGGTCACCATCCACCCCGCCGACACCCAGGTGGGCTCGGCCGGTTCGACCTCCGCGGGCCGCCAGACGTACATGACCGGCGGCGCCATCAAGAACTCCTGCGCGCTCGTCCGCGAGAAGGTCCTGGAGATCGGCCGGCGCAAGTTCGGCTCGTACCACCCGGCGTGGGCCAACGCCGAACTCCTCCTGGAGGGCGGCAAGGTCGTCACCGACGCCGGCGAGGCCCTCGCGAGCATCGCGGACGTCCTGGAGGACCAGGCCGTGGAGGTCGAGGAGGAGTGGCGGCACCGTCCGACCCAGCCCTTCGACCTCGTCACCGGCCAGGGCGACGGCCACGTCCAGTACGCCTTCGCCGCGCACCGCGCGGTGGTGGAGGTGGATACAGAGCTGGGACTTGTGAAGGTGATCGAGCTGGCCTGCGCCCAGGACGTCGGCAAGGCGGTCAACCCGCTCTCCGTGGTCGGCCAGATCCAGGGTGGTACCACCCAGGGCCTGGGCGTCGCGGTGATGGAGGAGATCATCGTCGACCCGAAGACCGCGAAGGTGCGCAACCCCTCCTTCACGGACTACCTGATCCCGACGATCCTCGACACGCCGACCATCCCGGTCGACTACCTCGAACTGGCCGACCCCAACGCGCCGTACGGCGTACGGGGCATCGGCGAGGCCCCGACCCTGTCGTCCACTCCGGCCGTCCTCGCGGCGATCAGGGCGGCGACGGGTCTGGAGCTGAACAAGACGCCGGTCCGCCCCGAGGCGCTCACCGGCACCCTGTAGGACCCTCCGGGCGGTGCGTGCCTCCCCCGGAACGTCACACGTCCCTCCCCGCCCGCACCGCCCGGAGTCGTACCACCCCAGCAGTACCCGCAGTACCCGCAGTACCCGAAGTACCAGAAGTACCCGCAGTACCCGTTCGTCTCGGGCCGTCCCCCGGGTCGTGCAGCCAACAGCAGTTCCCAAATCCCGCTGATACGAGTCCCCCCTCGTGCGGGTGCCCCTTTGAACCTTGGGAGTAGGCCCCATGACCCAGTCGTCTGTGGAGCCCAAGACCGCCGCGGAGGACGCGGGCTCCGGCTCGCGCAACCCCGCCGGACGGTCTTGGCTCGACCGGTACTTTCACATCTCGGAGAGAGGATCCTCCGTCGGCACGGAGATCCGCGGTGGCGTCACCACCTTCATGGCGATGGCGTACATCCTCCTGCTCAACCCGATCCTCCTCGGAGGCCCGGACGTCGACAAGAACGTCCTCGCCCCCTCCGCCGTCATCACGGCGACCGCCCTCGCGGCGGCGGTGACCACCCTGCTGATGGGCTTCGTCGGCAAGGTGCCGCTCGTCCTCGCGGCGGGACTCAGCGTCTCCGGTGTGCTCGCCACCCAGGTCGTACCCCAGATGACGTGGGCACAGGCCATGGGCATGTGCGTCGTCTACGGTCTGGTGATCTGCCTCCTGGTGGTCACCGGTCTCCGCGAGATGATCATGAACGCCATCCCGCTGCCGCTCAAGCACGGCATCACCATCGGCATCGGCCTCTTCATCGCGCTGATCGGCTTCAACAAGGCCGGCTTCGTCGGCGCGGGCCCGGAGTTCGGCCCGCCGGTCACCATGGGCGCCGGCGGTGAGCTGGTCGGCTGGCCCGTCCTGATCTTCGCCGCCACCCTGCTCGCGATCTTCGCCCTCCAGGCCCGCAAGGTCCCGGGCGCCATCCTCATCGGCATCGTCGCCGGCACCGTCATCTCGCTGATCGTCAACGCGGTCGCCGACATCCCGGCCAAGGGCGCCGGCGCCTGGGCCAACGGCGCCCCGGAGCTCAAGGGCAGCGCCGTCTCCACCCCGGACTTCTCGCTCTTCGGCGACGTCGACTTCGGCGGCTGGGGCGACGTCGGCTACATCACCGTCGGCGTGATCGTCTTCACCCTGGTGCTCGCCGGCTTCTTCGACGCCATGGCCACCATCATCGGCGTCGGCACCGAGGCCAACCTCGCCGACGACAAGGGCCGGATGCCCGGCCTGTCCAAGGCGCTGTTCGTCGACGGCGCGGGCGGCGCGATCGGCGGCGTCTCCGGCGCCTCCGGCCAGACCGTCTTCGTGGAGTCCGCCACCGGTGTCGGCGAGGGCGCCCGTACCGGCTTCTCCTCGGTGATCACCGGCCTGTTCTTCGCGGCCTGCCTCTTCTTCACGCCGATCACCCAGATCGTGCCCCGTGAGGTCGGCTCCGCCGCCCTGGTCGTCATCGGTGCGATGATGATGATGAACGCCAAGCACGTGAACTGGGGCGACAGCTCCGTCGCGATCCCGGTCTTCCTGACCGTCGTCCTGATGCCGTTCACCTACAGCATCACCCCGGGCGTCGCCGCCGGCGTCATCGCCTACGCCGTCATCAAGGTGGCCCAGGGCAAGGCCCGCGAGGTCGGCGCGTTCATGTGGTGCCTGACCGCGATCTTCATCGTGTTCTTCGCCCTCCACCCGATCGAGGGCTGGCTCGGCGTCAGCTGACGCCCACCGGCCGCCCTCCCCACTCAGCCAAGGAGACCGACATGCTGGACATCGCCGAAGAGCTGCAGCGGTGGGTCGAGCAGGGACGCGACTTCGCCGTGGCCACCGTGGTGGCCGTCGGCGGCAGCGCGCCCCGGCAGCCCGGCGCCGCCCTCGCCGTCGACAGCGAGGGCACGGCGATCGGCTCGGTCTCCGGCGGGTGCGTGGAGGGCGCCGTGTACGAGCTGTGTCAGGCGGCCCTCGACGACGGCAGGACCGTCGTCGAACGCTTCGGCTACAGCGACGAGGACGCCTTCGCGGTCGGCCTGACCTGCGGCGGCATCATCGACATCCTCGTCACCCCGGTCCGCGGCGGGGTCTTCCCCGCCGCGCTCGCGGCCGCCGCCTCCGGGGAGGCGGCCGCCCTGGCCCGGATCGTCTCCGGCCCCGAGGAGCTCCTCGGCCAGGCGCTCCTGGTCCACCCGGACGGCTCGTACGAGGGGAGGCTCGGCGGCCACCCGGAGCTGGACCGCACCGCCGCGGCCGAGGCCCGGGCCCTCCTCGACGCCGGCCGTACCGGCACCGTGGAGATCGGCGAGGACGGCAGCCGCTGTGGACAGCCGCTCACCCTCCTCGTGGAGTCCTCCGTCCCGGCCCCCCGCATGATCGTCTTCGGCGCCATCGACTTCGCCTCCGCCCTCGTCCGGGTCGGCAAGTTCCTCGGCTACCACGTCACTGTCTGCGACGCCCGCCCGGTCTTCGCGACGAAGCAGCGCTTCCCCGAGGCCGACGAGGTCGTCGTCGGCTGGCCCCACCGCTACCTGGAGTCGACGGAGGTCGACGCCCGGACCGTGCTCTGCGTCCTCACCCACGACGCCAAGTTCGACGTCCCCCTCCTCCAGACCGCCCTGAAGCTTCCCGTCGCCTACGTCGGCGCGATGGGCTCCCGCCGCACCCACGAGGACCGCAACAAGCGGCTCCGCGAGGTCGGCGTCACCGAACTCGAACTCGCCCGCCTGCGCTCCCCGATAGGCCTCGACCTCGGCGCCCGCACCCCCGAGGAGACGGCTCTGTCGATCGGCGCGGAGATCGTCGCCGACCGCCGCGGCGGCAGCGGCGTCTCCCTCACCGGCGCCCACACCCCCATCCACCACGACGGCCCGGACGCCCCGGTCGCGGGCCGCATCGGCTCCGTCGCCTAGGACCTCTTCCTTTCAGGCGGGCTCAGGCCCGGCGCAGCCCGCTGAGCAGCAGCTCGGCCAGCTGGTCGTACGCCTCGGCGTCCGCGAGACCGGTGGACGCGGCCACCTGCCGCCGCTGGATGCGAACCATGACGGAGGCGATGACGTCGGCCGCGAAGGCCACGTGGACCTCCCGGAAGACACCGGCGCGGACGCCCTCCTCGATGAGCTGCTGCACCCGGCCCGCGGCGGCGCGGGTGTTCCGCTCGTACACCTCGGCGGCCGGCTCGAAGGCGGCCACGTCGTCGAAGAACTGAGGGGAGACCGGGGCCAGCTCGGCGGAGACGGCCCGCAGATAGGCGGAGAGCCGCTCGGCGGGCCCGCTCGCGGCGGCGAGCACCGCCTCGACGCGGGCGGTGGCGCGCCGGAAGAAGTGCACGACGGCCGCCCGGACCAGCTGCTCCTTGCTGCCGGCCAGGCCGTACAGGGTGCGCTTGGAGCAGTGCAGTCGCGCGGCGAGGTCGTCGAGGGTCAGCCGGGCGAAGCCCTCGCCGACGAGCAGGGCCACCAGGTCCTCGAAGAGGGCGGAACGGCGCGCCGCGCCACGGCCCGTGAGCTTCGGGGTGTCGGCGGCGGAGGTCTCGATCACCCGAACAGTATGCCGGGCCACGGCCGTGGCGGGGTTACGTCCACGGACATCTGCGCTATTTTTAGCGGTACTGGAGTACCAGTCCTAGTACCACTTTGCGCGCCGATGGAGTCGCCATGGATGTCGACCGCCTGCTTCCCACCCCCGAGGCGGCGGACCTCATCGCCCTCACCCGCGAGATCGCCGACAACGAGCTCTCTCCCCGGGTGGACGCACACGAGGCCGCCGAGACCTATCCCGAGGGTCTCTTCGCCACGCTCGGCCGGGCCGGCCTGCTCGGCCTCGCCTACCCCGAGGAGTACGGCGGCGGAGGCCAGCCGTACGAGGTCTACCTCCAGGTCCTGGAGGAGCTCGCCGCCCGCTGGGCCGCCGTCGCGGTCGCCACCAGCGTCCACACGCTCGCCTGCCACCCGCTGTACGCCTTCGGCACCCAGGAGCAGAAGGAGCGCTGGCTCCCCTCGATGCTGGAGGGCCGCCTCGTCGGCGGCTACAGCCTCTCCGAGCCGCAGGCCGGCTCGGACGCCGCCGCCCTCGCCTGCAAGGCGGAGCGCCAGGAGGACGGCAGCGGCTACCGGATCACCGGCAACAAGGCGTGGATCACCCACGGCGGCAAGGCCGGCTTCTACGCCCTCTTCGCCCGCACCGCCCCCGGCAGCCACGGCGTCTCCTGCTTCCTCGCCCCCGGCGAGACCGAGGGCCTCTCCTTCGGCGCCCCCGAGCGCAAGATGGGTCTCCAGGCGGTCCCCACCACCTCCGCCCACTGGGACGGCGCCCTCATCGAGGAGGACCGGCTCATCGGCAAGGAGGGCCAGGGCCTCCAGATCGCCTTCAGCGCCCTCGACAACGGCCGCCTCGGCATCGCCGCCTGCGCCACCGGCCTCGCCCAGGCCGCCCTGAGCGCCGCCGTCGACTACGCCAACGAGCGCACCACCTTCGGCCGCCGGATCATCGACCACCAGGGCCTCGGCTTCCTCCTCGCCGACATGGCCGCCGCCGTCGACGCCGCCCGCGCCACCTACCTGGACGCCGCCCGCCGCCGCGACCTCGGCCGCCCCTTCAGCCGCCAGGCCAGCGCGGCGAAGCTCATCGCCACCGACACGGCCATGAAGGTCACCACGGACGCCGTCCAGGTCCTCGGCGGCTACGGCTACACCCGCGACTTCCCCGTCGAGCGCTACATGCGCGAGGCGAAGATCATGCAGATCTTCGAGGGGACGAACCAGATCCAGCGGCTCGTCATCAGCCGGGGGCTGGCGAAGCCGGAGAAGTAGCAGGTCAAGGGTGGTTCATGGGAGCGGAGCTCATCCCTGAGGCTCTGCGGCCGGGCGCTTCGGGCGGCGCCTGGGACGTCGCTTGGGAGAATTTTAGGAGATTAAGTTTTCAACTTCTTCTCCCGGGGGGGGGGCGGGCCGAACTCGCGGGAGTCGATCACCGGTTTCACGGACTCCCAGAACATGCGCTCCAAGGCCGCCGCGATCTTGAGCTCCATGGCGAGCGTCGTGTGCGAGTACGTCCCCTCGACGCCGGGGAGCTCGTGCCCCATCCGCTCCTCGACGGCCATCCGCGGGTGGCCGTCCTCGTTCAGGAAGAAGGCGCCCGTCGCCCTGTAGGCGGCACGACCAAGGCGCCCCTCGGCAGGCCGAGCGGGGCGCCTTCGCGTTCTGGCCGGTCAGTGTGGGATGGAGTCGATCACCTCGCGCGCACCCTGGCGCAGGAGCGCGACAGCCACTGAGGTCCCAAGGGCGGCCGGGTCGAGCCTGCCCGCCCACTCGTGGGCGTTGAGTACCGTCTTTCCGTCAGGAGAGAACACGCAGGCCCGTAGGGACAGTTCCCCACCTCGTTCGACGCGCGCGTACCCGGCGATCGGGGAGTTGCAGTGGCCCTGGAGGACGTGGAGGAGCATTCGCTCGGCCTGGGTCTCCCGATAGGCGTCGCGGTCACCGAGGCCGCTGATCGTGTCGATCAGCTCCGTGTCGCCCTCTCGGCACTGGAGGGCGAGGACGCCGGCGCCGATCGGCGGCATCATCACGTCGGTCGGCAGGATGTCGGTGATGACATCCTGATGGCCGATCCGCTCCAGGCCGGCGACGGCCAGGAGCAGCGCGTCGGCCTCCCCGTCTGCCAGCTTCTCCAGGCGGCGGTTGGCGTTGCCGCGCATCGGGACGCACTCCAGGTGCGGGTGGGAGGCTGCGAGCTGCGCGATCCGGCGTACGGACGAGGTCCCGATTCGGGTTCCCTCCGGCAGCTCGTCCAGGGTAAGGCCGCCGGGGTGGATCAGCGCGTCGCGGATGTCGTCCCGCTTCAGGAACGCCGCGAAGGTGGTGCCGGCCGGGAGGGGCCGGTCGGCGGGGACGTCCTTGACGCAGTGCACCGCGAGATCGGCGTCGCCGGCCAGGAGCGCCTGGTCGACTTCCTTGGTGAAGGCGCCCTTGCCCTCGACCTGGGAGAGGTCGCCCATCCACTTGTCGCCCGTGGTCTTCACCGGCAGGACGGTGGTGGTGATGCCGGGGTGGAGCGCGGCCAGCTCGGCGCGGACGCGCTCCACCTGGGCGAGGGCCATGGGCGAATCACGGGAGACGATGCGAATCAGATCACTGCGCATGGGGGCACGATAGACCCTCAGATCCGCGCGGCGACCACCAGCCCGGAGGACCACCGCATGGGCGTGGCGAGCCAGTTGGGGACATCGGGCAGTCGTTCGAGGAAGCCGTCGACCCGGGGTCGATGGTCGTCCGGCCACGTGTCCTGGGGCAGCATGTCGTCCACGACGTACAGGGCGCCGGGCTTGAGCAGGGCGAGGAGATCCGGCAGCCGGAGGTACTTGCCGGGCCTGCAATCGACGTACGCGAAGTCGGACAGCTCGACCGCCTGGGTGAGCCAGTCGTCCGCGTCCGCGTGGACGAACTCGATCCGGGCATCGTCGGCCAGGTGGTGGCGGGCGATGGCCTGCACGGCCGCGTTGGCCTCCACCGTGACGAGGTGGGCGCCGGGGGTCATCCCGGAGGCCAGCCATGCGGCCCCGGCGCCGACGCCGGTGCCGAGCTCCAGGAAGCGGCCGTCCGGCTTGGAGGCGGCGAGGGTGGCCAGGAGGCTGCCGGTGCGGTCCTCGCAGGACATGGCGAAGCCGGCGTGGGCGGCGTCCTCAAGGATCGCGTCGAGCTGCGGCGGGCGCTGGCGGGGCATGTCACGCACGGTGGGCCTCCAGGTGCTCGGCGACGGTCTCGGCGGCGAAGGTGAGGACCTGGTCCGCGCCGGCCCGGACGAGCATCGCCAAGTACTCGACCATCCCGGCCGTGCCGAGGGCCTTGAGCGCGGACCACTCCCCGGAGGTCGAGTAGGCGACGAGCGGGACCTTCTGGTCGTCGCGGAGCCGGACGAGGACGTCACCGGTCGTCATGACGGGCTGGAGGGTGAGGGAGTCGGCGCCCTCGGCGATCCAGCGGCGGGCCTGGAGGAGGGTGTCCTGCTGCGCGCGGCCCGGTTCGAGCTGGAGGCCGCGGCGGTGCCCCGACCGGGGGTCGGTCTGCATGAGGGTCTTGAACGGGCCGTAGAGGCTGGTGTGGATGGCCAGGTTGGGGTTGACGCCCACGTCACGGTGCCCGGCGTCGTCGAGGGCCTGGCGGACGGCGCGGATCGAGCCGTCCAGCATCGCGGTGGGGGAGACGCAGTCCGCGCCGGCCTCCGCGTGCATGACGGCCATCGTGCCCATGAGGCGGTAGGTGGCCTCCAGGTCGATGTCGCCGGCGTCGGTGCGCAGCACGCACTGGCCGTGGTCGGTCCACGAGCAGCCGCACACCTCGGTCGTGACGGCCGTGGTCGGCGCCTCCTTCTTCACGGCCTGGATGGTGCGGATCATGCGGTTGTCGGGGGCGGTGGCGCCGGTGGCGTGTTCGTCGCGGTTGTGCCCGAAGGCGAAGACCTTGACGCCGCGGATGCCGAGGGCGGCCCAGCGGGCCACCGTGGCGGGGACGTCGGCGAACTGGACGGCGCCGGGCAGCGAGGTGGTCAACGCGCCGTCGGGCATGGACAGCAAGGGGGCGCTGAGGTCGGCGGCCGTGAGCGGGGGGCGGCTGTAGAGGGCCCGGACGACGTCGCGGGCCCGGGACGGGTTGATGCCATCGGGTGCCGGCGCAGTGCGCTCGGTGAGTGCGGTCATGCCGGCAGTACATACCGACCCCTCGTCGGCAAAAAGACCGTGCAGGGGATAACCACCGTGGGGAGCGTGCACGGCCCAATCGTGCGCCGGTGCGGGGGCGTTGCACGAGAGGTGATCTAGTGGGAGCCCGAGAGCGGTGGTTAGGCTCCCGGCATGACTGACTACGTGCAGGTGTCGACCGCGACGGAGACCGAAGACCAGGCCGTCGCCCTCGCAGGCGGTGCCGTTCAGAAGCGTCTCGCTGCCGGGGCGCAGATCGCCAAGGTGCGGTCGGTGTTCTGGCACTTGGGGGAGTACGGAACCGGCGAGGAGTGGCAGATCCTCCTCAAGACGACGACTGACCGGTATCCCGAGCTGGAGGCGTATCTCCTGGAGGCACACCCTTGGGACAACCCCGAGGTGTGCGCTGTTCCGATCGTGGCCGGGGCCGAGCGGTGCAAGGAGTGGATCCGTGACTCCGTGAACGGCTCCGAGAGCTAAGGGCCGGCGAGCCCCAGAACCTCCCGGACCTCGGCCACGTCGCTGTACGGGCGTAGGTGGGCGAGCACGACGTCGATTCGCTGCCGCGGCCGGATTGACGCCACGTCTGTTGACAACTCCAGGGCGCGGCGGGTGATCGCGGCGGCCTGTTCGACCTCGCCGGCGGTGATGTACGCCTCGGCGAGCCAGGACAGGTAGAGGCTCTTGTCCCGTGCGTGCTCGTCAGGGAAGGCGTCGAGCGCGCGGGACAGCACCGGGACGGAGCGGAGTGGACGCTTGAGTTCAGCCCAGCAGCGGCCAGCCATGATGTCCAGCTCTTGGTGATCGACCCATGCGGACCAGTGCGGTTGGGGCTCCCCTTCCGGTGCCTCGTCCAGTGCCTTGCGCGCTGCCTGGAGCGCCCTGTCGGTGCCGGCGGGCTGCTGGTCCACGGCGCACGCCCAGGCGAGCCTCTCGTGCAGCAGGGCGCGAACGGTGGCCGGCGTGCGGTCGGTGATCGTGGCGCACGACTCCTCGGCGAAGGCAACGGCGGCGCGCCGGTCCTTCGCGAGCGCCCGTACGCCAGGAAGGCCAAGCTGTTCGAGTAGAGGTCGCTGGCCTGCGCCTCCCGCGCGTAGGTCTGACTCTCCTGGTAGAGGTGGGCAGCATCCCGGCCGCGCCCGCCGTCGAAGGCCGCCCAGCCGGCTTGCTGGGCCTGCTCCGCGAGGAGCGACGTCAGTCGCTGCCGGGAACTGTCCGAGAAGGAGCCGGTACGCAGGAGTGCCTTCGTCCGCTGCATCTCGCCGAGGTACACCTTGAAGGTGTCGGCGCCACCGAGGATGTCGTCCAGACGGCGGAGTCGGGCGGTGCGCTCGTGAAGGCGGTCGACGTACGTGTCTGTGATCCGGCTGGACGGCGGGTCGGGCTGGTGGAGCGCGGGGAGGGCGGCGGCCAGGCCGCCGGCGGTGGCGACCTGGAGGACGGTGCGGCGGTGCAAGGAGGGTCCTGTCGTGCTCGGCGCAGGAGCGACCTCCGCCTCCCACGGTCGGGGAGCGAGGCCGACCATGTGACCTGGGACACGTAGGGCGTCCGCGATCTGCACCACCTTCTCGAAGGTCGTGATGCGGCCGCTGCCGCGCGCGAGTTGCCCGACGCGCTCCGGCTTGATGTCGCACTCAGCGGCGATCTTCGAATAGCTGATGCCAGCCTTCTCGCGCGCCAAGTGGAACACCTCGCCGAAGTCGTGGGCGCCCAGCGCGCGCTGGACGTCGTCGTCGGCGAGGAGGTCCGGCGGTAGCGCCGTTGGCGGCTGGTGGATCATCGGTCTCTTCCTGCCTGGCTGAGCTTGCGCCCCCGGTGATCTAAGGGCATACCCACCATGGGGATACCCGACGTGTGGACGCGGTGCTTTCCCGTGAATCTCACCCTGTCGACAAGGCCCCGGGCCGCAGTTCCACCTGCCCCCGGGGCGTGACGACTGGTGAGGAGTCGCTGTGCCCGACAGTACCCAACTTGGCTGCCAGAGCAGACCAGTTGATTCGGCCTTTGTGCTTGGACCGCTGGAGATGGGGCCTGGAGTTCTCGTCCATTCGCGTCGCAGCCGCGAGGCCGGCGCCGAGACCTGGCTGGTCCTCGCAGCGCGCGACGCCCGCGAGGCCCGGAAAGAGTGGGCGGAGTACGGCGTGGCGCTCCTGCGCTGCTGGACGACCTTCACCGCTGTGCGGATCCCGGCGGACGTCGTCCTCGCCGCAGCCGGCACCACCGACCGTGGCGAGGTGGCCGACTACCTGAGCACCGCTCTCGACGGCGGCCCCTGCTTTTTCGACGGCAACAGCCGGGCGTTCTACGTGCTCACCCCGCTCAGCACCGCGCGCCGGTGGGACGTTCCCGACACGGAGTGTCTGGGCGCCGACTGCTACCTCGGTGTCCCCGCGACCACGATCACCGAGCCCGATCCGCGGTGCGCCGCCTACTGGGTCGTGCCCATGGACGGCCCGGCCGCACTGTGCGACCCGGGCATCGTCCGGCGGCTCGTGCAATGGGGGAGCGCCCGGCGCTTGGAGGCCGCGGCGGAGGAGGCTGGTGAAGATGCTTGACGCCCCTACCCGAGGGCGGCTGGAGTTCTATTTCTCCACCGAGCGGTCCCAGTCCCGCGTGCTGCCGTGCGACCCGGCTTCGGTCGCCGTCGCGCGGCGCCTGGTCGTCGCCCTCCTCGACCACTGGGAGTTGTCGGAGCTCGCCGACCGGGCCGCGCTGGTCGTCTCCGAGCTGGCCACCAACTCGGTCGTGCACGCCCGTACGTGCGGCGCCTCGATTCGGGTGGCCGTCACGCTCATCGAGAACGACCGGGTCGAGATCGCCGTGACTGATCTCGACCGGCGTCGGCCGGTCCTGAGGCAGGCCCGTCCTTCTGACGAAGGCGGTCGCGGCCTCGACCTTGTCGCCGCGGTCTCGCGGAACTGGGGCTGTGAGCGCCGGCACTGGGGGAAGCGCGTATGGGCGGAGCTGGCCCCTCTGGAGGGCGCGTGAGCGACAGCGCACGGCGGGCGGTTTACCTTGCGTCGCTGGTCGGCCTCGCCGTCCTCCTTGTCTGGGGTATGGCCCGGTGACCGCCGGCCGCCCGTGGACGATCGGTCTGTGCTGGCGGTGCGAGGAGGACGACGTGCCCGTCCTCTGGCTCGGGCCCGCGCACAGCGACCACCACGGGCACGCCCCCTTCTACACGTGCGAGCCGTGCGTCCTGCGCATTGAGGAGCTGATCGCGGGCCACGCCGCCAAGCGGTACGCCGCTCCTTGGCCCCACGAACGAAGGAGTACCTGATGGACATCTTCGAGTCGAAGCGGACGGAGGCCCAGACGAACCCGAGGAGGGAAACCGGCCGCGGCGTAGCGGCCGCGCCCCGGGCGCGAGATCACGCAGGACGTGACGGATCCATGGTGATTTCGTGTTGAACCAGTTGGGGCGTATGCTGTGAGTAGCCACCCCGGTTCGCCTGTGTTCCCCCGTTTCAGGCGGACCGGGGTTCGGCGTTTTCCGGGGCTGCTTCGCGAGCTCGGTGGCCACCGGCGCGGGCGGACCCGGCCGAGGTGCGGAACTATTCGTCCTGAAGTACGCAGGGGTGTGCATAAGTGTGTCCCTTTCGTTCGTCTATGGGTTGGTTGGCGGTGGTGTCGGTTAGGTTCGTGGCATCGGTGTTCTGCGGGCTGGGCGGGGGTGACGGGGCGTGGCGGAGAAGAGGCAGTTGCGGGAGATCGCGCGTCCGTTCGTCGCCTACGGTCCCACCGGTGTCAGCATCCGTGACCGGCTCAGGGGCCTGACCGCCCGGGACGAGGAAGTCCTGCGCGCCGTCGGCACCCACATGGGGCGCCTGGCCTCCCAGGATCTGGCCCGCCGTGTGCGTGACGGCCTGGAGCACTCCACGGAGACGTGGGCGGTCCGTAAGCGGGAGCTGACCGCTGTCTCGTCGTCGCGGTGGGCCGGGTCGGTCACGGCGAGCACGCATGACCAGTGGGGGCTGTCCCGGCGTGTCCAGCACGCGCATCTGCAGTCTCCGGATGCCGGGATCCGCACGGTCCGACACCGGCTGTCGCTGCCGGTGGGCCAGAAGGGCGGCAAGGGGAAGCCCGGCGGCTACCGGTCCCGCCGTGAGTGGTTTGCCAAGTCCCGCCGTCTGGCGGTCCTCGAAGACCGCCACGAGAAGGTGCGGGCCGAGCGGGAGAACGGTCGGGTGACCGTGGTGCGGGGCGGTAGGCGGCTGCTCCACCAGCGCCACCACCTGGCCGCCGCCGGCAGGACGCCCGAAGAGTGGCGGGCGGAGTGGGAAGCGGCCCGCTGGTTCCTGACCGCCGACGGCGAGTCCGGCAAGCGGTTCGGGAACGAGACGATCCGCGTCACTCCGGACGGCGAGGTCAGTATCAAGCTCCCTGCGCCGCTGGCCGGTCTGGCCAACGCGAAGCACGGCCGGTACGTGCTGGCCGCGAAGGCGACCTTCCCGCACCGGGGCGAGGAGTGGCGCGACCGGGTCACCAGCAACCGGGCCGTGGCCTACCGCATCCACCTCGACGTGGAGCGCGGCCGCTGGTACCTGGACGCCTCCTGGACCCGGAAGAACCTCCCCGTGATCCCGCTCGCCGCCCTGCGGGCGGGCGGAGTGGTCGGCGTGGACATGAACGCCGACCACCTCGCCGCCTGGCACCTCGACCCCCACGGCAACCCGGTCGGGCAGTCACGCCGCTTCGACTACGACCTGACCGGCACTGCCAGTCACCGTGACGCCCAGCTCCGCCACGCCCTCACCCGCCTGCTGCACTGGACACGGACGACCGGCGTCAAGGCCATCGCGATCGAAGACCTCGACTTCACCGCCTCCACCACCCGCGAGAAACACGGCCGCAGGAAGAAGTTCCGGCAGCTCGTCTCCGGCATCCCCACCGCCAAACTCCGTGCCCGGCTGGCCGGCATGTGCGCGGAGGCCGGTGTCGGCGTGATCGCCGTCGACCCCGCCTACACCAGCAGGTGGGGCGCGGAACACTGGCAGAAGCCCCTCACCACGAAGAACCGCAAGACTTCCCGGCACGCCGCCGCTGCGGTGGCGATCGGCAGGCGCGCCCTCGGGCACCGGATCAGGCTGGGGGCACCTCCCGGCCGAAGGCTGGGGGAGGACGGCACCGCCCCGCGACGACCAGAGTGATCGTCGCGGGCATCGGACCGCCCAGGCCCGGCCCGGCACCCGGGGGCGTGAGGGACACCGCCCCCGTGTCCCCGGGCCACGGACACGATCCGTGCGTGCCGGACACGGCAGGAAAGCGGTCGACCAGGACACCCAACACCGTTCGGGGCGTCCGGCTGAGCACGGGTCCTGGCAACAGGACCCACTCCCACTCAGTCTCTAGGAACGGTTCTATGGTGAGCGGCATAGATCGCGCAGACCGCGCGGTCCCCCGCGGGGACGCGCCCCCCGTCCGGCGGCCAACCCGCCGGCAGGGTCACCCGCACGACACGAACGAGGAGTTCCATGGACATCGCCGGCTCCGCCGCTCTCGTCACCGGTGCCGCCTCCGGGCTCGGTGCCGCCACCGCCGCCGCGCTCGCCGCGCGGGGCGCCACGGTCTACGGGATCGACCTGGACAAGGCCGTCGCCGCCGCAGGGGAGCTGCCCGAGGGCGTGCGGCTGATCGCGGCCGACGTCACCGACGAGGAGCAGGTCCGCGCCGCGCTCGCGGAGATCGACGCCGACGGGGCCGAGCTGCGGCTCGCGGTGAACTGCGCCGGGATCGCGCCGTCCGCCCGCGTCCTGGGGCGCAAGGGTCCGCACGACCTCGACCTGTTCCGTACCGTCGTCGACGTCAACCTGATCGGTACGTTCAACGTGATGCGGCTCGCCGCCGAGGCGATCGCCCGGCACGAGCCCGACGAGCACGGGCAGCGCGGTCTCGTCGTCAACACCGCCTCCATCGCCGCCTTCGAGGGCCAGGTCGGGCAGATCGCGTACGCCGCCTCCAAGGCCGGGGTCGCGGGCATGACCATCACCGCCGCCCGGGACCTCGCCCAGTACGGCATCCGGGTCGTCACCGTCGCCCCCGGCATCGTCGACACCCCGATGATGGCCGGCTTCAGCGAGGAGATCCGGGCCGGGCTCGCCGCGAGCGTCACCTTCCCGCAGCGCCTCGCCCGGCCGGAGGAGTACGCCCGCCTGATCACCATGGTCGCCGAGCACGACTACCTCAACGGCGAGACGATCCGGATGGACGGCGCGCTGCGGATGGCCGCCCGCTGAGCCTCGGTGCCGCATGACAGCACTCGGTGCCGGAGAAATCCGGCACCGAGTGCCGCGTGGGAACGCTGTGGATGTTAGGTTCGGGGCATGGCAGCAGCGGCGACCCCCCACCCGAACTCCTCGAAGCCCGCGATGCGGGACTCCCTCATCGCCGCGGCCTTCCAGCTCTTCCTGGAGCGGGGCTACGAGCAGACCACCGTCGACGACATCGTCACGCTCGCCGGCGTCGGACGGCGCTCCTTCTTCCGCTACTTCCCGTCGAAGGAGGACGTGGTCTTCCCCGACCACGAGCAGTGCCTCGACGACATGACCCGCTTCCTCGCCGCGAGCGCCGACACCGACGACCCCGTGGTCCGGGTCTGCGACGCCGCCCGGCTGGTCATGCGGATGTACGCCGAGAACCCCGCCTTCTCCGTCCAGCGCTACCGCCTCACCCGCGAGGTGGCGGGGCTGCGCACGTACGAGCTCTCCGTCGTCTGGCGGTACGAGAAGACCCTCGGCGACTACCTGCGCACCCGCTGGGCCGACCGCAGGGACGGCACCCTGCGCGCCAACGTGGCCGCCGCGGCCGTCGTCGCCGCCCACAACCACGCCCTGCGGCACTGGCTGCGCTCCGGCGGAGAGGGCGATCCGCTGGACGAGGTCGACCGGGCCCTGGAGTTCGTCCGGGCCACCTGGAGCCCGGACGCGGCCGGGGGCGCCGGCGGCGACGCGCCCGCCGAGGGGGCCGAGGACGTGGTCGTCGTCATCACCAAGCGGTCCACCCCCATGTGGCGGGTGGTGCGCGAGGTGGAGTCGAGCCTCGGCGAGCACTGAGAGGTCCGAGAGGACCGAGAGGGATCTCAGTATCTCGGATTGAGGGAACTCAGGTCTTTCTTTGCTGGCACTGAGTGCCATATCTTGGGCTCCATGCACGGTCGAGCCGCCGAGTGCGAGGAGAAGGCATCGTGTTCCACACGGGACTGAGGACCCCCGGCGCCGTCCGGACCGAGGAATCGGCCGCCGGCACCGATCTCTACTTCCAGCGCTGCGCCTGGTGCCACACCACCACCTTCCAGCGCCTGCTCTGTCCGACCTGTGGGTCGACCGAACTGGCACCCCAACTCAGCGAGGGCGAGGGCGTCATCACCGTGCGCCGCGCCCACACCGCGGCCGAGGCCGACCTCTGGCCGGTCCACATGGCCGAGGGCTTCGTGGTCCGCTGCCGGGTGGACGGGCCGCCGCACGCCGTGCGCCCGGGCGTCCGGGTCAAGCTCGCGAGCGCCGCGGACACCGGGCGCCGGCCGGTCGTCCGGCTCTGCGAGGAGGTCCCGCTGGACGGCTGGATCTGAGGCCGCGCGGGGGCCGGGAACGCGAAAGGGGGGTGGCACAGAGTGCCACCCCCCCCTCGTCGTGTCCGACGGCGTCAGCGCGCGCCGATCTCCTCGGTCAGCTGCGGCAGCACCTCGAAGAGGTCGCCGACCACGCCGTAGTCGACCAGGTCGAAGATCGGGGCCTCCGGGTCCTTGTTGACCGCGACGATCGTCTTCGACGTCTGCATGCCCGCCCGGTGCTGGATCGCGCCGGAGATGCCCGCCGCGACGTACAGCTGCGGGGAGACCTGCTTGCCGGTCTGGCCCACCTGGTTGGAGTGCGGGTACCAGCCGGCGTCCACCGCGGCGCGGGAGGCGCCGACGGCCGCGCCGAGCGAGTCGGCCAGCTTCTCGACGACCTCGAAGCCCTCGGCGGCGCCGACACCACGCCCGCCGGAGACCACGATCGCGGACTCGGTGAGCTCCGGGCGGCCGGTGGAGACGCGCGCGGTGCGGGAGACGACCTTCGCCGCGTTGCCGGTGAAGGCGACGGCGACGTTCTCGACCGTGCCGGCGGCCGGGGCGGCCTCCGGGGCGGCGGAGTTCGGCTTGACGGTGATGACCGGAACGCCGTGCGAGACGCGGGACTTCACCGTGTACGAGGCGGCGAAGACCGACTGCGTGGCGACCGGGCCCTCGTCACCGGCCTCCAGCTCGACGGCGTCGGTGATGAGACCGGAGCCGAGGCGGAGCGCGACCCGGGCCGCGACCTCCTTGCCCTCGCCGGAGGAGGTCACCAGGACGGCGGCCACCCCCTTCTCCTTCGCGATCTGGGTGAGCGCGTCGACCTTCGGCACGACGAGCTGCTCGCCGAACTCGGCGCCGTCCGCCACGTAGACGGTGGCCGCGCCGTACTCGGCGGCGGTGGCGGCGACGGAGGCGGCGGCCTCGCCCGCGCCGAGCACGACCGCGGACGGCTCGCCGAGCCGGCGGGCCAGCGTGAGCAGTTCGAGGGCCGGCTTGCGGACCGCACCGTCGGCGTGGTCCACGAGAACCAGGATCTCAGCCATGATTCCTTGCTCCTGAGGGGTGGTGACGGGCGGTCAGATGAACTTCTGGGCGGCGAGGAAGGCGGCCAGCTGCTTGCCGCCGTCACCGTCCTCGTTCGTGACGATCGTGCCCTGGGTGCGGGCCGGGCGGGCGGCGGCCGACTCGACCAGGGTCCAGGAGCCGGCCAGGCCGACCTCGTCCTCGTCGATGTCCAGGTCGTCGAGCTCCAGCTCCTCGACCGGCTTCTTCTTCGCGGCCATGATCCCCTTGAAGGAGGGGTAACGGGCCTCGCCGGACTGGTCGGTGACCGAGACGACCGCCGGCAGCGGGGCCTCCAGGACCTCGGTGGCGGCGTCGCCGTCACGGCGGCCCTTCACAAGTCCGTCCTCCACCGAGACCTCGGAGAGGAGGGTGGCCTGCGGCAGGCTCAGCCGCTCGGCGAGCAGCGCGGGGAGCACGCCCATGGTGCCGTCGGTCGAGGCCATGCCGCAGACGACCAGGTCGAAGCCGGTCTTCTCCAGGGCCTTGGCGAGGACGGCGGAGGTGGCGATGACGTCGGAGCCGTGGATGGCCTCGTCGTTGACGTGGACGGCCTTGTCGGCGCCCATCGACAGCGCCTTGCGCAGGGCGTCCTTGGCGTCGTCCGGGCCGACGGTGAAGACGGTCACCTCGGCGTCGTCCGCCTCCTCGGAGATCCGCAGCGCCTGCTCGACCGCGTACTCGTCGAGCTCCGACAGCAGACCGTCGACCTCGTCGCGGTCCACGGTCAGGTCGTCGGCGAAACCACGGTCGCCGGTCGCGTCGGGCACGTACTTCACACAGACAGCGATCCTCAGGGTCACGGCCTGTCTCCTTTCGACGAG
>NZ_JASCXN010000019.1 GCF_030010625.1 Streptomyces sp. CC208A | reverse complement strand
TGCGACGACACACTCTCGGTCGACGCCGCCAAGGCGCTCGAAACAGTCTTGAAGACGAAGAAGTTCAATCCGGCCTCAAGCGGTGGACTCCAACGGGCAGTGGAGCAGCTGACGGAGGACCAGGCGAAGGGTGAACGGCGATCGAGCCATCCGCCGATGTGCACAGTCCAGGACACCGACGGCAGGCCCGAACTCAACGTCGAGTTCGGTCTGTATGACGAAAGCGACCTGTTCGGGGAGGTCAGGGGCGCCCATTTGTACCCGTACGACATGGGGCGAGAGGTACAGGCCGGCTACAGAAAGGCGTACCTCTTCTTGGAGTGTGTGAGCCCTCGGCTCAAAGGCTCGGAGAAGCGGCCGGCCCAGATTCGGGGCACGGTTGACATCGGCATCCCCCTCCCGCCGGACACTGTTGCGATACGTGAGGCCAATCTGACTGTGCTTCACTCCGTGGCTCTCGCTGTGGTCAGGAAGCTCGGCTGTGAGAACGATGCGGGGCTGACCGAGAAGCCTGTTTTCAAGCCCAAGCCCGAGTAGTCCCGAAGTTCGGGACGGCACCACAGGGAGCCGCCATGGACGGGGGCGGGGCTGGCGTGAGACATGAGTCTCACGCCAGCCCCGCCGTTGTGTCAGGCCGGGTGCGTCACCAGGGGCGCCAGCCTTCGCGCTTGCCGCCGGCGCATTGGGGGCAAGCGACCTTGTATGTGTGGCTGCACGTCTCGCAGCCCATGAACCCGGCGCATTCGGGGCACCAGACCGTTCGGTGCCCGGCGCACGCTCCGCACGTGGTGGAGATGGTGTCCAACCACTCGATGAGGTTGGGCAGCCTCTCGACGTAGCCGGTGCGCCCGGCTCGTTTCTTCCGCTGTGGCGGTGCCGTCATGGGGTCTCGGGCTCTGGAACGAACCGTCCCCGCAGCGCCGAGCCGACCGGGCACTCCTCGGTCACGCAGGGGGCGCACCTTTCGACGTGCTCGATCCACAGGCAGCGTGCCTCGTCGGCGGTCAGGTGGCGCGGAGCGCAGCCGGGGCAGGCGTACAGGCTCCAGCCCGGTCCCGACCCCTGCTCGACGGAGCGGATCAGGATCGGCCGATCGGTGATCCGCTCGCAGTCCGCGCACATGCGCACGGGGGCGGTGTGCTGTCGCGCGGTCTGGCTCATGCCGGTACCCCCTGGAAGTCGAGGCCGACGGTGGCGAGGAGTAGAGCCGTACGGCGGTCCCGCTGGAGAAGCCGTTCCTGCTCCTGGAGGTGTCGGGCGTAGTACGGGCGGACCAGTTCCACGTCTTCGCCACGCAGGTACTCCGGCTCGCGGAGAGAACGGGAGAGGGGGACGACGCGCCGCGTGATCAGAAGCCGTGCCGTCGGCGAATTCGTGGGAGAGGTGTGCTGCGTCGGCGCATCCTGTGGGGCGGCTCGACGCCTCCCCGTGGAGGGCATGAGCCAAGCGAAAATCAGGGCAAGTACGCTACGCACGTCGGTCACTCCTTGGGTGGTCGGCCACGCCCCGGGAGGTCCAGCCACCTCGCCGGGGTCTTCTGTTGTCGCTCACTCTGAGCATACGCGCATATGTGTATTCGCGTATACGCGGTCGCGTGAAAACGTGGATACGCAGAGCCTGGCTTTATGGATCTCGACCGCAGCAAGCCCGTATGGCCGCAGGTAGCCGATGAACTCCGTCGACGGCTCGATGCCGGGGAGTGGAAGGCAGGGGAGCGGTTCCCTGCCGTGAACCAGTTGGCCGCCGAACTGGACGTGGTGCCGTCGACCGTGCAGAAGGCCGTGGTTGCCCTGAGGGAAGAGGGACGGCTCTACACCGTGCTGGGTCGAGGCTCGTTCGTCTCGGACGCACCGGAGCAGTGACGGTCATGGCCACCTCCCTCGCGCCGTCTGCATGACGACAACGCTAGGGACGCGGCGACGCCGGGCCCAAGGGAGTTCTACGCGGTTGCACGCGAGTTCTCAGCCCAGCGCGGCCAGGGCGTCAGCCACGCGCGCACGCGCCTCGGCGCCGTACACGGCCAGGCCTCGGAGATCTCCGAAGGCCCTCACGTACATGGCGACTTCACCTGGCGCGGTGAGCGTCACCTGTGCCGTCAGAAGTTCCACATGTACCCGTTGGTCGTCGAAGACGTCGAACGTCTCCAGGGTCCACATGCCCCGGTCTCGGGCTGCGAACGGGATCACGCCGAGGGAGACGGCGGGAAGCGACATGATCGACAGCAGGTGTCCGAGCTGGCCGGCCATGCACTCGGCGTCGCCGAGTTGGTACCGCAGGACGGATTCCTCCAGCAGGAAGGTGAAGCGGTGCCCCGGCTTCCGGAGTACGTCGGCTCGGGACATCCGGGCCGCCACCGCTTCGGCCGTGTCCTTCGGGGTCCTATGGAACCGCCCTACTGCCTCCAGCAGGGCGGACGCGTACGCTGGCGTCTGGAACAGGCCCGGCATGACGTGCGAGGCGTAGCCCCGGTGAAGCTTGGTCTGCTCATACAGCGGGACGCGAGACTCTTGCAGCTGCCGCAGGCCGGTGCGCTGGAGCCGCTTCCACTCCAGATACATGGAGTCGGCCGTGCGAGACGCGGCGATGATGTCCGGGGCCTGGTCGTCCGCACCACAACCAGCGCACCAGGCGCGAATGTCCGCGTCGGACGGGGGCGTGATCGCGTTCTCGATCCGGGAGACCTTGGACTTGTTCCACCCGCAGAACGCCGCCAGCTCATGCCCCTTCAGTCCGGAGTCGCGGCGGACCTCTCGCAGACGTGCGGCGACGTTCTTGCGCGCGGCCTCGACACTGGAAGACTGATAACTGGGCATGAGCTGGTTGCGAACCGCTGGAGCGGGTCAGACCGTGAACCTCTCGTGGGGTGTACTGCGAGTCCAGACCGACTCGAACGCGGCGGCGCACATTTTGACCACTTCGGGGTCGTCGTTCAGCTCGTGGCTCACGAAATCCCCGTTCCCGGCGAAGTGGCCGAAGCGGATCAGGTGATCATCGAACAGCCAGAAGTCGGCACCAGGTAGAGCGAGCGTGGCGGCCTCGGGGCGAGGAAGCCAGCGGATCAACTCCCCGGCCTCGACGTTCAGATACGTGCCCGCGTACTCGTACCGGATGTACTCGCTGACCGGCACGGAGACGACCCGGGCGCGGCGCATGACGACGCCACGGCCCACGGTCTCCTTCACCAGGTCGAGCCAGTCACGGCGACGCTCGACCGACGCGGGGCTGATCTCTCCCAGCTCCCGCCACTCGGCGAAGTCCTCGTCCTCCGAGGCGATGCCGTACGAGTCGCGCAGCTCCAGGTGGACGGCCGACCTCTGGCACCCCGCGATCAACTCACTGAACGGCGGCACGTTGTTCGGCTTCATCACACGCCTTCCTGATCTGATCCACCATGCTCGCAGGGATGCGGACCACGCCCTCGGTCTCGGGGATGCTGCCCACCTTGAGGCATTCCGCTTCCGTCGCCTCGTCGGCCTTCCAGCCCTGAAGGACAAGATCCGCCGATGTCTCGTCCACCCACACGCTGGGACAGTTGTCGCCGTTGCTGTTGGGGTCCTTGCCGAAGAACAGTAGAGCCATGACCTTGCTCCCTGACTACTCGGTTGCGTCCGGTTGCACGAGCGTCGCCCGCTCGGCTGAGCACCGTCAAGAGCGCCGTCGGCCAGGCTCAGGCTGGCGGGCGTGCCTCGGGAGCATGCCGCACGCCATTCACGCTCGGGCGCCGGACGTAGGTCCCCGGACCGAGACGGGACCGGTCTCCTGACAGGGGTCATCCAGGGCTACACCTCTTACTCTGGGGGGATGAGCGCCCTTGAACCCAGTGAGGCCGAGACCGCCGTCGGCCCGGACCCCGCATCCCTTCCTCCATCCCCTCCCGCCCCTCGCGGCTCCGTCCTGGATGCCGCCCATCGGGCGCTCAGCATCGGGATCGTGTCCGTCGTGCTGCTCATCGCCTTCGAGGCGACGGCCGTCGGGACCGCCATGCCGGTGGCCGCGCGGGAGCTGGACGGGATCTCCGTCTACGCCTTCGCCTTCTCCGCCTACTTCACCACCAGCCTCTTCGGGATGGTCGTCGCCGGGCAGTGGTCCGACCGGAAGGGGCCGCTGGTGCCGCTGACGGCGGGGATCAGTGCCTTCGCGGTCGGGTTGCTGCTGTCGGGGACGGCCGCCGCGATGTGGGTGTTCATTCTGGGGCGGGCCGTGCAGGGGCTCGGGGGCGGGCTGGTCATCGTCGCCCTGTACGTGGTCGTCAGCCGGGCGTACGACGAGCACCTGCGGCCCGCGATCATGGCGGCCTTCGCGGCGAGCTGGGTCGTACCGTCCGTGGTCGGGCCGCTCGCCTCCGGGACGATCACCGAGCAGCTGGGGTGGCGGTGGGTCTTCGTCGGTATTCCGGTGCTCGTCGTGGGGCCGCTCGCCCTCGCGCTTCCCGCGATCCGGCGGACCGCCTCCGGGCCCGCCGACCCCTCGGCGCCGGTCGCGGCCTGGGACCGGCGGCGGATCCTGCTCGCGCTCGCGATATCGGCGGGCGCCGGGCTGCTCCAGTACGCGGGGCAGGAGCTGCGCTGGCTGTCGCTGCTGCCCGCCGCCGTCGGTACCGCGCTGCTGGTGCCCGCCGTACGGGGGCTGCTGCCGCGCGGTACGGTGCGGGCCGCGCGCGGGCTGCCGGCCGTGGTGCTGCTGCGGGGCGTGGCCGCCGGGTCCTTCATCGCCGCCGAGTCCTTCGTGCCGCTGATGCTCGTCACCCAGCGGGGGCTCAGTCCTACTCTCGCCGGGCTCTCGCTCGCGCTCGGCGGCCTGACCTGGGCGCTCGGGTCCTGGATCCAGTCGCGGCCGTGGACGGAGCCGTACCGGGAACGCCTGGTCGTGCTCGGCATGCTGCTCGTCGCGGTCGCGATCGCCGCCGCGCCGAGCGTGCTGCTGCCGGGCGTGCCGGTGTGGGTGGTCGCCGTGGCCTGGGGCTTCGGGTGCCTGGGGATGGGGGCGGTGATCGCCTCCACGAGCGTGCTGTTGATGAAGCTGTCGCCGCCGGAGGAGACGGGGGCGAACTCCGCCGCGCTCCAGATCTCCGACGGGCTCTCGAACGTGCTGCTGCTCGCCGCGGGGGGTGCGGCCTTCGCCGCCCTCGGCGGCGGGGCGGTCGGCCATGCGGTCGGCTCGGGCGCCTCGGCCGCCGCCGGGGCCTCCCATCCCGGTGCCTTCGCCGTCGTCTTCCTGCCGATGGCGGGGGTCGCGGCGGTGGGGGCGTGGGTGGCGACGCGGTTGCGGGGGGCGGCCTGACGGAGCCACCCGTTTGAGTGGTACCACTCTGGCCCCACTCGGTGGTACCGTTCTGGTATGGCTATGAACCTGCGTCTCCGCGACGACCAGACCGAAGCGCTCAAGCTCCGCGCGGAACAGGAGGGCACCAGCATGCACGCCATACTCCTCCAGGCGGTCGACGACTACCTGGCGCGCACCGCCCAGCAGGCGATCGTGCGGAAGACGGCCATGGAGCAGGCCGCCAAGTGGCACGAGCTGATGGAGCGCCTCAAGTGACGTGTGTCTACCTCTCCGCCGAGGATGTCCTGGCCATCGCCGAGTACGCGGTCGATGACCAGGACATCGTCGTTCGGGACGTGGGGCTGCTCGAATCGGCCGTTCACCGGCCGTCGGCCGCCATGTTCGGCGAGGAGGCCTACCCGGGTCTTCTCGACAAGGCCGCGGCCCTCCTGCAGTCCCTCACGATCAACCACCCGTTCTTCGACGGCAACAAGCGGACGGCCTGGCTGTCCTGTGTGACGTTCCTGGCGATGAACGGCGTCCAGCTCCGGCCGGACATCGACGCGGCGGAACGGCTGGTCATCGACGTGGCCACGGGCCGTACGGACGAGGTGAAGGCGATCGCCCAGGAGCTGCGGGCGCTGCTCCCGCCCGAGGGGCCCGAGGGGCCCGAGGTGTGAGAGCCGTCGCACCCCGCACCGCTCCGGGGCGTTCGCGCGTGGTCCGAACCGGGCCGCCGGTAAGGTGGCCCGGTTGTCATATCTGGACGAGCGTCTGGACGAGCGTCGAACCGTGACCGGAGATCGTGACTACCACCGCCACCTCCTCTCATCACCTCTCTCCCGCCTTCCCCGGCCGTGCTCCCTGGGGCACCGCCAACAAGCTGCGAGCCTGGCAGCAGGGCGCGATGGAGAAGTACATCCAGGAGCAGCCCCGTGACTTCCTCGCGGTCGCCACGCCCGGCGCCGGCAAGACCACCTTCGCCCTGACCCTCGCGTCCTGGCTGCTGCACCACCACGTGGTGCAGCAGGTCACGGTCGTCGCCCCCACCGAGCACCTGAAGAAGCAGTGGGCGGCGGCCGCGGCGCGGATAGGGATCAAGCTGGACCCGGAGTACAGCGCCGGGCCGCTCAGCAAGGAGTACGACGGGGTCGCCCTCACCTACGCCGGCGTCGGCGTGCGCCCCATGCTGCACCGCAACCGCTGCGAGCAGCGCAAGACCCTCGTCATCCTCGACGAGATCCACCACGCCGGTGACTCCAAGTCCTGGGGCGAGGCGT
The DNA here is from genome assembly GCF_030010625.1 of Streptomyces sp. CC208A. GTDB lineage: Bacteria > Actinomycetota > Actinomycetes > Streptomycetales > Streptomycetaceae > Streptomyces. The sequence goes on along the minus strand of NZ_JASCXN010000019.1, from coordinate 128,587 downwards.
GTCTGGAGGCCTTCGAGCCCGCCGCGCGCCGGCTCGCCCTCACCGGCACGCCCTTCCGCTCCGACACCAACCCCATCCCCTTCGTCACGTACGAGGAGGGCAACGACGGCATCCGGCGGTCCTCCGCCGACTACACCTACGGGTACGGGAACGCGCTCGGCGACGGCGTCGTCCGGCCGGTCATCTTCCTCTCCTACAGCGGCAACATGCGCTGGCGCACCAAGGCGGGCGACGAGATCGCCGCCCGGCTCGGCGAGCCGATGACCAAGGACGCGATCTCGCAGGCCTGGCGCACCGCCCTCGACCCGCGCGGCGACTGGATGCCGAACGTGCTGCGCGCCGCCGACCAGCGGCTCACCGAGGTCCGCAAGTCCATCCCGGACGCGGGCGGCCTCGTCATCGCCTCCGACCAGGACTCGGCCCGCTCCTACGCCAAGCTGATCCGCGAGATCACCGGCACCAAGGCCACCGTCGTCCTCTCCGACGACGCCGGCGCGTCCAGCCGCATCGACGAGTTCAGCGAGAACACCGACCGGTGGATGGTCGCCGTCCGCATGGTGTCCGAGGGCGTCGACGTGCCCCGGCTCGCCGTCGGCGTGTACGCGACCACCATCTCCACGCCGCTGTTCTTCGCCCAGGCCGTCGGCCGCTTCGTACGATCCCGCAGGCGCGGCGAGACCGCGTCCGTGTTCCTTCCCACCATCCCCAGCCTCCTCGGCTTCGCCAGCGAGATGGAGGTCGAGCGCGACCACGTCCTCGACCGGCCGAAGAAGGAGGGCGAGGAGGAGGACCCGTACGCCGAGTCCGAGAAGGAGATGGCGGAGGCCGAGAAGCAGCGGGACGAAGCAGACGCGGCCACCGGCGAGCAGGACATGCTGCCCTTCGAGGCGCTGGAGTCCGACGCCGTCTTCGACCGCGTCCTCTACAACGCCGCCGAGTTCGGCATGCAGGCCCACCCCGGCAGCGAGGAGGAGCAGGACTACCTCGGCATCCCCGGCCTCCTCGAACCCGACCAGGTGCAGTTGCTGTTGCAGAAGCGGCAGGCCCGGCAGATCGCGCACAGCCGCAGGAAGCCGGACACCGAGGCGGACCTGTTGGAGCTTCCGGCGGAACGGCGGCCCGTCGTTTCCCACAAGGAGCTGCTTGAGCTGCGGAAACAGCTCAACACGATGGTCGGCGCCTACGTCCACCAGAGCGGCAAGCCGCACGGCGTGATCCACACCGAGCTGCGGCGGGTCTGCGGCGGCCCGCCGAGCGCCGAGGCGACCGCGGGACAGATCCGCGAGCGGATCAAGAAGGTGCAGGAGTGGGCCACCCGGATGCGGTGAGCCCGGACGCGGATACCGCGGACGCCTCGAAAGGGCCCGTACGACAGCGGTCGTACGGGCCCTTCCCGCTTCCCGCACCACCCGCACGACATAGCCGTTCTTGTCCGCCGAAGTCCCGAGGAGGACCGACGAAGGACCCGAACCGACCGCATCCGGTCGCCCGCGCCCGGATTCTGGACGAGGTCTTCCGCTGAGCGGAGCGGGTCGCTACTGTCCCGGCACAAAGCAACCGCCCCGTGGCAGCGCCGCCGCGGAGCGCAGCCGGTGTACCCCTTCCTGCCGGCGGCCTCTGACGTGCGTCGCCGACGGGACCGGCGCCGCGAACCCGTGGGAGCCGCCGTCACTCACCTTCGAAGGAGAGGGCGTCGTGACCGCGGAAACCTCCCAGACGCTCGACAGAGGACTCAGAGTCCTCAAACTGCTCGCCGACACCGACCACGGCCTGACCGTCACCGAGTTGTCCAACAGACTCGGCGTCAACCGGACGGTGGTCTACCGTCTGCTCGCCACCCTGGAGCAGCACGCCCTCGTCCGCCGCGACCTCGGCGGCCGGGCCCGCGTCGGCCTCGGCGTGCTGCGCCTCGGCCGTCAGGTCCACCCCCTGGTCCGCGAGGCGGCGCTGCCCGCCCTGCGCTCGCTCGCCGAGGACATAGGCGCGACCGCGCACCTGACGCTCGTCGACGGGGCGGAGGCGCTTGCCGTCGCCGTCGTCGAGCCCACCTGGACGGACTACCACGTGGCCTACCGGGCCGGCTTCCGCCACCCGCTGGACCGGGGCGCGGCCGGCCGGGCGATCCTCGCCGCCCGCCAGGGCAGCCTGACCGAACCGGGGTTCACCCTCACCCACGGCGAGCTGGAGGCCGGCGCGAGCGGGGCGGCGGCGCCTCTCGTCGGCGTGACCGGCGTGGAGGGCAGCGTCGGCGTCGTCATGCTCGCCGACGCGGTGCCGGAGCGCGTCGGCCCCCGCGTCGTGGACGCGGCCCGCGAGGTCGCGGACGCCCTGCGCTGACACCCGGCAGGGGCACCCGTACCGGCACGGGTGCCCCTGTCACCGGAGCGGCAGTTCCGCGACCGGGGTCAGGGAGTGGTGGACCGAGCGGCCCGTGCGGGCCGTCGTCAGGAGACCGGCGCCGCGCAGGGCCGCGGTGTGGGCCGAGACCGTGGCCGCCGAGCCCCCCAGGGCGGCGGCCAGTTCGGTGGTCGTACGCGGCCCCGGCAGAGCACGCAGCAGAGCCGCCCGCGTACCGCCCAGAACCCCCGCCAGAGCCTCCTCCGGGCGGCCAAGGTCTTCCGGTACGGGAGGCAGGCCGGGCCCCGCCGGGTACGCCAGGACCACCGGCCGCCCCGGCACGTCCTGCACGAGTGGCGCACCCCGCCAGTGGAAGGTCGGCAGCAGGACCAGGCCCCGCCCCCCGAGCCGTACCTCCCCGGCCCCGCCCGGCCACTCCCACACCCCGCCCCGCAGCCGCGAACCCGGCGCCAGGGCCGCCGGAGCCGCCTCGGGCCCGCCCTCCGCGAGGGCGACCGCGTGCCGGGCGAACTCCGCCCGGTGCAGGTCCTGCACCCGCCCCCAGACCGGCGCCAGAACCGCCCCGTACGCCGCCCGCTGCGCCCGCGCGAGCGTCTCCCACCCCTCCGCCCCGCCCGCGTGCAGGGACCTGACCCACGCCGGTGCCGGCCCGCACCTCGTCGGCACCGTCCGGCACACCCTCACCGACCCGTCCCGCACCGACCCCCGGGAGCCGGCTCTGGGGGCCCGTCAGGTCGTCGTCAGCGTCGTGTACCCGGCCCGGACCGTCACCGGCTTCCCCCGCGTGCCACAGCTCACCCCGGGCGAGGCACTGGTCTTCGGGCAGCTCGCGCAGCCCGTCCGGGGCTGCCGGCCGCCGGGGTGGACTGGGCCGGGACGCTCACCCACGCGCACGCGGGCGCCCCGTCGCTGCCCGGGTGCGGGCCGGTCGTGCTGTACACGTCCGGCGGCGGCGACGCCCGCACCCTCGGCACCGGCCTCGCCGAGGACCTGGCGAGCCACGGCACGGTCGTCGTCCTCGTCGACCACCCCGGCGAGGCGAGCCAGGTGGAGACGGCCGACGGGACGGTCCGCGAGACCGTCCTGTACGGGCCGCCGGACCCGGAGACCTTCCGCACGATGACCGAGACCCGCGTCGCCGACCTCCGCCTCGTCCTCGACCGCCTCGGCGGCCTCCTCCCGTACGGCCCGCGCCGGACGGGGACCGGGGCCGGGACCGGGATCTACGGGCACTCCGCGGGCGGCACCGCCGCCGCCCTCCTCGCCGCCCGCGACCCCCGGATCCGGGCCGTCGCCGACACGGCCTGACCGGCCCCGGTGACGCGGCGGCGTCCTTCGCGACCGTCCGCCGGGAGCTGCGCGGCTTCTTCGCCCACACCCTGGGCCACACCCGCGCCCGTACCCCCGCCCAGTAGATTGGGGACGTGCTCTCCCGTCTCTCCCGCATGTCCCGGTCCCGTGTGCTCGCGGCGTGCGCCGTGCCCGTCGTCGCGCTGATCGCCGTGGCGGGGCTCGCGCCGCTGCCGTTCGCCATCGCCCAGCCGGGGTCCACCGCCGACGTCCTGGGGAAGGACAAGGGGCGGGAGATCATCACGATCACCGGCGCCCCGGTCCGGCCGACCACGGGCCAGCTGCGCATGACGACCATCCTCGCCACCGCCCCCGGCACGGAGGTGGACCTCGCGGACGTGGCCGACGCCTGGTTCCGGACGGACCGGGCGGTGCTGCCGCACGACGCCGTCTACCCGCCGGGCAAGTCGGACGCCGAGATCGAGGAGCACAACCTCGGCCAGATGAAGCAGTCCCAGGACGCCGCCTCCGTCGCCGCCCTCCGCTACCTGGAGCTCGACCCGGCGCGGGTGAAGGTCGACCTCCACCTCGCCGACGTCGGCGGCCCCAGCGCCGGCCTGCTGTTCGCCCTCGGCGTCGTCGACAAGCTCGACGGCGACGGTGACGGCGGCGACCTCACGGGCGGCAAGGTCGTCGCCGGTACGGGCACGATCGCGCCGGACGGCAAGGTCGGCGCGGTCGGCGGCGTCTCCCTCAAGACCCAGGCCGCCGCCCGCGACGGCGCCACCGTCTTCCTCGTGCCCAAGGCCGAGTGCGCGGACGCCGAGGCCGAACTCCCCGCCGGCCTGCGCCTCGTCCCCGTCGACACCCTCAGCGACGCCGTGGACTCCCTGCGGGCGCTGGAGCAGGGGCAGGAGTCGAAGGTCCCGAGCTGCTGAGAGCCCCGGTCCCACCGGCGGGTGTGTCCATGGCCCGCCAGGCGGGGAGGACCAGCGGGCAGAGCGTGGCCAGGAAGTACACCCCGGCGAGGGCGAACAGGGTCGCGGTGAGGCCCGCCCGCTCGACCATGTGGCCGCCGACGAGGCCGCCGAGCGGGGCCGCCAGGAGCACACTGGCCGTACTGGCGCCGCCGACCCGGCTGCGCAGCCCCTCGGGGACGATCTCGTAGAAGACGGCGCCGAGGATCGGGTTGAGCACCCCCACGCCGAGCCCGCCGAGCGCCATCACCACGAGCAGGGGCGGGACGGTGTCGGTGACGGCCGCCGTCACGAACACGGGCGCGCCGCAGAGCAGGAAGCCGGCCGCGAGGGCCGGGCGGCGCGGGAAGCGGTGGCCGACCGCCGCGTAGAGCAGGGCGCCGACGAGGGCGCAGCCGCCGAAGACGGAGACGAGCAGGCCCTGGGCGGCCGGCCCGCCCAGGTGCTCCCGGGCGTGCAGCGGCAGCAGGACCGAACTCCAGCTCAGGGACAGACCGTTGGTGACCATCACCATGAGGTTGACGCCGACGAGCAGCCGGGTGCGCAGCATGAACGCGTACCCCTCGCGCAGGTCGGCCCGGTACACGGCGAAGGACAACGGCGGCGCCCCGCGCGCCGGTTCGGCGGCCGGCACCCCGCGCAGGCCGACGAGGACGAGGAGCGCGGAGACGGCGAAGGTGGCGGCGTCGACGTACAGCACGGTGTCGGCCCCGACGAGCGCGACGAGCAGACCGGCGAGTGCCGCACCGGTCATCCGCGCGCCGCGCGAGACGGCGTCGTAGAAGCTGGTGGCGCGGGAGAGCGGAGTACCGGCCCGCTTCGCCAGGTCGGGCGTGAGGACGTTGCGGGCCGTCTCGCCGGGGGCGTGGAAGAGACCGGTGACGGCCATCAGCGCGCACAGCATCCAGAACCGGAGCACACCGGCGTGGTTGAGCAGCGGGACGGCGACGAGCGCGAGGGCACAGACGAGGTCCGACCCGATGGAGACCCGGCGGCGGCCGATCCGGTCGATGACGGGTCCGCCGGCGAGCGCGGAGACGATGACGGGCAGGGCGGCGCAGAAGGCGACGAGGCCGGCCCTGGCGGGACTGCCGGTGGTCTCCAGGGTGAACCAGGGGACGGCGATGAGGGTGAGTGAATTGCCGCTGATGGAGATGGCGTTGGCGGCCAGGACGGTGAACAGGGGTTTCTTGTCGGGCTTGTGGGGCCTGTCGGGCCTGTCGGTCCTGTTCGTTTTCGGTCCCCCCGGGGCGGTCATGCGGCGAGGGTGACCGTGAGGTCGGCCGGGCCGGACAGGCGGAGGCCCCAGGTGACGAGGCGGCGGCCGAGCTGGACCCGGAGCGGGGTCGGCCGAGTCGCGGCGGCGGCCTTCCGGTGGGCTTCGGCGGCGGTCATCCGGTGCAGCAGGTGGTGGACGTCGGCATGCATGGTCTCGCGGTCCCTTCCGTGGTGGTGGGCGGTGCGGGTGCGTGGTGCGGGTGCGCGGCGGCCCCGTCCTGCTCAGTCCTCGCGCTGCGGGAAGGCGTGCAGGTGGAGTCGTACGCGCGCGGCGTCCGGCGCCTCCGCCTCGGGCGCGTCCCGGTACTCGTCGATCAGCGCGTGCATCCGCGCCGTGAGCTCCCGCAGCGCCCCCGGCGGGAGCCGCAGCGTGAAGTCGCTCATGTCCGACGCGCCGGCCCAGCCGTCGGGCCAGTCGTCACGCGTGGCGATCCAGGTCGACAGCTCCTGGGTGTGGTTGGTCGCGACCTCGTGCAGGAGGAGGTCGGCGGCGCCCCGCACCTCGGGATCGGGGTCGTGGTACAGCGACTCGTCCCAGCTGATGCCCTGCTGTACGGCCTTCCACCACCGCTCCCGCCCCTTCCCGAGGGCCGGGTCGTCCTCGACGAAGCCGTGTGCGGCGAGCTGCCGCAGGTGGTAGCTGGTGGCGCCGCTGGACTCGCCGAGGCGTTCGGCGAGCCGGGAGGCGGTGGCGGGGCCCTGGTGGCGCAGGGTGCGGAGGAGCTGGATGCGGAGCGGATGGGCGAGGCCGCGCAGGGAACGCGGGTCGAGCATCCGGGTGTCGTGCTTCTGCGGAGCCTTCGCGGTCTTCTCGTCCTTCTCGTCCTTCTCGGGCATGCCCTGAGCGTAGACATGCAAAGAAGGTGTTGCAAGGGTTTCTTTGCAACGCCTTCTTTGCGTGCCGCCAGGGCCTACCCCGGCTCCCCGCCCGCCGCCTGCTCCACCAGCGGGATGATCCGCAGCGGCACCGCGTTCTCCATCACGATCGCCGTCGAGGCCCGCACGATCCCCTCGAAGGCCACCACCTTGTCGATCACCCGTTGGAGGTCCGCGTTCGAACGGGCCACCAGCCGGCAGAGCATGTCGCCGTGGCCCGTCGTGGTGTGCAGCTCCAGGACCTCCGGGACCGTCGCCAGGTGCTCGCGTACGTCCGCGCCCTGGCCCTGCTTGATCTCCAGCGTCGCGAAGGCCGTCACCGGGTAGCCGAGCGCCGCCGGGTCCACCTGCGGGCCGAAGCCGCTGATCACACCGCTCGCCTGGAGGCGGTCGAGGCGGGCCTGGACCGTGCCGCGGGCCACGCCGAGGCGGCGGGACGCCTCCAGGACGCCGATCCTCGGCTCGCGCGCCAGGAGCACGATCAGCCGGCCGTCCAGATGATCGATCGCCATGGGACCCTCCAAGTGGTCATGATGTACAAGTCGTCCGCCCATACTCGCTGGTCGCTGTACACATTGACCAGTGGAACAACGAACTATTGCGCAGCTTGCGGGTCGGCGGGACGCTGCTGCCATGACTGAGATCCTTGACCACACCCCTTCCACCGCGCGTGAGGCCGACCCCTTCCCGGTGAAGGGCATGGACGCGGTCGTCTTCGCCGTCGGCAACGCCAAGCAGGCCGCGCACTACTACTCCACGGCCTTCGGCATGAAGCTGGTCGCCTACTCCGGACCGGAGAACGGCAGCCGCGAGACCGCCAGTTACGTCCTCACCAACGGCTCCGCCCGTTTCGTGTTCACCTCCGTCATCAAGGCGACCACCGACTGGGGCCGCTTCCTCGACGCGCACGTCGCCGAGCACGGCGACGGCGTGATCGACCTGGCGATCGAGGTCCCGGACGCCCGCGCCGCCTACGCCCACGCCGTCGCCCAGGGCGCCACCGGCCTGGTGGAGCCGTACGAGCTCAAGGACGAGCACGGCACCGTCGTCCTCGCCGCCATCGCCACCTACGGCCAGACCCGCCACACCCTCGTCGACCGCTCCGGCTACACCGGCCCCTACCTCCCCGGGTACACCGCCGCCGCCCCGATCGTCGAGCCGCCGGCCAAGCGCACCTTCCAGGCGATCGACCACTGCGTCGGCAACGTCGAGCTCGGCAAGATGAACGAGTGGGTCGCCTTCTACAACAACGTCATGGGCTTCACCAACATGAAGGAGTTCGTGGGCGACGACATCGCCACCGAGTACTCCGCGCTCATGTCGAAGGTCGTCGCGGACGGCACCAAGAAGGTGAAGTTCCCGATCAACGAGCCGGCGATCGCGAAGAAGAAGTCGCAGATCGACGAGTACCTCGAGTTCTACAACGGCCCCGGCGTCCAGCACATCGCCCTCGCCACCAACGACATCGTCGCCACCGTCCGCGCCATGCGCGCCGCCGGCGTCGAGTTCCTGTCCGTCCCGGACGCGTACTACGACACCCTCGGCGAGTGGGTCGGCGACACCCGCGTGCCGATCGACGAGCTGCGCGAGCTGCGGATCCTCGCCGACCGCGACGAGGACGGCTACCTGCTCCAGATCTTCACCAAGCCGGTCCAGGACCGCCCGACCGTCTTCTTCGAGATGATCGAGCGCCACGGATCCATGGGCTTCGGCAAGGGCAACTTCAAGGCCCTCTTCGAGGCCATCGAGCGCGAGCAGGAGAAGCGCGGCAACCTGTAAGGACCGCCCACCACCGGCTCGAAGCGTCCGGGGCGGGGCACGGGGCCCGCCCCGGACGCGAACTCACACCCTCTTCCCCCGCACGGACTGCACGGACTTCACGGACTGAACGGCCTTCACCGGCAGCGCGTCCTTCGGGACCACACCCGGATCAGGCTCACCGAGCCCCGCCAGCGCCGCCTCCGCCAGCGGCGCGTGCAGCGGCGAGAACGACGGGTGGATCCGCAGCGCCTCCTCCAGGTGCCGCCGCGCCGGGCCCGTCCGGCCGAGCGCCCGCTCGATCTCGCCCAGGTGGTACGTGTACGGGGCGCTGCGCGGCCCCTCGTCGACGGCCCGCCGCGCGTACGGCAGAGCCTGCTCCGGCTCGCCCGCCCGGTACAGCGCCCAGCCCAGCGCGTCCGCCACCGCCACCGACCGGTGGCCCTTCGCCCACGCCGCCCGCAGCCGGGCCACCGCCGCCGCCGGATCCCCGTGGTCGGCGTCCAGGAGCCCGAGGACGACCTCCGTCGACCCCAAGGCCCAACTCCCGCCCCGCAGCCGCTCGTACGCCGCCCCCGCGTCACCGTCCAGGCCCAGCGCCTCGGCCAGCTCCCCGGCCTCCAGGACGTACTCCGGCAGCGGCTGCCGGTCCAGCGCCGCCCGCCACTCCCGCTGCGCCTCCTCCGACCGCCCGAGCGCCGCAAGGGCCCGCGCCCGGCCCGCGAGGGCGGGACCGTGATCCGGTACGAACCGCAGCGCCGTCCCGTACCGCTCCAGCGCCTCCGCCGGCTCGCCCCGCTCCCACGCGAACTGCCCCAGCCGGGTGTGGGCCGCCGCCTTCTCCGCGTCCGTGACCGCCAGCGCCGCCGCGTCGAGCGCCGTCGCGTCGGCGTCCTCCCGCCACCCCCGGTCCCGGTACCCCTGCGCCGCGAGGCCCCGCACCACCGCCCCGCCCCGCAGCTTCTCCAGGCTCTCCAGCGCCTTGCGGGCCGCGGCGTGCTCCCCGAGCCCGGTGTACGCCTCGACCAGGAGCGGGTACGCGTTCCACCGCTTCGGCGCGGCCTTCCGCACCCGCTCGCCCCACTCCTTCGCGCCCTTCCAGTCGCCCCGCGCCGCCGCGAGCCTCCCGAGCCCGAGCTGCGCGTCCACGTTCCCCCGGGCCGCCGGCAGCTCGGCCAGCGACCGGTCCAGCGCCCGCTCGGCCCGCGGCAGATCCCGTACGTCCCCGAGCCGGACGCCCCGCTCCGTATAGGCCGCGCCGAGCACCGCCCACGACGACGCGTCGTCCGGATGCCCCCGCAGCCACTCCTCCCGGTCCCCGATCAGCGCCACCAGGTCCGGCAGGGCCGCAGGAGCGCCCGCGTGCGCCGCGCTCACCGCCCGCTCCACCGGGCCCGGCGGGCGCGGCGGCGCGCCTCGGTCCAGGAACTCCGGCAGGTACAGCAGCGCCGTCGCCGCGAGGACCGCGCCCACCCCGGAGGCGAGCACCGCCCGCGACACGTTCTGGCTCTTCATGGGGCTCATGCGCCTCACTGTGCGCCCGCCCCCGCTCGTACGAAGACCACACCGGCCGCCCGCCCCGGCGGGTTCACACCGATGGCGGCGGGTGCCACGCTGGAACCATGGACGATCTTCCGACGCTCCACGCGGCCCTCCGTGCCGGACTCCCCGCCGACGCCGTCCTCACCGACCCGGACGTCACGGCCTCCTACTCCCACGACATGGCGGGCTTCTGCACGGCCGGCACCCCCGCGGCCGTCGTGCTGCCCCGCACCGTCGAACAGGTCCGGCACGTCATGCGGACCGCGACCGGGCACCGCGTCCCGGTCGTGCCGCAGGGCGCCCGCACCGGACTCTCCGGGGGCGCCAACGCCTCCGAGGGCTGCATCGTGCTCTCCCTCGTCAAGATGGACCGGATCCTGGAGATCGACCCGGTGGACCGCGTCGCCGTGGTGGAACCGGGCGTGATCAACGCCGTGCTGTCCCGGGCCGTCGCCGAGCACGGCCTGTACTACCCTCCCGACCCCTCCAGTTGGGAGTCCTGCACCATCGGCGGCAACATCGGCACCGCCTCCGGCGGCCTGTGCTGCGTCAAGTACGGCGTCACCGCCGAGTACGTCCTCGGCCTCGACGTCGTCCTCGCCGACGGCCGTCTCCTCACCACCGGCCGCCGCACCGCCAAGGGCGTCGCCGGATACGACCTCACCCGGCTCTTCGTCGGCTCCGAGGGCAGCCTCGGCATCGTCGTGAAGGCCGTCCTCGCGCTCAAGCCGCAGCCGCCCGCCCAGCTCGTCCTCGCCGCCGAGTTCCCCTCCACGGACGCCGCCTGCGCCGCCGTCTGCGCGGTCATGGAGCGCGGCCACACCCCCTCACTCCTCGAACTCATGGACCGCACCACCGTCCAGGCCGTCAACCGCGTGGCCCGGATGGGCCTCCCGGAGACCACCGAGGCGCTGCTCCTGTGCGCCTTCGACACCCCCGACCCGGCCGCCGACCTCGCCGCAGTGGGAGAGCTCTGCACGGCCGCCGGGGCCACCGAGGTCGTGCCCGCCGCCGACGCCGCCGAGTCCGAACTCCTCCTCCAGGCCCGCCGGCTCTCCCTCACCGCCCTGGAGACCCTCCGGCCCGCCACGATGATCGACGACGTCTGCGTGCCCCGCACCCGGCTCGCCGAGATGCTCGCGGGCACCACCGCCATCGCCGAGAAGCACGCGCTCACCATCGGCGTCTGCGCCCACGCCGGCGACGGCAACACCCACCCCGTCGTCTGCTTCGACCCCGCCGACGAGGACGAGTCCCGGCGCGCCCGCGAGTCCTTCGACGCGATCATGGCGCTCGGGCTCTCCCTCGGCGGCACCATCACCGGCGAACACGGCGTCGGCGTCCTCAAGAAGGAGTGGCTGGCCCGCGAACTCGGCCCCGTGGGCCTGGAGCTCCAGCGCGAGATCAAGCGCGTCTTCGACCCGCTGGGACTGCTCAACCCCGGAAAGCTGTTCTGAATCCGCCGGTACGGACACCAGGAGCGGGCCCTCACAGCTCGCCGTCCTGCGACTCGTCCGACGGCCACGGGTCGCGCAGCCACAGGTCGTCGCCGACCACCGTGGTCGCGAGCAGCTCGGCCAGGCCGTCGTCGATGCCCAGCAGGTCCGACTCGGTGCCCGGCGGGACCGTCCGCAGGGTCCGCTCCAGCCAGGCGGACACCTGCGCCGACGGCGCCTCCAGGAGCGCGTCGCCGTCGGGGGAGGAGAGCGCCATCAGGATGACGCTGCGGTTCTCCACCTTCGTCGGCCAGATCCGCACGTCCCCGTGGCCGCAGGCCCGGAAGACGCCCTCGACGAGCAGTTCGCGGGCGAAGGTCCAGTGCACCGGGTGGTCGGAGCCGACGTGGAAGGTGATGTGCACCGCGTACGGGTCGTCGGTGCGGTAGGCCAGCCGGGCCGGCACCGGGATCGAACGCTCGGGGGAGAGCACCAGCTTCAGCTCCAGCTCGCGCTCGACGGTGGTGTGCTCGGTGTGGTTCCGCATGACTGCTGCCTCTCGCTCTCGGCTGGGCCCCGGACGGGCCTTCACCTGGAGAGAGCGCGGTCTCCCGGGTCCATTACGCGACTTCGGGAAGTTTTCCCGGAAATTTTTTCCGGCCCCTTCCCCTGCCCTTCGGCCGCGGGCCCGAACATCACATGGAGTGATGGATTCCGCCCTGTGTCGTCCGAAGGCGGGCTTTCTCGCGGGCTCTTTCCTCCCTCGGGGAGGTTCTTCGTTACTGTGCCTTCTTGGGTGCGGCAGACCGTGCGCGGAGCCGCGCGGATTCTTGGGCGTTGTGACTGAACGGAGTCGGGGCAGTGGCTACTCCTCCCGGAGGCGGCGGCGAGGTACCGCAGGCGGGGTACTACCCGGACCCGTCGATCCCCGGATACATCCGGTACTGGAACGGCGGCGCGTGGGTGCCCGGCACGAGCCGGCCCGCACCGAAGGACGGCGAGGCCGCACCGGTCCCGCCCGCCTCCGCTCTCCCGGCCGGGCCGGTCCTCGCCCCGAGCCCCGCGCCGGCCCCCGTACCGGCGCCCGCCCCTGAGCCCGCGCCGGCCGCCGTCGAGGAGACCGGGCCCGTCTTCTTCGACGAGGAGCCGCTCATCCGCGAACCGGCCGCCGCCTGGCGCGCCGACGCCTCCCGGCAGTCCACCCCCGACATCTCCCGGCAGCCCGGTCACGGCGACGGGCAGGACCGGCCGGCGGCCTGGGCCGCGCCGCAACCCGCCACGCCCGCCCCGGCCGCCGAGCCGGCCCCCGCGCCCGCCGTGCCCGACCCGAGGTCCCCGGTCGAGTGGCCGGCCGCCCCCGCGCAGGCCGAGGCGCCCGCCCCGGCCGCCGATCCCCGTACCGCCGACCCCCGCACCGGGGGCGGCCCCGCCCGCCTCGGCGGTATGCCCGTCACCCCGGCGCCCACTCCGGCGCCCGCCCCGGCCCCGGCGCCCGTCCGCGAGACCCCCGCCCCGGCTCCCGCGCCCGTACAGCCGCAGCCCCAGCCGGCCCCCGCTCCGGCACCGGCCCCCGCCACGCCCTCCTGGGCTCAGCCCCAGCAGCCCCAGCAGCCCCAGCAGCCCGCCGCCCCGGAGCCGCAGCAGGCCCAGCAGCCGGTCGTGCCGTGGAAGCCGCCGGTCGAGGACCCCTTCCTCCGGGCCGCGCGCGAGCAGGCGTCCGCGCCCCCGGCCGGGCTCGGCCGCCGGCTGCTCGCCCGGCTGGTCGACACCCTCCTCGTGGGCGCGATGGCGGCCGGCGCGGCCTTCCCCTTCGTCACCTCCGCGCTCGACCACATCGAGGCCAAGATCGAGGCGGCCAAGCGCTCCGGCGTCACCGTCCAGGTCTGGCTGGTCGACGGCACCACCTCCGTCCAGTTCGGCATCGTGCTCGGCCTGCTGCTCGTCCTCGGCGTGCTGTACGAGGCACTGCCCACGGCCAAGTGGGGCCGCACGCTCGGCAAGAAGCTGTGCGGCGTCCAGGTCAGGGACATCGAGGCGCACGAGCCGCCGTCCTTCGGCCGGTCGCTGCGCCGCTGGTTCCTGTACACCTTCCTGGGCCTGCTGGTCGTCGGCGTCCTGAACGTGCTGTGGTGCGTCTTCGACCGCCCGTGGCGCCAGTGCTGGCACGACAAGGCCGCCCGCACCTTCGTCGCCAGGGCCTGACGCCGCCGGGGCCGGGTCCCCCGGACGGGGGCCCAGCCGTTGCGGGCCCCGGACGGCCGGGATGCGATGCCCCCATGAGCACCGACCAGCCGCCGACCGGCCCGCCCCCCGACGACGACCCGTTCCGCAAGCGGCCCCAGGAGCCCCCGCCGGACTCCCCGCCGCCCGGGCCCCCGCCGTCGGGCGGCCCGCCGCCGGGGAGCCCGTACGACTCCCCGTACCCGCCCCCGCCCCCGTACGGCGGCTACGGCGGGGGGTACGGCGGCACCGACCCGCTCTCCGGGATGCCGCCGCTCGCCGAGTCGGGGCGCCGCATCCTCGCCCGGCTCGTCGACTGGCTGATCGTCTCGGTGCCGCTGGCGCTCATCGGCATCCCGTTCGACGTCTACGACCGGGTGACGGTGGACGGCGACGAATTCCAGACCACCTGGACCGGGGGCGGCCAGCTGGTCTTCCAGCTCCTCACGATCGTCGCCTACGTCACGTACGACACCGTGCTCACGGCGCGGAACGGGCAGACCGTCGGCAAGCGACTGATGAAGCTGCGGGTCGCGATGCTCAACGACGGCTCCACGCCCCCGATGAGCCAGTCGCTGCTGCGGGCGGTCGTGCTCTGGCTGCCCGCGCTGATCTGCTGCGCCTGTCTCTGGCCGCTGCTCATCCTCATCCTCATCCTGGTCGACAAGCCCTACAAGCAGGGTCTGCACGACAAGGCGGCGAAGACGGTGGTCGTCACCGTGCCCCAGTAGCCGCCCGCGGAACGGACGGACCCGCCGGCCTCACCGCCCTCACCGACCGGTCCGGGCATCGGCTCCCGCGCCCACCTGCGCGGCCGGTGTCCGGGCCGCGTCGTTCCCGGACTCCGCCGCCGACGGAGCGGGTGTGGTGCCGGGGGACTTGACGGGCCGCGTCCCGCCGGGCATCGTCACCGCCACGAGCACGCCGAGCAGCAGACCGGCGAGGCAGCAGACGGCGATGCCGGGTGGTCCTGTGGCGCCGGTCAGGAGCAGGAGCGCGGCGGTCGCGAGGACCACGACGGCCGAACCGTAGGCGTACTGCGCTGCGTTCGGACGCTGCATGACGGATACCGTCCCCTCCGGACTCCCGGACCCTCGGCCGACTCTACGACGCTCGATGCCCGGGCGGAACGGCGGGTAAGCGTGACCCGGCCCATGGGGCCGGAGCACGGGGGGCGCACGGGGGTCACGGAGCGGGCCAAGAGCCCTCCGGCACCGTGACTTTCCTCTCTCTTCACCGGTTCGAGTGTCCGCATATCGGATTCTGACACCCGCATAGTGCACTTGGTGTGTGCAAGTCAAGGTCTGTCTTTTCTCGTCTCTCTCCGGTCGAATGTCGTCACTTGTGACGCGCGACCCCGCCGGACGGACACCCCACCTTCTGGTCCGGAGGCGCGGGCGCCGGGGAGGAACGACACCAAGTGACCAACAGACGACGGGCCATTCGGGCGTCCGCGGTCGTCGTGGCGCTCGCGGCCACCGCCGCCACCGCCTCGACCTTCAGCACCGCCTGGGCGAACGAGAACGGCAGGATCACGGCGGCGGACGTCCGCCAGGACCCCGCGCCGGGCAACGAAGCCGACAAGACCACGGTCGACCACGACCTCGAAGGCCCCTTCAGCGAGCAGCAGGCGCAGCAGCGCGAGGCCGCCCTGGAGGCCGTCCTCAAGGGCGAGGCCAAGGTCGAGCGCCGCGGCGGCTCGCAGGTCGTGAAGCTCGGCAAGAAGAAGTACGTCGAGCTCGGCCGCGAGAAGACCGACCAGATCTTCACCGTCCTGGTCGAGTTCGGCGACCAGGTGGACACCACCACCCTCGTCGACCGCAAGGACGACGACACGGACGAGCTGAAGCCGAAGTACGGCGGCACGCCCGGCCCGCTGCACAACGAGATAGCCGAGCCCGACCGGTCGAAGGACAACTCGACCGCGTGGCAGGCCGACTACAACCAGAAGCACTTCCAGGACCTGTACTTCGGCACCGGCAAGGACCCGAAGACCGGTCAGCAGAAGCACTCTCTGAAGACCTACTACGAGCGCCAGTCCTCGGGCCGCTACTCGGTCGACGGCATGGTCTCCGACTGGGTCAAGGTCCCGTACAACGAGGCCCGTTACGGCTCGAACTACTGCGGCCAGAGCAACTGCGGCAACGTGTGGGACGTGGTCCGCGACGGCGTCAACGCCTGGGCCGCCGACCAGAAGGCCAAGGGCAAGACCGACGCCGAGATCAAGGCGACGCTGGCCCAGTACGACAAGTGGGACCGCTACGACCACGACGGCGACGGCGACTTCAACGAGCCCGACGGCTACATCGACCACTTCCAGATCGTCCACGCGGGCGAGGACGAGTCGGCCGGCGGCGGCGTCCAGGGCGGCGACGCCCTGTGGGCCCACCGCTGGTACGCCTACGGCACCAACGCCGGCAAGACCGGCCCGGAGAACAACAAGGCCGGCGGCACGGAGATCGGCGACACCGGCATCTGGGTCGGCGACTACACCGTGCAGCCCGAGAACGGCGGCCTCGGCGTCTTCGCCCACGAGTACGGCCACGACCTCGGTCTGCCGGACCTCTACGACACCGCGGGCGGCGAGAACTCGACCGGCTACTGGTCGCTGATGTCCTCCGGCTCCTGGCTGGGCCTGGGCAAGGACTCCATCGGCGACATGCCCGGCGACATGAACGCCTGGGACAAGCTCCAGCTCGGCTGGCTCAACTACACCAAGGTGAGCAACGAGCAGCGCGCGACGAAGTCCAAGCACAAGCTGGGCGTGGCGGAGTACAACACCAAGAACCCGCAGGCGCTCGTCGTCGAGCTGCCGAAGAAGGCCGTCACCACCGACATCGTCGCCCCCGCAGAGGGCGCCACGCAGTGGTGGTCCGGCATGGGCGACGACCTCAAGAACACCCTCACCCGCCCGGTCGACCTGACCGGCAAGTCGTCCGCCACCCTGGAGCTCAAGGGCTGGTACGACATCGAGGCCGAGTACGACTACCTCTACACCGAGGTGTCCACGGACGGCGGCGCCAACTGGACCGCCGTGGACGGCACCGCCAACGGCGAGCCGATCGACCGCGACGCGTCCGGCACCCCGGCGCTCTCCAGCGTCTCCGGCGAGTACAAGAACCTCGCCTACGACCTGAGCGCCTACGCGGGCAAGAAGTTCGACCTGCGCTTCCGCTACCAGACGGACGGCGGCCTCGCGCTCAAGGGCTTCGCGGCCGACGCCATCACCCTGACCGCCGACGGCGCCACCGTCTTCTCGGACGACGCCGAGAACGGCGACAACGGCTGGACGGCCAAGGGCTTCACCCGCATGGGCAAGGGCTTCACCCAGGACTACGAGCAGTACTACATCGCGGAGAACCGCCAGTACGTCTCGTACGACGCCACCCTCAAGGTCGGCCCGTACAACTTCGGCTGGACCGGCGACAAGGCGAGCTGGGTCGAGCACTACCCGTACCAGAACGGTCTGCTCATCTGGAAGTGGGACCTGTCCCACAAGGACAACAACACCTCCCAGCACCCGGGTGAGGGCCTGATCCTCCCGATCGACGCCCACCCGACCCCGCTGAAGTGGAACAACGGCACCCTGATGCGGAACCGCATCCAGTCGTACGACTCCCCCTTCGGAACGTACCGGACGGACGCTTTCCCGCTGCACCTCAAGGGTGAGCGCACCTGGGTCCGCTCGCAGCGGGGCAACCCGGTCTTCGACGACCGCAAGGGCACGTACTGGTTCGAGGAGACCGCGCGCGCCGGCGTCAAGGTCACTGACACCAACACCAAGATCGAGGTCGTCAAGGAGCCGAGGAACGGCGAGACGATCACGGTCCGCGTGGGCCCGTCGACCAAGTGATCGACTAGCCACTCGGTAAAACCCCAGGTCAAAGCATGATCGGCCGTCGCCCTCTAGCGGGCGGCGGCCGATCGTGTTTAGGTGCAGCTTGACCGAGTTCTCACGGACTCCTTATTGACAGTCGGCTCACGGGGGAGTGGTTCCGCATGCCCGGTGGAGGGTTCTGCAAGTTGCCGGGAGGCAGCGTGGTGGTCGCGATAGGGCTGCCCAGCCCGGCCGGAGACGGCGCGACCGTACGCTTCCTCGTCCACGCCGCCAACCGCGCCCGCGCCCTGACCAGGCTGCGAAACCTGGGCCTGCGGTCGGTTTATCTGCGGGGGAACGCCGAGCCGCCCACCCCGGACGAGATCACCGCCGTCCTCCACCACCCGGACGGCCTGCTGTGGAGATCCGCGGCGGGCGCCGCCCAGGAGCTGTGGCACCCCGCCCGGACCCTGCCGAGGGCCCCCGCCGCCTGAGAGAGCCTCTTACGGGCCCTACGAGGCCACCACGGGGGTACCCGAGAGCTCCACACCGGCCTCGCGGAGCTCCGCGAGCGCCCGGTCGGTGGTCTCGCGGGCCACGCCCGCCGTGAGGCCGAGCAGCACACGGGTGCGGAAGCCCTCGCGGGCCGCGTCCAGGGCGGTGGCCCGGACGCAGTGGTCGGTGGCGATGCCGACCACGTCGACCTCGGCGACCCGCCGGTCCCGCAGCCACTGCGCGAGCGTCTCGCCGTTCTCGTTCCTGCCCTCGAAGCCGCTGTACGCCGCCTCGTGGGCGCCCTTGTCGAAGACGGCGTCGATCGCGCCGGAGGCGACCGTCGGAGCGAAGTTCGGGTGGAAGCCGACGCCCTCGGTACCGGCCACGCAGTGCGCCGGCCAGGAGCTGACGTAGTCCGGGGCCTCACCGGGCGGTGCGAAGTGGGGGCCCGGGTCGATGTGGTGGTCACGGGTGGCGACCACGTGCTGGTAGGCGCCGCCCGCCGCCTCGCCGACGAGCTCGGTGATGGCGGCGGCGACGTCCGCGCCGCCGCTCACCGCGAGGCTGCCCCCCTCGCAGAAGTCGTTCTGTACGTCCACGACGATCAGTGCGCGGTGCATGGCGGGTGTCCTCGGGGGGTCGGCGGTGTGGGGTGGGGTCGAGCCTAGAGACTCCCGTCCCGGTTCGGGAGGGGGCGCCACCGGGCTCCGGGGGGCCTCAGACGTACTCCGTCGGCAGCACCGGCTCGCCGCGCGACAGCTGCATCGCCGACATCGGGAGCGCGGCGCGGGCCGCGATGTGCCGGGCGCGGGCGGTCTCCAGGGGCTCCCTGGCCACCACCTCGCCGCCCTTGACCAGCTCGACCAGGAGCTGGTCGCCCGCGAGCGCCTCCGGGACCGGGCCCGTGCCGACGACCTCGGCCTCGGCGACCCCGGCGGCGTCCCTGCGGCGCGCCGCCCACTTGCGGCCGCCGACGGACGCCTTGCCGCCCAGCGACTTCTTCGCGACCGGGACCAGCGGCGCCTTCGGGTCGGCCGAGGCGGCGCGGGCGACCAGCTTGTAGACCATCGAGCAGGTGGGGTGCCCGCTGCCGGTGACGAGCTGGGTGCCGACCCCGTACGCGTCCACCGGCGCCGCCGCGAGCGAGGCGATGGCGTACTCGTCGAGGTCCGAGGTGACCACGATCTTCGTCTCCCGGGCGCCCAGCTCGTCCAGCTGCGCCCGGACCCGGTGGGCGACGAGCAGCAGGTCGCCGGAGTCGATGCGTACGGCTCCGAGCTCGGGCCCGGCGATCTCGACGGCGGTGCGGACCGCCTCGGCCACGTCGTAGGTGTCGACGAGCAGGGTCGTGCCCCGGCCCAGGGTGTCGACCTGGGCGCGGAAGGCGTCCCGCTCGCTGTCGTGGAGCAGGGTGAAGGCGTGCGCGGAGGTGCCGACGGTCGGGATGCCGTAGCGGAAGCCGGCCGCGAGGTCCGAGGTGGCCTCGAAGCCGCCGACGTACGCGGCGCGGGCGGCGGCGACGGCGGCCAGCTCGTGGGTGCGCCGCGCGCCCATCTCGATCAGCCGGCGCCCGCCCGCCGCGGCCGACATGCGGGAGGCGGCGGCCGCGATGGCCGAGTCGTGGTTGAGGATCGAGAGGATCACCGTCTCCAGGAGCACGCACTCGGCGAAGGAGCCCTCGACGCGCAGCACCGGGGAGCCGGGGAAGTACACCTCGCCCTCCGGGTAGCCCCAGACGTCGCCGGAGAAGCGGTAGCCGGCCAGCCATTCGAGGGTCGGCTCGTCGACGATCCCCCGCTCGCGCAGGAAGCCGAGGACGGCCGGGTCGAAGCGGAAGTTCTCGACGGCGTCCAGGACCCGGCCGACGCCCGCGAGGACGCCGTACCGCCGCCCCTCGGGCAGCCGCCGGGTGAAGACCTCGAAGACGGAGCGCCGGTCGGCGGTGCCGGCCCTGAGGGCCGCCTGGAGCATGGTCAGCTCGTACTGGTCGGTGAAGAGCGCGGTCGACGGCACGTCCACCGGGAGCCCAAGATCCGCAGCGTTCATGTCAGTGATGCTAGCGCAGAAATCGTCAGAGTGACGAATAGTGGGGCCGGAGGGTGGCCCCGTTTGTGCGACGGGGGGTCCTGGGTGGCAGCATGGGGTAAGTGAGCATCGCGCCTATCGAGATCGAACGGACCGAGTCGGCCGAGGAGGTCTCCGCGGTCGTCGAGCCCGACGTCCCCTGGGTCACCCTCGTGCACAACGACCCCGTGAACCTGATGAGCTATGTCACCTACGTCTTCCAGACGTACTTCGGCTACTCCAAGGACAAGGCGCACAAACTGATGCTCGACGTGCACAACAAGGGCCGCGCGGTGGTCTCCAGCGGCACCCGCGAGGAGATGGAACGGGACGTGCAGGCGATGCACGGCTACGGACTGTGGGCCACGCTCTCCCAGGACCGCGGCTGATGTCCGGCCACTTCGAGACGGTGCCCGGCGGCGGCGCGGCCGTCGCCCTCGACGAGGTCGAGGTCTCCATCCTGCGCTCCCTCGCCGTCCAGCTCCTGGAGCTGATCGGCCCCGGCGACGAACCCGACGGGGACGCCGACCCCCTCGCCGCCCTCTTCGCCGAGGGCCCCAGCAAACCGCCCTCCGACCCCGCCCTGCGCCGGCTCTTCCCCGACGCGTACGCGGACGACACCGAGGAGCTGCGGTCCGCGGCGGCCGACTTCCGCCGCTACACCGAGAACGACCTGCGCGCCCGCAAGCGCGAGGACGCCCTCGCGGTGGTGCGCGCCCTCGACGGCCTGACCTCCGAGGGGCCGGAGGAGTCCGCCGTCCTGAAGCTGACCCCGGACGAGTCCCGGGCCTGGCTCGGCACCCTCAACGACCTGCGGCTGACCATCGCCACCCGTCTGGAGATCACCGAGGACGAGGAGAGCGAGCGGCTCTACCGGCTGCCGGACAGCGATCCGCGCAAGCCGATGGTGATGGCGTACCTCTGGCTGGGCGCGCTCCAGGAGTCGTTGGTCGAGACGCTGATGCCCTGACGGCATGTGATGTCCACCGGGCGGACACGTGGTGTTCGCTCAGCGGACGCTCAAATCCGCGTAACGAATACGTTATGCGAGTCTCCCTCTCTGCTCTCTCGACTCCCTTTTGTGCCCATTTTCCTGTGCTCTGCGCCACAGGCACTCCGGCTGATTGCGTATCAGATCGTGATAATCCTTCAGCGCTCCATTCCGCAGCCGGGGGGATCCGGGGGGGATCAGCATGGAGAAAGGGCGCACAGACATGACCTCAGTGCGGGTCGACCAGCAGCACGACGGCCACGGGACCGGCGACCCCGCCCCGGGCGGGGGCGAGGGCTACCACCGGGCGCTCGGCGCCCGCCAGATCCAGATGATCGCGATCGGCGGCGCCATCGGCACCGGCCTCTTCCTCGGGGCGGGCAAGGGCATCTCCAAGGCGGGACCCAGCCTGATCCTCGCCTACGCCCTCGCGGGCCTGGTCATCTTCCTCATCATGCGGGCGCTCGGCGAGCTCCTCATGTACCGCCCCGTCTCCGGCTCCTTCTCGGAGTACGCACGGGAGTTCATCGGCCCCTTCGCGGGCTTCGCGACCGGCTGGACGTACTGGCTCTTCTGGGTCGTCACCGGCATCACCGAGGTCACCGCGGCGGCCACCTACATGACCTACTGGTGGGACATCCCGCAGTGGATCTCCGCCCTCGTCTTCACCGTGATCCTCTACGCCGCCAACCTGATCTCCGTGAAGCTCTTCGGCGAACTGGAGTTCTGGTTCTCCATGGTCAAGGTCACCGCCATCGTCGGCATGATCCTGATCTGCGCAGGCATCCTCACGATCGGCTTCTCCGACGCGGGCGACACCGCCTCGCTCACCCACCTGTGGGACCTCGGCGGCTTCTTCGCCGGGGAGCACGGCATGGTCTCCACCCTCATGACCCTCCAGATGGTCATGTTCGCCTTCCTCGCGGTCGAGCTGGTCGGCGTCACCGCCGGCGAGTCGAAGGACCCGGAGACCGTCCTGCCCAAGGCCATCAACACCGTGCCGTGGCGCATCGCCGTCTTCTACGTCGGCGCGCTCATCATGATCCTGTCGGTCGTCCCGTGGACCGAGTTCCAGCCGGGCGTCTCCCCGTTCGTCGCCGCCTTCGAGAAGATGGGCCTGGGCGTCGGCGCCGCCATCGTCAACTTCGTCGTGCTGACCGCGGCCCTGTCCTCCTGCAACTCGGGCATGTACTCCACCGGCCGCATGCTGCGCGACCTCGCGCTCAACGGCCAGGGCCCCAAGCTCTTCACCAGGCTGACGAAGAGCGGCACCCCGCTCGTCGGCACCACCTTCTCGGCCGCGCTCATGACGGTCGGCGTCTGGATCAACTACCAGTGGCCCGGCGAGGCCTTCGACTACGTCGTCTCCTTCGCCACCATCTCCGGCATGTGGGCCTGGATCATGATCCTCGTCTGCCAGATCCGCTACCGCCGCAAGGCCGACCGCGGCCTGCTGCCCCAGTCGCCCTTCAAGACCCCCGGCGGCATCTGGTCCAGCGGCTTCGCCCTCGCCTTCCTCGGCCTGGTCCTCACGACCATGGCCATGGACGAGGACAACCGCGTCGCCCTCTACGGCGCCCCCGTCTGGGGCCTCCTCCTCGCCGTCTCCTACCTGGTGCTCAAGTCCCGCGACCCCGAGGGCGCCGCCTTCGCCAAGCGCCCCTGACCCTCCCCGTCTCGGCATCCGGGCCACCCCGTACCACTCCTCGGTACGGGGTGGCCCGGATGCTTATCCTGTCGGCATGCTGACCCTCACCCGAGACCTGTACGACCGGATCGTGGAACACGCCCGGGAGGACCACCCCGACGAGGCCTGCGGCGTGGTCGCGGGTCCGGTCGGCTCGGGCCGCCCCGAGCGGTTCATCCCCATGCTCAACGCCGCCCGCTCGCCCACCTTCTACGAGTTCGACTCCGCCGACCTGCTCAAGCTCTACCGCGAGATGGACGACCGGGACGAGGAGCCCGTGATCATCTACCACTCGCACACGGCGACCGAGGCGTACCCGTCCCGCACCGACATCTCCTACGCCAACGAGCCCGGCGCCCACTACGTCCTCGTCTCCACCGCCGACACCGACGGCGCAGGCGACTTCCAGTTCCGCTCGTACACGATCGTCGACGGCGTGGTGGAGGAGGAAGAGGTCAAGATCGTCGAGGCGTACGAGTGACCTCGCCGCGCTGAGTACAGCTCCCGCCTGCCGGCCCGGGCCCGGCCGCGTCCCGACAGGCGGTCGCGGATCATCCACCATCTGAGATCACATTCCGGAACCCGGACCGGGAATCGATACGATGAGCGCATGGTTTCCCACGACGTGAGCGAAGAGACTCCGAGCACTGTCCTGCTCGTGGCACGCCTGCACGTCGACCTGTGCCGCCTCGCCAGCGCGATCTGTTCGTCCCGCGCCGGGCGCTGAACGACCCGGCCGAGCGCACCTCACCACGCACCACCCCCTCGCGCGGGGGGTTCCGCCGCGCGCCCACCACGCCCCTCCCGACAGGAGCCCACCCCATGGCCATCGAGGTCCGCATCCCGACGATCCTCCGCACCTACACCGACGGCGCCAAGGCCGTCGAGGGCAGCGGTGACACCCTCGCCGAGCTCTTCGCCGACCTGGAGACCCGCCACACCGGCATCGAGGCCCGCATCGTGGACGAGGGCAAGCTCCGCCGCTTCGTCAACGTCTACCTCAACGACGAGGACGTCCGCTTCCTCGACGGCATCGACACCAAGCTCGCCGACGGCGACAACGTCACGATCCTGCCGGCCGTCGCCGGCGGCATGGTCTGAGCGGACCGGCCCCATGCGCTACGACTCCCCGCTGGCGGCCGTCGGCAACACGCCGCTCGTCCGCCTCCCCAGGCTCTCGCCCTCCGAGGACGTCCGCATCTGGGCCAAGCTGGAGGACCGCAACCCCAC
Organism: Streptomyces sp. CC208A; assembly: GCF_030010625.1. GTDB lineage: Bacteria > Actinomycetota > Actinomycetes > Streptomycetales > Streptomycetaceae > Streptomyces. The sequence goes on along the minus strand of NZ_JASCXN010000019.1, from coordinate 104,568 downwards.
CGGCTCGGTCAAGGACCGCCCCGCGCTCCACATGATCGAGCAGGCGGAGAAGGACGGCCGCCTCACCCCCGGCTGCACCATCCTGGAGCCCACCAGCGGCAACACCGGCATCTCGCTGGCCATGGCCGCCACGCTCAAGGGCTACCGCATCGTCTGCGTCATGCCCGAGAACACCAGCGAGGAGCGCCGCCAGCTGCTCGCCATGTGGGGCGCGGAGATCATCTCCTCCCCGGCCGCCGGCGGCTCCAACACCGCCGTCCGGGTCGCCAAGGAACTGGCGGAGCAGCACCCCGACTGGGTGATGCTCTACCAGTACGGCAACCCGGACAACGCCGGCGCCCACTACGCCACCACCGGCCCCGAGATCCTCGCCGACCTGCCGTCCATCACCCACTTCGTGGCCGGCCTCGGCACCACCGGCACCCTCATGGGCGTCGGCCGCTACCTGCGCGAGCACAAGCCCGACGTCAAGATCGTCGCCGCCGAACCCCGCTACGACGACCTCGTCTACGGGCTCCGCAACCTCGACGAGGGCTTCGTCCCCGAGCTGTACGACGCCTCCGTCCTCACCACCCGCTTCTCGGTGGGCTCGGCCGACGCCGTCACCCGCACCCGGGAACTCCTCAAGGAGGAGGGCATCTTCGCCGGCGTCTCCACCGGCGCCGCCCTCCACGCCGCCATCGGCATGGGCAAGAAGGCCGTCAAGGCGGGCGAGAGCGCCGACATCGCCTTCGTCGTCGCCGACGGCGGCTGGAAGTACCTCTCGACCGGCCTCTACACCGCCGCCACGACGGAAGAGGCCATCGAAACGGTCCAGGGCCAGCTCTGGGCGTGACGCGGGCCTGACGCCCCAGGCGTCCTAGCGCGCGAGATGGCGGACCTGGTCCCACACGACCGGGTCCGCCTCACCCACCCTCCGGCGGAAGTCCGCCACCGGCACGTCCCGCAGCTCGTCCGTCTCCAGGAAGCTCGCCCGCCCCCGCGCGTCGCCCACCGCCCCCGGCGGCAGCGCGATCACCCCCGGCCGCTCGTCGTGGTACCGGCTCGTGATCTTCGCGACGAGCGTGCTGTCCCCCCGTACCGACAGCACCAGACACGGCCGGTCCTTCGAACCGGGCCCGTCCTCGAACGGCACCTCGGCCCACCAGATCTCCCCGGCCCGCGGCACCCGCGCACCCGGCTTCCGCACCTGCTTCCGTACCGGCGGCCGCCCCGGCGGACGGGTCCTCCCCGACGGCCGCCCCGGCGCCCGGGTCCGTACGGAGGTCCGCTTCCACCCGCCCGCGACCGCCACCACCACCGCGAGCACCACCACCGCGGCCAGCGCGGGCCACCACGACGTGTCCATACCGCATGACGTTACCGGCGCGCGTCCCACCGCGCCGCCGCGCCCCGCCGTCCATCCGAACCGGTGACAGAGCCCGTGAGTTCGCCCACAACGGGCCGCCACGAAGGAGCGACCGGCCCCCGAGCGCCTTACTCTCGTCTGACCGCACGGCCTCCCCCCTCCCCTTCTGCGTGCCTGACCGCACCCGTCCACGGAGGTTCACGCTCCTATGAAGCTCACCGTCGTCGGCTGCTCCGGGTCGTTCCCGTCCGCGGAATCGGCCTGTTCGAGCTACCTCGTCGAGGCCGACGGCTTCCGGCTGCTCCTCGACATGGGCAACGGCGCCCTCGGCGAGCTGCAGCGCCACATCGGTCTGTACGACCTCGACGCGATCTTCCTCAGCCACCTGCACGCGGACCACTGCATCGACATGTGCGGCTACTTCGTCGCCCGCTACTACAGGCACGACGGCGGCCGCTGCGGCACGATCCCCGTGTACGCCCCCGAGGGCACCGAACAGCGCCTGACCACGGCCTACGCGGACGCGCCCTCGCCGTCCGCGATGAGCGAGGTCTTCGACTTCCACACCCTGCGCCCGGGCACCTTCGAGCTGGGCCCCTTCACGATCCGCACGGAGAAGGTGCGCCACCCGGTGGAGGCGTACGGCATCCGCGTCGAGCACGGCGGCCGCTCCCTCGCCTACTCCGGCGACACCGGCGTCTGCGACGCCCTCCACGACCTCGCCGACGGCGTGGACCTCTTCCTCTGCGAGGCCGCCTTCACCCACGGCAAGGAGGACATCCCCGAGCTCCACCTCAACGGCCGCGAGGCCGGCGCGCACGCCGCCCGCGCCCAGGTGGGCCGGCTCGTCCTCACCCACATCCCGCCGTGGACGGACGGCGAACGGAACCTCGCGGACGCGCGCGCGGTGTACGGCGGCCCGGCGGAGCTGGCGAAGGCGGGCGCGGTCTACGAGGTCTGAGCGCCTGCACGGACACGGGGAAGGCCCCGGAACCTCTCGGGTTCCGGGGCCTTCGCCTTGCGCGGCTTCGTGCGGCTTCGTGCGGCTTCGTGCGGGGGAGGGCTCACGCCTTGGTGAGGTCCTCGACCTCCTCCTCGGGCTCGCGGCCCGGGGTCGGGAGGTTGAACTTGACGATCGCGAAGCGGAAGAGCGCGTAGTAGATCGCCGCGAAGACGAGACCGATCGGGATGATCAGCCACGGCTTGGTCGCCAGGTTCCAGTTGAGCAGGTAGTCGATGCCGCCGGCGGAGAAGGTGAAGCCGGCGTGGACGCCGAAGGCCCAGGTGACGGCCATCGAGACGGCGGTGAGCACCGCGTGGATCGCGTACAGGACCGGCGCGATGAACATGAAGGTGAACTCGATCGGCTCGGTGATACCGGTGACGAAGGAGGTCAGCGCGAGCGAGAGCATCATGCCGAGGACGGCCTTGCGGCGCTCGGGGCGGGCGGCGTGCGCGATGGCGAGCGCGGCGGCCGGGAGGCCGAACATCATGATCGGGAAGAAGCCCGACATGAAGATGCCGGCGCTCGGGTCACCGGCGAAGAAGCGGTTGAGGTCACCGTGGACGACCTCGCCGGCCGCGTTGGTGAAGTCGCCGATCTGGAACCAGGAGACGGTGTTCACGAACTGGTGCATGCCGACCGGGATCAGCGCGCGGTTGATGAGACCGAAGAGGCCGGCGCCACCGGCGCCGAGGCCGGTCATCCACTCGCCGAAGCTGGAGATGCCCTCGCCGATCGGCTCCCAGACCAGACCGAAGAAGACACCGACGGCGGTGCCGACGAAGGCCATGATGATCGGGACGAGACGGCGGCCGTTGAAGAAGCCCAGCCAGTCGACCAGCTTGGTGCGGTGGAACTTCTGCCACAGGACGGCGGAGAGCAGACCCATCAGGATGCCGCCGAGGACGCCGGGGTTGTTGTACGTGGCGGCGACGTCGACACCCTTGTTGGCGGTCGTGTTGACGACGGCCTCGGTGACGGGGAAGGCCTTCAGCACGTTGCTGTAGACCAGGAAGCCGACCAGGGCGGCCAGCGCGGTGGAGCCGTCGGCCTTCTTGGCGAAGCCGATGGCGACGCCGATGCAGAAGAGCAGGGGCAGGTTGCTGAAGACAGCGTCACCGGCGGTGGCGAAGACCGAGGCGACCTTGTCCCAGCCGAACCCGTCCTTGCCGAAGACGTCGGGCTGACCGAGGCGGAGCAGAATACCCGCGGCCGGCAGTACGGCGATCGGCAGCTGCAGGCTGCGACCGACCTTCTGCAGGCCCTGGAACAGGCCGGATCCGCGCTTCTTCGCGGGAGCGGCGGCCTGGGCGGTGGCCGTACTCATCAACTTCCTCCAGTAGGCAAGGCGCCGCCAGAGGACAGGGAAAAGGGGGTGACGGCGGCGTCTCTGACCCGCGGTGGTCTGGACCGCGTGGTCTACACCAATGAGTGGTGTAGACCAGTTGTAGCACGTGGGACTTAGATAAGGAACCTGCGAATTTTTCGCGCCCGGCCATAGTGATGAAGGCGTGACAAAAGGCCCCCGGACCACGAGGTCCAGGGGCCTTTTCCGCACCCCCGCCGCAGACCCGAAGTCCCGGGACGGACGGGAGCCTGCGACGGGAGGGGGCCTGCGGCGGGGGTAGGGCTGCGACGGGGGTGGGGCTGCGACGGGAGGGGGCCTGCGACGGGAGGGGGCCTACTTCACGTTCTCCCGCTCCATCTCCTTCTCCAGCTCCTCAGGCTCACGCCCAGGCGTCGGCAGGTTGAACCTGGTGATCGCGATCCGGAAGATCACGTAGTACACGACCGCGAAGCACAACCCGATCGGAATGATCAGCCACGGCTTGGTCGCCAGGTTCCAGTTGATCACGTAGTCGATCAGACCCGCCGAGAAGCTGAAACCGTCCTTCACCCCCAGCGCCCAGCTGACCGCCATCGACACACCGGTCAGCACCGCGTGGATCGCGTACAGCACCGGCGCGATGAAGAGGAACGAGTACTCGATCGGCTCGGTGATGCCCGTGACGAACGAGGTCAGCGCCACCGAGAGCATCAGACCGCCGACCTCCTTCCGCCGGTGCGGCTTCGCGCAGTGCGTGATCGCCAGCGCCGCCGCCGGCAGCGCGAACATCATGATCGGGAAGAAGCCGGTGGTGAACTGGCCCGCGTCCGGATCACCCGCCAGGAACATCGTGATGTCACCGTGCACCACCGTGCCGTCCGGCTTCGTGTACGAACCGAACTGGAACCAGATCGGCACGTTGAGGAACTGGTGCAGACCCACCACGAGCAGCGCCCGGTTCGCCACCCCGAAGATGCCCGAACCCCAGGCGCCGAGCCCGACCAGCCAGTCGCTGAAGCTCTCCAGGGCGTCACCGATCGGCGGCCACACCCACACGCACAGAGAGGCGAAGAGGAGCCCGACGAAGGCCATGATGATCGGCACGAGCCGGCGGCCGTTGAAGAAGCCGAGCCAGTCGACCAGCTTCGTACGGTGGTACCGCTGCCACAGATAGGCCGCCATCAGACCCATGACGATGCCACCGAAGACACCCGGATTCTGGTACGTGTACCCCACGAAGAGCTCGTCAGGGGCGAGACAGCCGCCACCGATGTCCCGCGTGCCCGACGGGCAGGTCTTCGGGAACTGCCGCAGGACGTTGTAATAGACCAGAAAGCCGACCACCGCGGCGAGCGCCGTCGACCCGTCCGCCTTCTTGGCCATGCCGATCGCCACACCGACGCAGAACAGCAGCGGAAGCCCCAGGTTGCCGTCGAGCAGCGCACCGCCCGCACCGGCCATCACCTTCGCGACGTTGTCCCACCCCAGGCCGTCGGCGCCGAACACGTCCGGCTGCCCGAGCCGGTTGATGATGCCCGCCGCGGGGAGCACGGCGATGGGCAGCTGGAGGCTGCGGCCCATCTTCTGAAGCCCCTGGAAGAACCCTCCCCACGAGATCTTCGGCTTCCGCGCCCCGGCTCCCGCGCCGTCCGTACTCTCCGTACTCACCGGCGACCTCCCTCTCCCGCTCTCCCGCTCTCCCGGAACAAGCCGGTGCCGCGCCTCGTTGAAGACTGGTGTAGACCACTTGCGGTAGGCTCCGGGAGCCCCGCCGAGGACAGGCCGCCGGTGATCGTCATCATTCGGCAGAACGGCGGCACCCGCTAGCAAAGTTGGGCCAACCGTGGGTTACCGTGACAAAGCGGACCGCCGGTGCGCCGAGATTCGCGTGTCCCGCGAACGGAACGGACAGGGAGAAACACATGGCCAGCAAGGCTGAGAAGATCGTCGCCGGGCTCGGCGGCATCGACAACATCGAAGAGGTCGAAGGCTGCATCACCCGCCTCCGCACCGAGGTCGCCGACGCCGCCCTCGTCGACGAGGCCGCGCTCAAGGCCGCCGGCGCCCACGGCGTCGTCAAGATGGGCACCGCGATCCAGGTCGTCATCGGCACCGACGCCGACCCCATCGCCGCCGAGATCGAAGACATGATGTGAGAACAGCCGACACCGGCTGACGAGGGCCCGTTCCGGCAGGGGAACGGGCCCTCGCGCGTCCCCGCCCCCGAACCGACCCCCACCCGGAAACGACTAGGCTCGGCCCCATGTCTCGCATCGACGGCCGTACCCCCGAACAGCTCCGCCCCGTCACCATCGAACGCGGCTGGAGCAAGCACGCCGAGGGCTCCGTCCTCATCTCCTTCGGCGACACCAAGGTCTTCTGCACCGCCTCCGTCACCGAAGGCGTCCCCCGCTGGCGCAAGGGCAGCGGCGAAGGCTGGGTCACCGGCGAGTACTCCATGCTCCCCCGCTCCACCAACACCCGCGGCGACCGCGAATCCGTCCGCGGCAAGATCGGCGGCCGCACCCACGAGATCTCCCGCCTCATCGGCCGCTCGCTCCGCGCCGTCATCGACTACAAGGCCCTCGGCGAGAACACCATCGTCCTCGACTGCGACGTCCTCCAGGCCGACGGCGGCACCCGCACCGCCGCCATCACCGGCGCCTACGTCGCCCTCGCCGACGCGGTCGCCTGGGCCCAGGCCAAGAAGCTGGTGAAGCCCGGCCGCAAGCCCCTCACCGGCACCGTCTCCGCCGTCTCCGTCGGCATCGTCGGCGGCGTCCCCCTCCTCGACCTCTGCTACGAGGAGGACGTCCGCGCCGACACCGACATGAACGTCGTCTGCACCGGCGACGGCCGCTTCGTCGAGGTCCAGGGCACCGCCGAGGCCGAACCCTTCGACCGCACCGAACTCAACGCCCTCCTCGACCTCGCCGCCGCCGGCTGCGCCGACCTCGCCGACCTCCAGCGCAAGGCCCTCGACGCCACCCTCTGAGGAACCCTCCCCGGGGCGACCGCGTCCTTTACGACAAGGGGCGCACGGCCGTACCGTGCGCCCCGTCGACATGTACGCAGCCGGGGAAGGACCCACCACGTGAAGCGCCGCCGCACCCTCACCCTCGCCGTCGCCACGGCGGCAGCCCTGACCACTTTCACCCTGACCGGCTGTGGAGCCCTGGACAAGGCGATGGACTGCGTCAGGACCGCCGACGCCATAGCCACCTCGGTGAGCAACCTCCAGCAGGCCGTCTCCAACGCCTCGAACGACGTCACGCAGATCGAGGAGTCCCTGACCGCGATCACCCAGGAACTCGACAACCTCAACAACACAACGAACAACGCGGACCTGTCGAAGGCGGTCGACGACCTCTCGAAGGGCGTCGAATCGGTCCGCACCGCCGTCAGGGAAGGCGACGCGACCCCCGACATCACCCCGGTGACGGACGCGGCGGCGGAGATAGGAAAGGTCTGCACGCCGGGATAATCGTCGGCATGACCCGACAGCGCCTGATCCTCGCCACCCGCAACGCGGGCAAGATCACCGAACTCCACGCGATCCTCGCCGACGCGGGCCTCGACCTCGACCTCGTCGGCGCGGACGCGTACCCGGAGATCCCCGACGTCAAGGAAACGGGCGTCACCTTCGCCGAGAACGCCCTCCTCAAGGCCCACGCCCTGGCCCAGGCGACGGGCCTCCCGGCGGTGGCCGACGACTCCGGCCTCTGCGTCGACGTCCTGAACGGCGTCCCCGGCATCTTCTCCGCCCGCTGGTCCGGCACCCACGGCGACGACAAGGCCAACCTGAACCTCCTCCTGGCCCAGCTCGCGGACATCGACGACACCCACCGAGGCGCCCACTTCGCCTGCGCGGCGGCCCTGGCCCTCCCCGACGGCACGGAACGAGTGGTGGAAGGCCGCCTGGAAGGCACCCTCCGCCACGAGCCGGTAGGCACGAACGGCTTCGGCTACGACCCGATCCTCCAGCCGAAGGGCCACGCCATGACCTGCGCGGAGCTGACCCCGGCGGAGAAGAACGCGATCAGCCACCGGGGCAAGGCGTTCCGGGCGCTGGTGCCGGTGGTGCGGGAGCTGCTGGGCTGACGGTGAAGGCCCACCTGCCTGTGTGCAGGTGGGCCTTCGATTCAAGGCGTGCGGCCGATGGGATTCGAACCCACATGGGCGAAACGCCCAGAGGCACCTAAAACCTCCGCTTATACCATTCAGCAACGGCCGCTTGCCCTGCCATGCTACCGGTGATAGCTCGTCCGCCTAAGAGGTACGCCGTTTCCCGCCCCGGCACCACGTACCCGTGATCGCATGACAGTTGGGGCACAGAAGCCGCAGATTCTCGCGCCGGTCGTCGCTCCAGTCCCCATTGATGTGATCCACCTCAAGCGTCATGGGCTTGCCGTGCCAACGGGGGCCGACCCCGCAGCTCGCGCATTCCTCAGGCACACCGAGTTCGTGCAGGGCGCGCCGGAGCAGGTTGGTTCTGGTCCGGCGCTTGCCGGCGTGCTGTACCAGAATCTCTTCCGGACGCTTGGTGATCGGGCTCGGTTTCCCGCGCTGGTGCGCCTGGCCGGTGAAGTGCGCGGTCGAAAGGCCGTCATCGGCGATCCACCGCCGTAGATTGGCGCGCTGGGCGCCGTTGTCCGCCCGGCCCAGCTTGCGCAGCACCTCCCTGTTCGAGAACGACTCGGTAACCGCCTTGCGCAACGCATCCGCACTCGGTCGAGCCTGTCTGCCGAAGGGGCGTAGGTGAGAGACATCAATGCCGAATTGGGCGAACCTCCGCATCAGGTAGCGGGGGAGGTTGTCGTAGGGCTGTGTGCCGAGGAAGGCGATGATCTCCTCGATGGCAGAGCATCTTGCAGCGGCTTCGGCCAGCCTCTCGCGTGTGTACCGCACTCCGCCCGTCACGAGGGCCGCCTCTTGCTGCGCCCGCGATAGCTGTCCGTCGTGGAGTGGCAGTTGGGGCAGAGGAAACGCAGGTTCTCGATCCGGTTGTTCTTCCAGTTGCTGTCGATGTGGTCGACCTCCAGCGGCAGAGGCTTGCCCAGCCAGACCGCTTCGATCCCGCACGCAGCGCACTGCTCCTTCATGCCAGCCTCAAGCATCGCGCTCTTGAGTCGACCGCTCTGGGCGCGCCTGGCGTGGGGTGAGGTGTCCTCGGTGAGGACTTCCGCAGTCGTGCGACGCCGCTGGTTGTACCTCATGCGCTCGGTCCAGACCGTGGACGTGAAATGCGAGGTGTCGATCCCGTACGCCTTGATCCGGCGACTGATGTGCGTGTGCTGCCCGCCCACGACCTCCACCCCCAGCCACCGCAGCACCTCGCACATGTTCGTGGACGCCGCCACCGCCTCCGCCAGCACCTCCCGCGTCCACCGCACCCCCTCCCGCTCGAAGTGCGACGTGTCCACCCCCAGCTTCCGCATGCGGTCGAGCAGATACCGCCGCGACCCGCTCTTCGGGTCCACCCCCAACCGCTCCAGCGCCTCCGTCAGCGTCCGCGCCCCTCGCGCCGCCGACTCCAGCCGGTCCTTCGTGTACGGACTCGTCCCCATCGGAACGGACCCCCTCCCCAGTACGGATCTCGCACGGACTAACGAGCCGAATATCGGACGGTTACGCCGATCGTGCGCGGAATGCGGACGGGCCCGCGCCCTCGGCGTGAGGGGGCGGGCCCGTCCGTGGGGGCAAGGGACCGGAGAGGGTCAGATGCCGAGGTCTCGGATGATCTTCGCCACGTGGCCGGTCGCCTTGACGTTGTAGAAGGCGTGCTCCACCTTCCCGTCCTCGTCGACGACGATCGTGGAGCGGATGACGCCCGTCACGACCTTCCCGTAGAGCTTCTTCTCGCCGAAGGCGCCGTACGCCTCCAGGGTCTCCTTCGACAGGTCGCCGACCAGGGTGACCTTGAGGTTCTCCTTGTCGCGGAACTTCGCGAGCTTCTCCGGCTTGTCGGGGGAGACGCCGATGACGTCGTAGCCGGCGGCGGCCAGCACGTCGAGGTTGTCGGTGAAGTCGCACGCCTGCTTGGTGCAGCCGGGGGTGAGGGCGGCCGGGTAGAAGTAGACGATGACCTTGCGGCCCTTGTGGTCCGCGAGGGAGACCTCGTTGCCGTCCGCGTCCGGCAGGGTGAAGGCGGGGGCGGTGTCGCCGGGCTGCAGTCGCTCGCTCATGGCTCGCTCTCCTCGGAAATGTGCGCGTATGCCATGAGCCTAATGGGGGTCGGGGACAGCCCCCGGGCGGTGGAGCTGACAGACTGTCCGTCAACGACCGGAATACGACTACGGAGGCAGCGCGGTGTCGGAGGCCAGGACCCCTGCGCAGATCGAGGCGGACATCGTCCGCCGGCGCGAGCAGCTCGCCGTCACGCTCGACGAGATCGGCATTCGGATGCACCCGAAGACCATCATCGGAGACGCCAAGGCCAAGGTCGCCTCGACCGTCGACGAGACCGCCGGGCGGGCGTTCGTCGCCGTGAACCGGGTCGTCTCCGACGTGAAGGCACGTTTCACCGACGAGGACGGCTCCCCGCGTCTGGAGCGCGTGGTCCCGGCCGCCCTGGTGGCCGTCGCGGTCGTCGGGCTCCTGGTGACCTCCTCCCGGCGCCACAAGGGCTGAGCCCGGCCGGTAGGTTCGACCCGTGAGCGAGAACACGCACGACAAGCTGCCCATCCGGATGCTCCACGACCGGATCCTGGTCCGCACCGACACCCCCGAGGGGGAGCGGCGCTCCGGGGGCGGGATCCTGATCCCGGCGACCGCCGCCGTCGGCCGCCGCCTGGCCTGGGCCGAGGTGGTCGCGGTCGGGCAGAACGTCCGGACCGTGGAGATCGGTGACCGGGTGCTGTACGACCCCGAGGACCGCGCCGAGGTGGAGGTGCGGGGCGTCGCCTACGTACTGATGCGGGAGCGCGACCTGCACGCGGTGGCGGCGGACCGGTTCCAGAGCGCGGACTCGACCGGGCTGTACCTGTAAGTGCCGTAAGTGCCGGCGGAGGCCCCGGTGACGCTTGTCACCGGGGCCTCCGCCTGTGCTTTGCTAGCCTGGAGTCACCCCGACGAGACGCGCCGTACCGGGTTCGAAGCGAAAAGACGACGCATCTTTCGTTGTCGTTCCGTCTCGCGGAGGTGTCGTCGTCATGGCCTGGGTTCTTCTGATCGTCGCGGGTCTGCTGGAAGTCGGCTGGTCGATCGGGATGAAGTACACCGAGGGCTTCACCCGCCTGTGGCCCAGCGTCTTCACCGCGGCCGGGATCGTCGCCTCGATGCTGCTGCTGTCGCAGGCCGCCAAGACCCTTCCCATCGGTACCGCCTACGGCGTCTGGGTCGGCATCGGCGCGGCCGGTGCGGCGGTGCTCGGCATGGTGGTGCTCGGTGAGCCGGCGACCGCCGCCCGGATCTTCTTCGTCTGTCTGCTGCTCGTGGCCGTGGTGGGGCTGAAGGCGACCTCCGGGCACTGACCGGCGGCTGACTAGCGGGCTTGCTTGGTGGGCTTCGCCGGCCCCGGGCCCGGGCCCGTCTCCGGCCCCCTCCCCCTCCCCGTCCCCGGCCCCGGGCCTGCCTCGCCCGCCTCGCCCGTCTCGTACCGGCCGTCCCCGCCCTCCTCGTACCCGTCGGGCACAGGCGGCACGGCGGGGAGCTCCGCGCCCGGCATCAGGCGCAGGTCGAAGTCGCGTACGGGGGTGTCGGCGAGGGCCTCGCGGGTGAAGCGGGCCCAGATCTCGGCAGGGGGGCCGCCGCCGTTGACGCGGGGCAGGCCGAGGGCGCCGTAGAGGGGCTGGTGGGCGCCGGACTCGGGGTCCTGGCCCATCAGGGCGACGACGGTGGCGAGCTCGGGGGTGTAGCCGGCGAACCAGGCGGCCTTGTCGTCCTCGGCGGTGCCGGTCTTGCCGGCGGCCGGGCGTCCGGCGGCCTGCGCGGCGGTGCCCGTACCGGTCTCGACGACGCCCTGGAGCACAGCGGTGGTGGTGTCGGCGGCCTCGCGTCCGACGGCCTGCCGGGGTGCGGTGGCGGGGAGGGCCAGGGGCTCGCCGTCGCGGGTGACGGCGGTGACCAGGGTGTGGGCGCCGCGCCGGCCGTGGGCGGCGAGCGTGGCGTACGCCTGGGCCATGTCGAGGACGCTGGCGGTGGCGGGGCCGAGGGCGATGGAGGGGGAGGCGGTGAGGTCGGGGGTGGTGGGCGGCAGGCCGAGCGCGACGGCGGTGCGGCGTACGCGGGCGGGGCCGACGTCGACGGCCATCTGGGCGTAGACGCTGTTCACGGAGAGGCCGGTGGCGTCGGTGACGGGGATCTCGCCGTAGCTCTCGCCGTCCTCGTTGGCGGGGTCGTACGGGGCGCCGGTCCATCCTTCGACGGGGCGCCGGTCGCTGCCGTCGTAGACGGTGTACGGGGTGATCGGCTCGCCGTACTGGGTCCGCGCGCCGCTCTGGACGGCGGCGGTGAAGACGAAGGGCTTGAAGGTGGAGCCGACCTGGTAGTCGCGGCGGGTGGCGTTGTTGACGTACTGCTCGGTGTAGTCGACGCCGCCGTAGAGGGCGACGACGTGGCCGGTGGCGGGGTCGACGGCGGCGGCTCCGGCGCGTACGTACCGGTCGGCGGGGTGGGTGGCGGGGTCGAGGCGGTGGGTGACGCGTTCCTCGACGGCGCGGACGAGGGCGGCCTGCCGGTCGGGGTCGATGGTGGTGACGATGCGGAAGCCGCCGCCGGCGAGGGTCTTCTCGTCGACGATCCCGCGGCCGGTGAGGTGGTCCTCGACGGCCTGGACGAGGTAGCCGCGCTGGCCGGAGAGGCCGGTGGCGGGGCGGGCGGTCTGCGGGTCGGGGAAGCGGAGCGCGGCGCGTTCGCCGCGGGTGAGCCAGCCTTCGCCGGTCATGCCGTCGAGGACGTACCGCCAGCGGGCGAGGACGGCGGGGCGGTTCTCGGGGTGGGTGGTGACGTCGTAGGCGCTGGGGGCTTTGAGGAGGGCGGCGAGGTAGGCGCCCTCGGCGGTGTCGAGGTGGTCGACGTCCTTGCCGTAGTAGGCGTGGGCGGCGGCCTGGATGCCGTAGGCGTTGCGGCCGAAGTAGCTGGTGTTGAGGTAGCCTTGGAGGATGTCCTCCTTGGTCTTCTCGCGTTCCAGCTTGAGGGCGATGACGAACTCCTTGGCCTTGCGGGTGAGGGTCTGTTCCTGGCCGAGGTAGTAGTTCTTCACGTACTGCTGGGTGATGGTGGAGCCGGACTGGCGGCCCTTGCCGGTGACGGTGTTCCAGGCGGCGCGGAGCATGGCCTTGGGGTCGACGGCGCGGGAGGTGTGGAAGTCGCGGTCCTCGGCGGCGAGGACGGCCTGCCGGACGGTGAGGGGGATCCGGTCGAGGGGGACGTTCTCGCGGTTGACCTCGCCGTCGCGGGCGAGGACGGTGCCGTCGCGGTAGAGGTACAGATTGGACTGGGCGACGGCGGCGGCGTTGGCCGCCGGGATGGGCACGAGGAGGTACCCGGCGACGAGGGCTCCGGCGAGGAGGAGCCCGCCGAGCAGGAGCAGCCAGACGGTGGCGCGGAGGAGACGGCGGGGGAGGGAGCGCCGGGGTCTGGCCGGGGGGTGGGGTGCGGGGCGGGTGGGGAGGGCGGGGAGGGTGGGGTCCCTCGGTTCCCACCCCGGGTCCGGGGGTGGTGCGGTGGGGGAGGAGGAGCGGGAGGAAGGGGACATGGCATCACATAGTGCACATAAAGCGGGCGAAACTCCCGAAGGCGGCGGGTGACTGACGGGAAGTCGGCCGGGAATCCGCTCGCGGTGGCGTGTGCGGGGGCACGGGGGATGTGCGCGGGGCCCGTCTCGTGCGGGCGGACGGACCGCGCCGGTCCCTCGCCTTCCCGGCCTCGGCGGTGGCGGAGGCGTACCCGCTGGTGGATCTGTCGGTGCGGGAACCGGACATCGAGTCCGTGATCGCGAAGATGTACGGAGAAAGCCACGGGGGAACTCGCGAGCGGCGCCAAGAGTCCCTGAAGTAGACGGGCAGGGAGGTCGGGCTTCGATGGTGAGTTTCGCGTACACGGCGGCGGACGAGGAGAAGAGCAGGGGCGTCCGCCGGATGAAGGCGCTGGCGACGGCCCTGCTGGCGCTGGTCGCGCTGGTCTACGCCCTGTCGACGTGGGCGGAGAACTCCGGCGCGGGCGCGTGGGCGGGCTATGTGGCCGCGGCGGCGGAGGCGGGGATGGTCGGCGCGCTGGCGGACTGGTTCGCGGTGACGGCGCTGTTCCGCCGGCCGCTGGGCCTGCCGATCCCGCACACGGCGATCATCCCGACGAAGAAGGACCAGCTGGGCGTCTCGCTCGGCTCCTTCGTGGGCGAGAACTTCCTGTCGGCCGATGTCGTACGGGGCCGGCTGCGGGCCCTGGGCGTCGGCCGGCGCCTCGGCGCCTGGCTCGCCGACCCGGCCCACGCGGACCGGGTGACGGAGGAGGCGGCGACGGCCCTGCGCGGGGCGCTGACGGTGCTGCGCGACGCGGACGTGCAGGCGGTGGTGGGCGAGGCGATCACCCGGCGGGCGGAGGAGGCGGAGATCGCGCCGGGCGTGGGCAAGACCCTGGAGCGCATGGTGGCGGACGGCGCCCACCGCCGGGCGGTCGACCTGGTGTGTACGAGGGCCCACGACTGGCTCGTCACCCACGCCGACTCGGTGATGGGCGCGGTCCAGGGCGGGGCCCCCGGCTGGACCCCCCGCTTCGTGGACCGCAAGGTCGGCGAGCGCGTCTACAAGGAGCTGCTCCGCTTCGTCACGGAGATGCGTGACATGCCGACGCACCCGGCGAGGGGCGCCATCGACCGCTTCCTGACGGACTTCGCCGCCGACCTCCAGGCCGACACGGACACGAGGGCCCGCGTGGAGCGCCTCAAGTCCGACCTCCTGGCCCGCCCCGAGGTCCAGGACGTCATCGCCTCGGCCTGGGCCTCGGTCCGCGCCCTGATCATCGCGGCGGCGGAGGACGACCAGAGCCAGCTCCGCCTCCGCGCCCGGGCCTCCCTGATCTCCCTGGGTCACCGCCTGGCGTCGGACCCCCGCCTCCAGTCGAAGGTGGACGGCTGGCTGGAGTCGGCCACGACGTACCTGGTGACGACCTACCGCGCCGAGATCACCTCCCTGATCACCGACACGGTCGCCGGCTGGGACGCCGACCAGACCTCCAAGAAGATCGAGGCCAACATCGGCCGGGACCTCCAGTTCATCCGCATCAACGGCACGGTGGTGGGCGCCCTGGCAGGCCTGACGATCTATACGGTCAGCCACGCCCTGGGCGGCTGACCCCGGCTGCTACCGCCCCGGTGGCTACCGCCCCGGTGGCTACCGCCCCCGGGTGACGGCCCAGGAAGCAGCGGCCATCCCCCCGGCCACGGAGAACACGGCAGGCCAGGCCCCGATCTTCTTGGCCAGCGGATGCGACCCGCCGAACGCCGCCACGTAAGCGGCGGAAAGCCCCGCAGCCGCCTTCCCCCCAGCCACCTGCTGCCACTCCCGGGCCGCCACCCCACCGGCCACCGCCAGCACCACCCCACCGAGCGGCCGCTTCTTGGTCCACCGCGCGACGGCGTAACCGCCTACGAGTCCGGCGGCGGCGATGGCGGGGGAGAGGACGCGGGGCATGGCGAGGCCTTTCGGTCAGGAGATGTCGGAATTTTTCCCGAGTCTAATGAAACGCTGCTTCTGCTTTGAGCAGGGTTTTGTTGTGCTGTGCTCTTTGTCATCTCCACCGTTCTTGTCATCTCCTCTGTGCCGGCGCCTGCGCGATAGTGGCGCGAAGCAGTGCGTCAGCCTCTTCTGGCAGCCCGAAGGAATGCAGTTCCACTGCGATCTGCATGATGTCCTTGTCGGCACGGGAGCGGCTGTGGATGCCGATCGCGGTCTCGGCAAGATCATTCTGTTCGTCCCGCAGCAGCACGATGGACGCGGCGCTCTCCAGAGGGGTGAGCGCCCTAGCCACGTCCTGGAGGAGTGCGACGGCGTGTCCGGTCTGCCCGTTGCCGTGAAGCCGGGAAGCGCTCGTGGCGAGCTGCCGCGCGGCGGCCACATCACGGGCACTGCTCTGCCGGTCCCCAGGTGTTCTGGGGACCGGCAGAGCAGTGGAAGGGATGGATCCGGCCAGGATGCTTCCGCTAGAGCCAAGAGGTTCAGGCCGGGGTCCCAGTACCGTGTGGGCGAGAAGCCGGCTGTTTTCCTCACGGAGAAGCTGGTTCTCCTGCCGTACTTCATGGCAGTTCCGGCAGAGCGTGGCTTCGGCGGCGGCGTGGAGTTCCTTCAGCTCTGCCAGCGTCGGCCATACCGCTCCCAGCTCCGTCCGCTCGGTGGCCAGCCCGTGCAGCTGCTCAAGGAAGCCGAGGGGGGGCTTCCTCCGGCCGTTGCGGTAGCGGGAGATCTCGCTCGGGTCCTTCTTCCAGCCGCGGGATTCCAAGAGCTCTGCGGCTTCAGCCAGGTTCTTCACGGCCAAGCGGCCGTAGAGCACGCAGACCGCCTTTGCGAGCGCCTGCCGTCCCGGCGGCACATCGGAACCGGTTCTCCTCGTTGCCATCCCTGTCATCCCCCGCTCGTGTCTGTCCGGACGTAACCCATTGTGCAGCAGGCAGTTTTGACTACCTTGCGCGCAAACCAGCCAGGGGGTGGAACTCGGTGCCGTCCTATGCGCTGAATAGAGAGGCAAGCCGGAAGCAGCAGGTGTACGGGATCCGTTTGGGCTCCGTCCGCTTTCTCGTACCCGGCTGCACTCCATGGTGGTGTTCGCGCAGCGGAGGTTTGCGGGTGTCGGTGTGGTCGTGGCAGGACAAGAAGCTGGGAAGCAAGGCGCGGGCAGCTCTCTGGCTCGTGGCAGAGGTGGGCGAGGGGAACGTCTTCACCAAGGGGCAGCTTCGGGCGGCTTTCCCGGAGGTGGCCCAGATTGACCGCCGTGTGCGCGATCTGCGGGATCATGACTGGCAGATCGACACCCGGCGTGAGGATCCTTCGCTCAACCTTGACGAGCAGCGCTTCGTGAAGAAGGGGACCGATGTGTGGCTGCCCGGCCAGTCGAAGTCCCCGAAGGAAAAGGGGGGGCTGACCGCGGCTCAGAGGACCAAGGTCCTCATGGCGGACAGTTTCCTGTGCCGTTCCTGTGGCATCGGTGCGGGAGAGGCCTTCATGGATGGTGGCCAGGACGCCCAGCTGGATGTCGCGCGGCGGCAGGTCGTACAGCCCAACGGCACGGTGACGACGCAGCTCGTCACTGAGTGCAACAGGTGTCGTGTGGGCGGACGCCAGCGTCAGGCCGATCTGCCCCGTCTGCTCGAAGGCCTCGGACACCTCAGCAAGCTGGAGCGGGCCGTATTCATCGGTTGGCTGGACGCCGACCGCCGAGATCCCAGCCCTCTCGAGCGCATCTGGGGCGAGTACCGGACCCTGCCCGAGGAGTCTCGCAAGACGGTGAGGGACGCTGTACTCGGCATGGACAGCTAGCAGACGAGGGGACGCAGCATGCAGATGATGCAGGAATTTCCGCTTCCACCGAACGCTGTCGAGTTCAGTGAGACGGTCCGGAAACGGCTTGAGGATGTGAAGAGTGCCGGCGGGACCCGCGAGACGGTGACCGTGGACTGGAACGGCCAGGCGTTGCACTGCGAGGTGATCGAGTGCTCCATCAGCTCGGTCTTCTACAATCCGGGAACCCATCGGATCAGGGCTCAGCGCAGCCATGACCCAGTGAAGGACAAGGCCTTGGCCGCGGACCCGTGGGCAGGGCCGAGCCAGGAGTACCTGCAGTTTCTTCTCAAGGCTGATCCGGCAGATCCCAACCGCAGAGACGCGGACTTTGACAAGCTGAAGGAGAGTCTCGAGCAGTTTGGTCAGAACGATCCCGGTCTGATCACCTTTAACGGGATTCTCGTCAACGGCAATACGCGTGCGGCGGCTCTTCGCGAGCTCGGTCGGCAGACGATGCGGGTGGGGGTGCTGCCGGAGTCCTTTACATGGGAGGACATTAATGCGGTGGAGCTGGCGCTCCAGCTGCGGCGCGACCACCGGCGGGACTATTCGTACATCAACCGTCTGCTCGCGATGGAAGAGCAGGCCGGCCTCGGCCGGACTCCTGACGCCATCGCAAAGGACTTCCGTGTCAGGACCAGTACCTACCACCAGGAGCGGTGGATTCTCGGCACGATCCGAGAGCAGATCAAGCGCAGCGCGAGCAGCGGCGGAGCAGGCCTGCGTCTTGTCGACTTCGAGGACCACCAGGAAAAGCTCAAGGAACTTCACCGGGCTTACGAGAAGCTTGCGAGCGTTGACCCCGACCGGGCGGACGTGCTGAAGGAACTCCGCATGGCGGCCATTGTCATGGGCTTTGCGAAGACGGACGTGCGGCACATCGATGAGAGCTTCCGTGACCGGTACCTGTCGCGGGTGATGCCAGTTGGGTTCGCCGGGCCGGCGGGCGAGCAGGCAGCGGTGGTCGTGCCAGGTCTCGGTGGAGTGACGCTTCCGGGGAGTTCTTCTGCAGTGTCCGCGGCGCGGGCCCTGAACGACAAGGTGTTGCGGGCCAAGGCGATCGTTGTTGCTCCAGGTGCTGCAGCCTCCGACCAGGAGAGGAAGCAGGCGCAGGAGGTCGTCCGGGAAGCACGGGAGGCTTTTGACAAGGCGATTGACACGGCGGGCCGCGACGCCAGGCTGAAGAAGCGCAAGCAGATGGCGCCGGCGCGGATCGCGGACGCCTGCGCTGACATCGACCAGAGCGTCGTGGAGCTCGTGCAGGCTCGCGCGTCGAGGAGCCTCGACGAGGAAGCGCTCGATGAAGCAGTGATCAAGCTGCGCGAGAGTCTTCGCAAGCTTGCCCAGCAGGCGGCGAGGGGAACGACGACACCAGGCGACGGTGTCGCCTGGCTGATCGAGGCTGTGGCGCTGGAGACTTCGGGATGAGCGGCGGCACTGCGGGCGCATCGCTTCACCTCGACTTCGACGAGACCCGCACGAAGGCCGTTCTCCGTACTTCACATGAGTACCGTGAAGAACTCGTCCAGCTGGTTGCCCGCTTCCGTTCGGGCGGCCAGCTTGGCCCCTTGTCCGCCGCCGTCGATCTCAACGACCTGCTGGGGGGGCTGGGGGCCCTTTCCTCCTGGCCCGACCCGACAGGGGTTCAGTGGGCTCCGGAGCTGCAGGAACTAGTCATCGGTGTTCTGCAGGACGCTGAGACGGTAAAGCAGAGGCTGGACGCCCCTGATGCATCAGGTGAGATCTCCCCTGAGGACGTCATGTTCCTCCTGGGGGAGGAGTGGAAGGCAGACCTCAGTGACTTTCAGCGGCGTGATATCGCTAAGCTGCTTTCCCTTCAGCATGGCGCCAACTTCAGCGTCCCTGGCGCGGGGAAGACGCGTGTGGGGCTGGCTGTCTATGCCAGCCAGAAGGCCAGAGGGCTGGTCAATCGGCTGCTGATCGTCTGCCCTAAATCGGCTTACGAGTCGTGGCAGTACGAGAGTGCGGTTTGCTTCCGCCACCGCCTGCACTCGGACATTCTCGGCAAGTCCTATGACCAGTGGGCGGAGGTGCTGATCGTCAACTATGAGCGCCTGGACGGAGCACTCACGTCGCTGGCCGCGTGGCTGAAGGCCGAGCCGTCGATGATCATCCTTGATGAGGCCCACCGCATGAAGCTGGGAGCACGGGGGACGTACGGGGCCGCATGCATGGCGCTCGGCCCGCTTGCCCGCCGCAGACTGATCCTGACTGGCACCCCGGCCCCCAACGGAGCCAAGGACTTGGAGAACCTGCTCGGTTTCGTCTGGCCAGGGCACGGCCAGCGGACGGTGACGCAGGCTGTTGCCGGCGGTGATCTGGCTCACGCGAGCACGGTGCTGAGGCCCCTGTTCACCCGGACCACGAAGCAGGAGCTGGGGCTCCCTCCCATGTCGCTGCAGATGCGTTACGTGGACATGCCTCCGCTGCATGAGGAGATCTACACCGCCATCGTGGGAGGCGAAGCGAGCGGGGCGGCCCGTGATGACCTGAGCGCTATGGGCAAGACCGCCCTGCGTCTGCTGATGGCGGCAGTCTGTCCTGCGCTTCTGGTGGAAGGGGCACACCGGTATGACCCCCTCGCCTATCAGCTTCCTCCGCTCGAAGTTCCTGCCGGAAGTTCGCTCTACTCCCTGATGCAGAACCTTCCCGCCCACGAGATGTCGCCGAAATACCAGGAGGCGGCGCTCATCGTGGCTCAGAACGCAGAGAGGGGACGCAAGACCCTCGTTTGGACGACCTTCGTCAGAAGCCTTGCGACACTGGAAAAGCTCCTGGCCAAGTTCGGCCCTGCCGTCGTGTACGGCGGGACGCCTGACCGGGAGGAACAGCTGCGCCGGTTCCGCGAGGATCCGGACTGCATGGTCTTGATCTCCAACCCGGCGACGCTGGGTGAGGGAATCAGTCTGCACCAGGTGTGTCACGACGCTGTTTATGTGGACCGGGATTTCATGGCGGGACGGTTTCTGCAGAGCATGGACAGGATCCACCGCTTGGGGCTGTCTCCAGGGACTGAGACGAACGCGACTGTTCTTGTGGCCCGGAACACCGTCGATGAGGTGGTGATGACGCGGCTTGAGAAGAAGCTGGACTTCATGGGACGGATCCTTGATGATCCTTCGGTCCAGAGACTCGCGGATCTCGAAGAGGAACCAGCGGTAGCCGCAGGGCTGGCGCCCAGCGACATGGCAGCTCTGCTGAGCCACATGGGCGTGCCTGCCTTGGGCTGACTGGCTGGCCGGCCGGGCGGCGGGAGTCTGTGGGGAGAGTCACCGTACTGAGCGTTACAGGTCGGCCACGCGCACAGGAGGATGGCGGCTGTACAGCGGCAAGTCCGGCCGCCCTGACTGCCCCCCGGGGAGGGGCGGGCAGGGTTTCGGATCGGAAGACTGGCTCAGAGCGTTCTGGAAGAATGCCGCTACGTCAGGGCCTGTCACTGGCGGATGCGACACTTGCGTGTCTGCAGTCAGTCACATCAGGAGGCTTCGATGACTTCCAGCGGCAAGCCGCTGACGTCGATTGAGATCTGCGCCGGAGCGGGGGGACAGGCCGTCGGGCTTCACCGGGCCGGATTCCAGCACCTCGCTCTCGTCGAGATCGACCCTCACGCAGCAGGGACGCTGGAGCTCAACGTGATCAAGAAGAAGCGGTGGGGGGCTGAGGCTGCGGCTCTTTGCGATGTCCTTGAGATGGACGTGACGAAATTTGAACCTGCTCGGCATCTTCACAAGTTTAAAGCGAGGCTGGGACGCGATATTCGCGAAGGAGATCTTGACCTTCTAGCAGGCGGGGTTCCGTGCCCGCCCTTTTCAGTGGCGGGCAAGCAGCTTGGCCGGGATGACGAGCGGGATCTCTTTCCCGCGATGCTTGACCTCGTTGAGGAGCTCAAGCCGCGGGCGGTGATGATTGAGAACGTTGCTGGACTGGTCAAGCCGCGCGAGAAGTTCTACGAGTATCGTGAGTGGATCAAGGGGCGGCTGCGGGGACAGGGTTACGTTGTCTGCGGGTGGCGGCTTCTGGAAGCGGCAGATTACGGCGTTCCGCAGCTCAGGCCAAGGGCTATCCTTGTGGCGATCCATAAGGATCATTACCGAGGATTTCAGTGGCCTCAGCCACAGAAGAAGGAAGTCACGGTGGCGAGTGCCTTGGCTGATTCGATGAAGAGGCGCTTCGTCGAGGCCGGTCGGCCTGATGACTTCGATGAGTGGCTGAAGGAAGCGGCCAAGGGGACTGTGGCACCCACCCTGGTGGGGGGATCTAAAAAGCATGGCGGCGCAGATCTCGGCCCCACGCGAGCCAAGAGGGCGTGGGCTGCGCTCGGCGTGAACGGCATGGGTGTGGCTAATGATGAGCACGAGGTGAACCCAGAGCGTGATCTCGGAAGTCCCAAGGCGGGGATCTGGCCGATGCTCACCGTAGAGCAAGCCGCTATCATCCAGGGATTTCCCCCGAAGGTGGACTGGGAGTTCGCAGGCCGCAAGACGGCTCGATACCGTCAAGTTGGCAATGCTTTCCCTCCTCCGGTGGCCGAGGCGGTGGGGAGATCAATCAAGGAAGCGCTGAAGCGCCAAGGCGCCGTTCTTGATTTTTCCGCTGATGACCTGGAACCTGACGGCCTTACCTGGGAGCAGGCGCAGAACTCTCTCGTCTAATCCGGCTGCGCCGCCTGCTGACGATCTCGGCGATCTGAGCAGCGCATTCTTCTGGTGCTGCATGCTCCCAGAAACGCAGTACGACCCATCCTGCCTCGGCGAGACGTTGGTCCGTGTCCCGGTCGCGGACCACGTTGCCCTCAACCTTTTTCGACCAGTAGCCGGGGTTGGTCTTGGGCGGAACGTAGTGCTCGGGGCAACCATGCCAGTAGCAGCCGTCGATAAAGACAGCCACTTTGGCTGGGCGGAACACCATGTCTGCTGTCCGGCGAAGGCCGGGCAGCGGTTTGGCTGCCACGCGATACCGGAGGCCCTGGGCGTGGACGAGGCGGCGGATGGCCTGCTCCGGCTTGGTGTCGCGGCTGCGAATGGCCTGCATGTTCCTGCGCCGGGCCGCTGACGAGGCCCAAGACCCTCTCGGCGGCGTCCATTCCATGCTCTTAGTCACTCTCACTCCCGGGTACCCCCTGCGGCTGCCCGTTCTCAGGGCGTGGCGGAGAAACCGATTCCGAACTGCCGTCCCGCACCGCTATCCACTCTCCAGCTTGCAACGAGATACCACGAGCTGCCCCAGCGTCCCGGCCGCAGAGCAGTGTCAGCCCTTCGCGAGCCGCGGCTCTCTTCACTTCCCTTGCTCTGCGCATCGGGTCGTGGCTGCGGGCCACCGTGAGGAGGGTGCTGCGCGGTATGACATGCCCCTCGAGCGCGCGGAACATGATCAGCAGCCGTTCAACCTGGCCAGGCTGCTCGGCGAGGACCTGCCGGGCTACATCCTCCGGGAGGTACCGGAGCGGATTTACCGGCAGGGGGGTCCAATCGTACAAGGGCACGCTCCAGTGCTCACGTGCGTGTGCGGCGAGGCCTCGCTTGCCGTCCTTGTTGCCCTTGCCGCGATAAAGCCATGAGCGATGGGCTCGCACGAGCCAGGTCCGGTGCCGGTTCTTCTTGAGCTGGATCTGAGTACACAGGCAGAGCTGGCAATGGGCTTCTGAGGGGACCGCCCAGTTGCTGCCGACTGTCGCCTTGATGTCGACCGGGATGCCAGATATCTCTGTGTCGAGGGGTTTGGTTTTCGGAAGTGAGAGATTCCGAAGGATCTCGTATTCCAGCTTCGCCCCTACGGATGCCCGTTCGCCGGGGTGAACTTCGGGTGAAAGCAGGTAGAACCGCCCCGTCCTGCCGCCGTCAAGAACATAGTCGATCGAGTTCCTGATGGATTCTGTGTAGATGTCTGCAAGAGGGCGGCCTTTAAGCCACCTGAAGACTGCCTGCGCCTCTAGGTCCTGCTCAGGATGCAGCAGGATGTGCTTGCCAGCGTCCGTGTTCGCGCAGCGGGCACCTGGCCCCTGCAGGACAAGCCGCGCCATTTCAGGTTTCCGTCCTCATCATGTACGTCTCGGGTAGCGAGATTCTCATGCCTACTCCACCCCGTGGCACTCCCCATACGTCAGCTCCGAGCCGCACCAGCACCCCTCCGTGCGGAGCGGAGGCCAAGGGGTGGCGCGGGCGCGGGCGGCGAGGGTGGTGGCGTATTGGGGGAGGAGGGCGGGGTTGGCGGGGGTGGAGGACTCGGAGGCGGCGAAGGCTTCGTAGGAGGGGACGGTGGCGCGGACGATGCCTAGGTTGGGGGTGCCGGCCGCGGACAGTTCGCGGAGGGAGGCCTCGATGTCTGTCAGGTGGGCCTGGTAGGTGGGGTATTCCGTTTCCAGTTCCGGGTACGTCGTCAGGAGTTCCGTGAGTTCTCGTTCCGGCCAGTGGAGGACCGCCACCGGGAAGGGGCGGGAGAGGGCTGTGCGGTAGGTGCCCAGTTCGGAGCGGAGGCGGGCGATCTCGGCCTGGAGTTCGGCGGGGTCCGAGGAGCCCAGGGACCAGAGGCGTTTCGGGTCGTGGAGTTCGTCCAGGGGGATCGTGCCGGGGTGGAGGCGGTCCGCCAGGGTGTCCCACTCGTCGTGGGCCAGGGCCAGCATGCGGCGGATGCGGTGGCGGGTGGCGAGGAGGGAGCGGGTGGGGTGGGGGAGGTCCGTTTCCGCTCCTGTTGCCAGGAGGGTGGCCGCTTCCGTGAGGGTTTGTTCCGCCGCTTCCAGTTCGTCGTGGGCCTCCAGCGTCTCCGCCGCGATCTCCCACGGGGTCGCGTCCGCCGGGCGTGAGCGGCGGACGCCGTCGATGATGGCCCTGGCCTCGGCCTCGTGCCCGTACTCCCACAGGTTCGACGCCTTGAGCGCGCGGATCAGGTGCGGGGCGGCCGGGGTGCCGGAGAGCAGGTCGTCGTAGAGCCTTGTCGCCCTGGGGCGGTCGTCGGCCAGTTCCAGGTGGGCCGCGGCCTGGAGCAGCAGCGGTTCGCGGTCTCCTGGGTACTGCGCGGCGGTGCGCAGGAGACGCTCGGCTTCGGCGGTGTGGGCGGCAGGCGTGTCGTGGCGCATGCCCTTCACCGTACTGCTGTACGGCCCTGGAGAGTTGGCGCGGCAGCGCTTATCGTGCCGGGCGTGCGGGGCAGGGGACGCGGGGGACGCGAGAGGGTGCCGGTCGTCGTTCAGGGGCGGTCGGGGCGCCGTGGGGTCGTGCGTGTGCTCCGGTTCGCCGCCGAGGCCGTCGTCACCTGCGGTGTTCTCGTCCTGCTGCTTGTCGTCCACCAGCTGTGGTGGACCAATCAGCAGGCCCTTGCCGAGGCCGGTGAGCGGGTGCGTGTGCTGGAGCGGGAGTGGGACATCTCTCCCCCTGAGCTTTCGCCCGTGCCTCCCGTCGTGTCTCCTGCCGTGCCTTCTTCCTCGCCTCCCGCCGTGCCTCCCGCGGCGCCTTCTTCCGCGCCTCCTTCCGCGCCCTCTTCTTCCGGGACTTCCCGCGCTCCCGTGGTGGAGCCCTCCGCCACCCCCGCCCCCTCCGGCGACACCTTCGCCGTGCTCCGTATCCCCCGCATCGGGCTCACCGTGCCCGTTGCCCGGGGGATCTCCAAGCGCGACGTGCTCGACAAGGGGTACGTGGGGCACTACCCCGGCACCGCCGCGCCGGGACGGGTCGGGAACGTGGCGCTCGCCGGGCACCGGAACACGCACGGGGAGCCGTTCCGGTACGTCGACCGGCTCCGCGAGGGGGACGAGATCACGCTGCGGACGCGGGAGGGGACGTACACCTACCGGGTCGACCAGATCCTGCCGGTGACCTCGCCGCGCGACACCGGGGTCATCCAGCCCGTGCCCCGGTCGATCGTCAAGCCCTCGTACGGGTACTCCACGGCCGGGTCCTACCTCACCCTCACCACCTGCACGCCCGAGTTCAGCTCCCGCTACCGGCTCATCGTCTGGGCGACCCTGCGGCGGTGAGGACCGTGCCCGCCAAGGCCAGGGCCGCGCCGGTCAGCAGGGCCGTGTCCGGGCCCGTCGCCGACAGGGCGAGCATCAGGGCCACGCCGGCCGCCGAACCGATGTAGCGGGCCGTGTTGTTCGCGCCGGAGCCCATCGCCGCCCGCTCCGGCGGTACGGAGTCGACGGCGAGCCGGGGCAGCGCCGCGTTCAGCAGGCCGCTGCCCGCGCCCGACACCACCAGGCCGGTGATCAGGCGCCCCCACGGGAGGGCGGGGGAGTCGAGGGTGCCGAGGAGAGCGAGTACGCCCGCTGCCGAGAGGGCGAAGCCCAGGGCCAGTTGGTGCGGGGCCGAGAGGTGGGGCGCCAGCCTGCGGGCCTGGAGCGCCGCCGTGAACGCCGTGCCCGACCAGACGACGGAGAGCCAGGCCGCCGCCAGGGGCGACATGCCCGTTCCGCGCTGGAGCAGGGCCGGGACGATGCTGAACAGGCCGATCACCGCCAGGCCCGTGAACAGCGCCCCCGCCGTCGCCACCCGGAACGCCGGCTTCCGTAGCAGTCCCAGGTCGATCATCGGGTTCCCGCCCCGCCTGCCCGCCTCCCGCTCCACCACGACGAACAGGGCCGTGAGCGCCGCCGACGCCAGGAGCAGGAGGCCGATCACCGGGCGCAGCCAGCCGTCCCGGCCCAGCGTCAGGGCCGTGAGGAGCGCGGCCAGCGCCAGGGTCAGGGTCGCCGCGCCCGCCAGGTCCGGGCGGCCGCCCGCCGGTCGCCGGGCCGGAGGTGCGAGGGTGCGGGTCCCCACCGCCGCCGTCAGCAGGGCCGCCGCGCCCAGCGTCGCGTACGCGAGCCGCCAGTCCGCCGGGCTGAGCGCGCCCGCGAGGAGCGGGCCCAGGGCGATCCCGCCGCTCACCGAGGCGCCCCAGAGGCCGGTGGCCCGGATCCGGTCCCGGCCCGAGGGGTACGCGACGGCCAGCAGGCCCAGGCTGCCGGCGAGGACCGCCGCGCTCGCCGCGCCCTGCGCGATCCGCGCCGCCGTGAACAGCGCCGTCGTCCCCGCGAACGCGCCGAGCGCCGTCGTCACGCCCAGCGCCAGCGTGCCGAGGAGGAAGACCCGGCGCCGGCCGTGCGCGTCGGCCAGCGCGCCCGCCACCAGGAGCAGCGCGGCGAGGCCGAGCGGGGTGCCGTTGAACAGCCACGCCTGCGCCGAGGGCGGGGTGCCGAAGGCGTCGGCCATCGCCGGGAGGGTCACCATCGGCGCCGTGTAGTTCATCAGGGCGAGGGCGGTGGCGGCGGCCGTCACGGCGAGGGTGGCCGGGCCGGGGGTGTGGAGGGGGATGGCGTTCCGGGGGCGGGGCGGGGCTGTGCGCACGGGGTCTCCGTCCGATGTCCGATCGCTTGTCGGTTCAGTCATTGAACCCGGACCTTACCCCCCCTTGGTTCGTTCAATGAACCCCCTTTTCGGTACGCTGAGGGGCATGGCCCTCGGCAAGGACTACGCCCAGCAGCAGTGCTCCGTCGCCCGCGCCCTCGAAATCGTCGGCGAGCGCTGGACCCTCCTCGTCGTGCGCGACGCCTTCTACGGCGTCCGCCGCTACAGCGACTTCCTCGCCCACCTCGGCGCCCCCCGCGCCGTCCTCGCCGCCCGCCTCCAGGCCCTCGTCGACGCCGGCGTCCTCGACCGGCGCCGCTACCAGGACTCCCCGCCGCGCGACGAGTACGTCCTCACCGACCGCGGCATCGCCCTCTGGCCCGTGCTGCGCGCCCTCGGCACCTGGGGGAGGGGCGAGATCCCCGGCACCCTCCCCATGCGTCACTTCCACCACGCCGACTGCGGCACCGAACTCGGCCCGCACGGCGACTGCCCCGCCTGCCGCGTCCCCGTCGCCCCCGCCGACATCGAGATGCGGCCCGGCGCCGGGCTCGACCCCGACCCCGCCGACCCCGTCGGCCGCGCGCTCCTCCAGCCCCGCCGGCTCCTCGTCCCGCTGGACCCGGCGGCGACCTCGTAGAGCCGGGAACTCTCTCGTACTCCGCTTCGTCCTACCTCCTGGACAGTGAAGTTCGGGGAACGGGGGGTGCGATGAGCGGGAGTCTGGTCCTGCGCCGAGTCGCGCCCCTCGTCGCCCTTCTGGCCGTGTTCTTCGCCTTCGCGGTGTCGTTCGCCGGGCTGCTCCTCTCGGACGGGTCCCTCGGCGCGGCCGTCGCCGTCGCCGTCTCCGCCGCCGTCTGTGCCCTCATCGGCGCCCGTACGGCTCCGAGCGCGCCGCCCGCCCTCATACGCACCGCGCTACGGGACCGGGCCCGCCGTACGGCCTTCCTCCCGCAGTGCGACCCCGACGCCGCCGGCCGCCGCCGGCCCCGGGCGCCCGGCCGTCCCCTCCCGGCGGCCGCGTAGGCGTTCTCCTGCCTCCTTGGAGAGGCGCCTTCGCGCGGTCCGTCATGCCGAGTCACACCATCCCCGGCACGACGAACCCCGGAGGGTTCCCTTGTCCCTGCCCCTGTCCCTGTCTCTTGCCGCGTCCACGTCCACGTCCACGTCCACGTCCCTGTCCTTCTCCGTCTTCCCTTCCCCCTTCCTCGACGCCTTCTCCGTGCTCGTCGAGCAGCTCGCCGCGCTCCTCCAGCCGCTCTTCGCCGGGGCCTCGACCGCCGCCGCCGTCGTCCTCTTCACCGCCCTCGTCCGGCTCGCCGTCCACCCCCTCTCCCGCGCCGCCGTCCGGGGGCAGGAGGCCCGGGTGCGGCTCGCGCCGCAGGTCGCGGCGCTGCGCGAGAAGCACAAGCACCGGCCGGAGCGGCTCCAGCGGGCGGTCCTGGAGCTGCACGCGGAGGAGAAGGTCTCGCCGCTCGCCGGGATCCTGCCGGGGCTGCTCCAGGTGCCCGCGTTCCTCCTCCTGTACTCCCTCTTCTCCTCCGGCGACCGGATGGCCGGGCACAGCCTCCTCGCCGCCCCGCTGGACGCACGCTGGGCCGACACCCTCGGCCACGGCGGGCCCTTCGGGGCGGCCGGTCTCGTGTACCTGGCGCTCTTCGCGCTGACCGCCGCCGTCGCCGCGTACCAGTACCGGCGGACCCGGCGGCAGCTCGCCGACGGGCCGCAGGCCCCCACCCCGCAGGCGCTCGCCAAGGTGCTGCCGCTGCTCTCCTTCGGCACCGTCGTGACCGTCGCCTTCGTCCCGCTCGCCGTCGGGCTCTACCTCGTCACCAGCACCACCTGGGCCGTCGTCGAGCGCTCCCTACTCACGCGTAAGGGTCCGCAGGCTGAACGGGGTCTTGCGGGCTGAACCGGAGTCTTGGAGGATCCGACCAATCCTCCGATGGCCGCACTCCATCGGCCGGGGCACCGAAGGGCCTCCCCGGGGCCCACCTCGACCACAGGGAGAAGACCATGAAGCTGCTGCGCGTCGGCCCGCCGGGCGCCGAGCGTCCCGCCCTCCTCGACGGGGGCGGGACCCTCCGTGACCTGTCCTCCTTCACCGACGACATCGACGGCGGCCTGCTCGCCGACACCGCCGCGCTCGACCGGATCCGCGCCGCCGCGGAGGCCGGCGTGCTTCCCGCGTACGGCGGTACCGGCGACGCCACCGGGCTGCGCGTCGGGCCGCCGGTCGGCCGGATCGGCAAGGTCGTGTGCATCGGGCTGAACTACCACGGCCACGCCGCCGAGACCGGGCAGGCCACCCCGGCCGAGCCGGTCGTCTTCCTCAAGGCCGCCGACACCGTCGTCGGCCCCGACGACACCGTGCTCGTGCCGCGCGGCTCGGTGAAGACGGACTGGGAGGTCGAGCTGGCGATCGTCATCGGCCGGACCGCCCGCTACCTGGAGACCGACGAGGAGGCCCTGGCGCACGTCGCCGGGTACGCGCTCGCGCACGACGTCTCGGAGCGCGAGTTCCAGATCGAGCGCGGCGGCACCTGGGACAAGGGCAAGAACTGCGAGACCTTCAACCCGCTCGGGCCCTGGCTGGTGACCGCCGACGAGGTGCCCGACCCGCAGGACCTCACCCTGCGCCTGTGGGTCAACGGCGAGCTGAAGCAGGAGGGCCACACCTCCGACCAGATCTTCCCGGTCGCCGAGGTCGTGCGGTACGTGAGCCGGTTCATGACCCTCTACCCCGGCGACGTCATCAACACCGGCACGCCCGCCGGCGTCGCCATGGGGCAGCCGGAGCCCAAGCCGTACCTCCGCCCCGGCGACGTCGTCGAGCTGGAGATCGAGGGCCTGGGACGCCAGCGGCAGGAGCTGAAAAGCGCCTGACCGGGGCCGGTGGGCCGGGCGTGGAGCAAATCTGGTGGCACCCCGCGTGGGGTGCCACCATTTTCATGCTTTTTTATGCATATTGCGGCATATGGAATCCGTGAAGAGCGCACAGACCGCTCACCGCCGCAGATCCCGTCTCGCCCTGTCCGCCGCGACGGCGGTCCTCGCCGCCGGCGCCCTCGTCGGCGGCCTCGCCGTCACCAGCGGCGTCGCCGACCCGCTGCCCGGTGGGCTCGGCCCCTGCGAACCCGGTACGTGCCCGCCCGAGTACCCCGACATCAACAACGGCACCGTCCTGTGGCGGGACAACGCCGTCAACGTCTTCGTCGGCGGCGACTTCCTCGTCCGCGAGGCCGCCGCCGAGGCCGAGGGCAAGGTCGTCGTCCTCGGCGGCTTCGACCAGAACAAGCGCGAGGGCGCCTCCGCCGTCTACAACGTGGGCGTCGCCGGGGTCGGTTCGCGCGTCGTGCCCGACAACGGCACCGACTTCCTCAGCGTCGGCGGGAACATCACCGTCGCCACCGGGCAGCGCCTCCTCACCGAGGAGGGCACGGTCACCGGCAGGACGGTGTACGCGGGCACCGCCACCGGCACCGTGGTCCCGGACGCCGTGCAGGAGGCCGACGCGGTCGCCCCGTACACCGCGCTGCGCGACCAGCTCACCGCCGCCAGCCGCTGCTACGCGTACCCGGAGGGCGGCACCACCCCCCGCACCCCGACCGGAACCGCCGTCAACAACGACTACGAGACCCTTTTCACCGGCGACGGCACCTCCGCGCTCCAGGTCTTCGACGTCGACTTCGACCTGGAGTCGGCGAGCGGCGGGCAGCAGGGCATCCGCTTCGAGAACATCCCCGCGGGCGCGACCGTCCTCGTCAACCTCCGCGGTGCCGAGCGGACCGTCGACAGCTACATCGACGGTCTGCCGGGGCTGCGCGACCGGCTGCTGTGGAACTTCCCCGACGCGACCCGGGTGAAGTTCGAGGGCACCGCGCAGTTCGCGGGCAGCGTCCTCGTCGGCAACCAGGCCAGCACCGCGACCATCACCATGCCCGGCATGAACGGCCGCTTCTTCACCACCGGCAACCTGACCCACGCGTCCGAGCCGAGCGGGGGCGGCGGCCAGGAGATCCACAACTACCCGTTCGACGGCGACCTGCCGTCCTGCGACGAGACCAGCCCGACGCCGACGGAGCCGACGCCGACCGAGCCGACTCCGACGGAGCCGACTCCGACGGAGCCGACGCCGACGGAGCCGACGCCGACGGAGCCGACGCCGACGGAGCCGACGCCGACGGAGCCGACGCCGACCGAGCCGACCCCGACGGAGCCGACGCCGACCGAGCCCACCCCGACGGAGCCGACGCCGACCGAGCCGACCCCGACGGAGCCGACGCCGACCGAGCCCACCCCGACCGAGCCCACCCCCACCGAACCGACGCCCACCGAGCCCACCCCCAGCCCGACCGAATCCGCCGACGGCGGTACGACCGACGGCGGCTACGGTGACGACACGGGCGGCTACGGCGACGACACCGGCGGCGGTTACGGCGACGACGGCAAAGGCGGCCACCACGGCCCCCACGGCGGCGGGCAGCTCCCCGAGACCGGTGCCGGCACCGGCAAGGTCGTCATGGGCGTGACGGCGGCCGGGCTCGCCCTCGGCGGCGGTGTCCTCGTCGCCGTCAGCCGTCGGCGCCGTCGGCAGGACGGGGCAGCCTGACCGTGACGCCCTCGCGGGCCGAGCGCCTCGCCGCCTCCAGGACGTCCAGGGCGGCGGCCGCCTCGTGCGCGGTGACCGGGTTCGGGCCGGTGCCGCGCAGGGCGGCGGCGACGGCCGCGTAGTACGCCGGGTAGTTCCCCGGGACCGACGGGACCGGCGTCCCGCCGCCGGTCAGCGGGGACTCCCCGGCGCCGATCCGGCCCCACAGCGCCTCCGGCTCCACGCCCCAGGGCGTGTCGCCGCCCGGCCGCAGCCCCTCGCGCAGCGCCGTCTCCTGCGGGTCGAGGCCGTACGTCACGAAGCCGGCGCGCTGGCCGAGCACCCGGAAGCGGGGGCCGAGCTGGGCGGCGGTGGCGCTCACGTACAGGTGGGAGCGGACGCCGTTCGCGTGCGTGAGCGCGAGGAAGGTGTCGTCGTCGGCCTCCGCGCGGGGGCGGCGGACGTCCGACTCGGCGTAGACGGAGACGGCGGGGCCGAAGAGGACCAGCGCCTGGTCGACGACGTGGCTGCCGAGGTCGTAGAGGAGCCCGCCGATCTCCTCCGGGGCGCCGGACTCGCGCCAGCCGCCCTTGGGGCGCGGCCGCCACCGCTCGAAGCGCGACTCGAAGCGCTGGACCTCGCCGAGCTCGCCCTCGTCGAGGAGGCGGCGGAGGGTGAGGAAGTCGCTGTCCCAGCGCCGGTTCTGGAAGACGGAGAGCAGCAGCCCCCGCTCCTCGGCGAGCTCCGCGAGGCCGCGCGCCTCGGCGGCGGTCGCGGCGAGCGGCTTGTCGACGACGACCGGCAGCCCGGCCCGCAGGGCGGCGTCGGCGATCGGGACGTGGGTCTTGTTGGGGGACGCGACGACGACGAGGTCGAGCCCGGGGGCCCCTTCCGCCCAGAGCTCCTCCGGGCGGGCGAACACCTCCACACCCGGGTGCGCGGCCCGCGCCTCCGCCGCGCGCTCGGGGTTGCCGGTGGTGACGGCGGCGAGCGTCAGGTCGGGGGAGGCGGCGATCAGCGGGGCGTGGAAGACGGAGCCCGCGAGGCCGTAGCCGACGAGGCCGACGCGGAGGGGGGAGGGGAAGGGGACAGTCATGGACGTCACTTAAGCAACGCTGTTGCCGAAGTGCAAGCAGGGGGGAGAATGGGCCGGTGACGGTGACATGGAGGGACCCCGGCGGCGGAGCCAACCTCGCGGCGCTGCGCGGCCACAACGCGGCGCTCGTGCTCGACCTGCTGCGCACGGCGGGCGAGGAGGGCATCAGCCGCCTCGAACTGGCCGAGCGCACCGGCCTCACCCCGCAGGCCGTCAGCAAGATCACCGCCCGGCTGCGCGCCGAGGGCCTGGCCGCAGAGGCCGGCCGCCGCGCCTCGACCGGCGGCAAGCCCCGTACGGTGCTGCGCCTGGTCCCCACCGCCGCGTACGCCGTCGGCGCCCACCTCGACCGCGACGGCCTGACCCTCGCCCTCGCGGACCTCACCGGCACCCCCGTCGCCCTCCGCCACCACCCCCTGACCCTGGCCGAGGGCCCGGAACCGGCCCTGACGGTCCTGACGGAGGAGGTACGGGCGCTCCTGGCCGGGGCCGGGCACACCATGGGTGGTGTGCTCGGCGCCGGGGTGGCCATGCCCGGGCCGCTGGACCATCCGCGCGGGGTGGCGGGGCGGGTGACGGGGGCGCCGGTGTGGGACGGGCACGCGGTACGGGACGTGCTGGAGGCGCGGCTCGGGCTGCCCGTCACGCTCGACAAGGACACCAACGCCGCCGCCCTCGGCCTCGCCGTCCGCCCCGGCGCACCCCGCTCCTTCGCCTACGTCCACCTCGGTACGGGGCTCGGCACCGGGCTCGTCCTCGGCGGCGTCCCGCTGCGCGGCGAGCGGACGGGGGCTGGCGAACTTGGCCACCAGACCGTCCTGCTCGACGGGCCGCCGTGCGTCTGCGGGGCGCGCGGCTGCCTGGAGGCGCTGTGCCTCGCGGCGGTGGCGCGCGGCGACCTGCCCGAAGCCGCGCGGATCCTCGGCACCGGCGCGGCCAACCTCGTCCGGCTCCTCGACATCGACCGGGTGCTGCTCGGCGGACGGGCCGTCCTGGACGCGCCCGGGCTCTTCGCGGACGGGGTGGCCGGTGTGCTCGCAGGGCTCCGGCTCCCGACCCCCGTCGAGGTGGCGGCCGACCCGCACGCGGTGGCCGTCGGCGCGGCCCACCTCGTCCTGGCCCCCCTCTTCGGCCAGGACCCCGCGCAGACTCGCCCCTCCGGGCGGCCCGGCCCGCCGGAGCAGGCCGGTTCTTCCGTGCAGGCCGGTCGACCGGAGCAGGCCGGTTCTTCCGCGCAGGCCGGTCGACCGGAGCGAGCCCGCCCTCCCGCGTAGGCCAGACGACCGGAGTAAACCCGCCCTCCCGCGCACGCCGGTCCACCGGAGTGAGCCCGCCCAAGCCCGCCCACAGAAACCCGTTCATCGGAAAGTCGGACCATACGCTGATCGGGCGGATTCCCGGGCCGGTCAGGGCTCCGCCCGGTGTCGCCGCCCGTTCCCGACCGGCCCGTGTGGCAGCGTCGCGGGCGAGCCGTACGTCCGCGAGCAGCAAAGGCACCCGCCCATGGCACCCGCCCCCCGGCCCCTGCGCAGCGCTCCCGCCCTCGCCACCGTGGCCGTCGCCCTGTCCCTCACCCTGCCCGCCACCGCCCCCGCCGGGGCGGCCTCCGAACCCGCCCCCGCCCCGGCCCCCGCCTGCGGCAGCGCCTCCGACGCGCGCTTCCCGCTCGACACCCGGATCCACGACGGGCCCGCCGACTACCCCGCCGGAGGGGAGTTCCGCTCCTGGGAGCTGGAGCTGCGCAACACCACCGGCAGCCCCTGCACCGAGGTGCACCCGGTGCTCGTCCTCACCGACGAGGAGCGGGCCCTGCGGCCGGAGCAGATCCGGTTCGAGTTCTACGACGCGGAGGCCGCGCGCTGGCGGCCGGTCGCCTTCGAGGCGACGGAGGAGGCCGAGAGCATCGGCGCCTTCACCGGCTTCGGCGGCTTCGCCGTCCCGGCCCGACGGGCCGTCACCGTCCCCGTCCGGCTCGCCTTCCGGGCGGACGCCGTCCCCCAGGAGGTCGTCGTCAACGCCGCGCTCGTCCAGCGCCGGG
This sequence comes from Streptomyces sp. CC208A, assembly GCF_030010625.1. GTDB lineage: Bacteria > Actinomycetota > Actinomycetes > Streptomycetales > Streptomycetaceae > Streptomyces. The sequence goes on along the minus strand of NZ_JASCXN010000019.1, from coordinate 70,331 downwards.
GCGGGGACGGCGACTGGGTCGGCCGCTCCGACGACTACCGCCTCACGATCGGCCCGCCCGCGCCCGCCGCGCCCGCCACCCCCTCCGTACACCCTTCCCGCCCCGCCCCCACCCCCGTACCCGACGCCTCCCCCCGGCCCCCCGCCGACCGGCACCCCGAAGCCCCCGCCCCCCACCCGCGCCCCGAACTCGCCCACACCGGGCCGGAGGACGCCACCCCCCTGGCCCCCTGGGCCGCGGCCCTCGCCCTCGCCGGCGCCCTCCTCACCCGCGCCGCCCGCCGCCTCGGGGGCGGCCCCCGCCCCTGAACCTGCGGATCACCCTCCGTACACCCTCCCGTTCACTCGGGTCTGCGACGATCCCGGGGTGAACCAGCACCACGCCCCGACCGCCCCCGGCGCCCCCAGCACCCCCGGCGCCCCCGTCCGCTCCGGTGTCCCGGAGCACGGCCGGGTGCCCAAGTACTACGCCGTGAAGGCGCGACTCGCCGTCCTCGTCGACGAGTTGGGGGAGGGCGGCGCGCTGCCCACCGAGCGCGACCTCGCCGTCCGGTACGAGGTGTCCCGCGAGACCGTCCGGCAGGCGCTGCGCGAACTCCTCCTGGAGGGCAGGCTGCGCCGGCAGGGGCGGGGCACGGTCGTCGCCGGGCCCAAGCTCGAACAGCCCCTCTCGCTCGCCAGTTACACCGAGGGCGTCCGCCGCCAGGGCCGCCGTCCCGGCCGCGGCCTCATCTCCCTCGACCGCTTCCCCTGCCCCGACGCGCTCGCCCCCGAGGTCGGCGTGGCGCCCGGTGCGCCCGTCTGGCACATGGAGCGGGTGCTGCTCGCCGACGACGAGCGGGTCGGCCTGGAGAGCACGTACGTCTCCGAGGCCCGGGTCCCGCGCCTGGACACCGACTTCGACCCGGACTCCTCCTTCTACGGCTACCTCCGCGACCGGCTCGGCATCTCCTTCGGCGACGCCGACGAGCGGATCGAGACGGTGCTCGCCACCCCGCGCGAAGCCCTGCTCATCGGCACCCCGCCCGCCCTGCCGATGCTGCTCCTCCACCGCGTCTCCCGCGACGAGGACGGCCGGCCCCTGGAACGGGTCCGCACCCTCTACCGAGGCGACCGCTTCAGCTTCACCGCCCATCTCGGACGCCAGGAATAACCACTTCCATCCCGAATCGCCTACCCCCTAGCATCACGAGAAGATAACGGGTCTGGTCCAAGCTTGTCGGGCCGTTCACCGCCCCGTCGTCCACCCGACCGGCCCGCGCCACCCACCGCCCCGACCGTGGACGGCATGAAGGTGATCGTCGTAGGAGCCGGCGTGGTGGGCACCATGCACGCCTGGCAGGCACTGGAACGCGGCCACGAGGTCGTGCACATCGAGCGCGAGGCCGAGGCGCGCGGAGCCTCCCTGAGGAACTTCGGCCAGATCTGGGTCAGCGGCCGCGCGGGCGGCGAGGAACTCGCCACCGCCCTGCGCGCCCGCGAGCTGTGGGAGGCCGTCGGCGCCCGCGTCCCCCGCCTCGGCTTCCGGGCGATCGGCTCCCTCACCCCCGTCCGCGGCGCCCTCGAACTCGCCGTCGCCGAGGCCGCCGTGGCCCGCGAGGACGCCGCCGCGCGCGGCTACAAGCTGCTCACCCCCGAGGAGGCACGAGCGGTGAACCCCGCCCTGCGCGGCGCCTTCGACGCCGCCCTCTGGTGCGAGCGGGACGCCGCCGTCGAGCCGCGCACCGCGCAACTCGCCCTCCGCGAGGCCCTCCTCGCCACCGGCCGCTACACCTTCCTCCCGAACCGGGAGGTCCGCGAGGTCGTCGGTGAGCACGCCGTCCGCGACGACCACGGCGACCTGCACAGCGGCGACGCCGTCGTCCTGTGCACCGGTGCCTGGCTCTCCGGCCTGGTCCGCGAAGTCGCCGGGCCGCTCCCCGTCCGCCGCGTCCGCCTCCAGATGATGCAGACCGCCCCGCTCGGCGAACCGCTGACGACCTCCGTCGCCGACGCCGACTCCTTCCGCTACTACCCGGCCTACGCCTCCGAGGCGCTCGACGCGCTCAACACCCACCAGGCGCAGGATCCGACCGCCGCCGCCCACAGGATGCAGCTGCTCATGGTGCAGCGGCTCGACGGCGGACTGACCATCGGCGACACCCACGAGTACGAGCACCCCTTCGCCTTCGACACCGTCGAGGACCCCTACGAGCACCTGACCCGCGTCGTCGAGTCCCTCCTCGGCCGCCCGCTGCCCGCGATCCGCCGCCGCTGGGCCGGCGTGTACGCGCAGTGCGTGGACACCACCCGGGTCGTCCACCGCCAGCGGGTACGCGACGGGGTCTGGCTCGTGACCGGCCCCGGCGGCCGCGGCATGACCTGCTCGCCCGCCATTGCCGAGACGACCGCGAACGAACTGGGCTGGTGAGCGATGAAGAACGAACTGGACCTCGTCGTCCTGGACATGGCCGGCACCACCGTCGCCGACGACGGCCTCGTCGAAGCGGCCTTCACCGCCGCCGCCGAACGCCTCGGCGAGGACCCCGCCACGATGATCGACCACGTCCGCGCCACCATGGGCGAATCGAAGATCACCGTCTTCCGCCACCTCTTCGGCGGCGACGAGGAACGCGCCCGCCGCGCCAACCTCGCCTTCGAGCGGGTCTACGGCGAACTCGTCGACGGCGGCAGGATCGCCCCCGTCCCCGGAGCCGCCGAGACCGTCGCCGCCCTCCGCGAGCAGGGCCGTACCGTCGTCCTCACCACCGGCTTCGCCCGCGTCACCCAGGACGCCCTCCTCGACGCGCTCGGCTGGCGGGACCTGGCCGACCTCACCCTCTGCCCGGCCGACGCCGGCGGACGCGGACGCCCGTACCCGGACATGGTCCTCACCGCCCTCCTCCGTACCGGAGCCGTCGACGACGTCCGCCGGATCGCGGTCGCCGGCGACACCTCGTACGACATGCTCAGCGGCGCCCGCGCCGGCGCCGGACTCGTCGCCGGCGTCCTCACCGGCGCCCACCGCGCGCCCGCCCTCACCGGACACGGCGCCACCCACGTCCTCGGCTCCGTCGCCGAACTCCCGGAAGCGATAAGGGAGTACGAGTCGTGACCAGCGGCATCCGCTTCGACGGCGTCTCCGTCGCCTACGGGGGCACCACCGTCCTCGACGCGTTCACCCTCACCGTCGAACCCGGCGAGGTCATGGCCCTCCTCGGGCCCTCAGGATCCGGCAAGACCACCGCCCTGCGCACGGTCGCCGGCTTCGTCCGCCCCTTCGCCGGCCGCGTCCACATCGGCGACCGGGACGTCACCGACCTCCCCCCGTACAAGCGGGGCATCGGCATGGTCGTCCAGCAGTACGCCCTCTTCCCGCACCTGCGCGTCGACGAGAACGTGGCCTTCGGACTCAAGGCGCGGAAGCACCCCCGGGCCGAGATCCCCGGCCGGGTCGCCGAGGCCCTGGAGATGACCGGCATGGGCGCCTACGCCAGGCGCCACCCCCGCGAACTCTCCGGCGGACAGCAGCAGCGTGTGGCCATCGCCCGTGCCCTCGCCATCCGCCCCGACGTCCTCCTCCTCGACGAACCGCTCTCCGCGCTCGACGCCCAGCTCCGCTCCGGCATGCTCGCCGAACTCGCCCGGCTCCACCGCGAACTCCCCGACGTCTCCGTCCTGTACGTCACGCACGACCAGGTCGAGGCGCTCACCCTCGCCGACCGGATCGCCGTCATGGACCGGGCCAGGCTCCAGGACTGCGGCACCCCGCAGGAGCTGTACCGGCGCCCCCGCACCGAGTTCACCGCCTCCTTCGTCGGTAACGCCAACCTGCTGCCGGTCCGGGTCGCCGCCGACGGCGTCGACTTCGCCGGCACCGCCCTGAAGGTCCCCGTCGACGGCGCGGCCCCCGGTGCCGCCGCCACCCTCTGCGTACGCCCCCACCTCGTCGGCCTCGGCGAGGGCCCCAACGCCCTGCGCGGCCGGATCGCCGAGGTCCAGTGGCGGGGCGCCACCCACCGCCTGTACGTCGACGTCGACGGGCACCGCGTGAAGGCGGACGTACGGGAGCTGCGGGAGACACCGCGGCTGGGGGCGGAGGTCACGCTGCACTTCGCGCCCGAGGACGCGGTGCTGCTGGGCGCGGGGGTGAGCGATGGCTGAGCACGCTGTCGGTCTCGTGGAACGGCGCCCGGCACCGGGGGGCGTGCCCGCCCTTCCCGCCTGGCTCTGGGCCCTGCCCCCCGTCGCCGTCCTCGCCCTCGTCTTCCTCTACCCCCTCGGCCTCGTCGTCCAGGAGTCCCTCGCCCCCGGCGCCTACGCCGAGGTGTTCTCCTCCGCCGCCTTCCGCGACGCGCTCGTCACCACCGTGTGGCTGGCGCTCGGCGCGACCGTCGGGTGCCTCGTCCTCGGGTTCGTGCTCGCGCTGATCGTGGCGTTCGTGCCCTTCCCCGGCGCGAAGGCGGTCTCCCGGTTCGTCGACGTCTTCCTCTCCTTCCCGTCCTTCCTCATCACCCTCGCCCTGCTCTTCGTGTACGGCACGGTCGGCATGGCCAACGGCCTGTGGACGGGGGCCACGGGGGCCGCCGAGGGGCCCTTCCGGTTCCTCACCACCCCGTGGGGCGTGCTCCTCGCCGAGATCACGTACTTCACGCCCTTCGTGATGCGGCCGCTGCTCGCCGCCTTCTCCCAACTGGACACCGCCCAGCTGGAGGTGGCGTCCTCGCTCGGCGCCCGGCCCGCGCGGATCGTGCGGCGGGTGATCCTCCCCGAGGCGCTGCCCGCGCTCGCGGCCGGCGGCAGCCTCGTCCTCGTGATGTGCCTCAACGAGTTCGGGATCGTGCTCTTCACCGGCGCCAAGGGCGTCACGACCCTCCCGATGCTCGTCTACTCGAAGGCCATCCTCGAATCCGACTACGCCGCCGCCTGCGTGGTCGCCGTCGTCAACGTCGCGATCTCCGTGGGCCTCTACGCCGTCTACCGGACACTGACCACCGCCGGCCGGAGGCCGGCGCGGACGCCCGAAGCGGGGGAGGCGCCCCGGCGCCGAGCCCTGCGAGGGCGTCCACCGGAAGGGAGGCGCCGTCGTGCTGGTGCATAGCCGTACCGGCCGGGCCGCCGCCTGGCTCGTCTTCGCGGTCCTCTTCGTCCCCCTCTTCGCCGTCCCCCTCCTCGTCATCGTCGCCGCCTCCTTCTCCACCCACTGGTCCGGCGCCTTCCCCTCGGGACCGACCGCCGAGCACTACGCGACCGCCGTCCGCGGCGAGTCCCTCCAGGCCCTGACGACCAGCCTCGTCACCGCCGTCGCCGCGAGCCTCCTCGCCCTCGCCCTCGGAACCTGGGCCGCGCTCGCCGCCGCCTCCCTGCGCGGCAGGGGCCGCCGGCTCCTCGACGGCCTCTTCGTGCTGCCGCTCGCCGTGCCGTCGGTGGTGGTCGGCCTCGCCGTCCTGGTGGCCTTCTCCCGGCCGCCGCTGCTCCTCAACGGCACCCGGTGGATCGTGATCCTCGCCCACACGGTGCTGGTCACGGCCTTCGCCCACCAGTCGGTGTCGGCGGCGATCCGCCGCCTCGACCCGATGTACGAGCAGGCGGCGGCCGGGCTCGGCGCCCGGCCCTCGTACGTCCTGTTCCGGGTCAGGCTGCCGCTGCTGCTGCCCTCGCTGGGCGCCGCCGCCGGGCTCTGCTTCGCCCTGTCCATGGGGGAGTTGAGCGCCACGATGATGCTCTACCCGCCGGACTGGATGCCGCTGCCGGTCCTCGTCTTCACCGCCACCGACCGCGGGTCCCTCTTCACCGGATCGGCGCTGGCCGTGGTCCTCATGACCGCGACCCTGCTGGTCCTGCTCGCCGTCTCCCGCATCCGCACCAGAGCCTCGTACCGCTAGGCCCTCACCACCAGGAGAGAACGACGTCATGCTTACGTACGCCAAGCCGGTCGCCGCCGTCACCGGTGTCCTCGCCCTCGCCGCCTCCCTCACCGCCTGCGGCGGCTCCTCCGCCGCCTCCGACGAGAAGGTCGTCACCGTCTACAGCGCCGACGGCCTCAAGGGGGAGAAGGGCGACGGCTGGTACGACAAGGTCTTCGCCGACTTCGAGAAGGAGACCGGCATCAAGGTGAAGTACGTGGAGGGCGGCTCCGGGGAGATGGTCCAGCGGGCCCTCCGCGAGAAGTCCAACACGCAGGCCGACGTGCTCGTCACCCTCCCGCCCTTCATCCAGCAGGCCGGCTCCAAGGGCCTGCTCCAGACGTACGTGCCGAAGGGCGCCGACCAGGTCGACGGCGCCGACAAGGCCGCCGACGGCTCCTGGACCTCCGTCGTCAACAACTACTTCGGCTTCATCCACAACAAGAAGGAGCTGCCCGAGGCCCCCGGCACCTGGGAGGCCCTGCTCGACGGCAAGTTCAAAAACCGGCTCCAGTACTCCACCCCCGGCGTCGCCGGCGACGGCACCGCCGTCCTCATCAAGGCCATGCACGACTTCGGCGGCCAGGCGCCCGCCATGGAGTACCTGAAGAAGCTCCAGGCCAACAACGTCGGCCCCTCCTCCTCCACCTCCAAGCTCGCGCCCAAGGTCGACAAGGGCGAACTCCTCGTCGCCAACGGCGACGTGCAGATGAACTTCGCCCAGGCCAGGTCCATGCCGAACCTCGCCATCTGGTTCCCGGCCAAGGAAGGCGGCAAGCCCACCACCTTCGCCCTGCCCTACGCGGCCGGCCTGGTGGACAAGGCGCCGCACGCCGAGAACGGCAGGAAGCTCCTCGACTTCCTCCTGAGCGAGGGCGCCCAGCGCGAGGCCAGCGCCGTCGGCGGCGGCTTCCCGGCCCGCAAGGACGTCAAGCCCACCGACGCCAACGCCATCGCACTGGCCAGGCTGATGGAGGGCGTCGAGGTCTTCGAACCCGACTGGGCCGACATCGACAAGAACCTCTCCGCCTACGTCGACGCGTGGAAGTCCGCAACCGGAAGCTGAGAGTTCACCGCACGTCCCTCGACCCCCTCGCCGTATAGCGGAAAGATAACGGGTACGGACCAACGCCCCTGAGGAATCAGGGGCGTTGGTCCGTACCCTCACCCCCTTCCATCGCCTTCGCGGAGGACCCCGACATGTCGATCCCCGGCATCTCCCGCCGTACCGTGCTCGCCGCCGGCGCGGCCGGCACCGCCCTCGCCGCCACCGGCCTCGCCACCGCCCCCACGGCCACGGCCGCCGCCCCGACGCTCCCCGACGGCACCAGCTCCGACAAGGTCCTCGTCGTCGGCATGGACGGCCTGCGCCACGACCGCATCGAGGCCGCCGCCGCCCCGAACCTCAAGCGGATGATGGCCGAGGGCACGTACGGACTGTCCCTGCTCTACGCCAACCCGATGGCCGCCACCTCCTCCGGCCCCGGATGGTCGACCATCTCCACGGGCGTCTGGCCCGACAAGCACGGCGTCCGCGACAACAGCTTCACCGGCCGTAACTACACGCAGTACCCGGGCTTCCTGGCCCGCCTCCACCAGGTCAGGCCGCAGCTCTCCCTCTACGCCGCCGTCGACTGGAAGCCGCTCGACACGTACGGCACGGTCACCGCGGGCGCGGACGCGAAGCTCGTCCTCGACGGCGACCGGGACGGCTACGTGGGCCACGACGAGACGATCACCGCCACCAGCGTGAGCGTGCTGCGCGACCAGAACCCGGACGTCGCCTTCGTCTACCTCGGCAACACCGACGTCGTCGCCCACTCCTCCGGCACCGGCCAGAAGTACCTGGACGCCATAGCCGTCCAGGACGCCCAGCTCGGCCGGATGATCGCCGCGGTCGAGGCCCGCCCCACGTACGCCGCCGAGCGCTGGACGGTCATCGTCTGCACCGACCACGGCCACGTGAACACCGGCGGCCACGGCGGCTCCAGCATCGAGGAGCGCCGCACCTTCGTCCTCGCCACTGGCCCCGGCATCGCCGCCGGCGCCCGCCCGATCGACACCCGCCTCGTCGACGTCGCCGCCACCGTCTTCCACCAGCTCGGCATCGCCCCCGACCCGTCCTGGGGCCTCGACGGCAAGCCGATCCAGGCCCGCACCACCGACCCCTTCGACAGCCTCCAGTCCTCCCTCACCGGCCGCGTCGACGAGGCCGGCATCCCCGCCGGCGTCCTCGGCTTCACCCACACCCCGCCCAGCGGCTGGTCCGTCATCGACAACGCCATGGGCACCGGCGGTGTGACCGAGTGGCGCGGCTGGTCCTTCGCCACCGACGAGTTCTGGTCCCGCACCCACCGCGACCAGTGGCGCGAGCTCAACGTCCGCGCCCGGGGCGTCTTCGCCGTCGCCGACTCCGACGAGTGGGCCGACAAGTCCTTCTCGGGCACGTACGACTCCACCCTGGTCACCCCGGCGTACGCGGTCTCCGGCGCGAGCCGGGTCACCCTCGGCTTCACCACCCTCTACCGCCAGGAGGGCTCCCAGACCGCCCAGATCCTGGCCTCCTTCAACGGCGGCACCCCGACCGTCGTCAAGAGCTACACCTCCGACGTCCTCTCCCAGCCGCAGACGGTCACCGTCCCCGTCCCCGCCGGCGCGTCGAACGTCAGCTTCCGCTTCCGGTACACGGGGTCCAACAACTGGTACTGGACGGTCGACGGGGTCACCGTGACCACTTCCTGACCTAGGCTGGGGGCGTCGCCACAGCGCAGTCGCGTCGCCCCCAGCACACCGCACGTCTTGTACGGCATACGGCAGGAGTCCCGCACCCATGGCAGAGCGCAAGCCGATCGAATCCTGGCTCACCGACATGGACGGCGTCCTCATCCACGAGGGCGTCCCGATCCCCGGCGCCGACGCGTTCATCAGGAAGCTGCGGGAGACCGGGAAGCCGTTCCTGGTCCTCACCAACAACTCGATCTACACCGCCCGCGACCTGCACGCCCGCCTCCTCCGCATGGGCCTCGACGTCCCCGTGGAGAACATCTGGACCTCGGCGCTCGCCACCGCGAAGTTCCTCGACGACCAGCGCCCCGGCGGCACCGCGTACGTCATCGGCGAGGCCGGCCTCACCACCGCGCTGCACGACATCGGCTACGTCCTCACCGACCACGACCCCGATTACGTGGTTCTCGGGGAGACCCGTACGTACTCCTTCGAGGCGATGACCAAGGCCGTCCGGCTCATCAACAACGGCGCCCGCTTCATCTGCACCAACCCCGACGAGACCGGCCCCTCTCTGGAGGGCCCGCTGCCCGCCACCGGCTCCGTCGCCGCCCTCATCACCAAGGCCACCGGCAAGGAGCCGTACTTCGCGGGCAAGCCCAACCCGCTGATGATGCGCACCGGGCTCAACGCGATCGGCGCCCACTCCGAGACCAGCGCGATGATCGGCGACCGGATGGACACCGACATCCTGGCCGGTCTGGAGGCGGGCATGCAGACCTTCCTCGTCCTCACCGGCCTGACGACGGAGGCGGAGATCGACCGCTTCCCGTTCCGCCCCTCGAAGATCGTCAAGTCGATCGCGGACCTCGTCGACCGCGTGTAGTCCGCACAGGGCCTCACGGGGCGTTCTCACGGAGCGTAGCCCCTGCGGATGCGGAAACCCCTCGACCGGGTGACCCTGCCAGTACCAGGAGGTCACCATGCGTTCAGGTCCCATCGCTCTCCGTGCCGCGGGGGCGGCCGTGGTTCTGGTGCTCGCACCCGCGGCCGGCACCGCCCTCGCCCACGACGGCGTCCAGGTCACCGCAACCCCCTCCGCCCCCGGCGCCGACGTCGACATCCGCGTGCAGGGCTGCGAGGGCTCCACCGGCACCGCGAAGTCCCCGGCGTTCGTCGCCGACTCCGAGCTGGGCGGCCGCGACGGCGGCCGGCTCCTCTCCGGCGCCGCCACCGTCCGGACGGGCCTGGAGGACGGTACGTACCAGATCTCCGTCACCTGCGACGGCCACGACCACCCCGGCCTCGGCGCGCTCACCGTCACGCGCCGCCCCGCCGCGGACCACCAGGAGCAGCCCGCCCACCGCGCGGCCCCGGCCACCCCGGTCGCCCCGGTCCGCGCGGGCGGCGGCGGCACCGCCGCCTTCGCGGCCCCCGTCGCGCCCGGCGTCGCCCAGACGGCGAGCGAGGACGGCCTCGGCACCCCGTACACCCTGCTCGGCCTCGGCATGGCCGGCGTCGCCGCCGTCGCGGTCGCCTTCCGCAGCTCCCGCCAGCGGCGCGCGCGGTAGGAGTGGCCGCGTCGAGCCGTCCAGTCACCGGAGTGGCCTGGGCGGTCCTGCTCCTCGGGCTCTGGCTCTGGGGCCACGACACCGCCGGGGGCCCCGGCGGCAGCTCGGCCCCGACGCACGGTGACATCGCGGCGGTCGGCCGCCCGCCGGTCGTGGACCTGCCGCCGTCCCGCCCGCCGCTGCCCGGCACGGCGGAGCCCCGCCGCCTCCGGATCCCCGCCCTCGGCATCGACGCCCCCGTCGTCCCCCGGGGCCTCGACGCCACCGGGGCGGTCGACCCGCCGCCGTACGAGCAGGCGCAGACCGTCGGCTGGTACGGCCCCGGCGCCACGCCCGGCGCGGCCGGACCCGCCCTCCTCGTCGGCCACGTCGACACCGACACCCGCCCGGCCGTCTTCTACGGCCTCAGCGCCGCCCGCCCCGGGGAGACCGTCCGGGTCGTCCGGACGGACGGGTCCGTCGCCGTCTTCACGGTGGACGACGTCCGCGTCGTCCCGCGCGAGGGTTTCGACGCCCGTGCGGTGTACGGCCCCCGCGACCCGGCCCGGGCGGAACTCCGCCTGATCACCTGCGGTGGCACCTTCGACCGGGCGGCGGGCATGTACACGGCGAACGTGGTGGTCTCGGCGTACCTGACGTCGGCGGAGTAAGTCGGCCGGCCCGGTCACAGCAAGAAGGCCCCTCGCTTTCGCGAGGGGCCTTCTTCGTCTGTGCGCCGCCAGGGACTCGAACCCCGGACCCGCTGATTAAGAGTCAGCTGCTCTAACCAACTGAGCTAGCGGCGCCTGCTGACAGAGATAACTCTACCTGACGTCCGGGGGTGCTCCTGACCAACGACGGCCTTCTTCGGCCTGTCGGATGGTCGTATCAGGCCGTTGATCCGTCAAAATGCGATTTGTCCAGACAGTTGAGAAACTGGCGCCCGAAACGAGGCCCAAAAGATCTTGACGAGTGTGGAGGGGATCGCATGAGCGTGCCGGTCTTCGAAGAGTTCGAACCCGCGCCCGACTGTGGTTGCCCGGGCTGTGCCCGGCAGCGCCGCGACCTCGCGCTGGGCCTTCCGGTCCGTGCGGGCGGCCACCCGGCGGCGCACGGCGCCCGCCGCGCCCTGGTCCTGGTGACGGCGGCGGGCGCCGTCCTGGGCGGGGGAGGGACGGGCGGCCTCGCCGCCGCCCTGGCCCCCGCGACCCCGCTCCCGGGGACCCCCGTCCTCCCGGGAGCCCCTGTGCTCCCGGCGATTCCGGCTCTTCCGGCTCTTCCGGCGGACGCGGCCGGGGTCTCCGACACCCCGCAGGGCGGCCGCGCCCCGCTGCACGGCCCGCCGGCCACGCAGGCCGACGGGGGCCCCACCCCCGGCGCGGTCCCGACGACCAGTCAGATCTCGACGGAGTCGCTGCGCAGGACGACCCGTACGGAGATCATCAACCGGGCGAAGACATGGGTCACGGCCCAGGTGCCGTACTCGATGGAGAAGTACTGGTCGGACGGGTACCGCCAGGACTGCTCGGGCTACATCTCCATGGCCTGGAACCTGAGCAGCAACGAATGGACGGGCAGCCTCGACCGCTTCGCCGTCCGCATCGACCGGACCGAGCTCCAGCCCGGCGACATCCTGCTCTTCCACAACCCGGCCAGCCCGACCCGCGGCTCGCACGTGACGATCTTCGGCGGCTGGACGGACTACACCCACACGTCGTACATCGCGTACGAGCAGACCAAGCCGCGCACGCGGAAGCAGGCCACGCCGATGGCGTACTGGGAGAACTCCGGCCGGTACGTGGCCTACCGCTACCGGGGCGTGGTCAGCGGCGGCACCGGGGCGGGCCCCGGCGCGACGACGCCGGCGGACGCCGCGTACCCCGGCGACGCGTTCTTCGGCCCCGGCGCGAACAACGCCCACGTGACGAAGCTCGGCCGGATGCTGGCCGAGCGCGGCGGCAAGCGCTTCTACGGCGAGGGGCCCGGCCCCCGGTGGGGCGAGGCGGACCGCAGGGCGACCCAGGCGTTCCAGCGCGCCCAGGGCTGGAAGGGCAAGGAGGCGGACGGCCTGCCGGGCCCGCACACCTGGCGGCTCCTCGTCTCGGGCGAGGGGCGGGACATCGGCGGTTCGAGTGGTTCGAGCGGCCCGAGCAGAGATGCGAAGGGTTTCCCCGGGCGTGGCTACTTCCGTACGGGCCAATCCAACGCATATGTGGAGAAGCTGGGCAAACAACTGGTGAAGCGGGGCTTCGGCAAGCACTACCTGTCGGGACCCGGTCCGCGCTGGACGGAGGCGGACCGCCGCAACGTCGAGGCGTTCCAGCGGGCACAGGGCTGGCGCGGCGCAGCGGCCGACGGCTACCCGGGCCCGGAGACCTGGCGGCGATTGTTCCGATGACCCCGAGAGCATGAGGTGCACCCCGAATGACGGCAGTACCCCCCAACGACTCCGGCGCGGCAGCCTCACGCGACGCCGCCCGCACCGCCCGCCGCCTCACCGACGGCACCCTCCCCCGCCGCTCCCCGACACCACCGCCGTCGCCGCCACCGGCCCCGAGCCCGGGCCCGGCCTCGGCTCCGGCCTCGGCTCCGGCTCCGGCCTCGGCTCCGGCCTCGGCCCTGGGCCCGGCTCCGGCCTCGGCTCCGGCCTCGGCCCCGGCCCCGGCCCCGGCCCCGGCCTCGGCCCCGGGCCAGACCTCGGCCGCAGCGTCGGGCCTGGTGTCGGCTCCGATGTCGGGCCTGGCCCAGACCCCGGCTCCGACTCAGGTCCAGGCCCAGACCCAGACCCCGGCCCCGACGCCGGTCCAGGCCCCGGCTTCGGCCCAAGCCCTGGCTTCGACCCAAGCTCCGACTTCGGCCCCCGCCCCGGTTCCGCCTTCAGGCCCGGCCTCGACCCCGACTTCGGCCTCGGGGCCGGAGGCGCCGACGGCTCCGGTGCGGGCGACGCAGGCGTCCCCGGCCCTGGCACCCCCGGCCACGGTGGCTTCGGCACCTCCGGCCCCGACGACACCGACTCCGGCACCCCCGGCACCGGCTTCCCCGGCCACGGCGACACCGGCGCCGCCGGTCTGGGCGGCGCCGACACTCCGGGCCCCGGAGACACCGGCCTCTCCGGGGCCAAAGGCACCGGCACCCCCGGGGCCCGGCACGCAGGCGCCCCCGAGAGCCGCCACACCGACACCATCGAAGGCCGACGCGCCGGCCGAGTCACGCCCGGCGGGCGTCACGCACCGGCCGCAGGATCCGGTGGGTGCGCCGGGTGGTTCGGTGCCTGCCGCCGGAGGCTCCGGGGCCACCGGGGCAGGTACCGCCCCCGGTTCACGGCCGGCCGAGTCGCGCCCGACGGCGGCGCCTTGGGCAGTCGCCACCCCCGCCCGCGTCCCGGCAGCCGACGCCTCGATCCGCCTCCCCGCGGGTGAAGCCCCGGCCCAGGCGGGCTCGCCGCGCGGTCCGGCGCCTGCCGTCGGCGGTCCCGGGGCCGCCGGGGCGGGCGCGGGCGAGACCCCGGCCCCGCCCCCGGCGGCTGCTCCGCACCGCCCGGCCCCGCCCCCGGCGGCTGCTCCGCACCGCCCGGCCCCGGCAGCCGCCGCGACACCGGCGCCCGAGAGGGCGGCCGAGCCGCGCCCCACGACGGGCGCCACCCACCAGCCGCAGACCCCGACCCCCGGCACCGCGAAGGCTCCGACCCCGACCCCCACCCTGACCGGCCCGACGCCGGCTACCGCCCCGACCCCGCTGCGTACGCCCGTCGGTTCGGCGTCGGCCGCCCGCCCGTCGGGCGGGGTGCGCCCGGCGGTCGGGGCCCCCGGCCGTACGCCTTCCGTCACCACCCCGGTGGGGGTGTTCAAGGAGGAGCGGGACGTGCTCGACTTCGGGCGGGTCGCCGGGAAGCGGGTGGCTTCGGTGGCGGTGCCGGTCGCCGCCGTGGGGCGGTTGCCGCGGCGTAAGAACGTGATCGGGACGGAGACCACGGGGTCCATCCCCGTGCACCTGCTCTTCCGGGACGGCGGCACCAAGTCCGAGCCCGCCGCGGTCGCCGACGACGGCGGGCCCGACACCGTCGCCATGGCGCCGCCCACCGGGCGCGAGCTCAGGACCGTCATCCCGAGGCCCGTCGTCCAGCCGGCGGCCAGGGCCGTCCCCGCGCGGCCCGCGCCGACGGCGGATCCGGAGCTGGTGGAGCGGGCCGCGTCGGTGCTGCCGGGCTGGGTCGGCGCGGCGGGCGGGCTGCTCGCGCTGCTGGGGTGCGCCGCCGTCGTGTGGTGGACGGGCGCGGTGCCCGACGCGGTCGCGCGGATGCTGCGGCTCTCCCCGCGTCCGTACCACGGCATCCACCTCGCGCAGTGGGCGCTGCTGGCGCTCGGCGTGCTGGCCCTGCTCTTCTCGGTGGGCGGTCTGGGCCGGGGCCGGGTCGGGTACGCCTGGGTGCTGACCCTGTTCGGCGAGTACCGCGGCACCGTCCGCCGTACCGGCCTGGTCTGGGCGAACCCGCTCCTGCTGCGCCGCCGGGTGGACGTACGCCTGCGGCACTGGCGCAGCGAGCCGCTGCCGGCGGTGGACGCGAAGGGGACCGCGCTCGACGTGACCGTCCTCGTGGTGTGGCGGGTCAGGGACACCGTCCGGGCGGCGCTCGGCGTCGACGACCACGAGGACTATCTGCGCGAGCAGGTGGAGGCGGCGATGGCCCGGGTGCTTTCGCAGCTGCCGGCGGACGCGTTCCACGAGGACGCGCCGACGCTCCGGGACGCGGAGGCGGTCGGCGAGGCGCTGACCCGGATGCTGTCGGCGGAGTGCGCGCCGGTCGGTCTGGACGTGTTCTCGGCGCAGCCGACGCGGATCGAGTACGCCCCCGAGGTCGCGGAGGCGATGCGCCGCCGCCGGATCGCGGCGATCGACGCGAAGCACCGGGACAGCGTCCTGACGTCGGTGGTGGACGCGGTCGACGACGTGGTCCACCGGCTGACCAGTCGTGGTCTCGTCGAGCTGGACGACTACGAGCGCAAGTCGCTGGTGAAGGACCTGACGGTGGCGTTCTACACGGGCCGTGGGGGCCCGGGGGAGGGGGCGTGAGGCCGGTTCCGGTCTCGCCCCGCCCACCCTGTCGTTGGTATGGACATGTCCGATTCCCCTCCCTACCGTGATACTTGGTCTAGACCTAGAGGGGCCTGGAGCGGTCCCTTCCTCACGCGCGCAGCACGGCCCATGGGCACCACGGAACTCCCCCACGTTCTCCCTGGAGCGACAGCATGCGCACAAGAACAGCCATGGCCGCCGTGGCGCTCGGCGTCACGGCGGCCTCCCTCCTCGCCGCCGGCACGGCGAACAGCCACGGGTACACCGACTCCCCGATCAGCCGCCAGAAGCTCTGCGCCAACGGCACGGTCCAGAACTGCGGCGGCATCCAGTGGGAGCCGCAGTCCGTCGAGGGCCCCAAGGGGTTCCCGACGCGCGGCCCCGCCGACGGGACGATCTGCGCGGGCGGCAACGCCCGCTTCGCGCAGCTCGACGACCCGCGCGGCGGCGCCTGGCCGACGACCAGGGTCACGGCGGGCCAGAGCCACACCTTCCGCTGGCAGTTCACCGCCCGCCACGCGACCACGGACTTCCGCTACTACATCACCAGGAACGGCTGGGACCCGAGCCAGAAGCTCACCCGCGCCGCCCTCGACCCCCAGCCCTTCCTCACCGTCCCCTACAACAACCAGCGGCCGCCGTCGACGCTCTCGCACTCCGGGACCATCCCCGCGGGCAAGACGGGCCGCCACCTGATCCTGGCGGTCTGGACGATCGCGGACACCGCGAACGCCTTCTACGCCTGCTCCGACGTCCAGCTCTGACCGTCCGGTCCCGCCACGGGCGCGGCGGCTCCCGCCAGGGGCCGCCGTCGCCCGCCCGCACCCGGGCCCCGGCGTCGTAGGACCCCGCGCCGTACACGGGTACGACAGAAGAGGCCCCCCGCTTCCGCGAGGGGCCTCTTCCCGTCTGTGCGCCGCCAGGGACTCGAACCCCGGACCCGCTGATTAAGAGTCAGCTGCTCTAACCAACTGAGCTAGCGGCGCCTGTTGACAGAGAAAATACTACCTGGTCCCGAGGGGTGCTCGTGACCACCTCTCGGGACCCCGGTTCCGCACGGCTCCGAGCCGCCTCAGATCGCCAGCGAGAGCACCACCGGCGCCGCCCGCCGGTTCAGCGTGTCGGCGGCCGAGCGCAGGCGGTGCGCGTGCTCGATCGGGAGGGAGAGCGCCAGGCAGCCCACGGCGGAGCCGGCCGTCAGGGGGACCGCGGCGCAGACGGTGCCGACGGCGTACTCCTGGAGGTCGAGGACCGGGACGGTGGGCGGCTGGCTGTCCAGCTTGGAGAAGAGCACCTTCTCGTTGGTGATCGTCCGGGAGGTCAGCCGGGCGATCTTGTGCCGGGAGAGGTGGTCGCGGCGTCCGTTGAGGTCGAGCTGGGTGAGCAGGCACTTGCCGACCGCGCTGGCGTGGGCGGCGGAGCGGAAGTCCACCCACTCGTTGACCTTCGGGGTGCGCGGGCCGTCGGCGAACTGGGTGATCTTCACCTCGCCGTCGATGTACCGGCTGATGTAGACGGCGGCGCCGACGGAGTCGCGCAGCTCGGTGAGGGTCTCCTGGAGCTTGGCCTCCAGGGCTTCCCGGCGGGTCGAGCCGGAGCCGAGGAGGACCAGGGAGTCCCCGATGACGTACGCGCCGTCGGAGACCTGCTCGACGTACCCCTCGCGCCGGAGCATGAGGAGCAGCGACGACAGATGGGCGACGGGCAGTCCGGTCTCGCGCGCGATCTGGACGTCCGACACCCCGCCGCCGTGCCGCGAGACCGTCTCGAGGACGCGCAGGGCGTATTGCACCGAGTGGAACGGCGCAGTGGGCTCGGGCTTCAGCGCCACGGTTTCCCCCTACCAGGTTGTGACCGCAAGCTTCCGTACCACGATAGCCGCCAAGGGCCCTTTACGGGGCTGCTGTTGGCGAGAATTGCGCGGGGGATCCGGGCCTTGTACTGCGGCTCACCACCCTGGCATATGACATGGGCATGGACTGAGGGAAGAGTCTCAGGTCAGAAGGGTGCGAACGGGTCGTCGCGCAGACGTTCGGCTCGCAGGAGGAGGAAGATTTCCTGGGAAGGCGGGGGTCCGGAAGCGATACTTCCGGTGGCCGAAATGTGCCTTCGGTCACCCGGAGCGCTCCGTTGGTCCCGGAATAAGGGTCCCCGCACCCCTGTTGCCGCTCCGGTGGACACACCCGCACGGAGGAAGGACCGGACGGTGAGCGAGACCGGCACCCAGGCAGACGCAGGCACGGCGGACGACCCCGTACGGGGGGAGGCCCTGGGCACCGCACCCGTACCGCTCTCGGTCCTCGACCTCGTGACCGTGGGCAGCGGCTCCACCGCGAGCCGGGCCCTCACCACCAGCGTGGAGCTGAGCCGGCTCGCCGAGCGGCGCGGCTACCACCGGCACTGGGTGGCCGAGCACCACTCGATGCCGGGGGTCGCCTCCTCCTCCCCGGCCGTGATCCTCGCCCACCTCGCCGCCCACACCCGCCGCATCCGCCTCGGCTCCGGCGGCGTGATGCTCCCCAACCACGCTCCGCTGGTGATCGCCGAGCAGTTCGGCACCCTGGAGGCCCTGGCCCCCGGCCGGATCGACCTCGGCCTCGGCCGGGCCCCCGGCACCGACGGCGCCACCGCCGCGGCCCTGCGCCGCACCGAAACCCTCGACGAAGGTGCCGACGACTTCCCGGAGCAGCTCTCCGAGCTGACCCGGTTCCTGGATGACGACTTCCCCGACGCGCACCGCTACTCCCGGATCCACGCCGTGCCCGGCCCGGTGCAGGGGAGCAAGGGACGGCCGCCGATCTGGCTGCTCGGCTCCTCCGGCTTCAGCGCCCGGCTCGCCGGCCTCCTCGGCCTGCCCTTCGCCTTCGCCCACCACTTCTCGGCCCGCAACACCCTCCCGGCGCTCGACCTCTACCGGCAGTCCTTCCGCCCCTCCGCGGTCCTGGACGAGCCCTACACCCTGATCGGCGTCGGCGCCCTCGCCGCCGAGGACGAGAAGGAGGCGTACCGCCAGGTCCTCACCGGCGCGCTGTCGATGCTCCGGCTGCGCACCGGTCGGCCCGGGCTCATCCCGACGCCAGAGGAGGCGGAGGCGTACGGATTCGGCCCGGCGGAGCGGGAGTTCGTCGACGGCTGGCTGGCGAACCTCGTGCACGGCACCCCGGACGCCGTCCGTGCGGGCCTGGACGAGCTCCAGAAGCGGACCGGCGCCGACGAGCTGATGCTCACGGCCAACGTGCACGGCGGGGAGGCGCGGCTGCGGAGCTACGACCTGATCGCGGACGCCTACGGGCTGCCCGGCGCCGCCTGAGGCCCGCCGGATCCGGAACTCCGTCGGCGGACTGGTCCACCGCCGCGCCGCGCGTCCGGCTTCCCTAAAGGAACCTTAAACCGCTCGTCATCGATGGTGGCGGGCGGTTCTTTTCTGTGCTCCACGCCCCTGACAAGGGCTTTCTCTTCCAAATTGGTCTAGTCCTCAATCTGGTTCAGACCATTGACGCGCCGTTCACGCGGGGGCTATCACTGCTCCAACTCCTGTACGGCACCACCAGTACCCCCCCATCGGAGGACGCTCGTGCACCCCCGTAAGTCATTGATCGCCGCGCTGCTCAGCTCGGCCCTGGCCGCCGGTGCCCTCGCCGCGACCGCGGGCCTCGGCTCCGCCCAGGCCGCCGACGCCTCCGCCACCGCCTCCGCCGGCGGTGTGCGCATCGCGTACTACGACCAGTGGAGCGTGTACGGCAACGCGTTCTACCCCAAGCACCTCGACACGCGGGGCATCGCGAGCAAGCTCGACATCATCAACTACTCGTTCGGCAACATCCACCCGACGGACCTCACGTGCTTCATGGCCAACAAGGCCGCGGGTGACGACAACAACCCGAACGCGGGCGACGGCGCCGGCGACTCCTACGCCGACTACCAGAAGTCCTTCTCCGCGGCCGACTCCGTCTCCGGCGTCGCCGACAAGTGGGACCAGCCGATCGTGGGCGTCTTCAACCAGTTCAAGCAGCTGAAGGCGAAGTACCCCCACCTGAAGATCAACATCTCGCTCGGCGGCTGGACCTACTCCAAGTACTTCCACGACGCGGCGAAGACGGACGCGAGCCGCAAGAAGCTCGTCTCCTCCTGCATCGACCAGTACCTCAAGGGCAACCTCCCGGTCGAGGGCGGCTTCGGCGGCCCCGGCACCGCCGCCGGCATCTTCGACGGCATCGACATCGACTGGGAGTACCCCGGCTCCTCCGGCGGCCACCTGGGCAACCACTACGGCCCCGAGGACAAGCAGAACTTCACCCTGCTCCTCGCCGAGTTCCGCAGGCAGCTCGACGCGTACGGCGCGGCCAACGGCGGCAAGGAGTACCTGCTGACCGCGGCCCTCCCGGCCGGCCAGGACAAGATCAGGTACATCGAGACGGACAAGATCGGCGCGTACCTCGACTACGCGAACATCATGACGTACGACATGCACGGCGCCTGGGACGGCGACGGGCCGACGTACCACCAGTCCCCGCTCTACTCCGGCTCGAACGACCCGACCGACGTCATCGCGCCGGGCCAGGAGAAGTACTCGATCGACGCCGCCATCGACTCCTGGATCGACGGCAACCCGGCCTACGGCATCACCGGCGGCTTCCCCGCGAACAAGCTGACGCTCGGGTACGAGTTCTACTACCGCGGCTGGAAGGGCGTGCCCGCCGGCACCACCAACGGCCTCGCGCAGCCCGCCACCGGCGGCTCGAACGCCCGCCCGCTCTCCCAGCAGGCCGGCATCGCCCACTACAAGGAGCTCGGCGGCGTCGTCGACAACGCGGCGACCACCTTCTGGGACGACCAGGCCAAGTCCTCGTACTTCTACAAGGACGGCGAGTTCTTCACCGGCCTGAACCAGAAGTCCATCCAGGCCCGGGTCGACTACGGCAAGCAGCGCGGCCTGGCCGGCGCGATGATGTACTCGCTCCTCGGCCTGGACGAGAACGCCACCCTCCTGACCCAGATCAACGACGCCCTCGGCGGCACCACCACCCCGCCGACCACCCCGCCTCCGACCACGACCCCGCCGACGACCACCCCGCCGACCACGGAGCCCCCGGCCGGCTGCGGTTCGCTCCCGGCGTACGTGGCCGGCACGGTCTACACCGCGGGCAACGAGGTCTCCCACAACGGCCGCAAGTGGAAGGCCAAGTGGTGGACCCAGAACGAGGAGCCGGGCACGACCGGCGAGTGGGGCGTCTGGCAGGACCTCGGCGCCTGCTGAGGCCGACTCCGACCACCCCGTAGCACCCCATGAACCACTGCCCCCGCCCGGAAGGTCCCTCCGGCCGGGGGCAGTCCCATGCCCGTACACCCTCTCGCGGGGAGGGGGTCAGACCCGCAGCGGTGTGGTGCCCTCCAGCATCGCGGCGATGCGGTCCGGGTGCACCGCCCGGGAGTACAGCCACCCCTGCCCCGTGTCGCAGCCGATCCGGCGCAGCCGGGCCGCCTGTCCGGCCGTCTCCACGCATTCGGCGGTGACGGTGAGGCCGAGGCGGTGGGCGAGCTGCACCAGTGCTTCCACGATCAGTTCGTCGGCGGGGCTGGCGTGTTCCTCGTCCTGGAAGCCGCGGACGAAGGAGCCGTCCAGTTTGAGGACGGAGACCGGAAGGCGGCTCAGGTAGGCGAGGTTCGAGTAGCCGGTGCCGAAGTCGTCGATGGCGATCCGTACGCCCATGTCGCTGAGGGCCTGGAGGGCCTGGAGCGGGCGGCCCGCCGAGCCCATCACGGCGGACTCGGTCAGTTCCAGCTGGAGCAGGTGCGGGGCGAGGCCGGTCTCGGCGAGGATGCCCGCCACGTCCGCCACCAGGTCGGAGTCCCACACCTGGCGGACGGCCACGTTCACGGAGACGAAGAGCGGGCGCTCGCGCGGGTGGTCCTTCTGCCACTGCCGGGCCTGCTCGCAGGCGGTCCGCAGCACCCACCGCCCCAGCTCGACGATCGAGCCGTCCTCCTCGGCGATCCCGACGAACCGATTCGGCGGCAGGGTTCCGAACTGCGGGTGGTTCCAGCGCACCAGCGCCTCCACCCCGCGCACCGTCCCGTCCGCCAGCTCGACCAGCGGCTGGTACTCCAGGGCGAACTCCCCGCGCTCCACCGCGGGGCGCAGCGTGGAGGAGAGCGCCTGCCTTGTCATGCGGTGCGCGTTGCGCTCGGGGTCGAAGAGCGTCCACCGGGCCCTGCCGTCGGCCTTCGCCCAGTACAGGGTCGTGTCGGCGGCCTGCATCAGGCCGGTGGCGGTGGTGCCGGCGGCGGCGCGCTCGACGACGCCGATCGAGGCGGAGACCGCGAGCCGCTGTCCGCCCAGGTCGAAGGGGCGCTCCAGGGCGTGGAGCACCGAGCGGGCCAGGTCGGCGAGTTGCTCCGTACCCGTGGAGTCCTCGACGAGGACGGCGAACTCGTCGCCGCCGAGCCGGGCGACGAGGTGGCCGCCGCCGCGGCTGTAACCGGCGCTGTCCGCGCACTCGGTGAGCCGGCCGGCGACGGCGGCGAGCAGCCGGTCGCCGACCCGGTGCCCCAGGGTGTCGTTGACCGCCTTGAACCCGTCGAGGTCCAGGTAGCAGAGGCCGATCCGCCCTGTTCCGCCATGCCCGTACGACTGGTACGACCGGTGCGGGGGGTCGGAGCCGTACGGTTCGAGCGCGGCCGACAGGCGCTCGAAGAAGAGCGCCCGGTTGGGCAGCCGGGTGACCGGGTCGTGCATCTGGAGGTGGCGCAGCCGGGCCTGGAGCTCGCGCCGGTCGCTGATGTCCGCGACGGAGAGCAGCACCCGGCCGGTGTCCGGGACCGGGGCGACGGTGACCTCGGCCCACAGCTTCCGCCCGTCGGGGTGCTTGAGCCGGCGGGTGCAGCGGAAGCGGGAGCGGCGGCCGCGCAGCACCTCGCGGTACGCCTGCCAGGTGCGCCTGTCGGCGGCGAGGTCCACGAGGTCGGCGGCGGCCTGCTCGCGCAGGGCGGCGCTGTCGGTGCCGAGGAGGGTGCCGAGGGAGTCGTTGGCGGCGACGACCAGGCCCTCCCGGTCCACGAGGGCCATGGCGATCTGGGAGGCGCGGAAGGCGGCCCGGTAGTCGCGGAGTTCACTTTCCGTGAGCGTCGGACGGGCCGGCGGGATGTCCGGCGGCTCTGTGTGTACCGGTCCTTCGGGGGTTCCGCTCACCGCTCACTCCCGTTGTGCAGAGGGGCCGTTCACATGTGGTCGGGATGGTCGGCCTGGGACGAAGTGTGCCGATCATAGAGCCCTGCCGGGCGAGCGTTCCAGCTCCTGGGCGGTCTGCCGGGGCTCCGGCGGGTGTGAGGATGACCACCGCGCGCCACCCTCGCGACCGTTCACGCCCGGGTCTGACCCATGGCGGCGGCGGGCTGACCGAATGTGACTTTCCGTGAGCTGGAGTCTGTCCGGCCCGCGTCACCCCGGTGCCGCCCCCTCACCCGACCGGGGCAGCGGAAACATGCGAAACACCGCGAACCATCACAAGGTGGTGGAGGTGTCCCGCACTCGCGAACCGGAGGTCCACGTGGAGGGTCAGCAGCCACCCGGGGGAGTGGAGCGCTCCCGGCTGCGCGCCGGAGCCGCCTCGCTCACCGCTCTCGCCGCGCTCGCGGCCACCGGCCTGGTCGCCGGGCCCGCCGCGGCCGCGCCCTCGGCCGGCCCCTGCGCCCTGCCCCGTACCGCCGCGCACCACTCGCTCGGCCTCGACAGCTGGAACGGCTCCTACCCGCGGCCCGAGCGCTCCCTCGACGCGGTCATGATCTTCCTGTCCTTCCCGGACGCCACCCCGCTGACCACGCCGGAGGAGCTGGCCGCCGACCACTTCCCGGCCACCACCGAGTTCTTCCGGCGGGCCTCCTACGGACGCTTCACCCTGCACCCGCACCCCCGCGCCGACTGGACGCCGATGCCCCGCCCGTCCACGGACTACGACATACGGCGTGACTGGGACGCCGGGAAGCGGGCCGCGTACCTGAAGGACGCGATCGCCGCGGCCGACGACTCCGTGGACTTCTCCCGGTACGACATCGTCTACCTGGTCGCCGACCCGGACGCGCCCGGCGTGGACTCGGACGCCACCAAGGTGGTCAACCTGGAGCGGCCGCTGGAGGCGGACGGCGCGCGGATCCGGCGCGTCGTCACGGTCTTCGAGCGGCACCCGCCGGACCGGAACGTCCTCGCCCACGAGACCGGGCACGTCTTCGACCTGCCCGACCTCTACCGCAGGCCCCTCGACGGCAAGGGCGACTGGGACACCCACGTGGGCGACTGGGACCTCATGGGCAGCCAGTTCGGACTCGCCCCCGACCCCTTCGGCTGGCACAAGTGGAAACTGGGCTGGCTCGACCGCTCCCAGGTGACCTGCGTCCAGGGCGGCGAGCCGCGCCTGGTCGCCCTGGAGCCCGTCTCCGCCGCCCCGGCGACCCCCGCCGCGCGCTCCACCCGGCTCGCCGTCGTCCGCACGGGCCCGGACAGCGTCCTCGCGGTCGAGGCCCGCGCCGCCACCGGCAACGACGCCGACACCTGCACCGAGGGCGTCCTCGTCTACCGGGTCCGGGCCGGCACGCCCTCCGGCGGCGGACCGGTCGAGGTCGTCGACGGCCACCCGGCCACCGAGGCGTGCTGGGAGCGCTCGGTCTACCCGCCGCTCGCGGACGCGCCGCTGGAGGTGGGCGAGCGGCTCACCGTGCCCGGCACGGGCGTCCGGGTCGAGGTCGTGGACCGCAGCGAGGCGGGCGTCTGGACGGTGAAGATCACCCCGCCGTCCCCGGCCTGACCTTCAGGTGCGGCGACATGCAGAAGGCCCCCCGCTTCCGCGAGGGGCCTTCCGTGTCTGTGCGCCGCCAGGGACTCGAACCCCGGACCCGCTGATTAAGAGTCAGCTGCTCTAACCAACTGAGCTAGCGGCGCCTGCTGACGTCGTAGACATTAGCACCCTGAGCGGCGGGAGCAAAAATCGATACCCGCACGTCGGCGGCGGAAACCGCCCGGGCCGCCCGTACACAGGCCCACAGCATCACCTCGGGCCCCGGCAGCCAGGGGTTCCGGGTGTCCGGGGCGACCAGCCA
Source organism: Streptomyces sp. CC208A (assembly GCF_030010625.1). GTDB lineage: Bacteria > Actinomycetota > Actinomycetes > Streptomycetales > Streptomycetaceae > Streptomyces. Next base: position 46,010 of record NZ_JASCXN010000019.1, on the reverse strand, counting down.
GCGCGGCTCGGAGGACTCCTGCCCCGCCGGGGCCAGCGGCGGCACGGTCACCGCGTCGCCCGTGCCGTGACAGAGCGGTCGCGGCACGGCATCGCCCCACTCCTCCCAGTCGAGCAGCGCGGGCAGCCGCTGGGCGGTGCCCGGCGCGGCGAAGAGCAGCATCCGCCCCCGGTGCGCCGCCACGGGCCCGGAGCCGGGGCCCTCCTCCCACAGCCGGTCCAGCATCCGCCGCCCGAAGACCGGGTCCACGTTCACGACGTCGAAGACCGTCCCGCAGGGCAGCACCGCCGGGCACTCCGGCCGCGCCTCCCAGCGCGCCAGCGCCGCCCCCGGCTCCCCGCCGGCGGCCGAGGCCAGCCAGGCGGCGCCCTCGCCGGTCACCCGGGCGGTCTGGTACCGGTCCTCCTCACCCGTCCGCAGGAAGCGGAAGACGTCGTACGGGGTCTCGTCGCGCAGCCAGCTCGTCGTCGTCATGGAGACAGGTCTACCGGCGGTGACGGAACGGACGCCGGGAGTTCCGGAAAACTCCGGGAAACCCGGACGGGGCCGCGACCGGAGGAGTATCGTGCGCTCCGCATATGCCGAACGGTTGTTCCGTCGGGCTGCGCGCAGACCTGCCGGACCCACCCCCGGCCGGCGCCGCCCCCGGCCCGTCAGTCCTCCGCGGGCCGCCCGTTCGTGCGGATCAGGTCCCGTCCGAACTCGATCATCTTCCGCGCGTAGTCCTCGGTCCACGCCGCCCGCTCGGCCACGTCCGCCGCCGTCAGGCGGTCGAACCGCTTCGGGTCGGTGAGCTGGGCCGCCGCGACCGCCTGGAACTCGATCGCGCGGTCCGTCGCCGCCCGGAAGGCGAGGGTCAGCTCGGTCGCCCGGGACAGCAGCTCCTTCGGGTCCTCGATGGACTCCAGGTCGAAGAAGTGCTCCGGGTCGGCGGTCGCCTCGGCAGGCTCGAAGACCAGGGGCGCCGGCCGCAGCCGCCGCTGTCCGCTCCGCTCCGCGGGTTCCGCCATCGCTCGCTCCTCCTCGCACGCGCACGGCCCGGACCCCCGGACCACCCCCATTGTCCCGCGCCCCGCAAGACCGCCCCACCGCCCGTCTCAGCCGCCGAGCCCCCGCAGCAGCAGGCGGAGCCCGCCGAAGAACTCCTCGTCGGCGGTGACCCCGCGGGCGTCCCTGGCCGTCGCGGTGAGCAGCGGGAAACGGTCCTCGGGCAGCGCGGCGATCGTCTCCGTGCCCGGTCCGGCGAGCGGCCCCCGGTGCTCCAGCTGGATCGCCCCGGTCATGTACCCGTGCAGCGCCCGCAGGGCGACCACACGCCGGGGCCCTTCGACGCCCGCCTCGGCGAGGATGCCGAGCACCGTCTCCGACCAGCGCAGCCCGACGGGGGAGCGGTGGCGGTGGGTGAGGGCCAGCGGTACGGCCTCCGGGTGCCGGGCCACGGCCTCGCGCAGCCGCCCCGCCATGACCTCGACCCGCTCGGCCCAGGGGCCGCCCCCCGGCGGCGGGGCGGTGTCCACGGGGTCGAGGATCCGGTCGACCACCAGCCGCTCCAGCTCCTCGCGGTCGGAGACGTACCGGTAGAGCGCCATCGGGCTCATGCCGAGCTCCTTGGCGGCGGTGCGCATGGAGAGGGCCGCGAGCCCGTCGCGGTCGACGACGGCGAGCGCGGCGGCGGCGAGCCGGTCCGGGGTGAGGGAGCGAGGTCGTGGCATGGCGGTTGACAGCGTACGCCCTACGCCTACGGTCTTAGGAGTACGCCGTACACCTACGGCTCCAGGGAAAGGTGACCCATGCCCACGCCCTCGTCCCGAACGTCCGTGTCCCGAACGCCCTCGTCCCGCACGCCAGCGCCCCGTTCCCGGCTCGCCCCGGGCGACTCCGTCCCCGCCCGCACGCTCGCCCCTGTCGTCGGCCCGCCGCTGGCCGTCCCGGACCCCGCCCGCGCCGTCCACGTGCAGTTCCGGCGCTTCGCCGGCTGCCCCGTCTGCAACCTCCACCTCCGCTCGGTCGCGCTGCGCCACGAGGAGATCGAACGGGCCGGGGTCCGGGAGGTGGTCCTCTTCCACTCACCGGCCGAGGAGCTGCGCGAGCACGTCGCCCACCTCCCGTTCGCCGTGGTCGCGGACCCCGCCAAGGAGCTGTACGCGGAGTTCGGCGTCGAGGCCCACCGCCGGGCCCTGCTGGACCCGAGGGGCTGGCCCGCGATCGTCCGGGGCGCGGCCAGGGCCGCCGTGGGGCTGCTCCGGGGCCGCGGCCGGCTGCCGGCCGCCTCCCAGCCCGGCGGCCGGACCGGCCTCCCCGCCGACTTCCTGATCGCCCCGGACGGCCGGATCACCGCCGCCAAGTACGGCGAGCACGTCTACGACCAGTGGTCGGTCGACGAACTCCTCACCCACGCGGCCGAAGCCGACGCGGCCCCCGCCTGACCCGGGGAGACGGATCAGGGAGTCCAGCCCACCCGGTGCTCCGCCAGATGCGACAGCACCGCGTGGTTCGCCTCCCACCCGTCCGGGAACTTCATCGTGACGCCCAGCTGGACCGGCTCCGTCGACGGGTGCTCGTCCAGGAGGTCGGTGACGCCGGCGCGGCAGACGACCACGCACGCGTGCCGGTGGCGGGAGGCCAGGACGCAGAGCCGGCCCGTCTCCAGGTGGAAGGCGGTGGCGTCGGGGCGGCCCGACAGGGGGTGGAGGACGACCGTGACGTCGTACTCGCGGCCCTGGAGGCGGTTGGCCGTGTCGACCGTCACCCCCGACACGCCCACGGCCGCCAGGGCCGCGCGGACGGCGGCCGCCTGGTCGCGGTGGGCGGTGCCGACCGCGATCCGCTCGGCGGTCAACGGCACGGGCGCCTCCGCGCGCTCGCTCACCGCCGCGCCGCCCCGGTCCAGGAGGCGCCGCACCACCAGGGCCACCGCGTGGACGGCCTCCGGGTCGGTGCGCGGGGTGTGCCGGGCGGGAAGCTCAAGCAGGCCCCAGCCGGACTCGGCGGCCTCGTCGAGGACCCGGTCAGGGGCGGAGCCGTCGGAGGGCACGCCGAAGGCGAGGCGCCGGTCGCCGGGACCCGTCCCGGCACGGAACGGCGTGTACGGGTAGAAGGCGTCCGACACCAGCGGCGCCGCCGACGCGGGCAGCCGCCAGGAGACCGGCAGCCGGTGCTGCGGCAGCTCCGGGTTGTGGGCGAGGAGCGTGGAGACCGCCGACGCCGACGGGTCGTACGAAAGCCCCGCCCACTGCTCCGCCCCGACCACCGAGAACGGGTCCAACTGCCCCGGGTCGCCCACGAACAGCGCCCGCTCGAAGAGGCCCGCCACGGCCAGCAGCGCGTCCGAACGCATCTGGTACGCCTCGTCCACGATCGCGTGCGCCCACGGCTCCACGTTCTTCACGTGCGCCCACTTGGCCGCCGTCGAGATCACCACCGGCAGCCCCGCCAGGTCCCCGGCCTTCGCCGACTTCCGTACGTGTTCCAGCGCGTCGAGCGCCTTGTCGTACGGGTCCCCGTCGCTGGAGTGCAGCCGGCCCACCTCCAGGCCCGGCTCCTTCTCGGCGAGCCGCAGCACCAGGTCGTCGACCTGCGCGTTGGTCTGCGCCACCACCATCAAGGGGCGCCCTGCGGCGGCCAGTTCGAGCGCCGCCCGCACCACGAGGGTGGACTTTCCCGCGCCGGGCGGGGAGTCGACGACGACACCCCGCGCGGTGCCGTGCAGGGTGTCGGCCAGGATCGCGGCCGTCGCCTTCGCCGCCGCGGCGGACGGGTCGGACACGGCGGGGTCGTACACGGTCACAGCAGGTCCTCGGGGGTCACGGCGTCGGGGAGTTCGGCTTCGGCGGTGCGCGGCGGGCCGCCGTGGGTCCACGGCGTCTCCTCCGGGTCCGGCAGCTTCGGCCCCACCCGCTGGTCGTGCTCGAAGAGGGTCCAGGCGATCCGCTCGCCCTTCTCCGGCACCGTGCCCTCCGCGGGCTCCTTCGACCGGCCCATCTTGTCGAGGAGCCGGAGCACCAGGGAGCCGTCCGCCTCCCGGGACACGAACTCGGCCGCCTGCGGCCTGCCGTCCAGTGAACGCCACACCTTCACGCCCTCGTCCAGGTGCGGCCGGTCCTCGGTGCGGACCGTGAGCAGCGGGCGCGGCGCGGGCCGCTTCGACTCCGTCCACGCCATGGTCACCTCGACGACCTCGCCGGTGAACGCCTCGCCCGCCAGCCGCCGCCCGGCGAGCACCAGCGGATCGTCCAAGGCCTCCTGGGCGTCCAGCTGCCCCTGCGCCTGCTCGCGCGCGGCGAGCTTGGCGGCGGCCGTCACGGCGTCGTCGCGGCGCGGCTGCGGCGGCTCCCCGGCGGCGATCCGGTCCCGGTGGGCGGTGAAGGACCAGCGGTCGCGGGTCCACCGCTCGGCGACCCGGGACCCCTCGGGCAGTGCCCGCAGCAGGCCGAGCGCCCGCCAGGTCGCGTACCAGGTCGGCTCCAGCTGGGAGACGACGAGCCGCCGGACCTCCCGCTCGGCCCGGTGCAGGACGGCGAGGGCCGCCTCGGCCGCCTCGCCGTCCTCGGCGGCGCCGACGGCCAGCCGGGCCCGGTCGTACGCCTCGATCGCCGGCGCCAGGAGCTGGTTGTCGAAGGCCGGGTCGGTCGCGGGCCCCGCGGGCGGACAGAGCAACTGCCCCCGCTCGTCCCGGCCCAGCTCGGCCCGGTGTGCCGCGCGGGCGCCGGGCTCCCCCTCCGGCGGGTCGATCCAGGCGAGCAGCGCTCCCAGGTGCTGGTCCTCCAGGGACGACTGCCCGGTGGCCCAGTGCCGGTTCAGCAGATCGGTCGCCGCGAGCAGCAGCGAGGAGCCCGGCACCCGGGCCCGCTCGCCGTAATGCGTCAGCCAGCGGCCGAGCAGCGGCACGCGCGGCGGCGCCGGATGCGGCGTGTCGGGGTCCTGCTCGGCGGTGCGCCGGAACCGCATCGATCGCCCCAGGAGCCGTACGTACTCGACACCGGCCCGGCTCGGCACGATCAACTGCGGTGCGTCCGCGCACAGTTCGACCTCGACCCTGGCCTTCTTCCCGGTCTCCGGGTCGGTCTGGTTCTTCTCCACCAGCTCGACCTCGCCCGTGTACGCGTCGACGTACGGCAGCACCTCCTCGGCCAGCTCGGCGAGGAACGCGAACCGCAGCTCCCGGTCCCGGGGCTGAGGCACCACCAGGAGCCGGGGCTCCTCCGGGTCGGTGCCGACCAGGGCGCCCAGCGGGGCGCCCGCCTCGCCGGCGGTGGTCAGCGGCACGAGGACGAGCGGCCGCGCGGAGAGGTGCCGGTGCCGGACGGTCGCCAGGGGCTGCGCCCGGCCCGCCTCCACGGCCTCCATCCGGGCCAGGTGCGCGATCAGCGACATGCGGCGGCCTCCGCTTCGGTCAGCGCCTCCTGCCGCAGCGCCCGGGCCCGGCGCAGCGCCGCCACCGCCGGGTCCTCCGCGTCGCCGTGCTCGCCGCGCGCGGCGGCGAGCACCGCGCCGACCGTGGTCAGCCCGCCGAGCTCGCCCCGCACCGACCGGCCCAGGGCCTGCACCGCGTCCGCCTCCCGGGCCCGCGCCCGGCAGTGGAAGCCCAGCTCGCAGGCGGCCAGGCACTCCGGCGCGTAGGCGTGCGGCACCGCCTCGACGGCCGCCGCCAACTCCTGCGCCGAGCAGCCCTCCACGTCGAAGCTCAGCCCCTCCGGCAGGGCCCCGGCGATCTCGTCGATCCGGGTCAGCCGCTCCAACTGCCGCCGGGTGACCGCCCGCTGCTTGCGCACGTCCACCAAGGACCCCGCCGGCAGGTTCGAGAAGTCCTTCGGGCAGACGAGGAGCACCGTGTGGCCGACCTCGGCGCCCTCGGTGAGCGCCGCCACCCGTTCGAGCGCCAGTACGTACACGGCCGCCTGCCGGGCCGCCGCCCCCACCTTCGCCGCGTCCGCCGCCCCGTCCACCATCGGGAACGACTTGATCTCCACGACCGTCCACCGCCCGGCCGGGTCCACCACCACCGCGTCCGGCTCCAGGTGCACCGGCGAACCGGCCACCTCCAGCGTCAGCAGCGGATGGTCGAGCAGCGTCCACCCGCCGGCCGCGGTCGCCTCGCGCAGCGCCAGCGCCGTCCGCGCGGTCCGCCCCTCAGGACCGGACGCCGCCAGGTCGGGTACGGAGACGGCCCCCGGGTCCTCGACGCCGCACAGGCGCAGCAGTTCACGCCCGCCGTCCGCCTTCACCTTCGCCTCGAAGCTGTTGCCCCGCACGATCGCGAACTGCGACTGGCCGAACGGCGCGGGCGAGCCGAGCCGCGAGGCGAGCGCCCCCTTGTCGACCCCGGCGCCGTCGAGCAGCGCCCGGCGGCGGCACCCCGGGTTCGCGGCCAGCGCGGCCAGCGCCCGCGCGTCCAGCGGGCGCGGCGGCACCGCGGGGCCGCGCAGCTCGGCGAGTCTCTCCCGCGTCCTGCGCCGGCTCGCCGGGGTCGGGACGGGGACCGTCGTCTGCGGCGGCCGGGGCCGACCGCCGTCCAGGGATGTGCTCACCCGCGGAAGTCTCGCATCCGCCACTGACAACGCGGGCGTGTTCCGGCCCGGGGACACCGGGAGTTCGCGCCCGGGCCACCTGCGCGATGATGGAAGGGACCCGACGGAAGGGCACCCGTTCCCCCGTACATATCCGCCATATCCGCCATATCCACGCAATCTCTGGAGAGCACCGCCCATGGCACCGCGCATCCTGCTCGCCCGACACGGCCAGACCGAGTGGTCGCTCCTCGGACGGCACACCGGCAGGACCGACATCCCGCTGCTCGACGAGGGCCGGCGCGGCGCCAAGCTGCTCGGCGAGCGCCTGCATCGGGGCCCCTGGCAGGGCCTGCCCGGCGTCGAGGTGCGCACCAGCCCGCTGGTCCGCGCGAGCGAGACCTGCGACCTGGCCGGCTTCGGCGACCGCGCGGAACCCTGGGATGCCCTCATGGAGTGGGACTACGGCGCCTACGAGGGGCTGACCCCCGCACAGATCCAGGAGCTGCGGCCGGGCTGGCTGATCTGGCGCGACGGCGTCCCGGAGGGCGAGTCCATGGACGAGTTGTCGGCCCGCGCCGACGAGGTCGTGGAGTGGGCCCGCTCCGCCGACCGGGACGTCCTGGTCTTCGCCCACGGCCACATCCTGCGCTCCCTCGGCGCCCGCTGGCTCGGCGAACCCGTCTCCCACGCCTCCCGCATCCGCCTGGACCCGACGAGCCTGTCGGTCCTCGGCTGGGCGTACGGCGCACCGGCGATCGAGCGCTGGAACGACACGGGGCACCTGGAGGGCTGAGCGGGGCTGCGCCCCGTGGATATCGGATCCAGGATCCAACATCCGGTATCCGACCTCCGGGATATCGGATCCAGGATCCAGGATATTGGATCCACAATCTTGGATCCAATATCCGCCCTCCTCACGCACCCGTAAGGATGAGACGTGTCTCGGCCAGCAGCCCCCGGATCCTGGCCGAGGCGATCCCGTCCATCGAGTGCTCCACCCGCCGCGCCTCGGCCTCGGCCTCGTCGCGACGCCCTGCGCGGGCCAGGTTGCCGGCGAGCTGGGCGCGGTAGAGGGCGAGGTTGCGGGCGAAGCGGGGGTGCTGGAGGAGGGTCGCCCGGTACGAGTGGCGGGCGGCGCGGCTCCAGTCGCCGAGCGCGGCCCAGCAGTGGGACTCCAGGGCCTCCAGTTCGGGCTCGCCGAAGAAGGACATCCACTCGGGGTCCTGGTCGGCGTGGCCGCGGCCGAAGTGCCCGTGGGCGCGGCCGAGGCACTCCTCGGCGGCGGAGCGGTCGCCGAGCCCGGCCCAGGCGGCGGCCTCGCGCAGGGAGAGCAGGGCGAGCAGCCGGTCGGAGCCGAGCGGGGCGGCGGCGCGCAGGCCCGCCTGGGCGGCGCGGACGGCCTCGCGGTAGCGGCCGGTGTCGCGGGCGAGGAACGAGGTGTTGCAGAAGGCGTGCGCCTCCAGGGCCGCGTTCCCGGAGACCCGGGCGGTGGCGAGGGCCTCGGCGTAGTGCGAGCGGGCGTCCTCGTGGCGGCCGGAGTCGTGGGCGAGCCAGCCGACGGAGAGGGACAGCTCGCCGGCGCCGGCCAGCAGCCGGTCCTCGGTGGAGCGGCGGGTCGCGGTGCCCTGGTCGAGCAGGGCGTAGGCGGTGCGGAGCGGCTGGGCGGCGCACTTGTAGAGGCCGTCGGCGCCGTGCCGGTCGTCGAGCACGCGGATGCGCCGTACGGCGTCCTCGACGGCGAGGACCTCGGCCTCGCCGATGCGGCGGGTGCCGCGGGGGCTGGGGATCGCGGCGGCGGTGCCGCCGAGCCCCCAGGAGACGGCCGCCAGGGTGGCGGTGCCGCTCGTCATGAATGCGCGACGCAGCACGTCGCTCTCCTCATCGTTCCGGGTCGGGAGGGCGGGGGGCCCCGAGGCCCCGGCCGGGGCGGCCTGCCGTCGGCCGCGTACCGCCTCCCGCGCAGAGAAACCCAGGTCGGCAAGGGTCAGGCCGGGGAACATGTGCAGGAAGACCCGCTCGTACGCGTAGTTCGGACAGCGGATCTCCCCCGCCTCCACGCGCCCGATGTAGCGCGCGTCGCACGCGACCTGTTCGCCGATCTCCCGTGCCGCCCGGCGGACCATGGCGGCGAACTCCGCCGGGGAGTGCTGCCCGCGGAGCCGTCGGAAGGCGAGATTGGGAACTGCCCGTGACATGGCCATGGCCGAGCCCTCTCCTGGTGCTGCCGGGTGTTCCGGCGGCATGAACGTACCTGCTGTGACCGGATGCGTACGCTGAGTTTGGCTACAAATCGGATATCTCGCCTGCGATCTGCCATGAACTGCCATCCTTTGCGGCGGCGTGCCGCCGTAGCCGTTGACGCGTACGGGCGTTGAACCGTATGGGAGAGACGGAACGCGTCTCCTCCGGGAAGCAGAGGAGGGGTCCATGTCCGAGAACGCGGCACCATTCGAGACGACCACCGACGCCGCCGGCGCCCCCGGCGCCGGAGGCGCCGAACCCTGCGACCTGGTGACCGTGCCCGCCCGGCAGGGCCTGGAGGCCGTCGACATCCTCCGCCGCCGGGGCGCCCCCGAGGTCGGCCCCGTGCTCCACGACGGCGCCTGCGACACCCTCGGCTTCCTCGTCCCGCCCGGCACCGCCGCCGCCTGGGACCTCCCCGGCAGCGCCTGCACCCGCACCTCGGGACGCGGCCTGCGCCTCCCGGAGCTCCCCGAACTGCCCGAGCCCGCCGGCGACACGCCCCGCCCGGCCGGCTGGCTGCTGCCCCCCGGCGACACCGGCCAGGTCACCGACCCCGCCGTCCTGCGCCGCGCGCTCGGCGAGGCGGCCCGCCTCATCGAGGCCGCCGACGGCTGCCACTGACCGCCACGGACCGCTGGAGGCCGTCCGGCCGATAATGGACGGATGGCCAGGAACAAGCAGCGCGAGCGGGCGGCGGCCGCCGTACCCGTCTCCGAGACCGTCGACGGCGGGCTCGCCGAACTGACCCCCGACCGCGACCGCCCCCGCGCCTGGACACTGCTCCTCGACGGCGCCCCGCAGTCCCACGTGGACCTCGACGACCCCGCCGCCCTCACCTTCGAGTACCAGCGGCGGCTCGGCCACGTCGCCGACCTCGCCGCCCCGCCCGGCCGCCCCCTCCAGGCCGTGCACCTCGGCGGCGGCGCCTTCACCCTCGCCCGGTACGTCGCCGCGACCCGGCCCCGCTCCACCCAGCAGGTCGTCGAGATCGACGAACCCCTCGTCCGCTTCGTCCGCCGCGAACTGCCCCTCGACCCCGGCGCCCGCATCCGGGTCCGCGCCACCGACGCCCGCGCCGGACTCGCCAAGGTCCCGGACGGCTGGGCCGACCTGGTCATCGCGGACGTCTTCCGCGGCGCCCGCACCCCCGCCCACCTCACCAGCACCGAGTTCCTGGACGAGGTACGGCGCGCGCTGCGGCCCGGAGGCACGTACGCCGCCAACCTCACCGACGGTCCGCCGCTCGCCCACCTCCGCGGCCAGATCGCCACCGCGGCCGCCGTCTTCCCCGAACTGGCCCTGATCGCCGACCCGACCGTCCTGCGCGGCCGCCGCTTCGGCAACGCGGTCCTGGTCGCCTCCGACCGCGAACTCCCCGTCGCCGACCTCACCCGCCGGGTGGCCACCGACCCGTACCCCGGCCGGGTCGAACACGGCCGCCCCCTGGCCGACTTCACCGGCGGCGCCGCCCCGGTCACCGACGCGACCGCGAAGGCCTCACCGGCCCCGCCGCCGTCCGCCTTCCACTGACCGGAGCCGGCCGGGGCCGACCGGCTCAGGTGGCGCGTTCCTCGATCTGGACGCGCGGGGCCGAGTCGTGCCACAGGCAGAAGACCGAGATCTCGCGCTCGTCCCGGGTGAAGGTCACCCGGATCCACGTCGGCTGCTTCCACACCTGCATCCGCCACCCCGAGGCGGGGACCGCCGAGACCAGTTCGCCGGAGGCCCCGCCGAGGTCGAAGGCCACCCGGCCGCCGTCGACCGTATGACTCCGCACCCCGGAGGAACCCGAGGAGGGGGCCGAAGGGCCGGCGGTGGCCGTCGGGGCGGGGGTGGGCCGGTCCGGGGCACGCGCCGGGCGGGTGGAAGGCGGGGGCGAGGGAGAAGAAGGCGGGGGCGAGGGAGAAGAAGGCGGGGCCGGGCGGCTGGTCGAGGACGCCACCGCGTCGCCGATGGCCGTCCCGGCGGGGGACCGGTCGGCGGAGGTGTCGACGGGCAGCGGCAGGGGCAGGGCGCGCGGTGGGTCGTAGACCGTGCCGGACAGCACCGTGTGCACCCCCCACCAGGAGAGCGTGACCGCCGCGCCGGTGGCGAGCGACCAGGCCAGGGCGTGAACGAGTCCTCTTCGCATCGCGGCCATACTGCACCACGCCCCGCCGGGGCGTGGCGGAAGGTGCGTTCCCACCGGGCCGTCCCCCGAATGGCGTACGGTGCGGGCCATGGCAAGTGTGCTCGTGGTCGAGGACGACCAGTTCGTGCGCTCCGCCCTCATCCGGCAGCTGACGGAGGCCTCCTACACGGTACGGAGCGTCGGCACCGCCCTGGAGGCGCTGCGCGAGGTCGCCCATTTCCGTTTCGACGTGGTCGTCCTGGACCTCGGTCTGCCCGACCTGGACGGGTCTGAGGCGCTGAAGATGCTGCGCGGCATCACCGACGTACCGGTGATCATCGCGACCGCCCGGGACGACGAGGCGGAGATCGTACGGCTGCTGCACGCCGGCGCCGACGACTACCTCGTCAAGCCGTTCTCCGTCGAGCACCTCACCGCCCGGATGGCCGCCGTGCTGCGCCGCGCCCGGGCCGGGTCAGGGGAAGCCGCGCCCACCACGGAGATCCGGGTCGGCGGGCTCGCCATCGACCCGCTGCGCCGCCAGGCCGCGCTCGACGGCACCCCGCTCGACCTGACCCGGCGCGAGTTCGACCTGCTCGCCTTCCTCGCCGGGCGGCCCGGCGTCGTCGTCCCGCGCAGGGAGCTGCTCGCCGAGGTGTGGCAGCAGGCGTACGGGGACGACCAGACCATCGACGTCCACCTGTCGTGGCTGCGGCGGAAACTGGGCGAGACGGCCGCCCGGCCCCGCTACCTCCACACCCTGCGCGGCGTCGGCGTGAAGCTGGAACCACCCCACGAACCGCCCCAGGAGCACCAGCCGTGAGAAGACGGGGGCACCGGCCGTGAGATGGGCGCTCGTCAAGGTGTCGCTGGCCGTCACCGCCATGGTCGTCATCGCCTTCGCCGTACCGCTCGGCCTCGTCGTCAAGGAGATGGCCCGCGACCGGGCCTTCTCCAACGCGGAGCGGCGCGGCGCCGGGCTCGCCCCGGTCCTCGCGATCACCACCGACCGGACGGAGCTGGAGAAGGCCGTCGCCACCACCGAGGACGGCGCCGCAGGACGGCTCGCCGTGCACGTGCCGCCCGCAGGACCCGGCGGCCGGGCCCTGGAGATCGGCACCCGCCGGGCCGGCGCCGACGAACTCGCCGCCACCCGCACCCTCGGCCGCGCCTCCATCACCGAGGTCCCCGGCGGCTACGCCCTGCTCCAGCCGACCGCGCTCAGCTCCGGGCAGGTCGCCGTCGTCGAGCTCTTCGTCCCCGAGGACGAGGTCACCCACGGCGTCGCCACCGCCTGGCTCGTCCTCGCCGGCGTCGGCATCGCCCTGATCGCCGGCTCCCTCGCCGTCGCCGACCGGCTCGGCGTCCGCATGGTCCGCCCCGCCCAGCGGCTCGCCCGCGCCGCCCACGAACTCGGCGAGGGCAGGCTCGGCGCCCGGGTCGCCGAGGAGGGCCCGCCCGAGCTCAAGTCGGCCGCCGTCGCCTTCAACTCCATGGCCGACCAGGTCGTCCAGCTCCTCGCCAACGAACGCGAACTCGCCGCCGACCTCTCCCACCGGCTGCGCACCCCGCTCACCGTGCTCCGCCTCAACGCCGCCTCGCTCGGCTCGGGACCCGCCGCCGACCAGACCCGGGCCGCCGTCGAGCAGCTGGAACGCGAGGTGGACACCATCATCCGCACCGCCCGCGAGGCCAAGCCGCGGACGGCCCGCCCGACCGGACCCGGCGCGGGCTGCGACGCCGCCGAAGTGGTGCGCGAGCGGATGGAGTTCTGGTCCGCGCTCGCCGAGGACGAGGGGCGGCTCGTCCGTCTCGCGGGCGTCGAGCGTCCGGTACGCGTCCCGGTGGCGCGCCCCGAACTCGCCGCCGCCCTCGACGCCCTCCTCGGCAACGTCTTCCGCCACACCCCGGAGGGCACCGCCTTCTCCGTGGACGTCCACAACGGCGAGGACGCGGTCATCGTCCTGGTCTCGGACGCGGGCCCCGGCATCGCCGACCCGGCCGCCGCGCTCGCCCGCGGCAACAGCGGCGACCGGCCCGGCTCCACGGGCCTCGGCCTCGACATCGTGCGCCGCATGGCCGAATCGACCGGCGGTGACGTCCGCATCGGCCACTCGGTGCTCGGCGGCACGGAGGTACGCGTCTGGATCGGGCTCGACGGACACCACCCCGGCGGCTCCGCGACCCGCCGCACCCACCGCCCGGCCCGCCGCCGGGGGGCGCTCCGGCGCTGAACCTTTGCCCGCCGTGATGGCCGCCTTAAGCGCGGCCTAAGAACCCCGACCGCCGTTCCCCGCACGGCGATCGCCGGGCTCCCGGCCGCTAACGTACTGCCGTACCCCCCCACAGCGCGTGCCCCGGCCGACCACCCCACCCATGGCCGGGGCACGCTCCTTCCCCCTCCCGTTCAGGGCCGGGAGCCCTTCCACTCCTGGCCGTAGTCGTCGAAGATCGCCCGCAGATGGTGGCCGATCTTCAGGTAGTCGAGGTCGTCCAGGTTGGCGAGCGAGACCCGGACCGACCACTGGGGTCCGTCGAAGCCGCCGCCGTTGAGGAGGACCACGCCGGTCTGCTCGGCGAGCCGGAAGAGCGGGTCGACGGGCTCGTAGTTCTTCTCAAGGAAGTCGGCGAAGTCCTTCCCGTGGACGCGCTCGGCCTCGGCGAGCAGGTCCAGCTCGATGTAGTAGCCGGCCCGCTGCCCGTCCTCGGCGATCTTCATCCGGGCGCCTTCGAGGAGCAGGTCGAGCCGCCGCCCCACGATCGCCCGCAGCCGCTCCTTGTACGCCTGGCCCTCCGGCAGCAGGGCGAAGAGCGAGAAGAGCGCCATCATGACCTGCTGCGGCAGCGACAGGCCGGCGGTGTGGTTGAGGGCGACCTGCCGGGAGTCCGCGACCAGCCGGTCGACGAACCGGAGCTTCTCCGGTTCCAGGGAGAGCGTCCCGTACCGCTTGGCCAGCCGTTCCCTCTCGGCCGCGGGCAGTTCGGCGATCATGCGGTCGACGACGTTGTCGTCGTGGAGGCCGATGACGCCGAGCCGCCAGCCGGTGGCGCCGTAGTGCTTGGAGTACGAGTACACGAGCAGGGTGTTGTGCGGCAGCTCGGCGGCGACCGAGCGGAAGCCGGGGACGAAGGTGCCGTAGACGTCGTCGGTGACGATCACCAGGTTCGGGTTCTTGCCGGCGACGATCTCCTTGAGCTGCTCCGTGACCCGCCGGCTCAGCGCGAGGGACGGCGGGTTGGAGGGGTTGACCAGGCAGAGCAGCTTGACCGACGGGTCCTCCAGCTTGGCGACCTCCTCCGCCGGGTAGCGCCACTCGCGGACGCCGGTCTCGGCGAAGAGGGAGGCCTCGACGTGGACGACGTCGAACTCGTACGTGTCGAGCTCGGGGATCTCGATGTACGGGGTGAAGACCGGCACCATGAGGGCGATCCGGTCGCCCTTCTTCAGGATCCCGTTCTTCATCAGGGAGTCGAAGACGTAGCACATGGCGGCGGTGCCGCCCTCGGTGGCGAAGTAGGAGACGTTCCCGGCGGGCGGCCGCCTGTCGAACAGCTCGTCGTCGACGTAGCCGCGGACGATCCGCTCGGTGTGGGCGAGGATCCGGTCCGGCACCGGGTAGTTGTCGCCGATCGAGCTGTCGGTGAGCTCGTGGACGAAGGCGTCCTTGTCGAAACCAAAGCGCTCGACGGCGTACTCGACCGACCTTCGCAGCAGCTCGATGCCGGGGAGGTCCGGGTGCTGCCGCACGAAGGCGTCGAAGCGGGCTCCGGAGCCCTTGAGCTCGGGCATGCCGCCGAGGTCGTCGGCGGTCCACACCCGGCGGGACTCGGTGAGCGCGAAGTAGCCGAGGGCGTGGAAGGCCTCGCGGGGGCTGGTGGCGGTCCAGTTCGGGTTGCCGCGGCCCGCGTTGAGCATCTGGACCGACGACTTGCCCTTCTGTCCCGGTTCTCCGGCCTGGGCCGCCTGGGCGAGGGTGATGAACTTGTCCTTCAGCTCGAACGGCGAGAGCTGGGCGAAGGCCTTGATCTCCTCGCGGGTGAAGCTGGTCCTGGGCATGGGGTGTCCTTACGTACGGCTCTCAGGCGCCGAGGATGCCGACCAGCAGGGGACCGGTCAGCGGCAGCAGGAAGTTGGAGAGGGCGTAGGTGATCGTGTAGCCGAGCATCGGAACCGAGCTCTGCGCGACCTGGGTGACCGAGGTGATCGCCGGGGTCGAGCACTGCTGGCCCGCGATGGCGCCGATCAGCAGCGGTTTCTCGATGTCCAGGAACTTGAGCCCGACGATCAGCGAGACCGTCGCAGGTACGAGGACCATGGCGACGCCCGCGAAGGGCAGCAGCGCCCCGTACTCCTTGAGCAGCGGCCACGCCTGCGGGCCCGAGACCAGGCCGGTGCAGGCGATGAAGATGGCCAGGCCCATGTCCTTCAGGGTGGTGGCGGCCTGCGGCGGGAAGGCGCCGAAGGTCTGGGTGCGGGAGCGGAACCAGCCGAAGAGCAGCCCGGAGACCAGGCAGCCGCCGCCGGTGCCCAGCGACATCGGGACGCCGCCGAACTTCACCACGATCTGGCCGAGGAGCGAGCCGAAGGCGATGCCCAGGCCCAGGTAGACGAAGTCGGTGGCGTCGTTCCTGACGACCGCGCCGACCTTGGCGGCGAGCCTGCCGAGCGAGGAGCGGGCCCCCACCAGGGTGAGCACGTCGCCGCGCTGGACGACGGTCTCCGGGGTGGCGGGCAGATACGACTCACCCCGCAGCACGTCCGTCACGTAGACGCCGCCGGAGGTGATCTCCGGGTGCTCGGTGGCCAGCCGGTCCAGGGACTTGCCGACCGCCGTCTCGTCGGTGAGGGAGACCTGCGTGGTGGCGAGCGGGGTGTCGAGGCCCGGCACCGCCGGGGTCTCGGGGCCGATGAGCCGGCCCGCCTCGATGATGCCGGACCGGCGACCGACCGCGAGGACGAGGTCGGAGAGGGTCAGTTCGAAATCGGGCGGGGGAGGGGTGAAGACCTCGCTGCCCCGCTTCACCGCCTCGACGGTGACCCGGTTGCCGGACCGCCGCTCCAGGTCGGACACCTTGGCGCCGTCGGCGAGGGTGACGAGGAAGGTGCGGCCGACCAGGCCCGGCAGCGCCTCGCGCTCGTCGGGCTCCAGGCCGCCGCCGGCGCCCCGCATCCTCTCCCACAGCTCGCGGGAGGCGTCGCGGAGGTTGATCCGCATCAGCATCGGCATGATCTGGCTGGTGTAGATGACGATGGTGATGAGGCCGAAGAGATAGCAGACCGTGTACGCGGTGGCCACATGGCCCTGGTACTGGGTGATCTGCTCCTGCGTCAGGTCGGAGAGCTTGCCGATGGCCTCGGTGGCCGTGCCGACGACCGCGGACTCGGTGGCGGCGCCCGCCAGGATGCCGGCGGCGGTGCCGACGTCCAGGTCGAAGGCCTTGGCCAGGCCGAGGGCGATGCCGACGACGCAGACGACCTCGATGAGGCAGAGGGTGAAGAAGCGCAGGCTCTTGCGGTTGAGGTTGGCGAAGAACTGGGGTCCGGCCAGATAGCCGAGCGAGAAGATGAAGAGCGCGAAGAAGATCGTCTTCACGTCGTCGGAGACGGTGACCTTCGCCCAGGCGCCCATGAGCAGCGAGACGATCAGCGTCCCGCAGATGCCGCCGAGCGTGATGGGGCCGACCCGGAGCTTGCCGACGAGGTATCCCGCGGAGAGGCAGAGGAAGAGGGCGAGTTCGGGGTTGTCGCGCAGGACTCCCATCCGGCCTCACCCCGCCCACGTGGTGGGCGAACCGTTCATAGCGGACATAAGGGGAAGCTAACAGTGGGCGATGCGAAGTGGATCACTGTCGCGCCCGTACGGGTGACCCGCCTCCCGTCCCTCGCCACCCGCTCGACCCTCTCGTCGAACGTCTTCGGCGATTCCCGGTTCTTGACCGTGTGCCGATGGGAAACCGATGGCAGGAGCGCTCCCATGCCCTTTCCCTCCCCGCCTCCGACGGGACACCCATGCGCAGACCACGACTCCTCGCGGGGCTCGCGGACCTCGCCCTCGCGGCCGGGCTCCTCGCGGGCGCCCTCCCCGCCGAAGCCACCGGCGCCACCATCACCGGCGCCCCGCGCGTCTGCGGCCGGGTGTACGTGGCCGCAGACGGGCGCGGCATCGTCTACGGCGACACGAGCGAGACGGACGACGGCGGGGGAGGTGCGGACCTCACCGGCCCGGCGGGCTGCTCCGTCACGTACACCGTACGGGGGGCGACCCGCCCCCGCCCGTCCTCACCTGCACAGAGAAAACATGGAAAGGCGAGTGGGCCCCGGTTCTTCCGAATCGGGGCCCACTCGTATCAGGGTGAGTAACGGGACTCGAACCAGTTTTGTTACCCACTTTTGACCTGCGGTGATGCGAGAAATCGGGGCAAACCGATGTCATTCGATGACGCTCGATGACGCGGAATGCGGGTGAAGAAGGGTGTCTGTTCCCGTGGGAACAGGGCTGGGAACTGGGTCCGTTGTCGGGAGCGGGGTGAGTAGCTGCGCTCCCGACCGCGACAGTGAGGGACCGCGACAGCGCCCCCGCCGAAGCGGGGGCGCTGCCTGGCTCCTCCCGTCCGCCTGGGGGGCAGGACCGGGAGGGCCAGTCTGGAATTCCGCATTCCGGAACCGTGGTGACTCTATCCACGATGGGACCGTTTGGGTACTGACGCAAGATCGATAAGGTCTGAGCGTTGGCCTCGTGCCCGCCCGAAGAACACCCCTGCCCGAAGAAGTCCTCGAACGACGCAGGGCTCTCGGCCGCCGCATCGCTGGACTCCGTCGGGCCGCCGGCCTCTCACAAGACCAGCTTGCCGACGCCATCGGCATGGAGCGCCGCAGCATCCAGCGCTACGAGAACGCCATCCGCGACCCGCGGTTCAGCGACCTCGTCCGCATCGCCACAGCCCTCGACGTACCTCTCACCGACTTGGTGCGGTGAGCCTGCCCGCTGATGGCCGGCGTGTGCACCAGCGGGCAGGAGATCAGGGGCGGCCGCAGCTGCGGTAGACCGTGCCGGACGCCTGCCGAGCCCGTTCGCACTCGGCCTGGCTCGTGTGCCGCCACAGGGTGGGGCGGGCGCCGGACACGGAGAACGGGGTGATCTCCTCAGCCTCACCGGTGATCGGCCGAGCGCAGCGGTGACACAGCTTCATCGGTCCTCCTCCTCGTCTTGTGGCAGGGGCAGTCACAGCGGCGAGCAGGGAACACCAGGTCGCCGAAGACCGTGCGGACCTCGCCGATACGGCAGGCAAAGTGCACCTCGAACTGGCATTCCGGGCGAATTGTCGTCATCCGAAGTGCTCCGCGCGCAAGCGGGGGCCGAGGGCCACCCGGAGTGCGCTCGGGTCGACGAGACGGCCACTGCCGTCGGGCGGCGTCAACCAGTGCGGGCCCGGCGGCGCGGTGACGGTCGGCACGGGGACAGTGAGCCAGGTGGTGTCACCGAGGAGCTCGGTGCCCGGGTGGTCCCACTGGGTGTCGACGGGGACAAGGAAGAACACCGCCCGTCCGGCCGGCTCGTAGATGACCGGGCCCACGTCGAGGACCTGGGCGGCGGGAAGCCCGATCGTCTCGGAAGCTTTGACGGCGGACCATCGGCGGCCGAGCGGCAGCAGTACCACCTTGGCGCTGCTGAGCCAGCGCTGAGCGTGTTCCGGGTCCGGGTCGGCTTCGGCCAGCCATGCACTGGCCGCGCCGCTGGTGTCGAGCATGAGCGATCCCCTTACGCGACGGTTGCGTAAGGGGATCTTCACCGTTCAGGGGTGGGGTGTTCCCCACACCTTGTGGGGATGATTTTTCAGCGAAACGCTTGACAGGTCACACGCCCGCCCACTTGGCGAACCCGACAAGGGCATCATCCTGACTACGATCCAGCCGAACCAAAGTCGCCGCCGTGTTCCGGACCGTCGGGTGGAACCGGGAGTGGTTCGGGGACAGGCGCCGCGCCTCCAGGAGATCCCGGTGCGCGCCCGCACGGTCGCCCTCCGCCAGGCGCGCGGCGGCCACATCGATGTGGTGGTGGCTCGCCCGCTCGGCGACGATCCCCGCCGGCAGCTGCCACTCGTCGCGGTCCTGCTCGGCACCCCACTCGCGCAATCGGGCAAGCGCCTGCTCCGTGTCGCCCGTGTCGATCAGGGCGGCGACCTCGTGGATCCTTACGTTCGTCGGGCCGAAGGACATCTCGTAGTGCGTGGTGTCGGCCCGGAGCATGCCAGCGGCAGCGCGGGCCTCAGCGAGGCGGTCGGTCGCGCGGTCGGGATGGCCGTCGCGAGCCTCCAGGATCGCCAGCTTCAGGAGCACAGCGCCCTGTATGGCGATCTGCGCGTCGGACATCGAAGCCTCGGGGGCAAGCCGCTCGACCTCGTCGACGAGGGCTTCGAGGACACGACGGGCGGACGCGTACGTGCCCATGCGGACCATGGCGCCCGCCTTGAGGTAGGCCGCGGTCACCATCATCAGGTTGTCCCCGGACCGCTGGGCAGCCCACCGTACGCGCTCGATCGCGGTGAGAGAGAGGTCGTGGTAGCCGAGCTTGTGCGCGAGGCTGTTGGTGGCCCGGTAGCCGCGGGCCAGCCACCAATATGCCTGCTCCTGGTCCCGGCCGCGCGCGGTAAGAGCCACGTGGGTCAGCTCGGCGAGCAGCCCGGGCAAGAGCGGCCCCATCGGAACGTACTGGCCGTCCTGCCGCATCTGGGCGATGTGGTCCATCTCCGCCGCGAGGACGGGCAGAGGGCGGGGCTCGACGAGGAGGTCGTCCGGGTTGTCGTAGGTGAGGAGGACCCGCCGCAGTTCCGGAATGACGGCCTGAACCTGCTCGGCGGTCTCGGCCCCGTTCCAGTACGGCTGGCCCGTGAGCCTGTCAGGCCCCACGCGCAGGGCTCGGGCGATCTGGGCGACGACTCCGGGCGGCGGGTTGCGGTCGCCGGACTCGTACTTCTCCAGGGTGCTCACGCTGACGCGGATCTTCCCGGCCAGCTGCCGGACGGTCATCTGCCTGATCTTCCGGACCTCGCGGATGCGAAGCCCGATGTGGCCACTGCTCATCGTGCCCCCAGCGTTAGGTGTTCCGGTCGCCAGCGTACGGCGGAGGCCACCGAAGCGGACAGGGCAGCCGGTGAACTCCGGGTTACCAGCCGACCCCGGACATGACGAAGCCGCCCCCTCCCGAAGGAGGGGGGCGTGCTGCCGTCTACTTCACCAGGGCGGACACCAGCCAGCCGCCCGCCGTACCACCCACCACCGCCATCCCGACACCCGTCCACACCAGCCGCTCCACCGCCGCCAGCCGCGGACCGTGCGTCGAGGAGGCTTCGGCCTTCGCTTCGAGGATGTCGACGCGTTCTTTGATCCGCTTCACCGAATCCCGCTGCTCGACCAGGGCCTGCTCCGTCTGGCCCGTCCGCTGCAACGCCAGGTCGAGCCTGCCGGACAGCTCGGCGAAACCGGTCCTGATCTCGCCCCGCATCTCCGCCAGCTCGACCGCCACCCGCCCCGACTCCGCCGGCGTCATGAGCGGACCCGCGGCACCCACCCGACGGTGGCCCGGTCACCGAACAGCGAGCCGACTGCGGCCTTCACCACGGACAGGGCAGCCGGAACGGAGGCTATCGCCGCGGCCTTCAGCGCGCCCACGTCGGTGAGGTCGAAGCCGTCCGCGAGGAGCAGGCCGAGGAAGGTGACGGCGTAGGTGCCGATGGTGCGCTCGACGGTGTCGAGGATCAGACGGTTCACGATGGCTCCGTTCAGTTAGCGAGTCGTGCGGCGAGCTCGGCCGCGAGCTTCTTGGCGAGGGCGTCGGTCTGGGCCGGGGTGAGCCCGTCCACCCTGAGGCCGCGGACCGCCTTGTCGATGTCGCGCAGGATCTGGTTCATGTCCCGTGTGTCCGGGATGCCGGGCTGCTTGTACAGCCACGGGCTGATCGACAGCTTCGCCTCGATCCGCTTCACAGCGGCCGCGGTGTCGGTGAGGAGCTTGCGCTCTTCGGGGGTCATGTCGTCCTCCTCGGTGCCGGTCGCGCGGGCGACGATGCCCGGGAACACGACCTCTCGGAACTGCTTCACGCGGGCGTCCCCCGGGCACGAGGTGCCCGAGGCGGCCCACTCGGGGTGGAGCCGGTGGTAGCCGAACCCCGGGTCGTCGTGGGTGCGGCAAATCCGCAGCGGGATCCCGTGCCGCTCGTGCAGCCACACGCCGAGCTCGATGAGCTGCTCGACCTGCGCCGGTGTCCACGGGTCCGAGCCGGACGTGTTGGAGGCGGTCTCGATGGACACGGCGCCCGTACCGTCGTCCCGCCGGTTCGCCCGGTAGTTGGCATCCGCCCGAGTCTCGGTACCGATGTACTGCCCAAGGTCGCCCTTGTAGCCGAGCCCGAAGTGGGACTCCAGGTTCGTCGAGTCGCGCCAGTACTCGTACGTCCGCCGAGCCGTCCACGGCGCGATGATCGAGTGGACGATGAACTGCGTCGGCCGGATGGCCGGCTGCTGATCGGACTCCGGCTGCAACTCCATCTTGATGGCGCCGGGGTACCAGGCCATCAGACGCGCTCCGGCCAGTGCCAGGCGCCGCCCTCGTAGGAGCCGTCGTGTCGCGGCTCTCCGTGGGTCACCTCGCGGTTGAAGAACATGCCCCCGGGGTTCAGGACCGCGAGGTCTACGAGGAACGGCCCGTGCACGGCCGTGATGATCGCGGCGCGGCACTGCGAGGTGTACTCGCCGCCCGGTGTGCCGTAGCTGACGTAGTGCACGATCCGGCCGACGGCCGGGGTCGGATGGGGCATGGGGCCTCCAGGTATGACGAAGCCCCGGCCAGCGGCGCGGGGCGGACAGGGGTGGGGCAGGGTCAGGCGGTCTCGTAGGTGACCTGGGCCTGGAAGTAGTTGCTGGCCGCAGCGACCCACGTGTGGGGCCGGGTCGCCGACCACTCGGCGCCCGCACTGTCCTCGTGGATCTTCATAGTGCTGCCGTTCTTCGTGACCGCGGTGGCGCCGATGTACCAGGTGGTGGCCGAGTGGCCTCGTGCCGTCCCGATCCACGCAAAGTTCGAGCTGGTGCTGCCCGGGTTGGCGGCGGTGAACGGCAGCGACAGCAGCCAGTAGCCGGTACCGAACGTGGTGGTCGTGCCCATCACCAGCTCCACGATGACCGTGCAGACCTTGCCGACGACCTTGTACCGGCCGGTGATCGTCCCGTTGCCGAGGGACGGGTTGCTGGTGCTGCCGGTCCACGCCGGCGTGTACGCCGTCCATCCGGCGATCATGTCGTTCCACTGATCGCGGATCTCCGCGTTCATGTACGCGGCGGTCACGACCTCGCCGACGACCCAGGTGCGGGGTACTGCCAGGGCCATGGGTCAGACCTCCAGGGTTGGGCGGGTCGGATCGGACAGGTCGGTCTCGGCCCACCAGTTCTGCTCGGCGGCGGGCAGGCCGTCGAGAGCGGTTTCGACGGCGGCCGGGTCGGGTGGGAAGACGAGCTGCCACCAGCCGGTTCCGCACTCCACGCACCACATGCGGGGGTCGGCTGGGGTGACGATCTGCGCCGACCCGCACGCGCAGGAGGCGACCCAGCGGCCGTGGTTGATCTGGGCGTATACCGGCTCCAGCAGCACCCCGTCGCCGACGAGGATGCGCCGCTGCTGTCGCTCCTCCCACCAGCGGGCCGCGAGCATCGCCGGAGGCTCGCCCGCCCACGCGTCGGCTGGCAGGTGAGGCGGCGGCAGGTAGAACGTCTCGGCGCGGAGGATCGCCACGGGCGCTCCTTTCAGTATGTGCACGGAAAGACGACTAGTCTCGATTCACTGAATGAATGAGCCCCAACACGCGCAAGTCCGTAATGGCCCGAGTCGACATGTCGGAAGACTGCTGGCGTTGGACGGGAAGCCACACCAAGGAGGGACGTCCGCAGGTCAACTTCGAGCAGAAGCCGTGGTACGTCTACCGCCTGCTCTACACCTGGCTGGTCGGCCCGATTCCGGACGGGTTGACCCTCGATCACATAGCCTGCGACAACGGATGGTGCTGCAACCCGCATCACTGCGTACCAGCCACGAACTCCGCCAACGTCGAACGCGGGCTGGCCGTTCGATACGCGGGGAGGGAAGCGTGCCCTCAAGGGCACTCCCGCGAACAGCACGGGCGTATCGACTCCCGAGGCAAGCGTTGGTGCGCCGAGTGCAACAGGATCAAGCTGAAGGCTCGATACGTATCGCACCCAAAGCTGGAGCAAACAACCTGTCCTGCGGGGCATTCGAGGGCGGAGTTCGGGCGGAAGTATGCCAAGGGGTGGAACTGCCGTGAGTGCAATCGGCTTCGCATGCAGGCTCGGCGCCAGCGCCCGCAGGTTGAAGATCAATAAGCCAACCGCGTAGTACTGCCGAGGACGCTGTAGGTGGAGTCGTTGAGGACCCACACCGCCCCGATGTCCGCGCGCGACGTGTGGAAGTCGATGAGGTGCTGACCTTCCCGGATTTGCTCGACGTAGCCCTCGACCATGGCGGTCACGGTCGGCGACGGTGCCTCGTCGGGGAGGGAGGTCACCGTGATGACGCTGCTGACGTCCGCGTTGAGGAGCGCCCGGTACGTCGCCACCGACAGGGTCGATGCCTCGACGGGGAGCTGCCGGATCTCCGGCTGCGGGTCGGCGTACCGGATGACCAGCCACGTAGCCGCGTGCACAACCTCCTCGTCGGAGGTCTTGAGGACGTCGAGCTGCTGCTCGTAGATTCCGTCCCGGGCGATCGAGTCGGGGTCCTGGATCCGCTGCGTCGCGCCGCCAGGGCGGGCCGCTTCAACGAGGTTGACCTGCTTCTGGTCATCGTCGGAGAACACCACGTCGGGGGTTTCCAGGTCGGCGTACGCCAGGGTCACCGCGGACGCCGGGTTGTAGCGGACCGTCCGCGACTGGAACACCAGCCCCGCCGAAGCGCGGTCCGCGAACAGGCGCCCGTTCTCCGTGCGCTCCACGTCCCGCATGTGGCTGAGCGGCGACGAGCCGAGGATCCCCTGAGACGCCACCGCCGAGAAAATGCCCTGAGAGGTGACGGACGGGATCCGCGCGTACCCCGCCAGCCGGGACATCCGATCCGACGACAGCTCACCCGCATGCCCGTTGATCCCGGCCCCGTAGTGGTCCACGATCTCCGCGATCGTGGGACCCGGCCCATCAAGGCCGTTGCGGACATAGGCGGCAACGTGGCTGATCGTCCCCGACCAGTGCAGATCACCGTCCGTTCCCGGGAACCCGGAGTAGCCGGCGGTGGAGCCGACGGTGAGGAGCCGCATGTCCGTGTGGGCGCCGGTGCCGATGGCGTACTGCACGCCATCCACCCACACGTCCCCGGACTCCTCGTCCCACACCAGGTGGTGAGCGGACCCGTCCGCCAGGTTCGGCGTTGCCGCGGTGAGGGTGGTGGTGCCGAGTGAGGAGAACTCCACGGTCTGGAGCTTGCCGGTGCCCGCCTCCAGCATGAAGTAGATCCCGGCCTCGAACGCGGGCGCGTCGGCATCCGACCAGTACATGAAGCAGCGGCCGGACGTGCTGGTGGCGAACCACGCCTCGTACACCTGGTCACCGGGGATCGGGGTTCCGGTCGATCCGTCTGAGGTGAGCAGATACCCGATGAGGCACTGCAGGCTCTTGCCTGCGGTCGCGGACGCCGGGGTGAAGATCGGTGTGGCCAGGTCGTCCGACGGCGGGCCCACGCCCGTGCCGAATGCCAGCGTGCCGCCCACGCCGGACTGCCGGATTGTCAGCGACGGTCGCGACAAGCCGGACTGGTCCCCGCCTGATACCGACGACTCCGGCTCGCTGAGCGGGTAGTACAGCTTGGCTCCGTCGCTCTGGACCTCCTCCACCAGCATCGGCCCCAGCGCCGGGCGCCTGCTTGGCCACTTGAGCATGTCCGACGCGGTGAGCATCACCGTCGAGTGCAGGCCCTCCCACGACATCGGCCAGCTGGTGACCATGCCGAAGAACCGCGGGTGATGCGCCGCGACCGACGACGACCATGTCGTCGCCGAGGCGCCCTCCTCCACCTGCGCCTGGTCCATCCACACCATCGTCCCTGCGGCCGGCGGGGACGATGCGGTCGTGATCCGCATGGCGGCCGACGCCGAGGTCGTCGTCCACGTCACCGTCAGCCGCTCGAACGTGTCCGTCAGCGTGGACGGTGCCGACACGTGCGTGCCGTCGATGTCGATGACCACCGCCGGACTGCCGGCCGGAACGTACACGTAGGCGGAGGCCGTGTACTGGGCGCCGATCGTCAGCCCGTACAGGGGGCATTGCAGCGCGCCGCCCGTGCCCGTCCCGGCCCACGTCACCTTCATGGCCCACGAGCCCGCCAGATGATGCGCGGTGTCCCGGGCGGACGCCTGCGGCGGCGCGGCCGGATCCGGTACCCAGCCGTGGGAGTTGTTCTCGAAGGATGCGCCGGTCAGCCAGTTCTTCCCGACCAGAGTCGTGGTGATCACCCGGATCGGGGTGTTGCGCCGTACGTCCGGGAAGTACGGCGACGACGCCGACCCCGGGGTGAACCGGCCGTCGGCGTTGTCGAGCTCCAGCGACAGCGTCCCCGTCTGGACGTCCGCACGCTCGTCCGACGCGCCGCGGGTGATGGTGATCTGGCCGCCACCCGCGATCTCCACCCACTGGGTGATGTCCGTCCACACGATGCCTGGGTCCACGGCTGAGTACCCGAACCCGGCCTGCACCGTCACCCGCGTCACTAGCCCACCCCCAGATCGCCGTCACGGCCGTTCGTCCGCTTCAACCGGAGCAGCACGCGCTGCACCTCCTGCCCGACCCGCACCGGGTCCATGGCATCCGTGATCTTGATGTTCGCGGTAATCGTCGCCCCCGTCGCCGGCGCCGCCGCCCGGCCCGGACGTACCTGCCGCGCCGGCATCCCCGCCAGCACACGGCCCGGGTCACGAGCTGTACCCACGAGCTCGGAGTTGAGGGCGTCGAACAGGCCGACGCCGTACCGGTCTACGGCCGCTGCCCGGATCACGTACTCGCCCGCCGATACGTACGCGAGGATGGAGTCCGACGTGCCCGTACCCGGGCCCCTCACCATGCCGCCGCCGCCAGGACGGCCGATCTGACCACCCGTGGCGTAGTGGCCGACCTTGCCCTGCCGGTGGGATTCGCCGGTCTGGGTCTGGGTGATCCGCTGCTCGGTGACGATGTAGGTGTGGACCGTCATGCCGTCGAGCGAGTTCAGCTTGATCCGCGCCTGCGCGATGGCCTTCTCCAGCTGGGAGATCTCCGCACGGATAGCAGCCTTCTTCGAGTCGGGGACCTTCTTCAGCTTGTCCTTGGCCGTGTTGAGCTTCCGCTCCAGGTCCGACAGATCACCCTTCAGGCGGGCCGTCTTGTCCGGAGTCCTCAGGATCTGATCGGCGAGCTTCTTGGCCTCGTCCGTGTTCAGACCCATCTGCCGCGCGACCTTGATCAGCTCGTCGCGGCCCCGGTCGAGGATGCCGTTGGCGTACGCCTGCGACCGGCCCTGCTCGATCGCGGCTGCGGCAGCGGCCTCGGCCTTGCCCGCAAGGTCGTTGAGCGCCCGGAAGTTCTTCCGCGCCTTGTCGCTTCCGAGGTCGAGCTCGCCGTTCGTGTACTTCAGCGACCGGCCGTTGTCCTCGATCGCCTTCGTCGCCGCGTCGATCGCACCCTCGAAGTCGGCCATCGCCGAGACCGCGTCCCGGTTCGTCTCGTTCAGGGCGAAGATCGCCTGACGCAACCCGTCCGCCGACCGCTTCTGCTCGTCGAGCTTCTCCTGCGTCTCCTGCGCCTGAGCACCGAACACGCCCATCGCCTGAGCCGCCAGCTTCTGCTCGAACACTGCGTTCTCCAACGCGGTGTCGTAGTCGTCGAGGCTGCTGCGGAGCTTGTCGGCCCGCCGCGGGTCCATGCTGTCGAGCATGTGCTGAAGCGACGCCGCCGCCAGGTCGCCGTTTCCCGCTGACACCAGCTGGGCGAGCGCCTTGTCGATGACGTCGACCTTCTCGGTGAACTCCTCCGTCGCCGCGCCGGCGTCCAGGAACCCGCCGGTGATGTCAGCACCCCAGTTGTTGATGCTCTCCACCACGCTGGGATCGACGACCTCGCCGATCAGCTTGTCCAGCTCCTCGAACCCGGCGCCGAACTGCTTCAGCGCCTCTCCGGTCAGCTTGCCGCTGTCGCCGAGCTTGGCCAGCGACAGGGTCAGCTTGTCGAGGTCGATCGGCGCGTCCTCGCCCGCAGCCGCGATCTCCCCGATGACCACCGCGAGGATCCCGATACCCGATCCCAGCAGCGCGATCTTCGCCGTCCGCGACAACGCGCTGATGGCCGCACCCGCTGCCGCGAGCGGGCCCGGCGCCCCGGCGGCAGCCGTCCGCATCGCGATCAGCTGGGTGGCCAGAGCACCGATCGCGGCCCGCGCCGCGGCGATGGTCGTCGTCGCCAGCGTCACCGCCTTGATCGCAATCGCGAGCTGCAGCAGCGTCGCGATCAGGTCCGGCGGCACCGCGGCCAGCAGCTCCGTGAGTGCGGCGACGACATCGAGCATGGTGACGCCCATGTCCGCCGACGCGTCGATCAGGTTGATCAGGGTCTCGCCGAGGTTGGCGAAGATCTCCCGCACCGTCGGCCCCTGCTCGCGCGCCCACGCCATGAACTCGGACACGCCGCTGCCGACGTCGTCGGTGTCCAGCGTCCGCAGGAACGTGAGGAGACTGTCGTTGACCCGGTCCATCACCCCGGCGGAGAAGTCGCCCATCCGCTCCATGAACGCGTCGAACCCCGGCGACGCGACCCCGCCGGCCGCGATCGTGACCGTGCGGTCCAGCTCCAGGGCGAAGCCCTTCACCATGGGGGTGAGCTTGGGCAGGATGGCCTGCGTTGTGGCCAGTCCGTGGATGACCGGCTCCATGGTGAAGTCGGCGAGCTCGTCGGACCAGTCTGCGTACTCGTCCTTCAGGACGCTCAGCGACGCGGCCGCCCGCCTGGTGGGCTCGGGCAGTTTCGCCATCTGCCGGGCGTACGCGTCCTGTGCCTTGGCTGCCTCCGCCGAGTTCTTCCCGGACTCCTCGACGGCCTCGTTGTACTTGTCCTCTGCCTCCGTCGCATCACCCATGGCGGAGATCTGACCGCCCAGCGCGAGCCCGAAGACACCCGCCGCCGCGGCCGCGCCGAGGATCGCCGGGGCGATCGGCGCCAGCGACGCCGCGGCCGGAATCGCCGCCGGCGCGAGGGTGGCGATCGCCTTGCCCAGCGCCTCCCCGGCCTCCCCGGCCCTGTCGGCAGCGTCCGCCCACGTGGTGATGCGCCGCCCGGACTCCCCGGCCCGGGTACCCAGCAGAGCGGCCGCGTCCGCAGTGGACACGAACCGGCCCTCCATGTCGTGGAGGCGGCCGTCAGCGTCCTGGGTGAGGGTGAGGATCGCCCGCCCGGAGCCGTCGGCTGCGTCCTCCATCGTGGCCCGCAGCCGCTCAGCAGACTCCCCCGCATGCCCGAGGACCCGGGACAGGTCGTCCCGGCCCTCCAGCCGGAACGTCAACCGCTCAGACGCCACGGTCATTCACCTCCGGTCTTCTGCTGGGCTTGTTGCTGGTCGATCCAGGCGACCAGGGCCTCGAAGTCGTCGACCCACAAGTCGTCGACCGCGGCCGGTGGGATGTGGAGGAGGTGAGCGAACAGGCCGAGATACTCCTGCCTCAGGGCTCGGGTGTCTCGCTCGGGCCGGTCGTCGGCTCGCCCGGGGACGGATGGTCTTTTGGGCGGGCCACGGCCAGGCTGGTGACCAGCTGCTCGGCGTGCTCGCGGTCGTCCGCGATGAGCGGGACGCCCCGCAGGCGGGCCGTGACGGACGCGGTGGTGGCGTCCTTCTCCAGCCACGCCGCACCGGCGAGGGCCTCGGCGTAGCGCCTCACCTCGTCCCGGTCGAGCTTGACCGCGAGCTCGTCCTCGAAGGGGTCGAAGTCCCCGTATCGGAGGTCGGGCTGGTCGCGCTTCTGCACGACCCACGCGACCACGCGCATGGACTCGCGGTCGACGTCGAGGCTGGACCGGATGTCCGGCCACGACCGGTCCACGGTCTGTGCCGCGCGCACAGTCTCCGACACCCGCAGCCGGGCATCGAACCGCTGAACCTCCCC
This sequence comes from Streptomyces sp. CC208A, assembly GCF_030010625.1. GTDB lineage: Bacteria > Actinomycetota > Actinomycetes > Streptomycetales > Streptomycetaceae > Streptomyces. The sequence continues at coordinate 16,971 of NZ_JASCXN010000019.1, read as the reverse complement.
GCCACGCGGGCTGTACACGATGATCAACTCTTGCTCCTAGGTGATGGTGCGGCGTACGTCACCGAGAACCCGTTCAACCTCGGCACGCATCCGGGGGGTATGACGGGCAACGACCTTGTCCCACCACATCGGGGTGGTCCACTGGTTCACCCAGCGCTTCTTGTTGCCGAACACCGGATGCCGGATCCGGCCGTTCGCCGTGTTCATCGCCCACGGCATGTTCTTCAGATCCGACGGCAGCGCGGACCGGTCGATCCACACCCGAGCACCCGGACTCCGCCCAGCCCGGACACTCAGCCGTACCGCCCCCGCGATCGTCGCCCGCAGAGGGCGCGTCGTCGGCGACGGGCCGCCACGACTTCCCGACTTCCGCCCATCCGCGTTGACAGGCAGAGTCAGGATCGTCTGCCGCATGTCGGTATACAGCGGCTCAGCCGCACGCCGGATCCTGCGGTTCAGGTTCTGCTGGAGCCGCGGGCCGCCAGCAGCACGCAGCCGACGCGACAGATCCAGCAACTGGCCCGTCCCGGTGATCTGCACACTGCCGACGGCCATGGCGTCCTCCTACAGAGCGGTGTCCGCGGACATGTACTCGATGGCCACCGGGTTCGTCTCGTCGAACAGGCCGGTCAGGTTGTACGAGGTCCGCACCACGCCGTACCCGTCGACCGTCGGCGGCGCATCGTCGACCTTCACCGCCGGCAGCTTGATCCGGAACGTCTCGTTGTAGGACGGCGCGATCTCCGGGCCGATGAACTCCCACACCAGCGACGTCGCCGCATCCGAGGTGTGGAGGTCGTCGATGGTGGTCGCCACGTAGTCCTGCTCGATGCTGGCCGTGACCTTGGTCAGGTCGTTCAGGATCGGCTGCGCCTTCTGCGCGGACTGGTTGGCGTAGTAGCGGTCGGTGTCCTGCGGACGCTCGATCTTCACCGACACCTTGCGGACGCCGTCGAGCGCGGTCTCAGCACCGTACGTGCCGTACAGCAGGCCCATCTGCCCGAAGTGGAACGGCGACATCGACGAGTACGAGGCCACCGCCAGAGTCTCCGACTCCGACACGTTCTTGCCGTCGATCTCGAACGTCGCGGTCAGCATGCCGCCGACCTCACAGCTGAACTCCGCCGACACGACCTTGCAGCCGACGAACGATTTGTCCGTGACGGTGCCGGTCGTCAGCGGGATGCCCGCCTGGATGCTGAGGCTCTTGTCCCACGTGTCCGCGAGGTTGTGGGTCTGAAGGTACGCCGCCGTCGCGCCCTGCTGCACCGGCGTGACCGTCGTCCCCATCAGCGCCTGCAGCAGCAGCCCCATGCCGCGGTTGGCGACCTCCATGCTGAGGCTGCCGGACACACCCAGCTGCGTCACCACACGCCGCGACGACAGCGCCATCAGACGCCCCGCCGCGATGCCGGTGCTCTGGGCCGTGGTCTTCTTCAGCATCAGCGACTGCGACGTGAACTCGGGGAAGTGCGTCGGCGCCACGTACGTGCCGTACGTCGACTCGGCCGCAATGCCGATCTGCGCGCCGAGACCGGATCCGATCGCCATGTCACGCCTCCTTCGCCGCGGACTTGGCCGCCGTCTTCTTCGAGCCCGGTTCCTCGACCGGCTCCCACTTCGCCTTCTGGCAGACGTAGCCCCCGAACCTGGCGTCCGGGACCTCCACCACCTGATCCGGCTGGATCTCACGACCACCGAGCTCCGGCACGGTGACCGGCTCCGGGCCGATGAAGCGCACACGCGCCATCGCTGTACTCCTCGCTAGGGGTTGATCAGATACGGGCACGGCACGTGACCTGGAAATTCACGCCCGCGATAGCGCCCTCACGCTGCTCCTGGTACAGGTCACCGAGGGTGAGGTGAGCCCACAGCACCGTCCCGTTCAGGGTGGGCGCCTCCGGCGATACCTCCGACGCCCGCAACTCGGACTCGACCACGCCGAGGATCTCGAACGCCCTACTGCGGCGGGCCGCCATGTCCTTGTCGCCCGCCCGCGACTCCACGTAGCAGGCGATGGTGAAGAACTCGTCACGAGTCCTCGCGCCCGCTGCGTTGAAGTCCTGTTGCAGGGACACCCCGGCCTCACCGTTCGGCTGCCAGCCGACATAGATCCGGTCGCGGTCGGTGAGGTTGACTGCGGTCGGGCCGTCCTCGATGTGCACCTCGGCGAGGGACGGCGCCGCGCGCAAGACATCGAGGAGAGCCGCAACCGCAGCCGGGACCCGGGAGGTCACCATCACGCCACCCCCGGGGGTACTCGGTACGGCTCCAGCAGTTGCAGCACCCTGTTCGGGATTGCGTAGCCGAAGCCGATGATGGGCTCGTTCACGTCAAAGTCGTCCCCGCCGCCGGCCGACCCGCGGGCCGCCCCGTACTGGGTACGCCACAGATGCTGCAGCAGGATCGCCGCAGCCAGCCGGATCGTCGGCGGGACCGTGCCGCGGCCGGCGGTGTACTCCACCGTCCACAGGCCGCCGCAGAACGTGCCGCCGGTGAGGCGCCGTACGACTCCCTTGGCGCCGTCGAGGAAGACGTCTCCGGGGTCGATGGCCTCGCCGCCGCTGAGCGCCGGGGTGATGGACGTGATCGACACGACCGGGACGCTCGACAGGCACAGGAAGTGCGTCTTGCCGTCGATCACCTCCGTCACCGTCCGGTTCTCCACCGGTCCCACGAACCGCTCGATCGGCGCCGTCAGCGCGTCGATGTACCGTTGCAACTCCGCATCGCTGGTCGTGGTCGTGATGTCGAGCTGATCCTTCGCCTCAGCCAGCGTCAGCAGCGCCACCGTCCACCGCCTACTTCTTGCCCTGCGCCCGCCGGCGTACCGGCGCCGCGGTCTCGGTGTCGTCCGGCACGGTCGCGGTCTCCACCACCGACCCGACGGCCACGGCCTCCGCTGCGCCGTTGCGGATGAGCTGGGTGGCCTCCTCGTCCGGCAGGTCCACCTCGCCGTCCTTGCCCGGCCAATCCGCCCCATCACGGGTCCCGGAGATGCTGACCTTCATACGCACGCGCACCCGCGTACTCCCTTCCTGAAGGAGGGGCAGGCCCGTGTAGGGCCTGCCCCTCGAAGAGGCCGGATCAGGCCGCGTTGCCGATGAAGTGCTTGACCGCGCCGGTGGTGTCGACCTGGTCGCCGTCGCCGCGCAGGATCGCCCGGTAGGTGATCAGGTCCGTGTTGAACGCGTAGTCGTCCGACCGCTCGAACCGCACGGTCTCGACCTCCCGCACGAAGTACGTGGAGAAGTCGCCGAACAGGATGCTCTTGGCGCCGAGGGCGACGGCCGGCATGTTCGGGTCGGTGTGGACCGGCTTGCCGAGGATCGTGTCCGGCGAACCCTGGGTGAGGGCGGGCTGCCACACGTACTGGCCGTTGCCGTCCTTCAGCTTGCGGACGGTTGCGATCGTCGCGTCCCGCATCATCCACCCGCACGAGGTCGACATGCGGTACGGGGCGATGACCGAGTAGAACAGGTCAATCAGGTCGTCCGCAGACGGCGCGCCGGCCACCGACGCGGCGCCGGTCACGCCGAGCGTGGAGGTGGTGAGGACGCCGTTCGGCTTGGACGAGCCATCGCCGGTGACGAGGTGGGCGCCGAAGCCGTTGCCGAGCGCGCGCCCGGCCTGCATGGCGAGGTAGCCGAGGAGGTCGACGCCGGTGTCGTTGGCGAGCTCGTGCGACACCTGAAGCAGGAAGCCGTACTTGTAGGCGTCGAGGGACACCTGCCCGAACGTCGGCTCGTTCGGCGTCAGCGTGCCCGCCTCGGCGACGATGCCCGCGGACGCGGAGTGCGCGGTCGTCTTCGGGATCTGGAGCTGCTCGCCGGTCGCGGTCCGCAGCACCGTCGGCCCCGCGGCCAGAACACCGGAGGTCTCGATCATGTGCTGCACGAGCTGGTTGTAGAACGAGATTGGCACGGTGTTCGCACCGGCGCCGGCCGTCAGCTTGGACAGGGTGCGCTGGTCGAGCGGCATCCGCTGGGACGGGCCGATCTCCAGGGCACGGCTCCCGGACGCGCCGGTGAGCCAGTCACGGACGCGCTGCGTCTCCTGGTCGGCGGCGCTGCGCTGGTGCTCGGGGGCGGGCTCCTTCTCCAGGAGCTGCCGGAACGCCTCGTCGGCGTCCCTGTTGCGCTGCTCGGCCGCCGCAAGGTCCTTGGCGCGGGCGTCGATGGCGTCGAGGTCGGCGTTGAGCCGCTGGTAGGTCTGCTCCTCCTCGGCCGTCAGCTCCCGCTTTTCGGCCTCGGCCGCGTCGAGGAGCTCCTTAGCCTGCTCCCACACGTTGGCGCGGCGCTCCTGCAGCCGCTTGATGAACTCAGACACGCTGCCCTCCTTGGGCAAGACGACGACACCCAGGGCCGGCGGCCAGGGGTGTCAGGGGGTTGGTTGTCGAGGTGGGTGTCGCCCTGCCTCAGAAGGTGCGGCGCTGCATGAGCTCGGCGCGCCGCTGCCGTACCGCGAGGAGCGGGTGGGTTTCGTCCTGCCCGCTCGGCGCGAGGTCGATGACGGTCGGGGGCTTGGCCCCCAGGAACTGGGCCAGGCCGTCCGTGTCGGCGGCGGCCCGGACCTCGGCGAGGTCGGCCCCGGCCTTCTCCGCGAGGGACCGCAGCCCGGTCGAGGTGTCCATGTACGCCGGGGTGTTGACCGGCGCCACATCCACCAGGGCGCCCGACAGCAGGGTCCGCAGCGGGAACCCGTCGTCGGTCATGCCCCAGTCGTCGGCGAACGTACGGAACGCGAAGCTGGACCGGCGGACGTCGCCGCGGCGGACGAGCTCCAGGACGTCCTCGCGGGAGGCGGGCACGTCGGTGCTGTAGTCCAGCCCGGTGCCGTCGACGACGAGCCGCAGCGTCCCGGCCTCCGTCGTACCGAGGAGCCGGTTGTCGTCGTGGTTGTAGCGGGCCATCACCTCCGGCCAGCCGTCCCCCTCGCTCTTGGCGAAGAACCCGGGATCGATCCGCTCGACGAACCCGCCGAGGTTCTGCGACAGCCGGTTGAACTTCGCCGCGTACCCGCCGATCTGACGGGGCTGCTCGCCGGCCGCCCGGACCTCCACGAGGCCGCGCGTGAACCGACGCTCTTGCTCGGTCATGAGTCCTCCGTAGGAGCCTGATAGGGGCCGGCCAGGTTGGCGCCCGCCTGGTTGAGAATCGCCCGCGCCTCGTCCGCTGTGAGCATGACGTTCACGCCGCTACCCACCTTCTGGATCATCTCGACGACGTTACGAGCCGTGGCCTGTTCGGGGTCGAGGCTGACGGACATCGCCGACGACAGCGGCAGGTACGTCTGCCCCAGACCGTTCGGCAGCGGAGCCTCGTTCTCAATCGCCCTCACCTCGTCCCGGTTCCGCCAGCCCTGGTCCAGCGCCATGCCGTGCGCCTCGTACCGGGTCTTCAAGTCGGTCCGGATCATCGCGTCCGCGTTGAACCGCACTTCTTCCACGGAGGGCCTGAGCTGCGAGAACGCCAGCTCCAGCCGGGACAGCCACGGCCGCAGCGTCCACGACAGGAAGTCAATGGAGTCCAGCTCGACCGTGTTGTACGTCAGAGACCCGCCGGTCTCCCCGCCGATCTTCTCGGCCGGAACACCGTAGATCGCGGCCACCTGATTCGCCGTAGCCTTGATCGTCTCCAGGAACTGCGACTCGTTCGCCGGCACGCTGATGGGCCGGTACTTCACGCCACCGCCTAGAGCCACCACGTCACGCCCTGCGGAAGCCTCCTTGAACCGGGCCTTCAGGATGTCTGCCGCCTCCCGGGTGACCTCCATGTCGGTCTCCAGGACCGCCGCAGGAGTCGACCCGTTCGCGAACCAGTCCCGCCCGAACTGCTGAGCCAGCAGCCCCGTCTCCGTCGTGGAGGCGAAGTACGCGATCGGCGACAGGCCAAGGGTCTGGCCAGGCAGCGTGTACGCCGGGATGTGGAACATCTGCCCGTCATCGAGCCGCCGACCCTGGTAGTACCAGACCGGAACCGGCGCCAGGTTGTCCTCGATGGACACGTCGTCGGGGTGCAGCCACTCAATCTGCGTCGGCCACCCCGCAGCGTCCGTGGCGACAATCAGGCCGTACGCGTTGCCGCGCAGCGTCAGCGACGTCATCGCCCGATGCAGCCAGTCATACCGCGTACCCACCGCGGCCGGATGCCGGAACAGCTCCGGCAGAGGCGACGGCCAGCGGGTCTCACCGACCGCCAGGAACGTCTTCAGCGGCAGCGACGCCACCGAGTCCGCCAGCAGCCTGGTTGCCGCGTACACGGGCGACAGGCGCAGCGCACGTTCCTGAGACGTACCCCGCAGCACCTGGTCCGCTCCGGATCCCCACACGTCCTGGTACGAGATCGCCCGCTGCTGCTGCTTGCGGCGGAAGGGCCACCACCAGCTCATGCCCTCACCCCTCTCACCACACGTTGCTCAAGATGTCCCGGTTGGGCTGCTCTTCGACCTCGGCACCCAGGCCCCACTTCGCCAGCGTGGCCGCCACCAGCGGACTGATGTCCACACCCACGCCGCGGCGAGCCCAGGCCCACGCATCACCCAACGGGCGCTTCTGCGCGCCCGCCAGAGCCACCGCCAGGGGCGGCGGGTCGAAGTGGCTGATGGACTGGTCGGCGACCGCGTCGTAGAACTGGCCGGTCGCCTGCGCGATCTCCCGCGCCTTCGGCTGCACCACCGTGCTTCCGAGAGCTTCCTCAAGGTCCGGGATCAGCGAGCCAGCCGGGCCGCCGCCGTCGACGACCCAGCAGCGCGGCCCCCACTTCTCGTGCAGCTGCTTGGCCCGCTCCACCACCCAGCCCATACCGGGCCGGTGCTCGATGACCTCCAGGTGTGTCCCACCACGCCACGTACACGCCACCACGATCGCCGCATGATCCCGCTCAGGGGTCGCGTCGATGGAGAAGGCGTACGGACCGACAGGCTTCGCCTTCGGATCCGCCAAGGCCCGCCACGCGTCCTCACCGATGACCTGCCAGGTGTCCGTGCCGTCGGACGGGTAGTCACCCACACCGAGACGCTCACGCATGTACCCGGCCCGGCTCAGCGTCGCCCGCTCCCGCGCGACCTTCTCCAGCGTCAGCCGGTAGCCGATACCGGGGTTCGACTTCAGCACCGCCTCATCGCTCTGCCAGTCGTCGTGCGCCGTGCAGTCAGGCGGGCACTCGTCACGGTGAGGATCGGCCGACCACTCCATGTACGCCAGCGACGGATCCGGGATCCCCGCCTCGATCGCGGCCAGCGCACGACGCCGCAGACGGGCAAGCTGCACCGACGGAGACCCGATACCGGCACTCCCTGCGTACCAGATCTGAGGATCCGGCACGGCCGCCATGGTGGGCAGCAGTGCGTCCATCTCGTTGTCGCCGAGGATCATGTCCTCGTCCATGACGTTGAGGTGGCCGGTGAAGCCGCGGCCCGAGCCCTTCGACCGGGCGATGAATCGCAGCAGCTGCCCGGAGTGCAGCTCGATGCCTTCCTCGCCCACCGTCTGCCGATACGTCTTGACGCGTTTGTGCAGGTCAGGGGTCTGACGGATCAGACGCTCGATCCGCTTGAACGCGTTCTTTGCCGTCTTGAACTCGTGCGCCGAATGGAGGATCAGCTCCTCGCCGCCGATGAACAGCCCCCACAGCTCGCGGGCCTCGATCGCGCCGCCCTTGCCGTTCTGACGTGGGACGTTGAACGCGACCTCGAACGCTGCCCAACTGCCGTCCGGCTTCTCGCCCATCCCCACCCGCAGGATGTGCTCCTGCCACGGGTCCAGGTGCAGGCCCGCCCGCCGCGCAAGGTCCACAGCTTCCTGCCCGGCCGTGGAGATGGCCGCAGGCGCCGTTTCGATCGGCGGCGTCTGCCACCCGTAGACCGTGCCGCTACTGGCCGGCTGCCCGCTCGCGGGCTTCGGCGCGGCGCTTCTCTCGCTGGCGAGCGATGTCATCGACGCTGTCCCCCTCTTCCTGTACGGGCGCGAGGCTGCGGAGACGGACCATGACGGCGTGAAGCTTGTCGACGAGGACGGCCTGTGCTGTCGGAGCGTCACCGGGACCGAGCGCGTCGAGAGCCTCGGCGAGCTTGACGGCCGAGGCTGCGAGACCGGGGGAGACACTGGTCACGGCCAAGATGTCAAGCTCCGCGCGGACCGAATCGGCGATCACCCGAACCCCCTCACTCAAAGTGACGATTACAGAGAGTCGCTATTCACCCGGACCCAGCAGGCCGGGTAAATAGCGTTTTCAAATGGCCGCGCAAAAAATCGGGCGAGAAGGGCTTGTGGGTCGCCCGGTCCTGTACTCAAAGAAACGACCCGCTCCCAGGGTCAGGGGTCCTTGACGCCCTGGCGGCGGGAGGTTTCCGGCCTGGTGGTCACTGTCTGCGGCTGCGCACGGTGACTGACCGCATCAGGTCACCACTGCCGGGAGGCCTGGGGCATGGGGGGTCGGGGGAGGTTCTTTCGCTGGCTGTACCAGCGGGACGCGACGCGGGCCATGTCGGGGGAGCGCATGGCTTCGATGCGGGCCATGACGATGTCGCGTCCGGGGTCGACGGCCACGATCTCGGCGTCGAGGCGCTTGTACTTGGCCAGGGCTTTGCGGCTGGGCATGGTGTGGATGAGGTAGACGTCGACTTTGTCGCGGAGCTCGAACGCTTCGTGCATGGCCGCATAGCGGGCCTTGTGGGCGACGCGTAGGAGGGTGGGGTCCTGGTTCCACTGGGGTGCGCCGGGGCCGGAGAGTGCCCGGCTGATGAGGTCGAGGTCGATGACGATGTCGCGTGCGGTGGCGTGGGCTTGGATCCAGCTGCTCTTGCCTGCGGCTGGTGGGCCGGTGACGACGTACAGCACGACGTCACCTCCGTTGCTGGCACCAGCGGTGGCCGCAGTCGACGAGCTCCGGGTTGCTGTACGCCTCCACGGGGTCCTCCGGGGTGGCGCTGGGCTCGATGTCGAGCTGCTGTTCCAGTGCGTGGATGCGGGGCTGTGACGGCCTGTCGTGGGTCTCGCAGCGCTGGGCAATGCGGCGGAGGAGGGACATGGTGCTCACCACCTCCGTGAGGCTCGCATCGGCGCTGTGGCGGCCGTGCGGTTGCCTCGGGCCGAGTTGCAGCGGCGGTGCATCGAGCGGGCGTTGGCGGGGTCGAGGAGGCTGCCGCCGCGACTGAGGGGGACGATGTGGTCGAGCGTGAAGCTCCACGGGGACCGCGGGTCGAGGTTGGGGTTGATGTAGCCGCCGCAGCGTGCGCAGGGCAGGCCCTTGGCTTTCTGTGCGGCGACGAGACGCCGGTAGGGGCGCCCGTTGCGGGGGTTGCCGGCCACGGGCGCCTCCTGGGTGTCTAGCCGCCGGTGATGCTGTCGTTGAGCTGGCCGTCGTCGTGGTAGTCGAGGAGGTCTTTGTCCTCGTCGCTCAGGCCGTCGAGGGCTTTGTCGAGGTCCCGGCTCATCAGGAGGGCTTCGTAGTCGGCCTGGCTGATGTCCTGGCACTCCTTGGGCCTGTTGGTCTCGGTGGAGGTGTCCGTGAGGGCCTTGCGGCAGTCGTTGACGGTGTAGGAGCTGCATCCGGTGAGGGTGAGCGTGAGGGTGACGATGAGGCTGGCAGTGGTGAGGGCGGGTTTGATGCGCATCGGGTCAGCGTGCCGGGCTCGGGGCCGCTGTGTGGGCGGTGTGTCCGTCTCGTGACGTGGCTGTGGCCCCGGTCGTCGGGGGGGGATCGACCGGGGCCACTGCGCCCTCGCCCATCAGCTTCCGGGCATGCCGGATCTGCTTGTGACTGTAGACGAGACGTCTCGTCTATGCAACGGGTACGCGAAAGCCCCTGCCGGGGTTCCACGCTCGGCAGGGGCTTCGGTTGAGCAGCAGCGTCGCAATGACAGTCCTACGGTACGACTGCCCACTGACAAAGCCGGGCTACGGCCGCCACTTGTCGCAGTAGTCCGGGTGGTCAACATAGGGCAGGGCGAGGAGTTCGACGGCCCCGTGTAGCGCGAGGAGCGCGCCAGCGGATGCGAGGTCGTCGGGATGGGCGCGACGGTTCTCGAAAGCCCGGTCGTAGCGGTCGAGCAACTTCCTCTTGGCGTCGACCTCGGCCAGCACCCGCGCGGGATCGTGACGCAATGCGTGGGCCGCCAGCTCGTTCGGGAGCTCGAACCAGGGGTCGGCGTCAACGAACCCCTCTTCGTCAGTCCAGGGTTCGCCACCGGCTGCGCGGGCGGTCTGCTCGTCTTCGTCGAGGCGGGCGCGGAGGAACTGCACGAGGTCGTCCATGCGGTCCATCATCCCTTCTTCGGCTTGCCGGGGGCGGGATTGTCGGTGGGCTTGACCCAGCCGCCTCGGGAGCCGGTGTACACGGTCTCGTGGCCCTTGAGGCGAGGGTCGTCGCGCTGGGGCTTGGGCTGTCGAAGGGGCATCGTCGGCTCCTTTCAGCGGCTGACGGCGTGACGGCGGCGGTGGGTTTCGGCGGGGTCGTAGTAGGTGACTCCGGTGTCAGTGCGTACCGCGTGAAGCCCCTCTCCGGGCCCCTCCTCCTGGCCGTTGTTGGTGTTGGCGTTGGTGGCCCCTGAGCTGCACAAACAACGCTCGGGAGAGGGGTCGGAAGTGGCGGGGGAGGGGGCCGGGATGTCGCTCCCGTGTACGCCGGGGCCGTTACCGGCCGGGGTGCGGACTCCTGAGCGGACCCGGATGCCGGCCTCGCTGAGGAGGGCGCGGACGGCCTTCGTGTCGGGTAGGCCGGCGGCGTCCTTCAGGGCGGTGAGGAGGACCCCGTTCCCGTCTTCGCTGAGGGCCTGGAGGACGGCGACGATGTTGACGGGCTCATCCTCAATCGGCTCATCCACAGTGGGGTTCTGGCGGCGTCCAGTGGCCCAGGCACGTCCCTTGCGGACGGCGGCAGCGGTGACGAGTCCAGCGGCGTAGGTGCCGACGTCCGGGATCGCGTAGACGATGCCGAGGGCGGCGCCGATACCGATGGCGATGACGCAGCCGCCGGCGACCCGGGAGGAGCCTTCCGACTCCCCCACGGGCTGCTCGACGGGCTCGGGGGCCGCGGTCATGCGACGGCTGCTGTCAGCCAGGCCCCGGCGAGGTTCACGCCGGAGGCGAGGGGGACGGCGGCGTAGCGGGCGACGCCTGCGGAGAGGCCGAGGCCGATGCCGGCTCCCCAGCCGCGCCACTTGGAGTTGCGGGCGCCGGACTTGCGGCGGGCGAGGAAGCCGATGAGGACCAGGGCGGTGATGAGGAGGCCGCCCTGGGTGAGGGGGGCTGCGGTGCTGCCGGGGGCGGTGCCGGTCTGGGCGCCGACGCCGTAGACGAGGAGGCCGTCGCCGAAGACGTTGAGGCCCCAGAGGGCGGTGTCGCCGATCCAGCCGACGAGGCCGCCGACGACCATGACGGTGAGGGCGCCGACGCACCAGGAGAGGAGGAAGGGGAGGAGGCGGCCGAGCTGTCGGACGAGGTCGGTCTGGAGCGGTTTGATGCCGGGGAACCAGTCGGCGAGTTCCCAGACGAGGAAGGCGAAGCCGAAGAGGAGCCCGCCGAGGGTGGGGGTGATCATCGGTAGGTTCCTCCGTCGAGCACTCGGCGAGCGCGGCGAACAGCGGCTCCGACGGACAGTCGGTCGGCGTTGGGGCGGAGCGAGCAGATCGCGTCGATCGCGGCGGGGTTGGTGGGGTGGATCGCGACGTGCTCGCGGGCGAGTTCGCTGATGCTCTTCTGCTCGCGATCGGTGATCGTGCTGGTCGCGGGCGCTTCGGGGCGCTCCGAAGCGTGGGGCTGCTCGGGGGTGCTCGCGAGCGTGATCGGGGGCTGCTCGCCGGTGATCGGGGCGATCGCGATCGGTGCTCGCCGGGCGAGCTCGCGGCCCTTCTCCTGCCGGGTTAGCTCGATCTCGAAGTCCACGGACACGTCGGCGAGGAGGCGTTCGGCGGCCATCTCGCGGCGCCGGAGCTCGATGCGGTGCTCGGCTTCCTCGAACCGCATGCCGCGCTCCATGGCGGCGAGGCGGGCTTCCTCGTCGTGGGTGAGGGCGGCGGGGTCCCGCATTGCGGTGATGGCGAGGAGCCACACCACCTTCGCCCCGAGGGGGAGGAGGGGGCCGGCGGCGGCCATGGCGGGGGAGCCGCGGTGCAGGCCGTGCCACACGAGGAGCGCGACCACGGCGGTGAGGGCTGTCCAGCCGATGACGGCCACGGTCCAGCGGCGTCCGGCGATACGGAGCCCTTGGGCTTCGGCGACGATGACGGACGCCCAGATGATGTCGGCGCCGGCGGCGACGGTGAGGCCGATGGGTCCGGCGCCGAGGAGGTCGACGAGGGACCAGGTGGTCCAGGCGAGGCTTCCGGCGCTGAGGGTGATGGCGGGGATGAGGAGCGGGGTGCGCATCAGGCGCTCCAGGAGGTCTTGTGGAGCCAGAGGGCGTATTCGCCGCGGGTGACGATGTTGCCGTCGACGAAGGGCATGCGGCGGAGGAGCTGGCGTTCGAGTTCGACGGCGGCGTCTTCGTCGTGGGGGTGGGTGGTGTCGGCGATGGTGAGGGCGATGGCGAGGCGCTGGGCGGGGGTCATGAGGTGGCCGGGCTTGGTGTGGGTGAGGCGGTCGGCGATGAGGCGGAGGCCCTGGCGGACGGTGTCGTCGAGGCGGACCTCGCGGAGGGCTTCGTCGGGCTGGGTGAGGTGGGTGCGGTCAGACACGGCGGGCCTCCTCCTTGGCGGTGCGGGTGGCCGGGTGGGCGTCGAGGAGGAGGGCGAGCTGCTTGCGGTCGCGGCGGGCCGTGGAGGTGGCATTCGCGGTGTGGAAGGCGGTGATGCTGGTGGTGAGGGTGTGGCAGCGGTCGCAGTGCTGCTCGTGGGCGGTCTGCGCGGCGTCGGTGTACGGGTTGGTCGGGGGGGTGATGGTGGGCGGGTTGGTCTGGGTACGCTCGGGCATGGCTGTTCCTCCTGGTAGGTAGGCGGGATGGCTGGCCCCGGCGGAGGTGCGAACTCCGGCCGGGGCCGTTTGCGTACGGCTGGAGGTGGGCTCCGAGCCGTTGTGTAGTAACGCTACACGCGTGTAGGCTCACTACACAAGACGGCTAAGCGGATCCGCCTCCCGACATCCGGAGGGACGGACATGGAGGACGAGGTAGAGGAGGTGCAGCGCGTGCTCGACGCGATCGATGCCATCGCCGTGGGCCAGCCGCCGGCGGTTCGGGCGAGACGGCTCACGGAGATGCTCAGCTCCGTACAGGAGCGGGTCAGGCGTGAACGGCAGCAGGCCGTGCGGGAGATGCACGAGGGAGGCATGACGTACCGGCAGATCGCGAAGGAGTTGGACATCAGCTTCGGGCGCGTCCGGCAGATCCTCGCCGAGGACACCTAGCCGCCGGCCTCCGAGTAGCACGTAGCCCCCGTCCGGTTGTCCGGCGGGGGCTACGTCGTGCCTGGGCCACTTCCCGGCGCCGGGAAAGGTGCAGCTCAGGCGGCGTTGACGCCGTTCTCGGTCCACCAGGCGCCGCATGCCCCGCAGTGGCCGGTGGGTGGGTCGCCGGCGCCGCCGCGGATGGTGATGGTGCCGCCGCACTGGCAGGGGTGGGCGGGGTCGAGCTGCTGCACCTGTCGGGCGAGGTCGAGGGTGGTCTCGATGCGGCCGAGGGCGTTGTGGGCTACGGCGGCTACGTGGCGGTGCTGGCGGTCGGTGAGGGGGCGTCCGGGCCAGAACACGCCGTCGGCTCGGGCGGAGAGCCAGAGGGCGGTCCAGGGGGCTCCGGGGCGGTGTCCGGTGTACCGCCACCGGTGGGGGTGGCTGGTGTTGACGGAGTGCTGGTTGGCGCTGGCGATCTGGTCGGCGGTCTCGTGGAGGGCGGCTTCGACGGTGCGCATGGTGTCGAGGACGCGGAGGCTGATGGGGATGGGTCGGGTGCCGAGCTGGTCGGGGGAGCGTTCGAGCATGCGGAGGACGGCGGCCTCTGCCACATCGGGTTGGTCGACGGCGGCGAGGTAGTTGCGGAGGCCGAGTCCGAAGCCGGGGCCGGTGTTGGGGGTGCCGAGGGCGTCGTGGAGGTCGGGCCAGAGGCGGGCGATGGTGCGGAGCTGCGTGGCGGTGGTCATGGCGCTCTCCGTACGGGAGGTGTGGCGGGTACGGTGGTTGCACCGTGAGGGGCGTGCTGGCCTGGGGAGGTCGAAGGCACGCCCCTTCGTCGTTGATCAGCGTCGGCGGTTGGCCCAGGTGTCGGTGGCGGGCTTGGCCTGCCAGTCCGGGAGGCACTGAGGGCAGACGTTGTTGGTCTGCTTGCTGGGGCTCCCGTCTGTCTTCTGCCGGGCGATGACGCGCCAGCCTGCGGTGTAGGCGGCGATCTCTGCCTCGCGGCCGTTGTCGTGGCCTCCTGCGTCCTCGTAGAAGACTCCGCAGCCGTCGCAGACGACGAAGAACTTGGGGCGAATGGCCATGGTCACTTCTCCTTGCGTCGGCGTGCGGCTCGCCGGGTGGCGCGGTTGGCTCGTGGCTGGGGGGCGTTGTCGGGGACGTGCTGCTGGCCGTTCGGCTGGATGGCGCTGATCTCCCAGGTGGCGCCGGGTGCGGGCACCTTCTCGCCGCGGGGTGTGCTGCTGGGGCCGGTCATGGTGGCTCCTGTGGTGCGGGCCGCCCCTGAGTGGGGCGGCCGGTGGGTGGACGGATCAGTCGGTGGTACCGGTGAGGTAGTAGCCGGTGATGCGGGGACGTCCGGTCTTGGTCGTCTGGGTCTCGTGGAAGTAGCTGGCGGGGATGTCGTACTTGAGGGCGGGGTACTCCTCGTGGCGGACTCGAACGGTGCGGCTGCCAGGGTCGTGGGCGAGGACGACCACGGTCTCGGGGTAGACCGAGGTGGGGCCGCCGCTGCAGGTGGTGTAGGTCTGTCCAGGCTGGATGGTCATCGGGTCTCCGTGGTGCCGGGGGTCCAGTTGTAGAGCCGGCTGTGGCGGTCGCGGCGGGCGGTGAGCTGGAGGCCGGGGAGCTTGTCGAGGCTGGTGCCGAGGGTGATGGCGATGTCGGCGGCGAGGTAGCGCTCGGTGCCGGTTGGGGTGGCGACGAGGCGGTCGATGGTGAGGGGGACGCGGGTCATCAGGTGTCCGTGGGTGTGGTGTGGGTGTCGAGGGCTCGGAGGGTGGCGCAGGGGTGGGGCTCGGCGCCGTTGTCGCAACTGCCGTCGCCGTAGCCGGAGCAGTGGCCGCAGATGGTCCACTTCCCGTACTGGACGGGGGCGTGGAGGGCGCGCACGGCGTTGAGGGCGGCCTCGGCCCGCTCGGCGCGCTGTACGGCGCGGGCGCGTTCGGCCTCGGACCTGTTGGACGTCTCGTGGGCCACGCGCAGGAGGTCCTCAACCTGATCGGCGCGCTGCATGGCGGCTTCGAGGTCGGGGACGATGGCGCGGACGTGGTCGCGGTTGCTGCGGGCGACGGCGCGGAGTGTGTCGAGCTCGGCGTACAGGGCGTCCAGGGCCGTGTCGGTGATGCTGTCGGCCGTGTGCCGGGGCTGGGTCATCGGATGTCGTCCTTCCAGCATTCGGGGCAGATGTCGCGTCCGCCGGGGCGGGTGTGCCAGCCGTCGGCGGCGCGGAGGCGGCGAACGTCGGTGGCGGTGACGGCGTCGGGGTGGCCGATCTCCGCGTCGCAGGGGCCGCCGAGGTTTTCCTCGCCGTCGCAGCGGATGACGGGGTACGAGGCAGCGGTCACGGCGTCTCCTGGCTGTAGGCGGTGGCGAGCTGGCGGATGGTGGCCCAGCGGCCTCGGGGGCGGGGCTGGCCGGTGGTGGGGTCGATGTCGGCGATCCGGACGCGGGTGCCGTCGGTCTCAGTGACGGTGACGCGGAGGCCGGTGGTGTAGCGGGACCGCCAGGTGCTGCCGACGGTCGGGGCGGGCTGGGTCATGTGGTGTCTCCGGTGATGGCTCGGGCGACGGCAAGGGCTTCGGCTCCGCCCCCGGGACCGTCCTGGATGAACCGGGCGGCGTCGGGGTGGGTGAGGCTTCCCCAGGTGAGGCGGGCTCCCTCGTCGCGGGAGTCGTAGACCCGGGCGGTGGCATCGAGCCAGTCAGCGAGAGGTTCGCCGAGGGGCCGAAGCCAGCCGGGAAGGTCGTCCTCGATGAGGCGGAGACCTTCGGCGGCGGCCCGGAGCTGGTCGGCGGGGCTGGGCTGGGTCATCGCCCCTCCTCGGCCATGCGGCGGGCGGCGGCGAAGTGGGCGCCGTAGACGTTCAGCCGGTTGATGGCGATCCCGGAGCACTCGTCACCGACGAGGAGCTCCCAGCCGTCACCAAAGGGACGCCACTGGTAGTCGGTGCGGGGGCTCTCTTCTTCCTCCCAGCAGTGGACGGCTCCCCGCTTTGCGCCGTCGAGGGTGCCGTAGAGGTTGTAGGCGGTGGCCTCGTCCTCGCGGTAGACCTGCCAGACGCACAGGGGCGGGTCGGTGGCCGGCTGGCTGGCATCCAGCTCAGTGGCGGGGATGAGGACGTCGCGCCCGCATTCGTTCGGGCCGGGGCGCCCCCAGGTGCAGATGCCGCCGTCGGGGAGGGCGTCGGCCGTAAGCGGCGTCATGCCGGACCACCCGGTGCCGTGTACACGGCAGAGGAGGACGTGGGGGCGGCAGCTGTCTCGGTACGCAACGACATCGGGGCTGTCGGCGGTGGGCATTCGCCGGGGGCTGGCGGCCTGCTCGTCCTCGATGGTCGGGGGGTTGATGCGGAGGGCGCGGAGGACGGCGGCAAGGATGGTGCCGGGGTCCGGATCTTCGGCGCCTTCCACGGCGTGCCATGCGGCGTCGTGTTCCAGCGGTGTGAGGGTGCGTCCGGCGGCCGTACGGGCGGCGTCCCGGATCCCGGCCACCACCTCCTCGACGTGGTCGACGGGGACCTCGACGACGGCCTCGCCGGGGCCAGTGCTGGTGAGGCAGACCATCGGCGTGCCGGTGAGGAGAGTGAGCTGTACTGAGATTTGTGGAGTCCCTGATGCCAGGGTTACGGTCCTGGCGAAGGAGAA
>NZ_JASCXN010000018.1 GCF_030010625.1 Streptomyces sp. CC208A | reverse complement strand
CGGCGCCGATGGCGACGACCTCGTCCGGGTTCACGCCCTTGTTGGCCTCGTTGCCGCCGGTCAGCTCCTTGACGAGCTCGGCGACGGCCGGCATGCGGGTCGAGCCGCCGACGAGGACCACGTGGTCGATCTCGGAGAGGGCGATGCCCGCGTCCTTGATGACGTTGTGGAACGGGACCTTGCAGCGCTCCAGGAGGTCGGAGGTGAGCTGCTGGAACTGGGCGCGGGTGAGCTTCTCGTCCAGGTGCAGCGGGCCCTCGGCGGAGGCCGTGATGTAGGGCAGGTTGATGGAGGTCTCGGTCGAGGAGGAGAGCTCGATCTTCGCCTTCTCGGCCGCCTCGCGCAGACGCTGGAGCGCCATCTTGTCGGCGGACAGGTCGACGCCGTGACCGTTCTTGAACTGGGTCACCAGGTAGTCGACGACGCGCTGGTCCCAGTCGTCACCGCCGAGGTGGTTGTCACCGTTGGTGGCCTTCACCTCGACGACGCCGTCGCCGATCTCCAGGAGGGACACGTCGAAGGTGCCGCCACCGAGGTCGAAGACGAGGATGGTCTGGTCGTCCTTGTCCAGGCCGTAGGCCAGGGCGGCCGCGGTCGGCTCGTTGACGATGCGCAGGACGTTGAGGCCCGCGATCTCGCCGGCCTCCTTGGTGGCCTGGCGCTCGGAGTCGTTGAAGTACGCCGGGACGGTGATGACCGCGTCGGTGACCTTCTCGCCCAGGTAGGCCTCGGCGTCGCGCTTCAGCTTCTGGAGGATGAAGGCGGACATCTGCTGCGGGTTGAAGGTCTTCCCGTCGAGCTCGATCTTCCAGTCGGTGCCCATGTGACGCTTCACGGACCGGATGGTCCGGTCGACGTTGGTGACGGCCTGTCGCTTGGCGACCTCGCCGACGAGCACCTCGCCGTTCTTCGCGAAGGCGACGACGGACGGCGTGGTCCTGGCACCCTCGGCGTTGGTGATGACGGTGGGCTCGCCGCCTTCGAGAACGCTGACGACGGAGTTAGTGGTGCCCAGGTCGATGCCGACCGCACGTGCCATTTCGATTCCTCCAGCTGACTGACTTGAGTGGAACTGACTCAAGGATGCACGACGGGACGCACGGCGTCAACAGACCTGAGTCGTGTCGACTCAACTCTTCGCCGCGCCGGCCACTCAAAGGGACGCGGGATGCGCGTCGCTCCCTGACGCGGCGACGGGGAGATGGGAGAGTCCTGCTGCCCCATGTCGGGCAAAGCAGGCATATTCCACGAACATCCCATGATCTCAGCCGAAGGGGTCCGTGGCATGACGGCGAACCGCACGCACCAGACGCACCCCGACTCCGACGCCGGACGCATCCCCGAGCCCGGGCGCACCCCCGAGCCCGGACGCACCTCCGGGCCCGCCCCTGCAGCCGGGCGTGCCCCCGCCCCTGACCCCGGACCCGACCCTGACGCCGGACGCACCCCCGGACCCACCCGCGCTCCCGGCCCCACTCGTACCCCTGCCCCCGCCCGCCCCCTCGACCTCAAGCGCGCCTTCGATCTGCTGGGGGGTGCGGTGCTGCTCTTCGCGCTCTCACCCCTCTTCGCCGTCGTCGTGCTCTCACTCACCCTGGGGGCCCCGGCCCCCGGCGGGGCGCCGCTGCTGCGCCGCCGGAAGGTGGCGGGGCTCGACGGCCGGGCCTTCACGATGCTGACCTTCCGGACGAGGAGCCCGCTGGCCGCGTTGCCGCTGCTGCTGCACGTCGTACGGGGCGAGATGTCGCTCGTCGGGCCGTGTCCGCTCTCCCCCGCCCACCCGGAGTGCACGGGCGAGGCGCGGCGCCGGCTCTCCGTACGGCCGGGGGTGACCGGGCCGTGGCAGGTCAGCGACCGGTCCGACCTGCCGTGGGAGGAGCGCGAGCTGCTGGACCTCCACTATGTGGACCACCATTGGCTGGGGATGGATCTGGCCGTCCTGGCGCGTACGCTTCCAGCAGTCCGCCGTCGTCGTCTCCGGCGCGCCTCGGCCCGCGCGGCAAGGCTTGCCTGAGCGACACAGATCACCGCGAGGTCCGCTACAAGTGCGGCGTCCGGGCCGGTAATCTCAGCACGGACTAGATAAGTTACCGCTTAGTAGGCTCGGCTCAGGTACGTGAGCGGGCCCGCCCGAGGAGCCCGTCATGCAACTCGTCGCGATCATCGTGTCGCTGACGCTGACCGTGGTCGGCGTTGCCCTGCTCGCTCGCGCCATCGGTCAGTTCGTCCGGTACTTCAAGCTGGGACAGCCCGTCCCGGCCGGCACCCGGACCGACAACCCCTACCAGCGCAGCGTCACTCTGGTCCGGGAGTTCCTGGGCCACACCCGGATGAACCGCTGGGGGATCGTCGGCTTCGCGCACTGGTTCGTCGCGGTCGGCTTCCTGACCCTGCCGCCGACCCTCGCGCAGGCCTTCGGCCAGCTGTTCCAGGCCGACTGGACGCTACCGGTCATCGGCGGCTTCCTGCCCTTCGAGCTCTACATCGAGTTCATCGGCGTCATGACGATCCTCGGCATCGCCGCGCTGATCGTGATCCGCCTGCTGAGCCTCCCGCGCCGGGCCGGCCGCAAGTCCCGCTTCGCCGGCTCCAAGGCGGGCCAGGCGTACTTCGTCGAGTACGTGATCCTCACCATCGGCCTCGCGATCTACGTGCTGCGCGGCCTGGAGGGCGCGATCCACCACGTCGAGCACTACGAGGCCGCGTACTTCGCCTCGTACCCGCTCGTCCTCGCCTTCAAGGGCCTGTCCCTCTCCACGCTCCAGACGCTCATCTACTTCACCGCCATGGTGAAGATCAGCACCTCGTTCATCTGGATGATCGTGGTCTCGCTGAACACCAACATGGGCGTGGCCTGGCACCGCTTCCTCGGCTTCCCGAACATCTGGTTCAAGCGCAACGCCACCGGCGAGACCGCCCTCGGCGCGCTCCAGCCGATGACGACCGGCGGCAAGCCGATCGACTTCGAGGACCCGGGCGAGGACGACGTCTACGGCGTCTCCCAGGTCGAGCAGTTCTCCTGGAAGGGCCTCCTCGACTTCTCCACCTGCACCGAGTGCGGCCGCTGCCAGTCGCAGTGCCCCGCCTGGAACACCGGCAAGCCCCTCTCGCCGAAGCTCCTGATCATGTCGCTGCGCGACCACGCGCACGCCAAGGCGCCGTACCTGCTCGCGGGCGGCGGCAAGGACATGGAGGGCAACGAGAAGGCCTCGGCCGAGCAGCTCAAGGACGTCCCCGCCTCGGCCCTCGCCGAGGCCGGGCGCCCGCTGATCGGCACCGTGGAAGAGAACGGCGTCATCGACCCGGACGTCCTGTGGTCCTGCACCACCTGCGGCGCCTGCGTCGAGCAGTGCCCGGTCGACATCGAGCACATCGACCACATCGTCGACATGCGCCGCTACCAGGTCATGATCGAGTCCGCCTTCCCGTCCGAGGCCGGCACGATGCTGAAGAACCTGGAGAAGAAGGGCAACCCCTGGGGTCTGGCCAAGAAGCAGCGCGTCGAGTGGACCAAGGAGGTCGACTTCGAGGTCCCGATCGTCGGCAAGGACATCGAGGACCTGTCCGAGGTCGACTACCTCTACTGGGTCGGCTGCGCCGGCGCCCTGGAGGACCGCGCGAAGAAGACCACCAAGGCCTTCGCGGAGCTGCTGCACATCGCGGGCGTCAAGTTCGCGATCATGGGCGGCGAGGAGAAGTGCACGGGTGACTCCCCGCGCCGTCTGGGCAACGAGCCGCTGTTCCAGCAGCTCGGCCAGGAGAACGTCGCCATGCTGAACATGGCGTTCGGCGAGGACGACGAGGACGAGTCGACGAAGAAGCCGAAGTCGGCGAAGAAGATCGTCTCGACCTGCCCGCACTGCTTCAACACCATCGCCAACGAGTACCCGCAGCTCGGCGGCGAGTACGAGGTCATCCACCACACCCAGCTGCTCCAGCACCTCATCGACGAGGGCAAGCTGATCCCGGTGACCCCGGTCGACGGCCTCATCACCTACCACGACCCGTGCTACCTGGGCCGCCACAACAAGGTCTACACGCCGCCGCGCGAGATCATGTCCGCCGTCCCCGGCCTGCGCCAGCAGGAGATGCACCGCCACAAGGAGCGCGGCTTCTGCTGCGGCGCCGGCGGCGCCCGGATGTGGATGGAGGAGCGGATCGGCAAGCGCATCAACACCGAGCGCGTCGACGAGGCCTTGTCCCTCAACCCGGACATCGTCTCCACCGCCTGCCCGTTCTGCCTCGTCATGCTCACGGACTCCGTGAACGGCAAGAAGAACGACGGCAAGGCCAAGGAGAGCCTCCAGGTCGTCGACGTGGCCCAGCTGCTCCTCGACTCGGTCAAGACCCCGGTGGAGCCGGAGGCCCCGGAGTCGGCCGAGGAACCGGCGCCGGAGCCGGCCGCGTAGGAACCGGTACGTGACGGAGGGCCGCCCCTCGCTGGGACCAGCGGGGGGCGGCCCTTTCCCGTCCCCCGGGATCCCCTGGGTGATGTCACAGGTCAGCCCCAAAGGAGCGGGCGCACGGCGGAAGCGGGTACGTTCAAGGGCGTGGCTGGATTCAGGAACGGACGCGGCCGGGACAACCGCCCCCCGCAGCACCCGCAACAACATCGACCGCAGCAGGCGCCGTACGGGTACAACGCGCCCCCGCCGGCGTACCCGCAGCAGCAGTGGCAGCAACAGCCACCTCAGCAGCAGCCGTACGGGGAGCCGGAGTACTTCGGCGACCCCGGACAGCACCACCCCCACCAGGACCCGGTGACGGCGAACAACCCGGGCCACACCCAGATGTTCCAGGTCGACGACCCGTACGCGCACGCGGCCCCGTACCAGGCCGCCCCGGTCCCGGCCGGCTCGCGCCTGGGCTGGAAGGCCCTGCTGAGCGGCATCGTGCTGCGCCCGGCGGACACCTTCCTGCGGATGCGCGACCACGCGGTCTGGGGCCCGGCGCTGATCGTCACCTTCCTCTACGGCCTGCTCGCGATCTTCGGCTTCGACCAGGCCCGCGAGGAGGTGCTGAACGCGACGCTGTCCAGCATCGTCCCGTACGTCCTGATGACGGGCGCCGGTTTCGTCCTCGGCGGCCTGATCCTCGGCGCGGTCACCCACACCCTCGCCCGCCAGCTCGGCGGCGACGGCGCCTGGCAGCCCACGGTCGGCCTCTCCATGCTGATCATGTCCCTCACGGACGCGCCCCGCCTGCTCTTCGCCCTCTTCCTGGGCGGCGAGAACGGCCTGGTGCAGATCATCGGCTGGCTCACCTGGCTCGCCGCCGGCGCCCTCTTCACCCTCATGGTCAGCCGCTCCCACGACCTCCCCTGGCCCAAGGCCCTCGGCGCCTCGGCGATCCAGCTGGTGGCCCTCCTGAGCCTGATCAAGCTGGGCACGCTGTAGAGAAGGCCCCCTGGATATGAGAAAAGCCCCTGTCAGGGGCTTTTCTCATATCCAGGGGTTCCTCCGGTTCTCAGGCGTCGAGAACCTGCCCTTCGCGCTTCACGACAGGCGGCTCGACCGACCAGGGGAAGTTGATCCACTCGTCGGTCTTCTTCCACACGTACTCGCACTTCACGAGGGAGTGGGACTTCTCGTAGATGACGGCGGACCGGACCTCGGCGACGTGGTCGACGCAGAAGTCGTGGACGAGCTTGAGGGTCTTGCCGGTGTCGGCGACGTCGTCGGCGATGAGCACCTTCTTGTCGCTGAAGTCGATCGCGTTCGGAACGGGCGCCAGCATGACCGGCATCTCCAGCGTCGTCCCCACGCCCGTGTAGAACTCCACGTTCACCAGGTGGATGTTCTTGCAGTCGAGGGCGTAGGCCAGCCCGCCGGCCACGAACACCCCGCCGCGGGCGATGGAGAGGACGATGTCGGGCTCGTAGCCGTCATCGGCGATGGTCTGCGCCAGCTCGCGCACGGCCGCCCCGAAACCCTCGTACGTCAGGTTCTCGCGTACTTCACTCATGTCCGGCTACCGCCTCACACCTGGGTCCGATGGAAGTTCATGTACGAGCGGGAGGCCGTCGGCCCGCGCTGCCCCTGGTACCGGGAGCCGTACCGCTCGCTGCCGTACGGGAACTCGGCGGGCGAGCTCAGCCGGAACATGCACAGCTGCCCGATCTTCATCCCCGGCCAGAGCTTGATGGGGAGGGTCGCGAGGTTCGACAGCTCCAGGGTCACGTGCCCCGAGAAGCCGGGGTCGATGAACCCGGCGGTCGAATGGGTCACGAGACCGAGCCGCCCGAGAGAGCTCTTCCCCTCCAGCCGGGAGGCGATGTCGTCCGGGAGGGTGATGACCTCGTAGGTCGAGGCGAGCACGAACTCGCCCGGGTGCAGGATGAACGCCTCGTCGCCCTCCGGCTCCACCTGACGCGTCAGGTCGAGCTGCTCGACGGCGGGGTCGATGTGCGGGTAGCGGTGGTTCTCGAACACCCGGAAGAAGCGGTCGAGCCGCACGTCGATGCTCGACGGCTGCACCATGGATTCGTCGTACGGGTCGATGCGCACCCGCCCGGCATCGATCTCGGCCCGGATGTCCTTGTCTGAGAGAAGCACGCCCCCACGATACGCAGAGGGCGCGGACCTCCCCAATCGGGACCGCCCGCGCCCGACCTGCTCAGCTCACCGCTGCTGGACCTCCACCGGCACCGCATGCCTCAACCGCGCACACCGCGGACACCGGACGAGCCGCCCGGGCCCGATCCGCCCGGCACCGAGCTGCTGAAGCGGAAACGAGGCGGTACTGAACACGTGCCCTTCGGCACAGCGGACGACGGTGCGCTCCACGGAACCCATCAAGTCCCTTCCCCTACACACGTGGTGGACGAGACAGCCACATTAGGGGATCAACGGGACACCCCTCCACGCGGCACTCCGACCCGCCGGGGAGAGACGGGCTACGCCACCCGTGGCACATGGGGTACAGTGTGCAACGATGCGGCTGGTTCATCCGGCCGCTGCGCGGATGTAGTTTAATGGTAGAACATGAGCTTCCCAAGCTTATAGCGCGGGTTCGATTCCCGTCATCCGCTCTTCTACGAAGCCCCAGGTCAGCGACCTGGGGCTTCGCCGTTGTCTAGACCTGTTGGGACTGCCGTGTCCTCTGCGTGCCCCATCCCGCGAAAATGCCTAGTCCAGAGGGCACGCGCCGCACCACCTCGGTCGGCGCCCGACCTGGCGGCGGGACGTCCGGCCTATGATCCGGGCCGCCCAGGCGGCGCGACCCGCCGCACGGTCAGGCCCGTACGACAGTGAACAGCACCGGGGCGCGGATGCCGATGTGCGCGGCGGAGTCCGCCACGGTCGCGGCGAGCCAGCCGACCGCGTCACAGGACCACTCCGCCAACTCGCCGGAAAGCGTCATGCCGTGCAGGGGCGGCCCGTTCCAGAAGCGGTCGTCGAACGGCGGCAGCGGAAAGCGTTCCGGGGGAACAGCCTCGTCGAGCCCACCCGCGAACACGTTCTGGTCGGGAGGGACGACGCGGCGGGCGAACTGCGGTGCCACACCCGGGATCGCCGGGTCGAGGCCGCCGTCGACGCGGACCTTCACCGGTACGCGCGCCCGCGGGTCGCACTCGCCGAACCAGGCCGGCGTCCGCATAGAGGGCAGCAGCGCGTGCGGCGGGCGAGCCGAGGCGTCGATGCCCTGCACCGGCAGAAGGACCTGGACCGCGGCGAGACGCACGGCGCCGATCCGCTCTGTCGTGTCCTGCGCGCAGCGCAGGAACGGCTGCACAGGAAGCGGCCCGTCATCGGCCAACGCGCTCGCCTCGACCTGGAACCACGAGATCAGGTGCGGTCCCGGAGCGGCAAGGGGGTGGCCCCAACCCGCGTCGTTCATGGCCCACAGCCCGGGTGCGACGTGCGTGCGACCACCGGAGGCGCTCCCTTCCCCAGTGCCCGACCTGTCGTCGAGCCAGCCCATGGCGAGCGATCGCTGATGGAACAACTGGTACGCGTCGTGCTCCGAGGCAGGGTCGCGCCATGCGTGGGGGACCAGCTCTCCATAGAGCGCGGCGAACATGGTTCCCACGGTGGGACGAGCGGTGGGCGCAATGCCCGGCTGCGCGGTGGCATCCTGCTCCGACATGTCGATCTCCCTGCAGATCGGCTCAACGGCCTGCCCGTGGAGTTGGCCGACAGCGCCTCTCAGTACACGCGGCAGTCCACTTCAGCCTGGTTCATCGGCTTCTCTCCGGTGTCGATCTCGCCGATCACATCGACGTCCACGTGGTTGCGCCGCGACGTGCGTCGGGTGTCGCGGCAGTCACGACGGGCCACGGTGCGTTGAACGCTCCCGCCACCGGGCTTGAGCGTCTTGGTATCCGAACACGCCTGCTGCCGCCAGGTGTTGTCCGTGTACCACTCGTACAGGCAGTTGAACACCTTGGCGCGGTCGTTGCTGCAGTTCCCCTTGTCCCACCACCCATGGCCAGAGGCCACCACTCCGGTTCTCGACCGGTGGGGATTGTCCCTCCCGCTGTACGGCGTACATCCGAGCGCCGCAGCATGCCGGGGCGCATCTGATTCGTCGACCGCATCCATGTCCATCACCTGACCGGCACCGTCCAGGTAGACCGCGGACGCGTCGGATCCAGATGGCGCTACACCCGGCACCGCAGTGTCTGCCGACACGTCACCGTCCCGGGCGGATGCGGCTGTCGTCGCGACCGAAGCGCCCCCGATCACCAGAGAGGCAAGTGTGGCGATGGCGGTGAGACGAAGCTTGCCGGTGAGCATGAAGATTCCCTCGCATGCCTGTAGGACATCCCCGGCTCGGTCCTGTGACCGGCCGCATCTCGGTTAAGTTTCGAGCCGTTAGTCCTGACTCGACCAGGAATCGAGGGAAACTTACGCCTATGGGATGAACCAAGACGCCGCTCGGAGGTCAACCGGGGACTCGGCCGTATCGCCGACCCGATCCCACTGACGTTCGTCGTCGGAGTGCTGGTAGATCACCGCAGCCTTCTCCGAGCACGCGCCCTGCCGTGCCATAACGTGCCAGCAGAGGCAGTCAACAGCGGCCAGCACGGGGCCGCCCAGGCCGACCGCCACATCCCGCCTGTCGGACGTTTCTGCAGGTCATAGCCCATTTACCTGGCCAAGTGCCGGGCGATTCCCAAGCTTATGGCGCGGGTTCGATTCCCGTCATCCGCTCTTCATGCGAAGCCCCAGGTCAGCGACCTGGGGCTTCGTCGTCGTCTCGACCTCTCTGGGCGCGCACACCGCACCGGCTCCGCTCTCCTGCTCGCCGGCCTCGGCACCTGGGGCACCGCCGCCCTCAGCGGGCTCGACCAGCTGCGGCGCGGCCACGCCGACCTGCCCGCCGAGACGCGTTCCCTCGGCGCCGCCAGGTCGCCGTCACGGCGGTCATCGGCGTGAAAGCGCTCCACGCAGCCGGGCCGGGACGGTACGGCAGGCGGTGACCGCTGGGTCCCTGTGACGGTCTCGGTGGTGGTGCCGGTTCGACCGTCGTCATTCGTGTTCCGTGATCAGGCCCGGGCTGCCAGGATGCGTGCACGCTTTCGTTCTCGGCGCGGCCCCGGCTCCGGGGTCTTGCCGCAGGACACGCGATACGTGTCCCTCTGCGCAGTCCGTCGGCATGAAGGAGGCCGTCGCGCCGGGCCGGAAGCCTGTCCACGGGTATGGGAGGGATGGGGGCCGTGTTCGTAGGGCGCGAGCGGGAACTGGCCGAGCTCCAGAGCTTGTTGAAGGTCTGCCGGCTGGTGACCGTGACCGGTGTGGCGGGCGTCGGCAAGTCGCGGCTTGCACGGCAGGTGGTGGACCTCGGCCTGGTGGCCGCCGCGGAGGATTCCTGCTGGGCGGATCTGTGGCAGCTGCGCGATGACGGCCTGCTCGCGGCGCTCGTGGCTGATGCGTGCGGTCTGTCCGATCACACGCCGAGGATGCCGGTGGATGTGATCTGCGACTGGATCGGCGATCGCGAACTGCTGCTCGTGCTCGATTCCTGTGAGCATGTGCTGACCGCGTGCCGGAGCCTGGTGCAGAGGCTGCTCGAGAAGTGTCCGCATCTGAGGATCGTGGCCACCAGCCGCGAGATGTTCCACCTGGACGGGGAGTACGTCGTTGTCGTCGAACCGCTGCCGTGTGCCACGGACGCCCCCGAGTTGTTTCTGCGGCGTGCCACGGAGTTGGGACACGTGCCCGAGCCCGGGGACCTGGACCAGGTCACCGAGCTGTGTTCCTACCTCGACGGGCTTCCGTTGGCGCTGGAGCTCGCCGCGGGGGCACTGCGGCACTGCGGCATCGAGGACCTTCTGCGGCGCCCGCGGCACGAGTTGAGCCGGGGGGAGGATGAGGTGCGTCCAGTGGCGCCCCGCCGGCACGACGTGCTGCGGACCGCCCTGGGGTGGAGCCATGAACTGTGCACGCCTGCGGAGCGTCTGCTGTGGGCGCGGCTGTCCATTGTCCAAGGGCACTTCGACGAGACCCTGGCAGTGGCCTTGTGCGCCGGTGGGCCGCTCTCCGCCCTCGACGTGGGCCACGCTCTGGACAGGCTGGTGGACAAGTCCGTCGTGACCCGCAGACGCGGGCGCTACCTGTTGCTCGACACGGTGCGTGAATACGGGCGTCTGTGGCTCGCCGAGCTCGGCGAGCTGGACGCGATGGCGAGCCGGCACGCCTCGTACTTCCTGACCGAGGCGCGGCACGCGGACGCCACGTGGACGAGTGCCGAGCAGACCGGCTGGTATCGCACCATCAAGGAGGCGCACCCCGATCTGTGTGCGGCCCTGGACCACTTGATCGTCCACGACGTCGACGCGGCGCTCGAGCTGGCCACCTTGACGGGCTTCTACTGGACCTGCTGCGGACATGCGCACACCGCGCAGCTCTATCTCTCACGCACGCTGAAGGCCTGCGACAGCCAAGGGCCCGTGCGGCAAAGGGCTTTGTGGGCCCTCGGCTTGACCTATCTCCTGCAGGGAAATCATCCCGCGGGGACGCACCTGGCGCGCCAGTGCCTGGAGCACGCCCGTGTCACCGGGGATCCGACGGCGCTGCTGCGAGCCGCCTATCTGCAGGCCATGAGCGACCTTCTGCGGGGCAATCCCCGGCCGAGCCTGGAGCTTCTGGAGCAGGCCCTGCGGAACGCGGACGCACACGGCACGGACGCCGCCCCCCAGGCCGTGATGATGTGCCGGATGCTGCGTCTGTTCGCCCTCACCGGGCTCGGGGAGTTGGAGGAGAGTCTGGAGTCGGCCACGGTCCTGCGCGCGGAGTGTGTCGCCATGGGCGAGCACTGGATCCGCTCGTATGCCGATTACCAGATGTGTGTGGTCGCACTGCGTGAGGGGGACAGTGAACTGGCCCTGGAGTACGCCCGTTCGATGCTGCACGCGAAGCAGCAGATCGGCGACACCTTCGGCATCGCGCTGGGCCTCGACATGCTGGCCGCGGCCTTCTCCGCCAACGGAGACGGCTATTCCGCGGCGCTCGCGTCCGGCGCGGGCCAGCGGCTGTGGGACGCGGTGGGGCATCCGCAGCGTGGTGCTCCGGACGTGGCCCCGCTGCGCGAGGCGGGCGAGGACACTGCGCGCAGGCTGGTGGGTGCGGTTGCCTACGAGTCGTACCGCAGCGAGGCCGCCCATGCGGACCCCGGCGAGATGCTCGCCTGGGCGGCCGGCGGTGAGCCACCCCTGTAGGGCGTCGGCGCGGCGCGATCACAAGAGATGACTTTCCCGGGCGATCACCCGTTCGCCGCGCCCGGTGCGACTTTCTCCGCGCTGGTCCGAAGTGGCGAAAAGCGTTGTGCCGCCTGGCCGAAGTCGCCTTCGGGAGCGCGTCGGCGCAAGGGGGCGTGAGGTGGTGAAGTACCGCGCACGAATTCGACCGCGTACGCCCCCTCGCGCAGAGGGATTCAAAGATCACACACTGGTAGCTTCCGGCCTCGTGATCAATTCGTTTCCCGAAAGTCCGGGTGACCCGCAGTACCTCATGCCGATGCCACCGGGACGGGAGGTCTCCGTCCGTCCCACCCTGCTACGCCCCGCCGAGGAGGACGACCGGGCCGTCCTCGACGCTCTGCTCGACTCCGGCCGCGTGCGCGAGCGGCATGACCGCATCGACGAGCAGCTCGCCGAACTGGCGCGCTGCTCGCGCCCTCATGCCGTCCTCACGGGACGTCGGCTGGCGGAAGCCGTGGCAGAGCTGACCGGTGGCGCCGAGCTCAGCCGTTACGGAACGTGGGCGTGGTACCCGTGGTCCGGGCGCCTCGTGCATGTGCTGCCCTGCGAGGAGTTCCGGCGGGTGCGCACCGACCGCAACCGGGGCAAGATCACCACTGCCGAGCAGCGGCGTCTGATCGCGCGGCGGATCGGGGTGATCGGCCTGTCGGTGGGCAACAGTGCGGCGCTCACCTGCGCCATGGAGGGCGTCGGAGGATCGTTTCGTCTGGCCGACTTCGACACTCTCGGACTCAGCAACCTCAACCGGTTGCGGGCCGGCGTGCACGACTTGGGGCTGCCCAAGACAGTGCTGTGCGCACGGCAGATGTACGAGATCGACCCCTACCTCGACATCGAGCTGTGGCAGGAGGGACTCACCGAGGACACCATCGACGCCTTCTTCGGCGCTGCGGACCGTCCGCTCGACCTCGTGATCGAGGAGTGTGACACCCCCTGGGTGAAGACCGCCGCTCGCGAGCATGCACGACGCCACGGTGTCCCGGTCCTGATGGACACCAACGACCGGGGGATGCTGGACGTCGAACGCTTCGACCTGGAGCCGGACCGTCCTCTGTTCCACGGCCGGGGCGGCGACCTGAGTGCCGAGGATGTACGGCGTCTCACACCGGCGGACGCCTTGGCCTACCTGCTGCGCGTCTGCGACGAGAGCCGGCTCAGTCCTGCCATGAAGGATGCGCTCGGCCGGATCGGGCACTCCCTGTCCAGCTGGCCACAGCTGGCCAGCGGGGTGACGCTGGGCGGCGCCCTGGTCACCGACACCGCGCGCCGCATCCTGCTCGGCGCGCCCGTGGTCTCGGGCCGCTACTACACGGACCTCGAAGAGATCATCGGCGCCATCGACGCCATCGACGCCGAGCCTGTCCCCGCGGGAGCAGCCCGGTGAACCACCTTCCCGAACTCCACGGTGAACACTTGTGGTTGCGTGAACTGCGGGCCACCGACCTGGCCCCCTTCGAGCGCATCCACACCCACCGTGTGCTCACTCGCTACCTCGGTGTCGACCGGATGGACGCCCGTCAGGCCCAGGACGCGTTCGCGCAGCATCTCGCCCAGCCCTACACCCATCCGCGACGCAAGCACACCCTGGCCGTCTGTCCACCTGGCCAGGACGTCATGGTCGGCACCATGGGCCTGCTCATCGAGGACTACGGGCGCAACGCCATGCTCACCAGCCTGGTCCTGCTCCCCGACGCACCTGTGCGGGGTCACGGGCACGAAGCGGGGCGCCTCCTGATGGCCTATGGATTCGGGCACTTGGGGCTGCACCGCATCTGGGCCGGGCACCGCGCCGATCACACCCGGATGCGCGAGGTGATGCTCGCGGCCGGGCTGCAGCCCGAGGCCACACTGCGGGAACTGTTCCACACTCAGGGCCGGTGGCACGACGTCACCACCTACGCGGCGCTCGCACCCGCGTGGATCAGCCGGGCCACCCCCGCCGAGCAGGCCATCCTCCGCGGTGCCGCCTTCCCTTCCCCCACCGGCACTTCGGGCGCACCGGCACGGTCCGCGTACGTGACGACCGGCCGATGAGTCCTGCCGTCGGCGGGTTTCGAGGATGGTGTCCGCAGCGGGACAGCCCTCACGGCGCGAACGGTGGACAGCATCGCCGACCACCCCGCGAGGCGTTCCTCGCGGGGACGGCCGATCAGTCCGAGGCCGAGATCCGCGCCTGCCTGACGCCGGCCTCGCCCCGTACGCCGGCGACACCTCCACCTCGCGCGACCTCGTCGTCGCCGAGATCGAGGCCCGTCTGCGCGGCACCGAGCCCGCCGCCCGGGGAGTGGGAGTCCGCCCCGTCCGCGTCCGCTCGGAGGGCCGTGTGCCACAGCGTGCCGGCAGGGGCGGTGAACAGCGGTCGCCAAGGGGCTCGGCACGGCAGCCAGAACAACGAGCCTGAGGAACGTACTCGCAGGTCAGAGGCCACCTAGAGGCCCAAGTGCCGGGTGATTCCCAAACTTGTGGGGCGGGTTCGATTCCCGCATCCGCTCCACGACGAAGCACCAGGTCAACGGCCTGGGGCTTCGTTGCTGTCCAGAGACGTCGGGATGGGACGCCTCGCCAAAGGGGATCGAAGCCCGTCACGCACCATGTACGGGCCACGAAGAGCATGCAGAAGCTCAGGACGACCGGGCGGCGACGGCGGGGCTGCCACCGCCTTGGTAGCTTGTCCGCACTGTCTGTGGGCCGATCACGTCCACCACCTCCGCAGGAGCCCTTCCGCCCGTGAACACCTACGCTTCGACCCTCGCGCTCGGTCCCAGCTGGCTGGACCCCGACTTCCTGATCAACGAGTTCGGCCTGTACGGAGTGCTGGCGATCGTCTTCGCCGAGTCCGGCCTGCTGATCGGCTTCTTCCTGCCCGGTGACTCGCTGCTGTTCACCACCGGCCTGCTGATCACCACCGGCGTCCTCGACACACCCCTGTGGCTGGCGTGCACCCTCATCGCGGCGGCGGCGATCCTGGGCGATCAGGCCGGTTATCTGTTCGGCCGCAAAGTGGGGCCGACGATCTTCAACCGGCCCGACTCCCGCTTCTTCAAGCAGGAGAACGTGCACAAGGCACACGAGTTCTTCGAGAAGCACGGTCCGAAGTCGCTCGTCCTGTGCCGGTTCGTGCCCATCGTGCGGACGTTCACGCCGATCATCGCCGGCGTCAGCCGCATGAACTACCGCTCGTTCCTCACGTACAACATCGTCGGCGGCATCCTGTGGGGCGTCGGTGTCACCCTCCTCGGCGCCTCCCTCGGCCGTATCGACCTCGTCCGTGAGCACATCGAGGCCATCCTCGTCGGCATCGTCCTG
Source organism: Streptomyces sp. CC208A (assembly GCF_030010625.1). Taxonomy (GTDB): domain Bacteria; phylum Actinomycetota; class Actinomycetes; order Streptomycetales; family Streptomycetaceae; genus Streptomyces. Next base: position 127,359 of record NZ_JASCXN010000018.1, on the reverse strand, counting down.
CTCTCCGTCGTACCCATCGTCATCGAGGTCCTCCGCGCCCGCGCCCAGCAGACACCTGCCGGCGACATGCGGGACGACGACATCCAGGCCCGGACCGAGCGACGCCGCCACGCCAAGCGCTGAAGGGCCACGCGAAGCCCCGTCACGACGGCCTCGCTCGCGGCGAAGGCATGGCCCAAAGACATGGCCCAGACGACCGACGGCGTGGACGCCGTCACCCCGACCGAGAAGGTCGTGCCACAACGTGCCGGCAGGTGCGGTGAACAGCGGTGGACAAGGGGCTCGACGAAGCCGCCGGACACGGATCGAAGGTCACCGTTTTCGCAGTTCAGAGCATGTCCACATGCCCAAGTGCCGAGTGGTTCCCATGGAGCGGCCGGACGTCCTGCGGCGCGTACTCCGTGAGTTCCTCGCAGACGTCACGTGATCTGTCACCAGCCGGACGGCGTGATCGCTTTCCCGATCACTGGCCGCTGGGCTCGGCGAGCGTGTGCGCGACCAAGGCGTTGGCATGGCCGTGTCCCAGGCCGTGCTCGGTCTTGAGCCAGGAGACGAGCTCCATGTGCTTGGTCAGCGGGGAGGAACGGATGAGGTCCTTCCACTCGGAGATCGGGCGGCCGTACTTCTTCTCGATGGAGGGGAAGTAGCTGGCGGGACCCTTTACTGCGTCGGTCATGGGATGTCCCCCGCTTCCTTTCGAAAGGATCTTGGCGGTGTCGATGATGCCTGCCCGGTACGACAGGCGGCTACCGGTCCGCCTCGGCGGTGGCCAGACGGGCCGTCACCGCGGTGAGCCAGAGCAGGCCGAGGCCCGCGCCGGCGGTGAAGGCCAGTACGGAGGCGGCGGAGGCCATGAAGCCGGCGAGAACCACGACGGGCACGAGGCGCGAAGTGCGAGCCCAGCCGTGGTGGCCCCGGGCGGCGAGCGGGCGGGCCAGGACGACGAACACGGCGCACAGGGCGAGGTAACCGATCATCCCGCCGAACATGTGCACGGCGCCGTGCCCGCTCATCACCGTCGCGTCCGGGGAGCCCTCGGGGAAGCCGGCCCCGGCGTCGGCCGGGAAGAGAGCGGCGACCCAGAACGAGGCACCGAAGACACCGACCAGTACCGGACCCCACGTTCCTCCGGCGCTTCCTCGCAGCATCTGCCGCAGCCCGGCCGCACCCACGATCAGCAGCGTTCCGGCGAACAGGAAGTTCACCGTCTGGATCCAGCCCGCCTCCCCCAGGGCCAGCTGGCTGATCGCGTTACGGGTGAAGTCGAACCCGTCCCGCACGAAGCCCTGAACGATGCCCGCCAGGAGGAACAGCGGGCCTGCCGCCACGCCACCGACCAGAGCCCTCCGTGCCGCAAGGCCGGACTCGGGCGCGACAGGGGTGGCGTTCTGGGGAGCGCTGAGCGTATGGGTCATGGCCGGGCCTTTCTCGCGTCGATGTTGACGCACATATGACCTACGACCGCGCACGAAGTCATCGCTGCGGGCGAAGTGCGCTGCGTCACAAGCCGGACGACCGTCCTCCCCGGGGGCGGCCTGTCGAGAAGACCGTGCCACAACGTGCCGGCAGGGGCGGTGAACAGCGGTCGGCGCGGATGCCTCGAAGGCAGCCAGAGAAGCCGTTCCCACGGGTGTTTTCGCAGGTCGGTCGCCAAATGATCGAGGCAGGTGGCGGTGGTTCCCAAGCTTATGGCGCGGGTTCGGTTCCCGTCATCCGCTCCACGGCCAGGCCCCAGGTCAGGGACCTGGGGCTTGTTCGTTGTCCGAACCTCTCCGGGCTCGCGTGCTGTACGGGGCTCGGTGGAGCCGTCCGCCTGGCAGCGGTCGCTCCGGACCTGGGCGGCGCCATGTCTTCTCTCGTGGTGAGGCTCGCGTCGCCAGGAAGGCTGCCGCCAACGAGCATCCGCCCAAGGCGAGGAAGAGGCCGCCGTAACCGCCGAGCAGGCCGGCGAGTGTGGCTCCGGCCCAGGGAGCGAGGGCGGCGGCGATGGTGGCCGGAGCGGCGAGAAGGGCGGAGAGCCGGCCGTAGTGCGCGGTCCCCCAGCGGTCGGTGACGGCGGTGGCCTGGAGCAGGGTGAGGTTGCCCCGTACGACTCCGGCGAGGACGGAGAGCAGGACGAGGAGCGGGATGGGGCCCGGGACCAGCGCGAGGGCCGCGGTGGTGGCTCCGCCGAGGGCGATCAGGGCGGCGGTTCGGGTGGTGACGGTCGTGCGAGTGGCGAGGGCGGCGTAGGGGGTGCGGCCGAGGGTCTGGCCGAGGCCACCGAGACCGAGGGCCCACGCGGCGGTGGTCGGGCTCGCGCCACGCTCTTCGAGGAGCGGTACGAGCCCGATGACGACCGCGTGCATGGCGAAGCCGGAGAGGGTGAACGCCGTGGCGAGCAGGAGGAAGGCCCTGCCGCGTGCGGTCCTGTCGCCTCCGGTCGGCTGTTCAGGGTCCCGGGACTGCGGGGCGGGTGGCCAGGGTGCTCGTAGGGCGAGGGCGTGGGAGGGGAGGGTGATCGCGGCGAGCACGCCTGCGAGCACGAGGTAGGTGGCGCGCCAGTCGAGGTGTTCGGCGAGGGCGGCGGTGAGTGGGGCGAAGACGGTGGAGGCGAGGCCGCCGACGAGGGTGACGATGACGATGGTGAGGGCGCGGACGCGGTCGGGGCCCCACTGGGGGTCCCCCGGACGAAGTCTGGGGGAGGGTGAGTGCGGCGAAGGCGGGCTGGTAGAAGGTGGCGGCCATCGCGATGCCGGTCAGGGCCCACGCGGCGTAGAAGGCGGGGAGGTCGGGGGCGGCTGCCACGGCCGGTACGCCGATGACCGCGAGGGCGGAGCCCGCTGTCATGACCAGGTGTGGGCCGCGCCGGTCCAGGATGCGGCCGATCGGTACGCCTGCCGCCGCGGAGACGAGGAGAGCAAGGGAGAACGCGCCCGTCGTGGCGGCTGATGACCAGCCGGTGTCGGTCGTGATGCGGGAGAGCGGGACGGGGAAGGCGGAGTAGACGATCCCCCAGCCGGTGATCTGTGTCAGGCAGAGGGCGGGGAGCGCGGCGCGGGGCCGCGACCGGTCCCCCGTTCCGGTCACGGCCCCGTCCGTGCGGGTGTCGAGGTCGGTCACGAGCCGCAGGAAGGTGCCGAGGTCGTGGTACCGAGCTGAATGAGCGCCGGGGTGGGGGCGCAGCAACCTCCACCATCCGCCGACTGCTCCGTGTCCGGCTGGTCGAAGAGGCCGGCGCCGCCGCACACCCCGGTCTCCGGGAGGACGAGCTCGACGCGCTCGGCCGACTCCCGGTCGCCCGCGATGGCGGCGACGACGGAGCGGACCTGCTCGTAGCCGGTGAGGGCGAGGAAGGTCGGGGCGCGGCCGTAGGACTTCATCCCGACGAGGTAGACGCCTTGTTCGGGGTGGGACAGCTCGTTGACGCCGTGGGGGTAGACGGTGCCGCAGGAGTGCTGGTTGGGGTCGATGAGCGGGGCGAGTTCGACCGGGGCCTGGAGGCGCTCGTCGAGGCCGAGGCGGAGCTCGGAGAGGAAGGAGAGGTCGGGGCGGAAGCCCGTGAGGACGATGACCTCGTCGACCGGGTCGAGCCGGCGGCCGTCCTCGGCCACGAGGACCAGGCGGTCGCCGTCGCGCTCGATCGCCTCCGTACGGAAGCCGGTCACGGCGTCGGCGTGGCCCTCGTCCACCGCCGCCTTCGCGGCAAGACCCAGTGCGCCGCGGGCGGGGAGCTGGTCGGCGCTCCCGCCGCCGAAGGTGGAGCCGGAGATGCCCCGGCGCAGGATCCACACGGCCTTCGTCCCCGCGCCGTCCTCGGACGTGGCCAGGTCGGCGAGGGCGGCGAGCGCGGTGAAGGCGGAGGCGCCGGAGCCGATCACGGCGGTGCGCCTGCCCGCGTATCGGGCTCGGACGGCGGGGTCCCTGAGGTCGGGGACGCGGTAGGTGACGCGGTCGGCGGCGGCCTTCTCTCCGAGGGCGGTGAGGCCGGACGCTCCTGCCGGGCTCGGGGTGGACCACGTGCCGGAGGCGTCGATCACCGCGCGGGCGAACAGCCGCCCCTCACGGCCGTCTGCGTACGCGACGTGGACGACGAACGGCTGGGCCTCGCGGTCGGCGTCCACGATCCGGTCCCGGCCGGAGCGGGAGACACCAGTGACCGTCGCACCGAAGTGGACCTTGTCGCCGAGGATGTCGGCCAGCGGCTGGAGGTACCGCTCCGCCCAGTCGCCGCCGGACGGGTAGGTCTTCACGTCGGGCTTCACCCATCCGGTGGGGGCCAGGAGCTTCTCGGCGGCCAGGTCGGTGACCTCTCCCCACGTGGAGAACAGACGGACGTGTGCCCACTCGCGTACCGCCGCACCTGCGGCCGGTCCGGCTTCCAGGACCAGCGGTTCGAGGCCGCGCTCGACGAGGTGGGCGGCGGCGGCCAGGCCGGTGGGCCCGGCGCCGATGACCACGACGGGCAGCTGGTCGGTGGCGGTGGTGTTCACGACGATTCCCCTTTGCTTCGACATCCGTCGATCCCTTGCGCTGCAAGCATGGCACCTGCATCGACACTCGTCAACATAGACGCTCATCGAAATGAACTCGGCTTCCCGGCACCCCTGGGCGCCTGGTTCGACATGTGTCAACATAGATGCATGTCGAATGTCACCGCGCTGCCGCTCCTTGAGCCTGAGGCCGTCCCCTGCTGCCCACCGCTCACCGAGCGCCCACTGAACGCTGAGGAGGCCGAGCGGACCGCGAAGATGTTCAAGGCCCTCGGCGATCCGGTCCGGCTGCGCCTGTTCTCGGCGGTCGCCTCCCACGAGGGCGGCGAGGCGTGCGTCTGCGACATCTCCGACGTCGGTGTCTCGCAGCCCACCGTCTCCCATCACCTGAAGAAGCTGAAGGAAGCCGGGCTGCTCTCCTCCGAGCGGCGCGGGACCTGGGTCTACTACCGCGTCGAGCCCGCCGTCCTCGCCGCCATGGGCGCGCTCCTCACCAAGGCGGCCGCCGCGTGACCGTCTCCGCTCTGACGGTCCCGCTCACCGCCGCACACGCCGCCGAAGTGATCGCGATCTACCAGGCCGGCATCGACGAGGGCAACGCCACCTTCGAGACCACCGCCCCCACCTGGGAGCAGTTCGACGCCGCCAAGCTGCCCGGGCACCGCTTCGCCGCCCTCGACGAGACCGGCCGCGTGCTCGGCTGGGTCGCCGCGTCGAAGGCCTCCGACCGGTGCGCGTACGCCGGAGTCGTCGAGCACTCCGTCTACGTCCACCCCGACGCCCGGGGCCGCGGCATCGCTTCCTCCCTGCTCAAGGCGCTCATCGACTCCACCGAGGCGGCCGGGATCTGGACCGTCCAGTCCGGGATCTTCCCGGAGAACGCCGCGAGCCTGGCTGTCCACGAGCGGGCCGGCTTCCGGGCGATCGGCACCCGCGAGCGCATCGGCCGCCACCACGGCGTCTGGCGTGACGTCGTGCTGGTCGAGCGGCGCAGCCCACACATCGACTGACGGGCCTCGGCCGCTCGGGCCGAGGGCGAGTCGCCCGTGGTGGAGGTCAAAGTGCTGCGTGGGTAGCGGTAGAGGTCCGCGAGGGTCATGAAGTCCTTGAGGAACGGGTCCCACCGGACCGGACAGCGCATCCCGCGCGCCAGGTCCCGCTCGGACTCCTTCGCGAGCCGCCGTGCCGGCGAATCCGTGGCCCAGTCGAACGCGGCGCCCGTCCCGCGAGGGCCGAACACCTTCACTGCCCCGCACGGCCCGAGGTGGTCGACCATGCCGAAGGGCCGTGTCCCCGCGTCGAGCAAGCGGGCGAACGTCCTGCTGACACTCCGGGGCAGGCGGCTGAGACCGCGCGCCAGACGCAACAGGACCAGCGTGATGAAAAAGCCGAAGAGCATGTGCCACCACAGCTGACCACCGGTCCATCGGGTGCCACGGGTCGGGCGAGCGAGGAAGGTCGGCGTGGCCCCGTCCAGGAGCCCGCGGAAAGTCCATCGGGACCTGCGAACCGGGTGGGGCGAGGCGGGCGAGGGCGGGGCGGAAGCCGGTGCACCAGATGCTGACGTCCGCCTCGGCCGTCGTGCCGTCGGCCCAGACGACCCCGGTCGCGGTGATCCGGTCGAACATCGGCTGAGCCTTGAGCAGGCCGGTGTCGCGGGCTTCGCGTACGGGCGGGACGGCGACGATGTCGCCGAGCGGGGCCACGCCGCCCGTGTCGGTGCGGCCCTCGTCGAGGGCGTGGTGGGGGTACCCCCTCGAAGCCGAGAGCTTGGGGGAGGGCGGTGGCGTGGTCGAAGAGGGCGCGCCCGTCGATGTCGGCGGCGAGGTGGCGCGGTTCGCGCAGCGTGACCCAGGTCAGCTCGGTGTCGTACGCGAGGTCGGCGGCGATCTGCGCGCCGGAGTCGCCGCCCCCGACGACGATCACCTTCTGTCCGGCGACATCGCGCGCTGCGGTACTCCACGGTGTGGAGCTGGACGCCCTGGAAGTGCGTACGACCGGGCAGGGCGGGGACGAAGGGCCGTGACCAGGTGCCGGTCGCGCCGATGACCGCCCGGGCCCGCCACGTACCGGAGTCGGTCTCCACGCGCAGGAGCCGGCCGTCACGCCGGACACCGGCGACGCGTACGGGCCGGTGGACGGGAAGCCCGTACCGCTGCTCGTAGTCGGTCAGGTACGAGACGACGTGGGCGGCGTCCGGGCAGGTCCGGCCCGGCTGCGGGGGCACGGGGCGGCCGGGGAGGGAGGAGTGGGCGGCGGGGGAGAACAGATGCGGGGAGTCCCGGGTGTGCTGCCGGGCGCCGCCCGGTGTGGACTGGGCGTCGAGGACGGCGAAGTCCGGTCCGGGGCGGCGCAGACGGTACCCGGCGGCGAGCCCGGATGGGCCGCCGCCGATCACCACCACGTCCACGGCCTGGGTTACTCCGCGTCCGCCCTGCCGCGCATGAAGATCACGGCGACCAGCGCCAGGCCCACGGCCGCGCCGATGATCTGCATGCCGACGAACGCGGGGACGGAGGCGGGGGCGATGCCCGCGAAGGTGTCGGTGAAGGCGCGGCCGATCGTCACCGCCGGGTTGGCGAAGGAGGTGGAGGAGGTGAACCAGTAGGCGGCGCCGATGTACGAGGCGACGGCGACGGGCGCGAAGCGGAGCCGGTCGGTACGGGCCAGGCCGAAGATCAGCAGGATCAGGCCGGCGGTGGCCACGACCTCGCCGAGGAGCAGGTTCCCGGCCGAGCGGTCGTGCGTGGACCACTTCACCAGCGGCTCGCCGAACATCGCGTCCGCGAGCACCGCGCCGAGGATCCCGCCGACGATCTGCGACGGGACGTAGACGGCGAGTTCGCGTCCCGTGACACCCGCGCCGCCACGGCGGGCGGTCCACCACTCGGCCAGGCTGACCGCCGGGTTGAAGTGCGCGCCGGAGACCGGGCCGAGCAGGGCGATCAGGACGCCGAGGCCGAAGACGGTGGCGGTGGAGTTGGCCAGCAGTTGCAGCGCGACGTCGTCGGTGAGCTGGGTCGCCTGGATGCCGGAGCCGACGACGATCGCCACCAGCGCCGCGGTACCCACGAGCTCGGCAGCGGCTCGGGCGGCGAGCGGGGTACGGGGCGGGGTCGCGCCGGGCGCGGGCTGCGGCGACAGGTCGGTGGCTATGGCGTCGCTCGCGGCGGGCTCGGTGGCGGTCACGGGCGGGTACTCCTCGGCAGGTGAGGCACGGGGGCAGGGGCTACTACGGGCAGGAACGCTTGAAGTTCGCCTCGGCGGTCAGGCGCGCGGTCTGGGCGAGAGCGGTGAACTGGCCGGCGAGCTGCTCGATGACATCCGGCTTGAGGCGGTAGTAGGTGAACCGGCCGCAGGGCTCCGTCTCGACGACCCCGGCTTCGCGCAGGACTCTCAGGTGGTTGGAGAGGTTGGTCTGCTTGGCACCGGTCTCCTCCACGAGGTGGGTGGTGCACAGCGTCTCGCGGGCGAGCAGGGTCACGATCTGGAGGCGCAGGGGATCGCCCAGCACCCGGATCAGATCAGCATCGACTGACGTCATCATGTGCTGATACTCTCACATCACCCGGAGCTGATACCAGCCTGGGCTGACCTCTTTGAACCCAGGGGGTTCTCGCCATGGCCGCGTCCTCGTACCCGGTCCTTCCCGACGAACGTCTCGCGGCCGGTGTCGCCCGCCTTGCCGTACGCCACCGCGGCCGGTTCTCCCCGGAGACGGTGCAGCGGTTGATCGCGGACTCCTACCAGCGGCTCGCCGCGAACGCGCACGTCCGCACCCACCTCGTGGTGCTGGCGGAGCGGTTCGCCGCTGAGCGCCTGGACGCACTCACGCACGTCGAGAACCCGACCGCGGGCGACGGTCGGCCGCGGGTGCTATTCGTGTGCAGCCACAACGCCGGCCGCTCCCAGATGGCCGCGGCCCTGCTCGCCCACCGGGCCGGGGACGGCGTGATCGCCTCCTCCGCGGGCACCCACCCGGCCGGCGCCGTCGAGCCGCACGTCGTCCAAGCGCTCACCGAGGCCGGCGTCGCACTCGACGAGGTCTACCCCAAGCCGCTGACCGACGAGGTGGTCCAGGCCGCCGACATCGTGATCACCATGGGCTGCGGCGACGCATGCCCCGTCTTCCCCGGCCACCGCTACCTGGACTGGCCGGTCCCCGACCCCGACGGCGCCCCGATCACCGTCGTGCGCGAGATCCGCGATGCCCTCGACGCCCGGATCACCGACCTGCTGGACACCCTGCCGTCCGGCTCCTGAACCTTTCCGTCCCCCGCACCACTGCTGCTCCCGAGGAAGAACCGATGACTGCTCCGCTCGCCTCCGTGCTGTTCGTCTGCGTCCACAACGCCGGCCGCTCCCAGATGGCCGCCGGTTTCCTGCGCCACCTCGCCGGCGACCGTGTCGAGGTCCGCTCCGCGGGCTCCCTCCCCGGTGACCGGATCAACCCCTCCGCCGTGGCCGCCATGGCCGAGCTGGGCATCGACATCTCCGACCAGAAGCCCAAGGTGCTGACCGTCGAGGCCGCCCAGGCGTCGGACTACATCATCACGATGGGCTGCGGCGACGCATGCCCCGTCTTCCCCGGCAAGACCTACCTCGACTGGCAGCTGGAGGACCCCGCCGGACAGGGCGTCGAGGCCGTCCGCCCCATCCGCGACGAGATCAGGACCCTCATCGAGGGCCTCATCGCCGACATCGACGCCAAGAAGGCGTGACCGGCGTGAGCGACATCGACCAGACCGACGGCATACGCGACGTCGTCATCATCGGCTCCGGCCCCGCCGGGTACACCGCCGCCCTCTACACCGCCCGTGCTCAGCTCAAGCCCCTGCTCTTCGGCAGCTCGATCTTCGTCGGCGGCTCCCTCACGACCACGACCGAGGTCGAGAACTTCCCCGGCTTCCCCACCGGCATCGACGGCCCGGACCTCATGGACAACATGCGGGCCCAGGCCACGCGATTCGGCGCCGAGATGATCGACGACGACATCGTCGAGGTCGACCTCACCGGCGACATCAAGGAAGTCACCGACAGCGAGGGCACTGTCCACCGCGCCAAGTCCGTGATCATCGCGACCGGCTCCGGCTACCGCAAGCTCGGCCTCCCCAAGGAGGACGAGCTCTCCGGCCGCGGTGTCTCGTGGTGCGCCACCTGCGACGGGTTCTTCTTCCGCGACCGCGACATCGTCGTGGTCGGTGGTGGCGACACCGCCATGGAGGAGGCCACCTTCCTCACCCGCTTTGCCAAGTCGGTCACCGTCGTGCACCGCCGCTCGACCCTGCGGGCCTCCCAGGTCATGCAGAACCGTGCCTTCGCGGACGACAAGATCTCCTTCGCCTTCGACAGCGAGATCGCCGAGATCAAGGAAGAGAACGGCATGCTCTCCGGCGTCGTCCTCCGCGACGCCATCACCGGAAAGACCCGCGAGCTCGACGTCACCGGCCTCTTCATCGCCATCGGACACGACCCGCGCACCGAACTCTTCACCGGCCAGATCGACCTCGACGAAGAGGGGTACATCAAGGTCGACTCCCCCTCGACCCGAACGAACATCCCCGGCGTCTTCGCCGCCGGCGACGTCGTCGACCACACCTACCGCCAGGCCATCACCGCCGCCGCCAGCGGCTGCCAGGCAGCCCTCGACACCGAACGCCATCTGGCAGCGCCGGCGCACAGGACTGCTGCGCCGGTCGCTGTCTGACGCTCTATGGGCGGCCGTGCCACAACGTGCCGGTAGGGGCGGGGAACAGCGGGCCACAAGGGTCCGCCAGAGGGAGGGCGGCAGATGCCCCTCCGCGGGTATTTCCGCAGTTCAGGAGCTACGCACGAGCCCGAGTACCGGGTGATTCCCAAGCTTATGGCGCGGGTTCGGTTCCCGTCATCCGCTCTCGGAAGAAGGCCCTGGTCTCTGCCCAGGGCCTTCTTCGTTCTCCAGGACGGTGCCGGCCGACGGGGCCGTGGGGTGGGGGAGTTCGGCGAGGAGGATCTCGGCGGCCCGGGTGACGTTGTCGGCGTGGACGGCGCGGGCCATGGCGGCGCGGGCGGCCTCGGGCGTCGTGTCCGGCGGAACGACCATGAGGGCGAAGTGGTCGTGGTCGCCCCGGGTGATCAGGACGGTGTCGTCCGCCACCGGGAAGGAGTCGAGGTGGACGACCCGGCCGTCGACGAGCAGACGGGGCGGAATGTCGTTCCAGGCCGAGGCGTCCAGGCCGACCCGGGTGATGGGGCCGAGGTGCTCGGTCAGGACGGTGACCAGCGGGGGGACCTCCAGCTCGACGTTCCGGGAGCGAGGCCACCACGCACCGTCGAGAACCCCCTGCCGGGACCGTGTCGTCTCCAGCCGGAGAAGCGCCGTTCCGGGGCCGACGGCCTTGTGGACCGCGTCGGGCAGCAGGCGCGGCGGGGTGGGGGGAATGCCGGCGTCAGTCATGATCGATCCGCTTGTCCACGGGGGGTCGCCGCTGTCGCCCCGACGAAGTGGCGGGTGCCGAGTCGGCGGGCGGGGTGGCTGCCCCGTCCTTTCACCGTACTCCCGGAACAGGCGCGTGCGTGTCGCTTCCCCGCTCCCCCGCTTCCCCGCTCCCCCGCCTCCCCCGCCTCCCCCGCCTCCCGCGCCGTCCGGCCCCGGCACGGACGGACGTACGGTGGACGTATCGGGAAGCGGTCCGGCGGACTCCCGTCGGCCGGGCGCGTCCCTGACGAAAGGACGGTGCCGCCTTGGACCGCAACGAGCCGGAAGCCCTTCCTCCGCCCGGTCACGCCGAAGTCCGCATCGTCGCCGCCACCCCGGACGCCGCCCGCATGGTGGCCGATGTCCTGCGCCGTTGCTTCGCCGGCGGCGAGCAGCGCAGCTACCCCGCCCCGGGCGGGGGCACCCGCCTCCACCTCACCGTCGACACCGCTCACACCGCCGAACCTGCCCGCTCCTGGCTGGCCACCAGCAGACCTCGGAGCGGTACCGGACCCCACCCCGAGGAACCCTGACCGTCCACGGCGCGGCACGGCTGCGGAAGGCCCTTCGCCTGGCGCGCGGGGCGCTCGCCTTCGCGGTGCAGCACCCCGGAGGCCGCACCGCGATGCCGCTGGACCGGCATCGGCGCCGGGACGGATCGGCGGTCCGCCGCCCGCTGCTCGGAGGCTCCGGATGCCTGCCGGACGCCTGCCGGACGCCGGACCGGGACCCGCCCGGAGAGCTTCGGGAAGGAACACTGGGGACGCGTCACGCGCCACGCGCCTCACTGCGAGCCCCGCGTCCTGGCCCGTCGCCCCCCGCCAGGTCCCCGTCGGCGCATACGCCGTGCGCGTCGGCCGGCTCACCGGCCAGGGCCCCGACACGATGGTCCTGCTCTCGTACGATCCCGGCCGTCGCGACCTGCTGGTGGTCCCGCCCGAGGCCGAAGCCTCCTCCGCCGCCCGGCTGACGGCCGCCGCGTCCGCCCCCCGGCAACCTCCACACCGCGGGCACCCTCATGTCCGGCGAGAACGCGACCGGCCGTCTCCTGCGGGAAGCCCGGGGCGGTGAGGACGCCGGGGAGACCGACGGCGGGACCTCCGCACACCCCCTCCCCCGCCCTCGCCCCCGCCCCGCCCCCGTCGTCGGAGCGCGCATGATCCACCTGCCGCCGAACACGCGGAGACGACGGTTCCCGCCCTCTCACGGGGCGGCTCGCGCCCTCTCCGAATCTGACTCCGCGGGATGAGAATTAAGTCGACGGCGCGGCGAAGGTTTTTGCCGTACAAAAGGAGCCGAGATATTTCGACCGTTTCCGGCACGACGTCGTGCTAGTGTCGATTTCAGTTGCAGTTGTGGTTCCCGAAACTTCAAGTGCCCCCACCCGCCCTCAGGGCAGCGGGAGCGCTTTTTCATATCCGGACTCTCCGGCGGGGCAATCATCACGGCGACGCGGCTTTCGCACGGTGCGGACGCCGATGAGCCTCGAAGGAGATACGACATGAGCACGGGTACCGTGAAGTGGTTCAACGCGGAAAAGGGCTTCGGCTTCATCGAGCAGGACGGCGGCGGCCCCGACGTGTTCGCCCACTACTCGAACATCGCCTCCCAGGGCTTCCGTGAGCTGCAGGAAGGCCAGAAGGTCAGCTTCGACATCGCGCAGGGCCAGAAGGGTCCGACGGCCGAGAACATCGTCTCCGTCTGATTCCTGGCGCACACGGCACGGCTGGGGCCCGCATCCTTCGGGGTGCGGGCCCCAGCCGTATGCGCCCACGGAATCGTTCCGCCGGATCAGCTCCCTCCGCCGATCACGCCCTTCGGGCCCATCCTCCGGCGGCCCAGCTTGCACGCCCCATTCGAAGACGTCGGGAAATTCTTCATTCCGCTCGTTCGCCGCGGGAATTCCTTGACGCGCCTCGCGCCGAGGAAGGTCCCGCATGAACAGGACACACCCGACCGGACCTCGTTCCGCTCCGGGCGACGGGGGTACCGCCTCCGAGCGGTGCGAGGACGCGCCCCCTCCGCCGGCCGCCCCCGCGCTGCCGGGGGTCGAGGCGTTCGCCGACCTGGACCTGCCGGACCGGCTGCTCACCGCGCTCGCCGCCCAAGGCGTCACCGTGCCGTTCCCCATCCAGGCCGCGACCCTGCCGAACGCGCTCGCCGGCCGGGACGTCCTGGGGCGTGGTCGTACCGGATCCGGCAAGACCCTGGCCTTCGGTCTCGCCCTGGTGGCCCGTACGGCCGGATCGCGGGCCGAGCCCAGGCGGCCCGTCGCCCTCGTCCTCGTCCCCACCCGCGAGTTGGCGCACCAGGTGACCGACGCGCTCACGCCGTACGCCCGGGCCGTCGGGTCGCGGCTGACCACGGTCGTCGGCGGAACGCCCCTCAGCAAGCAGACCTACGCCCTCCGGAAGGGCACGGACATCGTCGTCGCCACCCCGGGCCGGCTCATGGACCTCGTCGTACGCGGCGACTGCCGACTGGACCGGGTCTCCGTCACCGTCCTGGACGAGGCGGACCAGATGGCCGACATGGGCTTCGCACCCCAGATCGCCGAACTCCTCGACCAGGTGCCCGCCGACGGTCAGCGGCTGCTCTTCTCCGCCACCCTGGACCGCACCGTCGACCGGCTGGTCGGCCGGTACCTGTGCGACCCCGTCGTGCACTCCGTGGACCCCGCCGCCGGGGCCGTCACCACGATGGAACACCACGTGCTGCACGTCCACGCCGACGACAAGCGGGCCGCGACCGCCGAGATCGCCGCCCGCACGGGACGCGTGATCATGTTCCTGGGCACCAAGCACGCCGTCGACCTGCTGACCAGGGACCTGCTGGCCGTCGGGGTGCGCGCCGCCGCGCTGCACGGCGGCAGGTCACAGCCGCAGCGCACCCGCGCCCTCGCACGGTTCAGAAGCGGACAGGTGCCGGTGCTCGTCGCCACGAGCATCGCCGCCCGCGGCATCCACGTCGACGGACTCGACCTCGTCGTCAACGTCGACCCGCCCGCCGACGCCAAGGACTATCTGCACCGCAGCGGCCGCACCGCCAGGGCCGGGAACCCCGGCAGCGTCGTCACCCTGGTCACACCGAACCAGCGCCGCGCCACCGCCCGTCTCCTGTCCGAAGCGGGCATCCACCCGCGGATCACCCGGGTCCGCCCCGGTGAGGCGGAGCTGAACCGCATCACCGGCGCGCGGACCCCGCCGGGTGTCGCGGTCCCTGTCCCCGGCTCCGTCCCGGGGGCGGAGCCGACAGGTGTCCGTCCCCTGCCCGCCACGGCCGGTCCGGCCCGGCACGACCGCCCTTCACCGGCCCCGCGCCACGCCGCCCCGCCGCCCCCGCCGCCCGCCCTGGCCTCCTAGAACCCCTCACCGGGTCGCCCGAGCCGACCACCACCCACGCCTCCCCGCAGGAGCCGCTTGTGACACCCACGCAGCCACAGCCCCCTCCCTCGTCCACCGCGGCCGCGGCCGCACCGCACGTCTGGGCGGACATGACCGTCGAAGTGGCCCTGGCGGTCATGAGCGGAGCCCGTACCTCGCACCTGGTCATCCGTGACGGCGACGGACGCCGCACCGGCCTCGTCACCCGGGACCAGCTCGCCGGCTTCCGCGCCAGTTCCGCGTACACCGACCGGGTACGACTGAGCGAACTCCACCACCCGGACACTCCGCACCGGTCCGGTCCGCCCCTCCCTTCGCCCTGTGAGGTCCCATGCGCTGTGTGATCGCCCGCTTCCCGTTCGAGCTGACGAAGAACGGTGTCCTGGAGGCGATGAAGGGCGTCAAGCCCGAGCCGGTGTCCGGTGCGTTCGTGACCATCGGACGCCGCGACTACCCCGCCAAACAGGTCGGCGCGGTCATCACCCGCCAGGACCGCCGTGACTTCGGTGTCGGCGAGGTCCTGCGGGCCATGACCCGGCTCGGCTTCGCCTGCGGCACCCGCCCGGCCGCCTCCTCCCCGGCCGCCGTCCACCACCCCGTCCCACAGGCATCGGCCTTCCTGGGCACGCCCCCCGCGGCCTGACGACCGGCGGACGGGCGCACGCACGCCCCACAGGGAGGGCCCGACCGGTGCACACCGGTCGGGCCCTCCCCACGTCCTGCGCCGCCCCGGCGGGCGGCCCGCCCCTCCGGGAACGGTCCCCCTGCGCCCACCCCTCCGGCCGTCAGGGCACCGACACCGGTGCCACGGATGGCAGCATTACCCTCGGTGAACGTGCCGGACCGCCGCCACGGCCACCGGAAGGTTCGACGGAGAGGTGAGAATGACAGCAGACGATCCGCTCGGCCGTCTCGACGACGACGACTACCCCGCCTACACGATGGGCCGGGCCGCCGAGATGATCGGTACGACGCCCGGCTTCCTCCGTGCCCTGGGAGAGGCCCGGCTGATCACCCCGCTGCGCTCCGAGGGCGGCCACCGCCGTTACTCCCGCTACCAGTTGCGCATCGCGGCCCGCGCCCGGGAACTCGTCGACCAGGGCACCCCCATCGAGGCCGCCTGCCGCATCATCGCCCTTGAGGACCAGCTCCAGGAAGCCCAGCGCATCAACGAGGAGTACCGCCGCGCGGCGGACGGCCCCCGTCCCCCCGAGACCGACTGACCGAGGGACACCGCCCCCGACGGCCACCGAGGAGGAACCCGGCCGCCGGATCCGTGCCGTACCCCCATGCCGCGTTGTCCGGACCTCTCGGGGATCGCCGTACCTCCGCGTGCCCCATCGGCGTTCGGATGCCGGGACCGTGCTCCGGCGACCGCGGCCGGACTCTCCCCCCCCTCCCCCGGAGCACGCACCGGACGCCGCGCGGCCTGCCCTCCCGGCAGACGACGGGAGTTCGAGGACACGGGCTAGGCGGGATCGGTGGTGCCGCCCGGCACGGCCTGCTGATACAGCGCCACCAGCACACCGTGCACGGGCTGGTCCTCCGCGGCTTCCTCGGCGTCGTCGACCAGGCTGGTGAGGGTCTCGCCGAGTTTTCTCGCCTGCGCGGGGCTGAGGCGCAGGTGGCGCAGGGTCAGGTGGGGTTCGATGGGGGAGCGGTCCAGTTCCTGGGCGACCGCGGCGAGCATCGCGGCGGTGCCTGCCGCCTGAGGCTCGGCGACGACCATGCGGCGGGCCGTGCGCTGGTAGTACTGCTCGGTGCCGCCGCGGACCTGGCGGGCCTCGACGGCCGCGGTGGCCGTGCAGCCGAGGTGGCGCAGCAGGGAGGCCAGGTAGACGTCGCGCACCTGCCGGTCGGGCAGGTCGAGGGCGCGGGCGAGACCGGTCGCCAGGAGGCAGGACCGTACCGCCTTCTCCGGCGGCTGCCCCGTGCCGAGGTCGGTGGCCACCGACAGGGCGGCCAGCAGCTCCGTCAACCGCAGTCGATCCCGCATGGTCACTCCCCGGGTGTGGGGGCGTGTCCATTCTCCCACCTCCCCCGCACCCGGCGCCGGGCCACGGGCCGTGGCGTGGGTGCGGGCCATGGCCCGGGGTCGCGCGCCGCCTCCGCGCCACCTGCCTCTTCTCGTGCCGGCCGCGCGTCGCGGTCGAAGTCGGCGAGCGGGGGCGGGGCGACCTGGGCGAGGGCGGCGCGGACGGCCTCGGGCCGGGCGGCCGGGCGGCCGGGCGGCCGGGCGGCCGGGCGGCCGGGGAGCGGCGACGGCCGGGAGGCGGTGCTCATGCGGCTTCGGCCCTCTCCTCTCCTCCGCTCCACCGTGCCGTGAACGCTCCCGTCGTCCCTGTTCGCCGCCTGAGTAAAGTCATCGTCAAGCCATCGCCACACGTGGGCCTCTCGCGCGCCCTCGTCGACTTCCCAGGGAGATCCGTCGTGCCCACTCCGAGGATGAGCAGTACGCCGCTGCCCGGGATCGGGGTCCGCTACGACCTCACCACGCGTGAACACCGCCGCCTCTCGGTGGTCGCGCGTCGTGACGGCGGGCGGATACTCAACGCCTACCACCGGGACGACCCCGACGAGTGCGCGCTGTCGGTGAAGCTGACCTCCGGCGAGGCGGAGGCGCTGATCGACGCGCTGATGCCCTCGCACCACAGCCCGAACCTGCTGTCGACCACGGACCTCGGCCTGGTCGCGGAGCGCGTCGAGCTGTCCTCGACCTCGTACTGGAACGGGCGGCTGCTCGGCGAGACCCGGATGCGGACGGAGACCGGGGTGTCGATCGTCGCGGTGCTGCGCCGGTCCGGCGCGGTGCCCTCCCCGGGGCCCGAGTTCCGGCTGGCCGGCGGCGACGTCCTCATCGTGATCGGCACCCGTGAGGGTGCGGAGGCGGCCGCCTCGATCCTGGGCCGGGAGTGATCGCGTGCACTCCTCCGCCCTCTTCCTGATCGAGTTCGGTGCGATCATCCTCGGCCTGGGGCTCCTCGGCCGCTTCGCCGGACGCTTCCGGTTCTCCCCCATACCCCTCTACCTGCTGGCCGGGCTCGCCTTCGGCGAGGGCGGTCTGCTGCCCCTGGGCGCGAGCGAGGAGTTCGTCGCGATCGGCGCCGAGATCGGCGTCATCCTGCTGCTGCTGATGCTGGGCCTGGAGTACACGGCCAGCGACCTGGTCACCAACCTCAAGACCCAGTACCCGGCCGGCCTGGTCGACTTCGCCCTCAACGCCCTGCCCGGCGCGGCCATGGCCCTGCTCCTCGGCTGGGGTCCGGTCGCCGCCGTCGTCCTGGCGGGCGTCACCTGGATCTCCTCCTCCGGCGTCATCGCCAAGGTGATGGGCGACCTCGGCCGCCTCGGCAACCGTGAGACCCCGGTCGTCCTGAGCATCCTGGTCCTCGAAGACCTCGCCATGGCCGTGTACCTGCCGATCATCACCGCCCTGCTCGCCGGGGTGAGCCTGGCCGCCGGAAGCCTCACCCTCGCCATCGCCCTCGGCGTCGCGGGCCTGGTGCTCTTCCTCGCGGTCCGCTTCGGACGGGTCATCTCCCGCTTCGTCTCCAGCGACGACCCCGAGAAGCTCCTCCTCGTCGTCCTCGGCCTGACCCTGCTGGTCGCGGGCATCGCCCAGCAGCTCCAGGTCTCCGCCGCCGTCGGCGCCTTCCTCGTCGGCATCGCCCTCTCCGGAGAGGTCGCCGAGGGAGCGCACAACCTGCTCAGCCCGCTGCGGGACCTGTTCGCCGCCGTCTTCTTCGTCTTCTTCGGCCTGCACACCGACCCCGCCAGCATCCCGCCCGTGATCCTGCCCGCGCTCGCGCTGGCCGTGGTCACCGCCGGCACGAAGATCGCCACCGGCTACTGGGCCGCCAAACGCGCCGGGATCTCCGTCAAGGGCCGCTGGAGGGCCGGGGGCACGCTCGTCGCCCGCGGCGAGTTCTCCATCGTGATCGCCGGCCTCGCCGTCACCGCGGGCATCGAACCGGCCCTCGGGCCGCTGGCCACCGCGTACGTCCTCGTCCTGGTCGTCATCGGGCCGCTCACCGCCCGCTACACCGAACCGATCGCCACCCGCCTCACCGGCCGGCGCCGAAAGGCCCCGCTGGTCCAGGCACCGGCGGAGGAGGTGCTGGAGCCCGCGGACAACAGTGCCGCGGGGAGGGCGTGAGCGCGGCCGGGAGGCGGCCTCCGATCCCCACGTCCACGCGGGTCACGGCGGAGGGGGCGTGCCCTGCCGTACGTCGGTCACCGGCCCGGGCCGGAAGGTCAGGGCGCCGGCGAAGCGGGTGAGGAGCGGGCCGGCGATGGCGAGGAGGAAGACGTACGCCGTCACCAGCGGGCCCAGCGTGCCGTGCGTGGTCCCGACGAGG
Organism: Streptomyces sp. CC208A; assembly: GCF_030010625.1. GTDB lineage: Bacteria > Actinomycetota > Actinomycetes > Streptomycetales > Streptomycetaceae > Streptomyces. The sequence continues at coordinate 108,689 of NZ_JASCXN010000018.1, read as the reverse complement.
CCGACGACGACGAGGGAGAACTCGCCCCGGGCGATGAGCGCGGTCCCGGCCCGCCACCGCCCCCGTCGGCCCACCCCGTCGCGGGAGGCCGCGTACCGGCCGACGACCACCTTCGTGACGAGGGTGACGGCGGCGAGGGCGAGCGCGGCGGGCAGCACGGGCAGCAGGTCGTCGGGGTCGACGGAGAAGCCGATCGCCAGGAAGAACACGGCGGCGAACAGGTCCCGCAGGGGGCTGAGCACGGCCCGGGTACGGGTCGCGGTCTCCCCCGTCAGGGCCAGCCCGACGAGGAAGGCGCCGACGGCCGCCGAGGCGTGGACGAACTCGGCCAGCGCGGCGACGATCAGGGTGAGGCCGAGGACGCGCAGCAGCAGCTGCTCGGCGTCGGGGTGCGCGACGAGGCGCCCGAGGTGATGCCCCCACCGGTACGAGACGGTGAAGGCGGCCAGGACCGCGCCGACCGCGACGAGGACGCCCAGGACCGCCTGCCACCACACGCCCCCGGAGGCCAGGACGGCGAGCACGGGCAGGTAGAAGGCCATGGCGAGGTCTTCGAGGACCAGCACCGACAGGACCGCCGGCGTCTCCCGGTTGCCGAGCCGGTGCAGGTCGGACAGCAGGCGGGCGACGATGCCCGAGGAGGAGATGTACGTGGCGCCGGCCAGGGCGAGGATCCCGACGCCGTCCAGACCGAGCAGCCATCCGGCCACCGCGCCCGGGGCGGCGTTCAGCACCACGTCGAGCACGGCCGAGGGCACGTGCCGCCGCAGCCCGACCGCGAACTCCTGCAGCGAGAACTCCAGGCCGAGGACCAGGAGCAGCAGGACGACCCCGATGGCGGCGCCGGTCCCGACGAACTCGCCCGCGGCCGGGACCGGGGCGATACCGCCTTCCCCCACGGCCAGGCCCGTGAGCAGGTAGAGCGGGATCGGTGACAGGGTGAGGCGCCGTGCCAGCGCCCCGAGCACGCTCAGGGCGGCCAGGATGACGCCGAGCTCCAGCAGCAGGGCGACCGGCGTCTCCACGGCACTCAGCCCCGGATGATCTGTTCCACGCCCGCGATGCCCTCGTGCGTACCGATCACCACCAGGACGTCACCTCCCCGCAGGACCGTCCTCGGGGTGGGCGAGGCGATCACCTCCTCGCCCCGCACCACCGCCACGACCGACGCCCCGGTCCGGGTCCGCGCCCGCGTGTCGCCCAGCGGCCTGCCGTCGTACGCGCTGCCCGCCCGCACCTCGACCTGCCCCGACGCCAGGCCCGGCACCTCCTTCGTGAGGTCCGCGAACCGCTCCGCGATCCGCGGGGCGCCCAGGATCTCCGCGACCGCGTCGGCCTCCTCGTCGTTGAGCTCGAACACCGACCGGCCCTCGTCCGGATCGTCCGCCCCGTAGACGACCACCTCGAAGTCGCCCGTACGCCGGGCCACCACACCGATCCGGTCGCCCCGGTGGTTGGTGAACTCGTAACGCAGGCCCACGCCGGGCAGCAGCACCTCGGTGACGTCCATCCACCCATCGTCCGGTGACCCTCCGGGCACGGCACCCGTGGAGGGGCCGGGCGGGTACACCCGGGACCCGGTACGAGGCCGGCCGCTCCTCACGGCCTCCCCGTCATGCGCCGGTCCGGCCATGCGCGGCCGCGTGCGAGCGGGAGATCACCCGCGCCCGTCCCGCTCCCCTGTTCGGGCGGATGCTTCCGCCGTACAGCCGTGCGGCGGTGCCGTACGGAAGGCGCGGCGGCGAAGGGGCGCGCACGGTGATCGCATGACAGGTCATCGAAAGACATGGCTGGGCACCGTCGTCCTGCTCGCCCTCGCCCCGGTTCTCGCCATGGCGCCGACGGCGGCGGGCACCACGCCTCCGGGGCCTTCCTGCGCCACCACCCACGAGCCTTCCGGGAGGCAGGCCCGCGAGATCGCCGGCATCGTGCGGGAGGTCCGCCGGGAGCTCGGTCTGAAGGCCGTCCTCGCCAAGGTGACGGTCGGCGGCCGGGAGGTCGTCACCACGGCCGACGGCGAGGCGGTGGCCGGTGTCGCCGCCACCCCCGACCGGCGCTTCCGCGCGGGCGGCGTGGCCATCGGGTACCTGAGCACGATCCTCCTGCAGCTCGTCGACGAGGGCCGGGCCGATCTCGACGCGCCCGTGTCCCGCTGGCTGCCCGGCCTGAAGCACGGCGACCGGATCACGCTGCGGATGCTCGCCAGTTCCACCTCGGGCCTGTACGACTACGTGCCGGACCCCGGCTTCCTCAAGGCCCTGCACGACGACCCGTTCCGCCCGTGGACGTCCCGGGAGGTCGTCGGCATCTCGCTGCGGCAGCCGCTCTGGTACACGCCGGGAACCAACTGGAACTACTCCCACGCCAACTTCCACCTGCTCGGCGCCGCCCTGGAGAAGATCACCGGCACCCACCTCGACAGGCTGATCCGGGAACGGATCGTGCGCCCCCTCCACCTGCGCGCGACCACCAACAGCTTCACCCCGGAGATGCCCGGGCCGGTGCTGCACGCCTTCAGCAACGAACGGGGCCTCCACGAGGAGTCCACCTACTGGAACCCGTCCTGGACGATCCACCCCGGATCCGTCCTGACCTCGGACATCTGCGACGTGGCACGCTCGGCGGAGGCCATCGGATCGGGCGAGCTGATCTCGGAGGAGGCGTACCGGACGCTCCTCGACCCCGGGACGGTCGGCAAGGGCGGCCCGACCGCCACCTGCCCCGCCACCGTGTGCCGGGCGCAGACGGAGGCCTCCCACTACGGGCTCGGCATGGTCGTCAAGGACGGCTGGGTGTTCCAGAACCCGCTGTTCTCCGGGTACGGCGAGACGATGGCGTACCTGCCGGAGAAGAAGGTGGCGATCGCCGTGGCCACGACCATCGGGCCCTCCTCCCCCGCCACGAACACCTCGGAGGCCGTGGCGTCCCGCATCGCGGCCGTGGTCGCGCCGGGCCACCCCCTGTTCGGCCGGGGCTGACGGGGGCGCGCTGCCCGGAAGTGGCCCCCTGCCTCCCACGCGGCCCCAGGTCAGGGGCCTGGGGCCGCGTCGTCATGACACGTCAGGTCATGTAGTTGTGGACCGGCGAGAACTGCGGTGTCGGGGGCGGGCCCTCCGCGCCGACGGCCTGGAGGGCGGGGGCGAGACGCTCCTTGACGAATCGCTTCGCCTCCTCCTCCGACTCCCAGAGCTCGATGACCCTCCAGCCGCCGCTGGGGCTCGGTCCCGCGGCGTGGAAGATGCCGCCGGCGGGCTTGTCCCGCAGGCCCAGCCGCTCCCGGGCCCTGTCGTAGATCTCCTGTGAACCGTGGGGGTTGTCCAGGAGCATGACGATCGTCATCACTGCCTCCTCATGGTCGGGCGTCTGTGTTCCGTGGGGTCATGTGGTGTGCGTGAGAGGGGTGCCGATCTCCGTCCGCAGCGCTTCCAGGAAGGCTTCGGGCTGTTCGAAGGCGGGGTCGTCGGCGGCGTTCTCGATCACGTGCAGCGGCCATCCGTGACGGGCGCTCGCGGCCTCCGCCACCTTCAGCCCGACCTGGAGGTCGTGCCGTCCGCAGATCAGGGCCGTGGGCACCGGGATGCGGGCCAGGTCGGCCGCCGGGATCGGGGCCATCGCGAAGGCGGGCATGAGGCCGCGCAGAACGGCCTTCTGGTCGCGTGTGCGGGCGCCGCCGAGCATGTACGCCTCCATCAGCTCCATCTGCTCGCCGAGCTGCCGGCGCAGCGCGCCCAGGTCGACCATGCAGGCGTCCATCAGCTGGTCCCGGGAGCGTTCCGTGGGCCGCGCCACGAAGCGGACCATCGCGAGGGCGAACTTCGGAGCGGGGCGGAAGCGGGCGAGGCCGTACGCGTCCACCAGGACCAGGCGGGCGAGCCGGTCCCCGTGGTCGCAGGCGAACCGGGCGGCGATCGCGCCGCCGAGCAGGTGGCCCGCCAGGACGGGCCGCGAGGCGCAGGTCCGCTCGATCAGCTCGCCGAGCCAGCTGAGGACGCGGTCGGCCTTCAGGGGGCCTTCGCCCGGTCCGGAGGCGCCGTGGCCGGGCAGGTCGGGGGCGATCACGCGATGCGTCTCCATCAGGTCCGGCATCACGCGCATCCAGGTCGCGGCGAACTCACCCGCGCCGTGCAGGAGGACGAGCGGTGGTCCTTCGCCTCCTTCCAGTACGGCCGTCGGGATGCCGGCCGGGTCGATGCGTCGTTCCGTGGCGGGGAAGCCGGCGAGGAGCCGTTCGCGGATCTCGTCGCCGGTGGCGGCGGGCTTGGTCATCTCTGCCACCTCCATCCGCTTCCAGCGTCCTCGGGGCGGCGGCGGGCGGCATCGACCGGAATCACCAATCCGGCCAGGGGACGAGGCGTGGTTCTTTCCGACCACGCCGGTCCGACCACGCCGGTCCGACCGCGCCGGTCCGACCACACCGGCGTCAGACCAGGTGGTGCTCGTGCGCCTTGGCGCTCGCCGCCGTCCGGGAGTCCACGTCCAGCTTGGCGAAGATGTTCTGGAGGTGCCGGGCGACGGTGTGCTCGCTGATGACGAGAGCGGCGGCGATCTCCCGGTTGCGCTTCCCGGCCGCGACGAGCCGCAGCACGGCCTGCTCCCGCGCCGTCAGCCCCAGTACGGGACCGGCCGTCTCTCGCGCACCCGAGGTGATCGCGTCGACCCGCGCCACGTCCGGCCCCGCCCCGAGCCGCTCGAACTCCGCGCGGGCCGCCTCCAGTTCGAGGGCCGCCGTCTCCTCGTCGCCCAGCGCCCGGCACGCCCTGCCGAGGTGCGTGCGCGTCCGCGCGGTCTCGTACGGGGCGTCCAGCTCCTGCCATCCCCGCTCGGCCTCGCGGAGGGCGATCAGGGCGGACCGTGCGTCACCGGCCGCCAGCTCGACCGCGCCGCGGGCGGTCGCCGCGATCACCCGCAGGACGCGGCACCGGTACTTCTCCGCGATCGTCCCGAGCTCGTCACAGGCGTCGCGCGCCGTCTCCGTGTCGCCCGCGGCCAGCGCGATCTCGACGCGGGCGGGCAGCAGCCGCGCCCGGTCCAGGGGCTCGGTGGTCTCGTCGGCCACCCGGCGGATCGCGGCGGCCGCGGCGGCCCCGTCCCCCTGGGCCAGGCGCAGCAGGGCGAGGCCCGGCTGCGGGTCCCCGCCGACCCGGCCGGCGTCCCGGTACGCCTCCTCGGCCGCCCCGAGCGCCCCTCGCAGGCGGTGGATCTCCGCCTGTTGGCAGAGGGCCTGGGCGGCCCCGGCCGGGTGCGCCTCCTGCCGGAACAGCTCGCCCGCCCGTTCCGCCTCCACCAGCGCGTCCGGCCACGCGCCGTGCAGCTGCATGATCGCGGCACGGTTCAGGTGGCACCGGCCGCTGAAGGCCACCAGGTCGGGCTGCCGCTCGCACCAGGACGTCAGCGCCTCCGTCCACTCCTGGACGCGGCGGAGCTCGTACACCGCGCCGCAGACGTCGATCACCTCGCAGTAGACGACGCCGGTGACGATGGGGGAGAGGTCGCCCGAGACGGCGGCCACCATGGCCTCGTCGAGGAGTCCGAGCCCTTCCTCGACCCGGCCCTCCCTGACCAGGGAGTGCCCCTGCTCGTTCAGGGCGAGGGCGAGGAGGTCCGCGTCCCCGAACCGTTCCGCGATCGCGGCGGCCCTGGCCGCCGTGGCGCGGGCGCCGGCGTGGTCGCCGCCGGCCCGCTGCGCCTCGATGACCGGGATGAGCAGATAGCCCTCCTCGGCGCAGGCGTCCTCCTCCGCGTCGACCAGCCGCCGCGCCCGCCCGAACCATCCGCCGGCGCGGCCCGTCTCCCCCCTGTACGCCAGATCGGCCCCCGCCCAGAAGGCGCAGCGCACCGCCCGCAGCGGCCGCCCGGCCTCCAGGTACGCGCCGTACGCCCGCTCCGCCACGCCCACCATCTCCTCGTGACGGCCGGTCAGATGGGCGGCCATGGCGAGGAGTTCGAGATCCTCGGGCCCCAGCGGGGTCAGCCGGTCCGCGCGTTCGAGCGCCTTGTGGGCCTCGGCCCACCGCCGTCCGGCGAAGGCCGCCCGGCCACGCTCAAGATCGCCGGTCACGGCCACGGGGGACGCCTTCCCCGGTCTGTTCCATGACACCTCCCGAGACGCGCACCTCAATTTTAGGAGAGGGGCGGAAGGCGTTCCATTCGTACGCCGCCGCCTCGCATGCCCACGCTCGTACGCCGCCGCCTCGCGCGCCCGCGCGATCAGTCCGGCCGCAGCACCCCCTCCGGGTCGTACCGGTGCCGCACCCGCGCGAGGCGGGCGGCGGTCTCCGCGTCGAACGCCTCCGCCCGCCGGTCGTGGTCGTCGTGGTCGAGGAAGTTCACGTGGACGCCGCTCCGGTACGGGACGAGGGCGGTGACGAAGTCCCTGGCCCAGGCGCGCTCCGCGGGGCCGATGGGCTGGTGGGGCGGCCAGACCGCGTTGACGTCGAGCTCGTGGGGCACGTCGCGCCGGGTGAAGGCGGTGGCGGCGGGGTCCTGGTCGGCGATCGCGCCGCCGAGGTGGAAGAGGAGGGCGTGGCTGCGCGTCGACTGGGCCCAGGCGGCCCGCTCGACCAGGGTGTCGATCACGGGGTCGGCGAGCTCGCGCAGACCGGTCGACTTCCAGTAGTAGTGCCAGCCCGCCGGGACGCCGGTGTCGAGCATGGTCTGGAGGCCGGTTTCCAGGACGCCACCGTCACCCGCACCACCCGCACCGTCCGCTGCGCCCCGGCCCGCGAGTGGGTGGAGGCCTTCCTCGGCTCCGCGCCCCTCCCGGCCATCGCCCCGCCCGACCGGGACCGGATCTCCTCGGAGGTCTCCCAGGGACTGACCCCGTGCCTCGCCAACGGCCTCGCCTTCTCCGTCACCGCGAACGTCGCTCTCGCCCGGCGCGCTGCCGGGTAGGCCGTGAACGGGACGGCGGCCCGGGAGGAGGGTCCTCCCGGGCCGCCGTGGAGCGAGCGGTTCCGCTCAGGGGTCGGTCAGGCGATGTACCGGCGTCAGGCGATGGACCAGCCGAAGGCGGCGCCGGCGGCGAAGATGCCGTTCTGGCCCGGCTGGTGGGTGGTGACCGGACCGGTGGGGCCGGTGCGGCCGGCGGTGACGTTGCCCCACGGGAGGGCGTACGCGGCGCCGTACGGGGCGGTGTTCGGGACGCCGACGCGCAGGGCCGCGTCCGAGGCGGAGAGGTGCGCGCCGACGGCGTGACCGGCCGTGGGGGTGCCGCCGAGACCGGAGGCGTCGCCCGCCTGGATCCACTGGTCGGTGTCGCCGGGGACACCGAGCGGGTCGAAGGTCTGCACCGCTCCGGCGTCCGCGACGCCGCCGACGTCCTTGCCCGGGATGCCGACCGCGAGCACGAGGGTCTCGGGCGCGGCGGGGGCGTCGGGGGCGAGGTTGGCGAGCGCCAGGGCCGCGCCGAAGCGGTCACCGGTCTCGGCCGTGCCGGCCACGCCCGCCGTCTCGGCGTTGACCGAGGCGGTGCGGGTGACGGCGCCGTCCGCGCTGATACGGAACGTGTGGACGGCACCGGCCCGGTCGACCGGGGTCGTACCGGCCGTCAGGCCCTCGCCGGGCGAGCCGACGGCGAGGACGGTGTCGGTCGCCTGGGCCCCGGCGGACGGCACGACGGCGACGGCGGCGAGGGAGGCGCCGAACAGGTCACCGGCCTCGGCGAGGCCGCTGACGATCGGGTCGCTCTGGTTGAAGCCCCGGACGGGGGTGGGCAGGCCCTCGGCGGTCGGCGCGTGGGAGAGCACCTGCACGGCGCCCGCGTCGGCCTCGGTGCCGACGCCCTCGTTCGGGGTGCCGATCACGAGGTGGTTCGGGGAGGCGGCGAGGGTCGAGCCGAACCGGTCGCCGGCCTCGACGTCACCGGCCATGCCGGGCTTGCCCTGGTCGACGAGCACGCTGGGGGCGGCCCCCCGCAGGTAGTAGACGACGCCCGCGTCCGCGAGGGCGTCGCGGTCCTCGCCGGGCACGCCGATCGCCAGGTACGGCTCGTCCTGCGCGGTGTGGCCGACGGCGAGGGAGTGGCCGAAGCGGTCACCGGCGTCGGGCTTCGACGCCTTGATCGCGCCGTCGCCCGTGCCCTGGATCAGGTTGAGGGGGGCCTTGCCGGTCCCCAGGCCGCCGGGGGCGCCGTGGAGCACGCTGACGACGCCGGCCTGGGCCTCGGTGCCCACGCCCTCGCCGGGGGTGCCCACGACGAGGTCCATGCAGCCGTCCATGTCCTGGTCGAAGGTCGCCAGGGTCTCGCCGAAGCCGTCGCCCTCCTCGGCGGCGCCGGGGACGATCGCGAGGTCCTGGTGGAAGGTGGCGGTGCCCTTGCCCCCGCCGTAGACCACGCGGACCAGACCGGCTCCGGCCTTGCCCGCGACGGTGGCCTTCGGGTCGCCGACGGCGGTGTCCTCGAAGCCGTCGCAGTTGAAGTCGGTGACCGTGGCCCGCTGCGGCTGGGTCGGCAGGTCGATCCTGAGCCGGGGGGTGACCGCGCCGTCGTACGTGATGGACGTGCCGGTGTTCTTCAGCAGGTCCTCCAGCTCCGCGATGCTCCTGTTGGGGTGGGCCTGGCGCAGGACGGCGAGGGCGCCGGCCACGTGCGGGGCCGCCATCGAGGTGCCGTTCTTGGAGGCGAAGCCGCCGCCGGGCACGGAGGAGACGATGGTGGTGCCGGGCGCGAGCAGGTCGAGCAGCGGGCCCCGGTTGGAGAAGGTGGAGAGCTGGTCGTCGTCGGTGGTGGAGCCGACCGTGAGCGCGGAGGAGACGCAGCCGGGCGCGTTGACCGCGTTCGGGTAGCCGTTGTTGCCGGCCGCGACGACGGTGGCGACGCCCTCGGCGTAGAGCCGGTCGATGACGGGCCTGCGCGGGTCGGAGCCGCAGGCCGTGGTCCAACGCCCGCCGCCCAGCGACATGTTGGCGGCGATGATGTCGGCGCCGGCCTTCTTCATGGCCGAGACCTTCTCCAGCGCCTTGATCTGCGAGCTGGTGAAGCTGAGCACGCAGGGGCTGCCGCCGGGGCCGCAGTAGCTGTCGGAGGTGAACTTGGAGAACACCTGCATCGCGATGACGTTCGCGCCGGGGGCGACGCCGCGCGCCGGTGCGCCGGGCACTCCCGTCCCGTTGCCGGCGGCGATGCCGGCCACGTGGGTGCCGTGCGAGCAGCCGGAGCCCACGGTGGCGCACGGGCCGCTGTCGGCGTCCGCGCTGCCGGTGCCCTCCTGCTGCTCGGCGCCGTTCGGGCAGAGGCTGGTGGCGCCGTAGTTCGCGTCGTTGACGGAGAAGCACGCCTCGGCCGTGACCCGGCCGGCCAGGAACGGGTGCCCGGTGGCGACGCCGGTGTCGAGGATCGCGAGGGTGCTGCCCGCGCCGGTCTTCCCGGCGGCCGCGGCCACGTCACTGCCGATCTTGGCGGTGGACTCGTCCAGGGTGGGCGGCACCGGTATGTCCTCGGTGACGCTGACGACACCGGGCATGGCGCTCAGCTCGTCCAGACCGGCGCGGTCCACGCGCAGGGTGACCAGCGGCATCGTCTCGTAGGAGACCAGGACCTCCCCCGCCTCGGCGGCGGACGAGAGGTCGTCGCGGCCGTCCGTGAGGACGTTGACGCGGACGGTGCCGCCGTCCTGGGTCTCGTCGAACAGCGGCGGGTCGACCGGGCCGTTCTCGGAGGCGAAGGCGGGGCTCATGTCCGACAGCGGGCCCGGGCCCACGGGGATCGCGGTGAGCACGGCCGCCGCCGCCGAGGCGGCCACCATGGACCAAACGGGTCGCTTCACAGGGGGGCTCCATCGAGAAGTGTGGGAGGTGAGGTACGGGGCGGGGAGGAGGTGCGGAGCGGGGCGGGGCCGCCGGTTCGTCAGCGGCCCGGCCCGCTCGGTTCCGTCAACTCACCCGGAACTGCTGGGGGTTGATCGCCTGATCGTCTGAGCGCCGGATCGGCGACTCATCGCGTGGCGTAGGCGCCGTTCTTCGGGCTTCCGCCGTAGAGCACGCCGGTGTAGTAGGTGTAGGCCAGCTTGTTGCAGGTGTCCCGCTTCCACCAGGCATAGGCCGGGCAGGTGTTGTAGCGCATCAGGTTGTAGAACGCGACGTCGCTGGCGATGCCCTTGTTGCGGTCCAGGTAGTAGCTGTAACCCTTGTAGGCGTTGCCGATGGTTCCGTAGGCGTAGTCGTGCGCGTCGCACGCGGCGCGGAAGTCGAAGCCGAGGGGCCTGTCGTACGAGTCGGTGCAGTGGTCGTAGAAGACACCGCGGACCCAGTAGCCGGTGGGCGTCTTCTTCCAGGACGGCCACCTCCAGCCGTAATGGGCGACCGCGGTGCTGCAGTTGCCCCACCACCGGATCCACGCCATCGGGGAGGAGCAGGAGCGCGGGTTGGCCTGCGGGTCGGTGATCTCCCCGTCGACGAAGTTCTCGGCGGGCGGGCTGACCCCGTCGGGCTGTTCCTGGCCGGGCGCGATGGAGCCGGCGTCCGGGAGGACACCGCTGGTCTCGACTGCCTGCGGGGCGGCGGCGTCGCCGCTGAACGTCAGCTCCCAGTCGCCGCCGGCGCCGCTCGTCAGGGTCGAGAGGCGGTCGTCGCCGTCGTAGGTGTAGGAGCTGAGCTCGCTGCCCTCGGCGGGGTTGGTGACCTCGCGGAGCAGACCGGAGGCGTCGTAGCTGTAGCGGGCCAGCGTCTGGACGGTCTGGCCGCTGGTGACCGTGATGTCCTTGACCTGGCCGGCCACGTCGCCGAGGGTCGCGCCCGTCGCGGTGGTCGCGGTGGCGTAGGTCACGGCGAGGGACTGCGCGGGGGCCTCGCCGCGGGAGGGCTCGCTGACGGTGGCGACGCGGCCCTGGGCGTCGTAGGAGATCGCGGTGGGCTTGTACGCCTTGTTGCCGACGCTCGTGACGCGCCAGGTGTCACCGGTGCCGGACACCTGCTTCCAGGTGTAGGTGGGCTTGAGGTCGGCCGCCGGGATGGGGTTGCCGTCCGCGTCGACGGGGACGTCGTCGCCCTCGACCGCGGTGGCCAGGTCGACGTTCAGCGTCTCGGTGATGCTCGACCTCATCTCACCGGCGAGGTCGTCCCACACCACGTTCTCGACCAGGGTCGAGCCGTCGGACGCCGTGTAGGTGTTGATGCTGCCGCCGCCCGGACCGTCCATGGACTCGGTCAGCTCGTAGCGGGTGGACGCGCCGCTGTCCAGGTCGCTGGTGGTGATCGACCCCGAGTCCTGGACCAGCGTGCGGTTCAGCTGGCCACCGACGAACTCGGCTTCCCAGCTGGGACCGAAGACTCCGAGGTCGGAGCGGTTGCCAGGTGCGTCCTGGGCCTGTGAGATCCCCTGCGCCTGGCCGGTGACGGTGTGCGTACGGCCCATGAGACCGACCGCGACGTCGTTCTCGAAGACCTGGTAGCTGTCGGTCTCGGACTGGTACACGCCGGGGCCGATGTTCTGGATCTCGCCCGCGGCGAGGGGCGCGCTGGGCACCTCCTCGGCGGAGGCGGAGGCCGAGAACTGCTGCGGGAGCAGCAGGGCCATGGACACGGCGGCCACGATGGGGAGCGCGGATCTGCGCATGACGGACCTTTCGGAGGGGAGCAGGGAAGGACGAAGCACGGGGTGACACGGCCACGCGCCGGGGCGCGCGGGCGTGATCAGGGCATGACAGAGCAGGGGGGGCGGCGCCGACCGGTGAGGGGGCGTCCGCTTTCAGGCGTCCGGGTTCAGACGTCCGGGTTCACGGGGTACGGGTTCACGGGGTACGGGGACGGCGGCTCCGCGCGGCGGGACCGGGCCGTCTCGGCGATGCGATCGGCCCATTCCCGTACGGACGGGGGGACTTGGGGCGCGGTCCGGGCGGTCTCCGCCATCCGGACCCACAGGCCCTCCTCGCACCACTGGCCGAACCGCCGGTGGGCGTTCTGCCAGGAGACCGGGAAGCTCTTCGGCAGCGCGCGCCAGGACTCGCCGCTCACCAGGACGTAGAGGACGGCGGCGAACACGGCCTCCTCGTCCGCCCGGCGGGTGCCGCCGCCCTGGAGACGGATCGCGTCGGCGGGGAGCAGGTGACGTGCGAGCGGCCAGAGCGCCATCGGCGCGAGCCACGAGAAGCGGCCGGTTCCCGGCGCCAGGAGGAAGACGGTGGCTCGATCGGGTCCCACCGGCCGGGCCGGGTGGGCCGGGTGGGAGGGCCTCGGACCGGTCCGTGGCCGCTGCCGGCTCCCGACGAGCGGGCCGGCGGTCAGCTGTCCGCTCCCTCGATGTCGACCGGAGCGGAGTCCCAGCGCCAGTCGGCCTGGTACGTCACGCTGTCGGCCCCGGCGGGTGCGAGGACACCGGCGGCGGTGAACGCTCCCGCGACGAGCGCGGTGGCGGTGACGGCGACGAGCGTGGTGGCCTTGAGACGGCTGAGCATGACCGGATTCCCCCGAGAAGTTGCGACGTTGCTTGCTGACAGGAACCAGTGTTGTCGCAGGTGAGAGGGGTGAGAAGAGGTTCAGGCTGTCCTGGAGGCGACATGTCGGGGATACGACAGGGCGGGCTCCGGCGGGGTGATCGGCGGTATCGGGGAGCGCCGGATCAGGCCGGTTCGTCGATGAGCAGCAGCGGCACCTCGGCCTTGAGGAGGGTCCACGCGTGGACGGCGGGCCGGTCGCGGACGGCGAGGTACCAGGCCGTCGCGGCCAGCCGTTCGGCGGTGTCGAGGTCGGGTGCGCGCAGGTAAAAACCGAGGACGGGGGCGGCGTCGGGGCGCTCGTGCCGGATGACGAGTTCGACTGCCGGTTCGGCGGCGCGGAGGGCGTCCTCAAGGCCCTCCGGCAGCTCGGGGGCCCCGGCCGGGGCCCTCAGGCGCAGGTGCACCAGGTACATGGAATCCTCCCGATTCATTGCCGTGTTCTGCCCGGAAACGGGACGCGCACGTTTCTCCCCGTGCCCCGTTTTCGTCGGATCAGCCAGAAAACTCCGCCCACTTTCATGATCACGGGCCCGTCACGGGCGGGGCGGCCCGACTAGCCTGACGCTCGTACGCGGGTCCGGTGACCCGCGATGGCGTGAAACATTCAGGGGGGAGTGGGCGGCCATGCTCGAACGGCTGGAACTCGACGAGGTGACCGCATCGGTCTACCGGTGCAAACTGGCCAACCCGCAGGACGGAGTTCAGGAACTGGCGCAGCGGCTCGGCCTGTCCGCGGACGAGGTCCGCCGGTCGCTGGCCCTGCTGAGCGAGATGGCCCTGCTGCGGGGCGGCGACACCGATCCCGAGCACGGCCGGCCCATCGACCCGCGACTGGCCCTCCAGCTCCTCCACGCCCGGCAGCAGGCCGAACTCGCCGCCCAGCAGCAGCGCATGGAGGCCACCAGGGCCGCCGTCGTCGAGCTGATGGCCGAGATAGCCGACTCCTCACCGCACGACTCCGGCAAGTCCGGAGTCCGCTACCTGGAGGGCATCGACGCGATCCGCGACCAGATCGAGCTGCTGTCCGCCGGGACCCGCTCCGAGGTGCTGTGCCTCGCGCCCGACTCGTCGATGTCCGAGGCGAGCATCGAGGCGGCCCGTCCGCTGAACCTGCGGAACGTCGAGCAGGGCATCGTCATGCGGACCATCTACCTGGACAGCATCCGCCACGACAACCGGGCCTGGGAGTACGCCAACTGGCTGGAAGGCGTGGGGGCCCACGTCCGTACCAGACCCGTGCTGCCCAACCGCCTCACGATCGTGGACCGGCACAGCGCGCTGGTGGCCGTGGACGCCAGGAACACGGCGGCCGCGGCGGCCCTCGTCACCAGCCCCGGTCTGACCTCCCTGCTGGTGACGCTCTTCGAGCACATGTGGGAGACGGCGACCCCGCTCGGCCCGACCGCCTCCGCGGCCTGCGAACCCGACGCCCTCACCCGCCAACAGCTCGCCGTACTGCGGCTGATGGCCGAGGGACGCACCGACGAGTCCATCGCCCACAGCCTGGGCGTCTCCACCCGGACGGTGGGCCGCGTGATCACCGGCCTCCTCACCCGCCTGGGCGCCAAAAGCCGCTTCCAGGCGGGGATGCGAGCCGTCCAGAGCGGCTACCTCTCGCAGCCGCCGCTCTGACGCGCCACCGGCTCCGCCGCGCATGGTCCTTCACCTTCCCTCCGCCACAGGCCCCCGACGATAGGGCGGTGACGTCCCCGCGGGTCAAGGAAGTGTCTCGGGTGGTGGGGCGAACCGGTGAGGGCAGCCGCGCCCCGGAGAGACGTCGCCGGGGCGCGGCGAGATCGGCTACGGCCTGATGTTCTGGTTCACGTGGAAGAGGTTGTCCGGGTCGTAGGCCCTCTTGACCTCGACCAGGCGGTCGTAGTTGTCCCGGTAGTTGGCCCTGATGCGGTCCTGGTCGTCGCCGGCCATGAAGTTGATGTAGCCGCCTTCCTCCGAGTGCGGTGCGGTCGCCTCGTAGTAGGCGCGTACCCAGGCCGTGTTGGCCTCGTTGGCGGTCGGGTCCGGCCACATTCCGGCGATGACGGTGGCGAAGTTCGCGTCGCGGTAGGCGAAGGCCGTGGCGTCCGGTGCCGTGCGGTGGCAGGCGCCGTCGATGGGGTAGATGTGCACGGTCGAGTTGACGGCGGGCAGCCCCGGGGCGTGTTCGAGGTGGGCGGCGATCGCGTCGTCGGTGAGTTCGGTGACGAAGTTGGCCTTCCAGTAGTGCTGGAGGCCGGGCGGCACCAGGGCGTCGAAGGCGCTGTTGAGCGCCGGGTACGGCATGGGGCCCACGTGCTCCGCGACCACCGGGGCGATGTCGCGGAAGCGCTGGACCGCCCGCTCTCCCTCCTCCGGCGGCCCGGCCCAGCAGGCCACGATCAGGACGAAGGTGTCGCCGTGCCGGTCCGCCGGGATGAACGGCAGCGGCGGGGCGATCTGGAAGGCGGGGAACCCGCCGAGTTCCTCCGGCGCGTCAGCGATGATCTCGCGGAAGGCGCGCAGGACGGTGCCGGCCTCCTCCAGCTCGAAGAGGATGGGCCCTCCGTAGATGTCCTTCACCGGGCTCAGCCGGAACTCCAGCGAGGTCACCGCGCCGAAGTTGCCGCCGCCCCCGCGCAGGGCCCAGAACAGGTCGCCGTTCTCCTCCTCGCTCGCGACGAGGAACCTCCCGTCCGCCGTCACCACGTCCGCCGAGACCAGGTTGTCGCAGCTCAGTCCGAGGCCCCGCGCCAGGTATCCGATGCCGCCGCCGAGGGTGAGGCCTCCGACGCCCGTCGTGGAGATGATCCCGCCGGTGGTGGCCAGGCCGAAGGCGTGCGTGGCCGCGTTGAAGTCGCCCCAGGTGGCGCCGCCCTCCGCGCGCGCCGTCCGCCGCCCGGGGTCGACCCTGACCCCCCGCATGCCGGAGAGGTCGGCGACCACGCCGTCGTCGCAGGTGCCGAAGCCGGGCACGCTGTGCGAGCCGCCGCGCACGGCCAGATCGAGCCCGTTGTCCCGTGCGTAGCCGACCGTCGCCCTCACGTCACCGGCGTTGGCGCACCGCACGACGGCGGCGGGGCGCCGGTCGATCATGGCGTTGTAGACCGTGCGGGCCTCGTCGTACCCCTCGCTGTCGGGGGTGACGACCTCTCCGCGCACCTGTTCCCGCAACCGCTCGATCGTCGCCTTGGCCATGGCCGTCGCTCCTCGCGCCCCCACTGCGCAGGTGCCCGCCCCCTGGCCTGGCCTGATCCAGGCCGCGATTTCAGGTTACGCCGATGGGGTCGGCCCTCAACTCGGGCCTCGACTCTGGCCTCGACTCGGCCCTCGCCGTCAGGCGGACACGGCGGATTCCGTGGGCAGACCGGCCTCCACCCAGTCCTGGATGCCCTCGCGGTACTTGCGGACGCTGGTGTAGCCGAGGGCGGTGAGCCGGTCGGCGACCTGGCCGCTGTTGGAGCACGCCGGGTTGGAGCAGTACGTGACGATCGCGGCCTCGCGGTCGGGCAGCAGGGCGGCCGCCTGGGCGTCGACGTCGGCCGGGGCCAGGGGCAGGGCGCCGGGCAGGTGCTGCTGGGCGTAGTACGCGCCGCCGAGCGTGTCGACGACCGTCACCGTGCCGGCTTCGATCGCCGCCGCCAGCTCGTCCCGTGTGATGAGAGCGGTCATGTGTCCCCTCCAAGAGAATCGGACTACAGTCCTGTTGTGACTCACGACGTTAACGGACCGCAGTCCGGTTCCGCAATCCCCTTGGAGCTCCTGCGTACGCCGCCCCCCAAGGAGCGCGCGGACGCGGCCCGCAACCGGGCCGCCGTACTGGAGGCCGCCGCCCGGCTCTTCGCCGAGCACGGCGTCGAGGCCGTGTCGATGGACCAGGTGGCCGCAGCCGCCGGCGTCGGCAAGGGCACCCTCTTCCGCCGCTTCGGCGACAAGGCCGGCCTCGCCGTCGCCCTCCTCGACGCCCGCGAACGCGTCCTCCAGGAGGCGATCCTGCGCGGCCCGGCCCCCCTCGGCCCCGGCGCCCCCGCCGACGAACGCCTCGCCGCGTTCGTCGACGCCTACTTGGACTACCTCCTGGAACACCTGGCCCTGGTCCGGATGTCGGAGACGGCCTCCCCCGGCGCCCGGTACCGCATCGGCGCCTACCGCTTCTGGCACCGTCACGTGACGATCCTGCTCGCGGCCACGCCCGACCCCGACCCCGAGCAGACCGCCCACGCCCTCCTCGCCGCCCTCGCCGCCGACCACGTCGCCGCGCTCCTCCCCGAACTCGGCGAACAGCGGCTGCGTACCGGCCTCCTCCGCCTCGCCCGACGGGCGATGTGACGGCCCTCGGGGCGCGAAGGGCATGAAAAAACCGCCCGGCCGCTGTGCGCGGCCGGGCGGTTCCCTCGTGCTCACACCCGGGAGGCGTCCTCGACGAACGCGGCCCAGGAGGCGGGGGAGACGGCGAGCTGGGGACCGTGGGGGACCTTGGAGTCACGGACGTGGACGGTGGTGGGGTGGGCGGCCACCTCGACGCACTCGCCGCCCGAGCCGCCGCTGTAACTGGACTTGCGCCAGTCGTAGGCGACCTCGATGCAGGCACCACCCTCGCCGCCGCTGTAGCTGCTCTTGAACCAGGCCAGATCTGCGGTGCTCATAGCTCTCCCAGCAGTTGCTTGAGGTACTCCAGGGACTCCAGTGGCGTGAGTGCCTGTGCGCGCATGATTCCATACCGCTCGGTGTAGGTGCGCACCTCTTCGAGGCCGGTGAACAGGCGGGCGTGGCCGTAGCTTTCGATGTACGCGACCTCCCGCTGTCCTTTCAGCGTGAGGAGGATGAACTCGCCTTCCAATGCTGGGTGTTCGGTCCGCTCGCTCGGCATGACCTGGAGGTGGACGTTCCGGAGGCCGGCGACCTCGATGAGGCGCTTGACCTGCTCCCGGAAGGCATCCCGGCCGCCCATCGGGCGCTGGAGCACCGCTTCTTCGATGACGAAGCTGATGGTCGGGGCGGGCCGCTTCTCGAAGATGTCCTGACGAGAAAGCCGGTCGGCCAGCCGCTTCTCGATCTGCTCCTCGTCGTAGAGCGGGCGGCGGTGCCGGAAGACGGCCTCCGCGTACGCGTGTGTCTGGAGGATGCCTGAGACGACCTGCGGCGAGTAGTAGTGCAGCGCCACCGCCTCCGCCTCCGCCGCCGCGAAGCTCCGGAACCAGTCCGGGTGCCGTACCCGCGCCCGCGACAGCGCCTCCCGTACGTCCTCCGCCGCGGCCACCAGGATGCCCCTGGCCTTGATGACCGGGTCGGCCCGCACCAGGAAGTCCGGTTGTGGGCTGCGTACCCCTCTCTCGATCGCGGAGATCAGGTCCTCGCTGCAGTGCAGCTGCGCGGCCAACTCCGTCTGGCTCAGGCCCGCGTTGGTGCGCAGTGTCTTGATGATCTTCCCCAGCGCCCTGAACAAGTGCGCCGTACCCTCGATCTCGACGGGCTTTTCCGGCCGCCCGCCTTCCTTCACCGTCATCCGTACCGCCTTCTTGGCGTACCCGTACAGTTACTCAGCGTCGAAGCGTCGCTGCTGGTCAGCGTACGGCCGGGGCCCGGCCTCGGTGTCGGGAAGCCGGAAATCTCCACCCCTCCAAGCGAGTACGCGCCGGAGTACGCGCTCCGCCCGCCACCCACGCCCCGGGCGCACGCCCGGTCCGCTTCCCGGAAACGAGCGCGGGGCCATCCTGCCGGTCGGCGGCATGGTGGGCCGTCGGGTGCGCGGGGAGCATGGGGCGGGGGCCACGGCCACGCGACGGGACCGGGGGAGGAAGCGTGCGGAACCGCAGGAGGCAGAGGGCGGAGCAGGATCCGGGACTCGTGGCCGAGGTGACGGCCTTCGGTGAGCTGCTCGCCGCCCACCCCTTCCGGCCGGAAGGCCCCGGGACGCCGCCCGAGGTGGTGGCGGACTGGGCGCGCGCCCTCGACGCGTACGAGGCGGCCGGCCGGGCCCTGAACCACGACGACCGCGAGGACGTCCTCCGGCAGCTGGACGACGGCCGGTACGCCATGGCCTGCCTGGAGGCCCGTCTGAGGCGCCGGCCGCTGCCCGCGCGGCTTCCGCTCTGCTTCTTCGACCCCCGGCACGGGCCGTCGGCCGCCGAGGTGCCGTGGACGCCCGCCGGTGGCACGCGGCGCCTCGTCCCGGTGTGCGCGGCGGACGAGGTGCGCCTGCGCGAGGGCTCGCTGCCGATCGCCAGCGGGCACCCCGGGCGGCGCCCGCCGGCCCTGGCGGCGTCGCCGTCGCCGCGCGACCGTTTCGACTGGGGCAGGCTGGCGGTGCCGGGAATGGTGGCCGTGCTCCTCGGGTACCCGGTCGTCCTGTTCGCCCTCGGCGACGTGATGTGGGCGGTCGCCTACCTCGCCGCGGGCTACATCCCGGTGGGCTTCGCGGGCATGTCGGGCTTCTACCTCTTCTCGTCGGCGGCCGATCTGTGGGCGCTGGTCCGCCGGGGCCACCGGACCCGCGCGGCCTTCGACCGCTCGGAGGAGAACTCGTCGGGCCACCAGGACGTCCACGTCGTCACCGACGTCGCCGGGCGGCGGTACGAGCACGTGCGGAAGGTGAGCGGCCCCACCGTGAGACCCCTGCCGTACCGGCGCGTCTGGTACCTGCGCGGCCGCGAGGGCGCGGGCGAGGGCAAGGGCAAGGGCGGGGGCAAGGTCCTCGGTCCCTGGGCCGTCCTGCGGCTGCCCCTCACCGTCCTGGTCTCGCTGCCGGTCTTCGTCGTGAGCGCGGCCGCCACCCTCTATCTGATCCCGGGACGGCTGATCCTCGCGCTCCTCCCGTGACGGCGGCGGGTGCCCCGGCCGACGGTCCGGCCGGGGTCACGGTCATGCCGGGGACTGCCCCGAGGCCGCCAGTGCCCGGTCGACCAAGGGGCCGGCCATGCCCGTGTAGTGGGCCGGGTCGAGCAGCGGCGCGAGTTCCTCGGGCGACAGGGCCTCCCGTACCTCGTCGAGTCCGGCCAGCACCGCGGCCAGTGGCCGACCGGTCCCGGCGGCCTCCGCCGACGCGCGGGTCAGCAGCTCCTTGGCGGCTGTCCTGCCCAGCCTCGGGGCGAGCAGGGCGGAGACCCGCTCGGAGACGATCCGCCCGCCGGTGGCCCGCAGGTTGGCCGCCATCCGCTCGGGGTGCACCGTCAGTCCGCGGACCAGCTCCACCATGGTGTGCGCGGCCCCGCCGGTCAGCCGCAGCGCCTCGCGCAGCGGCTGCCACTCGGCGTGCCAGACGCCGGCCGACCGCTCGTCCTCGTGCGGCAGGCACTGCGCGAGGACGGCGGCGAGGGCCGGGACCTGGAGGGCGGCCGAGCGGATCAGCGTCGAAAGCACGGGGTTGCGCTTGTGCGGCATCGCCGAGGAGGCGCCCCGCCCGGCCACCGCCGGCTCGGCCACCTCCCCGGTCTCGGTACGTGTGAGGACGAGCACGTCGACGGCGATCTTCCCCAGCGCCCCCGCGGTGTGCGCGAGGGCCGCGCCGAGGTCGGCGACGGGCGTGCGCAGCGCGTGCCACGGCAGGACCGGTGCGCCCAGCCCCGTCTCGTCCGCGAAGGCGGCCACCAGCTCGGCCAGGACGGCCGCCGGGTCGGCCCCGTCGCCCGCGTACTGGAGGTAGCCCGCCAGGGTGCCGGCCGCGCCGCCCAGGGACACCGGCAGCCCGCCCCGCTCAAGGCGCTCCAGGCGCTCGGCGGACTCCAGGACCAGCTGGCGCCAGCCCGCCGCCTTCAGTCCGAAGGTGGTGGGCACGGCGTGCAGGGCGAGGGTACGGCCCGCCATCACCGTGTCCCGGTGGTCGGCGGCCAGGACCCCCAGGGTGTCGGCCACGGTCCTGAGGTCCGCGATGACCAGGCGCAGGGCGCGGGTGGCCACCAGCATCGCGCCGGTGTCGAAGACGTCCTGGCTCGTGGAACCGCGGTGCACGTACTCGGCCGCCTCCGGCGAGTGGGCCGCGACGCGGGCGGTGAGCGCCTTGACCAGGCCCACCACCGGGTTCGCGGTCTCCCGCGAGGCCAGCGCCAGTTCCCGTACGTCGAAGTCCGCGGCCCGGGCGGCGGCGGTGATCGCGGCGGCCGCGGCGGCCGGGACGGTGCCGCACCGTGCCTGGGCGCGGGCCAGCGCGGCCTCCGCGTCGAGCATCGCCCGCACCCAGGCCGCGTCGTCGACGGCGGCCTCGACGGGGGTGCCGGCCCGGACCGGGGACAGCAGGCCGGTGTCGGTCCCGGCGGGGCGGTACAGGGGGGCGGGGCTCATGCGGCCACCTCCCTGGCCGAGCGGGCCGGGGCCGGCGGAGCCGTCGTCCTGACCGCACCTGCCGACGGCTCCGCCAGCGCCAGCACCGCCGCCGCGACGGCGTCGGAGTCCTCCAGCGTCACCGAGCCCACACCCGGCCGGATGCCGGCCGCGGTCACCCAGTGCACGGACTCCGTGGGCACCCCGTACGCGAACCGCCTCGGATGCGGCACCCCCCGGGCGTCGAGGAGACGGTACGGCCGCTCGGACACGGCCAGGCCGCCGGTCTCGTACGAGGAGCCGTCCGCCCCCGCGACGCGGTGGGGCCGCCCCTGCCCGGTGCGCAGCAGCCCTTCCATCAGCGGATCGGCGGTACGCCGGACGTCGATCTCCGGCAGCCGGGCCTCGACCAGGACCGTGGCCCGCACCCGCAGACCGGCGACGCCCTCGGAGGTACCGACGAAGGCCGGGCCCTCCGGGTCGTGCTCGTCGACGGCCACCCGCAGCCCCGGACCGGTCACGTCGAGGACCCCCGCGTCGATCAGCGCGGCCATCTCCTCGATGCGGGAGGCCGGCGGGCCGATGGACAGGTAGGCGTTGAGCGGCGTGTACCACCCGTCCAGCTCGTCACGGTGGGAGCCGGCGTCCAGACCGCCGTGGTCGATGGCCAGACGCAGCTCGTTGCGCAGGTCCCGCAGCACGTCCAGAGCGGCCTTGAACGGCCCGCTGACGTTGCCCTCACGGGCTCTGCGCACGTCCTCGTCCAGGTAGTCGCGCAGCCAGGCGCGGAAGGCGGCCAGGTCGGGGAAGACGCGCTCACCGAACGGACGGACGACACCGTCCCAGTCCCACCGCTCGCCCTCGTCGACACCGGCCGCGGCCAGCAGCCGCTCCTCGGCCTCGCCCTCCTCCGCCCGCAGGAACGCGGCCGAGAACGCGGCCACCTCGTCCGGCTCCGCGCGCCGCGCCAGCAGCGTCTCGTAGTAGACGGCGCGCACCTCCTTGGAGACGAGCGGCCACAGCTCGGCGCCGAAGCGGATCGGCTCGCCGCCGCTCACCCGCGCGCGCAGCTCCGCCACGAACCCGGTGGTCAGCAGCCGCGGGTGGTAACGGCCGTGCGCGCCCTTCTCGTTGTCGCCCCGCGCCTGGTACGGCACGCCGCGCCGGGATCCGGCGTACAGCCGCGGCTCGCGGCCGGAGGGCCGGTACACGAGGCGGCCGTCGACGCGCTCGAACACCCCGCCGCGGGCGTGCGTGAACAGCGCCATGTAGTCGAAGAAGTTCAGACCGAGCCCGCGCAGCAGCACGGTCTCGCCCGGGGCCACGCCCGACAGGTCCACGTCCGCCGGGTTGCCCGGCGCGATGTAGGTCAGCCCGTGCCGGGCCGCGTACTCGGCGTGGGCCCGCTCCGTGCCGGTCGGCCGGACCGGTACGTGGCCCTGCGCGAGCACCACGGCGCCGAGGCCGGTCAGCCGGGTGCCGTCCTCCAGGAGCACGGTCTGCGCCCCGTCGGGGCCGGTGCCGGGGTCGGCGTCGTCGAGGGCGACGGCGCGCGAGGCGTGCACGCGGATGTCGACGTGCGCGGCCGCGTTCGCGACGACCTGCCCGAACGCCCAGGTCAGGTAGTGGCCGTACAGGGAGCGGGTGGGGTACGCGTCCGGGCCCAGGTCACGGGCCTCGGCGAGGGTCTCGTCGTCGTACGGGGCGCCGGCGTCCAGCGCCCTGGCCCACTCGTAGAGGCTCGGGCCCTCCTCCAGCGGTCCTTCGATCGTGACGCTGGCGTCCGTGTAGACGGTGACCTGTGAGGCCACGGTGTTCATCAGCAGGTGCCGGGACTGCGAGGGCCGCCAGACGCGGCCGGCGCCCGGCGGATCCGGCTCCACGACGTGCACGGTGAGGCGGTCCCAGCGGGGGGACTTCCGCTCCTGCGCGCAGAGCCGTTCCAGTACGGAGAGACCGCGCGGCCCGGCGCCCACCAGGCACACCTCCATCCGCTTCCCGGCGGTTCCCCGCTCGGCCTCGGCCTCGGCCGGGGAGGGGGCCGCTTCCCTGGCCCGCGGCAGCCTTTTCGCGCCCTGTGCGGGGCCGGTCCGGGCCGGACCGCGACTCCCGGGCCGGAAGCCTGCCGCCTCAGAGGTGGGTGAGGTCACGCGTCCGCTGCTCACAAGGACACTCCGCTCAGGAGACAGGGGACGGCCGGGCCTCGCCGGCGTCGCCGGTGTGCCGGTCCGGCCCGCTCCCCAGGGGCCGTGGTGGTGTGTCGCAACGGTCTGTCCCGGCGCTCGGCCGAGGCTCGGGCCCGGGTGGAAAAGCGGTCCCGGTCCGGCCGGGCGCCTTCCGCCCGGCCGGGGCCACGGCGGGGCCGGCCGCGGCGCCGGGGGGGGGGACGGCGCCCCAGGTCACCCCCCGTTCGTTCTCATCGCCGACAGGAACCCCTGGTCGAGCATGGTCCCGGCGGACGTGTCGTCCGCGGTGCACAGGCCGGCGTCGTGGCAGGCGATGCTCACCAGGTACCGGCCCAGCACCTCGTGCGTGGCGAAGCCCCACTCGCCGTGTGTGGCGGCGCTGCCGTCCGGAGCGTGCAGCTCCAGGTCCCGCCCGAAGCCGAACTCCTTGAAGCCGAGCCGCAACCCCTGTCCCAGCGCCTTGGTGTACGCCTCCTTCAGCGTCCACAGCCGCACCGCGTGCGGCACCCGCCGGGCCTCCGGCAGCTCCGCGAGCTCCGCCGCCTCGGTGGCGGTCAGGATCTGCTCCTTCAGCAGGTCGAGGCGGACGGTGCGGTCCGACGGCTCCACGTCCACCCCGATCCGGCCGGTGCGGCTCAGCCCCACGGCCATCAGGTCCCCGGTGTGCGACAGGCTCAGCTCGATCTGGTCGAAGCCGCGCAGGTACGGGCGTCCGCCGAGCCGGTAGGACAGGTCCAGGTGCTCCGGATCGGTCCCGAGGGCCGCCCCGGCCGTGTACTTGACGAGCAGCCGGGCGGCGGCGAAGCGGTAGCGGACGGCGGGGTCGGGGGTACGGCGGTACCGGTCCCAGTCCGTGCCCAGCAGTTCGCGCAGCCGGGCGGTGGTCAGGACGTTCGGCAGCCATTCGGTCCGCGTCGTGTAGGCCACCGCGTTGCCGAGTTCCGCCAGGTCCTCCCGTACCCGGTGCCACGGCCCGTCCGGCCGCGGCACGTGCACCGGCACGGCGCACGTCACCTGATTCATCGTCACCTCCCTGCACCGTCGTGCCGGCCGCCCCGGCACGTCCTGCGTCCGAAGGCCCGTCAGCCCGCCAGCCGCGTCCCGTACAGGTCGAGGCTGCGCCCCTGCCGGCACCGGTCGAGCGCCTCCTCCAGCACCGCCTCGACGGTCCCGTCCGGCGGGTCCACCACGCGGACGCCGAGCCGGCGGCCGATGCGGCTGAGTGCGAGCACCGCCCACGCCGGGTCCCCGAGGAACGCGTCGCCGTGCGCGGCCCGCGCCTCCCAGAGCCCCAGCACCGCGGCGGCCGAGAGCACCAGCGCGTAGCGGTCGGCCAGGGCGCAGGCCTGCGGGTCGAAGACCCCGCTGAGCGTGGCGCAGCGGACGCGCAGCGTCCGCAGCTCCTCGACGAAGGCCCGGGCGAGCGCGGCCAGCGCGGCGTGCGGGGAGCCGTGCCCGGTGTGTCCCTCCAGCCGGCCCGCGACCCCGACGAGGGTGGCCGTCAGCAGGTCGTCCGTACTGGAGTGGGCCAGCCGCCGGTGGTCGAAGAGGGGCAGCGGCGCCCCGGGCGTGAAGAGCGCGGCCGGCGGCTCCGCGGTACGGAACCAGGCCGTACGGGCCAGCGCCGGCAGCTGCGGCACGATCACCGCCTGGCAGACGGCGGTGCCCGCGTGCCCCAGTCCGGCCACCGGCAGATCGCGCGTGAGCTTCTGGAAGCCCCCGTACAGGGGTCCGCGGTCGTAGCCGCGACCGCCGAGCACGGTGGCCAGTTCCTCCAGGTCCTCGCGCAGCAGGTCGGGCATCGTGTACTTCACGGCCGCGCCCAGGAGGTACGACTGCTCGGGCATCAGGCTCATCGCCCGCAGACCGGTCACCGCCATGGCGTCGCAGGCCAGCAGGTCGGCGAAGACCCCGGCGAGCACCTTCCGCCCGCGGCGCGAGGGCCGGCCGTCGGGCCGGTTCTCGGTGGCCGCCCGCACCGCGAGCCGCAGCACGCTGTCCACGCCCGCGAGCACGGTGCCGGGGATCAGGCAGTGGCTGGTCTGGAAGCTGCGCAGCGCCAGCGACACCCCGTCGCCGGCGGCGCCGACCAGGGCGTCGTCCGGCAGGGCCACGCCGTCGAGTTCGAGGCCGGAGAAGTGCGCCCCGCGCATGCCGGGCATCGTCACCCGGCCGAGGCGGCGCACCTCGCCGGCGGTCGGCGCGTCGGGGCCGAGGACCAGCACGGAGTGGCTGCGGGGGCCGTCCCCGTCCGACGTACGGGCGTACATGACGAAGGCGTCCGCGCGGTGGGCGTTGATGACGACGTCCTTGCGCCCGCCGACCAGCCAGCCGCCGCCGGGGCGCGGCTCGGCACGCATCTCGTCGCGCAGGATGGCGTTGGCGTGGGCGACCTCGCGGTGCACGATCGTGACACGGCCGCCGCCGAGCAGGACACGGGCCAGGGAGCGCCGCTGGTCCTCGCTCCCGGCGGTCCACACCGACGAGGCGGCGAACAGCGAGGTGATGCCGAAGCCGTAGCCGAGTGCGAGGTCGCGGCGGAACAGCGGGCGCAGGACGCGGGCCAGCTCCTCCAGGCCGGTGAGCCGGCCGCCGAGGTCGTGGGGGACGAACTCGGCGGCCAGCCCGGCCTCCGCGAGCAGCGCCTCGGTGGCCTCGGGCACCTCGCGGGCCTCGTCGGCGCGCAGCAGCGCCAGGTGCCCGTGCGGGTTGTCGGGGTCGAACGGATCCCCGAGCGCCGCTTCCAGCCGCGCGGCCCGCGGGGGCTCGGTGTCCCGCGGCGGTCCGGCGGCCCGCGGCGCGGAGGAGGTGTCCCGTGCCGGGGCGTGGGGGTCCGGCACGGGGGTCCGGGTGGTCCCGGCCGCGTCCACAGGGAGCGGACCGGGCCGAGGACGTGCTGGGGGGCGTACCGCGGTACGGACAGACAGGTCCGGCCGATCCGGCATCTTCCACACCCTTCTCGTTCGGTGACGCGGCCGGCCCGGACCACCGTGTACGGGGACGGTGGTCCGCCGTGCCGGCGTCCCTCACGCCGGCACGTCCGTCCGCCACGCGTCGGGCCGTCGGCGGGCGGTACCGGGGTCCGCCTCGGTCGGCGGTCGTGCCGACGACCCTGTCCTGAACGGCTCGTGCCCGGCTCGAACCCCGCCGGAGCGCGCCTCGACCCGGCGGCCCCGGCTCACCGCGCGCCGGCGGCGGTACGGGTCCCGGCGGCCGGCGTACGGGACAGGTGCTCCCGGCATGCCTCGCCGACCAGGGCGGGCAGCGCTTCGTCCCCCACGAAGAAGTGGTCACCGGTCAGGGTGCGCGCGGTGACGGGCCCGGTGGTCCACCGCCGCCACTCCTGGAGCGCGGCCGGGACGGCCAGCGGGTCGTCGCTGCCGGCGAAGACGAGCAGGGGGACGTTCACGGGGCCGCCGGTGGCGGGGTCCAGGGCCGCCTGCCGCAGGGCCTTGGCCAGCCGCAGGTCGTCACGGAGCACGGGCAGGACGGAGCGGTGCCACAGCCCCCCGGGGTCGGTGGTCCCCTTCGGCAGCGAGCCGAGGTCGCCGAGGAGCGGGAGCAACTGTTCGACGGGGGCGTCCGCCGCGCTCATCAGGGCGGTCGTGGCGTGCGGCGGCAGGCAGGCGCCCACCGCGAGGAAGAGGGGCGGGGGCGCCCCCTCGTCGGCCAGTGCCCGGGTCAGCGTGTAGGCGACCAGCGCGCCCAGGCTGTGCCCGTACAGCGCGTACGGGCCGGAGCGCGCCGTCTCCAGGAGCGGCCCGAGCAGGTCGCCGAGGAGCCCGGGGCGGTCGGTGACGCGCGGTTCGCGCCGTCGGCGGTCCCGGCCGGGCAGCGGCAGGGCCGCCACCTCCACCGTGGGACCGACCGCCGCGGGCCAGCGGCGGTAGCTGGACGCGCCCGCGCCCGCGTGAGCGAGGCAGTGGAGCCGTACCCGCCGCCCCACCGCCCCGTCGACCGCCGTCAGGGAAGCCATCCGTCGCCCTCCTCCTGGAAGCTGTGCCGACACGTGAGCCGTGCGGCGCACCGGCCGCGGTCCCGCAGTCTCGCCACCGTGTCTGGAGCGGGACTCGAATCGCGCCGGGGCCGCCCGAGCGGTCTCAGGAGGCCCGCGCGAGACGGTGCGCGGCGAACTCCTCGGAGGACCAGGACACGGACCAGACGTCCAGGGCCGGGTCGCCGGAGAGGATCGCCGACTGGAGGTTCTGGAGGCGCGGGCAGGGCTCGACGCCCAACTCGTGGTTGAGGACGGACCTGAGCCGGTGGAAGGCCTCCAGGGAGCGGCCGACGCGGCCGGACCGGTAGAGGGCGATCATCAGGTACGCGCAGAGGTTCTCGTTCATCGTGTTCCGCGCGACCACCCGGGTCAGTTCGCCGAGCAGGTCGGCGTGGCGGCCGAGGGCCAGGTCGGCCTCGATGCGCCGCTCCAGGGCGCCGAGCCGGCTCTCCTCCAGGGAGACGGCCTCGATCTCCAGGACGCCGCCCTTGCGGATGTCGACGAGCGCGGGACCGCGCCAGAGCTGGAGCGCCTGGCGGAGCTCCTCGGAGACGCGGCGGTGGTCACCGGCCTCGGAGGCGGTGTACCCGGCCCGCACCCGTTCCTCGAAGACGGAGACGTCCGTCGTGCAGGCGTCCTCCTCCAGGAGGTAGCCGTTGTGACGGGTGCTCACTATCTGTCGTACGCCGGGGCGCTCGGCGTCGGCGGCCGCCAGCGCGTTGCGCAGCTGGAGGATGTACGTCTGCAGGGTGGTGGCGTGACTGCGCGGGGGGCGGTCCCCCCACAGCTCCTCGATCAGCGCCGGCACCGTGACGATCCGGCCCGCGTTGAGCGCGAGCAGGGCGAGGACCTGGCGCTGCTTGGGCGCGCTGGCCGTCACCGGCGCCCCGTCGAGGTGCAGGGACAGGGGGCCGAGCAGTCCGATGTTCAGCTGCCCGGGCTGCTGCCCGGCGTTGTCGGGATCGTACCTCTTGGGGCCTTCGGACATTTCCGTTCCTCCAGGCATCGCACCTATCGATCTCGTTTTCCGAGCATGCCTAGAGGAGCGGGACTTGCCCACTGAGCCGTGCATCTCTCCCCTGTGAAGAATTCACGCGGCGAACGTGAACCGGTGCATGGCGGCCCGCACGGCCGAGGCTGGAAAGTGAGGTCGACCGCGGCACCGACGGCCGCGGACCGGACGAGAGAGGCGATGAAGTCATGCAGATCACCCCTGGCTCCGACGACCTGATCATCGAGAACCTGGACGACACCACCGGTGCCACCGGCGACATCACCGGATGGTGCGCCGTCCTGACTCCGGTCGCGGTCGCGGCCCAGTAGAGCGCGGGCCCGCGCCATGCGTGTGGACGACACACGACCGATCGGGTTCCGGCGCCACCTGCGGGCCGAGATCGTCCCGGGCGAGGCGGTCTACCTCGTCTCGCCCCGGGGGACGACCGCCCTCTGCGGCACCGCCATCCAGAAGGTGGCCCCGCTGCTCGACGGGTCGCTGACCCTGCCCGAACTGCGCACGGCCACGGAGTTCCCCCCGGAGCAGCTGGACGGCATGCTCGACCGGCTCACCGCCGCGGGTCTGGTCGGTTTCCGCACGGGCCCCCAGGACGCCACCGCCGGCGCGTACTGGGATCTGGCGGGGGTCGACGGTCCGACGGACGCCGAGGTGTCCGTCGTGGCGCTCGGCGATGCCGACGCGGCGGCGGCCGAGCGCGCCTGCCGCACGGCGGGGCTGGTCTGCGGCCCGGACGCGCCCTTCACGCTGGTCGTGTGCGACGACTACCTGGATCCGGCACTGGCCGAGTTCAACGCGGCGCGGCTCGCGGACGGCCGGCCCTGGCTGCCGGCGAAGCCGTACGGGGCGCAGCTCTGGGTCGGCCCGGTGTTCCAGCCGGGTACGGCGGGCGCCTGCTGGTCCTGTCTGGCGGTACGGCTCCGTTCCCGTCGGCGCGGCGAGTCGCACGTGCGGCGTGCGCTGGGGCTCGCGGCCCCCGTGCGGGCGCCGGAGACCTCCCTGGCGACCACACGGGAACTGGGGCTCCAGACGGCGGCCCTGGAGGCGGCGAAGTGGCTGGCGGGGCTGCGCGAGGAGCGCCAGAACAGGCTGTGGACGCTGGACACGCTGACGCTCGTGGCCGGTCACCATCCGGTGGCGGCGCGGCCGCAGTGCCCGGACTGCGGGGACGCGGGGATGGTGTCGGAGCGGGCGCGGAGGCCGGTGGTGCCGGTGTCCCGGCCGAAGGGCGTGGCCGGGGGGAACGGGCACCGGGCGCTCTCGGCGGAGCGGATGTGGGAGCGGTTCGGGTGGCTGGCCGATCCGGTCACCGGGATCACGGAGCGGGTCGTGCGGGACCCGCGGAGCCCTTCGTTCCTGCACTGCTACCGGTCGGGGCCGAACCTGGCGCTGCCGGAGGGCGACCTGTCCGCGCTCCGCGCGGGGCTGCGGATGCAGAGCGGCGGCAAGGGGCGGACGGACGTGGAGGCGCGGGTCAGCGCGCTGTGCGAGGCGGTCGAGCGGTACAGCGCGACGCGGCTCGGCGACGAGGAGACCGTGCGCGGGAGCTATCGCGAGCTGGCGGACCGGGCCGTGCACCCGGGTGACTGCATGCTGTTCGACGAGCGGCAGTACGCGGACCGCGAGCGGTGGAACGCCTCGGGCGTCCCCTTCGAGTACGTTCCGGAGCGGTTCGACGAGGACGCGGAGGCCGAGTGGACGCCGGTGTGGTCGCTCACCGGTGAGGAGCACCGGCTGCTGCTCTCGGCGCAGGTGTACTTCGGCGGTCCCCCGGTGGCCTCGGTCGTGGCCGACTCGAACGGCAACGCCGCGGGCGGTTCCCTGGAGGACGCGATCCTCCAGGGCTTCCTGGAGCTGGTGGAGCGCGACGCGGTGGCGCTGTGGTGGTACAACCGCACCCGGCACGCCGCGGTGGACCTGGCGGCGTTCGGCGATCCGTGGGTGGCGGCGCTGCCCGAGCGCTTCCGGGAGCTGGGCCGTTCGATCTGGGTCCTGGACCTCACGGCCGACCTGGGGATCCCGGTGATGGCGGCGGTGTCGCGCCGGACCGGGGGGCCCGCGGAGGACATCATGCTGGGCTTCGGGGCCCACCTCGATCCGGCGGTCGCGCTGAGCCGGGCGGTCACGGAGCTGGGGCAGATGCTGCCCTCGCTGCCGTCGGGGACGCGGGGGTACGCACCGGGTCTTCCGGACCACCTGCTCGACTGGCTGCGCGGGGCGACGGTCGCGGACCAGCCGTATCTGCTGCCCGACCCGGAACTGCCGGTACGGACACCGGAGTCGTACGGGTACGTGCCGCGCGCCGACCTCCGGGACGATCTGGAGCACCTGGTCGGTCTGGCCCGCACCCACGGTCTGGAGGTGCTGGTCCTGGACCAGACGCGGCCCGATCTGGGGTTGCCGGTGGTGAAGGTGATCGTGCCGGGGCTGCGGCACTTCTGGGCGAGGTTCGCGCCGGGGCGGCTGTTCGAGGTGCCGGTGCGGCTCGGGAGGCTTTCCGCGCCGACGCGCTACGAGGACCTGAACCCGATACCCCTCTTTCTGTAACTCCCTTATGAACACGGTTCGGTGGAGACCTCTCTCCGGCCTGCGTGTCCGAGAAATAACGGTTGCGCCCATGACAGTGTGATGCCTCGTCTGTAAGATCACCCGGGGTATTCAGGGGATGTCTGGGCACTCGCCTGTGCTTCTCGGACACCACAGGTACGGCGTAGGAGGCACGCTCTGATGCCCGACAGGCCTCAGGTGGAGGGGTGGGGCGACGAACCCGGTCCCCACCCCCGGACCCCGCGCATGGCCCTGCTCGTCACCCTGGGCGTGCTCGGCGGTCACACGCTCGTGACCGTCCTGAACGTCCTCGGGGAGGAGCCGGGAGCCGCGCGGCTCGCGCTGCTCGCGGTCAGTCTGGCGGCGCTGCTCCCGCTCCAGTTCGCCTGCTCGACCCGGCGCCCGCGCACCTGGCCCGTACGCGTCCGCGTCCTCACGCTCTGCGCGCAGGCCGTGGTCACCTACCTGCCGCTCGTCTGGCTCGGCATGCCCTGGGGCGCGATGACCGGCCTGCTCGGAGGATCGATTCTCCTCCTCGTGACCGGCCCGCTCCGCTGGCCGCTCTTCGCGCTCGCCACCGGCGCCATCGTGCCGATCGTCGTCACGATGGCGGGGGCGGGCATCGCGCTCTACAGCCTCGGCGTCACGCTCCTCTTCAGCCTCATCGTCTACGGGGTCAGCTCGCTCTCCGAGCTGGTCTCCGAACTCCACGAGACCCGCGGCGAACTCGCCGGGATGGCCGTCGTCCGGGAACGGCTGCGGGTCGCGGGCGACCTCCACGACCTCCTCGGCTACAGCCTCTCGGCGATCACCCTCAAGACCGAACTCAGCCACCGGCTCGTCGTGTCGGCTCCCGACCGCGCCCGCTCCGAGGTCGCCGGGGTGCTCGGCATCGCCGGCGAGGCCCTGACCGACATGACCCTGGTCGCCACCGGCTACCGCGACATGTCGCTCGTCGCCGAGGCCGAATCCGCCCGCTCCGTCCTCGCCGACGCCGGGATCGAGACCGTCACCGAGCTGGACTGCGGCCCGCTGCCGAAGGAACTGGACACCGCCCTCGCCATCGTGCTGCGCGAGGCCGTCACCAACGCGCTCCGGCACAGCAAGGCCGAGCACTGCGCGATCACCGCCGTCCGCGAGGGCGGGACGGTGACGCTGCGGGTCCGCAACGACGGCGTGGGGGAGAGCGGCCGGGACACCATCGGCGGAGGCGGCAGCGGCCTCGGCAGCCTGACGGCCCGGATGAACGGCGTCGGCGGCGACCTCACCGGACGTCCCACGGACGACGGCTGGTTCGAGCTCCTCGCCCACGCGCCGGTGGAGTCGGCGAAGGGCCCGGCGGCCGACACGGGCACCGACGGGGCCGCCGCCGCGGAC
Organism: Streptomyces sp. CC208A; assembly: GCF_030010625.1. Classification (GTDB taxonomy): domain Bacteria; phylum Actinomycetota; class Actinomycetes; order Streptomycetales; family Streptomycetaceae; genus Streptomyces. Next base: position 76,910 of record NZ_JASCXN010000018.1, on the reverse strand, counting down.
CGTACGGACGGGGCCGGCTCCGAGGGACACGGGCCCGCCGCCCCGCACTGGGCGGTCCGGATGGCCCGCGGCATGCTCGTCGCCGTCCTCGTCGGCTACACCCTCGTCGTCGTCATCAACGCCGCCGCCGGCGCAAGATCCGGCCTCGAACTGCTCGGCTTCCTCGGCTGCCTCGCCGTCGTCGTCGCGCTCCAGTTCCTCCACTCGCTGCGCCGCCCGCGCACCTGGCCGGCCCGGACCCTCGCGCTCACCCTCACGCTCCAGGCCCTCGCCACGTACGCGCCGCTCCTCTGGCTCGGCGCCCCCTGGGGCTCGATGGCCGGATTCCTCGCCGGCTCGCTCCTCATCACCACCGTCGGCACCCCGCGGCTCTGGCTGTACGGAGCGGCCGTCGGCGTCATCGCGCCCCTGGCGGTCGCGGCCGGAGCCCCTCTGTACGACGTCGTCTACCTGACTGATTCCTCACTCGTCGCGGGACTCGTCCTCTACGGCTTCACGGCGCTGTACCGACTGGTGATCGCCCTCCACGAGGCCCGTGGCGCGCTCGCCCGACTGGCCGTCGACCGGGAGCGGCTGCTCGTGGAACGCGAGCTCCACGAGGTGCTCGGCTCCAGCCTCTCCTCGATCACCATGAAATGCGCGCTCGTCCACCGGCTGCTGCCCGGCGCCCCGGAGGCCGCCCGGAACGAGCTGACCACCGTGCTCGACCTCTCCCGCCGGGCTCTCGCGGACGTACGGCTCGTCGCGCGCGGATACCGTGCCTGTCCCGGCCCGCAGGAGACGCCGGAGCATCGGCGGCCCCACGACCCAGCCCTCGGTACTTCCCTCGCGGAAGGCCGACTCGTCACACTGCATCAGGAGGACAGCGCGATCTGACAACGCATGGTCGTTCGGGGCAGTGGACGCCCTTTTCTCGTCGGCAGAAGCCAAAAAAAAAGGGGGGAACAAGTGGGGAACCAGCGACTCAGAATTCTCCTGGCCGAGGACATGCACATGGTGCGGGGGGCGCTGGTCGCGCTGCTCGAACTGGAACCGGACCTGGAAGTCGTCGCCGTGCTGGACAGGGGGGACCTGATCGTCCCGACCGCCCTGGACTGCCGGCCCGACGTGGCGGTCATGGACGTCGACCTGCCGGGGACGGACGGTCTCACCGCGGCCGAGACCCTGCACGCCAAGCTGCCGGAGTGCCGCACGCTGATCATGACCGGGATCGGACGCCCCGGTCTGCTGCGTCGCGCGATGTCCGCGAAGGTGTCGGGATTCCTCCTGAAGGACTCCCCGGCCGAAAGTCTCGCGCGGGCGATCCGGGAGGTCGCGGCGGGTCGGCGCGTGATCAACCCGCAGTTAGTCATGAGCGCCTGGGACATCGGTGAGAACCCGCTGTCCGAACGCGAGACCGAGGTGCTGCGCATGGCCGCGCGGGGAGACGAGCCGCAGGAGATCGCGGCGAGGCTGCACCTGTCTCCCGGCACCGTGCGCAACTACCTGACGGCCACGGTGATGAAGCTCAACGCGCGCAATCGGATCGATGCCGTCCGGATCGCCACCGAGGCCGGCTGGCTCTCCTGACCTGCGCGGGAGCGCGTGCGACCGGTCCTCGACCAGCCGTCCACCGGCGCGTTCCAGGATGCCGACACTCGGTGCGGTGAGAGCACCTCCGTGCGGCATGAGGAGTGCGTGATGCGCAAGGTCGTTTCCCGGGACGGCACGACGATCGCCTACGAGAAGTCGGGGGACGGCCCGCCGATCGTGCTGCTGAACGGCTCGTTCCGCGATCACACGATCTTCGACGCCCTCGTCCCCGAGCTGACGCCGCACTGCGCCACGTACGCGTACGACCGGCGCGGGCGCGGCGAGAGCGGCGACGCGCCCGAGTACGCCGTCGAGCGCGAGATCGAGGACCTCGCCGCGGTGATCGAGGCCGCCGGCGGCGAGGCCGTGGTGTTCGCCGGTTCCTCGGGCGCCAATCTGGCGCTCGAGGCGGCGCTCGCCGGCCTGCCGATCACCAGGCTGGCGCTGCACGAGCCGTTCTACCGGGTCGACGGCTTCCCGAAGCCCCCGTGGAACGTCGCGAAGACGACGCGCGTGCTGCTCTCCGAGGACCGGCGCCACGAGGCCGTCGAGTACTTCCTCGGCTCCTTCCTGGGCCTCACGCCCGACAACGTCGCCGAGTGGCGCCGCGGCCCGATCTGGGCGATGAACGAGACGAACGCCCACACCCTCCTGTACGACATCGCCATCTGCGGCGACTACGAGGTGCCCGTCGAGCGGCTCGCCGCGTACGAGACGGAGACCCTGGTCCTCAACAGCGACGGGACCAGCGAATGGCTGCGCGCCGCCGCGCGGGCCACCGCCGACGCCCTCCCGAACGGGCGGGGTCTCGAACTGCCGGGCTCCTGGCACCGGATCGACATGGACGTCCTCGGCCGCACCCTCGCCGAGTTCGCCACCGCCTGAGCGGACCGACCCCACCGAAGCCGACTCACGTGCAGGAGAGCGTCACCGTGACCACTGCTCCCCCCCTCGCCGCCGCGGCAGCCCCGGCCCCCGGGGGCCGCACCGCGGCGGCCCTCCCCCGCCCGCGCGGCGCCACCGTGTGGCTGACCGGCCTGCCCAGCGCGGGAAAGACCACGCTCGCCCGCGCCCTCGCCGAGCGGCTGCGCGCCGAGGGACGGCCGGTCGAGGTGCTCGACGGTGACGAGGTCCGTACCCATCTGTCGGCAGGGCTCGGGTTCGGCCGGGAGGACCGGCACACCAACGTGACCCGGATCGGTTTCGTGGCGGAACGGCTCGCCGCACACGGCGTCATCGTCCTCGCACCGGTCATCGCCCCGTACGCCGCCTCCCGGGCCGCCGTGCGGGAGCACCACGCCGGGCGCGGCACGGCGTTCCTGGAGGTCCACGTGGCCACGCCCGTCGAGGTCTGCTCGGCACGCGACGTGAAGGGCCTGTACGCGCGGCAGGCGGCCGGGGAGATCAGCGGCCTGACCGGTGTGGACGACCCGTACGAGATCCCGGCCGACCCCGAACTGCGCGTCAGGACCCAGGGCCGGTCCGTGGCCGAGTGCGCGGCCGAGCTGCACGCCTTCCTCACCGAGAGGGGCCTCCGATGAGCACGCCGACCACGGCCCGCGGCCCGGTCGAGGCCCCGGAGAACCCCTACGCGCTGTCGCACCTGGACGCCCTGGAAGCGGAGTCCGTCCACATCTTCCGCGAGGTCGCGGGCGAGTTCGAGCGGCCGGTGATCCTCTTCTCCGGCGGCAAGGACTCGATCGTCATGCTGCACCTGGCGCTGAAGGCCTTCGCACCGGCGCCGGTGCCCTTCGCCCTGCTGCACGTCGACACCGGGCACAACTTCCCCGAGGTCATCGCCCACCGCGACCGGGTCGTGGCCCGGCACGGACTGCGGCTGCACATCGCCTCCGTACAGGACTACATCGACGCGGGACGGCTGCGCGAGCGCCCGGACGGCACACGCAACCCGCTCCAGACGGTGCCGCTGCTCGACACCATAGAGACCCGACGCTTCGACGCGGTCTTCGGCGGCGGCCGCCGCGACGAGGAGAAGGCCCGCGCGAAGGAACGCGTCTTCTCGCTGCGCGACGAGTTCGGTGCCTGGGACCCCCGCCGGCAGCGCCCCGAGCTGTGGGCGCTCTACAACGGCCGGCACTCCCCCGGGGAGCACGTCCGGGTGTTCCCGCTCTCCAACTGGACCGAGCTCGACGTCTGGCAGTACATCCAGCGCGAGAGCATCGAGCTCCCGGAGATCTACTACGCCCACGAACGCGAGGTGTTCGCGCGCGACGGCATGTGGCTGACGGCCGGGGACTGGGGCGGCCCGAAGGAGTCCGAGACCGTGGAGAGGCGGCTCGTCCGCTACCGCACGGTCGGTGACATGTCCTGCACCGGCGCGGTCGACTCCGCCGCCGCCGACGACGCGGACATCATCGCCGAGATCGCCGCCTCCCGGCTCACCGAGCGCGGGGCCACCCGCGCCGACGACAAGCTGTCCGAGGCCGCCATGGAAGACCGCAAGCGTGAGGGGTACTTCTAGCCATGACCACCGCACAGGAAGCCACCGTCACGCGGCACGACGCGGCCCCGGAGCACGGGGCCCGGGAGCGCGGCGCGGCACCCGGGCACACGGCACCCGGGCCCGGCTCCGCCACCTCGCTGCTGCGCCTGGCCACCGCCGGCTCCGTCGACGACGGCAAGTCCACCCTGGTGGGCCGGCTCCTGCACGACTCCAAGTCGGTCCTCGCCGACCAGCTGGAGGCCGTCGAGCACGCCTCCCGCTCGCGCGGCCAGGACACCCCTGACCTCGCCCTCCTCACGGACGGGCTGCGCGCCGAGCGGGAGCAGGGCATCACCATCGACGTGGCGTACCGCTACTTCGCGACCCCGCGCCGGCGGTTCGTCCTCGCCGACACCCCGGGGCACGTGCAGTACACCCGGAACATGGTCACCGGCGCCTCGACGGCCGAGCTCGCGGTCGTCCTCGTCGACGCCCGCAACGGCGTCGTCGAGCAGACCCGCCGCCATCTCGCCGTCGCCGCCCTGCTCCGGGTCCCGCACCTGGTGCTGGCCGTGAACAAGATGGACCTGGTCGGCTACGCGGAGTCCGTCTTCGCCTCCATCACCGAGGAGTTCACGGCGTACGCCACCGAACTCGGCGTCCGGGACGTCGTGGCGATCCCGCTCTCCGCGCTCGCCGGCGACAACGTCGTCGAGCCCTCCGCGCACATGGACTGGTACGGCGGCCCGACGCTGCTCGACCACCTGGAGACCGTCCCGGTCGGCGGCGCCCCGAACGGCGAGCCGGTCCGCTTCCCCGTCCAGTACGTGATCCGGCCGCAGACCGCCGAACACCCCGACTACCGGGGCTACGCGGGCCAGTTGGCCTCCGGCGTGCTGGCCGTCGGGGACCCGGTGACCGTGCTGCCCTCCGGCCGCACCACCACCGTCGCCGGGATCGACGCCTTCGGGGAACCGGTCGACCTCGCCTGGGCCCCCCGGTCGGTCACCGTACGGCTCGCCGACGACATCGACGTCTCCCGCGGCGACCTGATCGCCACCGCCCCGGCGCCCGTGCCGACGCGGGACGTGGAGGCCGGAATCTGCCACCTCGACGAGCGTGCGCTGCGCGTCGGCGCCAAGGTGCTGCTCAAGCACACCACCCGCACCGTGCGCGCCGTCGTCCGGGAACTGACGTACCGGATCGACATCGGCACCCTCGAACAGCAGCCGCACGCGCAGGAGCTGCGCGTCAACGACATCGGCCGGGCGGTGCTGCGCACGGCGGAGCCGCTGGCCCTCGACGCCTACGCCGACAACCGCGGGACCGGATCCTTCCTGCTGATCGACCCCGCCGACGGCACGACGCTCGCGGCCGGCATGGCGGGCGAGCCCTTCGGGGCCGCACGCACCGGGTCCGCCCGCACCGCCGGGCCGGCGGCGAACGACGAGCCGTGGGTCTGACGGTGCCGCGCCCGCAGCCGGAGACCCCGCGCGCGCCCGGCGGGCCGACCCGGCGGGCGGCTCTGCGGGGCGGGGCGGCGCTGGCCGCCACCGGGCTCGTCGCCTCCTGCGGCTACGGCTCCCGGCGCGCCGACCGGGCCGGTGCCGACCCGGCGGCCCTCACCGCGGGCACGGGCCCGCGGCTCTCCGCCGACACCGTGCGCGTCGGCCACTTCGCGAACCTGACGCACGGCACCGCGCTCGTCGGACTGCACCGGGGCCTGTTCCAGAAGGAGCTGGGCGGCACCCGGCTCAGGACACGGGTCTTCGGCGCCGGCCCCAGCGCGATCGAGGCCCTCAACGCCGGAGCCCTCGACCTCGCCTGGATCGGCCCGTCCCCCACGATCAACAGCTGGGCGCGGTCGGGCGGCACGTCCCTGCGGATCGTCGGCGGCGCGGCCTCCGGCGGCGTCCGGCTCGTGGTGAACCCGGCGCGGATCAGGACCGCCGCCGACCTCCGGGGCAGCCGGATCGCGTCCCCGCAGCTCGGCAACACCCAGGACGTCGCCCTCCTCACCTATCTCGCGGAGCAGGGGTACGAGGTGGACCCCGCCACCGGCGCCGGCGAGGTCTCCGTCGTCCGCACCGACAGCAAGGTCCTCCCCGGCTCCTACCGTTCGGGCTCCGTCGACGGCGCCTGGGTGCCCGAACCGGCCGCCGCCCAGCTGACCGCGCTCGGCGCGAAGGTCCTGCTCGACGAGCGGTCCCGCTGGCCCGGCGGGGCGTTCGTCATCACCCACCTCGTCGTCGCGCAGCCCTTCCTGGCCGCGCACCCGGACGTCGTCGAAGCCGTGCTGCGCGGCTCGGTGGCCGCCAACGCGGCCATCGCCGCGGCTCCGGAGCAGGCGCGGGCCGACGCCGCCGCGTACACCGAACGGCTCACCGGAGGGCGGCTCGAACCCGCCGTCCTCGACCGGGCCTGGCGCGGCATCGACTTCCTCGACGACCCGCTGGCCGCCACCCTGCGCGCCCAGGCCGACCACGCGGTCGCCGCGGGTCTCCTGAAGGAGACCGACCTCGGCGGTGTCTACGACCTGCGCCCGCTGAACCGGGTGCTCGCGGCGGCCGGGCGGCCCCCCGTGCCGGACGCGGGACTCGGCCCCGCCTCCTGACGCCGTACGGCCACCCCGCCGCGCCGCACCCCGGACACGCGCGCGGCCGCGCTCCGTCCGTCCTCCCCGACCACTCCCTCAGGAGGTGCCCGTGACCACGGCACTGACCCCCCAGAAGGACACTCGCCGTGTCGGGGCCGCCGCCCCGGCACCGCCCCCCGCCGTGCGGCTCACGCGGGTCTCCAAGACCTTCGGGCGCCCCGGCACGGGCGTGCCCGTGCTCGACGGCATCGACCTGGACGTCGCCCCGGGCGAGTTCGTCACCCTGCTCGGCGCCTCGGGCTGCGGCAAGTCCACGCTGCTGAACCTGGTGGCGGGGCTCGACGCGCCCGATTCCGGGGCCGTCGAGGTGCCCGGCCCCCGGCCGGCCCTGATGTTCCAGGACCACGCGCTGTTCCCGTGGCTGACCGCCGGCGGCAACGTCGAGCTGGCACTGCGGCTGGCCGGGGTCCCGCGCGAGCGGCGCCGGGCCGAGGCCGAGCGGCTCCTCGGCCTGGTCCGGCTCGGCGGCGCCCACGGCAAGCGGGTGCACGAGCTGTCCGGCGGCATGCGCCAGCGCGTCGCCCTGGCCCGCGCCCTCGCCCAGGGCGCGCGCGTCCTCCTGATGGACGAGCCGTTCGCCGCCCTTGACGCCATCACCCGGGACGTCCTGCACGACGAACTGACCCGGATCTGGGCCGAGCACGGGCTCACCGTCCTGTTCGTCACGCACAACGTGAGCGAGGCCGTCCGGCTCGGCGGGCGCGTCGTGCTCCTGTCGTCGCGGCCCGGCCGGATCGCCCGCGAGTGGAGCGTCGACCTTCCGCAGCCGCGCCGCCCCGAGTCCGCCGGGGTCGCGGCGCTGTCCTCCGAGATCACCGAGCACCTGCGTGGGGAGATCCGCCGCCATGTCGTCCAGCACTGACACCCGCCCGCGCGCCGACGAGTCCGCCGGGGTCGGGGCCGGGCTCGACGCGCTGGAGACCGTGCCCGCGGAGCGCGCCCCGCTCGGCCGGGTGCTGCGGCGGAAGGCGCTGCCGCCGCTCCTCGGCGTCGCCCTGGTGCTCGGCGTCTGGCAGCTCGCCCACAGCCTGCGCCTGACGACCCCCGACAAACTGCCGGCCCCGGCCGACGTGTGGGTCGCCCTCACCGACCTCTGGTACGAGGGCACCCTGTTCTCGATCATCTGGACCAGCCTGTGGCGCGGGATCTCGGGCTTCCTGCTCGCCCTCGCGATCGGCACTCCCCTCGGTCTGCTCGTCGCCCGGGTCCACCCCGTACGGGCCGCCGTCGGCCCCGTCCTCGCCGGGCTCCAGTCGCTGCCGTCGGTCGCCTGGGTGCCGGCCGCCGTGATCTGGCTCGGCATCGACGACTCGGCGATGTACGCGGTGATCCTGCTCGGCGCGGTGCCGTCGATCTCCAACGGGCTGATATCCGGGATCGACCAGGTCCCACCGCTCTTCCTGCGGGCCGGCCGGACGCTCGGCGCGACCGGGGCGCGCGGCGCCCGGTACGTCCTGCTGCCGGCCGCCCTGCCCGGCTACCTGGCCGGGCTCAAGCAGGGCTGGGCGTTCTCCTGGCGCTCCCTGATGGCCGCCGAGCTGATCGCCTCCTCGCCCGAACTCGGGCTCGGGCTCGGGCGCTATCTGGAGAACCAGCGGGAGTTCTCCGACATGGCCGGCGTACTCGTCGGGATCGTCCTGATGCTCGTCGTCGGGGTCGCCGTCGACCTGCTGTGCTTCGCCCCGCTGGAGCGCCGGGTACTGCGGTCCCGGGGGCTGCTCGTCGCCTCGCGCTGACCGTACCGTCACCCCCCGCGGGGGCGGCTCCGGCACCACCGGGAGCCGCCCCTTTCCCGTGCCCCCGCGTCCGGCCGGGTCGCCGACGCTCCACCGGAGTTCGACGGTCTTCCGACTTCGTCTCGAGAGAGGTCGCCCAAGGTGGGCACCGGGTGGTTCCCGGCGAATGGAGACTGACATGGGCTCAAAGCTCAGGTCCGCCATGCGATTCATATGGCAGGACTTCAGCAAGGGCCTGATGTGGATGGGCTTTGCGTGGAACGGAATGTATCCGCCTCTGGAGTGGCAGGACTGCTGGCCTCCACCTTCCCCCACCGGCCAGCCCTGTCCGCCGTCGTTGTCGGAAGAGGAGCTCGCCGCATGGTCGGCACTGGTCAAGCAACTGCGATAAGGGCGCAGCACATCCCCAAGGAGGCGGTCGAATGCACAGCAATCTGATAGTGGCCCGAATGGACTCCCGCTCGAGTGACGAGGTGGCGCGGCTCTTCGGCGCTTTCGACGAGACCGAGATGCCGCACCGCATGGGGACGCGGCGACGTCAGCTCTTCATGTTCAACGGTCTGTACTTCCACCTCCAGGACTTCGACGGCGAGGACGGCGGAGAGCTGATCGAGAAGGCGAAGACCGACCCCCGTTTCGTGCGGATCAGCCAGGACCTGAAGCCCTTCATCGAGGCCTACGACCCGGCGACCTGGCGCTCCCCCGCGGACGCGATGGCGAAGCGTTTCTACCACTGGGAGTCTCAGTGACCGGCAGGCGTGTGGTCGTCACCGGAGTCGGCGTGGCGGCTCCGGGCGGGATCGGGGCCAAGAACTTCTGGAGCCTGCTGAGCGAGGGCCGGACGGCGACGCGGGGGATCACCTTCTTCGATCCCGCGCCGTTCCGCTCCCGGGTCGCGGCCGAGATCGACTTCGACCCGGAGGAGCACGGGCTCAGCCCGCAGGAGATCCGGCGCACCGACAGGGCGGCGCAGTTCGCGCTGGTCACGGCGCGTGAGGCGATGGCGGACAGCGGTCTCGACGTGGGCGCGCACGCGCCGCACCGGATCGGTGTGGCGGTCGGCAGCGCCGTCGGCGCGACGATGGGGCTCGACGAGGAGTACCGGGTCGTCAGCGACGGCGGCCGGCTGGAACTGGTCGACCACACGTACGCCGTCCCGCACCTCTACAACTACTTCGTGCCCAGCTCGTTCGCGGCCGAGGTGGCCTGGGCGGTCGGCGCCGAGGGCCCCTCGACGGTGGTCTCCACCGGCTGTACGTCCGGCATCGACTCGGTCGGATACGCGGCCGAACTGATCCGTGACGGCTCCGCCGACGTGATGGTCACCGGTGCCTCGGACGCGCCGATCTCGCCGATCTCGGTGGCCTGCTTCGACGCGATCAAGGCCACGACCTCGCGCAACGACGACGCCGAGCACGCCTCCCGGCCCTTCGACCTGACCCGTAACGGATTCGTCCTCGGCGAGGGCGCGGCGATGTTCGTCCTGGAGGAGCTGGAGTCGGCCCGCCGGCGCGGCGCCCACATCTACGCCGAGGTCGCCGGCTACGCCAGCCGCTGCAACGCCTTCCACATGACCGGGCTGCGCCCCGACGGCCGGGAGATGGCCGAGGCCATCCGCTCCGCGCTGGACGAGGCGAGGCTCGCCCCGGAGGCCGTGGACTACGTCAACGCCCACGGCTCGGGCACCAAGCAGAACGACCGGCACGAGACCAGCGCCTTCAAGCGCAGCCTCGGCGAGCACGCCTACCGGACCCCCGTGAGCTCGATCAAGTCGATGGTCGGCCACTCGCTCGGCGCGATCGGCTCGATCGAGATCGCCGCCTCCGTCCTCGCCATGGAGAACAACGTGGTGCCCCCTACCGCGAACCTGCACACGCCCGACCCCGAGTGCGATCTCGACTACGTGCCGCTGACCGCGCGTGACTGGCGCACCGACACGGTGCTGACGGTCGGCAGCGGATTCGGCGGCTTCCAGAGCGCGATGGTTCTCGCCCGACCGGACAGGACGACGGCATGAACTCCACCAAGGTCGTGGTGACCGGCATCGGTGTCGTGTCGCCCAACGGTTTCGGCGTGACGGAGTACTGGGAGGCGACGCGCGCCTCGAAGAGCGGCATCGGCCGCATCGAGCGCTTCGACCCGGAGCGGTACCCCTCGAAGCTCGCCGGTGAGATCGACGGCTTCGTCGTCAAGGAGCACCTGCCGAGCCGGCTCGTGCCGCAGACGGACCGCATGACGCAGCTCGCGCTCGTCGGCGCCGAGCACGCTCTGACGGACGCCGGGGTGAGCACGGAGGGGGCCGACGGGTACGGCATGGGCGTGATGACCGCCAGTACCTCGGGCGGCTTCGAGTTCGGCCAGGACCAGCTGCGGAACCTGTGGAGCAAGGGCGGTCAGCACGTCTCCGCGTACCAGTCCTTCGCCTGGTTCTACGCGGTGAACACCGGCCAGATCTCCATCCGGCACGGGCTGCGCGGCCCCAGCGGTGTGGTCGTCAGCGACCAGGCCGGCGGTCTGGACGCGCTGGCGCACGCGCGCCGTCTGGTCCGCAAGGGCAGCGATCTGATCCTGTCGGGCGGCGTCGACGCGGCGATCTGCCCGTGGGGCTGGGTCGCCCAGCTGACCAGCGGGAGGATGAGCACGGAGGAGCGGCCCGACCGCGCCTATCTGCCCTTCGACGCGGACGCCTCCGGGTACGTGCCCGGCGAGGGCGGCGCGCTGCTGGTCCTGGAGGACGCCGAGGCGGCCCGCCGCCGTGGGGCGACCGAGGTGTACGGGGAGATCTGCGGCTACGGCTCGACCTTCGACCCGGCTCCGGACAGCGGCCGTGAGCCGACGCTGCGGAAGGCGATCGAGATCGCGCTCGAGGACGCGGGCCTGGGGGCCGGCGACATCGACGTGGTCTTCGCCGACGCGTCCGGTGTGCCGGAGCTCGACCGGATCGAGGCGACGGCGCTCACCGGGGTCTTCGGGCCGCGGGGCGTCCCGGTCACCGCGCCGAAGACGATGACGGGGCGGCTGGGTTCGGGTGCGGCACCGCTGGACGTCGCGACCGCACTGCTCGCCATGCGCGACGGGGTGATCCCGCCGACGGCGAACGTCACGCTCTCGCCCGACTACGACCTCGACCTGGTCACCGCGGCCCGGGACACCCCGGTGTCGACGGCGCTCGTCCTCGCCCGTGGCCACGGCGGCTTCAACTCCGCCGTCGTCCTGCGCTCCGTCGACTGGAACTGACCGAGGGAGAGGAGGCCGGAGTGGGCATCACCGGGTCGGCGGACGAGCGTCCCCCCGTACAGAAGCGCCGCATCATCGGGCTGTTCCGCCCGTACCGGAGGAGCCTGGTGTCCGTGGCGCTCCTGGTGACGGGCTCGTCCCTGGTCTCCCTCGTGAACCCGTTCCTGATCCGGGAGATCATGGACACGGCGCTGCCACAGGGGCGGACGGGGCTGCTGTCGGCGCTCGCGCTCGGCATGGTCGTGGTGTCGGTCGCGACGAGTTCGTTCAACGTGTGGCAGACCCATGTGTCGGCGAAGGTCGGCCAGGCGGTCATGCACGATCTGCGGACGGCCGTCTACGCGCACCTCCAGCGCATGTCGCTGGCGTTCTTCACCCGGACGCGGACGGGGGAGGTGCAGTCGCGCATCGCCCATGACATCGGCGGGATGCAGGTCACCGTGACGACGACCGCGACCGCCCTGGTGGCGGACCTGACGATCGTCCTCGCGACGACGACGGCGATGCTGTTGATCGACTGGCGGCTGACACTGGCCTCGCTGCTGATGCTGCCGGGGTTCGTGTGGGTGAGCCGGCACGTCGGGGACGAGCGCCGGGTCATCACCCGGGACCGGCAGAAGCAGTTCGCCGAACTGTCGGCCACCGTGCAGGAGTCGCTGTCGGTCAGCGGGATCATGCTGGGCCACACGATGGGCCGGGCGCGTTCGCTCACGGACACGTTCGCGGAGCAGTCGCGCAGGCTGACCACGATCGAGGTGCGGGCGAGCACGGCGGGGCTCTGGTACCAGTCGACGATCTGGATCGTCATGGCGTCGATGCCGGCGGTCATCTACTGGGTGGCGGGGCTGACGGCGAGCGGCGGGCAGATGGCCGTCTCGATCGGCTCGCTCGTCGCCTTCACCACCCTCCAGCAGGCCCTGTTCCGTCCGGCGCAGCGGCTCCTGACGGTCGGGATCGACGTCCAGAGCTCGCTGGAGCTGTTCGCCCGCATCTTCGAGTACCTGGACCTGCCGGTGGACGTCGCCGAGCCGGAGCACCCGGTGGAGCCCGGGAAGGTGCGCGGCGAGGTGCGCCTGAGCGGGGTGGGCTTCACCTACGCGGGAGCGGAGCGGCCCACGCTGGACGGGGTGGACGTGACGGTGCCGGCCGGGCGGAGTCTGGCGATCGTCGGGGAGACCGGTTCGGGCAAGACGACGCTGAGCTACCTGATCCCGCGTCTGTACGACCCGACGTCGGGTGTCGTGACGATCGACGGGATCGACGTGCGGGACCTGTCCTTCGGGACACTGACGGCGGCGGTGGGCGTGGTCTCCCAGGAGACGTACCTGTTCCACGCCACGGTCGCCGAGAACCTGCGCTTCGCGAAGCCGGACGCGACCGACGAGGAACTGGTGGCTGCGGCGCGGATCGCGCACATCCACGACTATCTGATGTCGCTGCCCGACGGGTACGACACGGTGGTCGGCGAGCGCGGCTACCGGTTCTCGGGCGGGGAGAAGCAGCGCCTCGCGATCGCCCGCGCGATCCTGCGGGACCCACCGGTCCTGGTCCTCGACGAGGCCACGAGCGCGCTGGACACGCGGACGGAGAAGGCCGTGCAGGCGGCCATCGACGCGGCGAGCGAGGGCCGGACGACGATCACGGTGGCCCACCGGCTCTCGACGATCCGGAACGCGGACGAGATCGTGGTCCTGAAGCGGGGCCGGGTCGCGGAGCGGGGCACGCACGAGGAACTGCTCGCCCTGGGCGGGCACTACGCGACGCTCGTGAACCGGGACTCGCGGGAGCTGGCCACCGCCTGATCCGCTCCCCCGCTCCCGTGGGGCGGCACCGCCGGTGCTCCCGCCGGCGGTGCCGCCGCCTCCGTTCCGGTGCAGCGGAAGTCGACCGTCCCATGAGCGGGCGACCCTACGGTCGGCCGACATGGAACCCTCAGACGACAGAACCCCGCCCGTGACGGGGATCGACCGCCGCTCCCTTCTCCGTGCCGGTACGGCCACCGGCCTCGGGCTCGCCGCCGCGGCCCTCCCGCTCTTCCCCGTGTCGCCCGCCTCGGCCACCCCGCCCGTGCCCGGCGGCCCCGAGCCCTCGGCGCCCGAACTGAAGCTCACCAAGTTCAAGGACCCGCTGCGGATACCGCCCGTGCTCCGGCCCCGCGACCGGGGCGACCACGACGAGCTGACCGTGCGCATGGTCACCGCCGACGTCACGCTGCACTCGGAGCTGCCGCCGGTGCCGATGTGGACGTACGAGGGCGTGTACCCGGGTCCGACGATCGCCGCGACCGCCGGCCGGCCGCTCCGGATCACCTGGGAGAACCGGCTGACCGGGAACCTGCCCGTCAAGGCCGTCGACTTCGACCAGCCCCGTCCCTCTCCCGACCCGGTCTCCAACTACCCCGGTACGGAAGGCTGCCAGGAGGTCGCGGGCGTCGCCGATCTGCCGCCCTGGGTCGCGGTGCACCTGCACGGCATGCTCACCGGCGGCGGCAACGACGGGTGGATGGAGAACCTGATCGGCCCCGGGGACGTCCAGCTCAGCGCGTACCCGAACGACCAGGCCTCGACGACGCTCTGGTACCACGACCACACCCACCACGTGAGCCGCTTCAGCGTCTACGCCGGGCTCGCCGGCCTCTTCGTCTCGCGCACCGCGGAGGAGGCGGCGCTCGGTCTGCCCGGGGGCCGTCAGGACGTGCCGCTCGTCCTCAGCGACCGGAACTTCGACACGGACGCCTCCGGCGCGCTGGTCGGCCGTTCGGTGCACAAGGTGGAGATGATCGGCCCGCAGCGGCTGATGCGTGCGCACGCCGCCCCCTACACCCTGGTCAACGGGGTGGTCTGGCCGTACCTGGAGGTGCGGCCGCGCTGGTACCGCTTCCGGATCGTCAACGCCGCCAACTCCCGCATGTACCGGCTGATGCTGCTCGCGGACGGGGTGCCCGTGCCGGGCGCGCTGCGGGTGATCGGCACCGACCAGGGGCTGCTCGACCGGCCGGTCCCGGTCGACGGCGCCCTGAACCTCTCCCCCGGCGAACGGGCCGACGTCCTGGTCGACTTCACCGCCTTCCGCGGCCGGACCCTGAAGCTGGTCAACACCTTCGAGGGGATCGCCCCCGGCGCCTCGGACCGGAGGAACGACCTCCTCGAACCCGACGTGATGCAGTTCCGCGTCGCCGACCGCCGGCCGGACACCTCCTACGCCCCGCCGGCCGTCCTCTCGGACTCCTTCCGACGGGTCGGGCACGCGGATCTGCCGCACGGGCACGCGCCCCGCTGGATCCTCGTCACCGGGCCCGGCTCCTCGGGCGTCCCCGAGATGTGGGAGGCCGAGGAGATCGACCCGGCCGGCCTCACCTTTCCGACGACCGGCGTCGTGCAGGTCCAGGACGCCCAGGGGAGACTGCGGACGCTGCGCGCGTCGTCGTACGCGTACGACGACGGGCGCGCGTTCACCATCGCGCAAGGCAGCGTGGAGATCTGGAACTACCTCAACCTCACCGGTGTCCCGCACCCCATGCACATGCATCTGGGCCACTTCCAGGTGCTCTCGCGCGAGCACTACGACGTGACCGGCTTCGACCGGGTGGCCCGGGGCACGAGCCGGCCGGTGACGTTCAGGGCGACGGCCCCGCTCGACGCACACGAGACGGGCGAGAAGGACGTCATCCGGGTGGGGACCGCCGGGCGGATCGTCCCCGGCCCCGGCGGCACCCCGGGCGAACTGGTCAGCGTCGCCGTCAGGTTCCCGGTCGTCGGCCGGGGCGTCCACCACTGCCACATGCTGGAGCACGAGCAGCACATGATGCGTCCGCTGGTGGTGAGCCCGGCCGCGCACCTGCACGTCGGCGGCCATCACTGACCGGACGGCGGGAACACGGAGTGCCCGCCCCGCCGGGGGAAGGACGGGACGGGCACTCGCGGATTCCGCTCAGGGGTTCAGCACCCAGGCGGAGTTGTGGGCGGCGAAGCCGATGTGCGGGTAGTACTCGGTCGCGGCCGGCGCCGACAGCAGCACGATCTTGGCCTGCGGCGCCTCCTTGCGGGTGGCGTCGATCAGCTCGCGGCCGATGCCAGAGCGCTGGTGGGCGCGGACCACGGCGATGTCGGAGAGGTACGTGACGTACGCGAAGTCCGAGACGCTGCGGGCGATGCCGACGAGTTCGCCGTCGACCCTGGCCGTGACGACCAGGTTGGCGTTGCGGACCATCGCGGCCATGCGCTCGGTCTCCTCGATGGGCCGGCGCTCGCCGAGGCCGGACTCGCGGTAGACCCTCAGTACCTCGTCCAGGTCGAGGTCGGGACCGTTCTCCCGCTCAATGATCCAGCTCACGAAGGCGCTCCAATCGCTTGTAGATGACGTCATGGTGTACCAGGAAGCGCTCGGGCCCCAGCGGATCGGTCCGTACGCCCTCGCGCCCGAGCAGGGTGAAGAAGTCCTCCCCGTTCGCGGCGTCCTGGATCAGCCGGTACGCCCGCTCGCGCTCGTGCCCGCTCTCCAGCAGGTCGGCGAGGACCGCCGAGCTGTAGGCGAGCCCGCCGGTGTGGTCGATCGCGGCGCGCATCCGGTCGGGGTGCACGTCGAGGTCCCGGACGAGCTCGGTGGCCGAGACCACCTGGTAGTGGGCGACCGTGAAGGCGTCCGGCAGGACGACCCGTTCCACGGAGGAGTGGGACAGGTCGCGCTCGTGCCAGAGCGCCACGTTCTCCAGCATCGTTCCCGCGTAGCCGCGCAGCAGCCGGGCGAGGCCGGTGAGCCGCTCGCTGGTCGTCGGGTTCCGCTTGTGCGGCATGGCGCTCGATCCCTGGTACGCGGCCGTGCGGGGCTCCTCGACCTCGCGGACCTCGCTGCGGGAAAGCAGCCGGATCTCGACGGCGATCTGCTCGACGCAGGCGCCGAGCGTGGCGATCGCCTGCACGAGCTGGGCGTGCCGGTCACGGGCCACGACCTGGCTCGGCGCCGGCTCCACGCCGAGGCCGAGGGTCTCGCAGACATGCTTCTCGACGAAGGGGTCGATCAGCGCGTAGGTCCCGACGGAGCCGGAGATCGTGCCGACGGCGACCTGCGCGCGGGCCTCCTCCAGCCTCCGCACCGAGCGGTCGATCGCGAAGGCGAACCCGGCCAGCTTGTGGCCGAAGGTGGTGGGTTCGGCGTGCATGCCGTGGGTGCGGCCGATGCACGCCGTGTCCCAGTGCGCGACGGCCTTCTCGACCAGCACCGTGCGCAGCCGGCGCGCGGCGCCGGTCAGCAGGTCGCAGGCGCGGGCGAGGGTGTGCCCCAGAGCGGTGTCCACGAGGTCGTAGCTCGTCATGCCGAGGTGCACCCAGCGTGCGGAGTCCTCCGGCATGTCCTCGCAGAAGGCCGCGAGGAAGGCGAGGATCTCATGGTCGCGCTCGCGCTCCAGCTCCGCGACGCGCGCCGCCGCCGGGACCCGGGCGCTCCGGATGTCCGCGAGGGAGGCCTCGGGGACCCTGCCGAGCAGTACCTGTGCCTCGGAGGCCAGGACCTCCACCTCGGCCCAGGTGGTGTAGCGGGCCTGGTCGGACCAGAGTTCCGCCATCTCGGGCAGTGAGTAACGGGCTATCACGGGCGTCCTACCTCCTCGGGGACGGATCGCCGGCGCCCCGCCGGGCGCGACGGCACGGCGGCGGTTCTCAGGCGGCCTTGCGGACGATCTCCACGGAACGGCCGTCCAGCAGGGTGCGGATGCCGTCCTCGCCGCCGGCGATGTCCATGTCCATGTCGTGCAGACGGCGGAGCACCTCCTGGACGACCTTGTCGGTCTGCGTCTCCGCGGTGCCCTCCCAGACGAGGTCGGGGAAGACGGTCAGGTGCACCTTCTCGTTGCCCTGCGTGAAGATGTTGACTTCCATGATGTCCCGAAGAGCCATACGGGCGTTGTAGATGAGGTTGTTCATAAGAGTCACCGTCTTTCGACGTCCGGTGTGTGCGGGGGCTGATTTCGCCGCACGACATGTTGCCACGAAGGAAGGGCCGGTGAACCGGGCGCGATGTTCAGCGCGTTCAACTGCGCGTGATCCTCATTCGAACACGCCCCCGCGAATTCAAGGTGTTTGACAGAAAAACTGCACTCTGTGGAATATCGAAGCTGTTCCCACATACGCCAGGCCGTGACTCACGAAAAGCATCCGGAGTGCCATGAAAATCCTGTTCGTCACCACAGGCAGCCAGGCCACCTACTACGCCGCCGCCCCACTGGCGACGGCCGCACGGAACGCGGGGCACCAGGTCATGCTGGCCGCCCACGAGCCGTGGGTGGAGACGGCTGAAGCCATCGGAATTCCCACGTTCTGCTTCACGGTCGACCCGATCCGCCACTTCATGCGGATCACGAACCCGGGCCGGGGCCTGCGGTTCCCCCGTGAGCTCGGGGACGAGGAGATGTTCGGCCAGGGCCGCGGCTTCGCCCGGATGGGCCTCGCCGGCGTCGAGTCCCTGCTCGAACTCGCCAAGGACTGGACCCCGGACGTGGTGGTGGGAAGCTCGCAGAGCTACGCGGCGATGCTGCTCGCCGCCCACCTCAAGGTCCCGTACGTCCGCCACGTCGAGTACCTGGGCATTCCGCTCACGGGCATCGACCCGGGCGCCGAGGCCGAGCTCCGCCCCGAGATGGAGCGCCTGGGCGTGGACGGGCTGCTCAAGCCCGACCTGCTCCTCGACTCCACCCCTCCGTCGCTGCGCCCGGCGCACGACCCGGACGCGCAGTCGCTGCGGTGGATCCCCAGCAACCCGCAGCGTCGTCTGGAGCGGTGGATGTACACCCGCCCGGAGGGCCGTCGCCGTGTCCTGATCACCTCGGGCTTCCGCAGCCTGATGTTCCGCGACCCGGGCTGGTCCATGCCGCTGCTGGTCAGCGAGCTGAACAAGCAGAACGCCGAGGTCCTGATCGCCGCGTCCCCGGGTGCGGCCGAACGCTTCGGCGCGGACCTGGGCGACGCCCGCGTCGGCTGGATCCCCATGGACGTGGCCGCGGCCACCTGCGACCTGGCCGTCCACCACGGTGGCGCGACCACGGCCACGACGCTGATGGCCAACGGCGTGCCGCAGCTGATCATCCCGGAGAACCCGCCGGAGTTCCCGCCGAACTACCACCGCGAGGCCATCGCCAAGGCCATCAGCGACTTCGGCGCCGGCAAGACCCTGTGGCCGGTGGCCGAGGCCCCGGACAAGGCGCCCGGCGAGACCATCGCCGCCGCCTGCCGTGAGCTCCTGGAGGAGCCGAGCTACACCGAGCGGACGCAGTTCCTGGCCAAGGAGATCTCCACGCTCCCGACGCCGCAGGACATCGTCCCCAAGCTGGAGGCCCTGCTCCAGCGCTAGTACCGCTGATGCCCCTCCCGATCACGCGCAGCGCCCCGAGACCGTCGGTCTCGGGGCGCTGCGCGTGATCGGGAGGGCGTGTGCCGTACGGGGGCGGGGCACGGGGGCACGCGCGGGTCACCGGTCACGGGGAAAGCCGAAGGCCGGCCGGTGGGGCACCGGCCGGCCTTCGGGGACGGGGTCAGGACGCGACGAGGGCCTCCAGCTCGCGGAGGACCTCACCGGGCGTCGGCAGCGCGGCGGCCTCGGCGGCCAGCGCCCGGGTCCGCGCCGCGTACGCGGGGTCGGCGAGGATCTCCCGGCAGCCGGCGGCGATCACCTCGTCGGGGTCCCGGCCCTCCTCCGGGCGGTGCTTGTCGACCATGACGGCCGCCCCGGCGGAGACGACGGCCTCGGCGACGGCCTTGCCGTAGCCGTTGTCGGGGATGATCAGCTGCGGCACGCCCGCGTTCACCAGCGTCATCGCGGTGGTGGCGCCGCCGTGGTGGACGGCCAGGTCGCAGGTGGGGGCGACCACGTCGAGCGGGATCCAGCCGATGCGTACGTCGCCGAGCTCCGCGCCGTACTTCTCGGCGGCCTCGGGGAGCGCGGCGATGAGCACCTCGGCGCCCGAGCCGGTGAGTTCGCCGACCAGCTTCCGCAGCGAGCTGCCGGGGGTGTCGAGCATGAGGTTGCGGGTGCCGGCGGTGATGAGGACGCGGGGGCGGCCCTCGGGGCGGGTGTACATCCAGGGCTCGACGCGCCGCTGGCTGACCCGCGGGACCCAGCGCATCGCGCGGGCGGCGGGGGCGCCCTCGGGGCGGATCGGCGGCGGGCAGAGGTCGATGAAGAGATCGGGCTCGGGAAGCCCGGTCAGGCCCAGGCGCTCCAGCTCCGGCTGGAGTTCGGCGACGGCGGCGCGGTCACGGCGGGCCATCGGCGCGATGTGCCAGATGTGCCGGACGTACGGAACCCCGAGGCGGGCGGCGAGGACGCGCGGCACGTGGGAGAGGCCGCCGACGACGAGGTCCGGGGTCCATGCCTCGGTGAGCTCCAGGAGGGCGTCGAGGCGGGCCGTGGCCGTCAGCGACTCCTGGCCGTAGCGCATGCGCTCGGGGGTGATGCAGACCGCGGGGAGTCCGACGGAGGCCGCCGCGGCCATGAGCGGCTCGTCGGCGGCGAGCATGATCTGGTGCCCGGCGTTCCGGGCGGCGGCGGCGAGCGGGGCGACGCCGAAGACGGCCGCCTGGCTCCCGCCGACGGTGAACAGGATCTTCATGACGAGGGGCTTCTTCCGGTGAGGGGGCGTATTGCTTGGTTCCGCGCCGTGCGGCGCGGGGTGCGGACTCAGCCGGCCTGGGCCATCTCCATGATGTATTGGCCGTAGGCCGAGTTCGCGAGGCGGCTGCCGAGGCGGTAGCAGGCGTCACGGTCGATGAAGCCCATGCGCCAGGCGATCTCCTCCAGACAGGCGATGCGCACGCCCTGGCGGTGTTCCAGGACCTGGACGTAGTCACCGGCCTCCATGAGGGCGTCGTGGGTCCCGGTGTCGAGCCAGACGAAACCGCGGCCGAGGGGGATGAGCCGGGCCTCGCCGCGCTCCAGGTAGATCCGGTTGAGGTCGGTGATCTCCAGCTCGCCCCGCTCGGAGGGCTTCAGCTCCCGGGCGTAGTCGACGACCTTGTTGTCGTAGAGGTAGAGCCCGGTGATGGCCATGTTGGTCTTCGGCTTGGCGGGCTTCTCCTCCAGGGCGATCAGGCGGCCCTGGTCGTCGAGCGTGCCGACGCCGTAGCGTTCGGGGTCGCGGACCGGGTAGCCGAAGAGGACACAGCCCTCGATGTCCTGGCCGGCGCGCTGGAGCATGGGGCCGAACTCGTAGCCGTGGAAGATGTTGTCGCCGAGGACGAGGGCCACGGAGTCGTCGCCGATGTGGTCGGCGGAGACCAGGAAGGCGTCGGCGAGACCACGGGGCTTGTCCTGCTCCGCGTAGGTCAGGTTGATGCCGAGCCAGGAGCCGTCGCCGAGGAGCCGGCGGAACATCTCGTGGTCCTCGGGGGTGGTGATGATCTCGATGTCGCGTATCCCGGCCAGCATCAGCGCCGACAACGGGTAATAAATCATCGGCTTGTCGTAGACCGGGAGCATCTGTTTCGACACGCCCAGGGTGATCGGATGGAGCCTCGTACCATTACCGCCGGCCAGGACGATGCCCTTCACCGCCGCACCTCCTCCGTGTATTTCATGTCGATCTGAGCGGATGCCCGCACTTTATAGCGGGAGATCGAACGGCCGGAAGTCGTGTTCGAGGGCGCACCTGCCATGATATCCGCGGGTGTTGACAAACAAAGTGCCACTTATCCACTCTGACCTCATCCCGATTCAGGCATGCGAATTCCTCTTGCCCTTTAGGTGGACTTGTGAACATCGAAGATCTGACACCCGACCAGGAATCCGAGCGGAGGGCCGGTATCGGCATCATCGGGTGCGCCGACATCGCCGTGCGCCGGGCGATCCCCGCGATTCGGAGGTCTCCGTTCGATCTCGTGGCGGTCGCGAGCCGTTCTCTGGCGAAGGCCGAGTCCGTCGCCGCCGACACGGGCTGCGCGGCCGTCGAGGGGTACGAGGCCCTCCTTGAGGCGCCGGGCGTCGACGCCGTGTACGTACCGCTGCCGAACAGCGAGCACGCGGAGTGGGCGCGCCGGGCGCTGGAGGCCGGCAAGCACGTCCTCATCGAGAAGCCGGCGGTACCGAGCGCCGGGACCGCCCGGAGCCTCACCGGGCTCGCCGAGGAGCGCGGGCTGCTCATCATGGAGAACTTCGCGTTCCTCCGGCACCCCCAGCACGACCTGGCCCAGGACCTGATCGCCGAGGGCGCGATCGGCGAACTCCGCTCCTTCAACGGTGTGTTCGGCATTCCGCCCACCGACCCGAACGGCATCAAGTACCAGGCCGAGCTCGGCGGCGGCGCCCTGTGGGAGGTCGGCTGCTATCCGGTGCGCGCGGCCCAGGAGTACCTGGGCGAGGAGATCGAGGTCCTGGGCGCGGCCCTGGAGTCCGACGCGAAGCTGGGCGTGGACGTGTCCGGTGCGGCTCTGCTGCGCGACGGCTCCGGTGTGACCGCGAACTGCTCCTTCGGCCTCTCGCACGGCTACCGCTCGACGTACGACCTCTGGGGCAGCGAGGGGCGGCTGACCCTCGAATGGGCCTTCACGCCCTCACGCGACGCCCGTCCCGTGCTGCGTCTTGAGCAGCGGGACCGGGAGACCCGGATCGTCGCGCCGGCCTCGGACCAGTTCCTCGGTGTCTTCAGCGCCTTCCACGCGGCGGTCCAGGACGCCTCGGCCCGTCCGGCGCACCACCGCGAACTGGTGCGGCAGGCCGATCTGATGGCCCGGATCCGCGCCCACGCCGGGTGAGGACGGCCTCGTGCCGAGACGCGAAGAACGGCAGCCGGTGCCCGAGGGCACCGGCTGCCGTTCCCATGTGCGCGCACCCGCGGAGGTCAGCCGTTCTGCAGGACTCCGAAGGGACGCGGCAGACACTGCTCGTACGTGGGCAGGAGGCCCATCGCGGCCGCCTCCGCGAGGGTGGGGGCCACCGCGTCCTTGTCCGAGCGGATCGGCGGCTCCGTCAGCTCCCACGGCAGGCCGATCTCCGGATCGAGCGCGTCGACGTCGATCATCGTGCCGGGCACGTACTCCTGCGAGCAGAGGTAGCTCATGCAGGTGTCGTCGGTCAGGGCCAGGAAGGCATGGCCGATGCCGTCGGGCAGGTACACGGCCGTGCCCGTCTCCGGGCTCTGGTACGTGACGTCGTACTGCCCGAACGTCGGGGAACCGACCCGGAGGTCGACCGCGATGTCGAGCGCGCTGCCCCGTACACAGGTCACGAACTTCGCCTGACCGGGCGGGACCTTGGTGCCGTGAATTCCCCGCAGGGTGTTCTTCCTGGACACCGAGTAATTGACCTGGCGGACAGAGAAGTCCCAGCCGCTCTCGGCCAGGATCGCACTGGCACGCACCGACTCGAAGAAATATCCACGACGGTCGCTCAGCGGTTCCGGCTCGACGCGGTAGGCGCCCGGGACCGTCATTTCCGTGATCAGCACAGGATCAGCTCCTCGTCGGCTCAGCCCGCCGCGACCGGGGCGCCGGCCGCCTGGGCGATCCGCTGCCGCATGGCGGCGGAGTCGTTGGCGTGCGGGAACTCCTCGTCGGGGACGTCGACTCCGAGGAAGGCGCACAGCGGCTCCCAGCCCTGCCGTACGTCGTAGACGAGGACCTTGTCGGCGCCGAGGGCGCGCACGACGTCCTCGTTGTGCCGGTGGTACGCCGCGACGGCGTGGTCCTTGTCCTCGAAGCGGCCCTCGAAGACGCCGTCCCAGACCATGGTGCTGACGACGCGGAGCAGCCGCTCCTGGCGGGAGCCGGGCTCCGGCGGGTGCTCCTTGCTGCGCAGGACGAACTGGTAGAGCGTGTCGTACGTGCTCCGGTACCAGCCCTCGGCGTCCCGGACGGTGACGATGACCTTGGCCTCGGGGAAGGCCTCAGCGAGCTGCCGGTAGTAGACCGTGCAGGGACCGTCGACCGCGGAGGAGTATCCGGCGAACACCGCCCGCCAGTCGGGGTCCTCCCCGTCGCAGACGATCCTCTCCCACTGCTCCAGGCGCTCGTCGTCGCCCACGATGTCGAACATGTGGAAGGAGGGCCCGAGTCCCAGCCGGTCCAGGGCCACCTTCAGCGAGGTCGTGCCGGTCCTGCCCAGACCGGCGTTGATGAGCTTCACGGACGCGCATCCCTTCGTCAGCGCCAGACCGCGGGGGCCTGGTTGGAGGCGACGTTGACCCGGTTCCACATGTTGACCAGGCCGACATGCATGAGGAGGGCGCCGAGCTGCTCCTCGGTGAAGTACTTGGCGCACTCCTCCCACACCTCGTCGGAGGCCATGTGCTCCGGGTCCGCCAGGAGGGTGACGGCCTCGGCCATGGCGAGGGCGGAGCGCTCGGCGTCCGAGAAGACGGTCTCGGTGCGCCAGGTGGCGACGAGCGGAAGGCGGTCGTCGGCGCCGTTCGCCAGGCCGGCCCGGTCCACGAGGGTCCAGTCGCGGCCGTTGATCTCGCTCACGCGCAGGCGGATCAGGTCGAGGGTCGCTTGCGGGATGCCGACCTTGCCGATGACCTCGGACAGGTCCAGCAGGGGCTGCAGGGCACCGGGAACGACCAGGGAAGGGTTGTCCATCCGTGGAGTCATCGGGTCTTCTCCTGTGCGATATGTATGTGGGAATTATCTGGGAAACATGCTGCTCCGGCCGCTGTCACATTCGCAAGAAATCACGTTCAACTGCGGATGGGAAGCAGATGTAACGCCCGCTCCCGATAGGTGAGTTGCGCGTAATTCGGGCGATGACTTGTATGGGTCTCGTGTCAGAGTCCACAACGACGAAGAGTAGGCAGCCGGTCTGCCACGGCATTCACACCACACGGAAATCTCTTCTCGAAGGTCATTCCACGGTCACCGGTCACGTCCTCGACGTGCTCGGTGCGATCCGTGCGACGGACCCGGAGATCGGTGCGTACGTCGAGGTCGCCGAGGAGCGCGCGCTGCGCGAGGCCGAGGCGGCCGACCGGCTGCTCGCCGTCCTCGGTCCGGCCGCCTTCCGCGGCCGGCCGCTGCTCGGTGTCACCGTGTCGGTGAAGGACCTCATCCAGACCGAGTCCCTCGGGACCCGGCGCGGCTCGCTGCTGCCGAACCGCCGCGAGCCGGCCGACGCGCCGTCCGTGGCGCGGCTGCGCGCGGCGGGCGCGATCGTCGTGGGCAAGACGACCACGTCCGAGTACGGGTGGAGCGCGAGCACGGTCAGCCGGGTCTCCTCCCCCACCCGCAATCCCTGGGCGCGCGACCGGACCGCGGGCGGCTCCAGCGGCGGGGCGGCGGCGGCCGTGGCGGCGGGTCTGTGCACCGCCTCGCTCGGCACCGACGGCGCCGGCTCGGTCCGCATCCCCGCCGCCTTCTGCGGTGTGGTCGGCTTCAAACCCTCGTACGGGCACGTTCCGTACGTCCCGCCGTGCCCGGAACGGCTGTCCCATGTGGGGCCGCTGGCGCGGAGCGTGGCGGACGTCGCCGAGCTCATGAAGGTCCTCGCCGGTCCCGACGGCCGCGACCCGGACTCGGCCGGGGTGCCCTCGGTACCCGGGCGGGCGGCGGGGCCGCTGCGGATCGGCTGGATCGAGTTCCCCGGTACGTCGGCTCCGGTGCGTGATGTCACGGAAGGCGTGCTGCCGGTCCTCGCCGCGCTCGGCCACCGGGTCGAGCGGGTCGAGGTGCCGTTTCCCGATCCGTACGACGCGCTCGTGGACATCCTGGCCGCCGCCGACGCGCACGGCACCGCTCCCGAGGACGAGGCCCGGTGCGACCAGGGCAGGCTCGCGGTCGTGCGGTACGGGCGCTCGCTCGGCGCCGCCGCGGTGGCCCGCGCCGAGGACACCCGGCTCGCGCTGCGGGTCCGGCTCGCCGCGGTGATGGACTCCTACGACCTCCTGGTGATGGCGACCGTACCGATCGAGCCGTTCGCGGCCGAGGCGATCGCCCCGCCCTGGGCGGCCGACCCGGCCGAGCTGCGCTGGCTGTCCTGGTCGCCCGCCACGTACCCCTTCAACCTCACCGGTCAGCCCGCCCTGTCGCTGCCCGTCGGCCTCACGCCGGCCGGCCTGCCGGTCGGGCTCCAGCTCGTGGGCCGCG
Source organism: Streptomyces sp. CC208A (assembly GCF_030010625.1). Classification (GTDB taxonomy): domain Bacteria; phylum Actinomycetota; class Actinomycetes; order Streptomycetales; family Streptomycetaceae; genus Streptomyces. The sequence goes on along the minus strand of NZ_JASCXN010000018.1, from coordinate 51,209 downwards.
TCGGTGACGACGGCCTCGTGCTCCGGACCGCCGATCTCGTCGAGTCGGCCCTCGGCCTCGCCCTGGCGCCCCCCGGCCGCCCGGCGGAAGAGAAATGACCAATGTCCCCGTGCCGTGCCCCCCGAACGGCGAGGAGAGCGGCACCGGACGCCCCTCCTGCGCCGCCGGGCGCAGGGGCGGCCGGGCCGACGACGACTTCGCGCTCCCGGCCGCCGGACTCCTCGCGACGGCCCTCGGCCCCGCTCCGGCGCACCCCCATCTCTCCGCGGAAGGAAAGTGAACATGGTCTCCAGGTCGTGGGCCACACTCGGCGAGGACAGCGGCGTCGGACGCCCCTCCTTCGTAGCCGAGTTCGGGCTCTGGGACGAACGCCAGATCGCGGCGGCCGAGCAGGTCGAGCTCCAGCTGGCCGAGGTCGACCTCGTGCGGGTCGCCTTCTGCGACCCGCACGGGCTCGCCCGCTCCAAGACGGTCCCGGCCGACGTGTTCCGCTCGGTGCTCCGCAACGGCATGGACTTCAGCGCCGGGCCGTTCCTCTTCGACACCGGCCACGCCGTCGCCGTCGACTTCCTCGCGGACGCCGGCGTCGGTGTCGGCGAACTCCTGGGCGCGGGCGACTTCGTGCTCGTCCCCGACCCCCGTACGTTCCAGGTGCTGCCCCGGGACAACGGCGCACGCACCGCCTGGGTGCTCGGCGACGAGTACCTCCGCGACGGCACCCCGCACCCCCTCTCCTCGCGCGACGTGCTGCGCCGGGTCCTCGCCGAGTACGCCCGCCACGACCTGTCGCCGGTCATCGGCCTGGAGGTCGAGTGGTACCTGACCCGGCTGGCCGGCGGTCCCGTCGGCAACGAGGGCAACGGCTTCGGCGCCCAGGGACCGGCCCCCCGGGTGGTGGCCGTCAACCCCGGCTACCAGTTCAACCTCGACTCCGCCTACGACTCCGTCGCCGACATAGCCGACCCCCTCGCCGCGATGCTGATGCGCCTCGGCCTGCCGCTGCGCTCCTTCGAGCACGAGTCGGGCCCCGGGCAGCTGGAGACCACCTTCAACCCCCTGCGGGCCCTCGACGCCGCCGACGCGATGCTGCTGTTCCGCACCCAGCTCAAGCAGGAGTGCCGGCGCCTCGGCCACCACGCGTCCTTCATGACGCTGCCGCGCCTGGAGAGCTTCGACGCCAGCGGCTGGCACCTCCACCAGTCCGTCAGCAGCGCCAAGACGGGGCGGAACCTCTTCGCCGAGGGCGACGGTCTCCAGGACGCCGTCTCCGCCGACGGCCGGGCGTACATCGAGGGACTGCTCTCCCGCGCCCGGGAGTTCTGCCTGCTCTCCGTGCCGACCGTCAACGGATACCGGCGGCTCGCGCCCGAGTTCACGCTCGCGCCCACCACCGTCGACTGGCAGTTCGAGAACCGCAGCGCCATGGTCCGGGTGCTCAGCGGCGGCAGCGCCACCCACGTCGAGAACCGCATCGGGGAGCCCTGCGCCAACCCGTACCTCCTCATCGCCGCCCAGCTGCACGCGGGCCTCGAAGGGATGCTCGCCGGGCCCCCGGCCGTCCCCGCCCCGCGCCCCCAGCTGCCGCGGACACTGCGCGAGGCGCTCGACGCCTTCCGCGCCGGCGAGAGCACCGAGCGGCTGCTCGGCGCCCCGCTCAAGGCATGCCTGGCCAAGCTGAAGGAGAGCGAGGCCGACCGGTTCGACGCCTGGTCCGCCACCGCCCCGCCCGAGGCCCTCGCCGGCGTCGTCACCGAATGGGAGCACCGCGAGTACTTCGGTGCCTTCTGAACCGCCGTTCCGCACCCCCACCCGGGTGTCCCCCCAGAGAGGAAGAGGGTGAGCACACCGTGCCGAAGGTGAAAGAGACTCCGTCCGGAGCCGACACCGCTCGCGCCGAGCGGATCGCCGAGCGCTCCCGCGACGAGAACTGGAAGAAGCCCCCGCGTCGCATCGAGACGTCGGAGTGCATCACGTGCGACACGTGCCTGCGCAGCTGCCCGCCCGAGTTCGGGGCGATCTTCGACGACGGGCTCAACGTCGTGATCGTGCCCGAACTCTGCTCCGGCTGCCCGAAGTGCGTGATGGTCTGCCCCGTCGACTGCATCTACGTCGACGAGGACTGGACCGCCACCGAGGCCCGCATGTGGGACCACATCGAACTGACCGCCGGAGGAACCGCATGACCATCCCCACCGAGCCGGACCGGACGCTCGACCGGCGGGCCGCGATGGCCAAGGCCCGCCGGAGCCGCCGCCCGAGCAGACTCGGCAGCGCCGCCGGGGTCGCGGAGAGGCCCGAGCAGCCGGGCGAGAAGGACGCCGGGTTCCCGGAACTGCTCCGCAGGACCTGGCGACAGGCGGTCGACGCCCCCGACCTCGGCACCGCCGTCGACACCCTCCTCACGCTCGGCGGGCACGTCCCGGCCGACATCCAGCTGCGGGCGCTGCCCGTGAAGGCGGAGGCCGCGCTCAAGGTGCTCGCCGGCCGGAACTGGCGGAAGGACGGCAGGGCCGCCGACCGGCCCGAGGGCGCGGACACCGCGTTCCTCGGCGAGATCGGCCTCGACCGCAGCGGCCGCATCCTGTTCCGGGTCCCGTCGGAGGGCCCGCTGAGCGGCGGGGCCGAACTGGTCGACGGCGTCCTGCGGGTGCCGTGGTCCGCCGAGGATCTCGCCGACTACCAGGTCGAGCTGGCCCTCGCCACCGACCGCTGGTACGCCTCCGTGCGCGACTGCCGCAACTGGCTGCTCGCGGCCGGCGCCGAGGGCCGGCGCGAGGTCCTGGAGCAGCTGACGGAGGCTGCGCTGCGGACGGCGCCGTTCGTCCTGTACGCCGGCGAGCGGCGGTACACGAACTTCCGCGACCAGAACAACCTCACCGGCAAGACACTGCGTCCGGGACATCCCGACTGCGTGCTGAGCAGCCTGCGCACGATCCCGCTGGAGCTGTGGGCGGACAGCGACGTCCTGTTCGTCGTCTGCCTGACGCTGCTCGTCCGCTCGGCCGGGTACGCCCGGATCGAGGAGGCCAACGGGACCCAGCTGACGCTCGACCACGTGGCGCTCCTCCTGGAGCGCGCGCGCACCGCGTACAACGCCGCGGCGCCCGAGCTGCCCCCGGTGCCGGCCCCGGCCGCGCACAGCGTCCTCGCCCTCGGCGAACTGGCCGACGCGCTGGCCGCCCGCCGCCGTGAGCTGATGGGCTCCTCGGTCAAGCTCTACCGGGAGATCCACGGGCCGCTGATGCACAAGATCGAGCGGGTCTCGGGCCCCGTGAAGGACGACGCGGCGCGGCTGGAGGCCGCGTTGTGCGCCCGGCTGAGCGAGCGTCTGCCGGTCTCCGGCGCCACGTTCGCGGAGCTGTCCGCGGCCCTGGAGGGCTCCCCCGGCTGGCTGGCGGAACCGCACGGCGACTTCGGCTCCGGCCTGGAGTCGCTGGTGTACGAGACGGTGGCGGCCGCCACGGTCGTCTTCGACGCGGACTTCGCGATGAGCCGCGGCATGCGGTCGCTCCCGGCGCTGATCGAGGCGCTGCGCGCGGAGGCGTACCCGACGATCGCCGCGTGGGAGATCCCGCACTTCTTCTGCTGTGTGGTGCCCTCGGAGGAGGCGGAGCGGCTCTTCGGCGGTTCGGCTTCCCGGCTGGCCGACACCGCCTGGGCGATCTCCTCCCGGATGCAGTACAACTCCTGGCACTTCCTGGTCGGCAACCTGCCGAAGGTGCCCGAGATCGCGGCGCGCGACCACTTCGTCCCGCCGGCGATCCCGGACATCGCGTACTACTCCGACCAGCATCACAACGGGCACCTCGCGGCCCGGGTGCGGTTCACCGTCCGCAGCCCGCAGGCGGTGGAGGTCCTCGGCCGGCGCTTCAACGGCTTCATGGACCTCCGGCTGCTGCGCTGCGAGGGGCTTCCCTTCGACGAGCAGGACCTGCTGGCCGCCGACCGCGCGTCCGCCTTCGTCGCGGGGGCCACCAGCCTGGCGGCGGCGCTGGTCGCCGAGGGCACGGACATCGAGGTCACCGCCTTCGACTCGCGGTGGCACTGGGCCACGATCGCCGGGTGAGGCGGCGCAAGCACCACGTAGGGCCCCTGGCTTCCGCCAGGGGCCCTACGTCTGTGGGGGGTGGGTCCGGGGATCAGACCGCGGCGGCGGCCTCGGCCGCCGGCTGCTCGGCGGAGCGGGTGTGGACCGCCTGGTAGCCGTTCCAGTCGACGCTGGTGGTCAGGGCGTACCGCTTCTCCTGGTAGGCGTCACGGGCCCGGATCCACTGGGCCTCGGGCTGGTTGCGGAAGGAGTCGTAGAAGACCTTGCCGTCCCACTGCGAGTAGACGACGACGAAGTCGTTGTCCGTGCCGACGGTGGCCAGGGTGCCCTCGCCGCCGTCCAGGTTGCGGGAGCGGATGCCGCGCATGATGCTCTGCGAGCGGTAGCCGGGGACGTCCACCAGCCACTCGTGGGCGGCACCCAGGGTGTCGACCAGGGCGCCCTGCTGGTTCGGCTTCACACCGAGGATCTCGATGACCGTGTAGTCGTCGCGCTCGGGCGAGATCTCGGTGACGTCGCCGTACTCGGGGTGGCGCTGGCTCAGCTCGACCTCGGTCTGCATCAGGCGGACGTAGGTGGTGATCTCGCGGAAGACCGGCACCGTGTGGTGCTTGAACTCGGAGTCGTTGTAACGGGACTCCAGGTCGTCCATGCCGCGCCACTGGATGAAGTTGGCGGTGCCCGGGTTCTGCCGGCCGCGGTGGACGGTGCTGGAGATCCAGCCCGGGTAGGCGGCGACGTCCACGATCTTCTTCATCTCGTCGACGAGGGTGTCGACGCGGTCGCGGGAGTCGGTCTTGAAGAGGTTGAGGACGGTCAGGTGGCCGGCCTCGGGGCTGATGATCGGCATTGCTGCTCCTTGGGAACGGGGTCTACGGAAGAGGGGGCGGCGCCCCGCCGGGAGGGCGGGGCGCCGGCTGTCGCTCAGTTCTGGGAGGCGGCGCCGAACCAGCGGTTCAGCGCGTCCACGAGGCCCTCGGCGCCGGCCTGGTCGGCGATCCAGGCGGTGTAGCCGTCGGGGCGGACGAGGACCGCGTCCACCTCGGCGAGCGGCCCCTCGGGGCGGACCGCGGCGGTGACGACGTCGACGCGGTCGGCCCACGGCGCGGCGGCCTCGGCGAGGGCGGAGTCACCGGTCAGGTCGAGCAGGACCGGGCGCCCGGCGTGCAGGGTCTTGTAGGCGGTCGTCTCGCCGTCCTCGCCCGTGAAGGCGAAGTCCGGAAGACGGCGGCCGAGCAGCGGGTGCTCACCGGCCCCGGCGTCGTACGTGATGTCGAAGCCGGTGACGAGGCCGACGAGGTGCTTGCGGACGTCCTCGTGGGCGAGGAGTTCGGCGAAGACGGCGCGCATCGGGTCCATCTCGGGGCCGCCGAGGTACAGGCTGCGCTGGGCGAGCGTGTTGGCGATGATGCGGGCGGCGACCGGGCGGCGCTCGGTGTCGTACGTGTCGAGCAGGCCCTCGGGGGCGTGGCCCTTGAGGGTGGCGGCGAGCTTCCAGCCGAGGTTGACGGCGTCGCCGAGGCCGGCGCTGATGCCCTGGGCGCCGATCGGCATGTGGATGTGCGCCGAGTCGCCGGCGAGGAAGACGCGGCCCTTGCGGTAGGCGGCGGCCTGCCGGCTGGAGTCGGTGAAGTAGCTGAGCCAGACGGCGTTGCCGCCGGAGATGTCGTCCCCGGTGACCCGCTTGAAGGAGTCGGCGACCTCCTGGAAGGTCGGCGGCTCGGAGGTCGGGCGGACGCCCGCGCCTCGCTCGTAGCAGACGACGCGCGTGGTGTTGGGGCCGACCGGGAGGACGACGACCATGCCGGTGTCGCCCAGCTCGCCGGTGGGGCGCAGCCGCACCTGGACGTCGGTGACGTCGGCCATCAGCATCTCGATGGTGGCCTCGGTGCCGGGGAAGTCGATGCCGGACAGCTTGCGGACGATGCTGCGGGAGCCGTCGGCGCCGACCAGGTAGCGGGCGCGGAGGGTGCGCGGGCCCTCGGGGGTGTCGGCGGTGACCTCGACGCCCTCGGAGTCGTCGGCGAGACCGGTGACCTCCCAGCCGCGGCGGATCTCGGCGCCGAGGCCGGTGGCCCACTTGGTGAGGTTGGCCTCGGTGAAGGCCTGCGGGACGCCGCGTACGCCGAAGTTGCCGCCGGGCAGGATGGTGTAGTCGAGCGGCATGCCGCCGAAGTGGCCGACCGGGATGACGCCCATCTCGCCGAAGGACTCCAGGAGACCGCGCTGGCCGAACTCCTCCATGGTGCGGGCGGAGAAGCCGAGGGCGCGCGACTGGCGCATCGGCTGGGCGAGCCGTTCGAGGACGAGGGCCTCGACGCCGGCGAGGCGGAGTTCGCCGGCGAGCATGAGTCCGGTGGGGCCGGCCCCCACGATGATCACGTCGGTGTCAAAGTCCTGCACTGTCGTTCCTGCCTTCCATGGGTGTCGTGTGTGCCGGGAGCCGGTCGTCGAGGTTGCTCGCCACCGAGGTCAGATGGGCGCGGACCCCGGGGAGGCCGATCAGCTCGGAGAGGACCGCGCGCAGCGGTTCGGTCTCCGGGCCGCCGAGCATCAGGCGTTCCTGGGCCGCGACGTGGTCGAGGACCCGGGCGGCGGCGGGGTGCCGCACCTCGTGGTAGCTGTCGAGGAGTCCGGGCGCGGCCGTGCCGCGTACGGTCTCGGCGAGTTTCGGGCCCAGGTCGACCGCGTCCTGAAGTCCGGTGTTGAGGGCCTGGCCGCCGACCGGCAGATGCCAGTGGGCGGCGTCGCCGGCCAGCAGGACCCGGCCACGCCGGTACTCGGTGGCCTGTCCCCTGGCGTTGTCGAAGGCGTCGAGCCAGAGCGGGGCGCCGCCGGAGATGTCCTCTCCGGTGACGTGCCGCCAGGCGTCGACGACTTCGGTGAAGCGGGGCGGGCCGGTGCGGGCGGGCACGGGCCCGCCGAAGGCGTGGACCATGATCCGGGTGACTCCGTCGCGGGTGTTGGCCACGGCGAAGCCGTCGGCGAGCCGCTCGAAGCGCCGCTCGCGGACGGTGAGCCCTCGGACGTCGGCGCGCAGCAGTTCCCTGGTGGCCGGGGTGGCGGTCACCGGGATGCGGGCGAGCCGGCGGACGGTGCTGTGGGCTCCGTCGCAGCCGACCACGTATGCCGCGCGGAACTCCAGCGGCCCTTCGGGGCCCTGGGTCCGGCAGAGGACGTGGTCCGGCCGCTCGGTGAGTCCCGTCAGTTCGTGGGAGCGGAGGGTCTCGACGCCCAGTTCCGCGGCGCGGGCGCCGAGGGCGGCCTCGGTGCGGTACTGGGGGACCTTCCAGTTCCCGGCGTACGGGCTGTCCACCGGGGTCAGCGCGAAGCCGAGGCCGCCGAAGTGTGTACGGGGTTCGTGCGTGGCCTCGGCGAGGAGGTCCTCGAAGCCGCGCTCGTGGAGCAGCTCGGCGGTCCGCGTGGAGAGCTGGCTGGCGCGCGACTCGGTCATCGGCCGGGCCAGCTTCTCCACCTGGACCACCGGGACCCGGGCCCGTCCCAGTTCGCAGGCGAGCAGGAGCCCGACGGGGCCCGCGCCGACGATGACGACCGGCACGTCCGCCCGGGTCGGGGTCATGACTCCGCGCCTCCGCCGGCGAGGGCCTCGGCGTGGGCCTTGGCGAGGCCGAGGGTGGCGAGGCTGTTGGTGCTGAGCGCGCTCTGGACGAACGCGGCGGCGGTCTCGACGGTGGCGTCGGCGCCGAGGACCTTGGTGATGTTCTCGGTGTTGATGCGCACGGTGTGGCGGGAGGTGACGGCGACGCCGCCGTCACGCTCCTCGATGAGCCAGCGGCCGGTGTGCAGGGTCATGAGGGCGGGCAGGACGACCTGCTTGTAGACGATCGTCGTGGCCGGGGTGCAGACACGGACGGAGCGGGTCGTGTGGGTGCTGCCGTCCTTGGCCCGGGTGTCCATCTCCAGGATCTGGAGGCCGGGCTCGTCCTCGTCCAGCTGGACGCGGCCGACGTGCGGCAGGCGCTCCTGCCAGAGCTGGGCCTCGTTGAGGAAGTCGTAGACGTCCTTGCCCCGGCCGTCGACGTGGACGGTGTCCTCGAAGGTGATGAGCCGGTCGGTGCCGGTGGCCTCGGCGCTCGCCTTGAGTGCCTGGAGTTCGGAGCCGCTGTTGCGGTCGACGGCCTGGCGGATCCACTCCAGGTCGGCGGGGTCGTCGGTGGCGGCGTGGAAGTCGTGCAGGAGGCGGACCCGGGAGGTGGTCTCGGTGAGGGGCTCGACCACCCAGGCGCCGCCCATGCCGCCTACGGGGTGCTGCGAGCGTTCCTGACGGAACGTCACCGTCAGCTTCGCGGCGTCGTGTTCGCGCCGGGAGGTCCAGGTCTTGGCGGTGCCGTTGGCGGTCGCCCAGAGCCGGATCAGCTCGGATCCGCCCGTGCGCTCGACGACCTCGGCGTGGACGGTGGGCGGGAAGGTCTCGGGCCAACGGGTGACGTCGGCGACCAGTGCGTACACCAGTTCGGCGGGGGCGTCGACGTCGATCGTGTGCTCGGTACGGTGGATCTCGTGCTCGGTCACGTGTGTGTCTCCTCAGAAGTAGCGGGGCGGCCCGTGGCCTGCCTCAGGCAGCCGTGGCCTCGCCGAACCAGCGCCGCAGCGCGGCCTCAAGGCCGCCTCCGGCCGGAGCGGTCCAGGCGATGTAGCCGTCCGGGCGGATGAGCACCGACTCCGTCGCGGCCCCGCCCTCCTCCGGTCCGGCGGGGAAGGTCCTGACACGGACCACGTCGACCCGGTCGGACCAGCCGGCGGCCGTCGCGGCCGTGGCGCCGGTCGCGTCCGCCGTGATCAGGACGCCACGGGCCGGATGCAGCAGCCGGGCGATCCGGTCGGTGCCGCCGTCGGCGAGCTCCAGCTCGCGGTCGGCCATCCGGCCGCCGAGCAGCGGGTGGCCGGCCCCCTCGGCGCCGTCGCCGACCTCGTACACGATGTCGAAGCCGCTGACCATGCCGGCGATGTGCCGGGCCGCCGCCGGGATCGCGAAGAGCTCGGCCATGACGGTCCGCAGCGGCTGCACCGAGCTGCCGGTGAGGTTGAGCATCCCCTGGGCGAGCGTGCCCCGCAGGACGCGGGCGCCCACCGGGTGCCGCTCGGAGTGGTACGTGTCGAGCAGTCCCTCCGGAGCGCGGCCCCCGACCGTCGCCGCCAGCTTCCAGCCGAGGTTGTAGGCGTCCTGCACACCGACGCTGAGGCCCTGGCCGCCGGCCGGCAGGTGGATGTGCGCGGCGTCGCCGGCGAGCAGCACCCGGCCGCGCCGGTACTCGGTGGCCTGACGGGTGGCGTCGGTGAAGCTGCTCACCCAGCGCGCCTCGCCGTGGTGGATGGAGTCGCCGGTCAGCCGCTGCCAGGCGTCCGCGACCTGCGCGAAGGTGACCTCGGCGCGGTCCGGCGGGGTGCCGTTCTCGCAGACGATGATCCGGGTGTAGCCCTCCTCCAGCGGCGCGGCCATGACCATGCCGTTGGGGAAGAGTTCGCCGATCATGCGGGGCTTGATGTCGACGCCCCTGACGTCCGCGAGGTACATCTCGCGGGTGGCGTCGGAGCCGGCGAACTCGAAGCCCGCCAGGCGCCGGACGGCGCTCCTGCCGCCGTCGCAGCCCACCAGGTAGCGGGCGGAGTGCTCCTCGGCCCCCTCGGGGCCGTTCACGGTCACGGTCACGCCGTCGGCGTTCTCGGCCAGACCGGTGAACTCGTAGCCGCGGCGCAGGACGGCACCGAGCTCGACGGCCCGGTCCTCCAGCATCTCCTCGATCTTGTACTGGGGCGCGCCGCGCACACCGAAGTGCGAGCCCTCCAGGATCCCGTAGTCGATCGGGATGCCGCCGAAGTGGCCCTGGCGGGTGATCTCGGTGTTCTTCAGGCGTTCGAGGAGGCCGCGCTGCTCGAACATCTCGGTGGCGCGGGCGGTGAAGCCGATACCGCGCGACTCCCAGCTCCGCTCGGTCCGCTGCTCGAAGACGACGACGTCGGCGCCGCCGAGGCGGAGCTCGGCCGCGAGCGTCAGCCCCGCGGGCCCTGCCCCGATAACTATGACATCGGTATTCATGACTTCCTGTCCTGAGCCTCGAATTCTGCGGGGGGAGAGAGGGGGGGGGAGCCGGCGTCACGTCCGGACGGACCGGCTCGGCCGGATCGGCCTCAGACGGTGGGGACGGCCTCGATGATGGAGATCGGCGCGGAGGTGGGGACGGCGCGGGTGAGGGTGAAGCCGGCCTTCGCGAACAGCTCGCGGTACTCGTCGAGCGTGCGCTCCTGGGCGCCCAGCATCAGCATCAGCCAGAGGTCGATGGCCTGGCCGAGGTGGTGGTCGTTGCCCTCCGGGAGGACGTACTCCATGACGAGCAGCTTGCCGTCGGGGCCCATCGCCTCACGGGCGTTCTTCAGCGCCGTGATCGCGTCTTCCTCGGAGAAGTCGTGGATGATGTGCTTGAAGAGGTACGCGTCGCCGCCCGAGGGCAGCTTGTCGAGGTAGCCGCCGTGCTCGATGGTGAAGCGGTCCGCGACGCCGGCGGCCTCGAAGTACGCCTGGGAGTCGACGGTCGCGACCTCGGAGTCGTACAGGACGCCCTTGACGTTCGGCGCCTTCTGGAGGATGCCCGCGAGCAGGTTGCCGCGGCCGGCGACGACGTCGACGACGGTGTCGAACTGCGAGAAGTCGTACGCCTCCACGAGCGGGGCGGTCTCGGACTCGGAGAGGCCGCCGAAGGCGTGGAAGAAGACCTGCGCGTACTCGGGGTTGGCGTGGAAGAAGTCCAGGGCACCCATGCCGCGCAGCTTGGGCAGGTTCGGCTCGCCGGTCTCGACGGTCGTGAAGAGGTGGCCCCACTCCTCGTGCAGGAAGGGGTGGCTCATGAGCACGGCGAAGCCGCGCATGGTGTCCGGGGCGTCCTCGCGAAGCTTGTCGGAGAGGGCGGTGTTCTCGAAGGAGCCGTCCTCGCGGACCGCGAAGACGCCGTGGCCGGCGAGGGCGCGCAGCAGGCGGCGGACCGACTTGGCGTCGGCGCCGACGCGCTTGCCGATCTCCTCGACCGCGAGCGGGCCGTCGGCGAGGACGTCCGCGACACCGAGCCTGGCCGCGACGGAAAGGGCCTGGGTGATGACCGCACCCTGGATGAGATTGAGCAGCGCGTAGGAATCCGACTGGTCACGAACCTCGGGCGTAGCGGGCATGGCTTTCCTTTCAAAGTGCCTTTTTCGCGGATTCCTGGACGATAGGTCGGCACTTCTCGGGCCCGCAACCATGGTTTTTTGAATGTGTTGACTTGAACGTTCAACCGAAGAATTCGGGCGGTTGAACGCCACCACCTCCACCTCGTCTCGACCGGGAATCCTGCCTCCCTTGCCAGGTTGTCCCGGCACCACATACACCCCGAGAAGGAGCAGGCGTCATGGCGGACAAGGGACAGCAGGTAGCGCTGGTCACCGGCGGCACGAGCGGCATCGGCCTGGCCGTCGCCGAGAACTTCGCGCGCCAGGGCCACCGCGTCTTCATCTGCTCGCGGAACGTCGAGAACGTCACCGAGACGGTCGGCAAGCTGCGCGCGGAGGGCTACGACGTCGACGGCACGGCCGCCGACGTCAGCAGGCCGGAGGACGTCACACGTCTCGTCGAGGCGGCCGTCGCGCGCTACGGCACGATCGACATCCTGGTCAACAACGCGGGCCGCAGCGGCGGCGGCGTGACCGCGGAGATCTCCGACGAGCTCTGGTACGACGTGATCAACACCAACCTCACCAGCGTCTTCCTGGTGACCCGCGCCGTCCTCACCACCGGCGGCATGCGCGAGAAGCAGAGCGGCCGGATCATCAACATCGCCTCCACCGCCGGCAAGCAGGGCGTCGTCCTCGGCGCCCCGTACTCGGCCTCCAAGCACGGCGTCGTCGGCTTCACCAAGGCCCTCGGCAACGAGCTCGCCCCCACCGGCATCACCGTCAACGCCGTCTGCCCGGGGTACGTCGAGACGCCGATGGCCCAGCGCGTCCGCCAGGGCTACGCCGCCGCGTACGACACCTCCGAGGACACCATCCTGGAGAAGTTCCAGGCCAAGATCCCGCTCGGCCGCTACTCCACGCCGGAGGAGGTCGCCGGTCTCGTCGGCTACCTGGCCTCGGACACCGCCGCCTCCATCACCTCACAGGCGCTCAACGTCTGCGGCGGCCTCGGCAACTTCTGACCCCCCCCCGAGACGGCAGAGACACCAAGGAGGCCGACGTGCCGCACACCCCCCCGACGCCGGTGGACTTCTGGTTCGACCCGACCTGCCCCTGGGCCTGGCTGACCTCCCGCTGGGTCCTGGAGGTCGCGGCGCACCGGCCCCTCGACGTGCGCTGGCGCGTCATGAGCCTGACGGTCCTCAACGAGGGACGGACCGACCTGGACGAGCGCTGGCATCGCGACCTGGCGCTGCGCATGGAGCCCGTACGGGTCTGCGCCGCCGCCGAGGAGCGGTACGGCTCCGAGGTTCTCGGCCGGCTCTACACCGAGCTCGGCACCCGCTTCCACCTGGACAAGGCGCCCAAGGAGCGGGTCACCTACGCGGCGGCGCTGGCCGCCGCGGGCCTCGATCCCGGCCTGGCCGAGGCGGCCGGGTCCGAGGCGTTCGACGGCGCGGTGCGCGCCTCGCACGACGAGGGCATCGGCCGGGTCGGCACCGATGTCGGCACTCCTGTCCTCGCCGTCGGCGACGTGGCGTTCTTCGGCCCCGTGGTGACTCCCGTCCCACGGGGCGAGGACGCGGTACGGCTCTGGGACGGCGTCCTCGCCGTGGCCGGGACCGACGGTTTCTTCGAGCTCAAGCGGACCCGCACGCGCGATCCGCGCTTCACCTGAGGGCCCGGTCAGTGGTGCGCCCCGGCCGTCGGAGCCGTCCAGTTCTCGGCCAGCCAGCTCTCCAGGGAGACCAGGTCGGGGTGCCGGCCGCGCAGTGCCGGCAGGTCGGCCCGGTAACCGTCCCGCTCGAACCAGTCGAACATGTTGGCGAGGTCCTCACGGGCCGCGCGCAGCGGTTCGATGGGGAGCTGCTGGAAGCGGGTCGGGATTCCGGAGACCGCCTCGAAGGCCGCGGCCATCTGCGGGCCGGTCAGGTCGTCGCCGGCGATCTCCACCGTCCTGCCGAGCCACCCCTCCGGGTCCTCGAAGGCGTCCGCGGCGAAGACGCCGATGTCGCTCGTCGCGATGAGCTGCACGGAGGTCTCCGGGTCCAGCCACATGGCGAGGACCAGTTCGTCCTGGACCCGGCGCGGAGCGATGTCCAGCAGGATGTCGTGGAACATGACCGGCCGCAGCACCGTCAGCGGCAGGTCGAGCGACCTCAGGTACTCCTCGATCCGCAGCTTGCTCTCGAAGTGCGGGACCCGGGTGTCCCGGTCCGCTCCGCCGACCGAGCTGTAGACGAAGTGCCTCACCCCGGCCCGTACGGCCGCGTCGGCCACCGCCCTGCCCTGGCGCTCCTCCGCCTCGCAGCCGCCGGGGCCGCGGAAGGTCTGGACGCTGAACACCCCGTGGACGCCGTCCATCGCCGCCGCCAGCGAGGCCTCGTCGTCGAGGTCGCCGCGGACGAGCACGGCACCCGCCTCCGCGAGGGCCCTGGCCTCGTCCTTGGCCGGGTCGCGGACGAGCGCGCGCACCGCGTGCCCGCGGCGGAGCAGCTCGCGGGCCACCGCCCCGCCCTGCCGGCCGGTGCCACCCAGCACCAGGATCGTCTCTTCAACCGCCACTGTCCGTCTCCATGTCTGTGGTCCGCCGGTTCCTCGTCCGGCGCGACATCGGGTCCTGCACGCAGTAAGGGCCGTACGGGTGGTGCGGGGTCAGGCCGCCGACATCACCTTCAGCTGGAGCAGCGAGTTGACGAAGTCGACCAGCTGCCGCGCGGTGACTATGTCGCCGAGCTCGTCCTCGCACAGCTCGATGCCGAAGTCCCGCTCCAGCTGGCTGTACGTCTCCAGGAGCGCCAGCGAGTCGTAGCCCAGGTCCTCGAAGGAACGGTCCGGCGCCTCCACGAGCGAGAGCGTGTCCTCGGCCTCGCCGGCGCACTGGAACATGATGGTCTGGAGGTCGTCGATCGTGATCTGCTGCACGGTCATGCCTCTTTCCGTGTGGATGGTGTGGGTGCGTTCCGCGCTACCACGGAACGGGGCCTTCGTCCGCCAGGCAGGCGCCCGACGGGCCGGTCTCGTCCAGGAGGGCGAGCCGGACCGCGATCCCGGCGCCCTCGGCGGGCGTCCGGTGGCCGCGGTGGTGGTTGATGTCGGTGGCCACCACTCCCGGGAGGGCGGCGTTGACCTTGATCGCCGTGTCGCGCAGCGCCTTGGCGTAGGCGACGGTGACGGCGTTGAGCGCTGTCTTCGAGGACTGGTAGGCGATCATGTCGAGGCCGGCCAGCGGCGAGTCCGGGTCCGCGTTGAGCGTCAGCGAGCCGACGTGGCTCGACAGGTTGACGATCCGGCCGGCCGGGGAGCGGCGCAGCAGCGGCAGCATCGCCCCGGTGACGGTGACCACGCCGAAGACGTTGGTCTCGTAGACCTCACGGAGGTCGGCGGCGGTCGCCTCGGGGGCCGTACCGGTGAAGCGGCCGGCGATGCCGGCGTTGTTCACCAGGATGTCCAGACGTCCGTGGCGCCGCTCGATCGTGGCGGCGGCCTCGGCCACGGAGGCCGGGTCGGTCACGTCGACGACCACCGCCTCCGCGGTGACACCGTCGGCGACGAGGGCGTCAGCGGCCTGCTTGCCGAGGGCCTCGTCGCGGGCGCCGACGAGCACGACGGCCCCCCGCTCACCGAGCTGCCGTGCGACGGCGAAGCCGATGCCCTTGTTGGCGCCCGTGACGAAGGCGATCTTCTCGACCGGCACGTCCCTGCCCCTCTCCCTTTTCTCGGGGACCGAATTACTCATGCGGTGAAGGTAGTAAGAGGCAAAACACGGGAGCACCTCCGACATTGCCATCGGCCCCAGCGTTCAACCGTTCAGAATCGACGTTCAAGCAGGTGCATTCCGCAGTCGAACGCCCTCCCCTCGCGCGCGCTTTTCCTTTCATTGCGACCGGACAGTCCGCTGAGTAGCTTCACCTCACATGAAAAATATTGACGTCATCGTCGTCGGGGCCGGACCGGTCGGCCTGATGCTGGCCGGAGAACTCCGCCTCGGCGGGGTGGACGTGGCCGTCTACGACAGAGAGCCCGCCCCCTCCGGGGAGTCCCGCGCCCTCGGGTTCAACCGCCGCGCCGCCGAATCGCTCGGCCAGCGCGGGGTGCTCGACCGGATCGGCGCCTTCCGCTGGGGCCCGATGGGCCACTTCGGCGGGGTCCGTTTCGACCTCGGCATGCTCGACGAGGACCACAGCGGAGTCCTCGGCCTCTCCCAGGCACGGACCGAGGAGGCGCTCGCCGACTGGCTGGCCGACCTCGGCGTGCCGGTGGTGCGCGGCCGCGAGGTGACCGGGCTCCGGGAGACCGAGGACGCCGTCGTCGTCTCGTACGACAGCCCCGAGGGTCCGGGAGAGGAGTCCGCCGCGTACGTCGTCGGCTGTGACGGCGTGGGCAGCACCGTCCGGCGGCTCGCCGGCATCGCGGCCCCCGGCTGGGCGGCCACCCGCGGCATGTACACCGCCGAGATCACCGGGGTCGCCCTGCGCCCGCGTCCGATCGGCGAGCGTCTCCCCGGCGGCTCCATGGTCGTGTGCACCCCGGTCGGCGAAGGCCGTTTCCGGGTCGTCGTCCACGACCTCGCGCTGCCCGCGAACCCGGACACGGAGACGCTGACCTTCACCGAGGTCGCGGACGCCTGGCAGCGGCTGACCGGCGAGTCCATCCACGACGCCGAGCCGCAGTGGCTGTGGGCCACCGGCAACTCCGCCGCCCTGGCCGAGGAGTTCCGGCGCGGCCGCGTCCTCCTGGCGGGCGACGCCGCCCACGAGATCCCCCCGCTGGCGGCCTGGGGCCTGAGCGCCGGCCTCCAGGACGCGGCGAACCTCGGCTGGAAGCTGGCCGCCACGGTCAGGGGCTGGGCGCCCGAGGGGCTGCTCGACACCTACGACGCGGAACGGCGCCCGGCAGGACGGGAGTTGATCCGCAACGCCCGTGCCGCGGGGAAGATCTACCTCAGCGGCGAGGAGATGGACCCGGTGCGCGAGGTCATGGGCGAACTGCTGGCCCGGAAGGAAGCGGCGGAGCACGCCGCGGGAATCGTCAGCGGTCTCGGTGTCCGCTACGCGCTCGGCAAGGGCGAGCACCCCCTGCTCGGCCTGCGGATGCCCCCCGAACGCGAACTCACCCTCACCGACGGCACCACCACCCGCGTCGCCGACCTCCTGCGCACCGGACACGGCCTCCTCATCACCACCGACCCGAACCACGCCCGCCTCGCCGAAGGACTCCACGACCGCCTCGACCTCGTCACCGGCACCTGGACCCAGACCCCCGAACCCGCCCTCGACACCGTCCTCGTCCGCCCCGACGGCTACGTCGCCTGGACCTCCCCCGGCACCGTCGACGAACTCACCGACACCCTCGCCCGCTGGTTCGGCACCGCCCAGCGGTGACCGGCACCCCCGCGGAACCAAGGAACCGACAAGGAGCACACGCATGCCCAGGGATGTCATCGTCGTCGGAGCGGGCCCGGTCGGCCTGATGCTGGCGGGCGAACTCGCGCTCGGCGGCGCGGACGTCGTCGTCTACGAACGCCTGCCGGCCCCCGTGCGCGAGTCGCGCGGCGCCAGCATCACCAAGCGCGCCGCCGAATGCCTCGACCAGCGCGGACTCCTCAGCGGCCTCGGCCCGACCGAGCCCGCCGACGCGCACTTCGGCGGGGTGCCGATCGACTTCGCCCCGCTGGCCGAGGACCACTACGGGCTCCGGGGCGTGCCGCAGTTCCGCACCGAGCGGGTGCTGGGGGAGTGGGTGACCGGGCTCGGCGTGGAGATCCGGCGCGGCCACGAGGTGACCGCCTTCGAGGAGACCGACGAGGCCGTACGCGTCCGCGTGACCGGCCCCGACGGCCCGGCCGAGGAGACCGCCGCGTACCTCGTCGGCTGCGACGGCGGGCGCAGCCTGGTCCGCAAGCTGGCCGGGATCGACTTTCCCGGCACCGAGGGCCGGCGCGGCTTCCTCACCGCCGACGTCACCGGCGTCGAGACCCGCAAGCGGCGCATCGGCGAGAACCTGCCGGGCGGCAGCATGATCATGGCGATGGACCTGGAGAACGGCGTCACCCGCCTCGTCGTCCACGAGGCCGGCACGGCGCCGCGCGACCGCGCCTCCCTCACGTACACCGATCTGGCCGACGCCTGGCAGCGGCTCACCGGCGAGTCCCTGCACCACGGGGAGTGCCGCTGGCTCAGCTGCTTCACCGACGCCTCGCGTTCCGCCGCCGCCTACCGGCGCGGCCGGGTGCTCCTGGCCGGCGACTCCGCGCACGTCCAGCCGCCGGCGATGGCCCAGGGCCTGAGCGTGGGCGTGCAGGACGCCGTCAACCTCGGCTGGAAGCTGGCCGCCACGGTCAGGGGCTGGGCGCCCGAGGGGCTGCTCGACACCTATGACGCCGAACGGCGCCCGGTCGGCGAGCAGCTGGCACGGAACGCGCGAGCCGCGATCGAACTGCGGCTCACCGGCGAGGACATGGACCCGGTGCGCGAGATCGTGGGAGAGCTGGTGCGCCACGAGAGCGCCGCCGAGCACCTGGCGGGAATGCTGAGCAACCTCGGTGTCCGCTACGCGCTCGGCAAGGGCGAGCACCCCCTGCTCGGCCTGCGGATGCCCCCCGAACGCGAACTCACCCTCACCGACGGCACCACCACCCGCGTCGCCGACCTCCTGCGCACCGGACACGGCCTCCTCATCACCACCGACCCGAACCACGCCCGCCTCGCCGAAGGACTCCACGACCGCCTCGACCTCGTCACCGGCACCTGGACCCAGACCCCCCAACCCGCCCTCGACACCGTCCTCGTCCGCCCCGACGGCTACGTCGCCTGGACCTCCCCCGGCACCGTCGACGAACTCACCGACACCCTCGCCCGCTGGTTCGGCACCGCCCAGCGGCGGTAGGGCGACGGTCCAGCCGGTCTCGACCGGGGTTCGGGGAGCCCCGTCGAGACTGCCGACACATCTGCCCCGGCGCCGATCGCGGCGCCCGGGGCGGCTTACGACACCGTAACCATGAAGGAGCTGGTGGAATGGCTGGCAGCGAACGGGATCAGGCGACCGGCATGCCGCACGTGGTCGTCGTCGGGGGTGGCATCGCGGGCCTCTCGACGGCGTTCCATCTGCGGAACGAGCCGGTGCGGGTCACGGTCCTGGAGGGGTCGGACCGGCTCGGCGGCAAGCTGAAGGTCTCCGAGGTGGCGGGTGTCGCCGTCGACGAGGGCGCGGAGTCGCTGTACGCCAACCGCCGCAAGACCACCGGTCTGATCAAGGACGCCGGGCTCGGCGAGCGGATCATGTCGGCCGGGGTGACCGCCTCCGCGATCTGGACCAGGGGCGAGATCCGGCATCAGCCGGACCGTCAGTTCATGGGCGTGCCCTGTGACATGGAGGACCTGGCCCGGTCCGGCGTCCTGTCCGAGGAGGGGGTCGAGCGCGCCCGGCAGGACCTGTTCCTGCCCTCCTTCGACCGGGACGGGGACGTGTCGGTCGCCGACTACGTCGGGGGCCGCTTCGGCAAGGAGGTCGTGGACCGCCTCGTCGAGCCCTTCCTCGCGGGCGTGTTCTCCGGCCGCGCCGAAGACCTCTCCTTCGAGGCGACGCTGACTCCGCTGGCGAAGGCGTCCCGGCACCAGGCCTCCCTCGCGGACGCGGCGAGCGCCCTGGTGCCGGTCCTCGCCCCGGGCGAGAAGCCGCCGCCGGTGAGCGTGGCGACCCTCGAGGGCGGCTTCGGCTCGCTGCCCGAGGCCGTCGTGCGGGAGACGCTCGCCGCGGCCCCCGGCACCGTCTTCCGTACCGACGCCCCGGCCCACGCGCTGGCGCGCTCCGCCGACGGCTGGCGGATCACGGTCGGCCCGGCCGAGGCGCCGGAGCTGATCGAGGCCGACGCGGTCGTCCTCGCCACCCCGGCGGGACCGGCGCGCAGCCTGCTCGCCGGCGTCCCGACGGCCGGCGCGGCCGTCGAGGCCCTGAGCGAGGTGCGGTACGCGAGCGTGGCCGTGGTCACCCTCGCGTACCCGAAGTCGGCCTTCCCCGGCGGCGGACTCTCCGGCCGCGGCTACTCGGCGTACCGGGTGCCGGCCGTGGAGGGGAAGCTGGTCAAGGAGGTCACCTTCACCACGGTGAAGTGGCCTCATCTGGCCGGCGAGGTGGAGATCGTCCGCTGCTTCCTGGGCCGCCTCGGCGAGGAATGGGTCCTGGGCCGGGACGACGCCTCGCTCGTCGCGGTGGCGGCGGCGGAGCTCGCCGAGGCGACCGGCGTGACCGGCGTCCCCGTCGAGTCCCGGGTGAGCCGCTGGCAGGACGCCCTGCCGCAGTACACCGTGGGCCACCTGGACCGGGTGAGCCGCATCCGGGAGTCCGTGGCGGCCCAGCCGGGTCTCGCGGTGTGCGGCGCGCTGTACGACGGCGTGGGCGTGGGCGTCTGCATGGCCACCGCGCGCAAGGCCGCCGACGAGGTGCTGTCCTGGCTGGCGAAGAAGGGCGAAGCGGCCCGGCCGGTCACGGCGGCCGTCTGAGGAGGTCCGCCCGGAACGAGCTCTCGTTCCGGGCTTTCCCATGCCCGTTCCCCGTGCCCGGAGAAACGTACGCGTGACGAGAGTGTCCGCACCCCTCGGGGTGCGGACACTCTCGTCACGCGTACGGGCCGGGCGTCAGCGGTCCAGGACGGTCGCGAACACCTCCGCCAGGACCCGCTCCGCGTCCTCGGCACCGTCCGTGCCGCGCCAGGCCACGTGCTGGTCGGGACGGACCAGGAGCGCGCCGGCCTCGCCGATCCCGCGGACGGCCGCCCAGCCGCCGTCCACGTCCTCGTACGCGCCGTCCACGCCGACCCGGACCGTGGTGACGGGCACCGAGAACTTCTCGGCCGCCCGGGCCGCCGCCTCGGCCCACGCGTCGCCCTCGGCGCCGACGATCAGCGTGAAGCCGCCGGTGCCGGTGAGGTCGAGGGTGGAGAGACGCTCGCCGTCCTTGGCGAGCCAGGCGTGCGGCAGCCGGTGGCCGGGGCGGGAGGTGGGCGTGTGCTCGTTGCGCATCGGGACGCGGACCGGCGGCTCGCTGCCGTCGGGGACGAGCGCGCCCTCCTCGTAACCGAAGCCGATCTCCATGTCGAGCGACTGGCAGCCGCCGCGGTGGGTGTGGAAGATCTCCAGAGCGCGCGCCCGGGTGGTGTCGCCGAGCCAGGACTGGTCGAAGTACGCCGCCAGACGCCGGCCGCGCAGGCCCGCCGGGATGTTGTGGCCGGCACCGATGGCGTCGATGACCGTCTGGTGGTGCTGGGCGGCGGAGACGGCCCAGTCGACGTTCTGGCGGCCGATCGGCCGGCGCTCGGCCTCGTACGTGTCGATGAAGCTCTCCGGCGCCTGGCCGCTGAGGACGGCCGCCAGCTTCCAGGCGAGGTTGTGCGCGTCCTGGATACCGGTGTTGAGGCCGAGGCCGACGGCCGGCGGCTGCTTGTGGGCGGCGTCGCCGGCGATGAGGACCCGGCCCACGCGGTAGCGGTCGGCGAGGATCGCGTCCACGATCCAGTCGGTGACCTTGTGGACGGTGATCTCCAGGTCCGGGATGCGGAGCAGCTCACGGATGCGCGGGACGACGGTCTCGGCGTCCCAGCGTCCGGGCGGACCCGGGGCGAAGTGAAGGCCCCACTGCTCGCACTTCTTGCCCCAGCTCGGCCCCATCTCGATGAGGTTGCTGGAGAGGTCCGGGTCCTCCGGGCTGAGGAAGTGGGTGATGAGCGTGCCCTCCTCCCACCACTCGGACAGGTCGGCGGAGAAGTACGCGGTCGTGGTGTTGACCAGACCGGGCGGGCCCTCCATGCGGATGCCGACCTTCGGGCCGACGAACTTCCCGCCGTCGGCGCCGATGAGGTACTTGGCCTTGACCGTGGTGGTCTCGCCGCTCTCGACGTTCCGCAGCTCGGCGAGGACGTGGTCGCCCTCGTCGGAGAAGGTGGTGACCTCGTGGCCGAAGAGGACGCGTCCCGGATTGCGCTCCTCCGCGTGGCGCTTGAGGATCGGCTCCAGCCACATCTGCGGCAGCTTGGCCGGCAGGACCGGGCCGGCCGCCGCGTACGTCTCCGTCAGCTCACCGCCGCCGAAGGCGTCCATCTCGTGGATGAGCCGGCGGTCCATCGGCCCGTCGCCCGCGAGCGTGGTCATCCAGCGCACCTTGCCGAACAGCTCCAGCGGCGCGGCCTCGGCGAGGACGTCGTCCGCTATCCCGTGCTGACGGAAGATCTCCATCGTGCGCTGGTTGAGATAGTGGGCCTTCGGAATCCTCGACGTGTCCGAGTGGCGCTCCACCAGCAGATGATCGACGCCCTGGTCGGAGAGGAAGACGGAGGCGGACAGACCGCATCCGCCACCACCGACGATCAAGACCGGAACCTCGATTGCTTCCATGTTCGCCCTTCCAGAAATGACGGATGCCTTGCCCACGCAGCCTGGCAAGGCACTCTGCAGCTCCGGTCAAGAACAGCTGGACTCCGCCTCCGCGCGGCCGGTCAGGAGGGTGACACGGCCGGCGGGGACGGAGTCCTCGGGGGCGCGGGGACGCCGCGGCCGGGCAGGGCCTCAGCCGAGCCAGGCACCGTCGCGCATGAGGCCGCGTCCTGCCAGCTCGTTCGCCTCGCGCCAGGCCTGCACGCGCCGCGGGCGAATGCGGAAGTACTGGTACGGATCCTTCAGTTCGCGCGGGTCGAAGCCGGTCTTCGCCGCGAAGGCGTCGCCCGTCTCCTTGCCGAGCTCCTCCGTGTCGACCGGCTCCGCCACGCCGTCGACGATGACCACGTCGCGGGTCGGGCCGATGCCGATCCGCACCCGGCCGTCGGCGAGCATGTTGCGCCCGGTGACCGAGGCGCGCGGGGTCGACACGAGGATCGTGGAGCCGTCCCACAGGAACGAGAGCGGAACGAGGTGGACCCCGCCACCGTCCGCGCCCGCCGTCGACAGCCACAGGTCGACGTCGTTCTCCAGGCGCGTACGGGTGTCCTTGAGCCGCTCCTCCAGCGTCCGGGGTGCCGCCACGTCCGTCATGCTTCCTCCATCACTGTCAGGGAGCCTCCCCGGCCGGGGAGTTCTTCGCTCCTGGGGGTCTTTCGGTCCTGGGGGTCCCGCCGGTACGAGGGCACGGCGGCCGCCACGGCCGCCGACGCCCCCACGGCCTCACGCACACCGATCATGCCGTGTGCGCGGTGCGTCACGAAACGCACGTGTCCGTTCGGGAGGGGCAGGACGCGCACGCCGTGTGCGGCGAGGCCCGCCGCGCAGGCGTCCGGGCCGAGCCCCGGGATCCGTGCCATCACCATGTTCGTCGGGTGCGCGGGGCTCAGCACCTCGACGCCGGGTACGGCCCGGAGGCCGGCGGCGAGCGCGGCGGCCGTCGCGTGGTCGGCGGCCAGCTCCGGCAGCCGCCCGAGGGCGACGAGCGCGGGCGCCGCGACCGTCCCGGCCTGGTGCAGGGAGCCGCCGAGCCCGGTGCGCAGCCGGCGGGCGCGCTCGACGTACGCGCGACCGCCGCCGAGAAGTGCGCCGACGGGTGCGCCGAGGGCCTTGGACACCGAGAAGGCGACGCTGTCGGCGGGTGCGGCGAGCACCGCGGGCGGGACGCCGAAGGCGACGGCCGCGTGGGCGAGCCGGGCCCCGTCGAGGTGGAAGTGGGCGCCGTACCGGTGGGCGAGGTCGGCCACGGAGCGGGTCGCGGCCTCGTCCAGGGCGTTGCCGGAGCGCATCATGCTCGTGTTCTCCAGGCAGACCACGGTGGGACGGCCGGCTCCGGCGGCGAGCAGCGCCTCCAGGCGGTCGGGGTCGAGGAGTCCGTCCTCGTCCTGCTCGACCGTGACGAGGGTGAGGCCGCCGAACCGCCGCAGCCCGTCGGCCTCCAGGAACCCCATGTGACTGTCGGCCCCGACGACCACCCGGATCCCGGCCGGGTCGGGGAAGGCCGCGAGGGGCGCCAGGAGATTGGCCATGGTGCCGGTGGGCACGAACAACGCGGCTTTGGTGCCGAGGAGTTCAGCGGTACGGGCTTCGAGCTCGGCGACCGTCGGGTCGTCGCCGTACACGTCGTCACCGACCTCGGCCAGGGCACTCGCCGCGCGCATCCGCTCGTCCGGGACGGTCCGGGTGTCGCTGCGGAAGTCCAGTCGGGGATCCGGTACGGGTACGGGGGCGCCGGTCACCACGGCTACCGCCCCGGCCGGTGAGCGACCCAGACGGCGCGCGGCCTGGTGTATCCCTCCACCGCGTGGAGGCCCAGTTCACGCCCGTATCCGGACTGGCCGAGGCCGCCGACGCTGACCGTCTCCTCGGTGTCGCCCCAGGTGTTGATCCACACCATGCCGGCGCGCAGGGCTCGTGCGAACCGTTCGACCCGCCCGGAGTCGGAGGTCCAGACGGAGGCCGACAGGCCGTACGCGGAGTCGTGGGCGAGCGCCAGGGCCTCGGCCTCGGTCTCGAAGGCGACGGCGGACAGGACGGGCGCGAAGATCTCCTCGCGCCAGGCCCGGGAGTCGGCCGGCACCCCGTCCAGGACGACCGGGTGGACGTAGAACCCGCCGTCGAGGTCGTGGCGTACGGAGACGGCACCGGGCGGCAGGACGACCCGCGCCCCGCGCGCCGCGGCCTCCGCCACGACCGTGGCCGTGCGGTCGACGGCGGCCCGGCTGATCAGCGGGCCGAGGTCGGTGGCCGGGTCCTCGGGGCGGCCGACACGCAGCTCCGCGGCGAGGGCGGCGACGCGGGCGACGAACTCGGCGTGTACGGCCCGGTCGACGATCAGCCGGGTGCCGGCCACGCACATCTGGCCGGTGTTGCCGGTGAAGGCGGTGACGACGGCGCGCGCGGCGGCGTCGAGGTCGGCGTCGCGGAAGACGACGACGGGGCTCTTGCCGCCGAGTTCGAGGGAGACCGGCTTGAGGCCGTCGGCGCAGCGGCGCGCGACCTCGCGGCCCGCGGTCGTGGAGCCGGTGAAGGTGACCGCGCCGACGGCCGGGTGGTCGCAGAGTGCCCGGCCGGTGTCGGCGCCGCCGTACACGGCGGTGAGGACGCCCTCGGGCAGCAGCCCGTCGGCGGCGCGGTCGACGAGTCGGCGCAGCGAGAGCGGCGTCTCGGGTGCGGGCTTCACGACGACCGTGTTGCCGTACGCGAGGGCGGCGGCGATCTTCCAGACGGCGAGCAGCAGAGGGTAGTTGTTGGGAGCGACGGCGGCGACGACGCCGACGGGCACCCGGTCGGTGTAGGTGCGCATGCCGGGTCCGGCCGGGTGGGTCTCCCCCACCGGGTGGCGGGCGACGGCGGCGAACCAGTCGGCGACCCGGGCGGCGAAGCCGACCTCGCCGAGGGCGCGGGCGGTGGGCTTTCCCGCGGTGCTCCGCTCCAGGGCGGCGAGTTCCTCCAGGTCGTCCCGGATGAGGTCCGCGAGCCTCCGCAGGAGGGCGGACCGCTCCCCCGGCGCGGTCTCTCCCCAGCCGCCGAGGAACGCGGCCTCGGCACGCCGTACGGCCTGGTCGACGCCGTGCGCGTCGGTGTCGGCGACGCGCACGATCTCCCGCCCGGTGGCGGGGTCGAGCACGGCCCTGCCCGCCTCGGGCGGCGCGTCCAGGACCTCCGTCATCCCAGCACCTCCGCGTGGCCCGCCAGGCGCAGCTCCGCGTCGAGGGCGGCGGCGAGGGCGAGGAAGGGATCGCGGCCCATACCCGCGTGGGCGCTGCCGAGGAGGCGGAGGTCGTAGCCGTCGGGGTGCTGCCAGAAGGCGTCGCAGGCGCCGTACTCGGCGCTGAGGTGGGCGAGGTGGAGCGGGCGGCCGTCGGCGAGGGTGTGGAGTTCTTCCACAGCCGGGTGCTTGTCACGCCTCGGCGGGAACTCCAGACGACCGCCGCCGGTCTTCTGGGCGGTGAGGCGCAGCTCTTCGCCGGTCGGCGTGGTGTAGACGACCTCCAGCTCGCGGACGGTGTCGCCGTCGCCGAAGGTGGCGGCGCTGTTCGCGCGGAAGGAGCCGACCGTGACGGGGAGGCCCTGCTCGGTGAGGAAGGCGGTGACCCGTTCCGAGGGGATCCAGTCGCCCTCGTGCTCCTTGCCGCGCCGGTGGAAGTGGTACGGGCCGGTGGGCACGGAGACCATCTCGGCCGGGTGCCGGGCCCAGTAGCTCAGCTCCGAGAACGGCGTGGCGAGGACGCGCGGCACCGCCCCGGGTACGGCGGGGCGCAGTCCGGAGTAGAGGGCGACCAGCTCTTCGTCGGTGAACTCGCCTTCCAGCACGGAGAGTTCGACAGTCGTACCGGCGAGGCGGGCACTGCCGGCCCGGTGCTCCATGTAGTCGGTGCCGAGCCAGGCCACCCGGCCGTCGCCGATCTCGTACGGCCGGGTCTCGCCGCCCCACAGGCAGGGGTGGTCGGCGGCGGGGAAGGCCCAGTCGTACAGGAACTGCTTCAGGCGCAGCCGCCGCCCGCCACCGGAGATCTCGGTGCGGTACCCGGCGGGGTTGGCGTCGCTCCAGGGGCTGCGGCCCTCGGCCGCGACGCGGCCGGGGGGCGCCTCGCGGCGGAGGGTCCCGACGGAGGTGTCGCAGCCCTCGGGCAGGGCGGTGGGCCGCCACAGCACGAAGGGGCACCACTCCTGGGCCCGCTCCTCCTCGATGGCCGGGGGGACCGGGTCAAGGCCGGACGCGCTCGCCAGGACCCGCGGGCGCCAGTGCGGGACGGAACTGCTCACCATGACTCCTCGATTCGGTTCTGAACTCCGCGAGGTGGCCGAGCCAGGCGGAGGTGGAGGCCAGGAACATCCATTCGCCGACGCCGAGTTCGGCCCGGATTCCGGCCGGGAGGGACGGCAGTCCGAAGGGGCTGCCCAGGTCCTCGGCGAGTTCGGTCAGCCGACGGACGTAGCCCGGGTCGGCGGGGCTGGGGAAGCCCTGCTTGCGGCGGTGCCGCACGGGCTCCGGCAGCAGGTCGCCGAGGGCGTCCTTCAGGAGGCCCTTGTGGGTGCCGGGCCTGTTGGAGTCCTTCAGGTGCTCGGGGCAGCGGAAGGCCAGCTCGGCGAGGGCGACGTCCTGGAAGACGGGCCGGTCCTCCAGGGTGTAGGTCGCCGAGGTGACGTCGACCATGTCGTTGACGTACACGAGGAAGCGCCGCATGAGGTGGTGCCGGCCGCGCTTGAGCGGGGACGCCGTCTTGATGGCCCGGTACTCGTCCATCGTGCGTGCCCAGACCCGGTCGGCGACCTCGTTCATGTCGACGCCGAGTTCCTGGGCCATCCAGGTGACGAGCCGGGCCCACACCGGCCGTTCGTCGGCGTGCAGCCGGTGGGTGAGGTAGTGCCGGCCATGGATGTAGGTGGGCGCGTACGGGTCGACGACGGGGAAGTAGCGGCCGTCCTGGTAGCCCCAGAGCTCGTCGGCGCCGTGCCCGGAGTAGACGACCACGTTCCTGTCGGCGGCGATCGTGCCGTACAGGTGGTGCATGGCGAGTTCGGCACCGTGCAGCAGCGGGCGCATCAGCCGGGTGGGCAGGAGGGGAACGAGTCCGGCGGCCGTGTTCCGGTCGAGGTCGCAGACCGTCAGCGGGACGCCGAGGTGTTCGGCGACGCCGGTGGCGTACGTGACGTCGTCGCCGGAGCCGCCGATGCCGTCCTGGTAGCGGAGCACATAGCCGTCGAGCGGGATGCCCCGCGCGGTGAGGCCGGCGACGATCGCGGTGCTGTCGACGCCGCCGCTGAGAACGGCCGCGCGCGGTACGTCGGAGACGGAGCGCTGTTCGATCGCCCGGTCGAAGGCCGCCCTGATCTCGTCGGCCTCGATGGGATCGTCGACGGGGGACGGTTTCCAGTAGCGGTGGGTACGCAGCCGCGGCCGGTCGACGACCAGGTACTCGGCGGGCTGGAGCGACCGGACCCCGCGCAGCCAGGTGTGGTCGTCGGCCGCGTCCATCCGGATCCAGGAGCGCAGCACGAACTCCTCGGGCTCCACCTCGGCCTCGACGAGGCCGGTGCGGAGCAGCACGCCCTGTTCGGAGGCGAAGATCAGGCCGCCGTCGACGTGGGCGTAGAAGAGCGGCTTGACGCCGAAGTGGTCACGGGCGAGGACGACCCGGCCGGTGGTGGTGTCGTGCCAGGCGAGCGCGAACATGCCGTCGAGGGGCCGCAGCGCCTGGCCGGGCTCGTCCTCGCGGCACACCTGCTGGAGGACGAACTCGGTGTCGCAGGTGGTGCGGCGCGGCCAGAGCGGCGGTGCCGGCGAACGCGAGCCGTACACCTCGCCGTTGTGGACGAGGACGATCCGTCCGGTGGGGTCGGCCATGGGCTGGTCGCCCGCGTGGGAGCGGTCGCGGATCGCGAGTCGGGTGGCGCACAGCATGACCGTGCCGCACTCGGAGACGTACGGGGCGCAGGAGCTCTCGCCGCGGTGGGCCATCGCCTCGGTCATGGTGCGGCCCAGGGCGTCGAGCCAGGCGGCGTCGCGCCGGCCGTCGAGGCTGACGAAGCCCGCTATACCGCACATGTGCCGACCGTCCTCTCGGACCAGACGCGCCACAGGCCGGCGAGGGCGTCGGTGAAGACGTGCTCGATGCCGTGGTGGCCGCCCTCGTGCTCCCTGTAGTGGTGCGGGACGCCGTGGGCGTCGAGGGCGGCGTGCAGGGCACGGGCGCCCCAGTGCATGCCGTACTCGTCGCGTTCGCCGACGCTGAGGTGGAGGTGGTCGAGGCGGGTGAGCGCCTCGGCGTGCTCGTCCAGCATGCGTACGGGGTCGTGGGCGAGCCAGCGCTGCCAGACCTCGTCGCGGAAGACACCGGTCCCGGGGTCGCAGGGCAGCGCGTCGGACGGGCTGGTCCGGGCGTCCTCGGCGTAGCACATGCCCATGGCGATGATGCTCATGGCGACCATGAACGGCACGTCGACGGGGCCGGTGGCGCGGCGGGCGAGCAGCGCGTCCACACCGCCGGCGGCCCGGACGGTGTCGAGGGTGCGCGGCAGGAGCGGCAGGTAGCTGTGCTCGAAGCCGGCGTCGGGCGAGCAGGCGACGACCGAGCCGAAGAGGTCGGAGGTCATGCCGGCGATCAGCGCGCCGTAACCGCCGCTGGACTTGCCGCCGATCGCGCGCCAGCGCGGCTCGGGGCGGGTGGCGAACCGCCGGTCGACCGCCGCGACGATCTCGGCGAGGTATCCGGCGTAACGGCCGGAGGAGGCGGAGTCGATGTACTGGGAGCCGCCGTAGGAGGTGGTGCCGTCGGGGACGACGAGCAGGGCGGGCGGCACCCGGCCGTCGCCCATGGCCGTGCGGAGCCGGTCGGCGACGGTGGTTCCGAAGGCGAGGGCCCTGCCGGCGAGGCTGGGGTGGGCGCCGAAGCCGGGCAGCCAGTAGACGACGGGGAACGGGCGGACGCCGTCGTACCCGGGCGGCAGGTGCACCTCGACCCGGCGTGTGTGCGGGTCGCCCAGCGGGTTGCCGCGCAGGCAGTCGCTCTCGTGCTCGAAGACCACGGTCTCGGGGAAGTCGCTCACGACCGGCTCGCCTCCCGGAGCTCCCGCTCGACGTGGCGGGTGTAGTACGAGGGGTGGTGGAAGACGGCGGACAGCAGGACGCCGTCGCTCGCCCACAGGCCGAAGGAGCTGCCGAAGAGGAGGTCGGCGCCGAGCATGGCCTCCAGGGTGCTCGCGGCCATCTCGGTCCAGCCCTCGGCGTGGGTGACGTGGGAGCGGGCGGGGCCCGCGCCGAGCTTCGTCACCCGGCCGGCGACCGGGTCGAGGAGGTAGGAGGTCTCGTCGCCGCTGTCCTCGTACAGGGAGACGACGTGCCGTCCGGCGCCGTCGTCGAGTGCCCGGTACCAGTAGTCGGTGGCGACGAGCAGGTCGAGGAGTTCGCGGAGCAGCTCCTCGGCGGACCGGGTCTGCCTGCCGTAGCGGTCGAGGGAGGGGTCGAAGGCCGGGACCGGCGTCTCCGGGTCGAGCCGGACGGCGGCGTAGACCTCGTCGAAGTCGTACGCGTCGGGGGCGGTCGGCCCGTCGACGAGGCCGGCCTTCCCTCCGCCGACCTCCAGGACCTGGCCGGGGCCCCACAGGAGGCCGGCCCGGCCCCGCTCGGTGAGGCGTGCGAGGGCCTCGGCCGGGGTGAACGGGAACATGGTGCGGTTGCACCAGTCGTAGTCGCGGTCGGTGTCGCCGCTGACGCGCCAGCCGAAGGAGGACGGCACGGTCAGGGCGGCCGGCAGGGAGTCCACGTACCGGTCGAAGTTGGCGACGGCGCGGGCGCGGACACCCTCCGGGTCGGTGAGCGGGCGGCGCTCGGTGAGGACGCCGGGCGGCGAGATGCTGTGCGTGGGGACGAGCGCGAGGTCGAGTCTCGGCGCGTCCTCGCGCCGGAAGGCCTCGACGGTCGCCTCGTGCAGGAGCGCGTCACCGCAGATCATGACGGCCGCGTCCGCGGTCTCGACGAGCACGCTCATCTCGGGGAAGGAGACGGCGGACGGGAAGGTCCGCAGGGTCGCCCCGCCGAGGGTGACGGTGTCACCGGGCCGCACCGGGCACAGCCGCTCGAAGCCGAGGCGGCGCAGGGTCCAGGAGATCGCCTGGTGGCCGAGGCCGGAGGCGGTCAGCGTGGGCGGCACGGGGCCGGCCGGGTAGAAGCAGGTGACGCCGGTGCTCTGGCGGGGGCTGTCGTCGAAGTCGACGTCGGCGCCGTCCACGAGGAGGCCGAGGGAGGGGTAGTGGTGGTGGTCGAAGTGATGGTGGCTGAGGACCACGCAGTCGACGCCCTCGTCGAGGACCCTGCGGACGAGGTCGTCCTCCAGGGGCGGGTGGTGCTCCCAGAAGCGGTCGAGGCGCTGGGTCAGCCACGGGTCGAAGAGGATCCGCTCCTGGCCCGTCTCGACGAGGACGGCGGCGTGGCCGAGGGAGGTGAGGCGCATCAGTCGTCCGCCTCGTACACGCAGCGGAAGCCGACCTCCATGTGCCGGTCGGTGATGAGGTCCTTGCCCCGGTAGAAGGTGGTGAGGCAGGCCGGCGGGGAGGTGAACGTGCCGCCGCGCAGCACGTGGAAGGCTTCCTTGCGGTTCATGAAGTCCAGCGGGTGGCGGCCCTTGAAGAAGGGGTCCATGTCCTCGCCGGTGTAGAAGTTGGTGCGGGTGAGCTCCCAGACGTTGCCGGACATCTGGAGGACACCGTAGGGGCTGGCGCCCTCGGGCAGCGCGTCGGCGGCGAGCACGGGGTGGGCCGGGTTCTCGCCCTGCTCGACGGTGACGAGGAGCGCTTCGAGGGAGTCCAGGTCGGCGACGGCCTGACCGAAGGACAGCTCCACGTAGTTGACGCGCTCGGGGTCCCAGTCGTCGCCCCAGGGGAAGCGGCGGCCGTCGACGCCTCGGGCGGCCTTCTCCCACTGGACCTCGCTGGGAAGCATGCCGCCGGCCCAGGCGGCGAAGGCGTACGCGTCGTACCAGTCGATGCCGACGACGGGCATGTCCGGGGCGTTGAAACGCGGATCGTGCCAGTGGGCGGGGCGGTGCGAGCGCTCCAGCGGCTGGTCGGGGTGGTCGAACTCGCCGGAGTCGCCGACCTCTTCGAGGAACTCGCGGTAGCGGGCGTTGGTGACGGTGGTCCGGTCGATGAGGAACGCGGGCACGTCGACGGCGCGCAGGACGGTGTCGTCCTGGGCCATGCGGAAGGCGTCGGGCTGCTCGTCGGCGCCGATGATCGCGGGGCCGGCGGGGACGAGGACGACGTCCTCGTGACGGCGGGCACGCTTGCGGGCGGCGGCGATCCTGGACCGCATCTCGGAGAAGTACTCGTCCTCCAGGCGGCGCAGCTCGACGGGGTCCTTGGTGCCGAAGACGGCGATGAGGGCGCGCTTGGTGAGTGCGGCGCCGCAGCCGACGGGCTTGCGGGCCCAGTCGGGGCGGGTGAAGTTGCTGGGCCAGCCGGAGATCCGGATGAGGTCCGGGACGGCGGCGTCGATGCGGTGCTCGGTGATGACCTTGAGCGCGGTGAACGCGACCCAGTCGACGGTGTCGTGGGTGGCGGCGGCCACGGCGGTGTCGGCGGCCTCGTCGCCCGAGTGGTGTGTGGCGAGGAGCCGGACGGCGCCGGCGCGGACGGGCCACTCGGGGTGCGAGACGGCGATGCTCGCGAGGAGCGGGATGCCGTCGGTGGTACGGCCCTTCTCGCCGGCCAGGGCGACGACGCGTTCGACCGACGCCCAGTAGCGGTCGTCGGTGGAGTCGTCGATCACCAGCATGTCGGCGGGAATGTCAATGACCTGCGAAACGCGATTTCCTACCACTTCAACCTCTCTCTGACGACGTGCCGCCCGTACGGAACCGAGTTCCGTACGGGCGGCGCGGTACGCGTCATGCATGCGCAATTCGCTGCGTCAGCGAATTACCACTTGCTGGTCTCCTGCTGCGCGTCACGGGTCTCGATGAAATCACGGTCGCTCATGGGTCACTCCTTCCTGTCGAGAATTCATGGGTCCGGTCGACCTCATGGCCGAGGACCTTACGCGGACGCCGAAGCGGGCGACAACAGCCACGGAATATCAGCGGTTGAACATGAACACCGCCCGAATCGTCCGGGTAGGTTCGCGGCCATCCGAACCGGAGAAAGGGAGGAAGAATGGCGGACACCTATGGCCGCGAGATGCGGGAGAACGGGGTCGTACGGCTGCCCGGGCTCGTCGGCGGCGCGGAGCTGGCCGAGCTGCGGAGCGCGGTGGGCCGTCTCGAGGAAGCGGCCCGCGACCGCACGGCCTCCAGCGGGGACTTCGTCCTGGAGGCGCCGGGCATCGGCGGCTGGGCGGCCTGGCAGCAGGGGTCGGGCGCGCTGCCCGGCGTGCTGCGGTCGGTGGACCGCATCCATGTGCACGAGCCGGCGTTCGAAGCCGTGCAGCGGTCCCTCGGCCTGGCCGAGGGACCGGTGCGGGCGGCGTCGGGCACGACGGGCACGCTGGTCAACTCGTTCCTGTGGGCGAAGCCGCCGGCGGTGGGCTCGGCGAAGCCCTGGCACCAGGACATGGCGTTCGCGCCGCCCGGGTTCGCCGCCGGGGAGCACGGCATCGTGACGGTCTGGATCGCCCTGGAGCGGGCCACCCCGTACAACGGCTGCCTGGAGTTCCTTCCTGGCTCGCACGTCCTCGGGCTGTTCCCGCACACCGGGGACCGGGAGCGGCTGCCGGGCGAGGCGCCGCTGCGGCGCGCGGTGGAGCCGCACGTGGCGGACGAGCACCTGCCGCGTACGGCCGATCCGGTCGCGATGCCGCTGGAGCCGGGCTCGGCCGTGATGTTCGACGGCATGGTGCTGCACCGCTCGGCGCCCAACACGACGGCCTCGGAGCCGCGTACGGCCGTCAGCTTCGTGTACCGGGTGCCGCGCCCGGCCTGGACACGGATGGAGCCGGCCGCCGCCCCGGTGTGACGTTCGACTGCGGCGGGGCGGCGGTCGAACGCTCCTCAGGAGCCGGTCGCGGCCCCGTCGAGGGCGTAGAACCCGGTGCCGTCGAGGTGCCGGATGGTGTTGAGGTCGCGCCGCACGACCTCGTCGAGCTCGTGCAGCAGCGTCACGATGACCGGGTACGTGAGATCGTCGACGGTCCGCCGGATCCCCTGGCCCGGCCGGACCAGGGGCGTCAGGGTGTGGAGGCTCTCCAGACGCTCGATCTCCTCGATCCCCCGGTACGCGCGGAGCACACCCTCGACGGGCGAGACCATGCCGTAGATGGCGGCGTACCGGCGGATCCCGTACGGGGTGCCGGCCCGCTCGTGGAAGCGCTCGGGCCGCAGGAAGGCGTCGACGGTCCACTCCAGCTGGGACTCGCCGATGCCGAGGCCCGCGGCGGCGGGGATGCCGCCGCCCGCGATCCGGGCGCCGACCTCCACCAGGCAGGGCCCGGTCGGAGTCATCCGGATCTCCAGGTGGGCGGGGCCGTGCCGGATGCCGAGGGCGTCGAGGACGCGGAAGGCGTAGTCGGCGAGGGGGGCGACGACCCGGCTGCCGGAGTCGATGAGGGAGAGCGCGTCGCAGAGGTCGACGACGCCGTTGCGACTGGCGCGGTCGGTGCGCCAGACGTCGCACACGTGGTGGCGGCCGTCGCGGCTGACGGTGTTGACCATGTACTCGGTGCCGGCGAGGTATTCCTGGGCGACGGCCCCGTTGTTGGGCTGGGAGAAGACGTCGTCGGCGTCGGCGAGGAGGCGGAAGGCGGCGACCGACTCCTCGGGGGTGTCGCAGAAGGTGACGCCCTGGCTGCCGGCGCCGCGCGGCGGCTTCACGACGACCCGGCCGCCGAGCTCGCGGTGCCAGGCGGCGAGCTCCTCGGCATCGGTGGCGAACAGCTGGCGGGCGGCCCGCAGTCCGGCGGCGCGGATCGTCTCGACCATGAGGTGCTTGTCGCGGCGGGCCGCGCTGAGGGCGGTGCCGTTGCCGGGCAGTCCGAGGTGGTCGGCGAGCAGGTCGGCGAGTTCGACGCCGATCTCGCCTCCGGAGACGACGGCGACCGGGGCGAACTCCGCGACCGCCTTCGCGGTGGCGGCGACATCGCCTTCGTGGGTGATGTCGGCGACGAAATCCTCGGGGACATAAGGAGCCGACCGGTAGACGTACGGGGTCTCGCGCGTGCTCTGGACACGGACGACGGAACATCCTTGCCGAAGGAATTCGAGAACGAGCGAACGGACGCCCGCATAGGCGTCGACCATCACGATGCAGGGGTTACCAGGAAGATCCTGGACGGCTGTTGTCATATGTTCAACGATAGACATCCGACCCGCTCGTAGAAATCCTTTCGCCTCTGGCATCCTCCAGCCTCTGGAGGACTTCTGATGACATTTTTGCGCACATATGCACGCTCACCTCTGTGCATTCCCTCCCTGCTGTTCGTCAACACATCAGGGAGTTTTCTGCTCCTTGTGAGCCTGTCCACCCACATCGGCTCCGTCACCGGCTCGGGACTGCTCGCCGGCGTCGTCCTGAGCGCCCCCTGGCTACCGGCGCTGCTGCTCGCCGCGCCGCTCAACCGGCTGCTCGCCGGCCACGCCCCGGAGCGGCTCGTCCGCGTCGCCGAGGCGGCGAGCCTGCTGCTCACGGCGGCGGCCCTGGCCGTGCCCGGCGGCGCGCTGCTCGCGGTCGCCACCTGCCTGGTCGTCGCCCGCGGCTTCTTCGAGACGGTGACCCGCTCGGCCACCTCGGTGGTGCTGCGCGGCACGGTACCGAAGGAGCGGCTCGACCGGGCCAACACCTACGCCGAGATCGGCAAGTTGACCGGGGTCAGCGTGGGCGCCGCGCTCGCCGGACCGGCCTCCTCGGTGCTCTCGCCACGCGAACTGATCGCGCTGAACGCGGCGACGCTCGCGCTCTCCGCGCTCCTCGCCTGGGCGCTGCCGTCCGTGGCAAGGGCGGCCGGGGAGAGCGCCGCGTCACCGGCGAAGTCCGAGGCCGGGGCGCGGCTGCGGGTGGAGGACCCGGTGGTCCGCCGCCTGTTCGTCCGCTTCCTTCTGGTGGCGTTCTGGCAGGGCTTCCACACCGTGGCCGTCACCGTGATCCCGTTGCGTCTCCTCGACGGCGACACCCGGCTCGTCGGTGTGTTCGTCGCGGTCTCGGCCGTCGCGGTCTTCGGCGGTTCGCTCGCCGCCCTGCCGGCCCAGCGGTATCTGGGCCACGCGCCCTCGACCGTATGGCTGGTGCTGCCGATGGCGCCCCTGCTCGCGGCGGTGCTGGCGGCGAGCACCGTCCCGACGCTGGCGCTGTACGCGGTCTTCCTCGTGCTCTTCGAGCTTGCCTTCGTGCACTACAACAACCGGCTCCTCGCGGCCGCATCGGACGAGGAACTGTCCTCGGTGGTGACGCTGCGGGCGACGCTGCTGCCCTCGGGCGTGGCCGTGTCGATCCTGGTCATGGGCGCGCTGAGCGATCTGGCGGGTCCCGTGCCGGCCGTCCTCGCGGTCGTCGTCACCACGCTCGCGGTCACCGCCGCAACCGGCGCCGGCCGGCAAACTCGGAGAAGTGCCGTACCCGACGCGTGATCAGGATGGCAGGGACCGACACGCGGGACGTCCGCTCGCCCCGCTTCCCCTGACCGAAGGAATCCGTCGTGCGCGTTCTCGTCGTCCCGTTCCCGTGGAAGACCCATCTCTTCAACCTGGTGCCGCTCGCCTGGTCCCTGCAGACCGCCGGGCACGAGGTACGGGTGGCCGGGTGGCCCAACCTCCTCGACGCGGTGACCGGCGCAGGTCTCACCGGGGTGGGCGCGGGGCCCGGCGAGACCGCGCAGGAGCAGGAGGCCGGCGACCGGCGCCAGCAGCGGGAACGCAGGGCCGCCCCGCCGGTGCCGGGTCGCGGACCCGCCGGGGCGGGGGGCCTCGACCCGCTCTTCGACGTACGGCCCGACCGCGAGCGGTTGGGCTGGGAGCAGGTCACACGGGTCTTCGACGACCTGGTGCTGCCGCAGGCCCGCAGGTCGAACGACTCCATGATGGAGGACGTGGTCGAGCTGGCCCTGGAGTGGAAGCCCGACCTGGTGCTGTGGGGTGCGAAGGCCTTCGCCGGCGCGATCGCCGCCGCCGCCGTGGGCGCGGTCCACGCCCGGGTGCTGTACTCGGTCGACGTCTACACCCGGATGCGGGAGGACTTCCTGCACGCCAAGGCGCGGCAGCCGGAGCACGACCGGACCGACCGTCTTCAGGAGTGGCTGACGGAGTGGGTGGAGAAGTACGGCGGCGAGTTCTCCGAGGACCTGGTGAACGGCCAGTTCACGATCGACCCGCTCCCCTCCGCGTTCCGGCCCGATCCGCGGCCGACGACGATCCCCATGCAGTTCGTCCCCTACAACGGACCCACCGTCGTGCCCCGCTGGGTCACGGAACCGCCTCGCGCGCCCCGTGTCCTGATGACCTTCGGCGACAGCGTCAACGACGGTCCGGTGCGCCAGCTGCTGCCGGTCGAACGGATCCAGGAGATCCTCGACTCCGTGGGTGACCTGGACATCGAGCTGGTGCTCACGCTGCCCCGGAAGTCCCAGGAGGAGTTGAGCCGTGTCCCGGCCAACACCCGTCTCGTGGAGTCCGTACCGCTCTCGGAGGTGCTGCCGAGCTGCTCGGCGATGGTGCACCACGGCGGGACCTGGTCGTTCGGCTGCACGCTGCGGTCCGGGGTGCCGCAACTGCTCGTCAGCCGGGCGTTCGACGCGCCGCTGAAGCTCCGGTGCCTGGAGCGGACGGGCGCGGGGCTCTCCATGAAGCCCTCGGACGCCGACGGTCCCGCGGTACGCGAGGCGCTGCTGCGGCTTCTGGAGGACGAGACGTTCCGGGCCAACGCACAGCGGCTGCAGCGGGAGGTCCTCGCGACGCCGACGCCGAGCGAGCTGGTGCGCACGCTGGAGGACCTGGTCCTGGCTCATCGGGCGGCGGCCCACCGGGCCGGCGCGTCCGCCGGCCGCTGAGAGCCACCGCACGGCGACCCCGGCGGCCGACGGGGGCACCGCCCCCGTCGGCCGCCGGACGCCTGGGCCGGGTTCCGGTCAGGCGGTGGGCACCGGGTCCGGAGCCGCCGCGCAGGTCGCGTCGGTGCCCCACTTGGCGGGCGGCCGGGTGCCGTCCCTCAGGAAGTTGCTGACGTGGTTGTTCAGACAGGTGTTGTTGTTCGCGGAGAGGGCCGCGCCGACACTGTGGCCGCCCACCTCCAGGATGAGGCGGGAGTTCGGGAAGAGCGAGCGCGTCTGGTAGGCGCCGATGAGGCCGTGCGCGGCGTCGAACTGCGGCTGGACGATGAGGACTTCCACCGTGCTGTTACCGACCTGGACGGGCGTCTGGGACGGCACGGGCCAGAAGGCGCAGGGCGCGGTGTACCAGGCGTTGGACCAGGTCAGGAACTTGAGGCCGATGGCGTACTGGGACGAGTAGGCCGCGCTGTGGGCCTCCCAGCCCTTCGGCCAGGGTCCGTCGGTGCAGTTGACCGCGTTGGTCATGGTGTGGCGGTTCTGGTGCGGGAAGCCGGGGTCCGAGTAGTTCGCCTTCAGCGACGTCGGGTCGTCGTTGACGACGAAGTCGGAGAGGATCTTCGCGCGGTTCAGCCAGATCCAGTGCCGGTAGACGACCGGCTCGAAGACGTCGGCCCACTCGGCCGGGCCTATCTTGCCGTCGACGGGCGCGGCACGGAGCTTGTCCTGGCCCTCGTAGTACTTGGCTTCGACCTGGGCGGCGGTCGTGCCCAGGTGGTAGACGCTGTCGTACTTGGCGACCCAGGCGAAGAACAGGTCGGCGTTCTGCTCCGACGTGAAGTTCTTGCCGAACTGGTTCAGGAAGCCGACGCCGCTCGGGCTGGCGACGCTGTCCAGGAGCAGCCGCTGGATCCGGTTCGGGTACAGGGTGGCGTAGACCGAGCCGAGGTAGGTGCCCCAGTCGGTGCCGAAGAAGGTGATCTTCTCCTGGCCGAGGGCGATGCGCATCTGGTCCAGGTCGCGCGCGGCGTCCTTGGTGGTCATGTGCTTGAGCACGTCACCGTACTGCTGGCCGCAGCTCTCGGCGTACGCCTTGGCGCGGTCCGCCCAGGCCTGCTCGGCGGCCGACGAGGCAGGGACCGGGTCCGGCTGGGCCTGGCCCGGGTTGATGTAGGAGGGGTCGCAGACGATGGCCGGCTCGCTGGCGCCCACACCACGCGGGTCGAAGCCGATCCAGTCGTAGGCGGCGCCGACGTCGGCGGCGAGGCCGGTGGTGCCCTTCGCGTAACGCGTGGGCAGGTCACGGCCGATGCCTCCGGGCCACTGGCCGCGGTTGAGAATGACGACGCCCTTGTAATCGGCCTCGGCGACGGTGTGCTTGGCACGGGTCAGCGCGAGCTTGATCTTCTGTCCGGCGGGGTCGCCGTAGTCGAGCGGCACCTCGACCGTGCCGCAGTCCAGGCCCTTGAGCATGGGACCGAGGACCGGGTCGGTCTCCGGACACGGAGCCCATGCGATGGTGCCGGCGGTCGGCGTGACGGCGGTCTCCGCCGCCGCGACCGGGGTGAGGGCCGGGCTCACCAGACCGGTCACGATCACTGTGGTGACCAATGCGAGCTTCTTCACGTGATTCCCCTTCTGAATACAACGCGCTCGCAGCCTGACAACGGGACCTCTATTTCAGGTCAACGCTGGCTGGAATCCCACTGGAACCGAGCACGATCGGAGAAGCGCCGCAACAGTGGATCTCCTTAGCATGCGAACAGGAGAACCCGACCCCAGGAGTAATGAGTAATCATGGCCGACTCTTCCGTACAGGGAATCAAGACCGTCCTGCACCCCGTCAAGGACCTCACGGCGGCCAAGGGCGTGTACACCGCCCTGCTCGGCACCGAGCCGCAGACCGTCTCCGACTTCTACATCGGCTACGACATCGCAGGTCAGCACATCGGCCTGGTGCCGGGCGCCGGTACGCAGGGCATGTCCGCACCGGTCGCGTACTGGCACGTGCCGGACATCGAGGCGAAGCTCGCGGAGGTGACCGCGGCGGGTGCCACCGTCCAGAACCCGGTCGCCGACGTCGGCGGCGGCCGCCTCGTCGCGACCGTCACGGACGCCGACGGCAACGTTCTCGGGCTGCTCCAGGACAGCTGAGGCGAGACCTTCTCAATTCCTTTTCGATTCCTTCTCCATTCTCGCTCGAATCCGGCTCTCGCCCTCCTCCAGTCCCTCTCGCATCCGGCTTGAATCCCACTCGGGCCCCACTCGGCTTTTTCCCCGAGCGGGGCTCGAGCCGTATGCGAGCGGGCGTCGAGCGCGCCACGGCACCCTCGCCGGACGGGCCGGGCGACCGCGGCCCGTCCTCAGCGAGGGAGACCCATGAGCCAGGATTCCGCCTCCGTCCGCCGCCACGACCGGATCCGGGTGCACGGCGCGCGCGTCAACAACCTCAAGGACGTCGACGTCGAGATCCCCAAGCACCAGCTGACGGTCTTCACCGGCGTCTCCGGCTCCGGCAAGAGCTCCCTGGTGTTCGGCACGATCGCCGCCGAGTCGCGGCGGCTGGTCGACGAGACGTACAGCGCCTTCGTCCAGGGCTTCATGCCGACGCCTCCCCGCCCCGAGGTCGACGTCCTCGAAGGGCTGACCACCGCGATCGTCGTCGACCAGCGGCGCCTGGGCTCCGACCCCCGCTCCACCGTCGGCACCGTCACCGACGCCAACGCCATGCTGCGCGTGCTCTTCAGCCGGCTCGGCACCCCTCACGTCGGCCCGCCCAGCGCCTTCGCCTTCAACGTCCCGCGCCGCACGGCGAGCGGTGCCATGAACGTCGACAAGGCCGGCGGCAGACGGATCGTCGTCCGCAAGGCCGTCTACCACGGCGGGATGTGCCCCCGCTGCGAAGGCCGCGGCACCGTCTCCGACATCGACCTCGCCCAGCTGTACGACGACACGCGCGCGATCGGCGACGGCGCGTTCACGATCCCCGGCTGGAAGCAGGACAGCTTCTGGACCACCCGCGTCTACGCCGAGTCCGGCGTCCTCGACCCGCGCAAGCCCATCCGTGACTTCTCCGAGCGGGAGATGCGCGAGTTCCTCCACGGCGAGCCCCGCAAGGTGAAGGTCGACGGGGTCAACCTCACCTACGAGGGCCTCCTGCCGAAGATCCGGAAGTCGATGCTGTCCAAGGACCGGGAATCGCTCCAGCCGCACATCCGGGCCTTCGTCGACCGGGCCGTCGCCTTCACCACCTGTCCCGACTGCGCGGGCACCCGGCTCTCCGCCGAGGCCAGGTCCTCGAAGATCCACGGGATCTCGATGGCCGACGCCTGTGCGATGGAGATCAGGGACCTCGCCGCCTGGGTGCGCGGCCTCGACGAGCCCTCGGTCGCGCCACTGCTCGCCTCCCTGCTCCACACCCTGGAGTCGTTCGTGGAGATCGGACTCGGCTACCTCTCCCTGGAGCGGCCCGTCGGCACCCTGTCGGGCGGCGAGGGCCAGCGCGTGAAAATGATCCGCCACCTCGGCTCCGCGCTCACCGACACCACGTACGTCTTCGACGAGCCGACCACCGGCCTGCACCCGCACGACATCGCCGGCATGAACGAACTGCTGCTCCGGCTGCGCGACAAGGGCAACACCGTCCTCGTCGTCGAGCACAAGCCGGAGGTCATCGCCATCGCCGACCACGTCGTCGACCTCGGCCCCGGCGCCGGCGCCGACGGCGGCCAGGTGCTGTACACGGGCACCCTCGACGGGCTCCGCGCGAGCGGCACCCCGACCAGCCGCCGACTCGACGACCGGGTCC
Organism: Streptomyces sp. CC208A; assembly: GCF_030010625.1. Taxonomy (GTDB): domain Bacteria; phylum Actinomycetota; class Actinomycetes; order Streptomycetales; family Streptomycetaceae; genus Streptomyces. The sequence goes on along the minus strand of NZ_JASCXN010000018.1, from coordinate 10,794 downwards.
GCCCGAAGGAGACCGTACGGAAGCCGAAGGGGTACCTGGAGATCCGCGGCGCCGCCACCCACAACCTCCGGGACGTCGACGTCGACCTGCCGCTCGGCGTGCTCTGCGTCGTCACCGGCGTCGCCGGCTCCGGCAAGAGCTCTCTCGTCCACGGCTCGGTGGCGCGCCGGGACGGCGTGGTGGCCGTCGACCAGTCGCCGATCAAGGGCTCCCGGCGCAGCAACCCCGCCACGTACACCGGTCTCCTCGACCCGATCCGTACGGCCTTCGCGAAGGCCAACGGCGTACGGCCGGGGCTTTTCAGCGCCAACTCCGAGGGGGCCTGCCCCACCTGCAACGGCATCGGCGTCCTGCACACCGATCTCGCGATGACGGCCGGCACCGCCATCACCTGTGAGGACTGCGAGGGGCGGCGCTTCGACGGCTCCGTCCTGGAGCACCTCTTCGGCGGCCTCGACATCAGCGAGGTCCTCGCGATGCCGGTCCACGAGGCCCTGGAGTTCTTCGGCGCGGGCGACACCCGCGTCCCCGCCGCCCACCGCGTCCTCCAGCGCCTCTCCGACGTCGGCCTCGGCCATCTCTCCATCGGCCGGCCGCTCACCACCCTCTCCGGCGGTGAGCGGCAGCGGCTGAAGCTCGCCACGCACCTGGGCGAGAAGGGCGGGGTGATCGTCCTGGACGAGCCGACCTCCGGACTCCACCTCGCCGACGTGGAACGACTGCTCCAGCTCCTCGACCGGCTCGTGGACGCCGGCAAGTCCGTCATCGTCGTCGAGCACCACCAGGCCGTGATGGCACACGCCGACTGGATCGTCGACGTCGGCCCCGGCGCCGGCCAGGACGGCGGCCGGATCGTCTTCGAGGGCACCCCGGCCGAGCTCGTCGCCGGCCGCCCCACGCTGACCGGTGAACACCTGGCGGCCTATGTCGGGTGTTCAGCGGTTGAACCGGCAATCTGAAAGATGCCCCTGTTCGGGCAGTTTCCTAGCGTGCATCGCACGGCACCCCATCCCCTCACCGCAAAGGGCACAGGAACATGTTTCGACCGTGGAACTCCGACTGCGACGTGATCTCATGAGAATCCTCGTCACCGGCGGCGCCGGCTTCATCGGCTCCCACTACGTACGGACCATGCTCGACGGGGGATACCCGGGATACGAGGACGCGCACGTCACCGTCCTCGACGCGCTCACCTACGCCGGCAACCGGGAGAACCTCCCCGCCACCCATCCGCGGCTCACCTTCGTCCGGGGCGACATCCTCGACCGCGACCTGCTCCACAGCGTGCTCGAAGGCCAGGACGCGGTGGTCCACTTCGCGGCCGAGAGCCATGTCGACCGCTCCATCGAGAGCGGTGCCGCCTTCGTCCGCACGAACGTGGAGGGCACCCAGGCCGTCATGGAGGCCGCCCTCGCGGTCGGTGTCGGGCGGGTCGTGCACATATCCACGGACGAGGTGTACGGCTCCATCGACGAGGGTTTCTGGACCGAGGAGTCCCCGCTCCTCCCCAACTCCCCGTACGCGGCCTCCAAGGCGTCCTCCGACCTCATCGCGCTCGCCTATTTCCGCACCCACCGGCTGAACGTCTCGGTCACCCGCTGCTCCAACAACTACGGGCCGTACCAGCACCCCGAGAAGTTCATTCCGCTCGCGGTCACCAACCTTCTCGAAGGCCGCCGCATCCCCGTGTACGGGGACGGGCAGCAGATCCGCGAGTGGCTGCACGTCGACGACCACTGCCGTGCCGTGCAGCGCGTCCTGACCGACGGCCGGGCCGGCGAGGCGTACAACATAGGCTCCGGATCGGCCGTGCCGAACCTGACGCTCGCCCACCGGCTCGTCGAACTCTGCGGCGTGAGCCCCGACATGATCGACCACGTCACCGACCGCAAGGGGCACGACCGCCGCTACGCCCTCGACCAGTCCAAGATCGAGGAAGAGCTCGGCCACCGGCCCCTCACCTCCTTCGACCGCGGCCTCGCGGAGACCGTCGCCTGGTACCGGGACAACCCGCAGTGGTGGAAGCCGGTCAAGGCGAGCGGGGGCCGGGCATGAGCACCCGGACCCGGCTCGTCCCGCGCTCGCGCGCCGGAACCACCGAACGGCTCGCCCGCTCGGCCGCGACGACGCGGGGCGCCCACCGCACGACCGCCGAGGTCCTGGAGTGGCTCGACTTCCACCGGGTCACCTGCGGCACCGAGATCCGGCGGATCCCCTTCGCCGGGCTCGACAACTGGTCCTTCGCACCGGACACCGGCAACCTGCGGCACAGCAGCGGGGCGTTCTTCACCGTCGAGGGCCTGGACGTCACCCGACCGGACGGCTCATGGCAGCAGCCGATCATCGTCCAGCCGGAGATCGGCATCCTCGGCATCCTGGCCAAGGAGTTCGACGGGGTCCTCCACTTCCTCATGCAGGCCAAGATGGAGCCCGGCAACCCCAACCTGGTGCAGCTCTCCCCCACCGTGCAGGCCACCCGCAGCAACTACACCAAGGCCCACGGCGGCGCGGCCGTGAAGTACCTGGAGCACTTCCTGGAGCCCGACCGGGACCGGGTGCTCACCGACGTCCTCCAGTCCGAGCACGGCGCCTGGTTCTACCGGAAGCGCAACCGGAACATGATCGTCGAGGTCGACGCCGGTACTTCCGTCCCCGTCCACGACGACTTCGCCTGGCTGACCCTCGGCCAGATCGTGGAGCTCCTCGCCCTGGACAACGTGGTGAACATGGACGCGCGCACCGTCCTCGCGAGTGCCCCCATGGCCCCCGAGGAGGACGGCGCGCTGTCCTCCGACGGCGAGCTGCTCACCTGGTTCACCGGCGAGCGGGCCCGCCAGGACGTCCGCGCCCGCCGTATGCCGCTGCGGGAGATCTCCGGCTGGCGGCGGGACACCCACTCCATCCGCCGCGAGGACGAACGGTTCTTCCGGGTCGTGGCGGTCTCCGTGGAGGGCGCCGGCCGTGAGGTCCGCGGCTGGACCCAGCCGATCATCGAGCCGGTCGGTCCCGGCCTGGTCGCCTTCGCGTACCGCGTGTTCGACGGCGTCCCGCACGTCCTCGTGCACGCCCGCGTGGAGGGCGGATTCCTCGACGCCGTGGAGCTCGCGCCGACCGTGCAGTACGTTCCGTCGAACTACGCGCATCTGCCGGCCGGGCAGCGGCCGCCGTTCCTCGACCTGATGCTGGACGTCGCTCCCGAACGGATCCGTTACTCGACGGTCCATTCGGAGGAGGGCGGCCGGTTCCTCAACGCCGAGAGCCGCTATCTGATCGTCGAGACCGACGAGGCGACGACGCCGGCCGAGGCGCCGCCCGGCTTCCACTGGGTGACCCTGGGCCAGCTCAACTGGCTCGCCGGACACAGCCGTTACGTCAACGTGCAGGCGCGTACGCTGCTCGCGGTCCTCACCACCGCGGGCACGGGGGCGTTCTGACCCGAGAAGGGCCCCGGAGCTCCGCTCCGGGGCCCCGGCGGCCGCGCCACGGCCCGCGACAGCACGAAGGCCCTGTCCGACGGTGTTCTCCACCGGGCAGGGCCTTCGTGCTGCTGCGGGCCGATCGGGCCATTACTTGCTCGCGGCGAGCCGCGTGGTCATCGGGGTCCACGTCTTGGGGTTCACACGCCAGTCGACCGGCTCCTGCTTCGTGGCGACGTTGACGCGGTTCCAGAGGTTCACCAGGCCGATGTGGAGCACCACGGCACCGAGCTGCTTCTCGTCCCAGTGCTTGGCGGCCTCGTTCCAGACCTCGTCCGAGACCGGGTCCTTCACGTCGTTGATCCGTGTGGCGGCCTCGGCCAGCGCGAGCACCGAACGCTCGGCGTCGGTGAAGCAGGTCTGCTCCCTCCAGGTCTCCACCAGCGGCAGGCGGAAGTCCTCCTCGCCGGCATCCTCGAACTCGCGCTTCTTCACGGGAAGCTGGACCGTACGGCCGTTGATCTGGCTCACCCGCAGGTGGATGAGAACGAGCGTCTGCAACGGCACACCGACACTGTTGATGGCCTTGACCAGGGCCCGCATGGGGGGCAGGACATCGGGGACCACCAGCGACGGGTTAGGCATCCGCGGCGACATCTGTGATTCTCCTTCTGATGGGGATGGAAAAAAGCTTGCCCCCAGGGGCTTCCACTTCTCAAGTGTGTGAAATTCCCGACGGCACGCCGATTTTCTGCGTGGCACCGGCGGCTTCGGCGAATGCGCGGTGCAGTCGCCGGTCGGCCGTGTATCCGGCTTCCCATTGCACCCCGACGGCGAAGGGGTGGCCCGTCACCTCGACCGCCTCGACGGTCCCGTCCGCCGCCCACGCGGTGACGGTGAGACCGTCGCCGAGCCGCCCCACCGCCTGGTGGTGGTGGCAGGCCGACTCCGGCGCGTCCTCGTCGAGGACGCCGGCGATACGGCTGCCGGCCAGGAGCGTGAGCGGGTGGCGGCCGAGGGTGAAGGACGGCGTGCCCGGACGGTGTCCGTCGTGGCCGGTGACGTCCGGAAGGTGCTGCTGGAGCGAGCCTCCGTGCAGCACGTTGAGCAGTTGCATGCCGCGGCAGATGGCCAGGACGGGCAGCTCGGCGTCGAGTGCCGCCCTGACCAGGGCCAGTTCGACACGGTCGGCATCCGGGGTCATGGCCCGGGTGACCGGGTGCGCGGCCTCACCGTACAGCGCCGGGTCGATGTCCGGCCCGCCCGGGACGAGGAGGCCGTCGACCCGGCCGACGAGCTCCTCGACGCCGGGCAGCAGCGGCAGGAGCAGCGGGGTGCAGCCTGCTTCGGCGAGGTAGGCGACATGAGCCTGAAGTGCGAGGCTGACGACCAGATCGGAGCCCTGGAGCGTGACCGGCGCGGTCCGCGCGACGATCCCGATGACGGGCCGCCGGGGCGCCTCCGCCGGGCCATTCGGGGTTGAATTCATGACCACCCTTGGGGTTTCCGGGTTCAACTGAGGAAAGGAAGCAGACGAAACAGACGTCCCCGGGGACGGGCCTGTCGCCAAAAAATATCCATGCGGGCGAACCCATGGCCCGCGTTCAACCCCGGACCGGGGCTGAGCACTACTGAACGGAATGCTGGTCCTGGTACCACAGGGTCGGGATCCTTTTGTCTCCCGATTTCTCTCGCAGCCCCTTCACCTGAGGTGACCATGATCGAGGCGAAGAACATCACGAAACGCTACGGCGACAGGACCGCCGTGAACGACCTGTCGTTCACGGTCGAGCCCGGGCGGGTCACCGGCTTCCTGGGCCCCAACGGCGCGGGCAAGTCCACCACGATGCGGCTGCTCCTCGGCCTGGACCGGCCCGACTCGGGTGAGGCCACCATCAACGGTGTGCCCTACCGCGACCTCGCGCAGCCGATGCGCGTGGTCGGCGCCCTCCTGGAGGCGCGGGCCGTGCACACCGGCCGCAGCGCCTACGACCACCTGCTCTGCCTCGCCCAGACCCAGGGCTTCGGCAAGCGCCGGGTCGAGGAGGTCATCGAGCAGGTCGGCCTGGGGTCGGTGGCGCGCAAGCGCGCGGGCGGCTTCTCCCTCGGCATGGGCCAGCGGCTCGGCATCGCCGCCGCGCTGCTCGGCAACCCGTCGGCGCTGATCCTGGACGAGCCGGTCAACGGCCTGGACCCGGAGGGCATCCTCTGGATCCGCAACCTGATGAAGTCGCTGGCGGCCGAGGGCCGTGCCGTCTTCGTCTCCAGCCACCTCATGAACGAGATGGCCGTCACCGCCGACCACCTCATCGTCATCGGCCGCGGTCAGCTGGTCGCCGACTGCTCCACCGAGGAGTTCATCGAGCGCAGCACCGAGCAGTCGGTCCTGGTGAAGACCCCCGAGCGGGAGAAGCTCTCCGCGCTGCTCACGGCGGAGGGCGCCACCGTCACCGAGGTCGAGGGCGACCTGAACGTCGTCGGTCTCGAGGCCCCCCGCATCGCCGAACTCGCCGCCGCCGACGGCCTGGTCCTGCACGAACTCTCGACCAGCCGTGGCTCGCTGGAGGACGCCTTCATGGAACTGACCAAGGACGCCGTCGAGTACGACGCCGCCGTGCCCGCCACCGGAGGTGCGAAGTGACCACCCTGACCGCCCCCGTCTCGGCCTCCGCCGCCGGCACGCAGCACAGGCCGAGCTTCGGACGGCTGATGCTCTCGGAGTGGACGAAGATCCGCTCGGTGCGCTCCACGGTCTGGTCGCTGGCCATCCTGGTCGTGGTGTCCCTGATCTTCACCGCGCTTTTCATGCAGATGGGCGTCGCGAACTGGGACAAGACCGATCCGGCCCAGCAGGCCGAGATGCGGCTCGACCCGACCGGCACCATCCTGGGCAGCGGCATCCTGCTCAGCCAGCTCGCGGTCTGCGTGCTCGGCGTGATGGTCATCGCCTCGGAGTACTCCACGGGCATGATCCGCGCGAGCCTGCTCGCCGTCCCGAAGCGCGTCCCGGTCCTCGCGGCCAAGGGCGCCGTCTTCGGTCTCCTGGTCCTCGTCGTCGGCGAGGTGACCGCGTTCGGCTCGTTCCTCGTCGGCGCGCCGCTCCTGGAGGAGAAGGCGCCGGTCGCGCTCGGCGACCCGGGCGTCCTGCGGGCCGTCGCGGGCACCGGCCTCTACCTGGCCCTGCTCGGTCTGTTCGCACTCGCCGTCGGGGCGATCATCCGGCACACGGCCGCGAGCATCACCGGTGTCATCGGTTTCGTCCTGGTGCTCACGCCGATGGCGGCGCTGCTGCCCGGCAAGGTCGGCACGTACGTCCACGCCTACCTGCCCACTCAGGCCGGCTTCATGATGACCCAGCAGCAGGCGCGCGTCGGCGACGTGCTGGGGCCCTGGCAGGGAATCGGGGTCCTCGCCCTGTGGACCGCCGCACTGCTGGCCGTCGCCGCGGTGCTGCTGCGCCGCAGGGACGCCTGATCTCCCCGCCCACCGCGGGTGCCCGCCGATCCGGCGGGCACCCGCGGTGTCGTGTTTCCAGGAAGCGTCCACCTCTCCTCGACTACGGCTGAAGACCGCTCTGCGAATCTCTGAACAGCGGCAGCAGAGAGGGAGGGAACAGTATGGCTCACAGCAGTGCCCAAGCCGTCTTGATGACAAGCGCGTTCAATTCCGCCAGAGCGGAGATCGTCGACTCGTCGGGGCGCGGTGAACTCGATCTGAAGAACTTCGAAAAACTGCCCGCGCACGACGTTCCCCTCAGCGCCCTGTCGGCGGGGGTGTCCCTGCGTCAGAGCGGTACGGACGCCGCCCATATCCAGTCGCTCGTCGACGCGGCGGGTACGGCGGAACTCCCCCCCATTCTCGTCAAGATGGACGGCTACCTCGTCATCGACGGTCTGCACCGGCTTGAGGCCGCGCGGCTCCGGGGCGACACCACCATCAAGGCGCGCCTCCTCGACTGCTCGAACTCCGAGGCGCTCGTCATCGCCATGAAGGTGAACGGCTCGCACGGTCTGCCGCTGTCGAAAGCGGACCGCGTGGCCGGCGCCCAGCGCGTCCTGAGCTCACATCCCGACTGGTCCGACCGCGCCATCGCGGGCATCACCGGTCTGAGCGCGAAGACGATCGCCTCACTGCGCGGCCGCACGGGGGAGGCGACGCCACTCGACGGCAAACGCATCGGCCGGGACGGCCGCAGGCGTCCGGTGGACGCGGGCGAGGGCCGGCGGCGGGCCGCCGAGTACATCGCCGCGCACCCGAACGCGCCGCTGCGGCAGGTCGCCCGTGAGACCGACGTGTCGCTCGGCACCGTCCACGACGTGAGCGCGCGGCTGCGGCGCGGCGAGGGACCGGAGCGGGACGGCCGCCAGTCGGCCGCCGCACGGGAGCGGAACGCCACGACCGTACCTCAGGAACTCGCCGATCAGCAGGGCCCGTTCGGCCGCCCCGGCCACCCGGCGGAGCCCGGCAGGCCCACGCACCCGGTGCTGCCGTCGTCGTCCGTCCGGCCGCTCCGGTCGCCCCGGGCCGTGCCGTCCGTGTGGTCCGTACCGCCCGTGGGCCACCCCGAGGGGCCGGCGCGTACGGCTCCGGCGGCGGGCGCCGCGTCCCGGGCCCCGCTGCGGATGGCGACCGGCGCGGACGCCGCACCGCAGCGCAGGAACCACACCGAGACGCCGCCCGCGTGGGCGACGGTGGCGGCGAAGATGGCCAGCGACCCGGCCATCCGCTACACGGCGGGCGGCCGGGAGTTCCTCCGCTGGATGCAGGCGCACGCCACCGACCCGAGCGAGGAGTGGCGCGACCTGGTCGACGCCGTTCCGGCGCACTGGGTCGGCGTCATCGCCCCGATCGCCGAGCGCATCGGCCGCGAGTGGCACCTGCTCGCCGAGCAGCTCAAGACCAAGCAGGACATGGCGCCGTGACCCGCTCGGTCGGAGCCGGCCGCCGGGCGGGGCCCGGGCGGCCTCAGGCCACGGGGGCCGGCTCCGGCGCCGCGGGCACCACCGTGAGGCCGCCCGCGGCCCGGCGCCCCCCGGCCACCGGCTCGCCTTCCGGATGGACGGAGGCGCAGCCGGGATGGGACACGACCTCGGCCGGCGGGACGAGTTCGGGCAGCGCCAGCAGGACCGGCGGATCGGTGGCCCGTACGGGCCGCAGCCGGACGGCGGCGCTCACGATGCCGTCGGCGGTGACGGGCACGGTCGTCGGGCCGCGCCCCGCGACGAGGGTGGTCCGCCGGGTACGGGCCTCGGGCCCGATGCCGTCGGCGACCGCCACCGCGAGCAGGTGCCAATCCCCGTCGGGGACGTTCTGGAGCGAGTAGCAGGACGGCCGGCCGGCCGGCACGTCGACGACGACCGAGGCGACGGCCGGGTGCTGGACCACGGGTGTGGCGAAGGCCCCGAGGAACACACGCGCGTTGCCGTGGCCGGCCGGGAGGCTGATGGTGCCCGCGACCGTGCCGTACCCGGCCCGGGGGTCGGGCACCGGGCCCGGCGGTCCGTCCCCGCCGTCCCGCGTCATCCGCCGGTACCCGCTGGGGGAGATCCCGACGCCGGACGTGAAGGAGTTGGTGAACGACCCCAGGCTGTTGTAGCCGACCGCGTAGGAGATGTCGGTGATACTCATCGAGGTGTGCTCGATGAGCCGCTTGGCCTCGTGAATGCGGACCGCTGCCAGAAATCTGCCGGGGGTGATCCCGGTCTCCTCCTTGAACAGCCGCGTGAAATAGAAGCGGCTGAGCAGAGCACTTTCGGCGATATCCGCGAGGGTGAGCGGCTCACGATAACGCTTCCGAATGTACTCGATCGCCCTTCCTGCTGCGTTTTCCATACGCACCTCACTACGTCTCGATCCAGGCAGCAGGGTCGCGTGGCGGCATCGTGCAAAACTCGAAGAACACTCGTGAGATGTTCACTTGCGCTTTCATTCCGAACATGCTCGGGCCGGGAAAGGAGAGACGGCGGGAGGAGCGATTCCCGTAACAGGTCCGCATTCCCGTCGCGGGTTTCCGCTCGCGCACGAGGTGAGCCAGGACGGTGCGGAGGTACGGGCCGGAGGTCAGGACGGCGTGGGGGCTTCCCAGGCGAAGCCGTCCGGGTCGGTGAAGGCGGCGGTGGCGCCGCCGAGGACGATGCGGTGCGAGCCGGTGCCGTCGGCGGGGACGCCGAGGTCCTTGGCCAGCCCGCGGCGCTTGTACAGCGCCAGCTTGACGGGGCTGGACTGGCCGAGGGCGAACTCGGCGTACTTGCCGCCGAAGCTCTTGGCCACGGTCAGGCCCCGCTCGACGTAGAACTGCTTGGTGGCCTTCACGTCCTCGACGCCGAGCAGCAGGACGACCTCGTCGATTTCGCGGGTGGCGGGGCCGGTGTCCTTCTTCGCCGAGGTCGCGATCTTCCAGATCGTCCCGTCCGGGGCCTGGACGACGCCGCCGTAGCCCCACAGGGACTTCACGGCGGGCTTCAGGACCGTGGCGCCGGCGTCCACGGCGGCGGTGACGAAGCCGTCGACGGTGGCGGGCCCGGACACCGTGAGCGCCAGGGTGAAGCCGCGGAACCCGGTCGAGTGCGCCTCGGACGCCCGCAGACGCAGGTACGCGTCCACGCCGAAGGCGCTGTAGAAGCGGTGGGCGGCCTCAAGGTCGGCCACCTCGAGGGTGACGGAGGTGAGGGTCGTGTGGGCTGCGGTGGAAGTGGTGGTTGCCATGTCCCTCACGCTAGGGGCCGGGCGATGGCCGGGGCTTCTCGATTCCTGACCGGCTCTCGCGCGGGCGTCTCCTCCACCGTGACCGCCGCACCCGCGTCGCGGACGGCGTCCTCCGGCCGGCGCCTCCTGAGCCCCTCATGGCGGCCCCGGGCGGTTCTCCAGCAGGACCGGACCGTTCCTCCAGACAGGTGACCGACGGTGGAGCAAGGCATGAAGGAGGGCGGATGGGCGATTCCGACACCGCGCCCACGTTCCGGGTGGAGCACGGGCGGGCCAGCGACGAGGAGCTGGCCGCGGTCGCCGTCGTGCTGTGCTCACTGCTGGCGGGGCGAAACGGCGAGAACGGCGAGAACGGCGAGAACGGCGACGCGCAGTCACCCGAGATCCCCCTGTGGGAAGCGGGGCGGACCGACGCGGTCTACCGCTCTCCGTACAGCTGGCGCTAGGAGCCGGCTGTTTCACCCCGGCTGATTCGTGTGCGCGCCGTGCCCCCGCGACAGACCGCACAAGCGGTCCGCGCGCGGGGCGCCTGATCGGGCCGCACCTTGAAAGAGAGGGACGCGTCGTGACAGTGGTGGACAACATTCCCCGGGTCTCTGTGGAGGCGACGGGTGCTCACGGGCCTGTGGCCGAGCTGCACGCGGTCCGTGCGCAGGCGCTGGCCGGTCCGAGT
>NZ_JASCXN010000017.1 GCF_030010625.1 Streptomyces sp. CC208A | reverse complement strand
GGAGGTCCGGTACAGGTCGAAGTCCTTGCCCATGGTCTTGAGCTCCCTGGAAATGCTTGTGGCACCTGGCTTTGTGGCACCCGGTAACGCCTACGGTACCGCTTATGGCACTGAGTACCCTCAGCAAAACACACTCAGTGCCATGACGCCAGAGCGCCCCGACGGCGATCGCCGTCGGGGCGCTCCAGGAGACCGATCGGTCGGTTTCTTCTCAACTCTCCGCATCCGTCGGGTCGGCCTCCTCTCGTCGCCGTCGCGCCTCGTCGTACTGGGCCGCCAGGAGCGTCGCGCGCTCCTCGCTCATGTCGAGTCCGGTCAGCACCGCGGGGGTGCTGATGCTCGGCAGGACGTGCCGGAGCAGCACGATCACGCGATGGGTCAGGTCTGCGCGATCGCAAACCACCTGGGACATGGTCTGGATCCCCGCGAACGCGCCCGAGAAGAGCTCGGCGGTGTCCAGTACGTTGACGTGCGGCAGGATCTCGCCCTGTGCTTTGGCCACGGTGAGGGCCTCCGCGACCTGGTCCACCCAGGCCTGGAACGGCGCCGCCCGGTCCACACTGGTCGCCCCGCTGTCGAGGGCGAGCGCCACGCTGGCCCGGACCAGCGAGTCGGTCTGCAGCCGGTGGGCGAGGAGGAAGCCCTGGTCCACCAGTTCCTGGAGCTTCACCGCCTGGGGGGTGAGGGGCTCGTCGAGCAGCTGGGCGCTCAGCACGCCGAGGGCGAGTTCTTCCTTGGAGGCAAAGTGGAAATACAGGGCTCCCTTGGTGACCCCGGCGCGCGCCAGGATCTCCCCGATCGTCGCCCGCTCGTAACCGCGCTCCGCGAAGACCGCCGCCGCCGAATCGAGGATGATCCGCCGCGTCCTGATCGCACGCGCTTGCTGCGCCAAGATGCCTCCTGCTGTCTCGCTGTCCGTGCTCGCCCCGTGACGTGAAGCATTGAAAAGAAAACCGGATTGTACGTACTCTACGCGCGACCTAACTCAGCGAACCTCGATGGGTGATGCAAGGGGAGTCATGGATCAGAACCTTCAAGGACTGTCAACTCCCGTACCCGGAGAGTTTGTTCACCGTGCTGATCCCGCCGACATCCTTCCTACCGGTTGGGCCCGTGTCGCGGAGAACCGATTCTCCGTGACGGCTCGCTGGCCCGGCGACCACCCCTATTTCGTACCGCGAACGGGGGACCGGCACGACCCGCTCCTGGTCGCCGAAACCATGCGCCAAGCGACCATGCTGATATGCCACGCCGAATTCGGGGTACCCGCGGACGATCAGTTCGTCATGTGGGACCTCTCCTACGGCGCCGTCGCCGGGGAACTGACCCGGACCGGGGGACCGACGGAGATCACCGTCGACCTGCTCTGCTCGGACATACGCACCCGGGGGCGCGGCCTGAGAGAGATGCGCACCGCCCTCGTCCTCAGCCGCGACGGCCGGCGGCTCGCCTCGGGCGGCGGCGGCATCAACTGCACCTCGGCCCCCGCCTACCGCCGGATGCGGGGCGCCCGCATGGCCGTCCTTGCCGACTCCGTACCGCTCCTGCCCGCCCTGCCCCCGCACCTCGTCGGCCGGGACCGCGAGAAGGACGTCGTCCTCGCCCCCGGCGACGCGCCGGGCCGCTGGCGGCTGCGGGTGGACACCACCCATCCCACACTCTTCCGGCGCCCCAACGACCACGTTCCCGGCATGATGCTGCTGGAAGCCGCCCGCCAGGCGGCCGTGGCCGCCACGGCCGACCCGGGGCTGCTGCCCGTCGGCCTCGACGCCCGTTTCCACCGCTACGTGGAGCTGGACGAGCCCTGCTGGTTCGAGGCCGAGGTGCTGACCGGCCTCGACCGGGACACCGTCACCGTCCAGGTCTTCGCCCATCAGGGCGGCGCCGCCGTCCTCGACTGCACCCTCATCTCGCCGCGGCGCGTCCCGGCGGCGGCCTCGCTCGCCCCCGCCGCCCGCACCGCCGACTGACCGGCCGCCCGGCAGCCCCGCCGGACACCGGCCCACCACCCACCCGCACCGACCGGAAGAACCCCATGGGAACCCGCATCCTCGTCACCGGCGCCACCGGCTTCATCGGCGGCCGGGTCGCCGCCGCGGCCGCGACCCACCCCGACCTCGACCACGTGCGCCTGCTCGTCCGCCGCGCCGACGCGACGGACCCGGCCCGCACGGAGGGGACCTCCTCCGACAGGGCCGGCGGACCCGTCGTCGAGACCGTCGTCGGGGACCTGCGCGATCCCGAGGCCCTGCGCCGGGCCACCGACGGCGTCGACGCCGTCGTGCACTGCGCCTCCGCGATCGGCGGCGACGAGGAGCTGCTGCGTACCGTCAACGAGGAAGGCACCCGCGACCTCGTCGGCGCCGCCGTCCGCGCCGGCGCCCGCCGGATCGTCACCCTGAGCACCGCCTCCGTGCACGGCCGCGGACCCTTCCGGGCCGCGGGGCCCGACGGCCTTCCGCTCGCGCCGGTGTCGGCCACCAGCCGCACCCGGGCAGCCGGGGAACGGTACGTCCTGGAGGCCGGCGGCACCGTGCTGCGCCCGCACCTGGTGTACGGGACGGGGGACCGGCAGGTCGTCCCCGGACTCCTGCTGCTGCTCTCCGCCCTGCCGGGACCGCTCGCCCCCACCGGTTCGCTCCACTCGATGGTCGAGGTGGAGAGCCTGGCGGGCGCCCTCCTGGGCGCGGCGCTCTCCCCGGCCACCCGGCCGGGCGCGTACTACCTCGCCCACCCGGACCCGGTCTCCGACGCCGAACTGCTCGCCGCCGTCGAACCGCTGCTCCCGGAACCCGTGCGGGCCGCCCGGGGCCCCGCCGTGGAGCTCGCCGAGGCCCGCGCGCTGCTCGCGGGGAACCCGGTGGCCGCCCACCACCTGGAGCTGCTCGGCGTCGACCACTGGTTCGCCGACGAGCGCCCCTGGACCGACTTCGGCCGCGGCCCCGGTCCGGGCTTCACCGCCGCGTTCCCCCGCCATCTGCCCTGGTACCGGGGCCTGCTCGCCGCCCGAGGCTGAAGCCGTACCCACCCCCGCCGTTCCACCGCTCACAGCACGAACCACAGGACGTACCCCCATGTCGAGACTGGCAGGCAGGACCGCGATCATCACCGGCGCGAGCCGGGGCATCGGAAGAGGGATCGCCGAGCGGCTGGGCCGCGACGGCGCCCTCGTCGCCGTTCACTACGGCAACGACGAGCAGGCCGCCGCCGAGACCGTCGCGGCCGTCGAGAAGGACGGCGGCCGGGCCTTCGCCCTCCGCGCCCGGCTGGACCGTCCCGACGCCGTCGACACCTTCTACGCCGCCCTCGACCGCGGCCTCGAAGAAGCCGGCGCCGGGCCGGAGATCGACATCCTGGTCAACAACGCGGGCGCCAGCGGCTCCGGCCGGCTCCACCAGCTCACCCCCGAGGTCTTCGACCGGCTCTTCGCCGTCAACGTGAAGGCGCCGCTCTTCCTCGTCCAGCGCGGCCTCGACCGGTTCCGCGACGGCGGCCGCATCGTCAACGTCTCCTCGCTCACCTCCCGGAACGCCTACCCGGAATCCGTCACCTACGCCATGACGAAGGGCGCCGTCGACACCATGACCCTGGCCCTCGCCAAGGAACTGGGCCCGCGCGGGATCACCGTCAACACGGTCGCCCCCGGCTTCGTCGCCACCGACATGAACGCCCGCCTCCGGACGACCCCCGAGGCCGCCGCGGCCCTCGCCGCCCACTCGGTCTTCGGACGGATCGGGACCCCCGGGGACATCGCGGACGTCGTCGCCTTCCTCGTCTCCGACGACGCCCGCTGGATCACCGGCCAGTACCTGGAGGCAGGTGGCGGGGCGGGTCTGTGAGGCACGGGGCGCCCCTTTGAGGTGGGGGCGATGACACGTTTCCGCCGCCCGGGGCGGCGCCGACGCCGATCCGGGCGCTTGTCCGACCACGCGCACCGGGCCCGTCTCCGGGACGGCGACGACGCCGCTCGACGCGTACGCGATCGAGGCCCGGCCCGACGTGGACGAGGAGTCCCGGCGGCCCGCCGTCGGTCTGAGCCGGACTCGGCCTGCGCCCGGACCCCGTCGTCTGCGCGGAACGGTCCGGTACGGGGTCGGTACGGCTCCGACGCGGCGGCTCCCGGCCGGGCCGGCGCCGCCTGTCCCCGTGCCTCTCGGATCGCGCCAATCTCGCGGGGCGGCCGGACGGGCCGCCCGGCCGGAAGTGCCCGTTCCCGGACCGGGCCGCCCCGGTGGGGCGGTGGCGGCGGGCGGTGGGCGTGGCCCGTTCCCGTACATCGGAGGATGTCCGGACTTCCGGGTTGCCTCCGGGGGCGCCGGGCCGTAGTGCCGTTGGCGGGCCGGGCGCTCGTCCGCATCATCGGATCCGGCCCGTCCGGCCGTGCGGGGCCGCGACCGATCCGGTGAGGGGACACACGTACATGGAGAGCCGCTTCCACACCGGACGCCGACTCGCCCGTCTCGTCGCCGACCGCACCGGCCGGCCCGAGCTGGGGCACGACGCCGAGGTGGTGGCCCGGGTGCTGCCGTTCAAGGTGAGCGCGTACGTCGCGGACGTGCTCGTCGACTGGGAGCGCGGTCCCGACGACCCCCTCTACCGGCTGGTCGTGCCGCACCGCGACATGCTCGCCCCTGCCGACTTCGCCGCCGTCGAGGCGGCCCTGCCCGACCACGACCGGCTCTGCCGGGTCGTCACGGGCATCCGGGAGCGGCTCGACCCCGGCCCCGACCCCGGGGCCGCCACCGCCGCGCCGGGGCTCCAGCACACCTACCCCGACACCCTCCTCGTCCTCCCGCCGCAGGGCCAGACCTGCCACAGCTACTGCGGCTACTGCTTCCGCTGGGCGCAGTTCACCGGCGCGCCCGGCGCCCGGCAGGCCGTCGAGGGGCCCGGCACGATGTGCGCCCACCTCGACCGGCACCCGGGGATCACCGACGTCCTGCTCACCGGCGGCGACCCGCTCGTGATGCGCGCCGAGGCGCTCGGCCGCTATCTGGCGCCGCTCACCGGACGACGGCGGTACGCCCACGTCCGCACGGTCCGGATCGGCACCAAGGCCGTCTCCTTCCAGCCGGAGCGGTTCCTCACCGCACCCGACGCCGACGAGCTGCTCCGGCTCCTCGGCGGGGTGGTCCGCTCCGGCCGCCACCTCGCCCTGATGCTGCACGTCACCCACCCCCGCGAGCTGGAGCCCGCGCCGGCCCGGCGGGCGCTGCGCCGGCTGCACGCCACCGGCGCCGTGCTGCGCACCGAGGCGCCGGTCGTCCGGCACGTCAACGACGACCCCGCCGTCTGGGCCCGGATGTGGCAGGAGCAGGTGGGGCTCGGGCTTGTCCCGTACTCGCTGTTCGTGGCGCGGGACACCGGTCCGCGCCGCTATTACGGGCTGCCGCTGGCGCGGGCCCTGAGCGTGTACGCGGACGCCTGCCGGCGCGTCCCGGGCCTGGCGGGGTCGGCGCGCGGCCCGGTGATGGTCACGGAGCTCGGCGAGCTGGTCGTGGACGGGATCGCCCGGCTCCCCGACGGGCCTGCCTTCGCGCTGCGGGCGCTGCGCACCCGCGACCCGGCGCTGGCGGGCACGCTCGCCCACGCCCGCTTCGACCCGACGGCCCAGTGGTGGAGCGACCTCGTGCCGTACGGCGACCACGACCGGTGCCTGATCCCCTACCGTCCGCCGGCTCCCGTGCCGCTGCCGCCGGGGGAGTGAGCCCCGCCGCGTACGAGTCGCTTTCCGGGTGCGTGCATCGGCACGGCGATTCCGGGCAGCGGCCAGGGGAGAGACGGAGCGCGGGGGCCCGCGTCGGTCCCCGTGGCACGACGCTCGGTGAAGGGAGCGATCGACGGTGAAGCTGGACTTCCTGGAACCCGTCACGACGGGAAGGGGGCCCTGGGCGAGCGTGTACGCCGCGACCGGGCCGCCCGACGAAGCGGGCCTGACGCGCCGGGAGCTCTCCTGGCGCGAGCTGTGCCGTTCCCTGGACGAACAGGGGGCGGACCCCGCCACGGTGGCGGCGGTGCGGGAGGCGCTCGAGGACGCCGCGCCCGACGCCGAGCCCCGCGCGCTCGCGCTCTTCGCGGCCGAGGGGAGGGTGGCGCTGGAGTGCCGGCTCGACGAGCCCCCGGCACGGTCGGAGGCCACCTGGTCCGCCCTGCCGCACGTGGCGCCCCTGGTCGAACTGAGCGGACGGGAGCCCCCCTGTCTGGTCGCCCGCGTCGACCGGGCCGGCGCCGACTTCGAGCTCCACGGCACCGGCCGGGCCGAGGCCGCGGGCGGGGTCGAGGGCCGTGACTGGCCGCTGCACCGCGCGTCCGCCGGTGACTGGTCGGTGAAGCACTTCCAGGCGGCGGTCGAGAACACCTGGGAGGAGAACGCCCGGCTGATCGCGGACGAGATCACCCGCATGTGCGAGACCTCCGGCGCCGAACTGGTCGTACTGGCCGGCGGCGCCCGGGAGTGCCGTGCCGTACGGGACCACCTGCCCGAGGCGCTGCACGGAGCCACCTCGATCAGCGAGCACGGCGGCCGCGCCGCCGGGACGGACGACGCGCCCCTCATGGCCGACGTCCGAGCGGCCAGGATGGACCACATGGCACGCCGCACGGAGACCGTCCTCGACCGCTTCCGGGCCGGACGGAACGCCTCCGGCCGCCCCGAGGCCGCCGTCGAGGGCGTGCCCGCCGTCACGGAGGCCGTGCAGGAGCACCGCGTCGACACGCTGCTGCTCACCGAGGCCGGTTCCGACCTCCAGCGCGAGGTCTGGGTGGGCGCGGAGCCCGGCCAGGTGGCCGCCCGGCGCTCCGACGCGCAGGCGCTCGGCGCGGAGCCGGCCCGGCCCGCCCGCGCGGACGACGCCCTGCTGATCGGCACGGCGGCGGCCGGCGGCGAGGCGGTCCTGGTGCCGGGCGACGGCACCGCGGACGGCGGCGTGCCCGCCGGGGGCGTGGGCGCGCTGCTGCGCTGGCCCCGCGGCGAGGAGGAACGAGCGGCACAGCGCTGAGCGAGGAGGTGCGCGAGCATGCAACGCGGCAGCAACCCGGTGAGCGCCCGCCGGGACGACGAGATGAAACACGAACTGCAGGGCTACCTGAAGTCCGGGCAGCCCACCCACGCCGAGGACTACCGAGACCCCGAACCGCCCGCCGACGACGACCCGGAGGCCGCGGCCCCGGCCGCGGAACCGGCCACCGAGCTGGCCCGCCACCTCGGCCGTACGGCCTTCCCGACGGACGGACGGCGCCTCGCCGCCGCACTGGAGGAGGGGCACGCCCCCGGCACCCTGGTCGACGCGGTACGGCGTCTGCCGGAGGGCGGCCGGTACGGGTCCCCCGCCGAAGTGGCCCGCGCCCTCGACGAGTCGGCGGGCGGAGAGTGAAGGAGGCGGCAGCCATGCCCGATCCCCAGCAGCCCGAGGCCCGGCGCAGCGGCCGGGGCGGGGCGACCCCGCAGGAGAGCGGCGAGACCAAGGCCCGGGAAGCCCCCCGGGACGCCCTGAAGGGACGGCCCCACGGCAGCGACAAGGGCCGCAGGGGCGGTGGCGAGGGAGGTGACGTGCCTCCCGGGCAGCGCCCGGACCACCCGTGACCGCGGGCTCTGAGGGCCCCGCCGCGGCCGGCCGGTCACGGCGGGGCCCTCACACGGCCGGAGTCGCCGCCGGGGCCGGTCCGAGGACGCGGTCGAGGTAGGGGTTGGTGAGGACGCCGGCCGGGTCGAGCGCGTTCCGGAGGGCGACGAAGTCGTCGAACCGCTCGTAGCGGTCCCGGAGTTCGTCCGCGCCGAGGTCGTGCATCTTGCCCCAGTGCGGCCGGCCCCCGTACGCGCCGAGGATCTCCTGGCAGGCGTCGAAGTACCGCCGGTACGGCATCCGGTGGTACTGGTGGAAGGCGATGTAGCAGCTCTCCCGGCCCTGTGCGGTGGAGAGCCAGATGTCGTCGGCGGCCGTGAAGCGGACTTCGAGCGGGAACGACACCGGCTCCCCGCGGGTGTCGATCCACCGCCGGATCTCCCGCAGCGCCTCCGTCGCGTGGGCGCGCGGGATCGCGAACTCGCCCTCGTGGAAGCGGACGTCACGTGTCGAGGCGAAGACCCGGTACGCGTGATCGGTCCAGGTACGGGACGACATGGCGCGCGCCGCGAAGCGGGTGATCGGCGGCACCAGGCGCGGCACGCGGGTGCCGAGCCGGTTCAGGGCCTCGAAGGCCGGGCCGCCGACGGCCTCGTCGAACCGCCGGGAGAGCGCGCCGACGGGGGAGAGGGGCGTGTCGCCGGGCAGCCGGCGGAAGCGGCGGGTGAGCGTGGTCTCGCTGTGCGGGAACCAGAAGAACTCGAAGTGGTCGTTCTCCTCGACGAGTTCGTCGAGCCTGCCCAGGGTCTCGGCCACCGGCATGGAGGTGTCCCGGGCGTGCAGGGCGTAGAGCGGGACGGTCTGGAGGGTGACCGCGGTGATGACGCCGAGCGCCCCGAGGCCGACCCGGGCCGCCGCGAAGAGCTCGGGCCGCTCGGTCGCCGAACAGGCCGTCACCGACCCGTCGGCCAGGACGAGTTCGAGCCTCCGCACCTGGGTGGCGATGCCGCCGAAGCGGACGCCGGAGCCGTGGGTGCCGGTGGAGATCGCGCCCGAGACCGTCTGCCGGTCGATGTCGCCCATGTTCTCCAGGGCGAGGCCGTGCGCGGCGAGCAGCGGGTTCAGCTTCCACAGCGGCATGCCCGCGCCGACGGTGACGAGGCCGGTCTCCGGGTCCACCGAGCCGACGGCGTCGAGCCGGTCGAGCCGGAGCTGGACGCCCGGGGCGACGGCGACACCGCTGAAGGAGTGGCCGGAACCGACCGCCTTGACCCGCAGTCCGTCCCGTACCGCCTCCTTCACGGCGGCGGCCACGTCCTCGGTGGACGCCGGGCGCAGGATCCGCCGGGGGCGGGCCTCCTCGTTTCCGGCCCAGTTGCGCCACACGCTGCCGTTCTCGCTGCTGCCGGTGCTGCTCATGCGGGCGTTTCCCTTCGGGCCGGACGGTCGGGCGGTGGCGGGTTACCGCCGGTTCTCGCTGCCCGGAAGGGTGGACTTGGTCAAGCGTCCAAGTCAAGGGTCCCGGAGGCTTGACTTGGACGGACGACCAAGAGACCGTGACGGCGTCGTCACGAGCCCCGAGCAGGTCGACCGCGCAAGGTCCCCGAAGAGGTCCACAAAGGTCCACGAAAGGCCGCCCACCATGGCAAGCGCCCGCCCCGACGCCGCAGCCGCCGCGCCCGCCCCGCGCCCCGCCGGCTTCGCCGACCTGGAGAAGGCGACCGCCGGCCTCCAGCCGCCCTTCGCCGTCGTCGACCTCGGCGCCCTGCGCGCCAACGCCGCCCAGATGGCCCGCCGCGCCGGCGGCAAGCCGATCCGCCTCGCCAGCAAGTCCCTCCGCTGCCGCGCCCTGATCGGCGAGGTCCTGACCCTCCCCGGCTTCTCCGGCGTCCTCGCCTTCACCCTCCCCGAGGCCCTCTGGCTCGCCGCCCACGACCCCGGCCCGGACGTCCTCGTCGGCTACCCCACCGCCGACGCCGACGCGCTGGCCCGCCTCGCCGCCGACGAGGACGCCGCCGCCCGGATCACCGTCATGGTCGACTCCCCCGAGCAACTCGACCTGCTCACCGCCGCGATCGGCCCCTCAGGGCCGCCCGTACGCGTCTGCCTCGACCTCGACGCCTCCCTCCGGCTGCTCGGCGGCCGCGTCCACCTCGGCATGCGCCGCTCGCCCGTCCACGCCCCCGGGCAGGCGGCCGCGCTGGCCCGCGCCGTCGCCGCCCGGCCGCGCCTGAGGCTCGTCGGCGTGATGGCGTACGAGGGGCAGATCGCCGGCGTCGGCGACGACCAGCCGACCCAGGGACGCCCGATGCGCACCGCCGTCCGCGCGGTCCAGCGGCTCTCCGCCCGCGAACTGCGCGCCCGCCGCGCCGCCGCCGTCCGCGCCGTACGGGAGGTGGCCCCGCTGGAGTTCGTCAACGGCGGCGGCACCGGCAGCCTGGAGACCACCTCCGCCGAGCCCGCCGTCACCGAACTCGGCGCGGGCTCAGGGCTCTACGCCCCCGCCCTCTTCGACCACTACCGGGGCTTCAGCCCGCTGCCCGCCGCCTTCTTCGCGCTCGCCGTCGTCCGCCGCCCCGCCCCCGGCCACGTCACCGTCCTCGGCGGCGGCTGGACCGCCTCCGGCGCCCCCGGCCCCGACCGGCTCCCCGTCCCCGTCCACCCGGCGGGCCTGCGGATGCTCCCCACCGAAGGCGCGGGCGAGGTGCAGACCCCGCTCACCGGACCCGCCGCCGACACCCTCCGGGTCGGCGACCGCGTCTGGTTCCGGCACGCCAAGGCCGGCGAGCTGTGCGAGCGCGTCGACACCCTCCACCTCGTCGAGCACGACCGGGTGGTGGACGCCGTCCCCACCTACCGCGGCGAGGGCATGGCCTTCCTGTAAGGGGCTTCCTGTAAGAGGCTTCCCGGAACAAGGGCCTTCACCTGAGAACCGACGCCCGCCCGCTGCGGTACCTTGGCCGCGCCCGCCGCCCGTCCCGTACCGAGGAGCCCGCCCCATGACCCGACTCTCCGCCGGTGAGCGCCGCGAGCAGCTGGCGGAGGCGGCGATCCGGGTCATGATCCGCGACGGAGTCGCCGAGACCACCACCCGGGCCGTGGTCACCGAGGCCGGGGTGCCGCTCGGCGCCTTCCACTACTGCTTCCGCTCCAAGGAGGAGCTGTTCCAGACCGTCATCGAGCGGATCATGGAGCGAAACCTTCCGCCCGCGGACCTCGCGCACCCCGAGGGCGCCACCCCGTACGAGAGGATCCGCGCCCTCCTCCACGCGTACTGGGCGCAGGTCGTCGCCCGCCCGGACGAGCACCTGGTCACGTACGAGGTCACCCAGTACGCGCTCCGCAGGCCCGGGCTCGCCGACCTCGCCCGCCGCCAGTACCGGCACTACCTGGACGTGAGCCGCGCCCACCTGGAGTCCATGGCCCGGGCGGCGGGCCTCATCTGGACGGTGGACCCGCCGGTCCTCGCCCGCCACGGCCTCGGCGTCCTCGACGGCCTCACCCTCACCTGGCTGATCGACCGCGACGACACCCAGGCGCTGGCCGCCCTCGACGAGTACGCCCGCTACCTCGCCTCGGTCGCCGCCCCGCTGCCCGCGGGGGGACCGGGCGGCACGGAAGGGGTCAGCGCTCCTCGGCGGTCCGCGTCTCCTTGACGGTGTACGTGACCGCCGGCTCGCGGGGCGCGTCGTCCGCCTTCATCTCCCGCGCCTCGGCCTTGAGGATGCGGGCCGCCTTGCCGGCGTTGCGGGCCAGCTCCGGAAGCTTCTTCGCGCCGACCACCAGGGCGACGACGACCAGCAGGATCGCGAGCTCACTCAGACCGAACACGGGGACACTCCTGGTGGGGCGGGCGGGGACGGGGTCCGACCCGTGTCAATCTACAGGGGCGTAGAAGGACCGGGTAGGGTCGCCCCCCGAACGATGAACGGCAGTCGGGTGGCCCGGGCGAGCGGCCGGGAAAGAGCAGAGGGACGACGGATGAAGAAGCGGGACGCGGACGGCGCGGAGCCCGCCCCCCGGCGCGGCCAGGGCGAGTTGGAGGTCCAGGTCCTCGCGGCGGTGCGCACGGCCGGACGGCCGGTCACCGCGGGGTGGGTGCGGGAACGGCTCGGCGGCGGACTCGCGTACACCACCGTCATCACCATCCTCACCCGCCTCCACGTCAAGGGAGCCGTCGCCCGCGAACGCGCCGGCCGGTCCTTCGAGTGGACCGCCGTCGCCGACGAGGCCGGGCTCGCCGCGCTCCGCATGCGCAGGGTGCTGGACGGCGAGGGCGACCGGGAAGCCGTCCTCACCCGTTTCGTCACCACCCTCCCGGCCTCCGACGAACGCCTCCTGCGGGAACTCCTGGGCCGCGCGGAGGAAGAGGGCAGGGGTGAAGGGGCGGGGGAGGGCTGACGCCGTGGGGGTCTTCGTCTTCCTGCCGCTGGTCCTGCCGCTGACCGCGTGGCCCGTCGCACGCCTGGCCGAGCACCACCTCCACCCGCGTACCGCGACCCGGCTGCTCACCGCCGTCGCCGCCCTCCTCGCCGTGTGCAGCACGCTCTGCCTCGCCCTCCTGATGGTCGTCGGCACCGCCCAACTCCCCGGCAACCCGCTGCCGGACGCCTGGTCGGACCCGGAGGTGCGGGCCGCCCTGCCGTACGACGAGATCGCCGGCCGGGCGGCGATCCCCGCCCTGCTCGTGCTCGTCGCGGTCTGCGGCCGGGTGCTGCTGCGCCACCGGAGGATCCGCCGACGGGCCACCCGCGCCCTCGCCGGGCTGCCGGACACCCCGGTCGCGGTCCTGCCGGACCCGGCCCCCTACGCGTACGCCCTCCCGGCCGCCGCCCGCCGCTCCCGGGGGCGGGTCGTGGTCAGCCGCGGCATGCTCGCCCTGCTCGGTCCCGCCGAGCGGCGCGCCCTCTTCGCCCACGAGCGGGCCCACTTGACGGGCCGTCATGACCGGCTGCTGCTCGTCGCGCGGCTGGCCGCGGCGGCCAACCCGTTCCTGCGCCCGCTGCGTACGGCCGTCATGTACGCGGCCGAGCGGTGGGCGGACGAGGAGGCGGCGGTACGGGTCGGGGACCGGCGCGTGGTCGCGCGGGCCATCGGCCGGGCGGCCCTCGCCTCCGGCGGCGCGGGCCCCGCGACCCTGTCGGCCTTCGCCGTCGCCGGGCCGGTGCCGCGCCGGGTGGCCGCCCTCCTCGCGCCGCCGCCCCCGGCCCCGCGCGGCTGGCCGCCGGTCCGCACCGCCGTCGGCCTCGCCCTCCGGGGCGCGGTGGCCGGAGCCGCCGCCTCGGCGTTCGCCTCCGCGAACTCGGCGGTCACGCTCTACGCGGTCCTCAGAGCCGCCACCCCGCTGTAGCGGAGACACGAAAGTGTGCTGACCTGCCGCTGCCACCGTGTCCTGCGGCTGGTCACCTGCCCCCCGGACGGCTGCCCCGACTGGCCATGGGCCGTCCCGCGCTGTCCCCTCGCTGTCGCTGTTGCCCGGCGCCCTCCTGGGCGCCGCTGCCTCCACTGCCCTCGGGAACACCGCTCACCTCTACATACCGGTGCTGTCGCCCGTCCTCGGCGGGGTTCGCACCTTCACCGCCAGCGACCGGTCCCTCGACGGCCCCGACAGCTCCATGACCGACGGGATCCGGCTCGTCACCTGGTCGCCGAACGACGGCGCCGATCAGAAGTGGTCCACACCCGCCGGACCGACGGCGGTTGCGGGCTGTGGAACCGCTCCTCCGGCAAATGCGCCGAGGCTGAGAGCGACTCCACCGCTGTGGGTGCCCGGGGTATTGGGCATCTCCGAGGAGACGCCGGGCTTCCGGCCGGAGTGGGGGTGTCTCCTGCTCATGGGGAGGGACAGGCTCCTGCGGAGCAGGACAACGGGCTGCGATCTGCCGCCGGGGCGGCTCGCGCTGCTCTGACCCGCAGGTTTGGTGGTAAGCCACAGTTCCACTAGTTCGTGAGAATGACCACGGCGCATGTGAGGCGGGCGTTCAGGTACCGCTTCTGTCCCACGGACGAGCAGGCAGCGGAGCTGTCGCGCACGTTCGGCTGTGTGCGCAAGGTCTACAACCTGGCGCTCGCGGCCCGTACGGAGGCGTGGGCGCGGCAGGAGCGGGTGAACTACAACGCCACGTCGGCGATGCTGACGGAGTGGAAGAAGACCGAGGAACTGGCGTTCCTCAACGAGGTGTCGTCGGTTCCGCTCCAGCAGTGCCTTCGGCACCTGCAGAGCGCGTTCACGAGCTTCTTCGGCAAGCGGGCGAAGTACCCGCGGTTCAAGTCGAAGAAGAAGTCGCGGAAGTCCGCCGAGTACACCACCAGCGGGTTCCGCTTCCGCGACGGCAGGCTGACGCTGGCGAAGATGGCGGACCCGCTGGACATCGTGTGGTCGCGTCCGCTCCCGGAGGGGGCGTCGCCGTCCATCGTGACCGTCTCGCAGGACGCGGCCGGACGCTGGTTCGTCTCGATGCTGTGTGACGACCCGACGGTCAGGCCGCTGCCCGTCACGGACGCGGCGGTCGGGGTGGACGTCGGCCTGGACCACCTGCTCACCCTCTCCACGGGTGAGAAGGTCGCCAACCCCCGGCACGAGCGCCGCGACCGGGGGCGTCTGGCCAAGGCCCAGCGGCACCTCGCCCGCAAGGCCAAGGGGGACGGCGCCAACCGGGCCAAGGCCCGGCGCAAGGTCGCGAGGATCCATGCCCGGATCACCGACCGCAGGCGCGACGGCCTGCACAAGCTGACCACTCGGCTCGTTCGTGAGAACCAAACGATCGTGATCGAGGACCTGACCGTGCGCAACATGGTCAAGAACCACACGCTCGCCCGGGCCATCTCGGACGCGAGCTGGAGCGAGTTCCGCTCTCTGCTGGAGTACAAGGCCGCCTGGTACGGGCGGGAAGTGATCGCGGTCGACCGCTTCTTCCCCTCCTCCAGGCTGTGCTCCCACTGCGGCACCCTTCAGGAGAAGATGCCGCTCAGCGTCCGCACCTGGACGTGCGTCAGTTGCGGCACGACCCACGACCGGGACGTGAACGCGGCGCGTAACCTTCTGGCCGCCGGGCCGGCGGTGTCGGTCTGTGGAGCCGGTGTAAGACCCCAACGGAGAACTCCGGGCGGGCGGTCGGCGACGAAGCAGAAAACCCCACGGCGCGAGCCGTAGGACTCCCCCCTCATTCGTTGAGGGGGGAGGAAGTCAACCAGTGGACCTGCCATGGCGGTGCCAACCAGCAGTGGACGGTCGGCTGACGGAACCCCGGCCCCAGGGGCCTCAGAGGGGGACGACCGTCGCCTCCGTCGCCTTCACGCTGGTCCAGACGGACACGCCGTCGGCGAGGCCGAGTTCGGCGGCCGCCTGCGGTGTGATCTCGGCGACGAGATCGGGCGCCTCGGAGGAGGTGACGAGGACACGGAGGCGACTGCCGCCGCCGGTGATCTCGCGTACGGTCCCGGGCCAGACGTTACGGGGGCTGCCGGCGGGCCTCTCGCGGTGCACGGAGACCGCCTCGGGCGCGACGATCGCGAGAGCGGGGGTGCCGGGCGGCGGCGGTTCGGCCGCGACGAGGGCACCGCCGCCGTCGAGGGCGAGACCCTCGGCGGTGGCGGTGCCCGACCAGGCGTTGCGGCCCAGCATGCGGGCCACCCACGGGGAGCGCGGGTGGCGGGTGACCTCGGCGGGGGAGTCGTACTGAAGCGCGCGGCCGTCCTGGAGGACGAGGACGCGGTCGGCGAGGGAGACGGCCTCGACGGGGTCGTGGGTGACGATCAGGCACACCCCTCCGAAACCGGCCAGATGGGTGCGGAGCGTGTGCCGGACGTGGGCCCGGGTGGTCTGGTCGAGGGCGGCGAGCGGCTCGTCGAGGAGGAGGAGCCGGGGGCGGGCGGCGAGCGCCCGGGCGAGCGCCACCCGCTGGGCCTGCCCGCCGGACAGCTGGGCCGGCCGCCGGTGGGCGAGGTGTCCGACGCCGAGGCGGTCGAGCCAGCCCCGCGCCTCGCGGCGGGCCTCGGCGCGCGGCACGCCCTGGGCGCGGAGCCCGTAGGCGGTGTTGGCGAGAGCGGTGAGGTGCGGGAAGAGGGCGCCGTCCTGCGGGACCCAGGCGACCCGGCGGCGGTGCGGGGGGAGGGCCGTGACGTCGGTGGAGCCGAGGGAGAGCTCCGCGTGCGCCCGGGGGGTGAGACCGAGGAGGGCGCGGAGGAGGGTGGTCTTGCCCGCGCCGTTCGGCCCCACGACGGCGACGGTGGTGCCGGGCCCGGCGTCGAGGGCGAGACGGGTGAAGCCAGTGACCTCGGCGCGTAGCCCCCAGCGGCCGCCGTCCGGAGTGGGAACGGCGGGCGCGGCGACGTCGGGCGCCGGCTCCTCCACGGGCGCGGCGCGCCGCTTCCGGCCGGCCGGCGCGCCCGTCCACCGCCCCCGCAGGGCGATGAGCACGCCCATGGCGATGGCGAGGAGCAGCAGCGAGACGGAGGTGGCGGCCTCGGGCTCGTCCTGGAGGAGCAGATAGACCCGGAGCGGCAGGGTCTGGGTGGTGCCGGGCAGATTGCCCGCGAAGGTGATGGTGGCGCCGAACTCGCCGAGGGCCCGCGCCCAGGTGAGGGCCGCGCCCGCGACGAGACCCGGCGCGACCATCGGCAGGGTGACGGTGAAGAAGACCCGCACCGGCGAGGCGCCGAGGGAGGCCGCCGTCTCCTCGTACCGGGGGCGCAGCCCGCCGAGCGCCCCCTCCAGGCTGATGACCAGGAAGGGCATGGAGACGAAGGTCGCGGCGAGGACGGCGCCGGAGGTGTGGAACGGCAGCGTGACGCCGAAGGTGTCCTGCAACCAGGGGCCGAGGAGCCCGCGCCGCCCGAAGGCGAGGAGCAGGGCGACCCCGCCGACGGTCGGCGGCAGGACCATCGGCAGCAGCACGAGCGAGCGGACGAACGCCTTGCCGGGGAACGGCACCCGGGCGAGCAGCCAGGCCAGCGGCACGCCGAGCAGCAGCGAGAGCCCCAGAGCCCAGAAGGACACCACCAGCGAAAGCCGCAGTGCCTCGACGGTGCCCGGCGACGTCAGATGGCCGACGAACCCGCCCCACTCGGTCCGGACGAGGATCCCGATCAGGGGGAGGGCGAGGAAGGCCACCCCGAGCAGCGCGGGCAGCGCCAGCACGAGGGGCGGCCGGGCGCCTGCTCGTCTCATCACTCCCTCCTCACTCTCCCTACGGCTTCTGGAAACCGGCGTCCTGGAGGAACTTCTGCCCCTCGGGCGAGGAGAGCCAGGCGACGAAGGCGGTGGCGGCCCCGGCGTTCTCCGAGTCCTTCAGCGTGGCGGCGGGGTACTGGGCGACGGCGTTCTGGGCATCGGGGATCTCGACGGCGTCCACCTCGTCCTTCGCGCTCTCGGCGTCCGTCCGGTAGACGAGACCGGCGTCGGCCTCGCCCAGCTCGACCTTGCTGAGCACGGCGCGCACGCTGGGCTCCTCGGAGACCGGCCGCACGGTGATCCCCTGAGCGTCGAGGATCTGCCGGCTGTACTTGCCGGCAGGGACCTCGGGGGCCGCGAGGACGACCTTGAGGCCGGGGTCGGCGAGGTCCTTCAGTTCGTCGACCTTGTGCGGGTTGCCCTCGGCGGTGGCGATCACGAGGCGGTTCTTCGCGACGACCGTCGGCGTGCTCGTCTCGGCCCTCACCTTGTCCATGCTCGTGGTGTCGGCGGTGACCAGGACGTCGGCGGGCGCTCCCTGGGAGACCTGGGCGACGAGCTCCTGCGAACCGGCGAAGGAGAACGTGAGCTTCGTGCCCGGGTGGGACCGCTCGTACGCGGCTCCCGCCGTCCTGAAGACGTCGGTGAGGGAGGCGGCGGCGAGCACGGTCAGCTTCGTCGTCGACGGGGAGCCGGACGCTCCGGCCTTCCCCCCGCCGCTCGAACAGGCCGCGAGCGGCACGAGCAGGGCGGCGGCGAGCACGGCACCGGCGGTACGGCGCCCGGCGGGGATGCAGGTGGGCATGGGGCGGACTCCTCGGGGAGGGACGGAAGACGTGTGCGGGCTCAGGTGCGGTCGATGTGCACGCTGGTCGACTTCACGCGGGCGGTGGCCCGCATGCCGACTTCCAGTCCCAGCTCCTCCACGGCCTCCCGGGTCAGCAGGGAGACCAGGCGGTGCGGGCCTGCCTGGATGGTGACCTGGGCGGCGACGTCACCGAGCTTGATCGCGGTGATGATCCCCGGGAACGCGTTGCGGGCCGAGGTGTACGGGGCGTCCTCCTCGGCCTCGCTCTGCGCGAGCTCCACGCAGAACGCGGCGAGCGACTTCCCCTCGATCACACGGCGCCCGGTCTCGTCGCGGTGGGTCGCGATCCGGCCTGCGTCCGCCCAGCGCCGCGCGGTGTCGGGGCTGACGCCCAGCAGCCGTGCGGCCTGTCCGATGGTGTAGGACTGCATGTGCGCCACGGTAGGTCTGTTCTCCTGGCATCTGCAACAAGATGGTGGGTATCTCCATGGCGGGCGAGAGGGCGCTCGGAGGAACTGACGAGAGCGGCTCGCCGCAGGGGGTGCGCAGCGAGCCGTCCGGCCGGTCCTGAGGGGCATCTACGATGTTCCGACCCGCACGCCCCTCGTGGATGCGAGGGCGGACCCCTTCCCGTGACGCGCCGACCGCGCAAGGAGCCCCGTATGCCTGTCGACCACCTCCTCCCGGCGCGCGCGGCCGAGGCCGGGGAGCTCGCGGCGGCCCTGGACGCGCCCGTCGCCGACGCCGCCCGGCTGCGGAGCGCCCTCGCCTCCTGCGGGCTCGCGGAGGCGGCGACGTACACGGTCGTCGTCGCGTCCCTGGGGCAGAGCGGGGAGCCGGGGGAGGCGGCCGCCGTCCTCGCCGAGGCGCTGGACCACCTGCCGGGCGCGGCCCGCGCCGTCGCCGAGGGGCCCGGCGGCGAGGCGACGGCGGTCGTGGCCCGCGCGGCGGACGCCGGGTACGACGTACGGGCCCGGCTCGGCGAGGTCTGGCCGCCGCCGCGGTCCCACGCCGTCCCGCACGCCGGTGTGAGCTGCCCCGTCGACGACCCGGAGCGGCTTGGCGGCGCCCTCGCGCAGGCCCGGCACGCCCTGGCGGCGGCCCGGACGGTGAGCCCCGGGCAGCCCCGGGTGGCGGGCCTCGGCGACCTCGACGGGCTCGGGATGCTGCTGGCCGGCGTCCCCGCCGACGTACGGGAGGTGTACCGCGCGACGGTCCTGGGCCCGCTCCTGGGCGCCGCCGGGCGGAGTTCGGGCGCGACGCTCCTGGAGACCCTGCGGGCCTTCCTGGCGCACGACTGCTCCTGGGCGCGGACCGCCGAGGCCCTGCGCGTCCACGTCAACACCGTCCGCTACCGCGTCGAGAAGATCGAGGCGCTGACCGGCCGTGACCTGTCCCGCCTCGACCACCAGGCGGACCTGTACGCGGCGCTGCTCCACCGCTGACGGCGGCGCCCTCGCGCGGCGACTCCCGTCCGCTTGTGCTTCTTCGGCGAACTTTCGCCGATCTTCTTGACGGGGGAGTCGTGCCCCTGAGAGGAGTGGCGGCTGCACCACTCCCACGGAACCACTCCCACGGACGGCCACCCCACCCCGAAGGGGGCGATCAGCGCATGACCAAGCCCGAGAGCGCCTACGACGTCGTCATCAGCGGCGGCAGCCTCGCCGGCTGCGCGGCGGCGGTCCTGCTCGCGCGCCGCGGTGCCCGCGTGGCCCTGCTGGAACGCCGCTCGGACCCCGAGGCGTACAAGGTGCTGTGCACCCACGCCCTCACCGCCTGCGCCTACCCGGTGCTCGACGAGCTCGGCCTCGTACCGGACCTGGAGAAGGCCGGAGCCGTCCGCAACGAGGCGCGCTGGTACACCCGTTGGGGCTGGGTCGAGCCGAAGGCCGCGCCGGGCGGGCCCGAACTCCCGTACGCGTACAACGTCCGGCGCGCCATCCTCGACCCGCTCATCAGGTCCCTCGCGGCCCGGACCGACGGCGTCGACCTGCTCCTCGGCCACAGGGTGACCGGGCTGCTCCAGGAGGCCGGGCGGACGGCCGGGGCGCGCGCCGCGACGCCCGACGGCGAACGGGAGCTGCGGGCCCGGCTGGTCGTCGGCGCCGACGGCAAGGACTCGACCGTCGCGAAGCTCGCCGGTGTGCCCACCCGGCGGTACGAGAACCGGCGCTTCGGCTACCTCGCCTACTTCCGCGACCTGCCGCTGCCCGGCGGGATCGGCCAGACCTGGTTCCTCGAACCGGACATGGCGTACTCCTTCCCCAACGACGGCGGCCTCACCCTCCTCGCGGTCCTCCCCGACAAGAAGCACCTCCCCGCCTTCAGGAAGGACCTGGAGGGCAGCTTCCTCTCCTTCGTCCGCGCCCTGCCCGACGCTCCCCCCGTCGACTCCGCCGAACGCGTCTCGAAGATCGTCGGAACCGTCGACCACCCCCTGATCACCCGCGAACCGACCGCCCCGGGCCTCGCCCTCGTCGGCGACGCCGCCCTCGCCGGCGACCCCCTGTGGGGCGTCGGCTGCGGCTGGGCCCTCCAGAGCGCGCACTGGCTGGCCGAGGCGGTCGCCCCCGCCGTGACCGGCCACGGGGACCTCGACCGCTCCCTCGCCGCCTACGGCCGTACCCACCGCCGCAGGCTCCGCCCCCACCAGCGGCTGGCCGTCGACTTCGCGAAGAGCCGCCCCTTCAACCCCCTGGAGCGCCTCATGTTCTCGGCGGCGGCCCGCGACGCCGCCACCGCCCGCCACATGCACCTCTTCGCCTCCCGCCTGATCAGTCCCCTCGGCTTCCTCGCCCCGAGGGCCGTGGCCAGGGCGGCGGCGGTCAACCTCCGGCACCGCGCCCGGGGAACAGGTCAGGCGAGGTAGGGGGCGGGGCTGCCCTCGGCGACCTCCGCCCGGCCGGCGCGACCCCCGCGCGGTCCCGTGGACCGGCCGGTGCTCCGCCGCCGCGCCCACCACACCGCGCAGACCAGGGCTCCCGCCGCCCCGTACGCGGCGGTCGGCCCCGCGATGCCGGTGACCGGGCCGGCGAGGTACGCGACCGCGCCCGCCAGGGCGACGCCGAGCCACTCCCAGCGGCCGTCCAGGGCGACCAGGGCGATCAGCAGCAGGGCGTACCAGGAATAGCCGGGCGTCAGCAGGAGGAACGCCGTGCCGATGGTCGACAGGGCGCCGCTCCACGGCCGTCCGGGGTCGCCGCGCCACCACACCGCCGCCGACACCGCCACGATGCCCAGGACCGCCGCGGGCAGCGCCCACGCGTCGGGCAGGACGAGGCGGAGCAGGGCGTACCGGCCGCCGGCGCCCGCGTCGTCGTAGCCCTCCTCCTGGGCGTAGCCGCTCAGGTAGCCGAGGACGGAGCCGTCGGAGAGGAGGACGTACGGCAGGTACGCCAGCGCCACCGTCGCCGCGGCCGCCAGCGTCACGGCCGCGACCGCGCGGGGCCGCCTGAGCCCGGACAGCGCGCCGGGCAGGAGCACGGCGGGCAGCAGCTTGGCGGCGACCGCCAGGCCCAGCAGCACCCCGCCCGTGACGTGGCGGCGGCGCGCCACCAGGGCGAGCGCGCCGACCGAGAGGAGCACGGCCAGGACGTCGACGTGGGCGTTGTCGACGGCCTCGACGGGGACGGCCGGGCACCACGCCCACAGAGCAGCCCGGCGCGGATCGCCCCGGCGGCGGAGGACGCCGAGCAGGAGGCCGGTGACGGCCAGGGCCAGCAACGCCGAGGCCACCTGGAGCCCCTTGTGCCGGGAGTCCTCCGGCGACAGGACGTGGACGAGGAGGAACCAGCCCTCCGCCACCGGCGGGTAGATCGTGTGCACGGCGGGCCGGTTGATCCGGGTGCACCGGCCGTCGCCGAGCGGCGCGAGACCGCTCCCGTCCCGCCCGCACTCCTCGGGGCCGGGGAAGAGCCAGTCGTCGCGGAGGCCGCCGAGCGCCGGGTCGGCGGGCGCGTGGTCGTAGGGCGAGACGCCGGCCGCCTGCACCCGGCCGTCCCACGCGTACCGGTAGGAGTCGGTGCTCGTCCGAGGGGCCGCCACCAGGCCGGCCGCCGTCACCGCGACCGCCCCCGCGAGCACGAGCGGGACGACGTGCCGGCGCGGGACCCGGCGCAGGACGAGCGCGGCCGCCGCGAACACCGCCCACGCGCCCGCGTACCCACCCAGAAAGCCGGTCCCGTGCGCGCCCGAACGGAGCAGGAGCACCAACGACGCCGTCAGGAACGACAGCAGAAGCGCGGTGACGAGGACGGGGAACGGGAGACGGCGGTCGCGGGTCATGGGCGCAGACTGGCAGCGCGCACGCCGGACGAGGAAGCGACCCGGCGGAGCGTCCGACTTTCGTAAGGTGTCGGACCGCCCACACGGCCGTCCGCAGCGGTGTCATGGACGGCATGACCTCCCGTACGCCCAAGCGGGCAGGGCCCGCCCCGCGCACCCTGCCCCGACTCCGGCCGCCCGCCTTCCACGGCCGACTGCACGACGCGAGAACGGCGACCGCCGTCGGCCGGTGGCTCGGCGCCGCGTTCGCCGTCTGCTTCGTGACCGGCCTGGTCAGCCACTACCTCCAGCAGCCACCGGGCTGGCTCGCCGACCGGCTGCCCACCCGGCCCGTGTGGGGCTACGCGCTCAACCAGGGCCTGCACGTCTCCACGGGACTGGCCGCGATCGTGCTGCTCCTGGTCAAACTGTGGGCGGTCTACCCACGGCTGTTCGTGTGGCCGCCGGTGCGGTCCGTGCGGCACGCCCTGGAACGGCTGTCGGTCGCGCTGCTCGTCGCCTCGGCCGTCTTCGAGGTGCTGACGGGGCTGCTCAACATCGTCGAGTGGTACCCGTGGCCGTTCGGCTTCGTGCAGACCCACTTCGCCGTGGCCTGGGTGGTGACCGGTTCGCTCCTGCTGCACATCGCGGTCAAGGCCCCCGAGATCAGGGACCATTGGAGCCGGCGTTCGGCCGGCACGCGCGCGCTTCCGGCCGAGGACGCCGTCGACCGCCGCTCGCTGCTCCTCGGCACGGGCGCGGCCGTCGGCGTGGTGACGCTGACGACGGTCGGCCAGTCCTTCACCCCCCTGAAGGCGTTCGACCTGCTCGCACCCCGCCACCCCGACCACGGGCCGCAGGGGCTGCCGGTGAACCGGACC
This sequence comes from Streptomyces sp. CC208A, assembly GCF_030010625.1. Taxonomy (GTDB): domain Bacteria; phylum Actinomycetota; class Actinomycetes; order Streptomycetales; family Streptomycetaceae; genus Streptomyces. The sequence continues at coordinate 122,286 of NZ_JASCXN010000017.1, read as the reverse complement.
GCCGCCGCGGCCGGAGTGACGGCAACGGCGCTGCGGGACTGGCGGCTTGAGGTCGCGGGCCCCCGCCCGTACGTCCTCACGCTCGACGCGCTGCGGGGGATGCCGCAGACCGCGGTCCGGCTGCCGATCGCCTGCGTCGAGGGCTGGACCGTGGACGCCGACTGGACCGGGGTACGGATCCGGGACCTGGTCGAGCGGGCCGGCGGCCGGCCGGGCCGCGACGCCCTGCGGGTGACGTCCCTGGAGGTGAGCGGCGCCTATCGGGTGATGAACATGGGCGCGGAGTACGCGGAGGACCCGCTCACCCTCCTCGCCCTGGCCCTCAACGGGGCCCCGCTCACGCTCGACCACGGCTCCCCGGCCCGGGTCATCGCCCCCAACCGGCCGGGAGTCCTGCAGACCAAGTGGGTGCACCGGCTGGAGGTGCTGTGAGAGGGACCAGTGTTCCGCGCCTTGTGCTCGGCGGGCTCGGCCTCGCCCTGATCGGCCTCGGCGCATGGCTGGTGGCGACCGAGCCGGAACCGCTGGGCGTGCTGCTGTGGCTGGCCGGCGCGCTCGTCCTGCACGACGGGATCCTCGCCCCGCTGGTGTTCGCCGTGGGGCTGCTCCTGGTCGGCCGGCGCCTGCGGGGCGTGCTGCGCGGGGCGCTCCTCGTGGCGGGCAGCGTGATCCTGGTGACGCTGCCCCTCCTCGTACGGCCGGGGGAGCCGCCCCACCCGTCGGCGCTGCCCCTGCCGTACGGGCGGAACCTCGCGATCGTGCTGGCGGCCGTGGCCGTGGTGACGGCCGCCCTGGTCTCCGTACGGTGGTGGCGGGACCGTCAGGAGCGTGCCGCGGACGACGGCTGAGGGACGAGGGACAGGAAGGGGCGCCCGTCCACGGTCCACCGGTCGGCGACGGCCCAGCCCGCGCCGCGCGCGTGGGCGGCCAGGGCCCGGGCACCCACCCGGGCCCACGGGAACGGCGCCCCGCTTCCGCCCCTGCCGTCGTCGACGCGCACCTCGCAGCGCTCGTCGACGTCCACGGGCGCGCACTCCGCGATGACCTGGCCGGAGGGCGCCACGACCTGCCGTATCCGGTCCAGCAGCGCGGCCGGGTCGCCGCCGATGCCCGCGTTGCCGTCGATGAGGAGCGCCGTGTCCCAGCGCCCCTCGGCGGGCAGCGGGTCGAAGACCGAACGGCACAGGGCCGCCGCGCCGAGCCCCTCGGTGCGCGCCACCGCCTCGGGACTGACGTCGATGCCGAGCGCGCGCCGCCCCTCGGCGGCGAGCGCGGCGACCAGCCGCCCCGGCCCGCAGCCGATGTCGAGGACCGTGCCGCGGCAGCGGTCGAGCACGGAGCGGTCGGCACGGTCCGGCCCCTCGCACCAGCGCTCGACCTCCAGGGGCAGCAGCCAGCCGTCGTGCCGGCGCAGGAAGAGCGGGCCCTTGCCGGTGCGCAGGGCGCAGGTGTACGGGTCGGCCTGCCACGCGGCCGTGGTCACGGTGGTCGTGGCAGCCGTTGGAACGGTCCCTGCCGTCGTGGTCCCTGCTGCCGTGGTCGCCGCCGTGGTGGTCACCGTCCCGCTCCCGTCGCCGCGGCGGTCAGTTCGGCGTGACGGGCGGCGAACCGGGTGCCCGGCGCCTCGGCCGCCACCCGCCGGGCGTCCTCCGCGGTGTCCACGTCCCGGAGGACCGGCAGGTCCCCGACCCGCAGCCCGGCGGCCAGCAGCCGCTCGTGCTGCACGGCGCCCGTGCGGGGCGTGGACATCGGGACGCCGAGCAGGAGGGAGGGAGCGGGCCGTGCGAGGCCCAGGGCCCAGAAGCCGCCGTCGGCGGCGGTGCCGAACCAGGCGTCGTACCGCTCCCAGCACAGGGCGGGGGCCAGCAGCTCCGGGGCGACCTGGGGGGTGTCCATGCCGATGAGCAGCGCGGGCCCGGAGCAGGCCGCGAACGCGGCGGCCAGGCGTGCGTCGAGCCCGCCGCCCGTCTGGGGGACGACCTCGAAGCCCGGCGGCAGCCACGGGCCCGGCCGCCCGTCGAGGACGAGAACGTGCCGGCCGGCCGGAACGAGCGCCGCGGCGGCCAGCGTGTCGGCGAGGGCCGCCTCGGCGAGGCCGGCCGCCTCCTCCGGGGTGAACGGGGGCGTCAGACGGGTCTTCACCCGGCCGGGCCGGGGCTCCTTGGCGATGACGAGGAGGGTGGTCACGGGCGGCCCCCGCCCGCCGGCACCGGTTCGTCGAGCACCTTGCGCATGTCGTGGACCGCCTGCCAGGTGCCCCGCCAGGTGCCGGTGACCTTCGACCGGCCCGCACGGGGCAGATACGGGACGTCGACCTCGTCCACGCGCCAGCCGGCGTCGGCCGCCCGGACGACCATCTGGAGCGGGTAGCCGCTGCGCCGGTCGGAGAGGCCGAGCGCGAGCAGCGCCTCACGGCGGGCGGCCCGCATCGGCCCGAGGTCGTGCAGGCGCAGGCCCGTGCGGCGGCGCAGCAGCCACGCCAGGGCGAGGTTGCCCGCCCTGGCGTGGGCGGGCCACGCGCCCCGCCCGGTGGGGCGGCGGCGTCCGAGGACGAGATCGGCGGAGCCGTCGGCGACGGAGCCGACGAGGCCGGGCAGCAGGCCGGGGTCGAGGGAGGCGTCGCAGTCGCAGAAGCAGACGAACTCGGCGTCCGAGGCGAGCAGCCCGGCATGGCAGGCGGCGCCGAAGCCGCGCCTCGGCTCCTCCACCACCCGCGCGCCGAGCCCGGCGGCGATCGCCGCCGACCCGTCGGACGAGCCGTTGTCGACGACGATCGCCCGCCACCCGGCCGGGACGCGGGCCAGGACCCAGGGCAGGGCCTCCGCTTCGTCGAGACAGGGAAGGACGACATCTACGGTCATGGGGGTCACAGCTCCCACCGTAGGAACCGAGGGGCCCTCCGGGGGCTCCGCACTCCTTACGAAACGCGGACGTCCCGCCGGACTCCGCCCGGGTGGCCGTGACCGCCCGGGTCCGCGGATGCGACGCTGTGCGGCATGAGTGAGCACAGCGTCCCGGCGGGCCGAGCGCGCATCCTGGTCGTGGACGACGACCCGACCGTCGCCGAGGTGGTCACGGGCTACCTGGAGCGGTCAGGACACGCCGTGGAGCACGCGGCCGACGGACCCGACGCCTTGACGCGCGCGGGGGAGCGGCGGCCGGACCTCGTCGTCCTCGACCTCATGCTGCCCGGCCTCGACGGCCTGGAGGTGTGCCGGCGGCTGCGGGAGGCCGGGCCCGTACCGGTGATCATGCTGACCGCGCGCGGCGAGGAGGAGGACCGGATCACGGGTCTGGAAGTGGGCGCGGACGACTACGTCACCAAGCCCTTCAGCCCCCGCGAACTGGTCCTGCGGGTGGAGTCCGTACTGCGCCGCAGCCGGGCGGCCGACGCACCGGACGCACCCCGGACCGTGCTGCGCGCGGCGGACCTGACGGTCGACCCCGCCACCCGCCGGGCCACCCGCGCGGGCGGCGAACTCGCGCTCACCCTGAGGGAGTTCGACCTCCTGTCGTACTTCCTGGAACATCCCGGCGCCGCGCACACCCGGGAGGAGCTGATGCGGTCGGTGTGGGGATGGGACTTCGGGGACCTGTCCACCGTCACGGTCCACGTCCGCCGCCTGCGCGCCAAGATCGAGGAGGACCCCGCCCGGCCCCGTCTCATCCGGACGGTGTGGGGCGTCGGCTACCGCTTCGAACCCCGGCAGGACGAGGAAGAGGACGGGACGAGGGAGAGGACCGAGGGATGAAGGACCTCCTGCTCATCGCCGCCTTCGCCCTCGGCGGAGCCGTGTGCGCCGGACTGGCGGGCGCGGTCGTGCTCCGTCTCGTCCGCCGCCGTTCCGTCGCCGTCTCGCTGACCGTCGTCGCCGCCGTGACCGTGACGGCGATGCTCGCCGGGACGCTCGCCGTCGCCCAGGCGATGTTCCTGTCCGCGCACGACCTGTGGGTGGTGACCGTCGTCGTGGCCATGGCGGCGCTCGTCTCGCTCGGCACCGCCCTCGTCCTCGGCCGGTGGGTGGTGGCCCGCAGCCGCGCCCTCGCCCGCGCCGCGCGGGACTTCGGCGACGGCGGAAGTTTCTCCGCCCCGGCCGGCACCGCCACCGCCGAACTCGCCGCCCTCACCCGGGAACTGGCGGCCACGAGCGCGAAACTCGACGCCTCCCGCCGCCGGGAGCGCTCACTGGAGACCTCCCGCCGGGAACTCGTCGCCTGGATCTCCCACGACCTGCGCACCCCCCTCGCCGGACTGCGGGCGATGGCGGAGGCGCTGGAGGACGGCCTGGCGGCCGATCCCGCCCGCTACCACCGTCAGATCCGCGTCGAGGTCGACCGCCTGACCACCATGGTCACCGACCTCTTCGAACTCTCCCGCCTCCACGCCGGCGCCCTGACCCTCAGCCCGATCCGCATGTCGGTGTACGACCTGGTGGACGACGCCCTGAGCGGAGCCGCCCCGCTCGCCCGCGAGAACGGCGTGCGCCTGGTGGGCGAGGAGGTCGCCGCCGTGCCCGTCGAGGTGGACGGCAAGGAGATGACCCGGGTCCTCGCCAACCTCCTCGTCAACGCCATCCGCCACACGCCCGCCGACGGCACCGTCGCCGTCGCGGCCGAACACCGCGCGGACAGCGTGGTCCTGTCCGTCACCGACGGCTGCGGGGGCATCCCCGACGAGGACCTCTCCCGCGTCTTCGACACCGGCTGGCGCGGCACCGAGGCCCGCACCCCGCCGGCCGGAGCCGGCCTCGGACTCGCCATCGTCCGCGGCATCGTCGAGGCCCACGCGGGCCGCGCCGAGGTGCACAACGTCCCCGGCGGCTGCCGCTTCGAGGTGACACTGCCCGCCGCGGCGACCTGAGCGGGCCTCAGCCCACGGCCGCCGAGCCGCGCTGCTCCGAGCGGGTTCAGCCCACGGCCGCCGAGGACCGCTGCTCCGAGCGGGCGAACTCGGCCATGCCCTCGGCGAAGCCGACCGCCGGCCGCCACCCGAGCTCGCGCCGCAGCCGCGACGAGTCGGCGGTGACGTGCCGGACGTCCCCGAGCCGGAACTCACCGGTGACCACCGGCTCGGGACCGCCGTACGCCCGGGCGAGGGCGGCGGCCATCTCCCCGACGGTGTGCGGCTCCCCGCTGCCGGTGTTGTACGCCGTGAGCGCGCCGCCCGGCAGCCCGGAGACGGCCTCCAGGACGAGCGCGTTCGCCCCCGCCACGTCCCGCACGTGCACGAAGTCCCGGCGCTGCCCCCCGTCCTCGAAGACGCGCGGCGCCTCCCCCCGGGCGAGCGCCGAACGGAAGAGCGAGGCCACCCCCGCGTACGGCGTGTCACGCGGCATCCCGGCCCCGTACACGTTGTGGTACCGCAACGAGACCGCCGCCCCGCCCACCGCCCGCGCCCAGGCCGCCGCCAGATGCTCCTGCGCCAGCTTCGTCGTGGCGTACACGTTACGAGGATCGAGCGGCGCGTCCTCACCGACGAGCCCGGGCACGAGCCCCGCCCCGCAGCCAGGACACCGAGGCTCGAAACGCCCCTCGACAAGATCCTCTGGCCGGCGGGGCCCCGGCCGTACGACCCCGTGGACGGCGCACTCGTACCGCCCCTCCCCGTACACGACCATCGACCCGGCAAGGACGAGCCGCCGCACCCCGGCGTCCGCCATCGCCGAGAGCAGCACGGCCGTACCGAGATCATTGCGGCTCACGTACTCCGGCGCGTCACCGAAGCCCTTCCCGAGCCCCACCATGGCAGCCTGATGACACACCGCGTCGACCCCCCGCAGCACCGCCCGCACGGCCACGGCGTCGCGCACGTCCGCACGCAGGAACTCCCCCTCCGGCAGCACGGGAGCCACGGGATGGGCATCGGCCGACAACGCGTCGAGAACGACCGCCTCGTGCCCGGCCGCCGAAAGGGCGCTGACGATGTGGGAGCCGATGAACCCGGCTCCACCTGTGACGAGTACACGCATGCCCGCGACGCTACGGACCGACCCGCCCCCGCGGACCGGACCACGCCGGTCCGTAAGACTTCCGTCATCCCGACGGGGCGCGCCGACCACGGCCGGTCCCGGTGCCCGGGGCCGATGGAGGCCCGTGTCGCACTGTCGCCGTCAGCGGGATCACGACCGGCCGTCCGGTCCAGCCCGGGCGCGGCGCCGAAGCCCCTTCCTGTGAACCGGTTCCCGGGTGGGCACATCCCCCGGGTCCCTTTCGGGGGTCAACCCGTGCCACCCGGCGCGGTCGTCCGCTCCTGCTGCAGGGCCCCCTCGCCCTCGGTGTCCAGATGCGGAAGCAGCCGATCCAGCCAGCCCGGGGTCCACCAGGCGCGACGGCCCAGCAGGGTCATCACCGCGGGCACCAGGAGGAGGCGGACGATCGTCGCGTCGATGAGGACGCTCGCCGCCAGGCCCAGACCCAGCATCTTCACCACGATGTTGTCCGAGATGAGGAAGGCCGCGAACACACTCACCATGATCAACGCGGCACAGGTGATCACCCGCGCCGTGATCTCCAGCGCGTGCGCCACGCTCGCCTCGGCGTCCCCGGTACGCAGCCACGCCTCGCGCACGCGTGACAGCAGGAAGATCTCGTAGTCCATGCTCAGACCGAAGACGATGGCGAACATCATCATCGGGACGTAGCTCTCGATCGGCACCTTCCCGGAGACGCCCAGCGCCGGACCGCCCCAGCCCCACTGGAAGACGGCCACGACCACTCCGTACGACGCGGCGATCGACAGCACGTTGAGCACCGCGGCCTTCACCGCCACCAGCAGCCCCCGGAACACGACCAGGATCACGAGGAAGGCCAGCGCCACCACCACCGCGATGATCACCGGGAGCCGGCTCGACACGATGTCGAGGAAGTCGACCTGGGCGGCGGTCGTCCCGGTCACGTACGTCTTCGCGTCCGTCCCGGCCACCGCCTGCGGCAGCACGTCGTCCATCAGGTGGTTGGTCAGCTCCGTGGTGCGCTCGTCCTGCGGGGAGGCGACCGAGTACGCGGTGCCGACCAGCACGTCACCGTCCGGCGTCGTCTGCAACGGTGTGATCTTGGCCGCGTCCGGAACGTTCGCGAGCGCCTTCTCCAGCTGGGAGGCCAGCGCGGAACGGTCACCGGTGGGCACCTCCGTCTGGTCGACCACCAGGGTCAGCGGCCCGTTCGCACCCGGCCCGAAAGCCGTGGAGATCAGGTCGTACGCCCTGCGGTCCGTGAACGACTCGGGATCGGCGCCGTCACCGATGTGCCCGAGCTGGATGAAGAGCAGCGGGAAGGCCAGGACGGCCAGGACCACGACGCCCCCCGCCAGGAACCACCAGGGACGCTTCTCCACCTTCTGGGCGTAGCGGTGCCAGGTGCCGTGCACCTGTCCGACGCCCGGTGCCGTGTCCGGTACGGCGTCCGTCTCGGCGACCGGTCGGCGCACGTGCAGGCGGTCGATGCGGCGGCCCACGAGCCCCAGCAGAGCCGGGACCAGGGTGAGCGCCGCCAGTACCGCGGTGACCACGGTGAAGGCCGCGGCGAGCCCCAGTTTGCCGATGAACGTCACGCCCGAGGCCCACAGTCCGGAGAGCGCGATGATCACGGTGCAGCCGGAGACCAGCACCGCCCGTCCACTCGTGGTCGTCGCGAGCCCTGCCGAGTCGGCGGGACGACGGCCGTTCATGATGTTCTGGCGGTGCCGGGTGATCAGGAACAGCGCGTAGTCGATGCCGACCCCGAGCCCGATCATCGTGGCCAGCGTCGGAGAGACCGTGGCGAAGGTGAACGCCGAGGCCGCCAGGCCCAGCAGTGCGAGCCCGCACACCGCTCCGACGAGCGCGGTGACCAGCGGCATCACGGCGGCGACCACACTGCCGAAGCCGATCAGGAGCACCACGACCGCGACGGCGAAGCCGATGGCCTCACTGGTCCGGTCGTCGGGCGCCGGACGGGCCAGCTCACCGAGCGGGCCGCCGTACTCGACGGTGACCCCGGAGTCCCGCAGCGGTTGTACGGCGGAGTCGACGCCGTCCAGATAGCCGGTGCCGAGCGTGGACGGCGGCACGCTGAAGCGGATGGTGACGTACGCCGTCTCGCCGTCCGTGGACAGCGGCCCTGTGTTCGGCTCCGAGGACGAGGCGGTCGGCGGGGGAGTACCCGGTGGCGGCAGCGGATTCTGCACGCTGAGCACGTCGGGCAGCTTCTCCAGCGCGGCCACGGTCGAGTTCACGGCCGAGGACTCCTGGGTGAGCGGACCGGAGGGCCGGTTCAGCACGATCTGGGAGGAGTAACCTCCGGCCACCGGATCGTGTGCCTTCAAGACGTCCACGCCCTCCGAGGACTGCACCCCGGGCAGCGTGAAGTCGTCCGAGAACTGCCCGCCGACCAGCCGGTCCGCGATCTGCAGCCCCGCCAGGGCCGCCAGCCACAGAGCGATGACGACGACGAAATGCCGGGCACACCAGTGCCCGAGGCCGTAGAGAAAGCCCTTCGGCGGTGTTCCGCCGCCCGTGGCCGGGCGGCCGCTCCCGGCCTGGTCTCGCGCGTCCATGGCACCGCCGTACGGACAGGGGGTCCCCGAGTTGCCGGTACCTCCGTCGATGAGTGGTCTTCCACGACAATTGTTGGCTCTTCGGGCGTCCCCGTCATCTCGACGCCCGTGCTCCGCTCCCCCGTCGCCGGACGCCGGGGCTTCGCCGCCGCACCGGAGGAGCCGCGTTCCGCCGTCCCTCCCCGGTGGAGACCCGTCAGCCGCCGTGCCGGATCGGGCCCGGAGCCGGGCGCCGACAGCGGGAACGCGAAGTGTTCTCCGCTCAACGCCGGTCACGGCCCGAGGGGCGTACCACAGGCCCGCGGCCCCGCGCACTCGGCCCGGACGAGGTGCGGTCGGTCGGCCCGCGGCCCCGCGCCGGCGGACGTGGTGAAACCCCTCGGGCCGGCGGTGACCTCACCGACCGGGGATCCCGGTGGGTCTTCCGTCCGGCAACCGTGTTCTCCGGCGCGGACCGGCTGCTCCCACCGCGGCGGGGGCGGGGTTCACAACCGGTCCCTGGCGGGCGTCGGCGGCTGTCGTCCGGCTGTTCCGGTTTCTGGTTGTCCGCTCCTTCCGGGCAACCGGAGTCCGAACGCGGTGGGTGTGTGCCGGATGGCGTCGGCCACGAGGTTGCCGCTGGTTTGGCGCGGTCGTACGGGGTCGGCGTCGTGCCACAGGCCGACGGCGGCGGTCTGCCCCTGCTGCCGCTCGATCGCCCGGGCCGTGGTCCGCGCGGTGAGCCCGGCCGTGGCGGCGACGCTGCTCGCTCCGACGACGGCGGTGACGAGGAACAGCCTGAACAGCAGTCTTCCCCGCACAGGGAGCCTGCCGGGCGGACGGACGGGGCGCCGCCGATTCGCCGGGCGCACCGGGCCGGATGACCGCGAAGGGCCACGGGCCGAGTGTCGGCCCGTGGTCGTTCTCCCCTGCCTGCGTGCCGTCGTGGGTCCCGGCGCTGAAGCGGCCGAAGACGGCGGTGCGCGGGGGAAAGCCGCACGGCAGGTAGCGCCAGGGCACCCCGATCCAGTCGGGGAACCGGGTCTTTTCCTGTTCGGCTCGCCGCGTTCGGGGTGTCCCGCCTCGCCTGGGGCGCGTGCGGCGTTTATATGTACAGCACGCTGTACGTCTTGAATCGGATGGAGCGGGGACTCGATGGCTGTCAGAACGAGATACCTGATCACAGCAGTGATGGCCTGTGTCCTGGTCGTCTTCGTGTCGCCGTTCTCGTCCGGAGCCGTGCCCCCTGTGCAGCACCCCACGTCGGAGCAGCGTGCCCCGACGGGTGCCTGCGTGGCGCAGACGCCGGGGTACAACCAGTGCCGGATCTTCCGGGCCGACAGTTCCGCACAGACGTTCACGCCGCCCGCCGCGGCGACCGCGGTGCGGTTCCATCTGTGGGGCGACGGCGGTGGCCCGAACGGCAGCGCCAGTGCCGGGGGAGTCGGCGGCCACACCCAGAGGTCGGTCTCGGCGCCACTGTCAGTGTCGTACTCGATCAACGTTCCCGCGGCGAGAGGCACGGCCGACGACGGCAAGGGTGCCGGCGGTGACGCCGCCTGGGTGAAGGACGCGTCCGGGACCCTGCTGCTGGTCGCGGGCGGTGATGTCGGCACCCGCGAGGGCAAGGTGAGGGCCGACGCTCCGCTCGGGACCGGTGGCGTGGACGACCCGTTCTACGGTGATGACAGGTACGGCACTCCCAGGACGGCCGGTGCGGCCGTGGTCGAGTGGAGGATCCCGGCCGTGAACATCGAGTCACCGAAGGACGGTGACACCATCGGGCCCACCATCGAGTTCACCGGGACCGGTGCGCCCGGTGCCCGGGTGGCGCTCACCCGTGGTTCGTCGACCGTCGGCACGGCGACCGTCGGTGGCGACGGCCGGTGGGCGGTCGTCGCCACCGGTCAGAGCACCAGCAGCGGCCCGGTGACCTACACGGCGACCCAGACGTTGGCAGGTCAGACGACTCTCACGCACAGCGTCTCGGTCAGGGTGGTCGGCAGCGGGAGTATCACGGGTAGTCCGGTGACACTGATCCGGACCTCCAACACCGGTGGGTGCCAGGCCGACTACAGGAGTACGAAGCAGTTCTACGGCTCCGGCGCCTGCGGCACCGGCATCGGGGTGGGGAGCAGTGTCTACGGCGGCGTGTCGTTCGTACAGAGTTCGAGCAGCGCGAGCACCAAGGCCGTCAACCAGACGCCGACCACCGGCACCGGCACCGTGGACGATCCCTTCACGATGACGACGGACTTCACGGCCGCCGACGTACTGCGCCTCTCCCAGCGGGAGACCTACGTCAACGGCGAGAACGGGTTCAGGGTCGACATCACGGTCACGAACTACGGCACCAGGGCGCAGTCCGGCCACCTGTACCGCGGGGGTGACTGCTACCTCCAGGGCTCCGACAACAGCTACGGCGTGGTCCTTCCGGCCGCTCCGGGGAGGGGCAACGGCATCGCCTGCGTGAAGAACGCCGACGGCACCGGACAGGCCATGATGTTCGTTCCGCTCACTCCCGGAAGCTCCTACATGGAGGGCCGCTACAGCACGGTCAGCAGCCAGATCGGGACCGGCAGGGCCCTGCCGAACACCTGCCAGTGCGGGAGCAACCTGGACAGCGGCATGGCCATCTCGTGGCCGTACTCGCTGGAGTCGGGCGCGTCGCAGACCTTCAGCTTCTTCACCTACTTCCGCCCGGCGGACGTGAAGCCCATGCAGGCGGAGAAGACGGTGTCGCCGGGCAGGGCGAAGCCGGGCGACACCGTCACCTACACCGTGAAGATCACCAACCCGAACACCTATCCGGTGACCACCTTCGGCTTCACCGACACCCTGGACAGCCGACTGGACTACGTCGCCGACTCGACCCGGGGCATGGACCTGGACGAACCCACCGTGACGGGATCCCAGGTGGGCTGGGCCACCTTCACCACACTACCCGCCGGGGAGTCCTCCACCTTCACCTTCCAGGCGAAGGTGAAGACCACGGCGACCCCGGGCACCGCGACCAACGACTTCAGCGGTGACGGCATCGCCGCCCTGTCGAAGGCGGCGCCGCTGGTGATCGCGCCGGGGGCGAACCTGACGGTGGCCAAGACCGTCGACAAGCCGAAGGTCCCGATCGGCGGGCAGGCGGTCTTCACCGTCACGGTGAGGAACGACGGACCGAACGCCGCGGCGAACGTCGTGCTCACCGACCGGCTGCCGACCGGTCTCACCTGGGTGTCGGACGACTCGGCGGGCACGTACGACAGGACCAGTGGCCAGTGGAAGGTCGGCGCACTGGCCAAGGACGCCACCGCGACCCTGAGGATCACGGTGAGGGGCGCCCAGGAGGGCGAGTTCCTCAACGCCGTGACGGCGCTGACCTCGGACACGATCAACGACAACCCGCTGTGCGCGGACGCCTCGGACCCGGCCACATGCCCGAACGCCAAGCTCTTGGTGCGCACCAGTGACCTGGCGATCACCGCGGGAACCTCCCCGAACCCGGTGGTGCCCGGCGGCACCTCCACGGCGACGCTGACCGTCACCAACAACGGGCCGTCGACGACGGGGGACGCGGCGACCGTGACCTTCACGCTGCCGCAGCGCACGAAGCCCGGTGCGCCGCTGCCGTCCGGCTGCACCGCGGCCACTGACGGCACGTCGGTCACCTGCACCGTGGCCGCCGGCTTGGCCAGGGATGCCAGGGCCGTCCTCGCGATCCCGTTGGTCGTCGACTCGAACGCCCCGGTCGCGGCCGCGCTGTCGGGCGGCTCGGCGGTGGTGACCTCCGCCGACGACCCGAGGGCGGAGAACGATACGGCGGCGGTGCCGCTGTCGACCACCGCGAAGGGGGTGAACGACCTGGCGATGTCGGCGACCTCGCCCACCGCCCCGGTGATTCCCGGTACGGCGGGCACCGTGACCGGGACGGTGCGCAACGGCGGCCCGTCGGACACCACGTCGGTGTCGACGGTGACGTTCACGATGCCGGACCACACCACGGCCGCCGCACCCCAGCCCGAAGGATGCATGGTGACGGCGGGCAGGAAGTCTGTGACGTGCACGATCCCGGCCGGACTGAGGAGCGGAGCCACGGCCTCGTTCGCCGTCTCGGTGGTGGTCGATCCGAACGCGCCGCTCGACACGGCACTCTCGGACGGCCGCGTCACCGTGGCGAACGCCGAGGATCCGGCGATCGGGAACAACTCGGCTCCCTTCGTGGTGCGGACCACGGAGACGGCCGAGGCCGATCTCGCGATCAAGAAGAAGGTGGACGACACCACACCCGTCGTCCTCCGGCGACAGGTCCACCTGTGAGGTCGGGTCCACGGACGACGGCCTGTCGTGGACGGTGGGCGCGGTGACGCCGGACGCTCTTCCGGCGCCGGCGTCGAAACTCGTGCAGGCCAAGCGGCGGTTGCGCCGAGTCCGGCCAGAACGCGAACGGCCGGGAGCCGGAGAGGCCGCCGGCCGGGGCAGCGGAGACGCGCGCGGCCGCCGTCCTGCTCGGCTCGGCCTGCAGCGGTGGTGACACGGGCATCAGGCCCCGTGGCAAGGCCACGCCGGCAGTTTCCGTCGGGAAGACCGAGCAGTGTGCCGGATGCGGCCACGAGCGGTCTGCTCGGGGCGGACGGGGCCGAATCCGCCGAGCCGACCCCGGTCAGGGCGGACGTCGAGCTCACGCTCACGAACGGACGATACGCTCGACGACGTACGGGCGACCGCCGTCGCCCCCCCCCAGACGCCGCGGACAGTGAGGTGGCTCGGCGGCGCCTTGTGGGTGAGGAAGCCGGGGCGTACCCGGCATGGCGCTGCGAGCCCAGCCCACTGGGTATCGCGTCCGGCCGCTCGCCGTACGCCGCCACAGCCGCTGTCGGCCCGCTGCCCGGCACCTGCTCGACGGTGGGTCACCGTCCGGCGTCTCGCCGATCGCCGGGACGGCTGACCGCCGCATGTTCTCCCATGCCCGGCCGACGGTGATGGGGTGTTCTCTTCCGGCCCGGCTCCGTCACCCCGAGACCCCATCGCTCCTGTGTCGCTGCCACACCGATCGGAGTATGACGATATGTCATGACTCGCCGTATATGTACAGAATAATCGTAACGGACTGTCGATGGGTATGGGCCGGGGCGCCCCCTGTGGGAAAGTGAGGGCCCTTCATGGAGAGCGGTCGCAAGGTGACGTGGGCCAGGGGGGCAGGTCTGCGGCGCGGGGTGGGGTACACGGTTCCCGGCGCTCTGATGATGGGGGTGGTCCTCGCCGGGGCGTCCGCTCTTCCCGCCTCGGCGGCTCTCCTTCCGTCGGAAGGGGCGGGGAACGGCTGTGCCCGCGAGGTCTCGACACTGACGTCCCGCCAGGCGGCGTCGGCCGATGGACACGGGGCACCTGCGAGGGCTGACGTGCCAGGAGCGGTGCTCCGTCCTTCCTCCGACCCGGAGTGCCAGGGTGAGGGTGAAGGCGCGAGGGCTGGGAGCGGCGTGGTGGCGCCCTCCGGCCCCCCGGCGGGGGCGAACGGGCGCGTCGCGTCGGACGGCGAGCCGAGGGAGGGGCTGCCCCGGGCGCCGGGCGAGGAGGAAGGACGGGGGGAAGGAGGTAAGGAGCAGGGGGGTGGCCGGGGGTGGAAGGGGAATCCGGGCGCGGAGGGGAGTTCGGTTTCGGGTGCGGAGAGCCGGCCGGTGATGGACGCGGATCGACGGGAGGAGGTCTCCGCTGGCTCCGGTCTGGTGGTCCTGGCTCCGGTGAGACCGCGTGCCGTGGCCCCTGGTGAGACTTTCGACTACCGGATCACGGTGGTCAACCACGGGCCCGCGCAGGCCAGGAACGTCACCGCCACCGACGAGCTCCCCCCCGCCCTGTCCTTCGTCGGTTCCAAGGACGGCTGCACGGCGGACGGCCGGCAGGTGACCTGTGGTCCGGTGGCGAGACTCGACCCGGGTGGGACGGCTTCGTGGGTCGTCACCGTGCGTCTGGATCCCGCGTACACCGGCGACGGCTCGGACATCCTCAACCAGGCGACGGTGATGTCGGACACCCACGACCCGGACACCGCCAACAACACCGGCCCGCATCCGGGTGCCGGTCCGCCGGACGGGACGGTGGAGCGCCCGCGTGCGGATCTCGCCGTCGCCAAGGAGTTCGCGGGGGCGGATCCCGTGGTTCCGGGGACCGTCTTCGCCTACACCCTCACCGCGCGGAACCACGGGCCCTCGCAGGCCGCCGGTGTGTCGGTGACCGACGACCTTCCCGACGGTATGGCGTTCGTGGACTCCCCGGACGGCTGCACGGGCGAAGCCGGTGCGTACGGCGGGACCGTCGTCTGCCCCGAGAGGGCGGCTCTCGCCCCGGACCGGCACGTGGCGTTCACCGTCCGGGTCAGGCTGGCCCCCGACTACACCGGTGACGGGTCCGACCTGGTCAACCGGGTCCGTGCCGGGGCACGAACCGACGACCCGGACCCGTCCAACAACACCGCCGAGCTCACCGGCCTTCCGGGCGAGGACGGAGGACCTGCCCCGGCCTCTGCGGACCTCGTCCTGACCAAGCGGTACGAGCTTGCCGACGGCGCCGACGCGGTCATGCCCGGTGAGACCTACGCCTACGTGATGATGGTCCGGAACGACGGTCCGTCCACGGCGCGGAACGTCTCGGTCACCGATCCGCTGCCCCGTGCCCTGTCCTTCGTGGGTTCCCCGGACGGCTGCACGGCCGAGGGGGCCACGATCACCTGTGGCGGCTCGGACCGCCTCGCTCCGGGGGAGACCGCCGAGTACCGCTTCACGGTAGAGCTCGCCCGTGACTTCGACGGTGACTGCGCCGAGGTCGACAACACGGCTCGGGCGGCCTCCGACGTGCACGACCCGGATCCGGGGAACAACGTCTCGACCGTGGGGAAGGCGAATCCCGGAGAGGTCGGCGGCTGCGGTGTGCCCATCCGTCCACTGCCCACTCCGTCGCCGTCCCCCACGCCCGACCACGACCAGAGCCACACACTTCCGGACACCGGGAGCGGGTTCCCCGGATGGCTTCCCTGGACGTCAGGGCTGGCGCTCGCCGCGGGCAGCGGACTGGTGTTCCGTGTCCGTCGGCGGCATCGAGCCTGAGCACCCGGGCGTCCGGGCTCGAAGTGTCCGGAGGCCTCGGACAGGCAGTCGAACGACCGGTGCGGCTGCTTCACACCCCTTCCCCCCCGCGTGGCCCCGGCCTTCCCGCCGGGGCGGAGAGAACAGGAAGCGATGCCGATGGCAACAAGGAGACCCTGGAGGCCACTGCCCTGGCTGGCGGCTGTGATCGCGTGCGCGCTGCCGCTGTGGGGCTCCGCTCCGACCGCGGCGGCGCCGCAGCTCGAAATGGTCTCGACGCGTGCGGCGGGACCGGGAGCGGAGGGCCGGATGGTCCCGCCGGGCGGTCTGATCACGTACACGCTCACCGTGACGAACAAGGGCCCGTCGGTGGCGAAGAACGTCACAGCCACCGACACGCTTCCTGCGAACATCACCTTCGAGTCCTCGGCCGACGGTTGCACGGCCGTCGGCCAGAAGGTCACCTGCGGCCCGGAGGCCGAGCTCGCGGTCGGCAAGACGAAGACCTGGACGTTCGTCGCTCGGCTCAACCCCTCCTACAACGGCACCGGTGACGATCTCGGTAACGCCGCCACGACCCATTCGGACGCCACCGACCCCGACGAGGACAACAACACCAACGACCCGGTCATCCCGCCCGGTCCCTTCGACCCGAAGGCGGACCTGGTCGCCACCAAGTCGGTGGTGCAGACCGGGGCCGTGACACCGGGCGAGGAGTTCGGGTACACGGTCACCGTCACCAACAAGGGACTCTCCGACGCCCGTAACGTCAAGGCAACGGACACGCTGCCGAAGCTCCTGAACTACGTGTCCTCCGACGACGAGTGCACCGAGTCGCAGCAGAAGGTCACCTGCGGCCCGGAGCCGGTCCTCGCCCCCGGAGCGTCGGTGAGCTGGACGTTCAAGGTCCAGCTCGACCCGTCGTACACCGGCGACGGAAAGGATCTGCCCAACACGGCCACGGCGGGCTCCGACACGGCCGATCCGGACACCCGGAACAACACCTCCGACCAGGCCTACCCTCTCGTCGGCACCCCCAAGGCGGACCTGAGGATCGACAAGACCACCGTCACCGACACCCCGGTGTCCCCCGGTGAGACCTTCCAGTACGCGGTGCGCGTCACCAACGACGGACCTTCCCGTGCCGAGAACGTCAGCGTCAGCGACCCTCTGCCGAAATGGCTGTCCTTCGTCTCCTCCGCGGACGGCTGCACGGCCGTCGGGCAGCGGGTCAGCTGCGGCACCCTGCCCACTCTCGACTCCGGCGCGGCCAGGACCTGGATCTTCACGGTCATGATCGACTCCGGCTACACGGGCGACGGCTCGGACATCCAGAACGTCGCGTCCGTCACCTCGGAGACGGCCGATCCCGACGAGACCAACAACACCAGCGACCCCGCCGGCCCGCCCGGCGACAAGGTCAACCCGCCCACGGCGGACCTCAGCGTCACCAAGGAGGCGGTGGGCGACACCCCGCCCGTCCCCGGCCGGGAGTTCCAGTACCGCATCACCGTCTCCAACGACGGTCCGTCCGCGGACGCGCACAGTGTGACCCTCACCGACAGGCTGCCCAAGGAACTGGCCTACGTCTCCTCCACCCCGTCCGGCTGCACCTACGACGGTGACACCGTCCGCTGCGCCAGGAGCATCCCGCTGAAGGTGGGCGAGAAGGCCGTGTACCTGCTGACGGTCAAGCTCGACCCCTCCTACACCGGCGACGGCACCGAGATCGTCAACAGCGCCACGGTCACCGCCGCGAACATCGACCCCAACAGTGACAACGACACCGGCAGTGCGCCCCTGCCCGACGGCAGGGCCGGAGACCCCAGCGCCGACCTGAAGGCGCAGAAGAGGCTCGGCAGCGACTCCCCGATCTCGCCCGGAGAGACCTTCCCCTACGAGATCACGGTCACCAACCAGGGCCCGTCCGAGGCCAAGCAGGTCAAGGCGACCGACACCCTGACGGAACACCTCTCCTTCGACCACTCGTCCAATGGCTGCACCGCCGCAGGGAAGACCGTCACCTGCGGCCCCGAGGCCACACTCGGACCGGACGAGTCCAGGACCTGGACCATCTGGGTGAAACTCGCCCCCGGCTACACCGGCGACGGGGACGACATCGTCAACACCGCCACCGTCTCCTCCGCGACCGCGGACCCGGATGGCGGCAACAACTCCAGCACGGTCACCGGCGTCCCCGGCAACAGGGTCGACGAGGCCAAGGCCGACCTCGAAGTGGACAAGGAGGCCACCGAGAACAAGGACGGAAGGACGAGGTCCGGCGGGATCCACGCCTTCGGGCGGGACTGACGGACAGCGGCTGACCGGAGACCGCACGCGGACGGCCCCGGCAGGGAAACCGGCCGGGGCCGTCCGCGAGGCATGAGCGGCGACCCCTCCCCAGATCGGACGCCCTGTCAGTGCTGGTCGGCGGCCAGGTCATGGATGCGTGGGTGGGCGTCGGGCCAGGTGAACGGAGGCGGCAGTGGTGTTCCCGGCGTCCCGGATGCACTTGACCATGAGAGGATCCGGCAGCCGGAACCGTTCCGCCACCGCGTCCACGATGCGTTCATCGGCCTGGTGGGCGACCACGGCCCGGAGCTCTTCCGACCGCCGGCCCGCCAGGCTCAGCACCTTGAGTGAGGACTGCGCCATCCGGCGGACCGCCTGGAGGCGGACCTGGCGGCCGTTCATCGCCAGGAAGCGGGCCGATCGGGGAGTGTCGTCGGAAGCGGGCGGGTGACGTGATCCACCGGTTTCGACGACCACGTGGGAGAGTCCGATTCCATCGCCTGCCAGATCCGTGGCGACGACCGACCCCGGTTCGCCGACCGTGCCCCCGGTGAGCAGGACGGCTCCCGCGCCGCCTCCGAAGGCGACGGCGGTGTGCGGTCCAGCGCAGACAGGTCCGGAACACGGCAGGTGCCTTCTGCGGCCGGGCGCCCGGTCACGGAACAGGACGACGAAGAGAGCCGAACGGGATCCCACCCCGACCTTGCGGCAGAAATGCGATTCCCCTCGCAGGGCAGGCCGGTGCGTGCGGCTGGAACAGAGGACCCCGCGGTACGGCCGGCCCCGCCGCGAGCGAGGGGCTGGGGCGGAACCGTCCGTGGAGCGGGCCGGGTCCACGGACACCGCAGCCGGGCGGGTGGCAGTCGGGGTCATCGGCATGCGGGCGACGGAGCACGGATACGCTTCGGTCACCAGCAGCCGTCGTGCCCGGCTTCGAGCCGGTCGGGCGGGTCATGCCATGGCGCGTGTTCCCGCGGTCGGCCTGTGTCCGGGTCCGGTACTCCGGGGTGGTGCGAGACCCGCTCCGAGGGGTGTCGAGGACAGCGAGCGACACCTGGCCCGTCGTGTGGCGAGAGCCTCCTCTCATCGGCCTGAGGAAGCCCGTCGTGCGGCGCTGTCATGGACGAAGGGGAATGTCCTCGTAGTTCGCGCGTGTGAAGTCGATCGTTGGGGCCGATGTGTCGACTACAACCAGTCCCGCCGTTTGAAGACGAAGTACAGGCTTGTGCACACCGCCGCCATCAGCAGAATCGCGAACGGATAGCCGAACGTCCAGTCCAGCTCGGGCATCGCGTCGAAGTTCATGCCGTAGATGGTTCCCACCAGCGTCGGTGCGAACAGGATGGCCGCCCACGACGAGATCTTCTTGATCTCCTCGTTCTGCTCGAAGCCGGCTTCCGCCAGGGCGCGCATCTCCGCGTTCTGCTGCTGGGTCACCAGGGTCGCGTTGACCGTGAGGATCTCCGTGAGGGCCTGGCGGAAGCCGTCGACGCGTTCGCTGGTGTGGGTGACGTGGTCGGCGACGTCGCGGAGGTAGCGCTGGAGTTCCTCGTCGGTGCCGTACTTGGCGAAGCCGGCCATCAGGCCGTGGAGCATGCCGACGAGGGGGCGGGTGGCGCGCTGGAACTCGACCATCTCGCGGGAGAGTTCGTAGATGCGGCGGGAGACCGCGGGGTCGCCGCCGAAGACCTCGGTCTCGATCTCGTCGATGTCGTTCTGGACGCCCGCGACGACCGGCGCGTAGCCGTCGACGACCGCGTCCAGGATGGCGTACAGGACGGCCTCCGGGCCGAGGGAGAGGAGGGCGGGGTCCTCCTCCATGCGGCGGCGGATCGCCGAGAGGTCCGGGGCCGCGCCGTGGCGGACCGTGATGAGGAAGTCGGGGCCCACGAAGACGTGGAGCTCGCCGAAGTCGACCTCCTCCGGGGCGTCCAGGTAGCGGGCCGCGCGCAGGACGACGAAGAGGGTGTCGCCGTACCGCTCCAGCTTGGGGCGCTGGTGGGCCTCCAGGGCGTCCTCGACCGCGAGTTCGTGGAGGTCGAACTCGGCGGCCAGGGAGAGGAGTTCCTCCTCGGTCGGGCGGTGCAGACCGATCCACGCCATGCCGTCCGGGTGCTCGCGCAGCTGCCGGTACGTCTCCGCCAGTGTCGTCGGCGACGAGACCCTGCGGCCGTCGCGGTACAGGGCCGCCTGGATCACGCTCGGCCCCTCGGGGGAGGGGTCCGGGGGTGCGGGGGCGGGGGGCGGCTCCGGGCGGCGGCGCCAGGCCGCGCGGGGGTGGCGGTCGGACACGTGCGTACCTCCGTCGGCTGCGGGCCCCCGGGTCTCATCCCCCCGGGATCCGGAAGGACCCTCAGGGGAGGGAGGAAAAGGATATAGGGGTGGGAATCGGGGTGTGGGTCAGGTCCCCCTCCCCGCTACGGCAGCACGCCCGCCCGGCGCGCCGCCACCACCGCCTCCAGACGGGTGTGCGCCCCCAGCTTCCGCATCGCCGAGCGCAGATAGCCCTTGACCGTCTCGGGGCGCAGGCCGAGGCGCTGGGCCGCCGCCGCGTTCGTCGCGCCGGAGGCGACCGACGCCAGGACGTCGGTCTCGCGCGGGGTCAGCGCCACGCCCGGGAGCGGTGCCGCGTCCGGCGGGGGGCCGGACGCCGCCTCCAGGCGGCCGCAGACGGTGAGCAGGCGGGTCCGCAGCTCCGGGTCGGCGATCTGCGGGGCGAGGGCGCGCAGCTCGCCGTGGGCGTGCCGCACCTCCTCCCACGACGGGCCGGGGGGCGCCTCCGCCCGTTCCGCGAGACGGCTCGCCTCGTCCCGTACCGCCAGCGCCTGCTCCACGTCCCTGGCCGCCGCCACCGCCGCGTCGAAGACCCGCTCGCCGAGCGGCAGCGCGTCGCGCAGCGCCCCGTACAGCACCCCGCGCACCTGCCGTCGGACGACCACCGGCACCGCGATCACCGAGCGCAGGCCCTCCGCCGACACGGGCACGTCGTACTCGTGGGTGATGTGCCGGGCCACCGCGTAGTCGGTGACCGCGCACGGGCGGGCCAGCGCCAGGCACTTCCCGCCCAGGCCGTTGCCGGGGGAGACCGCCAGGCCCCGGAGCGCCGGGGTCACCGCCCCGTGCAGCTCGGCGATCCGCAGCGGCCGGCCGCCGTCCCGCACGAGGCCGCCGAAGACCACGGGCAGCCCGCTGCCGCGCCGCAGCCGCAGCAGCGCGGCCCGCAGCTCCACCGCCTCGATCCGCTCGGACACGGGAGATCTCTCCTTCACCCACACCATCACCCCCGAACGGGGGTAGTGAGACCTGGGTCACCGATTACACGATGGGCGGGACCGGTCCCGCAACGAGGAGTACACATGACGGCTACCAGCGCGACCGAGGAGTTCCGGGCCGCCCGGGACGTCCTGCTCCGGCACCGGGAGGACTACGCGGCGGCGTACGAGGGCTTCGCCTGGCCCCGCCCCGGCCGGTTCAACTGGGCGCTGGAGTGGTTCGACGTCATCGCCGGGGGCAACGACCGCACGGCTCTCCACATCGTCGAGGAGGACGGCTCCGAGACGAAGATGAGCTTCGCGGAGATGTCCGCCCGCTCGAACCGGGTCGCGAACTGGCTGCGCGCCCAGGGCGTCCGCGCCGGAGACCGGATCATCGTCATGCTGGGCAACCAGACCGAGCTGTGGGAGACCATGCTCGCCGCGATGAAGCTGCGCGCGGTCGTCATCCCCGCCACCCCGCTCCTCGGCCCCGCCGACCTCCGCGACCGGGTGGAGCGCGGTCGGGCCCGGCACGTGATCGCGCGCGCCGAGGACACCGCCAAGTTCGACGAGGTGCCCGGCGACTACACCCGCATCGCGGTCGGCGGCGACGGCGTGACCTGGCTGGGGTACGAGCTCTCCGCCCACGAGCCGGACGTCTTCGAGCCCGACGGCGCCACCCTCGCCCACGACACGCTGATGCTCTACTTCACCTCCGGCACCACCGCCCGCCCCAAGCTCGTCGAGCACACCCACACCTCCTACCCGGTGGGGCACCTGGCGACGATGTACTGGATCGGGCTCACCCCCGGCGACGTGCACCTCAACATCTCCTCGCCCGGCTGGGCCAAGCACGCCTGGTCCAACCTCTTCGCCCCCTGGAACGCCGAGGCGACCGTCTTCATCCACAACTACACGCGCTTCGACGCGGCCCGGCTCATGACCGAGATGGAACGGCACGGCGTCACCTCCTTCTGCGCCCCGCCCACCGTGTGGCGGATGCTCATCCAGTCCGACCTGAGCCGCCTGACCACCCCGCCGCGCGAGGTCGTCGCCGCGGGCGAGCCGCTGAACCCCGAGGTCATCGAGGCGGTCCGGCGCGCCTGGGGCGTCACCATCCGCGACGGCTTCGGCCAGACCGAGACCGCCGTCCAGGTCTCCAACAGCCCTGGCCAGCGCCTCAAGGAGGGCTCCATGGGCCGCCCGAGCCCCGGCTACGCGGTCACCCTGGTCGACCCGGTGACCGGCGCCCCGGACGCGGAGGAGGGCGAGATCTGCCTCGACCTGTCCGTCCACCCCGTGGGCCTGATGACCGGTTACCACGGCGACCCGGAGAAGACGGCGGAGGTGATGGCCGGCGGCTACTACCGCACCGGTGACATCGGCAGCCGTGACGAGGACGGCTACGTCCATTACGTGGGGCGAAGCGATGATGTTTTTAAGTCCAGTGACTACAAGGTCAGTCCCTTCGAGCTGGAGAGCGCGCTCCTCGAACACGAGGCCGTCGCCGAGGCCGCCGTCGTCCCCGCGCCCGACCCCCTCCGGCTCGCCGTCCCCAAGGCGTACGTCGTCCTCGCCGACGGCTTCAAGCCGGACGAGGAGACCGCCCGGGCCCTCTTCGCCCACTCGCGGGCCGTGCTCGCCCCGTACAAGCGGGTCCGCCGCATCGAGTTCGCCGAGCTGCCGAAGACCGTCTCCGGCAAGATCCGCCGGGTCGAGCTGCGCCGCCTCACCGCCGAAGGGGCCTCCACCGGCCCGGAGTTCGCCGAAGGAGACCTCGCATGACGAGTGCGTCGCTCTCGTACGCGCACGGGGTGTCGGACATCCCGCTGCTCGGCGCCACCATCGGTGCCGACCTCGACCGGGCCGTCGCCGCCTGGCCCGACCGCGAGGCCCTGGTCGACCTCGCGGACGGACGCCGCTGGACCTACGCCGAGTTCGGCGCCGACGTCGACCGGATCGCCGGGGCGCTGCTCGGCAGCGGCGTCCGCAAGGGCGACCGGGTCGGCATCTGGGCGGTGAACCGCGCCGAATGGGTCCTCGTCCAGTACGCGACCGCCCGCGTCGGCGCCGTCATGGTCACCATCAACCCGGCCTACCGCGCCCACGAACTCGCCTATGTCCTGCGCCAGTCGGGCATCTCGATGCTCTTCGCCTCGCTCGCGCACAAGACGAGCGCCTACCGGGCGATGGTGGAGGAGGTGCGGGGAGAGTGCCCCGAGCTGCGGGAGGCGGTCTACTTCGGCGACGCGAGCTGGGACGCCTTCGCGGCCCGCCCGTCCGGGGGCCTCGTCCCCGAGCCGCTCTCCGCCGACGAACCGGTGAACATCCAGTACACCTCGGGCACCACCGGCTTCCCCAAGGGCGCCACGCTCTCCCACCACAACATCCTCAACAACGGTTATTTCGTGGGCGAGATGCTCGCCTACACCGAGCGGGACCGGATCTGCGTGCCGGTGCCCTTCTACCACTGCTTCGGCATGGTGATGGGCAATCTGGCGGCCACCTCGCACGGCGCCTGCATCGTCGTCCCGGCCCCCTCCTTCGACCCGGCGGCCACCCTCCGCGCCGTCCAGAAGGAGCGCTGCACCTCCCTCTACGGCGTACCGACCATGTTCATCGCGGAGTTGAACCTCCCCGGCTTCGCCTCGTACGACCTCTCGTCCCTCAGGACCGGCATCATGGCGGGCTCGCCGTGCCCCGTGGAGGTGATGAAGCGGGTGGTCGCGGAGATGAACATGGCGGAGGTCTCCATTTGTTACGGCATGACGGAGACCTCGCCGGTCTCCACCCAGACCCGCCGCGACGACGACCTGGAGCGGCGCACCGGCACCGTCGGCCGGGTCCTGCCGCACCTGGAGGTGAAGGTCGTCGACCCGGCCACCGGTCTCACCGTGCCGCGCGGCACCTCGGGCGAGCTGTGCACCCGCGGCTACAGCGTGATGCTCGGCTACTGGGACGAGCCGGCGAAGACCGCCGAGGTGATCGACGCGGGCCGCTGGATGCACACCGGCGACCTGGCCGTGATGCGCGAGGACGGCTACGTCCAGATCGTCGGCCGCATCAAGGACATGATCATCCGCGGCGGCGAGAACGTGTACCCGCGCGAGATCGAGGAGTTCCTGTACGGACACCCCAAGATCGCCGACGTGCAGGTCGTCGGGGTCCCCGACGAGCGGTACGGCGAGGAGATCCTGGCCTGCGTCATCCCGCGCGACCCGGCCGACCCGCCGACCCTCGACGAGCTCGCCGCCTTCTGCCGCGACCGCCTCGCCCACTACAAGGTCCCGCGCCGCGTCGAGGTCCTCACCGAGTTCCCGATGACGGTGAGCGGGAAGGTGCGAAAGGTGGAGCTGCGGGAGCGGTACGGCTCCTAGGCCGACGGCGGCGCCAGTTCGCGGCGCATGCAGACGCGGGGCCAGGCCGCCAGGCCGTGGGCGGCCTCGGCGGCGCTGATGGCGCGCAGGCCGTCCGTCAGGGCGGGGTCGGCGTCGGCGAGGGGGCGGAAGCCGAGACGGGTGTAGTACGGGGCGTTCCACGGCACTTCGGCGAAGGTCGTCAGGGTCAGGGCCGTCAGGCCCTCGGCCCGGGCGGCCTCCGCCAGGTGCTCGATCAGCGCCCGGCCGACGCCCCGGCGGGCCGCTTCCGGGTGCACGGAGACCTGCTCGATGTGGGCGGCGCCGTCGACGGGGTCCATGAGCAGATACGCGACGGGCCGGTCGGTCCCGTCGACCGCCACCCACGCCCGGCCCGCCGCCCGGTACCCCTCAAGGACGTCCAGCGGGAGGGGTTCGTCGTCGGCGATCGCCGTCATGCCGAGGGTACGGAACGGTTCGCCCGCCGCGCGCTCGATCGACCGGAGCAGGGGGAGTTCGGCCGGTGCGGCCGCTCGGATGCGCATACGCCAGTATGGCCCGGCCTCAGCCCCCGTCGGAGGGGCGGCGGCCGAGCAGGCCCCCGTCGCGGGAGAAGCGCGGCAGGAACAGGGCGAGCGCCGGATCGCCGTAGAGCGCCACGTACAGCTGGACCAGGTGCCCGTCCGTCACCTCCCGCCGGTGCGCGGGCAGCGGGTGCCGCTCCCGCAGCTCGGCCAGGAGCCGGCGGGCGGCCCGCGTCGCCGGCGGCAGCCGCAGGAGGGCGAGCGCCGCCAGGAGGACAGGACCCCCGGCCGCCAGTACGAGTACGGGTCCGGGACCGTCCTCCGTGCGGGCGCCGGCGAGCAGCCCGGCGGCGAGCGTCCCCGGCGCCGCGGCCAGCAGCAGGAGGGCCGTGCGGCGGCGCCCCGGCGGCCGCAGCAGCCCCGCCCGGCCCAGCTCGGCCCGCAGGCCGTCCACCGCCCGGCGCGCCTCGGGGCGCCGGCCGAGCGCGGACAGGGCCAGGGCGTTGCGCAGCGAGCGGTGGACGCCGAGCTGGAGAGGGTCCCGGATCCGGCCGGGCCCGCCATTGGCCCGAATCGTATGTTTGCGGCCCGCCGCGACCGCCCCGCGCTGGTGCAGCGCCACCAGCGCGACCGTCACCGCGGCCCGCCGCCCGCCTCGCAGCAGGGCCAGCGCCTCCGGCCCCGGCACCGCGCCGGCGGAGCCCGTACCGCCTTCTCCGCCCCGTACACGCAGCAGTACCGCCGCGACCAGCAGCTCGGCCCAGGCGGCACCGGCCGCCGCCACGAACCACCACGTCCCCGTCCCCATGAGGCCCACCCCCCGGGATGTTTCTGCCCGGCGGAGCATGATCGTCACGCGTGGATGGCCGAATCCGTTCGCCGAGGGCCGGTCGTACCGATCAGGTCGTACGGATCAGATGGCGCCGCCCGAGGTGAGCTCGTCGGCCGCGTCGTTCACGGGCTGCGGGGTGCCGGTCAGGTCGAGGACGAAGAGCGGCAGCCGTATCTCGACGGCACGGGACCGGGCCTCCGGTGTGTAGCCGGCCAGCGAGAAGAAGACGCTCACGGCGGAGGCGCTGAGCCCGTTGAGCCACAGGCACTCCACGGCCCGCAGCCCGGTCGGCCGGGTGGTCGGGTCGACCTGGGCGACGAGCCCGGGACCGCGCAGGTCCACCGCGGCGGAGTGCCGGTCCTCCGGCTGCACGATCTCCCGGAACCCGAGCCAGTCGAGGTACGCCGCCGCCGCGGCGACCGCGTCCCGCGCCGTCCGGATCGTCACCGGCCGGAACGCGCCCCGCGCCGGCGCCGGCCGCGGCGCGGCCGGCGGGAACGGGAGGTGCGCGGGGTACCGCTCGGCGAAGGACCGGGGCGGGGCCCCGAACCAGTCGGAGACGGGAGCGGCGGGCCCTTCGCCGTTCTCCTCGGCCTCCGGATCCCGGGCGGGGAGGAAGGCCGCCGGGTCGGGGGCGGGCCCGGTGCCGGCGGAGTCGTCCGGCTCGGACAGCCGGGGGCCGTAGCCCTCGGAGCCGTACCCCTCCTCGGGTGTGGTCTCCGGGCCGGGGAGCGAGACCCCCGCCCCCGCCTCGGTCTCCGCCGTCACCGGTGGCACCGGTGTCTCCGCCGTCACCGGTGCCACCGGGATCCGCAGCACCGCCCCGCAGGAGCAGCCCAGCTCCGGGTGCGGCCACTCGTCCTCGCGGCCGCAGGCGCCGCAGCGGACGGTGACCCACTCGTCCTGCCAGGTCCGGTGCCGGACCGGTTCGGCGGGCGCGTCCGGGATCACCGGCGCGGCGACCGGGCTCCCGCAGGCGCAGGGGAAGACGGGTGCCGCGTACGGATGGCTCCGCCGGCACTCCGGACAGCGCACCGATACCGACTCACCCACGCCGAACCCCCTCTTTCCGTTCGGCCATCGTCCACCAATCCGGCCGTCCGAGGGGGCGACTTCGGCCATCAGGAAGAGGCCACCGGTGCCCGTTCGGTGCCCGTCTGGTGGGCGGTCCCTTGACGGCTTCCCGACCCCCACCTACATTGCTTCCGTATAGCAGAACAGTTCTTCCGCATTACGGAAACAGGCTCGGGCGGTCCGCCCGGAACCTGCGACCGACCGGCCGAAGCAGGAGCACTCCCATGCCTCGTATGACCGCCGCCGCAGCGGCCGTTGAGATCCTCAAGCGCGAAGGCGTCACCAACGCGTTCGGCGTCCCCGGCGCGGCGATCAACCCCTTCTACCGCGAGCTCAAGAACGTCGGCGGCATCAGCCACACGCTGGCCCGCCACGTCGAGGGCGCCTCCCACATGGCCGAGGGCTACACCCGCGCCAAGGCCGGCAACATCGGTGTCTGCATCGGCACCTCAGGACCCGCCGGCACCGACATGATCACGGGCCTGTACTCGGCGATCGCCGACTCGATCCCGATCCTCTGCATCACCGGCCAGGCCCCGGTCTCGAAGCTCCACAAGGAGGACTTCCAGGCCGTCGACATCGCCACGATCGCCAAGCCGGTCACCAAGGCCGCCACCACCGTCCTGGAGGCCGCGCAGGTCCCCGGCGTCTTCCAGCAGGCCTTCCACCTGATGCGCTCCGGCCGGCCGGGCCCGGTCCTCATCGACCTCCCGATCGACGTCCAGCTCACCGAGATCGACTTCGACCCGGAGACCTACGAGCCGCTGCCGGTCTACAAGCCCCAGGCCACCCGCGCCCAGGCGGAGAAGGCGCTCTCCTTCCTCCTGGAGTCCGAGCGCCCGCTGATCGTCGCCGGCGGCGGCATCATCAACGCCGACGCCGCCGACCTCCTCGTCGAGTTCGCCGAGCTGACGACCATCCCGGTCATCTCCACCCTCATGGGCTGGGGCACCATCCCGGACGACCACGAGCTCGCCGCCGGCATGGTCGGCGTCCAGACCGCGCACCGCTACGGCAACGCGACCTTCCTGGAGTCGGACTTCGTCCTCGGCATCGGCAACCGCTGGGCCAACCGCCACACCGGCTACAACCTCGACGCCTACACGGCGGGCCGGAAGTTCGTCCACGTCGACATCGAGCCCACCCAGCTCGGCAAGATCTTCGCCCCGGACTACGGCATCGCCTCCGACGCCAAGGCCGCCCTGGAGCTCTTCGTCGCCATCGCCAAGGAGTGGAAGGCCGAGGGCAGGCTCCCCGACTTCACCGCCTGGGCCGCCTCCGCGCAGAACCGCAAGGCCACCCTCCAGCGCCGCACGCACTTCGACGACATCCCGATGAAGCCGCAGCGCGTCTACGAGGAGATGAACAAGGCCTTCGGCCCGGAGACCCGGTACGTCACCACCATCGGCCTCTCCCAGATCGCCGCCGCGCAGTTCCTGCACGTCTACAAGCCGCGCCACTGGATCAACTGCGGCCAGGCCGGCCCGCTCGGCTGGACCATCCCCGCCGCCATCGGCGCCGCCACCGCCGACCCGCAGACCCCGGTCGTCGCGCTCTCCGGCGACTACGACTTCCAGTTCATGATCGAGGAGCTGGCGGTCGCCGCCCAGCACAAGGTCCCCTACGTCCACGTCCTCGTGAACAACGCCTACCTCGGTCTGATCCGGCAGGCGCAGGGCGGCCTCGGCATCAACTTCGAGGTCAACCTCGAGTTCGAGAACATCAACACCCCCGAGATCGGCGTCTACGGCGTCGACCACGTCAAGGTCGCCGAGGGCCTGGGCGTCAAGGCGATCCGCGTCGAGGACCCGAACAAGCTCGGCGAGGCCCTGGAGCAGGCCAAGAAGATGGCCGTCGAGTTCCAGGTCCCGGTCGTCGTCGAGGCGATCCTGGAGCGCATCACCAACATCGCGATGAGCAAGACGGTCGACATGAGCGACGTCACCGAGTTCGAGGAGCTGGCCACCGAGCCGGCCCACGCGCCGACCGCGATCAAGCCGCTCGCGGTCTGATCGCCGGGCCCGCCCGCGCCCGTCGTCCACGTGAAGGGCGCGGGCGGGCCCACCCCGGGGCCCCATCCCCGCGCACGTGCCCGACCGGATCCGTCCGGCCGGGCACGTGGCGTTGTCCGGCCGCCGGTTATGTTGGACACCCGGCCCCTGGAGACGGAGCCGGGAAAGAGGAGAGCGCCATGACCGCCGCCGTCGCCCGCCTGGTCACCCACGTCGAGCTGGACGAGCCCCGCACCACGGCCCGACAGCTGTCGGTCTCGGCCCGGCTGGAGGCCGAACTCCCCGACGGGCACGCCCTGGTCCTCCTCGACGACCGGGGCTGGAGCGAGAGCCTCATGGGCGACGGCGACATCCGGGACTTCCTCACGGTGGAATCCGTCGAGGAGACCGCCCGGACGGTCGTCGGCCCCGACGAGCCCGCCGACGGCCGGACCGCGGAGGAGGAGACCGCCCACTGGGCGGCCCTCGCCGCCCGCCTGGCGGAGCAGGGCGTACGGGTGGACGCGGCCGCCCTCGCCCGCCTGCCGCACGCCGTCGTCCTCGGCGAACGCCTCCGCGCCTGGGCGGGCTTCTAGGGCGCTCTCCGCGCTTGTACGAGAACGGCGCCGGCGTCCGTCCAGTCGTACAGCACCGACCGCCCCGCCCGCCTGCGCCGCACGAGCCCGGCGTCGTGCAGCACCTTCAGGTGCCGCCCCACCGACCCGAGGCCCTGCCCGGTCAGCGCCACCAACTGGCTGGTCGACAGGGGCGATTCGAGGCGCAGCAGGACGCCCGCGCGAGCCGTCCCGAGCAGCGCGGCCAGCGCCTCCGGCACCGCGGGGCCCGAGCCGTCCGCCAGAACTCCCGCGCAGGGATAGACGATCGCGTACCGCTCGTCCCCCTCCCTGTCCGCGTCCCATGACACCCACCCCGTCGCCGGCGTCACCGGCACCAGCAGCAGTCGGCCGCCCTCGACCGAACGCGGCGGATAGTCACGGGCGTTGACCTGGAGCCGGCCGTCCCCCAGCCAGCGCGTCCTCCCCGGACACAGCTCGTCCAGCGCCGCCGCCCAGCCGTCCCGCGCGAGGCGCGCGGTCCGGCCCGTCACATCGGCCTCCATCACCCGACGCCGCCGCGGCCACTCCGGCAGCACCGTCTCCCGCCACACCCACTCCAGCAGCGCGGCCAGCCGCCCCGGCAGATCCCGCGCCGAGGCGAGCGGCTCCGGCACCGGCCCGCCGACCGACACCGCCAAGTCGGCCAGGGCGGCGCCCGGTTCGGTCGCCCGGACCACCGCCACCTCCTCCTCGAAACACCGCTCGCCGTCACCGCCGCCCTCGCCGCGGGGCTCCGCGCCGTCCCCGTACACGAAAGAGCGCGGAACCAGGGACCGTAAACCTGGTTCCGCGCTCTTGCTTGATGACCGCCCGACGGCACGAGGCTGGCGCGACAGGACGTTCGCGCCGCCGGGCGGAGCTTTGGCGGGTGCCTGCTCCCGAGGCCGGCGGACGGAGTCCGACGCGGCCGTCCGAAGCCTGCGAAGCAGTGCGAGGGCGGCGTCGAGAGCGGGTCGTTCGCGCCGCCGGGCGGAGTCTGTGAATTCCCTTGTGCGGGAAAGGCGTCGGGAGGGAGGGCGTTGGGACCGCGGCGGCTCCGGCGGGCGCTTCGGCCGGTCCCTTCCTTCAGGTCTGAAAGGGGGGCCGGGCGTCCTGGCCACCGCACTGGCTCGCAGCCGCCGCGGTCCTCACGCTGTCCATGAACACCGGCCACCCCTCATCCGGGCCGGTGTTCCGGACGGCGTACGGCATTGACCTCCCGTCAGCTGCCGTACGCGGTCTGGTCGTCGGGAGAGGATCAGTCCTCGCGCAGGGCGCGGACCGCCTCCTCGACGCGCTTGCCGTACTCCGCGTCCGCCGCGGCGAAGTGGGCGATGTTCTTCTCGATGACGTCCTCGCGGGACACCTGGGAGAGACCGCCGGCGATGTTGGCGATCAGGCGGGACTTCTCGTCCTCCGACATCAGACGGTAGAGCTCGCCGGCCTGGAAGAAGTCGTCGTCCTTGGCGTGCTGCGGGGCCGCGTGGGTGCCGGTCCAGCCGTGGACCGCGAGCGGCGCGGAGAGCGGCGCGTCGGTCTGGGCCGGGCCCTGGTACGAGTTGGGCTCGTAGTTCTTGTCGTACCGCGAGCCGTTGCGGGTGGCCATGAAGCCGTCCCGGCCGTAGTTCTCGGCGACGGTCGCCTTGGGGGCGTTCACCGGCAGCTGGGTGTGGTTGACACCGAGGCGGTAGCGGTGGGCGTCCGCGTAGGCGAAGAGGCGGCCCTGGAGCATCTTGTCCGGCGACGGGCCGATGCCCGGGACGAAGTTGTTCGGGGAGAACGCGGCCTGCTCGACCTCGGCGAAGACGTTGTCCGGGTTGCGGTCGAGGACCATCCGGCCGACGCGCTGGAGCGGGTAGTCGCCGTGCGGCCACACCTTGGTGAGGTCGAACGGGTTGAAGCGGTAGTCGGCGGCCTCGGCGGCCGGCATGACCTGCACGTAGAGCGTCCAGGACGGGTTCACGCCGCGCTCGATGGCCTGGAGCAGGTCCGTCTGGTGCGAGTTGGCGTCCTTGCCGACGAGCTCGGCGGCCTGCTCGGAGGAGAGGGAGCGCACGCCCTGGTTCGTCTTGAAGTGGTACTTGACGAAGAAGGCCTCGCCCGCCTCGTTGGTCCACTGGTAGGTGTGCGAGCCGTAGCCGTTCATGTGACGGTACGAGGCCGGGATGCCGCGGTCGCCCATGAGCCAGGTGATCTGGTGGGTGGCCTCGGGGGCGTGGGCCCAGAAGTCCCAGACGTTGTCCGGCTCCTGACGGCCCGTGAAGGGGTCGCGCTTCTGGGAGTGGATGAAGTCGGGGAACTTGATCGGGTCCTTGATGAAGAAGACCGGGGTGTTGTTGCCGACGAGGTCGTAGTTGCCCTCCTCGGTGTAGAACTTCACCGCGAAGCCGCGCGGGTCGCGGACCGCGTCCGCGCCGCCGAGCGAGTCGGCCACGGTGGAGAAGCGGATGAAGAGCTCAGTCCTCTTGCCCACCTCGGAGAGGAAGTCCGCCTTGGTGAAGCCGGTGACGTCGTCGGTCACCTCGAAGTAGCCGTACGCGCCGGAGCCGCGGGCGTGCACCACGCGCTCCGGGATCCGCTCACGGTTGAAGCGCGCGAGCTTCTCGAGGAGGTGCTGGTCCTGGAGGAGGAGGGGGCCACCGACGCCGGCGGTGGCGGAGTTCTGGTTGTCGGCGACGGGGGCGCCGGACTCGGTCGTAAGCACGCGCTTCGACATCGTGGCCTTTCCGGTACGTGCAGGATGCTGCTGACGATGCGTGGAGCGTAGGTACGCCCCTCGGAAAACGTCAACAGTTTGTTGAAAATGAAGTGTGGTGTTCCGGGCGGCGGCCGCGCCTGGGCGCGACAGGACAGGTGTCAGCACGGCCACCGCCCGGAAATCTGGGGCCCCGGGGTCCCGGGGCTTCGGCTCAGACCTGCGCGCCGGAGAGGCGCTCGACGGCGCGGAGCAGGGCCGAGTGGTCCAGGCCGCCGTCACCCTGCGCGCGCAGTGAGGCGACGAGCTGGGCGACCACGGCGCCGACCGGGAGGGCCGCGCCGACGTTGCGGGCGGCGTCGGTCACGATGCCCATGTCCTTGTGGTGCAGGTCGATCCGGAAGCCGGGCTTGAAGTCCCGGTTCAGGAAGTTGTCCTTCTTGCGGGTCAGTACGGTCGAGCCGGCCAGACCGCCGTTGAGGACGTCGAGGGCGGCCTGGAGGTCCACACCGGACTTCTCCAGGAAGACCACGGCCTCGGCGCACGCCTGGATGTTGACGGCGACGATGAGCTGGTTGGCCGCCTTGACCGTCTGACCGGAACCGTGCGGCCCGCATAGGACGATGGTCTTGCCGAGGGTCTCCAGGATCGGGAGGGCCGCGTCGAAGTCGGCCTGCTCGCCGCCGACCATGATGGAGAGCACGGCCTCGATGGCGCCGGCCTCGCCGCCGGAGACGGGGGCGTCGATGACGCGGATGCCCTTCTCCTTGGCGTTCTTCGCCAGGTCGACGGAGGTCTGCGGGGTGATCGACGACATGTCGATGATCAGCGCGCCCTGCTTGGCGTTCTCCAGGATGCCGTCGGGGCCGTAGGAGATCGCCTCGACCTGCGGGGAGGCGGGCACCATCGTGATGACGACGTCGGCGTCCTTGACGGCCTCGGCGATCGAGCCGGCCGCGGTGCCGCCGGCGGCGGCCAGGCGGTCCAGCTTGTCCTGCTCCAGGGTGAAGCCGGTGACCGAGTAGCCGGCCTTGATCAGGTTCTCGGACATGGGGGAGCCCATGATGCCGAGGCCGATCCACGCGATCTTGGGAAGGTTGCTCATGAGGGTGCCTCTCAAAACAAGGTCGTACGGGGAGGGGGCCTGCGTCAGCGGGCCGGGCGGGCCTCGGCGGGGAGCCACTCGAAGGACGCGGCGGCGTCGGCGGCCTTGTACTCCAGGCCCACGAAGCCGTCGTAACCGGCCTTCCTCAGTTCGTCGAGGAGCTGCTCCAGCGGCAGTTCGCCGGTGCCCGGGGCGCCGCGGCCCGGCATGTCCGCGATCTGGACGTGGCCGGTCTTGTCCGCGTACCGCGCGATGACGGCGCTGACGTCCTCGCCGTTCATGGCCAGGTGGTAGATGTCGAGGAGGAACTTGGCGTTGCCGAGCCCGGTGGCCTCGTTCACCTTGTCGACGACCTCGATCGCGGCGGGGGCGCTCACCAGCGGGTAGAGCGGCGACTCCGGCTTGTTGAGGGTCTCGATCAGCAGGATCGCGCCGACGCGGTCGGCGGCGCGGGCCGCCGCCACCAGGTTCTCCAGGGCGAGGGCGTCCTGGACCTCGGGGTCGACGCCCTCGACGCGGTTGCCGTAGAGCGCGTTGAGCGCCTTGCAACCGACCGAGGCGGCGAAGTCCGCGGCGATGTCGATGTTGGCCTTGAAGCGGTCGGACTCCTCGCCCGGGACCGAGACCGCGCCGCGGTCCGGGCCGGGGAGCTGCCCGGCGTAGAAGTTCAGGCCCACCAGCTGGGTGCCGGCGTCCTCAAGGGCTTTCCTGAGGGCGTCGAGCTCGCTCTGCTCGGGGGTGGCGGTGTCGATCCAGGGCCACCACAGCTCGACCGCGGTGAAGCCGGCCGCGGCGGCGGCCGCGGGGCGCTCCAGGAGCGGGAGTTCCGTGAAGAGGATCGACAGGTTCACATCGAAGCGCTGGTCGGTGTATCCCATGAGGGGTAGGCGCTCCTTCCGTATTGCGGAAGTCGTTTTCTGTCTGGTGGAAGGTTGCAGGGCGGGCGCCCCACTTGTCAAGAGGTCCCCGCAGGTCCGGGGCTCCCGTGGGCGCCGCACGGCCCGTAGCGTGGGGGCATGGTGCGTTTGAGAGTGGAGTTCACGACCGAGCCGTTCGACCTCGACGAGGCGCCGGCCCATGCGGTGGTGGCTCGTGAGGTCATCCAGTCGGCCGACCTGGACGCCGTCGACGTCGGCCCCTTCGGCAACACCGCGGAAGGCGGTGCCGACGCCGTCCTCACCGCCGTCGACGAGCTGCTGCGCAAGGCGCTCGGTGCCGGCGCCACCCGGGTCTCGCTCCAGGTCAATGTGATCGGCGAGGGCGGGGAGGACGCGAAATGACCGAGCATCCCTTGGCGGCGGCGGTGAAGCCGCTGGTCGACGCGATGGGCGCGGAAGTGCTGGAGCCGGCGCAGGCCGCGGCCGACGACGTCGTGCTCTCCTGGGAGGGCGAGGACGTCCTCGCCGTACGGCTGCCGCAGCTCTCGGACTCCCTGGACCGCATCCTCGCGGCCATGGAACGGCGGCACGGAGTGCCGCTGTCGGAGCTCGACCGCAAGGCCAAACAGGAGATAGTCCGACTGCTTGAGACCCGCGGCGCCTTCTCGGTGCGCCACGGGGTGGAGACGGTGGCGAGTGCACTGGGTGTCAGCCGCTTCACTGTGTACAACTACCTGAACAGGGAAAACGGCTCCAAGAACGCCTAGTTGATCAAGAGTGGCCACAAGCCGTCGTCCACATGCCGGGACGACGGCCTTTGTGTCCCCGACTTTTCAACAAAGTGTTGACGTGGTGTTGTCGAGAGCGTTAGCTATCCGCAGCCCGTCCGACGCACAGCGAAAAACAGCCACGGAGGCTTCCCGTGACTTCAGGTACGACACCGGGCCTCATCCGGTTCAACACCTCCGCGGACAGCGAGGCGCTCGCCACGCTCCACGAGGTGTGCTCCAGCTCGGCATGGGGGAGCAGGATCCTCGCCCAGCGCCCGTACGCCACCGCCGAAGCCCTCTTCCTCGCCAGCGACGCCGCCATGGCCGAGCTCACCGCCGAGGACCTGGCCGAGGCGATGGAGGGCCACCCGCCGATCGGTCGTCCGAAGGAAGGGGATGCCACCTCCACCCGCGAGCAGAGCGGGATGGCCGGCTCCTCCGCGGAACTCAAGGCCGAGATGCTCGAACTGAACCTGGCCTACCAGGAGAGGTTCGGCCACGTCTTCCTCATCTGCGCCACCGGCAGGACCGGCGAGCAGATGCGTGACGCGGTCAAGGAACGGATCGGCAACTCGCCCGAGCAGGAGCGCGAGATCGTCCGCACCGAACTGGGCAAGATCAACCGCATCCGGCTCACCCGTCTCGTAGAGGAAGAGAGCGCCGCATGAGCACCGACACCACGGCCTCGGTGTCCACCCACATCCTGGACACCAGCATCGGGCGCCCCGCGGAGGGCGTGGCGATCGGCCTCGCCGCCCGCGCCGGCTCCGACGCCGCCTGGGTCGCGCTCGGCGGCTCGGCCACCGACGCCGACGGACGGTGCAAGGACCTGCCGGCCCTGCCGGTCGGCACCACCCACGTACGTCTCGACTTCGAGACCGAGGCGTACTTCCTGAGCAAGCAGAACCAGCAAGCCGAGGCGCAGCAGGACGCCCCCGCGAATCGGGACAGCGGTCCGGCCGGTGCTTTCTTCCCGGAGGTGGCGATCACGTTCGCCGTCAAGCCGGGCGAGCACTACCACGTACCGCTGCTGCTCAACCCGTTCGGCTACTCCGTTTACCGAGGGAGCTAGCAGACATGACACCCCTTTCCCGCCCTGCCCACCCTGTGATCCTCGGCCAGAACCAGTACGGCAAAGCAGAGAACCGCGTCGTCAAGATCACGCGGGACGGCGCCACCCACCACATCAAGGACCTGAACGTCTCCGTCGCCCTCTCCGGCGACCTCGACGACGTCCACCTCACCGGCTCCAACGCCCACTGCCTCCCCACCGACACGACGAAGAACACCGTCTTCGCGTTCGCCAAGGAGTACGGCATCGAGTCCGCCGAGCAGTTCGGCATCCACCTCGCCCGCCACTTCGTGACGAGCCAGGAGCCGATCAAGCGGGCCCGGATCCGGATCGAGGAGTACGCCTGGGAGCGCATCGCCTCCTCCGACGCCAACTCCAAGTTCATCGGCGCCGACGAGGTCAACCACTCCTTCGTCCGCAAGGGCCAGGAGACCCGCGTCACCCAGATCACCTACGACGGCGAGAAGTGGGAGGTCATCTCCGGCCTCAAGGACCTCGTCGTCATGAACTCCACCAACTCGGAGTTCTGGGGCTACATCAAGGACAAGTACACCACCCTCCAGGAGGCGTACGACCGCATCCTGGCCACCCAGGTCTCCGGCCGCTGGCGGTTCAACTGGACCGACGACGAGCAGCGCATGCCCAACTGGGAGCGGTCCTACGAGCAGACCAAGCGCCACATGCTCGAGGCCTTCGCGGAGACCTACTCGTACTCCCTCCAGCAGACGCTGTACCAGATGGCCACGCGGATCATCAACCACCGCGCGGAGATCGACGAGGTGCGCTTCTCGCTCCCCAACAAGCACCACTTCCTGGTCGACCTCGAGCCCTTCGGGCTGAAGAACGACAACGAGGTCTACTACGCCGCCGACCGCATGTACGGCCTCATCGAGGCCACGGTCCTGCGGGACGGCGCCACCGCGCTGATCCCGGTCGACATGACCAATCTCTGAGCGACCCGGTCCCCGCCCGCCGCGGGCGGGGACCGGAACCGGCGGGCCGACGCCGGCGCACCCGCCGCCGTCCCGCCGAACCTGTTCTTTCATCATCTCGGCACCCGGAGCCGTCACACGGCCCCGGCACTCAAATCCTCCTAGGGTCCTGCCGTGCCCACCCCACCCATGAGGAATGAAGGAAGCACCGCCATGGCAGCACCTTCGGCAGACCGGCGCATCGTCATCGAGAACGCGGCGATCGCCACCGTCGACGCGAACGACACCGAGTACGCCTCCGGCCACCTCGTCGTCGCCGGCAACAGGATCGAGTCCCTCGGCGCCGGCAAGGCCCCCGAGAACCTGGAGAACGTGGTACGGCGGATCGACGCCACCGGCCACCTGATCACGCCGGGTCTGATCAACACCCATCACCACTTCTACCAGTGGATCACCCGGGGCCTCGCCACCGACCACAACCTCTTCAACTGGCTGGTCGCGCTCTACCCGACGTGGGCGCGGATCGACGAGCAGATGGTGCGCGTCGCCGCCCAGGGTTCGCTCGCCATGATGGCCCGCGGCGGCGTCACCACCGCCATGGACCACCACTACGTCTTCCCCCAGGGCTCCGGCGACCTGTCCGGCGCGATCATCGGCGCCGCCTCCGAGATGGGCGTGCGCTTCACCCTGGCCCGCGGCTCCATGGACCGCAGCGAGAAGGACGGCGGCCTGCCGCCGGACTTCGCCGTCGAGACCACCGAGGGCGCGCTCGCCGCGACCGAGGAGACGGTGAAGAAGTACCACGACGCCTCCTTCGACTCGATGACGCAGGTCGCCGTCGCCCCCTGCTCGCCCTTCTCCATCTCCACCGAGCTCCTCCGCGAGGGCGCCGCCCTCGGCCGCCGGCTCGGCGTGCGCATGCACACCCACGGCTCCGAGACCGTGGAGGAGGAGAAGTTCTGCCACGAGCTGTTCGGCATGGGCCCGACCGACTACTTCGAGTCGACCGGCTTCCTCGGCGAGGACGTGTGGATGGCGCACTGCGTCCACATGAACGACTCCGACATCGCCGCCTTCGCCCGCACGAAGACCGGTGTCGCCCACTGCCCGTCGTCGAACGCGCGCCTCGCCGCCGGCATCGCCCGCGTCCCCGACATGCTGAAGGCGGGCGTCCCGGTCGGCCTCGGCGTCGACGGCACCGCCTCCAACGAGTCCGGCGAGCTCCACACCGAGCTCCGCAACGCCCTCCTTATCAACCGCCTCGGCGCCCACCGCGAGGCCGCGCTCAACGCCCGCCAGGCCCTGCGCCTGGGCACCTACGGCGGCGCGCAGGTCCTCGGCCGCGCCGACAGCATCGGCTCCCTGGAGGCGGGCAAGCTCGCCGACTTCGTCCTCTGGAAGATCGACGGCCTCGGCCACTCCTCGATCGCCGACCCGGTCACCGCCATCGTCTTCGGCGCGGCGGCCCCGGTCACCGCCTCCTTCGTCAACGGCGAGCAGATCGTCGAGAACAACCGTCTGCTCACCGTCGACGAGGACACCATCGCGCGCGACGCGCGCACGGAGGCGCAGCGCCTGGCCCGCATCGCGGCCCAGGGCTGACCCTCCCCCCGGAATCCGGTCGGGGGGGACGGCCCCCGACCGGTCGCCGCGGACCCGAGCGGGGCCCGCGGCAGCCAGACCGGGGTGCGGCACACGGCAGACCCGTGTGCCGCGCCCCGGGACGGTGACGCCGTCACCCACCCCGGGACGGGGTGCCGCGTCCGTACCCCCACCGGGCCGCCCGTCCCCGCGCCGCACCTCCCGCCCCCGGCGCACCGCGCCACCCCGCGAAGAGCCGCACCTCCCGCACAGCACCGCGCACCACCTCCCTGACACCCGCGTCGCCGCCGACGTGTAACCGACCGGAGGAACCCCGTGGCCGCCAAGCCCCAGGTTCGCAACGCACCCGACGCAGGCCCCGCCCCGGACGACCGGACCAAGCATCCGGTCGACGAGACCCTGCCCCCACTGAAGATGTTCACCAGCGGCCTCCAGCACGTGGCCGCCATGTACGCGGGCGTGGTGGCCCCGCCGCTGATCGTCGGAGCGGCCGTCGGCCTCTCCGGCACCGAACTCACCTTCCTCACCGGCGCCAGCCTCTTCACCGCCGGCCTCGCGACCTTCCTCCAGACCCTCGGCGTCTGGAAGATCGGCGCCAAACTGCCCTTCGTCAACGGCGTCACCTTCGCCGGCGTGGCCCCCATGCTCGCCATCGTCGACACGACGAAGGACAAGTCCGACGCGCTGCCCGTCATCTTCGGCGCGATCATCGTCGCCGGGCTCCTCGGCTTCCTCGCCGCCCCCTGGTTCTCCCGCCTTGTGCGGTTCTTCCCGCCGGTCGTCACCGGCACCGTCATCACCCTGATCGGCGTCTCCCTGCTGCCGGTCGCCTTCGGCTGGGCCCAGGGGCCCAACCCGGCGGCGGAGGAGTACGGTTCGGGCAGATTCCTCGGTCTGGCCGCCGTCACCCTCGGCATCGTCCTGCTGCTGCGCCGCTTCACCCGCGGCTTCCTGAAGCAGATCGCCGTCCTCGTCGGCCTGGTCGTCGGCACGCTGATCGCCATACCCTTCGGCGTCACCGACTTCACCCCGGTGACCGAGGCGGACCTCGTCGGCTTCCCGACCCCCTTCCACTTCGGCGCCCCGCAGTTCGCGCTCGCCGCGATCATCTCGATGTGCGTGGTCATGCTGGTCTCGATGACCGAGTCCACCGCCGACATGCTGGCGCTCGGCGAGATCGTCGAACGGCCCGCCGACGAGAAGACCATCGCGGCCGGCCTGCGTGCCGACACGCTCGGCTCGGCGCTCAGCCCGCTCTTCAACGGCTTCATGTGCAGCGCCTTCGCCCAGAACGTCGGCCTGGTCGCCATGACCCGGATCCGCAGCCGCTTCGTGGTCGCCTGCGGCGGCGGCCTCCTCGTCCTGATGGGCCTCTCGCCGGTCGCGGCCTCGCTGATCTCGGTCGTGCCACGCCCGGTCCTCGGCGGCGCGGGCGTCGTCCTCTTCGGCTCGGTCGCCGCCAGCGGCATCCAGACCCTGGTGAAGGCCGGCCTGGAGAAGGACAACAACGTGCTCATCGTGGCGGTCTCGCTGGCGGTCGGCATCATCCCGATCACAAGTCCGGGCTTCTACCACGCCTTCCCGGAGACCGCGCAGATCATCCTGGACTCCGGCATCTCCACCGGCTGTGTCGCGGCCGTCCTGCTCAACGTGGTCTTCAACCACTTCGGCGGGCGCCGGGACGACGACGAGGTGACCGCCCCGATGGAGCCGGGCGAGGAGATCTCCGAGTCCCGCACCCAGGCGGCTCCCGCCCACTAGGACCCGCAGCACCAGGATGCGCAGCACCACGGCCCACAGCCTCAGGGCCCGCAGCACCAGGACCCCCGGCGTCCGTCCCGCCCGCCCCGGGCCCCGCGCGTTCCGCGGGGCCCGGGGCCGCGTGCTGTCCGGCGCCCTCACCGCCACTCCAGCGCGATGCGCCGGGCGCACTCCCGGGCCAGGGCCGGATAGGCGGCGGCGATCGCCGCGTACAGCCTGCGCCCCAGCAGCCGCTCGGCCTCGCGGCGCCCGAGGTCGCCGTAGAGCCCGTCGAGCAGCGTCTCGTACCGGGCCAGGGCCTGCCGCAGATACCCGACCTGCCACCGTACGAGCGAACCGTCCGCCGCGAGACCGTCCCCGTCCGGTCCGCGGGGGGTCAGCAGGTGCCGGTGGCGCGCCGCCCGTCGCTCCAGCTCGGCCGCCGGCAGCCGGGGCACCTCGATCGGCTCGGCCCGGACCGCGGCGAGCACGGCCGCCCGCCGCCGCTCGGCGAGCACCCCGGCGGCGGCGCTCCGCCGCGCCCCCGCGAGGGCCGCGGACGCCGCCGCGAACTCCGGCGCCCGCTCCACCGCCTCCACCCGCGCGAGCAGGTACAGCCGCACCGGGACGCACCGGCGCGGATCGCGCCCCTGCACGTCCGGCAGCCCGAGCAGCTCCTGCACCATCGTGTCGCTCCAGCCGCGCCGCCGTACCCCGGCCGACGACACGTACAGACAACGGTCCGTCATGATCCCCCCAAGAATCGACTACGGAGAGTAACGATCCCAGTGAAGCGCACCCCACTGACAACGCCCCCTTGCGCACCTCCCGGCCGGCGTGCGATATAGGTCTGGACCTTTCTGGAGGACGTCCGACGGACGGAGGCCGGCCCGTGCAACGCCCGCTCGCCACACGCCTGTTGACAAGTGCGGCGCTCGCCGCGCTCACCGCCTGCTCCGGCGCCGGAGCCGCGGAGCCGAAGGACACCACCCCGCCCACCGCCCCCACCGGCCTCACCGCCACCTCCGGCAGCGCCACCACCGTCCACGTCATGTGGGAGGCCGCCACCGACGACCGGGCCGTCACCGGCTACCAGGTCCTCCAGGACGGCCGCCCGGTCAGGGACCTCCCCGCCGCCACCCTCATGACCGACGTCACCGGCCTCGCCCCCGGCACCCGCCACACCTTCGCCGTCCGCGCCCGCGACGCCGCCGGCAACCTCTCGCCCCTCACCCCCGCCGTCCCCGCCACCACCCTCCGCGCCACCGCCGAGGACCACGAACCCCCCACCACCCCCGGCGCCCTGCACGCCACCCCCGACGGCCCCGGCGCCGCCGTCCTCACCTGGACCGCCTCCCGCGACGACACCCGCGTCACCGCCTACGACGTCCACCAGTCCGGTGTCCGCGTCCACACCGCCCCCGGCACCGCCACCACCGCCCGCCTCACCGGCCTGCGCCCCGGCACCGCCTACTCCTTCACCCTCCGCGCCCGCGACGCCGCCGAGAACTCCTCCCCGGACAGCGCCCCCGCCGACCTCACCACCGCGCCCGCCCCCGGCGCACCCCCCGACACCTCCCCGCTCGCCCTCGCCGCCACCTCCGCCCACGGCGAGATCACCCTCACCTGGACCCCGCCCGACACCGGAGCCCCCGTCACCCACCACGAACTCCACATCGACGGCCGCTTCGCCACCACCATCGCCTGGGGCACCGCCCCGCCCTCCGGCCGCGCCGCCTACACCTTCCCCGCCCAGTCCCCGCCCGGCACCACCCTCACCCTCACCCTCCGCGCCCGCCTCCCCGACGGCACCTGGGGCGACTTCTCCGCCCCCAGGACGGTCGTCGTCCGCTGATCCGGACGGGGACGCCGGACGGGACCCGGACGGGACGCCGGGCAGGCCCCGGAGCGGGACCCGGGGCGGCACCCCGGCCGGGGGTGTCCCTCAGGCCGTTCCCGCCGCCCCCGACCTACCCTGGAACCGTGGCCGAGACCGTTCTCACCAATACCGGGCTGGACAGGTTCCTCGAGCGCCTCGACGGCGGGCCGGAGGCACGGGACCCCGCGTTCCTGCGGGCCGCCGAAGTCGTCCTCGGGCTGCTCGCGCTGCGCGGCGCGGACCGCGCGAGCGGACTGCCGGAGCCGGGGCCGGATCTGGTGCGGCGGCTGCTCGTGGAGGACCTGCCGACGTTCGTGTACGTGCCGCCGGGGGAGCTCGCGGCCTATCCGGCCGTCCTCGGGGAGCTCGCCGGCTGCTTCGACGGGGACCTGCGTGAGCGGGTCGCGGCCGCAGTCGACGAGAGCGCAGGGGACTTCGAACGGGCCATGGACGACCCGGGCAACCTCACCTGGCACCGCTGGTACGCCTCCCTGCTGCGCACCGTCGGTGCCGACCTCGGCGACGCCGAGGACGTACGGCGGCGGATCGGGGCCCTCGACGGGGCGCCGCTGCCCGACGGGGTGCTGCGGGCCGACCTCATGGGACGGACCGCGCTCGCCGACACCGTCCTCGCCGAGGCCGTCGCCCGCGCCTACGTACGGGACGCCGAGGAACCGCCCCTCGCCGGGCCGCTCCTCACCGACCACGCCGTCGCCGCCGGCGTCGGGAAGGTCGCCGCCGCGCTCCTCGACCGCTGGACCGCCGCCGGGCTCGCCGAACAGCTCACCGGCGCCTACGCCCACTTCGCGCCGGGCCCCGACGACTTCCCCCACCTCGTCCTCGCCGACGCCCTCCTCGACGAGCACATGGACTACCACGGCGACACCGGCGTCCCCGTCCCGCCGCCCGCCGGGGAGGAGAGCGGTGACGGGGCCGTCGAGCGGGACGCCGACGCGCTGCTCGCCGCCGTCGAGGAACTGGCCGAGGAGGAGTACGAGCCGTACGGCGGCGAGGCGCCGCACCTGTTGTACGCGCTCTACCAGCGGGGCTGCGGCGCCGACTCGGTCGCCCGCCGGACCGCCGAGTACGAGGACTGGACCGTCGACCCGGACCTGGAGGACGTGCCCGTGACCGTGCCGGAGGGCGCGGCCGGCCCGTACGTCACCCCGCCCGTGCCCGAACTCGTCCGGCTGACCGGCTCCACCGGCCTCGACGAGGACGACCGGGCCCGCCTGGAGGGCCCGGCCCGCGAACTCGCCGCCGTCGTCGACCGGCTCGCCGCCACCGGCCTCGTCTTCCGTGCCGGCGACGCCTTCGGGCTGACCCCGCGCGGCGCCGCCACCGTCCGCTACCTCCTCCGGGTGCGCCGGGTCGCCGCGCCCACCGCCGCCGAGGCCGCCGCCTGGCCGGCGCGGG
Organism: Streptomyces sp. CC208A; assembly: GCF_030010625.1. GTDB lineage: Bacteria > Actinomycetota > Actinomycetes > Streptomycetales > Streptomycetaceae > Streptomyces. Next base: position 78,693 of record NZ_JASCXN010000017.1, on the reverse strand, counting down.
AGCTGGTCGCCGCCGCCGCGGAGTGGCCGCACGCGCCCGCTGCGCGCGCGCTCGCCGACTGGCTGCACGCTCGCCGGGACACCGCCGACGCCTGGTCGCAGCTGCTCGACGCGTTCGACACGGCGCACGCCCACGCCTCCGAAGGGGCGGCCGTACGGGGCCTGTTCGGGCTCCTCGACACGGCCACCGCCCCACCCGGCGCCCTGCGCGGGGCGCTGCGCTCCCCGGTGATCGGCGCCTACGCCCTGCACGCGCTCCAGGTGCGCGGCGAGGAGGCCGACGCGGTCCAGGTGCCGGTGTCGGCCCGCGCCCTGCACCTCCTGGACCGGCTGCCCGCGAAGAAGGGCCCGCTGGAGTCGCGGCGGGCCGCCTTCGACGCGGCCGCCGCCGACTGGCCGGGCGGCTCGGCCGCCCTGGTGAAGGCGATGGCCGAGGCCGACCGGCACGGTGCCGAACGGGTCCTCGGCCCGCTGGGCATCAGCCTGCCGTGAGGTACATCCCTGAAGGACCCGCGCCCGCCGTGTTCCGGCAGGCGCGGTGGCCCGACGGGACGGTGTCGATCAGGGCGAGGCAGCGCCCGAGGGCCTGCTGACCGTAGGCGTTGGGGTGCATGGACTCCTGCACGAGCCCCTGGGTGCTCTGGCTGTCGATCCACCGCGCCCACTCGCTCGCCGCCCCCGAGGGCGGCAGCGAGGCCGTCACCTGACGGCTCGCCTTCGCGCACACCTCGCGGCCCTGGAGCGCGTCCCGCAGGTCCAGGAACTGCGCGCCCTTCGCCACCGCCACCTGCCGCAGCCGGTTCGCGAGCTGGGGGACCAGGGAGTCCCGCGCCCAGTCGGAGTCCTTGTTCCAGAAGGGGCAGCCGCCCGTGTTCACCCGGCTCCAGCCGCTCTCGGAGTAGCGGTTCTCGGCGGCGCGCGGAATGGGGGAGGGGTAGGACTGGAGCACGATCCGGTAGTCGGAGGCGGCGTACCCCGCGCCGGTCATCACGGCCCGGATCTCGTCGACGGCCTTGCCGACGGCGGCCATCACCCCGTCGATCCTGGCGTCGACCTCGACCTGCTGGTCGTCGTGGCAGTACGAGTACCAGACGATGTAGTCGGCCGCGCAGGTGGCGATGATGTCGGCGAAACCGAGGTCGTTGCCGCCGATGGAGAGCGCGATCAGCTTCACGTCGTGGGAGGCGGCGACGGCCGCGAGCTGGTCGGCCTGCGGGGCCTCGCCCTTGTACGCCTGCCCGCCCTGGGAGGCGCGGAAGACGTTCTTGGTGGTCGCCCCGGAGCAGGCCAGGTTGATCAGGGAGCTCGCGATCGGCCCGGCGCTCTTCACCTCGGCGGTGTCCGAGCGGTGGCAGCCGCCCGCGGTGGAGCCGTACACCCGGGACGGGTCGTAGCCGCTGCCGGTCCAGGCCCGGTCGGTGCCGTTCCGGCTGCCGGAGTTGGTGAGGCTGTTGCCGAGCCAGCGGCCGGCCTCGCCGGAGATGTAGCTGTCACCCATGGCGACGACGGCGGTGGGACCGCTGCCGGGGGAGGCCTGGGCGGACGGAGCGGCGAGCGAGGCGAGCCCGGCGGCGGTACACAGGGCCAGGAACGCGCGCAGCGCGCGGTGGGGCGTCGAGGGCATGGCTGTGTGCTCCTGCGGTACGCAGTGACGTGGGGGACAGCCGCCGGCCGGTGGCATGGCGGAATCTCGCACGGCGTGTCTTATTACCGCTAGGTAGCTGCATATCTCGGTTGCGTCACGTCACCTGTGACCCACCAGGGACCCACGACGCCGAAGGGCCCGGCCCCGGAGCTGTGCGTTCACCGGGAGGCGGGCCCTGAGCAGGAGCGGGAGGCGTCAGCCGATCAGCTGTTCGTACGCCGGGAGGGTGAGGAAGTCGGCGTAGTCCGCGTCGAGGGAGACGTGGAGGAGGAGGTCGTGGGCCTGCTGCCACTTGCCGGCGGCGAAGGCCTCCTCGCCGATCTCCTCGCGGATCGCGGCCAGTTCCTCGGCGGCGACCTGGCGGGCCAGCTCGGGGGTGGCGGTCCTGCCGTTCTCGAAGACGACGCCCGCGTTGATCCACTGCCAGATCTGGGAGCGGGAGATCTCGGCCGTCGCCGCGTCCTCCATCAGGTTGAAGATGGCGACGGCGCCGAGGCCGCGCAGCCACGCCTCGATGTAGCGGATGCCGACCTGGACGGCGTTGCGCAGGCCCTCGTAGGTGGGCCTGGCGTCGAGCGAGTCGATGGCGATGAGGTCGCCGGGGGCCACCGAGACGTCCTCGCGCAGCCGGTCCTTCTGGTTCGGCTTGTCGCCGAGGACGGCGTCGAAGGAGGCCATGGCGATCGGGACCAGGTCGGGGTGGGCGACCCAGGAGCCGTCGAAGCCGTCGCCGGCCTCGCGGTCCTTGTCGGCCTTGACCTTCTCGAAGGCGACCTTGTTGACCTCGGCGTCCTTGCGGGAGGGGATGAAGGCCGCCATGCCGCCGATCGCGTGCGCGCCGCGCTTGTGGCAGGTGCGGACGAGGAGTTCGGTGTACGCGCGCATGAACGGGGCCGTCATCGTGACCGCGTTGCGGTCCGGGAGGACGAACTTCGGCCCGCCGTCACGGAAGTTCTTGACGATGGAGAAGAGGTAGTCCCAGCGGCCCGCGTTGAGGCCGGCGGCGTGGTCGCGGAGCTCGTAGAGGATCTCCTCCATCTCGTACACGGCCGTGATGGTCTCGATGAGGACCGTGGCGCGGACGGTGCCCTGCGGGATGCCGACGTAGTCCTGGGCGAAGACGAAGACGTCGTTCCAGAGGCGGGCCTCCAGGTGCGACTCGGTCTTCGGCAGGTAGAAGTACGGGCCCTTGCCGAGGTCGATCAGGCGCTGCGCGTTGTGGAAGAAGTACAGGCCGAAGTCGACGAGCGCGCCGGGCACCGGGCGGCCCTCGAAGGTGAGGTGACGCTCCTCCAGGTGCCAGCCGCGCGGCCGCATGACGACCGTGGCGAGCTCCTCGGCGGGCCTCAGGGCGTAGGACTTGCCGGTGCGCGCGTCGGTGAAGTCGATGTTCCGGGTGTAGGCGTCGATCAGGTTGACCTGGCCGAGGACCACGTTCTCCCAGGTGGGGGCGGAGGCGTCCTCGAAGTCCGCGAGCCACACCCTGGCGCCGGAGTTGAGCGCGTTGATCGTCATCTTGCGGTCGGTGGGACCGGTGATCTCGACACGGCGGTCGTTCAGGGCCGCCGGGGCCGGCGCGACCCTCCAGGAGTCGTCGGCGCGGATCGCCGCGGTCTCCGGCAGGAAGTCGAGGGTGGAGGTGCGGGCGATCTCGGCGCGGCGCTCGGCCCGGCGGGCGAGGAGCTCGTCCCGGCGCGGCGTGAAGCGGCGGTGGAGCTCGGCGACGAAGGCGAGGGCCGCCTCCGTCAGCACCTCCTCCTGGCGCGGCAGGGGCTCGGCGTCGACGACGACCAGGGGGGACGGCGCTGGTGCGGACATGGACGGTCACTTCCTTCAGCGGATTGCGCGGGCGGTGCCTGGCGGCCGCCGGGCGTCACGGGCGGCACGGAGTGCCGCGGGTGCCGGGATGCGGCCGCGAGCGCCGTCACCGGGGCTCAGGCGCTTTTACTTGGTGGATATTAGTTTCCTCATAGTGGAAGTTCAATGGATTGTTGATGTCGAGATTCTTCGAGTCGACAGAACGTGGCTCGGGGTGCCAGCCCCCTCACTCCAGGTGCCCGCCCCCGGCCCCGCTCACCCTTTTCCCACCCTTCGAGGCGGTGGAGGTTCCCACCCCTCAAGACGGTGGAGATCCGCCTCCGTGTCGATGTCGAAGGGCTCCGCCACGTCCGAGCAGTCCACGAGCGCGACCGCGTCCCGGTGCGCCGCCAGGTAGTCCCGCGCCCCCCGGTCGCCCTCCGCGCCCGCCGAGATCCCCGCCCACCGGTCCGCCCCGAACAGCACCGGATGCCCCCGCTTCCCGTCGTACGAGGCCGCCGCAAGGGCGTCCCGCCCCTCGTACGTCCCCCGCACCCGGGCCACCGCCGCCGCCCCGATCCCCGGCTGGTCCACCAGCGACACCAGCGCCGCGTCCACCCCGCGCGGGTCCGCCGCCAGCGAGGCGAGCCCCACCCGCAGCGAGGACCCCATCCCGTCCGCCCACCCCGGGTTCTCCACCAGGACGCAGTCCGGCAGCTCGGCCCGCTCCCGTACGAGCTCCGCCGACGCGCCCAGCACCACGTGCACCACCGCGCAGCCGCCCTCGCGCAGCACCCGCACCCCGTGCTCGACCAGCGGCCGGCCCCGGTACGGAAGGAGCGCCTTCGGGCGCCCGCCGAGCCGCCGCCCGCCGCCAGCGGCGAGCAGCAGACCGGCGACGAGGGGAGGGGCGGCAGGGGAGGAGGAGGCTGTCTTCGTCATGGGAACTGCTTACCGCATGACGCGGAATGACACGGTCGTATGAATGCGCGGCACGGCCTCTTCCCCGCCGGGCGGCCGGGGAGTTAACTGACCCCCACTCAGGGCGCCCGACCACCGTCCCGGGCCATCGGGAGCGGACGTCTCGGAGTGGGGGGCCGTGTTGCGGAGCGTGGGGCAGAGGCGAGTGACCGGCGAGACAGTGGACCCGAGGGTGGCCGGACTGCGGTCCGCCGTCTCCCGTCTCCGGCGCGAACTGGCCGGACACCGGGGCGAGTTCGCCGACCGGGAGATCGCCGAGGACGCCCTGGCCGCGCTCGACGCGATGGCGGTGAGCGGAGCCCCCGAGGTGCGGCGGCTGCGCCGCAGCCTCCTTCTCGTCGCCGGCTCCCTCGGCTCCGTCAGCGCCCTCGCCGACGCCCTGGCGGGCCTCCGGCACGCCGTCGAACTCTTCGGCCCGCCGCCACAGGCCTAGTCGGTACGGGCTACCGCCGGATCAGGCGCCGCTCGCGGGCCGCCGCCACCGCCGCCGTGCGCGAGTCCACGCCCAGCTTGGCGAAGACGTGCACCAGGTGGGACTTCACCGTCGCCTGGCTGAGGAAGAGCACCTTGCTGATCTGCTGGTTCGACAGTCCCTCCCCGACCAGCTGGAGCACCTCCAGCTCCCGCTTGGTCAGCGCTTCCGCCGGGGTCCGCATCCGGTCCATCAGGCGGTGCGCCACCGCCGGGGCCAGCGCCGACTGGCCGGCCGCCGCCGTCCGCACCGCGGCCGCCAGCTCCTCCGGCGGCGCGTCCTTCAGCAGATAGCCGGAGGCGCCGGCCTCCACCGCCGCCAGGATGTCCGCGTCCGTGTCGTACGTCGTCAGGACCAGCACCTTCGGCCCGCCCGGCACCGCCGTGATCGCGGCCGTAGCCTCCGATCCGTGCATCCCCGGGCCGAACTGGAGGTCCATCAGGACCACGTCGACGCCCCCGGCCGCCGCCAGCTCCACCGCGCGCTCCGCCGTCGCCGCCTCGCCGACCACGGCGAAGCCGGGCTCGGTGTCCAGGACCGCGCGCAGCCCGGCCCGTACCACCGGATGGTCGTCGGAGAGCAGCAGCCGGATCGTCGCCCCCGTCATGCCCGGCCCCCACCGGGCAGCGGGAGGGTGACCGCGACGGCCGTGCCCTGCCCCGGCGCGGACTCGACGGTGAACGTGCCGCCCAGCGACCGCGCCCGCGAGCGCATCGCCGGAAGCCCGAACCCGCCGCCGTCGCCGGAGGGGCGTACCGCCTCCGGGTCGAAGCCCTTCCCGTCGTCCACCACGTCCAGCGCCACCGCGTCCTCCATGAACGACAACGTGATCTCCGCCCGGCCGGCCCCCGCGTGCCGCACCGTGTTCCCCAGCGCCGACTGGGCGATCCGCAGCAGCGCGACCTCGTACGGGGTCGGCAGCTCCACCGGCGTCCCGCTCACCGAGAACCGCACCCGCGGCCCCGCGCCCGGCTCGCACAGCCGCTCAAGGGCCGCCGCCAGCGAACCGCTCTCCAGGTCCGGCGGCGTCAGCGCCCGCACGAACCGGCGCGCCTCCGCCAGGTTGTCCTGCGCGGCCTGCCGCGCCCGGTCGATGTGCCCGGCCGCAGGCGAACCCGGCGGCAGCGCCCGCTCGGCCGCCCGCAGCAGCAGCTGGATCGACGACAGCCCCTGCGCGAGCGTGTCGTGGATCTCCCGGGCCAGCCGCTCCCGCTCGGCCAGCGTCCCCGCGTGGCGCTCCGCCGCCGCCAGCTCGGCGCGGGTGGTGATCAGCTCCTCGACCATCCGCTGCCGCCGCTCGCTCTCCCGGTACAGCGCCTGATAGCCGAGGACCGTGGCGACGGCGACGGCGCCGCCGAGCAGCGGGCCGATGAAGACCCCCGGGTTCAGGGCGGCGCCGTGCCCCACGTACGAGAGGATCGCCGCGCCCGCCGTCAGCGCCACGGACGGCAGCGACCAGCGGGCCGGCAGCAGGTGCAGCTGGAGGAAGTACAGCGGGAAGGCCAGCCACAGCGCCTCCGGCGTCGCCCACAGCAGGGCCAGCCAGGACAGCGCCAGGACCGCCAGCCAGCAGGCCGCGGCCCGCTGCGACCGCCGCACGGAGGGGAGCCAGGCCCCCGCCGCGTAGACGCCGCCCGTCACGATCGCGAGGACCGTGCCCGCCGTGGAGTGGGCGCGGACCGCGGCCAGCACGAGCAGGCCCGCCATCAGGAGGTGCAGGCAGAGGCGCAGGGCGCGGAGGGCGGGGGTGAGTGCGCGCGGATCCATGACCTCACCAGCGTAGACAGCGAGTGGAGGTCACGGCTCAACCGAAAGTTTGATTACGGAGCCATCCGTGGCGCGATGCCTGCGAGGAGGTGTGGCCAGCAGGCTTGGCCCCATGTTCGTGGCATGGAGAGACCTGAGATTCGCCAAGGGGCGGTTCGCCCTCATGGGCACGGTGATCGTGCTGATCACCCTGCTCGTGGGGCTCCTTTCCGGGCTGACGGCCGGACTCGCGCGGGAGAACATCTCCGCGATCACCGGCCTGCCCGCCGACCGGATCGCCTTCGCCGCCCCGCCGGCCGGGCAGTCGGTCTCGTTCACCAACTCCACGGTGACGGAGGAGCAGTGGAAGGCCTGGGCGGGGCGGCCGGGGGTGAGCGGGGCGGCGCCGCTCGGCATCCGTACCCTCAACGCGGTCGCGGGCGAGCGGACGGCCGCCGTCTCCGCCCTCGGTACGCGGCCGGGCGACGGGCTCGCGCCCGGCGCGGTGGCCCCCGGGAAGGCCGTCCTGTCGGAGTCGGCGGCGGCGGAACTCGGCGCGGGCGTCGGGGACGCGGTCCGGCTCGGGCCGCTGGCGGTCGCCGTCGCGGCGGTCGCCGGGGACGCCTCGTACAGCCACACGCCCGTGGTGTGGACCTCGCTCGACGACTGGCAGCGGCTCGGGGCCGGCGGTACGGCCGCCGGGGCACAGGCCGAGCAGGCGACGGTGATCGCGCTGCGCGGCGACGGCGCCGACTGGGCGGCCGGGGACGCGGCCGTCGGCACGGAGGCGCGGACCGTGGACGCGGCCCTCACCGCCATAGGGTCCTACCAGGCCGAGAACGGCTCGCTGCAGCTCATGCGCGGTTTCCTCTTCGTCATCTCCGCGCTCGTCATAGGGGCCTTCTTCACCGTCTGGACCATCCAGCGCAGCGGTGACGTCGCCGTCCTCAAGGCGCTCGGCGCCTCCACGCCGTACCTGCTGCGCGACGCCCTCGGGCAGGCGGTGCTCATGCTGGTGGCGGGGACGCTGCTCGGCACGGGCCTCGCCCTCGGCATCGGCGCGCTCGTCAGCGGCGGCGACGTGCCCTTCGTCCTCTCGCCGCCGACCCTCCTCGGGCCCGCCGCCGTCATCATCGTGCTCGGTGCCGTCGGCTCCGCCCTGTCCATCCGGCGGATCACCGCCGTCGACCCCCTCACCGCGCTCGGGAGCGTCCGATGAGCCTCGAACTCGATGCCGTGACCCTGACCTACCCGGACGGCGACGGGCGGCTCACCGCTCTCGACGCGGTCTCCCTGGCGGTCCCGCCGGGCCGCCTGACGGCCGTCGTCGGGCCCTCCGGCTCCGGCAAGTCCAGCCTGCTGGCCGTCGCCGCGACCCTGGTGACCCCCGACCGGGGTCGGGTCGTCGTCGCCGGCACGGACACGGCGGGGCTCGACGCGGCGGGGCGGGCGGAGCTGCGGCGGAGGTCGATCGGGATCGTCTTCCAGCAGCCGAACCTGCTGCCCTCGCTGACGGCGGTCGAACAGCTCCAGGTCATGGCGCACCTGTCGGGGCGTCCGCCGGCGTCGGTACGGGGCCGGGCCATGGACCTGCTCGACGCGGTCGGCCTCGCGGACCGGGCCTCGCGCCGCCCGCACCAGCTCTCCGGCGGCCAGCGCCAGCGCGTCAACATCGCGCGGGCGCTGATGAACGAGCCCGCGGTGCTGCTCGTCGACGAGCCGACGAGCGCGCTCGACCACGAGCGGGGCGCGGCGGTCGTCGCCCTGCTCGCGCGGCTGACGCGGGAGCGGGCGACGGCGACGGTCCTCGTGACGCACGACCGGGCGCACCTGGACGCCGCCGACGAGACGGTCACGGTCCAGGACGGCCGTCTGACGGCGGTCGCCGCGGCCTGACCGTTACTGCGCGCCGTTGGGGGCCGTGGTCGTGAGGGCCGTGGAGAGTTCGCGGGCCACCTGCTGGAGGATGGGGACGATCTTCTCCGTGGCGGCCTCGGTGACGCGGCCCGCCGGGCCCGAGATGGAGATGGCCGCCGCGGTCGGGGAGTCGGGGACGGAGACCGCGAGGCAGCGGACCCCTATCTCCTGCTCGTTGTCGTCGACGGCGTACCCCGCCTCCCGCACCGCCGCCAGCGCCGAGAGGAAGCCGTCCGGCGTGGTGATGGTCTTCTCCGTGGCGGCCGGCATGCCGGTGCGGGCGAGCAGGGCGCGCACCTCGTCGTCCGGGGTGTGCGCCAGCAGCGCCTTGCCGACGCCCGTGGAGTGCGGCAGCACCCGGCGGCCGACCTCGGTGAACATGCGCATGGAGTGCTTGGACGGCACCTGGGCGACGTACACGATCTCGTCGCCATCGAGCAGGGCCATGTTCGCCGTCTCGCCGGTCTCCTCGACGAGCCGCGCCAGGTAGGGGCGGGCCCAGGTGCCGAGGAGACGGGAGGCGGACTCGCCGAGGCGGATCAGGCGGGGGCCGAGCGCGTACCGGCGGTTGGGCTGCTGGCGGACGTAGCCGCAGGCGACCAGGGTGCGCATCAGACGGTGAATAGTGGGCAGAGGCAGTCCGCTGCTGGCGGAGAGCTCGCTCAGCCCGACCTCGCCCCCGGCGTCGGCCATCCGTTCCAGGAGGTCGAAGGCGCGCTCGAGGGACTGGACGCCTCCGCTCGCGGCGGGCTTGGCGGCCTCGGTGGTGCTGGCGCTGGACGTCGGCACGGCAACGGTCCTTTCGGGGCAGGCGGGCAAGGCAGCAGCCTACCGGGCCGCCGGGCCGTGCACCGTGTGCGGGGCCCGGCGTCCGGGCCGGTCAGCGGGGTGTTTGTCCGTTGTCGGCGGCTGCTCGGCAGGGGCCGGGTCCGCCCCGCCTGTGCGGAGCTACCTTCTACTGTACGAAATTCGCATTCCACTTTGTGGAAACCTCTAAGTCGACTTCCTCGGACGTCGCCGAGATGGACCCGCCCTTGACGGCATGTCGTCCCGGCCGCAGACTCCTTCAACAGTTCGTTGAATTTCTGCTTCGTGAAGCTCCGTGAGGCTCCGGGAAGCGGAACGGGAAAGGGGCATGGTGGACGTCAATCTCGTACTGCGCTCGACACGGGTCATCACCCCGGAGGGCACCCGGCCCGCGGCCATCGCCGTCTCGGGCGGGACGATCGCGGCGGTGCTGCCGTACGACGCCGAGGCGCCGGCCGGAGCGGTCCTGGAGGACGTGGGCGACGACGTCGTCCTCCCCGGTCTCGTCGACTCCCACGTCCACGTGAACGACCCCGGCCGCACCGAGTGGGAGGGGTTCTGGACCGCCACCCGCGCGGCCGCCGCCGGCGGCATCACCACGATCGTCGACATGCCGCTCAACTCGCTGCCGCCGACCACCACCGTGGAGAACCTGCGGGTCAAGCAGGAGGTGGCCCGGCCCAAGGCCCACGTCGACGTCGGCTTCTGGGGCGGCGCCCTGCCCGACAACGTCAAGGACCTGCGCCCCCTGCACGACGCCGGCGTGTACGGCTTCAAATGCTTCCTGTCGCCCTCCGGCGTGGAGGAGTTCCCCGAGCTCGACCAGGAGCAGCTGACCCGCTCCCTCGCCGAGATCGCCGGCTTCGGCGGGCTGATGATCGTGCACGCCGAGGACCCCCACCACCTCGCCGCCGCCCCGCAGAAGTCCTCCTCCCGGTACGCCGACTTCCTCGCCTCCCGGCCCCGCGACGCCGAGAACACCGCCATCGAGAACCTGATCAACCAGGCCCGGCGGCTCGACGCCCGCGTCCACGTCCTCCACCTCTCCTCCTCCGACGCGCTGCCGCTCATCGCCGCCGCCAAGGCCGAGGGCGTCAAGGTGACCGTCGAGTCCTGCCCGCACTTCCTCACCCTCACCGCCGAGGAGATCCCGGACGGCGCCACCGAGTTCAAGTGCTGCCCGCCGATCCGCGAGGCCGTCAACCAGGACGCGCTCTGGCAGGGGCTCGCCGACGGCGTCATCGACTGCGTCGTCTCGGACCACTCCCCGTCCACCGTCGACCTGAAGACGCCGGACTTCTCCTCCGCCTGGGGCGGCATCTCCTCGCTCCAGCTCGGCCTGCCCGCCATCTGGACCGAGGCCCGCCGCCGCGGCTTCGACCTCACCGACGTGGTGCGCTGGATGTCCGAGGCCCCCGCCCGCCTCGCCGGACTCGACCGGAAGGGCGCCATCGAGGCCGGCCGCGACGCCGACTTCGCCGTCCTCGACCCCGACGCGACCTTCACCGTCGACCCCGTCGAGCTCCAGCACCGCAACCGCATCACCGCCTACGCGGGCAGGACCCTCCACGGCGTCGTCACCTCCACCTGGCTGCGCGGCGTGAAGATCAACGACCGCGGCACCCTGGCCGAGCCCTCCGGCCGCCTCCTCGAAAGGAACAACTGACCCGTGAGCACCGGCATACCCTCCTTCACCGGCGACGCCAGCCCCTACGGCGGCGGCGACCCGTACGCCGACTACCGCACGGCCGAGTTCCCCTTCACCCAGTACGCGGACCTCGCCGACCGCCGCCTCGGCGCCGGCGTCATCGCCGCCAACGACGAGTTCTTCGCCGAGCGCGAGAACCTCCTCAAGCCCGAGGCCGCCGAGTTCGACCCCGAGCACTTCGGCCACAAGGGCAAGATCATGGACGGCTGGGAGACCCGCCGCCGACGCGGCGTCTCCGCCGCCGAGCCGCACCCCACCGAGGACGACCACGACTGGGCCCTCGTCCGGCTCGGCGCCCCCGGCGTGATCCGCGGCATCGTCGTCGACACCGCCCACTTCCGCGGCAACTACCCCCAAGCCGTCTCCGTCGAGGCCGCCTCCGTACCCGGCTCGCCCTCGCCCGAGGACCTCCTCGCCGACGACGTGAAGTGGACGGTCCTCGTCCCGCGCACCGCCATCGGCGGCCACGCCGCCAACGGCTTCGCCGTCGACGTCGAGCAGCGCTTCACCCACCTCCGCGTCAACCAGCACCCGGACGGCGGCATCGCCCGCCTCCGCGTGTACGGCGAGGTCGCCCCCGACCCGGCGTGGCTCGGCGTCCTCGGTACGTTCGACCTGGCCGCCCTGGAGAACGGCGGGCAGGTCGAGGACGCCTCCGACCGCTTCTACTCGCCGGCCACCAACACCATCCAGCCCGGCCGCTCCCGCAAGATGGACGACGGCTGGGAGACCCGCCGCCGCCGCGACAAGGGCAACGACTGGATCCGCTACGCCCTCGCCGCCGAGTCCGAGATCCGCGCCGTCGAGATCGACACCGCGTACCTCAAGGGCAACAGCGCCGGCTGGGCCGCGCTCTCCGTCGCCGCCGAGGGCTCGGAGGACTGGACCGAGATCCTGCCCCGGACCCGCCTCCAGCCCGACACCAACCACCGCTTCGTCCTCGACGCGCCGGCGGTCGGCTCCCGGGTGCGGATCGACATCTACCCGGACGGCGGCATCTCCCGCCTCCGCCTCTTCGGCTCCCTGACCGAAGCCGGCGCGGCGCGGCTGACCGCCCGCCACCAGGAGCTCGGCGGCTGACCGCAGCCGTACGACTCCGGGGACCGTACGACTCCGCGGTCCGTACGCCTCCGGGGCCGGCCGGCCGACACCGGCCCGGCCCCGGACCGCCCGGAGCCTCCTCCGGGCCCCCTGACCGGGCGGGTACGACACCCCGCCCCGCTCGCGAGGGCGCGCCGACCCGACAGCACCGGCGCGCCCTCGCGGCCCTTCCCCCGGCTACGCGGCGTGGCCGCCGTCCACCGACAGCTCGGCGCCCGTCACGTACCGGCCCTCCGGGCCCGCCAGATAGGCGACCGCCGCCGCCACCTCCTCCGGCGTGCCGAAGCGGCCAAGGGCCGTCAGCGCCGCCTGCCCTTCCGCGTACGGCCCGCCCGCCGGGTTCATGTCGGTGTCGACCGGCCCCGGACGGACGAGGTTCGCGGTGATGCCGCGGCCGCCCAGCTCCCGGGCCAGCGCCCGGTTCAGACCGGTCAGCGCGGCTTTGCTCATCGCGTAGAGCGTGCCGCCGGGGCCGGGCACCCGCTGGGTCATGCAGGTGCCGATCGTCACGATCCGCCCGCCGTCCGTCATCCGCCCGGCCGCCGCCTGGGAGGCGAGGAAGGCCGCCCGGACGTTCACCGCGAGCACCCGGTCCACGTCGGAGAGCGCCAGCGACCCCAGCGGGCCGAGCACGCCGATCCCGACGTTGTTCACCAGCACGTCGAGCCGGCCCAGGTCGTCCGCCGCCCGGTGCACCACGCCCGCCGCGTCCCCGGCGTCGGCCGCGTCGGCGCGCAGCGGCAGGGCCCGCCGCCCGGCCGCCTCGATGCGGGCCGCGACCTTCGCGGCCGCCGCCTCGTCGCGTACGTAGCTGAAGGCCACGTCCGCGCCCTCCCGGGCGAGCCGCACCGCCGTCGCCGCGCCGATGCCCCGGCTGCCGCCCGTCACCAGGGCCACCGTGCCGTTCATCGTGGACATACCGAACCTCCGTGAGAAGCGCCGACTGGTTGCGGTTTCAATGAAAGTCGGCGGAGGGCCCGGCCACCGGCGGGAATCGGACGCCGACCCGTGCACCGATGAGTTCCGCCGGGCGGTGGAGTCGGAAGGGGTGGGACACGATGGTCCGGAGAACAGAAAGGGCATCCCTCATGGCCACCCTCAGCCTCACCCAGTTCCTCACCCTCGACGGCGTCTACCAGGCCCCCGGCGGTCCCGACGAGGACACCAGCGGCGGCTTCACGCACGGCGGCTGGAGCGTGCCGTACGGGGACGACGACTTCGGCCGCTTCATGAACGACGTCTTCGCCCGGCCCGCCGCCTTCCTCCTCGGACGCCGCACCTACGACATCTTCGCGAGCTACTGGCCGAAGCAGACCGACCCCGCGGACCCCATCGCGTCCAAGCTCAACGCCCTGCCCAAGTACGTCGCCACCACCACCCTCGAATCCGCCGACTGGGCCGGTACGACCCTGCTGCGCGGGGACGCCGTCCAGGAGGTCGCCGCGCTCAAGGAGAGCCTCGACGGCGAGATCCAGATGCACGGCAGCGGCGGTCTCGCCCGCACCCTCCTCGCCCACGACCTCATCGACACCCTCCACCTGCTCGTCTTCCCGGTCGTCCTCGGCACCGGCCTCCGCCTCTTCCCCGAGGGGGCCCGTCCGACCGCCTTCCGACTGGCCGGGAGCGGCGTCACGAGCGCGGGCGTCACCCTCCACACCTACGAGCACGCGGGCCGCCCCGCCTACGGCAGTTACGCCTGAGAAACGGGTGTAGCCACCACGGGTCTCGCCGGGTACGGTGATCGCTCCGAGTGCGAGCCGCCGAAGTCTCCACCCCGTTCCGAACGTGGGAGAACCGGCCCGCCATGTCCTCGATCGCCGCGCCCATGGCCCTCGGCGCCCCGCGCCGCGCCTGGCTCACCGACCTGCCGCTGCTGCTCGTCGCCGTCTTCTGGGGCGGCAGCTACCTCGCCGCCAAGGGCATCACCACCGGCCACACCGTCGTCGCCGTCCTCGTGCTGCGCTTCGCGCTCGTGGTGCCGGTCCTGGTCGCCGCCGGATGGCGCGGGCTGCGGGCGCTGACCGGGGCGCAGTGGCGTGGGGCCGCGCTGCTCGGGGCGATCCTCGCCGGGATCTTCCTCCTGGAGACGTACGGCGTCGTCCACACCTCCGCCACCAACGCGGGCCTGATCATCAGCCTCACCATGATCTTCACCCCGCTCGCCGAGGCCGCCGTCACCCGGACCAGGCCCTCACGCGGTTTCCTCGGCGCCGCCGGGCTCTCCGTCGCCGGTGTCGTGCTGCTCACCCAGGGGGCGGGCTTCACCGCGCCCTCCCTCGGCGACCTGCTGATCCTCCTGGCGGCGGTCGCCCGGACCGTGCACGTCCTCGCCATGGCCCGGATCGAGGCCGTCCGGTCGGCCGACTCCCTCTCCCTGACCACCGTCCAGCTCGGCACCGCCGTCCTCGTCTTCGCCGTCCTCGCCGCCGCCGGCGACGGCGCCACCCCCTGGGCCACCGCGCTCGACTTCGGCCCCCGCGAGTGGGCCGGGCTCCTCTTCCTCTCCGTCTTCTGCACGCTCTTCGCCTTCTTCGTGCAGATGTGGGCCGTACGCCGCACCTCCCCGTCCCGCGTGAGCCTGCTGCTCGGCACCGAACCCCTCTGGGCCGCCCTCGCGGGCATCGCCCTGGCCGGCGACCGCCCCGGCCTCCTCGGTCTCGTGGGCGCCGCCCTCGTCCTCGGCGGCACGGCCTGGGGCCGCCGGGCCGCAGACGCCCCCTGAATCCCGGCTCAGCTCTTCTCCACCCGGTCCTTACCCACCCGCTCCGAGACGATCATCAGGACCAGGCCGAGGACGGCGAGCACGATGTTCGCGAAGACCTCCCGGCCTTCGAGGACCCCCACGTTCTCGGTCAGGAAGCGCGTCGCGCCCATGAACGAGAACCAGCCGCCCGTCAGTTCGCGGACCACGCCGCAGACGCCGAAGACGGTCAGCAGGAAACCGGTGACCTCCAGAAATCTCCTCATACGGCGATCCTGGCCGCGACCGGCGGCCCGCCGCGTCCACCCCCGGTCCACCGCCGTGCGACCTAAGTCGCGACCTGGGTGTCGACCCGTACGACTTCGGTAGCGGACGGGCCCGCGCGAGCGGTGCGGCGGGCCCCGGCTGCGTACATTGCGAACATGACGCGTACGGACCGGCAGCGCCGGCTGCTCCCCTCCCACCTGCTCGAACCGGGCGGGACCGGAGCCGCCCGGCCGCGCCGCACCGTCCGCGACTGGGTCGTCGACACCCTCGTCTTCCTGCTCGCCGCCTTCTTCGGACTCGTCGCCCTCGACACCAGCGCCCGGTACGACAGCGGCCCCGTCGTCCTGACCGACCAGATCGCCGCCGCCCTCGCCTGCTGCGCGCTCTGGCTGCGCCGGCGGTGGCCCACCGGGCTCGCCGCCGTCCTCGCGGTCGTCGGCGCCCTCGTCCCGGCCGCCGCGGGCGCCATGCTCGCGGGCCTCTTCAGCGTCGCCGTCCGCCGCCCCTTCCGGGACATCGCCTGGATCGTCGCCCTCGCCCTCGCCGGGGCCCTCGCCACCGTCTTCGTCCGCCCCGATCCCGAGACCGGCACCCTCCTCGGGATCGTCCTGGGCGTCGCCCTCATCCTCCTCGTCACCGCCTGGGGCATGCTCGTACGATCCCGCCGCCAGCTCGTCGAGGCGCTGCGCGAGCGCGCCGAGCGGGCCGAGGCGGAGGCCGGGCTGCGCGCCGCGCAGGCCCAGCGGCTCGCCCGCGAGGCCATCGCCCGCGAGATGCACGACGTCCTCGCCCACCGCCTCACCCTCCTCAGCGTCCACGCCGGAGCCCTGGAGTTCCGCCCCGACGCCCCGCCCGAGCAGATCGCCCGCGCCGCCGGCGTCATCCGAGACAGCGCCCACGACGCCCTCCAGGACCTGCGCGAGATCATCGGCGTGCTCCGCGCCCCGGACGAGGAGACCGGCGGCGGCGACCGGCCGCAGCCGACCCTCGCCACCCTCGGCGCCCTCGTCGACGAGTCCCGCGAGGCCGGGATGAGCGTCGTCCTCGACTCCTCGGTCGACGACCCCGGCTCGGTGCCCGCCGCCACCGGCCGCACCGTCTACCGGATCGCCCAGGAGGGTCTGACCAACGCCCGCAAGCACGCCCCCGGCGCCGAGGTCACCCTCACCCTGCGCGGCCGGCCCGGCGACGGACTCACCGTCGAGGTCCGCAACCCGGCCCCCGACGGGCCCGTGCCGCACGTCCCCGGCTCCGGCCAGGGCCTCATCGGCCTCTCCGAGCGGGCCGCCCTCGCCGGCGGGCACCTCGACCACGGACCGGCCCCCGGCGGCGGCTTCGCCCTCACCGCCTGGCTACCGTGGCCCCCATGACCATCCGGCTCCTCGTCGTCGACGACGACCCCCTGGTCCGCGCGGGCCTCACCCTGATGCTCGGCGGCGACGAGTCCCTCCGGATCGTCGGCGAGGGCTCCGACGGGCGCGAGGTCCCCGACCTCGTCGCCCGGCTCGCCCCCGACGTCGTCCTCATGGACCTCCGTATGCCGCACATCGACGGGCTCACCGCCACCGAACGGCTGCGCGCCCGGCCCGGCGCCCCCGAGGTGATCGTCCTGACCACCTTCCACGCCGACGAGCAGGTGCTGCGCGCCCTGCGGGCCGGCGCCGCCGGGTTCGTCCTCAAGGACACCCCGCCCGCCGAGATCGTCGCCGCCGTCCGGAAGGTCGCCGCCGGTGAGCCCGTCCTCTCGCCGGCCGTCACCCGCCAGCTGATGCGGCACGTCGCCGGGCGGCCGGAGACCCGGCACCGGCGGACCGCCGCCGCCGAGCGCCTCGCCGGGCTCACCGAGCGCGAACGGGAGGTCGCGCTCGCCGTCGGCCGCGGCGCCTCCAACGCCGAGATCGCCGCCCGGCTCTACATGAGCGTCCCCACCGTGAAGACCCACGTCTCCCGGCTGCTCGCCCGGCTCGGCCTCGACAACCGGGTCCAGATCGCCCTCCTCGTCCACGACGCCGGCCTCCTCGATCAGGACCCCGACGGGGCTACCGGCGAGTAGGGTGACCCGGGTGACCGACATCGCCACCCTCGCCATGGCACGCGACATCCTGCGGGCCCAGCCCTTCAGCCGTCTCGTCGGCGCCGACGTCCGCGCCTTCGGCGACGGCGGAGCCACCCTGGAACTGCCGATCCGCGAGGACCTGCGCCAGCAGAACGGCTTCGTGCACGGCGGAGTCCTCTCGTACGCCGCCGACAACGCGATCACCTTCGCCGCCGGCACCGTCCTGGGCGCGGCCGTCCTCACCGCCGGCTACTCCATCGACTACGTCCGCCCCGCCGTCGGCGTCACCCTCCGCGCCCGCGCCGAGGTCCTGCACGCGGGCCGCCGCCAGGCCGTCGTCCGCTGCGAACTCCTCACCGTCGACGAGGAGGGCGGCGAGACCCTCTGCGCCCTCGCCCAGGGCACCGTCCGCGCGGTCGGCTAACCCTCCGCGACCACCGTCACCGGCCGGTGCTCGCGCCGGGAGCGCTCGCACGCCTCCGCGACCCGCAGCGCGGCCAGCGCCTCGCCGCCGTCGCACGGGTTCGGGACCTCGCCGCGCACCAGCCGGACGAAGGCGTCCAGCTCCGCCTCGTACGCGGGGGCGAAGCGCTCCAGGAAGCCCGGCCAGGGCTTGGACGGCGGGGCGGGGGCGTGCGGCTCCAGCGAGGTGAGGGGTGCCCGGTCGTCCAGGCCCACCACGAGCTGGTCGCGGTCGCCGGCCAGCTCCATCCGCACGTCGTAGCCCGCGCCGTTGCAGCGGGTCGCCGTCGCCGTCACCAGCGTGCCGTCGTCCAGGGTGAACAGGGCCGCCGCCGTGTCCACGTCCCCGGCCTCGCGGAACATCGCGGGGCCCGCGTCGGCGCCGCGCGCGTACACCTCCACGACCTCGCGTCCCGTCACCCAGCGCACGACGTCGATGTCGTGGACCATGCAGTCCCGGAAGAGACCGCCGGAGAGCGGCAGGTACGCGGCGGGCGGCGGCTCCGGGTCCGAGGTCACCGTCCGTACCGTGTGCAGCCTCCCCAGGCGCCCGGCGCGGACGGCCTCCCTGGCCGCCCGGTAGCCGGCGTCGAAGCGGCGCATGAAGCCCAGCTGGAGCTCGGTGCCCGCCTCCGCCACCGCCGCGAGGGCGGCCAGCGTGCCCGGCACGTCCAGGGCGATCGGCTTCTCGCAGAAGGCGGGCAGGCCCGCCCGCGCGGCCCGGCCGATCAGCTCCGCGTGCGCGGCCGTCGCCGAGGCGATCACCACCGCGTCCAGGTCCCGGCCGAGGAGCGCGGTCACGTCCGGCGCGGCCTCGGCGCCCAGCGCCGCCGCCACCGCGTCCGCCCGCACCGGATCGGCGTCGGTCACCACCAGCGAACCGACCCCCGGATGCCGGGCGAGCACCCCCGCGTGGAAACTCCCGATCCGGCCCGTACCGATGAGTCCGATGCGCATGATCTCACCGTGGGGGCGCCCGCCGGACGGTGTCAAGGTTTGCCCGGACCGGCGCAGGACAAGTGTCGGAGAAGCACGGGTGAAGCACAGGGGGAAGCGCGGGTGACGACGGCCCCCCGGCGAGTGCCCCGACCCGCATGACCGATACTGCAATGCACGCAGAAGGACACAAAGGAGGGCACGACCCCGTGACCAGGCTTCGGACAGGGCTTCGGACGGGAGGGGTACGCGCCGCTGTCGGCGCCGTGCTCGCCCTCGCGCTCACAGCGGCGCTCGCCGGGTGCAGCAGCACCGGCGGCAAGCGCGCGGAGGACGCCCGCAAGGCCGCCGCCGCCCAGGGCCGGGCGGCCGTGGACACCCCTCGCTGGACCTTCGCCATGGTCACCCACTCGGGCGACGGCGACACCTTCTGGGACATCGTCCAGAACGGCGCCGAGCAGGCCGCCGCCAAGGACAACATCACCTTCCTCTACGCCCACAGTGACGAGGGTCAGCAGCAGGCGCAGCTCATCGACTCGTACGTCGCCAAGGGCGTCGACGGGCTGATCGTCACCCTCGCCAAGCCCGACGCGATGAAGGCGTCCGTGGAGAAGGCCGTCAAGGCCGGCATCCCGGTGATCACCGTGAACTCCGGCGCCGACCAGTCCAAGGCCTTCGGCGCCCTCACCCACATCGGCCAGGACGAGACCGTCGCAGGGCAGGCCGTCGGCGAGGAGCTGACGAAGCGCGGGAAGAAGAAGGCCCTGTGCGTCCTGCACGAACAGGGCAACGTCGGCCACGAACAGCGCTGCGCCGGCACGAAGGAGACCTTCGGCGGCGAACTGGTCGACCTCTACGTCGACGGCACCAACATGCCCGACGTGAAGGCGACCATCGAGGCCAGACTCCAGTCCGACAAGGCCATCGACGCCGTCGTCACCCTCGGCGCCCCCTTCGCCGACACCGCCGTCCAGGCCGCCAGGAGCGCCGGCAGCACGGCCGAGATCGAGACCTTCGACCTCAACGCCAAGGTCGCCGCCGCCCTCGCCGACGGCACCCTCGGCTTCGCCGTCGACCAGCAGCCCTACCTCCAGGGCTACGAGGCCGTCGACCTTCTCTGGCTCCACCGCTACAACGCCGACGTCCTCGGCGGCGGCAAGCCCGTCCTCACCGGACCGCAGATCATCACCGAGGACCAGGCCGAGGCCCTGAAGCGGTACACGGAGCGGGGGACCCGATGAGCACCACCGCGCCCCCTCCGACACCGGGCGACGACCTCGACCACGTCGACGAACGACTGCTCCGCACCACCCCGCTGAAGAAGCTCCTCGCCCGCCCCGAACTGGGCTCGGTCGTCGGCGCCCTCGCCGTCTTCGTCTTCTTCGCGGTCGTCGCCGACGGCTTCCTGCGCCCCGCCGGCCTCGGCACCGTCCTCTACGCGGCCTCCGTCCTCGGCATCATGGCCGTCCCGGTCGCGCTGCTGATGATCGGCGGCGAGTTCGACCTCTCCGCCGGTGTCCTCGTCACCAGCGCGGCGCTCGTCTCGTCGATGTTCAGCTACCAGATGACCGCCAACGTGTGGGTCGGCGTCGGCGTCTCGCTGCTCGTCACCCTCGCCGTCGGCGTCTTCAACGGCTTCATGCTGACCCGCACCAAGCTGCCCAGCTTCATCATCACGCTCGGCACCTTCCTCATGCTGACCGGCCTGAACCTCGGCCTCACCAAGCTGATCACCGGCACCGTCTCCACCAAGACGATCGCCGACATGGAGGGCTTCCCCTCCGCCCACGCCGTCTTCGCCTCCACGCTGACCGTCGGCGGCGTCGAGCTGAAGGTCACCGTCCTGTGGTGGTTCGGCCTGGTCGCCCTCGCCACCTGGATCCTGCTCCGCACCCGCTTCGGCAACTGGATCTTCGCGGTCGGCGGCGGCGCCGACGCGGCCCGCGCGGTCGGCGTCCCGGTCCGCCGCACCAAGATCGGCCTCTACCTGGGCGTCGCCCTCTGCGCCTGGATCTCCGGCCAGCACCTGCTCTTCTCCTTCGACGTCGTCCAGTCCGGCGAAGGCGTCGGCAACGAGCTGATCTACATCATCGCGGCCGTCATCGGCGGCTGTCTGATCACCGGCGGGTACGGCTCGGCCATCGGCTCCGCCGTCGGCGCCCTCATCTTCGGCATGACCAGCAAGGGCATCGTCTACGCCGAGTGGAACCCGGACTGGTTCAAGTTCTTCCTGGGAGCGATGCTCCTCCTGGCGACCCTGCTGAACGCCTGGATCCGCAAGCGCGTGGAGGCGACCCGATGACGGCGACGACGGCGACGACGGCACGGACGACCCCGCTCGTGGAGCTGACCGGCGTCAGCAAGTACTACGGCAACATCCGCGCCCTCGAAGGGGTCTCCCTGGAGGTCGGGGCCGGCGAGATCACCTGCGTCCTCGGCGACAACGGCGCCGGCAAGTCCACCCTCATCAAGATCGTCGCCGGCCTGCACCGGCACGACGCCGGCACCTTCCGCATCGACGGCGAGGAGGTCGTCCTCGGCACCCCGCGCGACGCCCTCGACCGGGGCATCGCCACCGTCTACCAGGACCTCGCCGTCGTCCCCCTGATGCCCGTCTGGCGGAACTTCTTCCTCGGCTCCGAGCCGACGAAGGGCAAGGGCCCCTTCCGCCGGCTCGACGTCGAGCGGATGCGGACCACCACCCGCGAGGCGCTGCTCCGCATGGGCATCGACCTGCGCGACGTCGACCAGCCCATCGGCACCCTCTCCGGCGGCGAACGCCAGTGCGTGGCCATCGCCCGCGCGGTCCACTTCGGCGCCAAGGTCCTCGTCCTCGACGAGCCGACCGCCGCCCTCGGCGTCAAACAGTCCGGCGTCGTCCTGAAGTACGTGGCCGCCGCCCGCGACCAGGGCCTCGGCGTGGTCCTCATCACCCACAACCCCCACCACGCCTACCTCGTCGGCGACCGCTTCGTGCTGCTCAAGCGGGGCCTCATGGCCGCGAGCCACGCCAAGGGGTCGGTGACGCTCGACGAGTTGACCCGCCAGATGGCGGGCGGCAGCGAGCTGGACGACCTCCGTCACGAGCTGGAGCGCCCCACCGCCCCGTGACCCGCCCTCCGTCTCCTCACACGGACCCGGCACCCCTCCTGGCAGAATCGACGCGATGAGTAGCTACCGTGACCCCGCCGCCCGGGGCGGTGTCCTGCGGACCGTCGGCACCCGCGAGCGGCGCTCCCACCTCTCGGCGCCCCGGGTGCCGACGGTGGGCATCGACATCGGCGGAACCAAGGTGATGGCGGGCGTCGTCGACGCCGACGGCACCATCCTGGAGAAGATCCGCACCGAGACCCCCGACAAGTCCAAGAGCCCCAAGGTCGTCGAGGACACCATCGTCGAACTGGTCCTGGACCTCTCCGACCGGCACGACGTGCACGCCGTCGGCATCGGCGCGGCCGGCTGGGTCGACGCCGACCGGGCCCGCGTCCTCTTCGCCCCCCACCTCGCCTGGCGCAACGAACCCCTCAGGGATGCCCTCCAGGACCGCCTCGCCGTCCCCGTCATGGTGGACAACGACGCCAACACCGCCGCCTGGGCCGAGTGGCGCTTCGGCGCAGGACGCGGCGAGGACCACCTCGTCATGATCACCCTCGGTACGGGGATCGGCGGCGCCATCCTGGAGGACGGCAGGGTCAAGCGGGGCAAGTACGGCGTCGCCGGCGAGTTCGGCCACATGCAGGTCGTCCCCGGCGGCCACCGCTGCCCCTGCGGCAACCGCGGCTGCTGGGAGCAGTACAGCTCCGGCAACGCCCTGGTCCGCGAGGCCCGCGAACTGGCCGCCGCCGACTCCCCGGTGGCGTACAACATCATCGAGCGGGTGAAGGGGAACGTCCCCGAGATCACCGGCCCCCTCATCACCGAACTGGCCCGCGAGGGCGACGCCATGTGCGTCGAACTCCTCCAGGACATCGGCCAGTGGCTCGGCGTCGGCATCGCCAACCTCGCCGCCGCCCTCGACCCCTCCTGCTTCGTCATCGGCGGCGGCGTCTCCGCCGCCGACGACCTGCTCATCGGACCCGCCCGGGACGCCTTCCGCCGCCACCTCACCGGCCGCGGCTACCGCCCCGAGGCCCGCATCACCCGCGCCCAGCTCGGCCCCGAGGCCGGCATGGTCGGCGCCGCCGACCTCGCCCGGCTCGTCGCCCGCCGCTTCCGCCGCGCCAACCGGCGCCGGGTGGAGCGCTACGAGCGGTACGAGCGCTACGCGCAGGCCTTCCGCGCCGGGACGCACGGGCGCGCCTCCCGCACCCCGGAGGACCCCGCGACGTGACCGTGCACCACCCACCCGCGACCCCGCCCGAGGAGCGCCGACCGGACAAGCTCCTGCCCGGGCAGCGGATGCCGGAGGACCGGGGCCGCATGCTCCGCCGCCGCTGGCTGACGGCGGTCATCATCGTCCTGCTCGTCGGCATCCCCGCCGGCTATCTGGTGATCTCCGCCGCGCAGAGCCGGGAGAGCGGCATCGACAAGGAGCGCGAGTCCTCCGTCGTCGGCCTCCAGGACAACTGGCCCTCGCTGATGAAGCGCCGGATCTTCGAGGTGCCCATCCCGGCGGGCGCCTCCGGCGTCGCCTACTACGAGACCAGCAACTGGAAGACCAGCCGGCTCTACGTCCGGTTCACCACCACGGCGACCGGCCTCGACACCTTCCTCGCCGAGTCGGGCACCGGCCGCTCCGCGCTCACCCCGGGCCGGATCACGGTCTCCGACCGGGACGCGGACATCGTCGGCTGGACCTTCCCCGACGGCCTGTCCTGGTCGGGCACGACCGTCGACCGCGAGGAACCCCGCCCGTCCACCGACATCACCGTCGACCTCACGGACCCGGCCTTCCCGCGCGTCTTCGCGGTCTCCACCACCAGCCCCTGAAACGGACCCCATGAACAGCTCCCCCCGCCCCACCGCCCCGGCCCTTCCCGCCGTCGCGTCCTTCGACGAGCTCGGCCTGCCCACCGGGGTACGGGAGCTGCTCACCGAGCAGGGGATCGAGACGCCCTTCCCGATCCAGGCGGCCACCCTGCCGAACGCCCTCGCCGGGCGGGACGCCCTGGGCCGGGCGCGGACCGGCTCGGGGAAGACGCTCGCCTTCGGGCTGCCGCTCCTCGTGCGGACCGCGGGCCGCCGGGCCGAGACCCGCAGGCCCCGGGCGCTCGTCCTCGTCCCCACGCGCGAGCTGGCCCAGCAGGTCACCGACGTGCTCACGCCGTACGCCCGGGTGCTGGGGCTGCGGACGGCCACCGTGGTCGGCGGCCTGCCGATCGGCCGGCAGGCCGCCGCGCTGCGCGAGGGCGCCGAGGTCGTGGTCGCCACCCCCGGCCGCCTCATGGACCTCGTCGAGCGCAAGGACGTCCGGCTGGACCGGGTGGAGACCACCGTCCTCGACGAGGCCGACCAGATGGCCGACATGGGCTTCACGGACCAGGTCACCGGGCTGCTCGACCTCGTACGCGACGGGGGCCAGCGCATGCTGTTCTCCGCCACCCTCGACGGTGACGTCGACCTCCTGGTCCGGCGCTACCTCCACGACCCGGTGGTCCACTCGGCCGACCCCTCGGCCGCCGCCGTCACCACCATGGAGCACCACGTCCTCCAGGTGCACGGCGCCGACAAGTTCGCCACCGCCACGGAGATCGCGGCCCGCGACGGGCGCGTGATCATGTTCCTGGCCACCAAGGCCTCCGTCGACCGCTTCACCGCGCACCTCCTGGGCAGCGGCGTACGGGCCGCGGCCCTGCACGGCGACAAGTCCCAGCCGGTCCGCACCCGCACCCTGGAGCGGTTCCGCACCGGCGAGGTGACGGTCCTGGTGGCCACGAACGTCGCCGCGCGCGGCATCCACGTCGACGACGTCGACCTCGTCGTGAACGTCGACCCGCCGGCCGACCACAAGGACTACCTCCACCGCGGCGGCCGCACCGCCCGCGCCGGCGGCTCCGGCAGCGTCGTCACCCTGGTCCTGCCCGACCAGCGCCGCGACGTCCTCCGCCTCATGGCGGACGCGGGACTCCGCCCCCAGGTCACCCAGGTCCGGTCCGGCGGGCCGGAACTCCGCCGCCTCACCGGCGCCAAGGCCCCCTCCGGCGTCCCCGTCGACGGCAGCGCGCCCAGCACCGAGCGCCCCAAGCGCGGCGGCGCGGTCTTCCGGGGCATCGGCACCGTCCCCGGCAGGCCCGGCCGCGCCAAGAACGAGTCCCGGCGCTCGGCCGAGGAACGAAAACTGGCCGAGGCCCGCAAGGCCGCCCGCGTCCGCCGGGGCCGCTGACCCTGGCGTGCCGGGGCGGGATCGGGGCCGGTGACCCCGGCGTACCGGCGCGGGTCCGGGGCCGCTGACTCGGCGTACCGAGGCGGGTTCGGGGCCGGTGACCCCGGCGCGCCGGCGCGGGATCGGGGCTGCCGACTCGGCGTACCGAGGCGGGTTCGGGGCCGGTACATCCGGCGCACCGGCCCGGGGCAGGGGCCGGTGACCCCCGGCGTACCGGCCCAGGCCAAGGGCCGGCGCCCCCCGGCGTACCGGTGGTGTCCGTCCCCTCTCCGCCACCCCGGCCGCCGGGGGCGTCAGGGGAGATGAGAGGCTCGGGCGAGTGAGTGAGACACTGACGAACACCCTGCAACACCGAGTCGACGGGCCCGAGGACGCGCCCGTCCTGGTCCTGGGCCCCTCGTTGGGCACCACCTTCCACAGGTTGTAAGGACCGTCCAGAGGCGTACAAGCGGTCCATCTCAGAGACGAAAAGCCAGGTCGAAGCCCTGTGTCCAGTGGCGTCCGCCCTATCGGTGAGACCTGTGTGAGAGCACGTGAGATCCAGAAGCCCTGCCGGGTCGACCTCGGCGGGGCTTCTGTGTTCGGATAGAAGACATCGTGGCGCCCCCAGGAGACACGGCAGGGAGAAGCCCCCGCGGGAGCGGCCCGGCCCGCACGGGGCTTAGGGACAGTCTCCTTGAAGTGGTGGTGAGCTGGTGGCGAGCAATGCTCAAGACCTGTGGATCAACGTCGGGTTGGACGCGAAGGGCGTACCTTCCCGATTGATCCTGTGATGGTCACCGAGTAGGCCCGCGTTCGCAGCGCGGGTCGGGAAGGCACGCCCGTGCTCAGCGTAGTCAATGCCGACGGCAGTACCCCGAACGGCTCCCTGATCGACGAGATCGTCCGTGAAGGGGCGAGGCGGATGCTCGCCGCCGCCCTGGAAGCCGAAGTCAACGCCTACATAGCCGAGTTGGCTGATCAACGCGACGGCCAGGGCCGTCGTCTGGTGGTGCGCAACGGCTATCACCAGCCCCGGTCGGTGACCACGGCCGCCGGGCCGGTGGAGGTGAAAGTCCCGCGGGTGAACGACAAGCGCATCGACGAGACCACCGGGGAGCGCAAGCGGTTCTCCTCGGCGATTCTGCCGCCGTGGTGCCGCAAGTCCCCGAAGATCAGCGAGGTGCTGCCGCTGCTCTATCTGCACGGCCTGTCCTCCGGCGACTTCGTGCCCGCGCTGGAGCAGTTCCTGGGCAGCTCAGCCGGTCTCTCGCCGGCCACCGTCACCCGCCTCACCACCCAGTGGCAGGCCGACCACAAGGCATTCGGGGAGCGTGACCTGGCCGGATCCGACTACGTCTACGTCTGGGCCGACGGCATCCACCTGCGCATCCGCCTGGCCGAGGCGAAGTCCTGCGTCCTGGTGCTGATGGGTGTGCGCGCGGACGGCACCAAGGAGCTGATCGCGATGGCCGACGGCTACCGCGAGTCCGCCGAGTCCTGGGCCGACCTGCTGCGTGACTGCGCCCGCCGCGGCATGCGCGCGCCCGTCCTCGCGGTCGGCGACGGCGCGCTCGGCTTCTGGAAGGCCCTCGCAGAGGTCTTCCCGGCCGCCCGGCATCAGAGGTGCTGGGTTCACAAAACAGCCAATGTGGTCAATGCCCTGCCGAAGTCGGCCCAGCCCGGGGCCCGCAAGGCCCTGCAGGACATCTACAACGCCGAGGACCGCGACCACGCGCTCAAGGCGGTCACCGCCTTCGAGCATGCCTACGGCACGAAGTGGCCCAAGGCGGTCAAGAAGATCAGCGACGACGTCGAGGAACTGCTGGCGTTCTACGACTTCCCCGCCGAGCACTGGATCCACCTGCGCACGACCAACCCGATCGAGTCGACGTTCGCGACGGTCCGGCTGCGGACCAAGGTCACCCGGGGAGCCGGCAGCGCGGCCGCCGCCCTCGCGATGGTCTTCAAGCTCGTCGAGTCCGCCCAGGCCCGCTGGCGGGCCGTGAACGCACCCCACCTCGTCGCCCTCGTTCGCGCCGGAGCCCGCTTCGAACGCGGCCACCTCGTCGAACGCCCCGAGGCTCACGCAGCCTGAACAACCTCAACCGATCCACAGGAATTGACAATTACTCGCTGGTGGCACCGGCGGAGGTGAAGCAGCTTGTGAGTGCACCACGAGAACGACCAGCACGCGGAAGTGCAACCCTGCAGCAGCGCCGAGTCTCGTCCGGCCAGCTGGTCGTTGGAACGTTCCTGGTCCTCTATGGCACCGCGCTGGCGTTGAACTTCCGCGACATGGCAGTGAAAGCGATCAAGGGCCGCGCGACCGCAGCCGACAATGAGCCAGGCCGCCCCATGGTCTTTCGGGTCGCCGGAGGGATCGGGGCCATCATCGGAGTGTCGATGGTCCTGCGGTTCGCCTTCGCCTAACTTGATCTTTAACCTGTGCGACGAGGTCGTGGGGTCGCTGACTTCTTGTTCCGGGACGTGGCGGTGTCGGTTTTGCGGACTGTGTGGACGTCGTGTCGTGGGGTGGGCCGGGTGTTCTTGTGGCCTGGTGGCCTGCCGGGGCCGGGGCGGGAGGGTTTCGGTGCGCTGGCCGGACAGGTGACTGTCGGGCGGATGTGCCGGAAGTCGCGGCGGACGCGGGCGGGCGTGAGGCGTTCGACAGGCTCGGGTTTCTCCCAGGGGCGACGCCGGTCGGCTGCGAGTGGCCGGGCCAGTCGCAGTTGGGTGTAGGCCGTGAGGATCAGCCAGGTCCAGCGGTCCGCCGCCTCGGGGGTACGGATCTTCGGACGGGTCCAGCCGAGAGTCTGCTTGAACAGACGGAAGGTGTGCTCGATGTCGAAGCGCCGCAGGTATGCCTGCCAGAGTCGGTCGCTGTCCGCTTCGGTGGCGTCGGTGCCTGACCACCACAGCCAGACCGGCTTCGGGGTGGCTCCGCTGGGCAGATGATCGATGTCCAGGCGGATCACGGTCCCCTCGACGATCGGGAGGGTGCCGTCGGCCGCGGCCCAGGAAGAACGGTGGGTGAGCTTGGGGGCTGCCTTGAGGCCACCAGGTGGGGAATTATGTGAACTTCCCCCTGGGGAATTACGAGAGCGTCCACAACTGTCGATCAGCCGTGTGTCGACCCATCGAAGCCTCGGTTGAGGCCAGGGCATCCCGCGAGGCACTTATCGCAGATGAGCCTCACTCCCGGCCGGAAATTGGGCCCAAGAGCAGCACGCAGCTCGGTAGATGTGCCGAGCTGCAGGCTGCCGAAGCGCGCGTCTCGGAACCTCGGGTTGGCTACGAGGGCCGCCGCCAGGATCTGGGCCTTCGTGATGAGGATGAGGCACTCACGGCCTTCGTACGACTCACCGGGGATGTGATCGCATTCGTCAGGATCAAGTCCACAAATCGAGCACTCCGACTCGTCCACGCGTGTCTCCACGCTAAACCCGACCCGAAGATGCCCAAGGTCGACTGGACACTCCCGGTAGTAGACGCCGTCGCGGTAGGCCATGGTGCAAGCCTTCGGATAAGTCCGCCTCAGAAACCCGCCTACCTTGTCCAGCAGCTCATGAGCTCGGTCGAAGAGGGCAAGGTCGTACCCTTCGGAACGGTCCATCACCCGCCGCAGCTCCCCCCTCAGCCGCCGCAGGATCTCTAGCGCAGCTGGATCGGGGTGGCGCGCAGCTTTGGCCTGCTCAAGGTCGACCTGGCACTGCTGGAAGACCTCGTTCTCATCCCTCGGGGAGCTGACGGCGCTCATCCTCAGAACCCCACCTCTCGATCCTGGTGATCGCTTCGAGGACCGAGTCGGCCGGGCCGTCCAGCACCAGCTTGGTGGTCAGGTCACCCTGCCGGGCTACCTCTGAGCTGCACTGTGTTTCGTGGAGTCCCTGATGCCAGGGTTACGATCCTGGCGAAGGAGATCCACGAGCACCATGCCTGCACCACGTAAGTACCCGGACGAACTCCGGGAGCGCGCGATCCGCGAGGTCCGCAGCACCGGCCGTCCGATCGCGCACGTTGCGAAGGACCTCGGCATCCACAAGGAGGCCCTGCGCGGCTGGGTCCGCCAGGCCGAGGCCGACCGGGGCGAACGCGACGACCGGCTGACCTCCGCCGAGCAGGACGAACTCAGGCAGCTTCGCAAAGAGAATGCCGAGTTGAGGCGGGCGAACGAGATCCTCAAGGCCGCGTCGGTGTTTTTTGCCCAGGAGATCGACCGTCCCCGGACGAGGCCGAGCAGGTGATAGACCACCTGCGCCAGAAGGGTCTCGGGGTCGATCCCGTCTGCCGGGTGCTCGAGCTGTCGCCGTCGACGTACTTCGCCCGCAAGAAGCGGCCGAAGTCGGCCCGCCGGCTCCGCGACGAGCAGCTCATGCCGCTGATCGAGGAGATCCACGCGGAGTCGGGCGGCACCTATGGCGCCCGCCGGATCACCCGCGCGCTTCGGCGCAAAGGCGTCGTCGTGGCCCGCTGCACGGTCGAGCGGCTGATGGCCGAACTGGGTCTGGAGGGCGTCATCCGTGGCCGGCGCCGTCGCACCACGGTGCCGGAGCCGTCGGCACCCCGGCCGCCGGACCTGGTCGACCGCGACTTCACCGCCTCGCGGCCCGATCAGCTGTGGGTGGCGGACATGACGTATGTCCGCACCTGGTCCGGGTGGGCGTATGTGGCGTTTGTCCTGGACGTGTACTCGCGGATGATCGTCGGCTGGCAGGTCGCGAACCACATGCGAACCGAGCTCCCTCTGGACGCACTGGAGATGGGGTTGTGGAGGCGGAGGATCAAGAAGGACTCCGGCCTCATCCATCACAGCGACCGCGGGCCCAATACGTGTCAATTCGGTATACCGACCGGCTCGCGGACATCGGCGCCTCCGCCTCCGTCGGGTCGGTCGCCGACTCGTATGACAACGCGATGGCCGAGGCCCTGAACGGCACCTTCAAGGCCGAACTCATCGAAATGCAGGGCCCCTGGAAGGACGTCGAGCAGGTCGAACGGGCGATCTTCCAATGGATCACCTGGTACAACGAAGAACGCCTTCACTCCGCGCTCGACTACGTTCCGCCCGCAGAGTACGAGGAAGCTTTCTGGCGAAGCCAGGAGCAGACCCTGCAGTCCGCCTGAACCAAGACCACCGGACTCTACGAAACTCGGGGCAGCTCACTCCACGTGCAGAACGGGGGACGGAACAGTCACCTCTTCGCCGGATGAATCGCCCCTCCTGAGGATCTTCGTCGTCGTGTAGGAGGAGACCAAGCCAGTCAGCGTTGCGATCAGGGTTTCTTTCCCGACGTCCCTGGCGAACTCGATGATCGGCAGCCAGAACTCGGCGGCGTCGTGGGTCAGGTAGGTGCGATCAGGCTTCTCGTCCTCGAACTCGACGGTCAAGCCGGCGGCGCGGAGGAGCTTCACCACCCTGATCGCTTCGTACGGGTAGTTCCCGGGGACATCCGAGCGGGACACGCTCGGCAGTCCGGCAACTCCACGCCTGATCAGCACGTCAGCCAAGGTCAACCACCTGAGTTTTCTGCTCAGTTGCCATGATCCCACAACTAGAGCGTGTCTCGCAGATTGGGATGCGAGACCGTCATCAGCCTGGGAGACACGCTCTAGGACCTGTCCGGCGGATCAGGGTCGGAGCCATAGGCGGATCGCCGCGATGGCGACGGTTCCGTGGAAGACGTAGGCCCTCTTGTCGTAGCGGGTGGGTGCGCCACGAGGCGCCATGGAGTCGAGTGAGGTGAGAGACCTTCACCGCCGGGTTGTCGCAGCAACCCGGTTGAAGCAGGGGGCAGTTCGCCTCGGGGGATGCCGAGGCGGGCGGTAAGCAGCCCCGACAACGTCGGGACGGGCTGGTACTGCCAGACGGCTCGGGTCCGGCAAGCGAGACGGGAAGGTGTACGCGAGGAACCAGTGCCTGACGCCCCGTAATTACGACACCGGCTCCAACCTGGCGGATGCGGGCCGGACGCAGTGCGCGACCACCGGTGTGTTCGGTGGTCGACTCCGAAGCCGACTCTACTCATCGGTGGGGAGGCCGCGCCGAAAGTCTGCGGCGTAAGCGTGGCGATGCTGCCGGGGTAGAGCTGGGCACCTCACCCGTCGATCGATTCCATGGTGAACGTGGGAACTGCCCGCGGTCGCCCTCAAGCCGGGCCGCCAGTCCGGACGGGGGCAGGCCCATCGCCGGCTGATGGCCGTGGGGCAGGACGGAGGCCCTGTAGTACTCGGAGGCCGGGAGAGCCGGTCACAGGGGGAAGGGGGCCAGCAAGTCGGCAGTAAGGATGCTGGAATGCCAGGAGGTTGTCGCCGGTGAATACCGACGAGCTGGAGTGGGCCTTGATGAAGGCCGAGCGCCGGGTACTGGGGATTCAGGCCAAGCTGCACCGTTGGGCTGCTGATGATTCTCATCGCAGGTTCGACGATCTGTTCAATCTCGTGGCCGATCCCGCGTTCCTGTTGGTGGCGTGGGACCGTGTCCGGGGCAACAGGGGCGCCCGCACGGCCGGAGTGGACGGGAAGACCGCCCGCTCCATCGAGGCCGGGCAGGGAGTCGAGGTATTCCTCGACAGGCTGCGGAGTCAGCTCAAAGACCGCAGCTTCCAGCCGGTTCCGGTCCGTGAGCGGATGATCCCCAAGGCGAACGGAAAGCTCCGTCGCCTTGGGATTCCGACCGTGGCGGACCGGGTGGTCCAGGCGTCCTTGAAACTGGTGCTGGAGCCGGTGTTCGAGGCGGATTTCCTCCCGTGTTCATACGGGTTTCGCCCGAACCGTCGGGCTCATGACGCGATCGCCGAGACACGCTATCTCGCCAGCCATGGCTATGAGTGGGTGGTGGAGGGCGACATCACGGCGTGCTTCGACGAGATCTCGCACCCGGCCCTCATGGAACGGGTGAGGAATCGGATCGGGGACAAGCGGGTGCTGTCCTTGGTGAAGGCGTTTCTCAAGTCCGGGATCCTGTCCCAGGACGGAGCCTTCACGGACACACGCACCGGAACCCCGCAGGGTGGGATCTTGTCGCCGCTGCTGGCCAACATCGCGCTCTCGGCCCTGGACGAGCACATTGCCCAGGGCCTCGGAGGACCAGGTAGTACCTCCGAGGATCGGCGCAGGAGACGGCGCCGGGGATTGCCCAACTACCGGCTGATCCGGTATGCGGACGACTTCCTCGTGCTCGTCTTCGGACGCCGTGAACACGCCGAGGAACTACGCGACGAGGTCGCGGAGGTGCTGAAGCCGATGGGCCTGCGTCTGTCGGTGGAGAAGACAAGGATCACACACATCGATGAGGGCCTTGATTTTCTCGGCTGGCGCATCCAGCGTCACCGGAAACGGGGCACTGACCGGCAGTACATCTACACCTATCCGGCGCGGAAGTCAGTGCGTTCCGCAACGGCGAAGGTGAAGGAACTGACCGGACGGCAGAACGTCGGCTTGTCGCTGGAGTCCTTGCTGCACCGGCTGAACCCGGTATTGCGGGGATGGTGCGCGTACTTCCGTCCAGGGGTGTCGAACGTCGCTTTCTGCTACCTCAGCCACTACACATGGATGAGGGTTACACGGTGGATTCGGCGCAAGCATCCCGGGATCACTTGGAAGCAGCTCCGTCGACGCTATTACGGCGGTGGTTGGTGGCCTGCCACGGAGGAAGTGGAACTGTTCAACCCGGCGAAGGTAAGCACGACGAGATACCGATACCGGGGAACACTCATCCCGACCCCGTGGCCCACTACGGCATGAGGAACTGAACACCCCGAAACGGGACTTGTGGAGAGCCCGGTGCCCGGAGACGGGCACGCCGGGTTCGGGAGGCGGCTCGGGGAAACCCACCGATGGAGACATCGGCAGGGCGCCCCGAGTCGACCTCACCGACGGCCCGAGAGTTCTTGAGCCGGTTGATCGTGCGCTCGACCTCGTTGCGGCGTTTGTAGATCTCACTGTTGAAGCCGGTGGGCCGGCCGCCTTTGCTGCCGCGTCGTTTGCGGTTGGCCCGCTGGTCCTTCGGTTCGGGGATGGTGTGTTTGATCTGGCGTCTTCGCAGGTAGCGGCGGTTGCGGCGTGAGCTGTATGCCTTGTCGCCGCCCAGGTGGTCCGGTCGGGTGCGTGGCCGTCCGCCCTGCGGGCGGGGAACGGCGATGCGTTCGAGGACGCCGATCATCTGCGGCGCGTCGCCCCACTGGCCGGGCGTGAGGAGGAAGGACAGGGGCCGGCATCCGCCTTCACCGGCGAGGTGGATCTTGCAGGTCAGGCCGCCCCGGGACCGTCCGAGTCCTTCGTCGGGGCGGTGGTGCCGGGGCGTTGTCCTTTTTTCGGGACGCGCGGCTTCTTCTTCCGGGCCCCGGCCGCGTGCTGGTGGGCCCGGCAGGACGTCGAGTCGACGCTGACCATGCTCCAGTCGATCCGGCCGGCGAGGTCGGCGTCGGCCTGGACGGCACGCAGGATCCGGTCCCAGGTGCCGTCCGCCGACCAGCGCCGGTGCCGTTCATAGATGGTCTTCCAGCTGCCGAAACGCTCGGGAAGGTCCCGCCACGGTATGCCGGTCCGGACCCTGAACAGAATGCCGTTGATCACCTTGCGGTGGTCGTTCCACCGCCCGCCACGTTGTCCGAACGCCGGCAAGTGCGGCTCCAGCCGAGCCCACTCCGCATTCGTCAGATCACCCCGCCCCATGCCGAGAACAACGAGTCATCCGTCCGACAGTCACATGATCCGCCGGACAGTTCCTAGTCCAACCGGGGTGTTCGCGCCGGGTCATGTCGGTGAACTGACCCATCGACTCCGGGGCTCGCTTATGTGTCAGCCTTGGCTGGCGGAGTGATGGTTGTACTCCGGTTCGCCGGTCTCGAGTACGCGGACGAGGGAGGCGGTGACAACTCGCGCCGTACGGCCGACCCGCAGCACGCGACACGGGAACTGGCCGTGACGCACCAGGTCGTAGCCCTTGGCGCGCGAGAACCCGAGCGCCTTGGATGCCTGCTCTATGCTCGCGGTTCCGCGCCAGGTGGCGCGGATCTGAGCAAGGGTGTAACGAGAAGCCTGCGACTCTTCATCATGTACCAGCATTTTGGTGACTTTCTCCTTGAGGGGCGTTGCTACTGGGCAGGGGCGCTCGGAGGGTCGGTGCGTCTATGTTGCTCCCGCGAACGTGTGGGCTTCCGCCGGAAATGAATCCGACCGCCCCGCTGTTGTGTCCACGTCGGAGTGGGAAGGTATGACGGGGGCGAATAAGTGAGGCTCTACAGCAGTGAGGGGCACTTGACGGAGATACCGTCTCGGCTTGCAGAGGTTGAAGCAGATGTCCAGGACGTCGTCGAGGCGAACATGGAGGCGCTTCTGGGGGTCCGGTTCCTGGCGTCCGAGTACAGCACGGGGCCGGTCCACGCCGGCCGGATCGACTCTCTCGGGCTCGACGAGAACGGTGCCCCCGTCGTCGTCGAGTACAAGCGCGGCACGGATCCGGGCGTCATCAACCAGGGGCTGTTCTACCTGAGCTGGCTCATGGACCACAGGGGCGAGTTCGAGTACCTGGTCCGCGACCGGCTCGGGACGACAGCCGCGGCCCAGGTGCTCTGGAGCGGCCCCCGGCTGATCTGCGTGGCCGGCGACTACACCCGCTACGACGTTCACGCCGTACGCGAGCACCGGCGCAGCATCGACCTGGTCCGCTACCGCTTCTTCGGCAGGGACCTGATCGGCCTTGAGACCGTGGCGGCGGCCACGGGGCGGCCGGCGCAGGGCAGGCCGAAGCGGCGCACGGGGCCGGCGCGGCCGGTGTGCGCGGGGCGTGAGCGGATCGCGGAGCTGGCTGCTGCGGCGGACGAGGTCCTCCTCGGCCTCGGCGACGGGATCACCAAGGTGCAGCGCAAGCAGTACTGCGCCTACCAGCGGCTGCGGAACTTCGCGAGCATCTGCCCACCTCAGCGGGCCAAGGTCCACGTGTACCTCTCGCTCGACCCGACCGAGATCGACCTCGTCCCCGACTTCACCAGGAACGTGAGGGGCCTGGGCCACCATGGCACGGGTGACCTGGAGGTACGGCTGCGGACCGAGAGAGACCTGGAGCGTGCCCAGGACCTGTTCCGCGCCAGCTACGCGGCGGCGTGAAGGCCAACGGCCGGGCAAAAGTGCAACGACCCTTACGGCCGTGTGCGCATCGTGCGGAGTTTCTGTCGTGAGGGTGCCTTTCGACGGGCGGGCAGGAAGTGGCGGTGGAGAAACCATCATCCATAAAATCCCCGGTTAGCCTAACCGGGGATTCTCGGCTACCTTTCGCCGCGCACGCCGGACGGAGGGCTGGGAAGGTTTACCAACCAGACGGCTTGGCGGTACCCATGGCGCGGGTGACGGTGATCTCGATGACGACCCGGTTGGGGTTGACCCGCGGAGGTTTGTAGCGCTCGGTGTACCGGCGCTCGGCCTCGGCGACGGATGCCGGGTCGTCCTTCACGATGGCCGTGCCCTCCAGGGTGCACCAGCGCCGCCCGTCGACCTGGCCCACGGCTACGGGAGCCCCAGGGCCGGCCGCGCGGATGTTGCGCACCTTCTTGCTGCCGCCGTCGCAGATGACGCGGGCGATCCGGGTCTCGGGGTCGTACGTGACGCCCACCGGCGCGAGGTGCGGGGTGCCGTCGGGGCGCTGAGTGGTCAGAAGGAACACCCGGCGCTCCTGCCAGAAGGCGTCACCGTCGGCGAGCGGCTGGGTGGTGGTCTTCAATGGCCATCTCCTTGATCCAGATCGTGCGGCGCAGTACGTCCCGGTGCGGAATGCTGCCTGCGGTCCGACGGTACGTGACGAGCCGATGAGTTCGACCGCTGAGGCAGGCACCAGGTACGCCCAGTGTTCCGGTTTCCGGACGGAGGACTGTTCGGCGCGGCGGATGCCGGTTCGAGAGGCGAGCGCAACGACTTCGCCCGCAACGCGGAATTGGAGGAAGCCGCCGACCGGTACTTGGATCACGCTCATGTCGGTGCCGATCTCGGCGAGGATGACCTGGGCGGTGACGGTCCCATCCCGGGGGATCTCATCCAGCCGCTCGGGCCGCTCTGCGGGACGGGTAGACCGGATCGACGCCCCGCTCGGCCACGGCCGCATGCCGGTGAGAGGCGCGAGCCGACGCTGGATGTGTCGCGATCTGCGGGATCCTCTTATGAGCGTCCGAGGGGAGGGATAGGGTTCGATCATGACGGTGCACCTGCTGGCTGACCGAGCTGCCGCCTTGAGGTCCGAGACACTGCGCTTCGCCCGGGGCGCGTACGGGCACGACCTGATGGGCCGGTTCCTTGATGACGGGCAGTCGTTCACGATGCCGGCGAGGTGGAGTGCACTGGACCAGCCTGAGCAGGTCCGCAGAATTCTGAGCGCTATGGACCGTCGAGTGGCCACTGGTGACACGTTCGCCATGAGCGCCCCGATCGTGGATGCGGTCAAGGCGGTCGCTCAGGACCGACAGGTTCGCCTGCCTCTCACCGAGGATCTGCTGCCCTCGCCGTCCGGCATGCTCGTGGCGGAGACGCCGCTGTGCGATCTCCAGCAGGGCTGGACCATGTCGTTCATCACCTGGGGCCCGCCCCTGGAAGGGTTCGGCCCCGGCGTACACCTCACCTGGTGGGGAGCGCCTCCGGAGGGACAGAGCGGCGAGACCATGCCGTGCATCCCCGACTTCGACCTGCACCTTCCGTTCGCGCCGCTCGTCGACGCACGCCTAGTGCACACCGACGTACCCTCCGCGTACCTGTACTCGCAGGTCCCGCTGCGCACGGTCGTCGCGTCCTGGTACGCCCTGTCCAGCACGGCCGTGGAGACCACAGAGCAGCGCCCCCAGCCGCTGCTGGGCCGGGCGCTCGCTGCGCAGAAGGCGAAGAGGCGTGGCGTACGGGTCGTGGAGGCTGCTGCCGCGACGCCGGTGGCGAAGGCGATCGTCGCGCAATCCACCGCCCTGTCCGCCACGCTGAGCGAGAAGTACGGCCCCGGCGAAGCAGGCGGTGTTCCCTCAGCCGCTCCTACCCCGGCGTCGGCCTCGCATGGGGTGTTCGACCGGGCCCTGGACGGCGACCTGGATCTGGATCTGCGTCACGTGGCCGCCAAGTACAGGGCGGCTTCGGACTACTGGCACCGCCTTGAGACGGGGATCGAGCAGGCATACCCGGGGATCATCGCCCGGCTGGAGGAGGACCGGGCGCGCCGGCACGGCGAGTGGCCGTCCTGGTGCTGGATGCCCAGCATCCTCGTGTCCGCCCGGCTCATGCAGTGGTACGACGCGCCGACCCGGCAGGCTGAGTGGGACGGCTCGCGGGTCGCGGCTGTCGGCGCGTACCTCAGCCATGGCCGACACGCCCTGCTTGGCGCGATCGATCTGCCGCCGGGCCTACCCACCGATCCCGCTCCGGTGGGCCTGGAGACGCGGATGCCCGCGCCCGGGGTGGGACTGATCCTCCGCGACGGCGATCGGCCCGATCATCATGTGATCGCCCATGTCGACTACCGCAAGGGCAGCCCCGAAGGCGAACTCGCCCTCCTGACGAACGACGGTAGGCATGGCGGGGGCTTCCGCGATCTGACCCGCCTCACCCTGTTCCTCACCGACACCACCATGACCGCTGCCGTCCGGGCCACTCAGGAGTACTACGACTGGGCGGCTGCCCAGAACGGTCGGCAGGACGTTCCCTCCTGGGACGATGCCGACTGCGTCGCGATGGCGGCCACGTTGGGCTACTACATGGCACCGCTCATGGCCGCGTGCACCCCGGACGTGACTCCCGTGGATGCGGCCGGGTTCACCGGGCGTACGGATCCGGCCTCGTGGCCGCCCGAGCCGGGGCTGCTGTCCGAGATGCGGCTCTGGCTGGTGCCTACACCGAAGCCGAGG
The DNA here is from genome assembly GCF_030010625.1 of Streptomyces sp. CC208A. GTDB lineage: Bacteria > Actinomycetota > Actinomycetes > Streptomycetales > Streptomycetaceae > Streptomyces. The sequence continues at coordinate 40,925 of NZ_JASCXN010000017.1, read as the reverse complement.
TGACATTCGAGCACGGCCGCCCCACGACCGTTCCGGGCGACTACCAGCATGTTCGGGACGCTGTCCGGAGAGAATCCGGGGAAGCCCGGGATCATCCGTGTGGCGGTGGCTAGGGTCCTTCCTGGAACGTCGGGAACCGTGTCGCCTCGTGGGGCGGGGAGTCGGAGGAGGCGCCTTGCTGTTGCGCTGGGGGAGCCGGAAGAGAGCAGCGGTCGAGCGGGAGGTCGCGTGGAGGGCGTTGGTCGCCCTGAGCTGCCGCACTCCGATGGCGGCGGTCGGGATCCGGTGGACGGACTCGGCCTCCCTGGTCGGCGAGATCGTGGCGGACAGCGACGCGGTGGTCCGTACGCTCACGACTCTGGTGGAAAGCCTGCCGCCCACCGGAGACCTGTCCGAGCGCGCGCGGTACGCGCTCACGGCCGCCGCTGAGGTGGCGGACCTGCGTCCGGACTGGGTGGCGTACCGCAACCGTACGGCGGGCCTTTCCCCCGATGCCACGGACCCGCGTAGCGATATGTGCCGTACGTGGGTGCTGGACGACGACGTCCGGGCGTGGCCCCGGTACTCCGAGGCCCGGACCGCGGTGAACGCCGCCGTCGAGGCACTCCTTCCGCTCGGACAGGAGCTGGCCGCTCGCGGCGGGCCGCGATTCACGACGCGCAACGCCTCGCCCGTACACACCCATCCGGTCTGGTCCGGGCGCCTGTGAGCAGGTGGTTCGCGGTGAAGTGCGCGGGGGTCGTCCTTCCCGCCGTCCTGCTCTGCCTGGTCCTCGGACGGCTCACCACCTCCGCCCCGGGCACGGCGGTTGTCGTCACCGGCATCGGGGTGCTGGTGACCACGGCGGCAGCCGCGGTGGGGCTTCGGTACCTGGCCCGGGACCACGGGAGCACGCCGGCCCGGCGCAGCGGGTGATAGCTCCGACGACCGGGCCCGGCGCCGGCCTCAGCCCAGAAGACCGGCGAGCGGGCCTTGGGCCGCAAGGAGGAGCCCGGCGACGGAGCCGGCCTCGGTGATCCGGCCGGCGCGCACGGCTTCGATCGCGTCGGCAAGGTCCCACCAGGTCACGGTCATGCCGATCTCGGTGTCATCCCGGCAGACCGTGCCCGGCCGCAGGCCGGTGGCGAGGTAGAGGTGGGTGCGGGCGGCTGTGGTCGAAGGCAGGGGGTCGATCACCCCGAGACGGTCCAGCGCCTCGGCGACGTAGCCGGTTTCCTCCTCCAGCTCCCGGCGGGCCGCCTCCCGGGGCTCTTGTCCGTCGGTGCCGCCTCCGGGCAGATGCAGCACCCGCTCCGGCCGGAGATAGAAGTCGTCCTCGACGAGAAGAACACGCCGGCTGGACCCGTCGACGGCGACGATCCGCACGCCGTCCCGCGCCACGAGATGCTCGTAGACGCCCCTGGTCCCGTCCGGCCGCACGATGTCATCGCGCTGCAGCGTCATGAAGGGCCCCTCGTGCAGGACCTCGCTGCCCATCATTGTCCAGCCCACGCGTCAGTCCTCCTGCCCCGTCTGCCTGGCCGTCCGTTCCGCATCACGTTGAACCGGGCTACTGGTGAGGGGTTCCGCCCAGGGGGATCTCGGCGACCGGCTCGCAGGACATGCGCCATCCTCCTGTGTCCTTGTCGAGCGCCCAGATCACGTCCAGCAGGTACACCCGGTCGACGTACAGCGGAGCCCGTCGCGGTTCGAGTTCATTGCGCAGCACACTGTTGAGGGCGTCGGAGGACGCGCTGGCCCAGGCGTAGCCGCTGGACATGTGTGGTGCGCCGCCGGAGTGCTGAAGGGCGGCTTCGCCTCGGACGTCCCGGATCACCCTGCGGACCTGTTCGGTCAGGGCGACGATCTCCTCGCGCGGCGATATGTCGAGGACGACGCCCGCGACGTTGGCGATCGGCGGCCCCACTTCCGTGGTGAACGGTGCGACGTCGGCGAGCACGGTCCGCAGGGCGTCGGCCAGCTGGTCACGCGCCGCCTGGTCGTACGCGGACGAGGGGGCGTCGGCCAGCATCTCCACCGTCACGTGCAGCAAGCCCGCGTCGCTCTCGCTGCCCGTGTACTGCGGGTCGATCGGATAGCCGGCCATCAGCGGCCCAATCGACCGGACCATCCCGAGCAGCTCGTCGTCAACCCCCGCACGTGGCAACACGTACACATGCAGCACCCCCATGCCCGGCGTCCACGGAGACCCTTGGAAGCGCGGCTCGAACCTCTCGACCATGAAGACTCCTGTGCGTGGCGTGCCGCGGGCCGGGCACGGAACGGTGCTGACGGTTCATCCTGAACGCCCGTAGTCGCCGGCCGCAGCCGGACTGGGGAAGGTGTTCGTATGGTCGGCGTCTTTGGCCGGAAACCACTGTGCGGCCGTACGGTGCAGGCTTCTTTGCGGAGTCAGGAAGTGGTGCAGCGTGCGATCAGCTCAGGCAAGTCATTCTCGCTCAGGGCGAGATGGTGAACGGGCGCCGGGTCGTGCAGATGCCGGGTGACGACGACCTCGTAGACGCTCACGGGATCGCCGCCTCCATCCGGCTGGTACCAGTGCTGGAGCGTCCGCCAGGTGTACCGGGAGGGTTCCGGGGTGGCCTGCCAGTCCAGCTCCAGGTGGTGGTGCTCGTGTGCGGCGGCGATCACTGCGCGCAGGGATTCCGGGACGACTGACGGGTTCTCGGCCCGGTCCAGGAGGGTGGCGAGGTCGTCGGCGCAGGTCGCCGGCCGCTCGAACGCGTCCCGGTTGGTGTCATCGGGAAGGGGACCGGGATCGGGGCTGGCGTTGTGGTCGAGTTCCGGGACGGGGAGCGTCGGATCGGCGGCTAGAGCGGCTTGCTGGACGAGGCTCTCTGCCCATGGTGTGCACACCTCCAGTGCCGGGTCGGGCAGGCCCCTGGCGATGCCCCGGGTCAGGCCGCCCCAGCGGGGCTCGGCGACCGGCGGCACCCGGACGGAGGAGAAGGGCTGCTGCCACATGGAGGCGAGGGTGGGGGCTTTCGGGTCCCAGGTCCGGGTCAGCCACCGCCAGCACTCGGCCACTGGATCTCCGAGTGCGGCGGTGCGAGACAGATCGTGACCGGCCTGCGGCAGCACGGAGTTGACCAGCCTGCTGACGCGTGTGTCGTCGTGGAGCTGGTCCAGCACCGCGGGCCAAGACACCTTGTCGACGGGCTGGCCCTCGCCCAAGGAGAGGGCGTACAGCACGACGGCGATGATGTTGCGGATCGCCACGTCGTCCCAGCAGGACTCGTCCATCTCGCCCAACCCGTATGCGGAGGTCACATCGGTGGCGCGGCGCACTGCGTCGGCCCAATGGGTGCGCGACTGCGAGGAGGGGGACATAGGCATGCTCCAGCAAGGTTCGGACAGCGATGGGGCTCGCTGAGAAGGACGAAGGTGATCACCGCTCTGATACCGCTCGGAATGCCTGTCCAGTGGGTCTGTTGGGCCATCGTTCGCCAGGCTGGAGTCCGATGCCGATCCCTCCAGTGGCGAGCCACTTGGTCAGTGCGCGCCCGCCGGCGGCGTCCAGAACGGGATGATCCGCGATGTCGAGATCGGACGGCGGGTTCGGCCAGAGTCGGGTCGCCCAGCCGAGCGACTCGAACGGGTTCACGATGTCGATCAGCGGGTGGAAGACCAGCTGGAACGACACCATCCTGCCGTTCGGCAGTGAAAACCCCAGGGTCGTGGCTCCGCTCCTCCCTCCGCCACCGTCGGGCCGGTGGACGTCGGGCAAGAGCTGTCGGTCGAATTCCGGAAGGGCGACGGCGGCGCCGTCGGGGTCGATCACGGACATCCAGAGCGAGAGGTCATCGGGGAACCGGTCAGTGCTGCGCATCGTGGGCAGTGCCGCGCCGGGCAGCTCCAGCACACTGCCGCTCGTGGCGATGTCCAGGTGCCCGATCTCGGAGTTCACGGCGAGGGGGTGGGCATGCAGGAGCAAGGTCTTCACCACCCAGCGGGCGAAGGCCAACACCTCGGCACCCTCGATTCGTCGGAGGTCGTCGAGAACGGCCCTGACCTGCGGCTTGCCCGCATGCTCGAAGGTGCGGTCCAGCCATCCGTTGCAGTTTGCCGGACTGTTGATGCCGCACACCGGCAGCATGACGCGTGCCAGCCCATCGCGCTGTGTGTCGCCGTTGCGCTTGGGGATCGCCTTGCCGCCGACGTAGTAGGTGAAAGGTCCCTGGCCTCCCCAACGCTTGAAGAGCCATCGCGGAAGGACGTGTTCGCCTTGCGAGCTGACGGGAGACCCGCAGAACACGCAGTCACCTTTTGCCATGGCCGGAGGGTACTGCTAACGACGATCCGCGGCGACGGGTACACCGCCGCGCTGCGCCATGTCGCGAACCGGCTGCTGAGTGGCCTGCGCCACTGCCTGCTCACGAACGAGCGCTTCGACGAGGCCGCCGTGTTCCGCTTGTGACGGGGTTGGGTCCGGGCTGGCCGACGGGCCCTGGAACAACGCCTGATGAGAATCCCCGGGCCACGAGTCCATACGCGGGAACGGCGCCAGCGGCCTCTCCGCCAGCCCGGACCTACTGGTCCCGTTCCTCGGCCGGGGACGGCTTCCGGTGCCGGCCGCGTCCCTTGCCCATGGCGGGCCGGTCCCACTCGGCGGGCTTCTCCTGCGCGGGTGGCGGCGGGTACAGCAGGGCTTTCGCGGCGGCCAGGTTCTCGACGAGGCCGACCGCCGCCCACTCCGTGCCGGTCCACTCCTCGATCGCTCTTGGCGCATCGTGGTCTACGTGGGCGCCGCGGTATGGGCCACCGCCGAGCGGCACGGCGCGAAGCCTGCCCTTCGAGGCGGCCTGCCGCTCGGCACGCCGGCGCGCCCACTCCTCCAACGGTTCGTCGTCCTGCATGCGGGCATCGTGGCCGAGACGCGGTCCCGGTCGCTACCTGTTCACCCGCGCGGATGAATGAGCGAAGGTGGCCGGGCGGTAGCAGCACACGGGATGGCCGTGCCCGCTCATGGCCCTGCGCGGCTTCATCACCTGGCACCTGCTACGTCGACTGCGCGGGCGGCTGAAGGACAAGCCCGCCAGCCATCAGTAGATCCTGAACGTTCGGTCTCATCTCGTGGCGGCCGACGCCTTCCTGCTCTGGCTGGAAGACCGGGGCATGACCCTGAGCGGATGCACTCAGGCGGAGGTGGAGAAGTACCTGAACACCAAGCCCGTGCACGCGAAGCGATGTTCCGCGTTCGTCCGGTGGTCCGTACAGCGGCGGTACGCCACTGCCGGAATCACGGCTCCCGCGACCCGCTGGACCGGACCAGCCGGCCCCACGACGAGGACGAACGCTGGGAGGTCGCCCGGCGGCTCCTGAACGATACGAGTATCCCTGCCGCTGACCGCGTCGCGGGCCTCCTCGTCCTGCTGTACGCCCAGACGGCCAGCACCATCATCCGCCTGACCACAGACCGCGTCACACGCGACGACGACCACGTCCTCGTCCACCTCGGCGACCGACCCATCCGCCTGCCGGCGCCGCTGGACGCCCTCATGCTGGAACTCGTGGCCTCCCGAGCCAGCAACACCCTGATCCGGCACGAGGAAGACTGGCCTTTCCCGGGGCGGGCGGCAGGACGCCCCATCCACGAGTCGCAGATGCTCCGACGTCTCCGCGCCCACGGAGTCAAGGCCCGCCTGGGACGCAGCACCGCGTTGTTCGCGCTTGCCCAGCAGTTGCCTGCGGGGCAGCTGGCCAAGATGCTCGGCATTCACGTCGGTGTGGCCGTCGCCTGGCAGCACGCGAGCGGCGGCGACTGGATGGCATACGCCGCCGATGTCGCCGCCCGCTCGGCGATCCGCATCGGCTCACGGGCGACGGACGCCACGGATGCCCGGTGATCAGCTGAACGGGACCTCTTCGACGACGTCCCAGGTGTAATAGCCGAGGTCGGGACGCTGGTACTGATTGACGAGGTGGACACGGTCGATCGTGATGTCCACCCGCGGGGGCCGCAGCGCCCGCAAGGCCCGGTTGAGGTTCCCGTCCGGGAAGCCAGCCCGTGCATAGGTGAGCGACGCGTGGGCCCAAAAGCGCAGCTCAGGCGGCCTCAACGATACCCCTGGCACCTTTTCCATCGCCGTGCGGACGCGGCCGTTGAGCTCGGCCATCCCGTCTTCCGGGTAGACCGCGACGGTCACGGCGGTGACGCCGGGCCAGACCGGGCCGAGCTGGACCCTGAACGGGTCCATGCCGGCCAGCTCCCCGCGAAGGGTGCCCCGGAGCTGGTCCACCTGCCCGGTGCCGAGGGGGTGGTGGATGCCCTGAACTGTGGCGTGGAGCCAGTCCTCGGGGATGATGCCGAGCTTCTCGCCGTACTCGGAGAGCAGGTCGCGGTGGGCGCGTGCGTACTCGCGGAACTCCGGGTACTCGCCGAGGAGCACGAGGACGTGCGGGAAGGGCCCCCCGCCTTGCCAGATCTTCTTGGGGGTGAAGAAGTTCTCCAACGTCGGGCTCCGGATGCGGTGAGGCTGCCGTCCTGAACGGTAGCGGTTGGGTGAGTGGCGCGCGGGAGATTCTTGAAGTCCCCACGCTCTATGGGTGGTTCACAGTGTGCGGGCGTGCTGGAAGACGATGTCCGAGCCGTTCACGCAGCCCAGGGTCGGAATCAGCTTCAAGGCGCGGGTGAAGTCGTCCTGGGCGGCCACCGCGCTCGCGGCGCCGACGGCGCGCAGCGGGCGCCGGGCGCGGGCCGCCTGGGCGAGGCGCCCGGACAATGGGGCAGCCCGTAAGTCCGCATCCGTCTGGTGGGTCACGCGGTACCTCCTTGGAGCTCGGGTAGCAGACCGTGCTGGTCGAGGGCCTGCCAGGCGGTGTGCAGGACCGTGGCGCGGTCCTGGGCGGCGTTGATGCGGACCACCGGTCCAAGGGCCGGGAAGGCGCCGGGTTCGTCGGTGACCGTCTGGTACACCTCGCGCACCCGGGCCTGGACGTCGAGGACGTCCCAGTCCGCGCGGGTGGCGTCGCCGGAGCGGGCGGCGGCCCGCTCCATCACGGCCTCGGGGGTGATGTCGAGCACCAGGGTGAGATCGGGGACGACATCCAGGCTCTCGGTCAGGATGGCGTATGTCTCCTTCGGTGCCCGGTCGTGCTTGACCGCGAAGAAGGCGAGCTCGGACAGCAGCCACCGGTCGGCGATCACCGGCCGTACGGGCAGCGACGGGGTGATGAGGCGGGCGGTGGCCTGCTTGTCCGCGGCGAGCGCGGCCAGGTAGCGGTTCTGGTTGTCGGCGGTGGGCTGGTACTTGCCCTCGACCAGGTCGCAGGTGACGGCCGCGTCGAGGAAGTTGGTGGTCAGGGCAGTGAGCGGGGTGACGCGGTACAGGCCCTCGAAGAGCCGGAAGAGGCCCTTGCGCAGGGTGGTCTTGCCGGTGCCGTCCAGGCCCTCGACGACGACGAAGGGGTAGCGGTTCATCGGCTTACTCCACCTGCCCGGCGCCGGTGCCCCCGGCGTACTTCGTGAACCGGCCGCGCCACGGGATGGACGTGGCCACCAGGTCCACGAGCCGCAGCTCGCCCAGCTCCTTCAGGAGCGCCGGCAGCGTCGGCTCGGTGACGATGCCCTCGGTGACGGCCCGGCAGTACGCGAGACGGACCGCCTCATCGGCGGCGTCGTGGCGCAGGTGGTGCGCCAGGATCCGCTGGGCGGTGCCGAGGGCGACGACGCGTACGGCCTCCCGCAGTGTGTCCAGGCCGACCGTGTCGTCGATCGGGGTGAGGCGGGCGTGATGCACGCCGAGGTGCCGGATCGCGGCGAAGGCGCCGACCCACCACGCCGAGGCGGCGCTGACCGCCCGCACCGCCGCGCGGGGCGCGTCGTCCGGCAGGCCGTCGAGGAGCAGGGACTCGATGTGCCCGGCGGCGCCGGCCAGAGGGCTCGCCTCGGTGTCGGGCGTGCCGTGTTCGGCGGGCAGGCGCACCCAGCCGGTCAGGCCCGCGCCGTCGACCAGCGCCTCGGCCTGAGCGTCGCGCAGTTCGGCCGGGCGCGCGGTCAGGGCGCCGGCCGCCAGGCCGCTGGCCGCGGCGGCGGTCGTGCTGAGCTGGTCGCGCAGCTGCGGCAGGTGCAGGGCGAGGCGCTGGACGTGCAGGCCGTCGGCGAGCGCCTCCCACGACTCGTAGAGCGTCGGCGCGTCATGCGGTGGTGAGGGGGGCACCAGGTCTCCTTCGAACGAGAGGGATGCGGGATGCGCAGGCGTCGAGGCCACGGGCCGTGGCAGGCTACCGGCCTTTTGAGGCTGTTCTGGGTCGGTGACGCGCTCGTGCTGCTCGGGCTCGCCACCGGGAGCGGACAGGCAGGCCCAGGTCAGCGATCCGTCACGGTCTGGGCGGCGCCCCCAGCCCAGGCAGAGGGACTCGACGATCAGCAGGCCGCGGCCGTCCTCGGCATCCGGCGCGGGGCACAAGGCTTCGAGCCGTCGGTGCGGTTCTCGATCGAAGACCTCGACATAGAGCAGTGCGTGGTGGCGCCGCAGACACAGACGGATCCGGTCGGCGCAGGTGTGCCGCACGGCGTTGGTGAAGAGCTCGGAGACGACCAGTTCCGCGGCCTGGGCGGCGTCTTCGTCCACGGACCACTTGGTGGCGGTCCGGCGCAGGAACCGGCGGGCGCGTCTGGTCATCTCCGGCCTGCGCTCCAGCGTCACCTCGCAGGCCGTCTCCGGCTGCCGCCCGGAGGGGCATGCGGCAGCCGGCGCGGGACGCCGGGACACGGTGACGCTCATCTCGGCACTACCGGACTGAAGATCACGGAGGCGGGCATGTCGGGGTCCTTCGTCAGCGTGGGAGCGGGCGGCCCGCGGCCTCCGCGGGGCGACTTCCTCAAGGACACTGCTCCGCTGGCGCGGCGCCCAGGTCCTCCAACGGCCCACCGGCGTCCTGGAACCGGCCCTCGACCGGCCTTTTGGCGGCCTTCTGAACGGCCACCGGCCTTTTGATCAGGCCGGTGGCTCCCGTCAGATGCAGGCGGACACTACGGTGGGTGAAGACACGTCAGGACTCCCGCTGGGGGACGTATGAGCGAGGCAACACGCGGTAACCGCCACCTCAAACGGGCGAGACAGCGTGTCCACCTCACCCAGGAGCAGAACGCCGACAAGCTCACCAAGCTCGCCGCGACGATGTACGAGGCGGGCGAACTGACAAAACGTACATCCGTCAGCCCCCGGCAGTACCGCCGCTGGGAGAGCGCCACTCCGCCGTGGCCTCACCCCGACCACCGCAAACTCTTAGAACGCTTCTACGGCAGGTCGATCCACGAGCTGGGCTTCACCCCGCCAGGAGACGTCCCTCCGAGCACACTCACTGTCGCCGAGCCCGTGCCGGTCCTTCCTGCCGCCCGCACGGAAGTCGAGACCCACGACCTAGTGAACCGCCGCAAACTTCTCACCACCGGCGCCGCCGCGCTCGGGATGACCGCCACCGGGGCCGGCCTGCCCTGGCTCTCCCGCACCGCCGCAGCCGCCCCCGGAGACGGCGACCTCCGCGTCACAGGCGACGACGTGGACCTCCTGCGCGATGCCGCCCACGACCTCGACGCGATCGACCAGAGATTCGGGGGCGACCGTCTGTGGCGCGGTGCCCGCAACCAGCTGATGTGGCTGCACCATCTGATCGACGAGGGCATCTACACCGATCCCGTCGGCCAGGAGCTCCATGCCATCGCCGGCCAGCTCACCACCTCACTCGGCTGGTTCTGCTACGACGCCGACCGGCAGACCGAAGCCCGCGTCTACTTCTCCGAAGCCCTCAACACCGCCATGCTCTCCGGCGACGACGCGCTTGCCACCCGCACCCTGTCCAACATGGCCCGCCAGTCCGTCGACCTCGGTAAGGCCCGCGAAGCCATCCGCTTCGCCCGCATCGCCCAGGCCCACGCCACCGAGTGGTCCGCCCCTCCGCGCGTCGGTGCCCTGCTCGCCATCCGCGAAGCCCAGGGCCATGCCCGGCTCGGCGACGAGATCTCCGCCGGCAACGCCATCAAACGCGCCTGGCAGCACTTCGAACACGGCACCAGCCAGCGCGATCCCGATTGGACAGTCTTCCTCAACGAGGCCGAACTCACCTGCCTGGAAGGCATGTGCCGCCTCGACCTCGGCCAGCACCGGCAGGCCGTACGCATCCTGGACCAGTCCGCCCGCCTCCAGGACATCGAGCACTCCCGCAACCTCGGCATGTGCCTGGCCCGCCTCGCCTACGCCGCCCTCCAGGGCCGCGACCTCGACCACAGCGTCCACGCCGTCTCCGAGTCCCTGCGGTTGGTCGAAGGCGGCATGACCTCCACCCGCAACATGAAACAGCTCACCCTCGTCCGCAACGGCCTCAGCCTGCACCAGGCCCATGCCCCGGCCCGCGAGATGGTCGAGCGGCTCACCGAGTACACCGCCTGAACCAGGCCACCGAAGAAGGGAACCCTCCACCGTGGCGGACATCGACCTCGCCCTCCAGCACTACGACGGGGACGCGGCCAAGGCGGTCGTCGACGACCTCATCGACGCGTACGCGGAGATCTACAACGTGCCGCCGTACGCCGGCGACCCGTTCTTCTCCGTCGCCTCCTACGCCGACCGGCTGCACGCCGCGTTCACCATGCCGGGCTTCGAGACCGTCACCGCACGCCTCGACGGGGTCCTCGTCGGCTACGTCCACGGCGTGACCCTGCCCGCCGACAAGCCCTGGTGGATCTCCCTCGGCGACGCTCGTCCCGCCGACACCCAGGCGGCAGCCGAGGCCGGAGAGGTCTTCTGGCTCCGCGAACTCATGGTCCGCCCCGCCCACACCACCCGCGGCGTCGGCCGCCGGCTGCACGATGCCGTCATCGCCGGCCGCCGACAGCAGCCGTGGACCACCCTCACCTGCATCATCGACAACGAGCCCGCACACGGCGCCTACCTGCGCTGGGGCTACGAGATCCTGGGGCGGATCAAGCACGCCCCCGAGTCGCCCGTGTACGACGCGATGCTTCTCGCCCCAGCCTGACCACCCCATCACCCATCCCGCGCGCACGCGAGCTACTGGAACCCCGGGCCGTTCCGCTTCCCGCACACCAGGAGGCAGGCGCCCGCCCACGCTGACGTGAGCGGACCACCTGGACAAGAAGAAGGAGGAACAGCACGGTGGAGACTCTGATCGATGACGTGCGACATGAAGCCCAAGCCGCCCTGGACCGAGGCGACTTTGCGCGCTCTGCCCAGCTATTCGCCCAGTTCCTGGACCGTGCGGACGACGGAGACGCTGAGACTCTGGCCGCCCGGCAGCAGTACGCCCTCGCTCTCTACGGCCTGAGCGACCATCCGGCCGGCGAGGCCCAGCTCCGGCGCGTGGTGGAAGGCCGGGAACGGCTCCTCGGCCCGGACCACCCCTCCACGCTGACCGCCCTGGCCCGGCTCGCCGAGGCGCTCGGCCAGCAGCAGCGGTGGCTGGAGGCGCAGGCCCTCGCCCAAGAGGCGGTACGCCGCGGCACCCGCACCCTCGGTGCTCAGCACGAGGCGACTCTTTCCGGCCGCCTGGCGCTGGCCTGGATCCTGGCCCGTACCGGAGATGAGGACGCCGACGCCTTCGTCCGCGAGACGGCACACGCCATCGACTCCGTCCTGGGGCGCGATCACCGCGACAGTTGGGCGGCTCACCATCTCCGGATCGACCTGCTGAGGAGCCTGGACCGGCTCGAGGAAGCCGAGGCGGAGGCACGCGAGATCATTGCTATCCGAGAACAGCACCAGGGCGGCGACCATCCCCACACTCTGCGGGCCCACGCCGACCTCGCCCTGGTCCTGCACGCATCCGGCCACACCGCTGACGCTCTGACCATGATCGAGGCCGTCCTCAACCGGAGCACCCAGGCTCTGGGCCCGGAGCACCCGTTCACCAGCGCCTTCAGGTCGGATCGCGAGACGATCGCAGGGTAGTTGCCAGCCGGCAGTCGCCGTCAGCACATGTCAGATATGGGAGGGGAACGTGGAACGTTTCAGCTTGGTCTTGTGGGACATCGCAGCCCTGGTACTCGCCAGCAGCGCGATCGTCGCCGTCGTCGCGTACGTGCGACTCGCCGCCTCACGCAAACAGGACACACGGCTCGCCACGATCGACAAGCAATTCCAGTTGATGCTGGCCGGGGCGAGGGATGCCGAGCTGGGTCGCGTCATGACCGGCCCTCGGTTCGCCGACGCGACCGATGACCAGGTCAAGCAGCACTTCTGGATCAACGCCTGGATGTTGTCGATCGAGGCCCAGTGGCGGTCCGGCATGCTCACCCCTGCCCACCTCGCACTGTCGGCGGAGTACCTCCTGAGCAGCGAGGCCGGACGCCGGTATTGGGAGCGTGCCCGCGAAGCCCGCGGTCAGATCCTCGAAGGCGACCGGAAACTGGCCGAACTGCACGTGGTCTTCGAGGGTGCGTACGAAGTCGGCTTGACGAACCCCGTCGCACCTCGCCAGCGTTCCTAAGGCTTCTCGGCCCGGAGTCGCACCCGCCGCCTGATCCCGTGACTCGACGTGGAGACCATCTGAGAATCTGAAGGCCGGCACGTGGGCACGGCGGCTCTGACCACGCGCCGCCGCCTCCGGGACCGTCTGTCACTGTCGCTGTGAGTCGACGGAGACATGGAACAGATGGCCAGTGGGCAGCAGGGACCGGTAGCGGCGGCCTGGCCGGTGCAGGACATAGCCGGCGTCTGGCACCAGATCCTCCAGCAGGCGCTGCGCGGCAGCGTCGTCCAAGACCGTGGCGTACACCGAGTGGGTCCGGCTCAGGTCCTTGACCGTCAGCTCGTCCACATCAGGCTCGGCCCACTCGGCCCACTCGGCCAGCGACCGCAGCACCTCCGCAGTTCCCGAGGTGGTCGTGGCACGGTCTGGCAGATCGGGAACGCCGGGCAACTGCGGCGCGGCGTTGGTAACGGCGACGATGACAGTGCTCTCCCACGGCCCCTTCACCGAGACCCCGAAACGGCCGGCCAGTACTTCATGGACAGTTGGAACGGCCCTTATCCGGGCCGCGATCCGGTCCACCGCCAAGCGCTGGTCGGCCAGGGGCAGTTGATGCGGGGTAGCGAGGAGGACATACGGCGAATCTTCGTGCCGGGCGAAGGTGACGGAGAGCGGCGGGAGCGTCCCGACGACATCCAGGAGCCGAGCCACATCCTGAATCTGCTGCGAGAGATCCCCCATACGCACAGTCTGCCGTACGCGGTCCGGTCCGGGTCCCTTGCGTGGGCTGTGCGGTGCGCCGGCGGGTCGACTCGGTTGTGCTTCTGATCCTGCCGATCTCATATTCCGCGGCCCAGGGTGCCGATACCGTGATCCGGTGGACGACGACCTCCTGCAGCAGATAGAGAAGGCCCGATTCCCCTCACCATGGGCCGGCAGCATCGCCTGGGCGCAGGCCCTGATCCAGTGGCATTTCATCCTCTCGCCCAACACCTGGGTCGAGACGGAGGAAGACCTCGGCGCCGACCAGGACGAGCTGATCTCGACCGTGACCGCCGTGCTGGCGGCCGCGCTGCACGCCACGGCGATCGCACAGGGCCTGGATACACCCGACGGGGCCCGGCTGCTCCACGTTCCGCTCCAGTCTGCGGTCCAACTCGTCACCGCCCCAGACCTGGACGTCCTGCAACCGGCTGTCCCCAAGGACGACGTCATCTGGCCCCAGGCCCGCGAGCTCCTGGGGCGCCTCCTCACCGCCAAGGACCCGAACGGACTCGCCGTCCAGGATGCGGTCACTGCGCTGACGAACCGCGTGATCCGGGCGCACGCCGAGCACGGCGAGACGGTCGGTGACCGGCTGCGCACCACCCCCGATCTGCGGCAGGCGGTGGAACGTCTTACGTCCCTGCCGTATCCGGTGGACGAGAACGGCGCACCGCTCGCGGCGCAGCCGGCGGGCGGGCTCTCGCTCGAAGCACACCGCCGGGCGGCCGAATCGCTCAAGGCTCATCACCGGGTCCAGCAGATCATCGGAGATGTCCATCCAGCCCTGAGCCGTGAACTGCTGCTGGTACGGGCCGCGTTGCACGACCGGACGGTCCTCGCTTTCGCCGACTACGCCTCACCCGAGCAGAAGAAGAACGCACACACCACGGCGCAGGCCCTGCGGGAGCAGGATGCGAAAAGCGGCCTGTGGCGTGGCGAAATTCCGCCCACGGACAGCCGGTGGGACGACGCTCCGCAGCAGTACGTCCGCCAGGAATACACCACTTACATATCTCGCGCCGTGGCCGGGCGGCAGACTCCCGCGAGCTCCGGGCACGTGACATCTGTCCACATGGTCGAGGTATCCGCGCACCACACCCTGCCGGTGCAACTCAGGAATCACCCCTGCGGGCAGGGTCGGCACCGGCATGACTACCGCATCCGGATCGAGGTCCTCACGACGCCGGGACTCCTCACCGAGGACGCCTCCACGCGGCTGCGCACGACCGCTGCCGCCCTGGAGCGCGTGGAAGGCCCGTTGCAAGGCAAGGACCTGGACCGACTCGGCGGAGGCGTTAAGGCCGGAACGGACGAACGGTGGCTGGCCGGGTGGGTGCACCAGTGGGTGGGCACTCAGCTTCCCCCGGGCCTGACGGACTACCTCCTGGTCGAGGTCGAGGCCACTGACCTGGAGACGATCCCGGCCGTGCACCTTGGCAAGGCACGGTAAGACTCCGTCTCCGGGGGCGGATCGACTCATTCTCAGTCCGGCGTGTGAGGGGAGCACAGTGCTCAAGATCAGCCAATTATTCGGGCCCACCGTTCAAGGGGAAGGTAGTGCCGCGGGCCGGCACTGCCTGTTCGTGCGACTCTTCGACTGCAACCTGGAATGTACGTACTGCGACACCGCGTACACGTGGGCGGTCACCGCTGAGAAGGCGGCGAAGACCCGCAGTGGACGCCGCTACGACCGGGACGACCCGGCGTACGGCCTGAAGCTCATGGGGTCGGATGATGTCCTCACCAGTCTACGGAAGTTGTGGGACGTCCAGTCACGTCCGACCATCATCGTGGTCTCCGGCGGAGAGCCGATGATGCAGCAGCAGGCCCTGTTCCCCGTGCTGCAGCAGCTGCGCGACTGGGGCAACGAGGTGCACATTGAGACCGCCGGCACGATCCCGCCGACGGCCGCGTTCGACTCCGTCGTCACGCAGTACAACGTGTCGCCAAAGCTGGCGAACAGCGGGAACCGGCTGTCCAAGCGGTACAAGCCAGCGGTCCTCGCGGCACTTCACGCCACGGGCAAGGCATGGTTCAAATTCGTCATCACCGACGACCATCAGGCAGATCTCGCCGAGGTCGACCGCATCGTCGCGGACGTGCACGTCCCGGTGACGCGCGTGATGGTGATGCCGGAGGGGTCCGACGGTCGTAGGAACATCACCACGGCCCAGCAGATGGTGGACGCCGCCCTGACCCGTGGGTACGGCCTGTCATTCCGTACCCACGTCCTCTTGTGGAACGACGATCCGGACCGTTGAGCAGCCTCGAGGTGCAACACGGCGGACGTCCTGTCCCGATCGACACAACAGATTCCGTTGGAGGAAGGGAACCACACGGTGCTGCACCGCAACGAGCTATTCGTAAGTTCCGATACCCGACTGCACCATTAAAGGAGCCCAGCGGCGACGATCGGGCGCTGAACCGGGGCCTTCGGGCGCTGCGTCCGCCACGGGCCGAGATCCTGGTCGACCGGGTCCACCTGGTGGCCCAGTACCAGGACGTCGGCCTCGGCTACTACACGTGGACGATCACCGAAGAGTTCAGATTGGCGGCGTGAAAGGAGGAGGGGCATGACACGGATCGCGGAGCTTTCCCGGCAGTGGCAGGGGGAGGGCGGACCGGAGTTGTGGGATGCAGCGTGGGACAGGGCCCGCGAGCTCATCGCCACCCGCTCGCAGCGCTTCGGGCCGGTCCGCCAGACCGAGTGGGAGCTGGGCTATGCGGCCGACCAGGTCGGCGGTCTCGCCACGGCCCTGTACATCCTCGCCCTGGAGCAGCGCGTCGAGCCCGCCGCCGTCACCCGGCGGTCGGTCGAGGACCTGCTGCGGCGGCGGGACGGCGAGGACGACCTCGGCATCGCCCGCCGGTGGGAGGCGCACCTGGAGAACCTGGGCCACGACGTGGACGACGCCACCGACCCCGTCGCGGCGCGATGGCGAGTGCTGCGCACCGTCTATGAGCCCACCGAGGACCTGTACTGGAACGACGCCAACGTCCGCCGTGGCCCCGGCCTTCTCGAGGGCCTGCGGTACGTCCTGTCCGCCCACGTCGCACTCAACTTCTAGATCCCAGCCGGTGGAGGTGAGGTGTAGTACGGCGCTGGCGCGGTGCTCCACGTGACCTCGCCGGTGAGGCCACTGGCTTCCGTCTCCGCCCTGACCGTCTCTCGTCAGCCCTTTGCCAGGAACTCCCGCACTCCGCGGATCCGGGTGCTCAGCTGTTGCCGAGTAGCGTGGCTGTCGAGGCGTACGTCGAGAGCGCCGGGCAGGTTGCTGTCCGCCCGGCGGCCGGCGGGCAGAAGGGCGGGATCGAGTCCGTCCCGGCGGGCGACGAGGACGCCGAGGGCGAAGCGGCTGACGGCGTCGGGGCCGGCCAGGTGGAAGACGCCGGTCGTGTCGGTCAGCGCGAGCTCCCACAGGGCGGCCGCGAGGTCGGCGACATGGACGGGGCAGCGGATGTCGTCCGTGAACAGCGCTCCATCTCGTGTTCCGGAGGCGAGTTCGTGGACGACGCGCTCGTGGGAGGCCCCGCCGTCACCGATGATCAACGAAGTGCGGGCGACGACGGATGCCGGGTGGAAGAGGCGTACGGCGGTCTCGGCGGTGGCCTTCGCTGCCCCGTATGGGGTGATGGGGTCCGGGAGTGCTGCCTCGTCGTAGTGCGTGTCGGCTCCGGAAAAAATCGCGTCGCTGGACACGTGCACCAGACGGATCCCCCTGCTTGCTGCCGCCACGGCGAGGCGGATGGGGCCGTCGGCGGTGACCGCCCAGTCGGCGTTGCCGCTGGAGGCGTTGATCACCGCGCTCGGGGCCACGGCGTCGAGGACCGCGTCGAGGCGACCGGAGTCGCGCAGATCCAGCTGATGCCACGTAGTGCCGCCACCGTCGCCGGGGCGGGAGTTGAACGTCGCGACCGTGGCACGGCCCGCAGCGCTCGCCTGACGCACCAGCTCCGCCCCCAGGAACCCGCTGGCCCCGATGATCAGCACCGTCATGCCGCTACACGGTAGTGCAGGACGGCCCCTCTGGGCAGCCGATCACAGTGCACATTGAAACCCCAATAGGCAACACGAACGGAAGTCGGCCGCGCTCTGGCGGTGCGTACGCATCGAGTACACGCGTCGAGACTTTCCTTTCCGGGCGTTATCCAGAAGGTCGCGCGGAGGGTTCACGAACGGCTATTGTGGGCGTCCTGTCGCCCGTTCCTCGTGGGGGCCTGGCTCGTGCTCCGCACGGGTGTCTCGGTGTACCGAGCTGCCCTGTCCGGAGCGCGCAACCGGCGTGCCCCTCACAGGAAGGTGGATCGCATGTGTGATCTGTCGCGGCAGGAACCCTCATCAGGAGGCAGCCCCCGCAAGGGGCTTCAGAGGTTGAAGGCCATCTGCGCCATCGTGGCGCGCGTGGCGTCTGCTGTGGCCAGATGCGTGACCGTGCTGGCCGGCTGTGCGACCGTGCTGACCTTTCTGATGAGGTAGGGCGCCGTCCGGGGTCGTTCCAACCGACCCCGGACGGCAGTCCGGGGAGAGGCCGGTGCGGATGTTCTTGTCTGCGTCGGCCTCAACTTTTGTCGCGACCAGATTGCTAATCTGTGCCGCGGTATCTTTACTAATCTTCCCGCGCCGAAAGTTTGGCGTCGTAACTTCCGCCGTTACTTTGGCGCCGAAAGTGTGACGCAAATAAGTTGCCGCGTATTTGGCGTGTGCGTCAAGTTTTAAGCGTCGCCCCTAATCTAGCTTTCAGGCTTCCCTGAAGCTAGCTCGCCGGACGGTGCCGGCCACCTTATACCGCATCTGTGCAGGTCAGAGGTGTCGAGCGCTGGTGACGGGCGACCGGCGGCCCGGTTACCGACGGCGGGCGGGCTGGGCGGGCAGAGCTGCGGGGAGCCCGCGGGTGGGCGCCGGGAGCGGCCTCGGGCTCAGCCGTGTGGGTGACGGAAACAGGTTGGCGGCGGTCTCGGCGAGCTGGGCCAGAAGAGGGTGGGGAACGCCGGCGGAGAGGTGGATGGTCCATGCCGCCCGGTCGAGGTCCTCCCCGCCGTACAGCAGCCATCGGTCGGCTACGGCGTGCGGGGTGGACTCGAAGACGATGGTCCGGTCCGGTGCCGCCCACGTGGTGCGGGCGGGGTGGCGCGCCGGGTGCCAGGCAGCGTCGTGGAAGACGTCGTCCGGGTGGCCCGCGGTGGTGAGGGGCGGGGCGTCGAGGTACTGGAGCATCGCGCGGATGAGGGGGATCGGGGTGCCGGCGGTGACGGTGGCGTGCCAGAGGCGTTCGCCAACCGGGCCGTCGTACTCGGCGATCGTCCAGGCGACGTCGGTGCGGTGGCGCGCTTCGTGGTCGAACTCGACTCTTACGGTGAGGGATTCGTGGGAGGCGATGGTCGTCTCGTCGAAGGGTCGGTACCTCTCCCACTGGCGCTCCTGGTCGAAGAGGGCTGCGAGGACCGCCTCGTGCTCGCCGGGCTCCGCGACCGGCGGCTCGGCTGAGGGCGCGGGGGCGTGGTTGGCGGTGGTGGCCGGGGGCTTGCCAGCGAGGAGTTGGCGGACGGCCTGTTCGAGGTTGGTGAGCGGGGCGGGGCCGGGGCGGACCGCAACGGAGTAGAGCCGGTGGAACTCGGCGACGGCCTCCGCTTCAGTGTCGAAGGTGATGTCGGTCTCCTGACGGAGGTGGTTCTCGCCGTGGAGGTGGACGTGCCTCCGGACGCCTTCCTTGTAGGAGCCGACGGCGACGGTGGTGTGCCCGTCGTGGGCGTGCAGGTGGATGATCAGGCGGCCAGCGGCTATGTCGTCGTGGATGCGCTGGGCCTCGGTGCTCACCGCGCGGATCTCGTCGCGGGTGCACCAGGGATAGGGGTAGTTCCCCCAGGTCCACTCGGTGTCGATCTCCTCCTGGAGGGCCGGGTCGATCTCGGTGGTGTAGCCGTACTGCTGGAGGAGGTGTGCCGCCTGGGCGGTGTAGTGGGGTTCCTCGCGGTCGATGCGGGCCAGGACCATCGTGGCCGGGCCGGTGCTGCGGAAGCCGAGGTCGTGCAGGTCGGAGCGGGCGGCGTCGCTCGTCTGCCCGGACGTGGTGGCGATGACGGCGGGATGGTGGTCCGGGTGGAGAGTGAAGCGGATGTGGGCGTCGGCGGGGGCGTGCATCGGGGGGTCCTTCGGTGGTTAAGGGGTTCGCCCGGCGGCGGCCCGTACGGCGGCGGGGCGCGCAGGTGGCTGTGAGACGGCGGGGGCGCGGCGGGTTGGGGGACCGGCGCGTGTGGTGGGCGTGGCCCGCGGCTGGCGCGGAGCGGTCTGTCCGGTGGCGTGCTGCCAGCGGGTGCGGATGGCGCCGATGTCGGCGAGGGCCCGGCGGGCACCGGTGACGAGCTGGAACGGTGTGTTCGTCGGGTCGTCGGCGTACGCCTCGATACGGCGGCCGGCATGGTCGGCGGTGGCCAGGAGCGAGCGCTGCAGGGTGCGTTGGCCCCAGTGCTCGACGCAGCCGACCGGTTCGGCGAGAAGACGGAGCACGTCGCCCGGCTCGCTCCCGTTGTGCAGGAGACCGCGCTGCTGGGCTTCCCACAGGACGGTGACGGGGTCGATGGGCTCGTGGCGGCGCACGAGGGTGGTGAGGCACTGCCACAGGCCGGCGTGCAGGGGCCGGGCGAAGTCCTCGGGCAGCAGCCACCGTACGGACTCGACATCGGCTGGGCGGGCGGTGGCGGTCGCGAGCAGCAACTGCTCCTCCTCCGCCGCCTCGACGTGGTCGGGCACGATGGCGGGCAAGGAGGCGGGTGTGCGGGGCAGGACGCCGGCGCGTGGCGGGAAGCGGCTCGCGATGTCGTCCACGACCGCGGCGAGCGCGTCTGCCTCGGCGAGCACTGTCTGGACGGGGTGCGGCAGGGAAGTGTCGTGGACGGTCTGGACGAGGTGCGCGGCGGCGGCCCGCAGGCGGCGGCGGGCGTGTTCGGCCTCGACCATCCGCGCGTAGGCCGGGGCGTGCCGGGGCCAGGGGCAGACCTGGATGAGGGTGTGCAGGTAGGAGGCGGTCAGGCCGCGTGCCTGTTCCCGGCCCGCGGCGAGTACCTGGTTGAGCCATGTGGTGTTCTTCGTGTGCTCGACCGGGTCGGGCGGAGGCAGGGCGGTGATCGCGGAGAACAGGGCGGTGTGCGCGGCGGTGGAGAACGAGTCGGCGCGGATCCCGGTCACGTCGCCGAGATGCCGCGGGTCGAGGAGGAGAGCACCGAGGAGGGCCTGTTCGGCGTGGAACACCGGGTCCGGTGCCGGGATCGTGTCGAGGCCGTCCTCATCGGGGTCGAGGTCGGGGGTGTGGGGCATTAGGCGGCCAGGGTGAAGTCGTGGGGGTCGAGGGTGACGCCGAGGTGCGGGGCGAGGAGGTGGCCGGCCAGCAGCGGCGGGACCGCGTTGCCGATCTGCGAGAACTGCTGGCCCTTGTTCCCGGCCCACGGGTAGTCAGCGGGAAAGGTCTGCAGGACGCCGGCCTCGCGAGCGGTGATCCGGATCGGCTCCGGCACCGCTGGCGTCTCCCCGTCCTGCGCCGACGCCGGGACCGGTTCGGCGACCCACGTGCACTCGTTCGCGCGGTGCCCGAAGAACAGCGTCCCGGCCGGCTCGGAGAGCGCTCGCACGGTGGCGTTGGCCTGGTTGTTGCTGCGCAGCGACCAGGACCAGCGATACGCCTCGGAGGAGGATGTTGGCGCCGGGGCGGCGGCAGCACGGTTGTCACGGGTGCTGTGCCGCGCCGCCCATCCCGCGCCTTCGTGACGGGACTGCAGGACCGCCCCGTCCCCTCGCGGTATCCAGGTGCCGCGCTCCCTCGCGTCGGCGAGCGTTTTGCGGGAGCCCGACGGGAACGGCTCGGGACCGCCGCCGGGCCCGCCGCCGGCGCAGACGGTCGGGACGGGGCGGTCGGTCGCTCCCCAGCCGAGCGCCTCGGCCATCGACACCCAGCGGGCGCGGCCCGGCCCGAAGAGACTCTCCGGCTCGGCCACCTGGGCGTGGGTCGGCGCCGGGGGTTCGGCGCTGCGGACACGGGAGGCGAGCAGGATCGCCCGCCGCCGGGTCTGAGGCACCCCGTAATCCGCGGAGTTGAGGATTCCGCACCACACGGAGAACCCCCAGGTGCGCAGGATCGCCGCGTACTGACGCCATAGCGGCAGCACGTCGGGAACCTCCTCCATCGCCACCCACTCCGGCTCACCCACCGCGTTCAGGGCGTGGAGGTAGCGCATCGGCTCCGCCGCGAGCAGGGAGCGCTCGTCCCGGCAGACGGCCAGGAGCTTGGTGCGGGTGTCGAGCCCGGCGGCGAGGTCGGCGACCGCCCGGTGGACGAGCGGCTGGTCGACTAGGCCGAGCCGCTTGCCCGCCATGGACCACGCCTGGCA
Source organism: Streptomyces sp. CC208A (assembly GCF_030010625.1). Classification (GTDB taxonomy): domain Bacteria; phylum Actinomycetota; class Actinomycetes; order Streptomycetales; family Streptomycetaceae; genus Streptomyces. The sequence goes on along the minus strand of NZ_JASCXN010000017.1, from coordinate 19,352 downwards.
CGGAGGCGAGGCGATGAACCCCCAGACCCTGCCGGCGAAGACGTGCACCGGGTACATCGCCACATCGGTACGGATCGTCAGCAGACCGGCCGCCGCCCGCGTCCGGCACGCCCACTCGTCCCACTCCAGCCCGACGTCCCGGACCCCGAAGCGGTGCAGAGGGACGCTCCAGCCGCCAGGCCCGGCGAACAGATCGAGCACGAGTCCCTTCGACGGAATCACGACGCGAGACCGAAGTCGTCCTGCTCGGCGTCGCCGCGGCAGCTCCAAGGGGAGCAGCCGTTCACCACGCCCAGCTCAGCGGTCTCGGCGTCGGCGTCGTCCAGGGCGGCGCGCTCGCCCCTCGTGACGTGGTCGATCGGCGCCTCTCCGAGCGGGACGCGGGAGCGGTGCAGGAACGCCTCGCCGAGCAGCTTGGTGCCGGCCGCGTTGGCGCGTGCGTTGCCCTTGCGGATCGCCGCGTCGAACTCGACGACGTCCGCCCACTCCGCAGGGGAGGTATCGCGGATTTTCCGCCACTGGGCATTACCGTGAAAAGGGCATCCCAGACAGCTTGATTTCGGGGTCTCGGTCAGACCGAGTGAGGTCAGGTAGCGGACGCAGTCGGAACGTGACCAGCCCATGTCGATCAGCGGATGCCGGTTTTTCATGTACTTCACGTCGGCATCCTTGGCCCGGTGGAACTCGTCCGTGGATATCCCGATCCACTGCTCGACGAAAACGTCCTTCGGGACCCGCACCGGGTAGGGGTGTCCGAGAATGTCGCGAATCTTCTTCTTGATCGGCTTTACCTTGTATTCCCCGGTGCACTGGCGCCGGGTCATCCCAGGCCGTCCGTCCTGGTTGAGGATGTAAAGGGGCATGGAAGCGAATCGGTGATCCGGGTCCAGGGCGTCGTCGCGAATATTCCCGGAGGACACCCGGAGGATGGGTATCCCGGCAGGCTTTGCTATCTCGCGTTCGATGCGGTCGAGATGGGCGTAGACGGATGCGGGCTCCCACCCGGTGTCGGCAAAAATCGCGTAATCAAGTTTCGGAAGGATGCCCTCGGCGGACAGGGCGAGCAAAGTGCTGGACTGAACTCCTGCGCCAAGGGACAGGGCGCGGAACTTCGGGTCGGCAGAAATAGGTATTCCTCGGGGATGGAGGTGCGGGGGAGGAGCAGCCCGGTCAGCGAGTGCGGACGCGGGAGGGCTGGTGTGCCGGAACGGGGTGGTGCACGGCGGCGGGCGAGCGCCGGGCCGCGAGGGCGGCGGCGGCTTCCTGGGCGTCGTGGACCGCGGCGAGGTAGTGGGGCAGGACGCGGTCGGTGATCCGCCACGCGGCGCGTGCCGGATCGAGGGGCCCGGCGACGGACGGCGGTGCGGGGACGCGGTCGGTGATGTCCTCGTACAGACCGCGGGGGACGACGGGGTAGACGATGGCCCGATGGCGGCGGTGGCGGGTGAGGTAGAGCTCCAGCCCGTCGTCGCGGAGCAGCGTGGCGCCGTGGCTGCGGAAGGCGATGGAGGGCCGGCTTTCGTACGGCGTCCAGACGCGGTGCGTCTGTCCGGCCTCGTCGAGGCCGTTGTCGTACTGGTGGAAGACGGCCTTCCACGTGCCGGGGAGCTGGTGGGCGAGCTGGAGTGCGAACAGGTGGAACGGGTGCAGGAGGGGCTCCTTTGGGAGTGAAGGTCGCCTTCGCGGCGAGGCGGGCGCCTGCGCGGACGAAGGCAGCGGGGCGGTAGGTGGCGAGCCGGGACGGCTCCCCGTGGCCGACGGGGCGAAGCCGGAGGCGGCGGCGTCCGCTGGACGCGCGGGAGGCCGACGGAGCGGCTTCTCTGTGGACAGGGGCGTTACCGTCGCCGACGGGCGGGCAGTGTGGTGCCCTTCGTCCCGACCGGTGCCGGCGCGGTGAGCACGAGGCCGTGGTTCCGGGCCGGAGGCGCGGATACGAGGGCTTGGACGCCGGCGGTCGTGAGCCGCACGCCGTACCGGCCTTGCTGGACGAGAGAAGTGAGGGCGATCAGCTGCTTGTCGACGAGCGCGTCGATGGTGGTCGCCCTTATATGCGCGGCCGGCGGAGCGACGACTTCTCGGGTGCCGCCGTCGGATGTGTGGAGGACGGCCTCACCGCGGGCGAGCAAGGCGAGACCCTTGCGCTGCGCTTCGCTGACCTTGACGGCGGGGGAGCCGGCGCCGAGACGCTCGCGCTCCGCCAGCTCCTGGGCGTAGAGGAAGCCGTCGTGCCGCAGCAGGGCGGTGCTGACGTCCTGGACGGCCACTGGTGTCCGGTACAGGTGCGCGCGGGACTGCTCCAGCAGACGGCCGGCCGCGGCGGTGTCGCCGTGGGCGAGCGCGGAGAGGGCGTCCGACGCCCGCGCGGCGGCGTTCGAGGTGGCCTCGGTCAGGCGGCGGAGGACGGCGATCGCCTCCTGGCCGTCGACGGTGGTCGCCGCGTCGGAGAGCGCCGCCTGGGCCAGGAGCTTGCCGGTGTGCAGCGAGGTCCGGTACAGAGCGCTGCCCGTACGGATGGTGTCCGCCAGCCGCTGCGGCGGCTCGCCCGGCTGTCGCTGGAGATCGTCGAGCAGGTCGCCGCACTTCAGCAGGTACTGGGTCAGGGCCCACAGGTCCTCGTCGATCGGGCCGGGAGTGAACGGGTGGGACAAGAAACGGGACTCCTTGAAGTGGGGGAGAAGGCGGGGGCGGGTGCTCGCGGGCGTCGTCGGCCCCATCGCCGGGCAAGGCGGCTCGGCAGGGGCGCCGTCACGGCGGTCCCCGGGTTCAGCGCCGTCGAGTTCGGGCGGGCTGTGCCGCGAGCGCGGCAGGCCGCTTCGAGGCGGGAACGGAGGGACGCCCGAGCCGCGAGGCGAGCGCCACACGGCCGGCGCCGGTCAGGTACAAGCGCACCAACAGGGACCTGCCCACCGGGCGGGGCGCCCGGGTGATCCAGCCCCGCGCCTCCAGGGAGCGGACCGTGGCCATGGACAACCGGTCGTAGCGCAGCCGGGCTTCTTCGACCGCTCGGGCCTCCACGCTGACGTAGCCCTGGGCGGTGGCCATGAGGCACAGGTACTGGGACGGCGACATCGAAGCGGCGGGCTCGGCGCCGTGCTGGGAACGCACCGCGCCCGCGAGATCGGCGGCGGCACCGACGAGGTCGGGTGCCCCCAGGGCGGTCAGGGTCCGGGCCGCGGCCACGTGTCGCCCCGCCTCGATGAGTGTGTCCTGGACGTGTTTTGTACGGCCGCCAGGACCTTGCGCCATTTCCTCGGTGGAGAGAGTAAGCAGGAGGCTCTCGGCGATCCGCAGGTCGTCGGCGGCCGTCGCGGCCTGCGTGGCGAGCAGCGTCAGCCGGATGTACACGTCGTCGGCGACCGGACTGAGGGGCAGGTGGATCCGCCCGACCGCCTTCTGGACGTCCTGGACGTATCAGGAGATGGCCCCCGCCTGCGTCGCGAGAGCCTCGGCGATCTCCCGCGAGAGATGCTCCCCGACGCGCAGGAGCTGCAGGTCGTCGTGGAAGCTGGCGAACTCCTCGGCCAGGGCGAGGAGAAGAGCGGGTGGTGGCACCTCTGGTGCCTCCGCGGCGGTCGTACCGTTGTGCTCGGCTGGCGTCATGGGCGCCGCCCCTTCTCGGCCCCGGAGCGCCGGGCGGGGGCCCCGGGGACGGAGGCGGGCACCAGGGGCGCGGGCAGCGGGCCGGAGGCGCGGGGCTGGGACCGCGACGGCGGGGAGGGACGGCGGACGGTGAAGACGGGCACCGGACCGTCGGCGGCCGAGACGCCGAGGATCCGGTCGCCCGGGCGGAGATGCTCGGGCGGTACCGCGATCAGGTCGTGCACCGTGCCGGGTTCGACGTGAGGGCTCCAGCCCAGGGCATGGAGGGTGGATTCCAGGGGAAGGCCGTGGTGGTCCATGACCTGGCGCAGGGTGCCGACGGGAATCTGCGTGTGTCGGGCCCAGTCCTCCAGCCCCATGCTGAGCCCGAACGCCCGGTGAGGAACGCCGCTGCCCAGCGTCGTACGGTTGTGCGGCTGTTCGGTGATGGCTTGCTCGGGCTCCCACCCCTCGGCGATACGGCGCCGCATCGTGGTCACGGTGCAGCCAGCGCGAGGGTCGACAGCCCAGCGAGAAAGGGGCTTGGTCTCGCCGAACGCTATGACCGGCAGGGTGAAGTCGGGGCCGTCGGAACCCTTGAGGAGAGCCTCCTCGAACGTCATCCCCGCTGCCGTAAGGCGCCTGTACAAGGTGTGGTACTTGATCCCCGCCTGCTCCGCCCATCCGCGAAGCGTCAAAGTCCTTCCCTGGTAGGTGTATTCCAGGACCGGCCTGTCGTGACGTTCGCGCGTGATCGCGTCCTCGGGCAGCCATCCCAGGGCGAGCCGTGTCCGCAGCGCCTCGCGGCTGACCGCGCAGCGCGGGTCATTGGCCCATGCGGACAGCGCCTTGGCCTCCCCGAACGCGGTGATCGGCCCGCGGGCCAGTTCCCAGTTGTAGCGGTCGGGACGGCGGTCCTTCGGCCCGGCGGCGTGCGGAGCCTCAGCGCCGGCCTGCGGAGGAGCCTGAGGGCAGCTGGTGGGGGCTCGGGCGGGGGTGGGTTCGTTCACGAAGAGGGCTTTCCTGCGGTCGCGCGGATGCGGACGTGTGGCCGTCCAGGGAGGTGAGGCCGGGCCGGGCGGAGCGCGGGCCCGAGTACGGAGGGGCACTGGGACCTTCGTGGCGGTCAGCGTGTGCTCGGCGAAGGCGTGGTCGCCGGGCCCGGAACCGTTCAGCGACGCCGCCCGCCCGCCTTGCCGATCACGGGCCCGGCGGCTGGCGCGGCAGGCTGCGGACCGCCGGGCTGCTGCGTGGCCAGGGCCAGTTCTCCGGCGGCGGTGACCGTGATGTCCTGGCCCGCGAACGCGGAGGACCGGGTGTCGATGCGGACCAGACGGTGCTCTTCGAGCACGCCGAAGGGCGTCGGGTGGACCGTGCTGCCGTCCTTGGCCTTGACGCTCATGCCCTTGCCGCGGCCCCTGTCGTAGCGGCGGGCTCCGCCGCGGGCCACCTTGTCGAGGACCGCGTACTGCGCAGCGGTCAGCTGCGGGAGCCGCGGCTGGTGCTCGGGGTGTTCCTTGAGACTACGGGTGATGTTGGAGGCGGTGTACCGGCAGCCGGTTGCGCAGAGGGCGAGCTGGCGGGCGGCCCGAGACAGGTTCTTGGCCAGGATGGACATGGCCTTGGCGTGCCGTGCCTGACGCTCGGCTGTGTCGTCGTTCCGAGGGCCGCCGTCGAACCCGGTGGCGTCGAGCGGGTTGGCGGCCACCGCTGCCGACAAGGCTGAGGCGGCGGTGGAGGCGGCCTCGAGGACAGAGAGGAGCGCGTTCAGGGAAGCGCGGCTGCCGGGGACCGCTGTGTACTGGCTGTTGTCGAGAACGGACAGCCGCACCAGGGTGCGGCCGACCAGCTCGTGGATGTCGAGGATCCTCGGGGTGAGTTGGTGCAGCGCGTCGCTCCCAGGCAGGGAGTCCAGTGCCGTGACGGTGGTGTGCAGCGCGGCGAAGTCGGCGCCGAGGGTGCGGAGGTGGTCGATCTGCAGGGGAATGTCAATCTTGCGCATGGTGAAGGTGGACTCCGTAGCATCGGGGTTCAGCGGGTTCGGCGCCGTGTCGACTGCGGGGCACGGTCGTACGGGACTAAGGGGGCCGGGCCGGGAGGGGCACGGACCCGGGTGCGGTGAGCAAGGCCCTGCGGTGGCAGCCCGGGGGCGGGCTACCGGGCCCGGGCCCGGCCGACGGGCGCGGAGGGGACACTGGGCACCTTCACGGCTGCCCCCGTGTGCTCGGCGGCAGCACGGTCGATCAGGAGCCGGTCCTCGGCACGGGCGGCGGCGGAGGCCAGACGCCGGGAGAGGTTCTGGGCGAGCACGCGGTAGGTGTCAGCCGCGTGGTCGAGTTCCGTGACCGCCTCGGCGAGGTCACGGCGGCTGGTCTGGGCCGTCCGGTCGCCGTCCTGGTAGAGCAGGGCGTCGGTGCGCCCGGTGATGCCGTAGGTGCACAAGGAAGCGGCGACGGAGATCCGCAGGGCGGCCTCGGAGAGGTACGCGAGGTTCTCGTGGCCGTCCTTCATGCCGGCGTACTGGCTGGTCGAGAGGGTGTCGAGCTGCTGCAGGCACCTGATTGCCAGGTGATGGGTGCGTACGGCGATCGGGGCGATCTCCCGTACGGGCCGGTTGATGTCTCCGGCCTGTACGCCTTCGATCTCGGTCCGGAGATCGGCGAGTTCCCCCGGGGTCTGTGCGAAGAGGCGGGTCTGTTCTGCGAGGTCGATGATCTTCACAGGGCTCCGGAGCGGGAGGGGACGAGCGCGTGGGGGCGGAGCTTCCTGCAGCGCGGGGGGTGGTTATGCGGCCTGGCCGAAGTCGCTCTGCTGCGGGGCGTGTTTGGCGACGGCTCGGGTGGTGATGGCCTTGGAGGCGCGGGCGGAGGCGGCGGCGAGCTCGTCGGCGCCGGGCTCGGCGTACCAGGGGCGCAGGTCGAGCATCGCCACGCGCATGCCGGTGGCCAGGCACAGGGCGCTGCCCTTGGGCAGGGCGCGGATGGCGTCGGCGGGCAGGATCCGCTCCTGCCGCATGCTGACCGAGGTCGACTTGCCGGACTCGGAGACCGAGGTGGAGGTGGTCTCCACGTCGTGGTCGCCGATCATCCGCGAGAGCTTGTCGGCGAAGTCCGGGTCGTCGATGCCGGAGCCGATCACCTTCACCGTGGACGCGGACCACATCGCGTCCATGCCCGCGTCGCCCCAGACTCGCTGGCCCTGGCGGTAGGACTGCAGGATGGTGATCGGGATGATCCCGCGCGACCCGAGGTGGGAGTACAGGTCGGGCAGGTCCGAGATCTTGCACACGTTGGCGGCCTCGTCGAGGATCGCGAGCATCGGCGGGTCGAGCCGGCCGCCGGCGCGTTCGGCCTGGGCGGTCGCCGCCCGCATCACGGAGTCCGCGCAGGCGGCGATCAGCGCGCTCGCGCCGCCTCCGCCGTCCTTCGACAACAGGAACAGGGAGTCGGTGGACGTCACGAACTCGGCCGGGCGGAACTCGGGCACGTCCTTCTGGGGGGTGACCCAGGCGGCGATCTCGGAGTTGAGCAGGGCGGCGGCGTACTGCCGGGCGGTCTCGTAGATGCCGTCGCGGGTCTCGGGCGGGCCTTCGACGGTGCCCTTGAGCTGGGAGGCGACCGCGGTGAACTTGTGGTCGCGCAGGATGTCGAGCGGGGTGCGGTCGGCGGGGAACGCCAGCCACTGCATCACGTCGGTGATCGGCCGCTCGTCGAGCGCGGCGGCGAGGAACAACTGGGACAGGATGTTGCTGCCGGCCTTGGACCAGAAGTCGCCCTGCTGGCTCGCGTCCACGGACGCGGCGAGGAAGTGCCCTGCCAGGCGCCCGGCGCCGTCCAGGGTCTTGGCGTCGGCGAGCGGGTTCCACCACATGGTCCGCTCGGCGTGGGCGATCTGCTGCGGGTCCATCGACCACACCCGCCCCACCCGGCACCGGGCGTCGTAGCACGCGGTATAGGCGTCGCCGGCGGCCTTGTTCGAGGTCAACAGCACCGGCCCGGGCGCGGCGAGGATGGACGGGATCGCGAGCGAGGTGGTCTTGCCGGAGCGCGGGGCCATGATGGCGACGGCGACGTCCTCGAAGCCCATACGGACCTCGTGCTTGGTGCCCTGGAGGTTGCCGAGGAGGATGCCGGCGTCGCGCGGCTCGATGTGCCTGGCGTTCTTCAGACTCGGCCGCAGCGAGCGCGCCTTGGACTCGATGGCCTTGGCGAGCAGCGGCTCGATGTCGCGGGCCTTCGCCATCCCGTCGACCTTCTTCTTCCGGCCGCCGGACCGGTTCTTGTACCTCAGCCACGCAGCTGCGCCCGCGGCGGCGAGCAGCAGCGTCACCAGGACGGGCAAGATGCGGGTGGCAAGGAGCAGAGACGTTTCTCCGACCTGCGGCCACAGCTGTTCGGGGCGCAGGAGGGCATCGGCAGGCCGGTAGGGCGCCCAGGGGCCGGTACCGGTGGCCCAGGCGACGAGGTTGCCGCCGAGCCAGGCGATGGAGGCGAGGGGGAGGCCGACGGCGAAGGCGCCGAGGAGGAACTTCAGGGCTATGCCGTAGCCGTCAGCGGAACTGTTGGTGGAGGGCGGCAAAGGGCTATGTGCTTCCGGGCAGGGGGCGGATGGTTCAGCGGCTGCGACCGCTCGCGGGCGGCGGCCACGGCGGGGAGCTCGGGCCTGCCGGCGGGGTCGCACGGCGAGCGGCGAGGGACTGGACACGTTCTTTGAGGGCGGAGGTGACGAGGACGGCGAGCACGTCTGTGGTCTGACGCGTGACGATGCTCGGATCGCGGGTCGGCAGACCGCGCGAGCCGTGGGTGCGCAGCACGGGGCGGGGGTCGGCGAGTGCGGTGGTGAACGCGGTGACCAGGTGGGCAGGGGTGTGCTCGCCGAAGCGGGCCTGCCACACCGGCCGGTTGCGGCCCAGCGTGGCCGTGACGAACCAGGCGCCTGGTTCCTCCGCGCTGCCAAGACGCTGGACGTGCACGGTGCCGTCGGGGGAGACGGATCCCGGCGCGCCGACGGCGGGGGCCCAGGCCATCTCCCGGAGCGGCTCGTACGGGTCGGATGGTGCGCTCGCGGCCGGGGCCGGACCGGTGAGGGCGTCGGTGACGGCGGCAATGAGTTCGACCGGCGTACGGGCGCCGAAGCTGGCGTACCAGGCGGGCCGGTCGGGGCCGGGGGCGTGCTGCAGGGTCCACCACTGCCCGTCGGGGTCGGGTTCGAGGTTAAGGATGGCCTTCTGGTCGGGGCTGGAGAGCAGGACGTGCGGCATCAGGGGGTCGTTGCCGTGGCTCCAGCCGCAGGCGCGGTGGAGGGGGACGGTGATCCAGGCCGGGTCGCCGCCGCCGGCGAGGTGGCGCGGGGTGATGAAGTCGACCTCGATGGTCTCGGGGGCTGGGGACATGCTCATCTCCGTATCGAAGTACGGCGGTCGGGGGCTCAGGCGAGGGCGTCAGGAGGTGCGTCGGGGCGCCGGCGGTGAGGCGGGAGGCGGGGCCGGCGGCGCAGGAGTGATGGCGCGGCGGGCGGCGAGGTGCTCGATCCGCTCGGGCAGCGCCCGGGCGACACGCTCGGCCGGCTGCTCCTGCCAGTGCAGGGTGATCCGGCGTCGGGAGAGACCGACGGTCTGCTCACGGGTGCGCAACACCGGCTCGGGATCGGAGAGTGCCCGCATGAACGCGGCCACGAGGACTCGGGGTGTGGCGCCGGCGAACCAGGCGTGCCACACGGGGTCGTCCTCGTCGACGCTGGCGGTGATGCGCCAGTTACTGCTGCCGGAGACGCTGTGGCGCTCGCCCCTCACGCGGCCGTCCGGCGAACGGAACGCCCCGTTGTGGATGGAGTCCCATCCGGCCTGCCACAACGGCTGGTAGGGCGCGGTTATCGCCCGCGCGTCGTAGCCAGGGTCGGTGAGCGCGTCGGTGACCGCGGCGATCAGCTCGACGGGCGTACCCCCGTCGAAAGCGGCGCTCCAGACCGACCCTGTGCGGCCGTCACGGTGCGAGAGGCGCCACCACGGCTCGTTCAGACGGGGCTCGAGGCGCAGCATCGACTTCTGGTCGGGGCTGGTCAGGACGACCCGGGGCATGAGCGGGTCGTGGCCGTGACTCCACCCGGCACCGGCGTGCAGGGCGGCGGTGACCCAGGCAGGGTCGCCGGGGCTGGCGAGGTAGCGGGGCGAAATGAGCGCCTGCTCGACCGCGATGCTCACCTGCTCCTCCCCGCCGGGCGGTGTGCCGGTGACGCCGTCGGGGCCGGTCCGGCGCCCGCGACCCGTGCGGGCGCCTTGAGAGCGACGGCGTGGATGTCGAGGAGGGCCCGGCCCTGGGTGGCCCAGGTGTTCAGGTAGTCCCACGCCTCCTCGTTGCGCTCGGCAAGGGAGTCGACGAACTCCTTCTGCGGCACCGGCGGCAAGTCCCGCCGGGCTTCGCGGACCTCGGCATGCCCGCGCCGGAGCGTCTCCAGCTTGTCCAGGGCGCGGGTGAGCTCGGCGAGCTGCCAGGCCCATCGGGGCTCGACATCGGCGGCGTTGAGGTGCTGGAGCTGGACGGCGGCGGTGGCGAGCAGCTCCCGGGCCGAGGAGCGGACCGGCTGGAAGGCGCGCCAGGTCTCGGCGTCGCGCTGGACCATGCGCCAGCCGTACGACGAGGTGTCGTACGGCCAGCCGCCGGAGTCGGCGTCGGTGTGCTGGTCGGAGTAGGCGTCCCAGGCGGCGAGGATCGCCTCGCTCTCGGTCATGTACACCTTCAGCCGGTGGAGCAGGAGGGCGTGGCGGTCGGACGGGGAAGGGGGTGGTGTGGTCAGGGTGTTTCCTTGGGTCGATGGCGGTGGTCAGCGGCTGCGGGCGGGAGGCGCGATTGCGGGTGTGTGCGGCGTCGGCTTGGCCGCGACCGGTGTCGTGGCGGGACGGGGCCGGCGGGCCTGGGCGAGACGCTCCTGGTGCGCGGCCACGATCTGTTCGCCGATCACGACCTCCCGGCCCACGGTCAGGTGCGGGCTTTCGTCGATGGCGAAGCGCGGGCGCGGCACGGGTGCCGGATCGGACAGGGCGGTGGCGAGGGCACCGAGCACATGGCCGGGCGGGATGTCCAACGAGGCCCGCCACAACCGCCCCTCGGGCCCGTACGGTCCCCGGTGGCGTGCGACCTCGATCTCCCAGCCGCAACGGCCCATGGAGGGCGAGATCCGCTGTTCGACCAGCACGGTGCGGTCGGGCGACACGATCCGGTGACTGCCGAGCACATCGGTGGTGTGCTCCCAGCCGCGTTTTGCGAGGACGGCCGCGAAGCCTTCCCGGGCGCTCCCCTCCGGTTCGGGGAGCAGGAGGGTGTCGGTGAGCGCGGCGACGATCTCCACTGGCGTGTCGCCGCTGAACGCGGCGTACCAGTGATCGGGGCCGAGCCCGCTGTGCACCGTCCACCAGGCGCGCGTGTACTGGGCGGAGGGCTTGAAGACCAGCTCGTGCTGCTGGTCGGGGCTCTGCATGCGGATCGCCGGGTGCAGCGGGTCGCAGGGCACGCTCCAGCCGGCAGCACACAGGGCGTGTGTGACGTGCCGGGGGTCGCCGGGGCCGGCGAGGTAGCGCGGGGAGACCGGCGAGCCGAGCTTGCTCGCGTATTCGTGGGCGAAGGCGTCCAGCTGACGCCGGGTGATCATGGTGGTGGCTCCGTCGGAGAGGTCTAGCAGCGGCTGCGGGCGGCGCCGCCGGCCGTGGCGTACGGGCGGGCCGTATCCGGCTTGCGGGTGCGGGGCCGGGCGGTGGCCCAGGAGTGGCGGGCCCAGGTCGCGGCGCGGGCGGCGGTGATGCGGGCCTGCTGCCAGGCGCCGAGCTCCGAGGGCCGCACCGACACCGACGTCGTCCGGATCCGCTTCGAGGGCGGCACGTGACCGCGGGGACGCATGACCGGCTGCGGGTCGGCGAGCGCCATGGAGAAGTGCTCGATCAGGTGCATGGGGGTTGTGGCCGAGAAGACCGCGTCCCAGGTCCGGCCGTGCTCGGTGCGGGCTCCGGCCCACCAGTGGGCCTGGCCGGGTCCGGTCTGGTGGAACTGCAGCCATGCGTTTCGGTCGGGGCTGACGGCGGTGAAATGCTGGGAGCGCTCGGTCTGCCAGTGCTGCTGCTGGAGCGGCGCCCAGGGGTTGGGGGCGTGGGCGGAGCGCTCGCGGGTGAGGGCGTCGGTGAATCCGGCGACGATCTCCACCGGAGTCTGACGCGTGAACGTGACCTGCCAGCCGGGCTCGGTCGCGGTGGGCTGGCCCTGGATGTGCCAGCCGCCCGGCCGGCCGTTCGGGTCGTAGACGACGCGGGCCAGGTGGTCGGAGCGGTCGAAGACGAGCGGCCCGCCTGTGGTCGAGCGGTCCGTCCAGCCGGAGGCGCGCAGGAACTCGGTCACGTGCCGCAGGTCGCCGCCGCCGGCCAGATGCCGGGGCTCGACGAGGTAGTGCTGCTCGGCGTGATCACTGTCGCCCCAGTTCGGGTGCTGCTTGGGGGTCACCGGTGCCTCCGTACGACGAGCGGTGCCGGTGCCGGGGGCCTGGCGGTTTCACCGGCGGAAGGGCCGGGGGCAGCGGAGGCGGTGAGGGTGTCGAGGTGTTCTTCGAGGTCGAGACCGATGTCGTGCAGTTCGTTGGCGGCGCGGCCCAGCGCGAGCCATACCTCGGGCGGCAGCAGCCCGCGTGTGGCCTGGTCCTGGGCGAAGCGGCTGGCGGTGGCGGCCAGATTGGCGAACGCGGCCAGGGCGCCGTGCTCGGGGTCGAAGACGTCGGCCAGGACGGCCACAGTGTCGGATGGTGTGCCTGGCTGAGTCAGGTAGTCGTTGAGGTGGTCGAGCCGGGTGGCGATGCTGCGGGCCTGGTAGGCGCCGTAGGTCGTGGGAGCGGGGCGTTGGTTCAGCATGGGCCTCCAGGAGGCGGCGGGAAGGAGTCCCGGAGCGGGGGCGAGGGTCAGCGCCGGGGACGGGTGGGGCCGACGGCCGGCGGTGGCGGGGGCTGGGAGGGCCCGGCGGTCCGGCTCTGGGAGGCGCGGTGGGCCTGCATGGCCTGGGCCCAGGCGGTCACGTCGAACTCGTCGGGGTCGATGTTGACGTTGTACCCGGCGACAAGGAGCGGGAGGATCGCGCGGGTGGCGAGCTGGCGCTGGGCCTCCTGACTCAGGCCCTCGGGGGTCTCGTGCCAGGTGTAGACAGGGCCGTCGGTCTCCTCCCTCAGGCGTTCCAGCCCGACGGCGTCGAGCAGGTCGAGGAGTTCTTCGGGCGCGTCGGCCCGGCTGACGATGTGGAGCCGGTCCGGGTGGCCGGTCTTGCGGTAGATCTCGGCATCGGTGCCGTTCTCATCGGCGGCGTTCAAGGCGTACTCCGTGCAAGAAGAGGGGGCGAGGCTGGTGGCTATCGGCGTGGGGCCGGCGGCTTGGCTGCTGTGCCTGCGGCGGGCGGGGGCGGTCCGAACGGTGGGGCGGGTGACGGGGTGCGGGCCGCTTGCGTGCGCAAGTCCTCGATCTCCCTGGCCTTCCTGGACAGCACGGTGGTGATGTCCATCAGACGTTGGACCGGTCCGCCGGCCAGGGGCTCTGCTGGTACCTGGTTGCCCCAGGACGTCCACACGGAGACCAGCACGTCTCGGAGCCGGGGCAGCACGCCGACCTCCGGCGCGGCGATCTCCGCCATCACCTCGGCCAGTACGTGCGGCTTCGACCGGCGAGCGGTTTCGGACAGCCGGGCGAGGTATCGGAGGGCGGCTTCCCGGTCTCCGTCCGGGGTGGTGAGGACGTTGAGCTCGGGCGCGAGGTAGACGCTGTAGCCGACGACAAGCAGTGCGTGGGCAGCGGCTGTCGCCCCGATGCGCTGCTGCTCGACGGGCATCGCGACCGGCTGGCGGTGGTAGTGGGTGCTGGGACCGGGGTGTTGGGTGAAGCCGCCGGTGGTCTGCAGGATGCCGGCCGCGCGCTGGTCTCCGCCGATCGCGAGGACCAGCCCGGTCCGCGGGTCGCGTGTGATGGTGACGTAGTCGGGGAGGAGGAACTTGGGCTCCTGCGCGGGGTCGTTCATCGGCTGCGGGTGGCGGACGGAGCGGTGCGGGCGGCCAGGGGCCGGGCCGCGGCGAGCGCGGGGCGGGCGGGGTGCCGCATGCCGATGCCGACGCCGAGTTCGGCGAGCCGTGCGCCGACGGCCCGGACGGACTGTGCCTGCACGGCGGTGTCGTCGCCCGGCAGGACGAGGAGGTTCGTGGCCGTGTCGTGGTGGAAGCCGTGCTCGGCGAGCAGCTTGGTGAGCGGGGCGGACTCGGGGACCGGGGTGGTCAGGGCGTCGTCGGCCCAGGTGAGCTCGATCTGTTCGGGCAGGGGCGAGGCGAGGGCGGCGGCGTTGCGGCGGGCGTGGGCGACGGCGTCGGCGTAGCGGGGGAGCAGGTGGAGCGTGACGGCCTCGGCGGCGTGGAAGGGGTCGGCGGGAACGGCGAGTCCGTCGGGCTCGCGGACACCGGCATACGCGGCAGCCGGCAGGCCGGCGGGGGCCATGGCGGCGACGAGGAAGCCTTCGGCCTGGTCGAGGCGGTCGATGACGAACAGGCGGGTGCCGTCATCGCGAGTGAGGACCGCGCAGTCGTAGACGCCGTAGGTGGCGATGGCGTGGGCGGTCTGGTCCATGTCCCACACCTCGGCGGCGAGGTGGCCGTAGTCGGTGCCGCCGTGGTCGGGGTGGTACTGGCTGGTCCACCGGCCGGGCAAGTCGCCGGCGAGGACGGTGGCGAAGGACGCGAGGTCGCTGGGGGCGGTGTCGTGCACGGGAGTCCTTGAGGCGTGGGTCAAAGGCGCCGGGCCGGCGGCGGGGCGGGCAGCCGGGGCGGCAGGGTGGTCAGGGGGCGGGGGAGGAATGCTTCGCGTTCGGGGGCGGCCACTTCGCTCGGGCAGGACCGGCGGGCGGGGTGGGCTTCGTGCCGGTCGGCGAGTTCGTTGCGCAGCCGGTGGACCTCGGTGGCGACGATCGCGAGGTGGTGGCCCGCCCGGTCGCGTACGACGGATGCCGTGTGCCGGTCGAAGCCCAGGTCGAGAGTCTCGAAGAACTCCGCAGTAGCGTCGAGGACTTGGAAGATTGCGGCCAGGACTCCGTCGTGGGCGGCGGTCAGCTCGGTCAGGATCGCGGCTGCGTCCTGGGCGGTCGCGGCCTTGCGGAGGTCGTCGGCGAGGGCGGCGACCTGGGCGCCGAGGGGCAGCTGGCGGGCGGTGTGCTGGTCGGTGTCGAACGGCTCATCGCAGGTCACCCAGTAGCCGGCGGAGAGGAGAGCGGACACCGCGGCGGTGGCCAGGGCGTCCCCGGCGGCCTGGTCGAGACCGGCAGGAGTCCGGTGGAAGTTCCCGAACGAGGAGGTCACGTGGATGAAGCCGGTGCGCTGCAGGATGCTGTGGGCTTCCGCGTCGCCTCCGTGGGCGAGGACTTCGGACGAGTGCGGATCGCGCCGCACGTCGATGTAGCGGTCGTCGGGCTCCAAGCGGTACTTCCCTATCACGTCATGGGCCGGGCTCCCGTTCTGGCCGCTGCGGGGCGGGCGGGGACACCCGGCGCGGGGGGTGTGGGTGCCGCGGCCTGCGGGCGGCTGAGGGTGGTGGCTGTGGTGGTGAGGTCCTGCTGGAAGTCGCGCAGGCGGCGGGCCGTCCACTCCAGTTGGTGCGCGGCTTCTCGGACGTGAGCCTGGGGATGCCCGACGAGGCGCTGGGCGAGGTGTTCGATGACGTCGCGAGCGCCGGCGAGCGGGCCGGAGGTCTCGTCGCCGACCTGCGTGAGCAGCATGGCCGCCCGCTCGGCGGAGTCCGCGACGCCTGGCGTGGCGGGCCGCCGGGGGGAGATGAGGCCGAGGTCGTCCTCGAGCCGCCGGGCCTCACGGGCCAGGCGGCCCAGCAGACCGGACGGAAGCGGCTGCCAGGAGCCGTCGGGGCGGATGAGGCTGGCGATCAGGTCGAGCCGCCTGGGCTGGGCCTGGACGGCGATCCACCGGCAGCCCTGCTCGTCGCCCGGGACCGCGATGCGGGCGGCCCGCGCGAATCGGTGCGCGATCTCCGACCACTCCGGCCTCGTCAGGTCCCGGTCGCCCGGGGCGAGGCGGACATCGATACGGAAGATGGCACTCCGGTCCTCCCCGGTGCTCTCGGCACCAGGACGTCCGAGCGAGGGTTCATCGAGGTACTCGGCCCAGTCCACCGAGGACCAGCGTTCTGGTTCACCGTCCGCTGACGACGTGTCCCATTCCGCCCCGTACGCCACCAGGTTGTTCGAGATGAACCTGTCGGAGGTGGAGATCGTACGGTCGCCGATGGTGGAGAGCACGGGCCCGGCTGCGTCGACACGTGCGTGCACACGGGGGATCACCGGCCGACCGCCTTGGCGTCGTCGGCGTGGAGGAGCTGGCCGAGGTCGGTGACCCGGTACCAGCCGAGGTCGACCGGTTGCTCGCCGAGCACCTTCGGCAGCAGGTGGTCCTCCAGGGCGCGCAGGTAGATCAGGCAGTCCGGGCACCTTTTGGAGAGGTGGACGAGGTAGCGGGGGTGGCCGGTGATGAACGTCTGCGCGCCGCCGTTGGGGTTGCGCAGCCGCCACCCGTCCTCGTCGGTGGGCGTGTGCCACGACGGGGTCACGACGGTCATCGCCTCGCCCCACAGTTCGCCGTCGGCGACACCCTTGATGACCACGACCTGGTCGCCGGGGGCGAAGTGGGCGTGGGTGATGTCCCGGTTGCCGGTGATCGTGTCGGCGGGCGCGAAGCCGGGGCGGGTGGGTTCGGGCATGGCAGAGTCCTTCCGCAGAAAACCGCAGGTGGCGGCTGAGGTCGTGACTCCATGTTCGGGAAAAAACCCGGTTTACCTAACCGGGAATTGTGCGCTATATATATGCGCCCTCATCCCGGCGGCGCGGCCTTCTGCCGGTGTCATCGGTAAGGGTTTTCGGTGCCGATGTCGTCGCTCGTGGCGGCGTCGAGCAGTTCCGGAAGGTCGTTGGCGTCGGCCTCGCGCTGGTCGATCCACCACCCGGCATGGCCGATCGTGCGGACCTTCTCCTCCAGCACCGCCCAGTCCTCCTCGGTCCAGTTCCCTTCGGTGACCAGCGCCGTGTACGCGGCGGTGACCAGAGCGAACCGGGAGCGCTCGCCCCAGGAAAGGGCCCGCTCGGACCCCTCCAGCGGCGGCATGCCGAACCGCTCGGCCCACTCGGTGGCCGCCGCCTGCTCCTCGGCGCGCCGGGCGGCGAGCCACTGCTCCTTCGCGACGGTGTCGGCGTCGCGCGCCGCCTTCCAGCAGGCGCTGCAGTCCCTGGCTTCGAGCCAGCGGGCGAACCCGGCCCGGCGGTCGGCAGCCCGGTCGGACAAGTTGTGGGTGACTTCGTGTCCACAGCTGTGGATGACGGTCCAGGAGGTCTTGACCCCCGGGGAATTCCGTTTGATGGACGTTGCGTTCGAGGTCGGGCTGCTGGTCTGGGGCTTCAAATTGGGTGCCTTTCGTTGGCGGTTGGGGTGGTGGTCTGCGTCGTCGCGGTGGGTCGTGCATCAGATGCACGGTTCATGCGGCGGACGGAGGTGGTTTGGGGTGCGTGGCGGTGGTCTCGGGGACGCTTCCGCCTTCTGCGTCGTCAGCGTGTCCTGCGGATGGCGTCTGTGGCCGCGGTGGCGATGGCGGCGGGAGCGCTGGAGGGCCGGGGAAGGTGGAGCAGGGTGGTCCCCGGCAGGTGGCGGGACTCCGCGGTGAGGGTGAGCTGGAGTACGGCGCAGCCGGCGGTCGTGAGCTGCTTGACGCGGGTGACGGCTTGAGCGGTTTCGTCGCTGTTGTACTGGGCGTCGGTGACGATCACGAGGAGGCGGCCGGCGCCGGGGTGGCTGAGTTCGAGGCCGTGGTCGAGTGCGTCGATGGCGTCGCCGAGGTTGTGGCTGCCGCCGTTGGCATTGAACGTCGTCACGCGCTCTGGCGCCCGGTGGGTGGGCCGGGTCAGTGCGGTCAGATCATGGTCGTAGGCGATGGTGGCGGTACGGGAGTCGGGGTCGGTCAGGGCTGCTGCGCGGGCCACGATCCAGGCAGCGGAGGCGACGGGCCCGCAGGCGGCACGCATGGAGCCGGAGACGTCCACCGCGATCCCCACGCGCAGGGGTGGCGTGGGTGAGTTGCGGCGCCGGGTGTGGGTGAACGGCTCTGCAGTGGGTATCGAGCCGGCGGCACGCTGGGCGTCACGGGCGAGGGCCTGGCGCATGTTGAGGCGGCCGGGCGGGGTGGGGCTGGTGATCCGCTCCTCGGTCCGCTCGCGGTAGGCGGCGGCGCGAAGGGCGCGGCTCAGACGGGCGGCGGCGCTCTGCTCGGCGGCGGTGGGCCGCCGGGTTCCGGTGACGGGGTTGCTGTAGGGGGCCGGTGTGCCGTCGGGGGTGACGGTGGCGCCGCGGGGGTTGAAGACCGACTTGGCGGTGGCGGCGGCCTTGCGTCGCTGGCCGGCCTGCTGGGCGCGGTCCTTGGCCTGTGCCCTGGACCGTGCGGCCACGGCGTTGTTCGCGGCTGCGTGTGCCGCGAGGTCGGCGGCGTCGTTGGCGGCCATGTTGTCCATGACGACCGTCACGGCACCGGACAGCAGATCGCTGAGGTTCTCCGGCACGGGCTGGGAGGGGGCGGCGGCGCCCAGGGCGTCGCACCAGTCCTGGGCGTGCGCCAGCATGGTCGTGGCGTCGTGGTCGGCACACCGGTGGGCTGCGGACCAGATACGGGTGAGGGTGGCCAGCAGGTCGGCGCCCAGCACCTTTTCGCACAGGTCGGCGACGGCCTGGGTCTCGCCGGCATCCAGGATGCCGGCGTCCCGGCGGCCGAGGATCAGGGCCGCGATGCCGGCGGCGTGCTCGATGCCCTGGAGGGTGGGGTGGGCGATGTCGGGCATGACCAGGGTTCGGGCACTGGTGCGCAGGTACGTGCGGTCCGTGGGCCGCCTGGTCAGGTGTGCGCCTTCGACGCGGCTCTCCTCCAGCAGGAGCGCGGCCTCGACGACGCGGGGGTTCGCTCCGGCAGGCGCCGTCCAGACGGAGTGGGCCGCGTGCGCGGCCTCGTGGACGAACACGCCCCAGGCGGCCGGGTAACGCTCCTCGTCGCCCACGACCCGCGGATGGATCTCGTGAGGCTTCAGCGGGGCGAACAGACCGGCGTCGAACTCGACCTCGCCCAGAGAGGGGAAGAACGCGGCCGGTGCGCCGCTGCGCGTGCCGGGGCGGCAGGTGACGAGGAGGTCCTGGCGGCCGGAGAGGGCGACCAGACGGTCGCCGAGTTCGGCTCCCACGCGAAGCCACGCGTCCGGGGAGGTGCGGGGTTGCGCGGGCGGGGCGCCATCGTCGTCCCATCGCGCGAGGTCGGCGTCGTCATCCGGCGTAGTGGCCGGGACCTGGACGTGGCGGTGGGCGCTCATCGCGAGCGGCCCCGGTGCGCGGAGACGGCGCTGCCCGGGGGCTGCCGGACGGCCGAGGCGGGGAGCTGCTTGCCGAGGGTGAGAGGCGCGATCGTCTTGACGCCGACAGCCTTGATGACGGCGTCGGCGACGGCGTCGCGATCCTCCACCGGAGCGATGCCGACCAGGTTCGCGAGCGCGGCTTTCGTGCCGAGGACAGCCTCGGTCCGCTGGTAGCTCAGCAGCTCCCGCAGCTGGGGGGCCCAGCCCAGCTCGCCGAGTTCGACCTGGCGGGAGAGGTGTCGGGCGACCCGGACCACCCGGGCGTCGATCTTCAAGGCCAGGGCGAGGTCGTAGTCCGTGCCGATCTGGATCTGCACGCTGAACCGGCTCGCG
>NZ_JASCXN010000016.1 GCF_030010625.1 Streptomyces sp. CC208A | reverse complement strand
CATCGAGCGGATGATGCGCGACGCCGAGGCCCATGCCGAGGAGGACCGGCGGCGCCGCGAGGCCGCCGAGGCCCGCAACCAGGGCGAACAGCTCGTCCACCAGACCGAGAGGCTGCTCGGGGAGAGCGGGGACAAGATCCCGGGTAACGTGAAGTCCGAGGTCGAGGCCGCCGTCGCCGAACTGAAGGAGAAGCTCAAGGGCGAGGACACCGCCGCCGTCCGCACCGCCGTCGAACGGCTGAGCACGGCCGCGCAGAAGATCGGCTCCGCGCTGTACGACCGGTCCCAGGAGACCACGGGCGGCACCGGCCGGGCCCGGGCCCAGCCCCAGGCCGAGGACGACGACGTCGTCGACGCCGAGATCGTCGACGAGGACAAACGGGGCGACGCCGCCTGACACCACGCCGACCTGTGAGGCGAAGGATCCATGACCGACAAGAAGCTCATCACGGTGTTCGGTGCCACCGGGCAGCAGGGCGGCGGCTTCGTCAGGGCCGCCCTGGCCGACCCGGACCCGGACTTCGTCATCCGCGCCGTCACCCGCCGCCCGGACTCGGAGGAGGCCCGCGCGCTGGAACGGCTGGGCGCCGAGGTCGTCCGGGCCGACATGGACGACGAGTCCAGCCTCGGGCCGGCCTTCGAGCACGCGTACGGCGCCTTCCTGGTCACGAACTTCTGGGAGCACATGTCCGCCGAACGGGAGAAGACCCAGGCGCGGGCCCTGGCCAGGGCCGCCTCCCACGCGGGGGTGCAGCACGCGGTCTGGTCCACCCTGGAGGACACCCGCGAGTGCATCCCCCTCGACGACGACCGGATGCCCACTCTCCAGGACCACTACAAGGTGCCCCACTTCGACGGCAAGGCGGAGGCGGACCACTACTTCACCGAGGAGGGCGTGCCGACGACGTTCCTGCGCTCGACGTTCTACTGGGAGAACCTCTTCGGCGCCTTCGCCCCGCAGCGCGGCGAGGACGGCGCCCTCCAGCTGACGTTCCCGATGGGCGAGAGCAGGCTCTCCGGGATCGCGGTCGACGACATCGGCAGGACCGCGCTCGCCGTCCTCCGGGGCGGTGCCGACTTCGTCGCCGCCACGATCAGCATCGCCGGCGAGCACCTCAAGGTCGCCGACATGGCCGCGGCCCTCACCGACGCCGTCGGCGAGCCCGTACGCTACCGGCCCCTCACCCCGGACGAGTGGCGGGCGCAGGGCTTCCCCGGCGCCGACGAGTCGGGGAACATGTTCCAGTACTACGCGGAGTGCGAGCACCGCTTCACCGCGGCCCGGGACCTCACCGCCGTCCGCGACCTCAACCCCGCCCTCCAGGATTTCGCGACCTGGCTCTCCGGCCACCGCGCGCGGCTCCGCACCGCCTGGACCTGAACGGGACCGCCACGACGGGGCCGTACGAAGGCGAGGTGCGCGGTCGATGGCTGTGGACGTGGACACGATCATCCCCAGGCTGTTGTCCGAGCACGGCCGGACGTACGCGCAGGAGGCCGGCATCACCCTGCGCGACAAGCCCTCGCCGCTGTACCGGCTGCTGGTGCTCACCGTGCTCTGCTCGGTACGGATCGGCGCCGGCATCGCCACCGATGCCGCGCGGGAACTGTTCCGGGCCGGGCTCCGGACGCCCCGGGCGATGGCGGACTCCGCCTGGCAGGACCGGGTGGACGCCCTGGGCCGGGCCCACTACGTACGGTACGACGAGAGCACCGCCACAGCGCTCGGCGACGGGGCGCGGCTGGTGCTCGAACGGTGGCGCGGCGACCTCCGCCGGATGCGGGAGGAGGCCGACGGCGACCCGGCCGCGCTGCGCGAGCTGTTGCGGGAGGTTCCGCGGATCGGCCCGGTCGGCGCGGACATCTTCTGCCGGGAGGTCCAGGCGGTCTGGCCGGAGCTGCGCCCGTACTTCGACGACCGGGCGTGCGAGGCGGCGAAGGACCTCGGCCTGCCGCACACCCCCCGCGGGCTCGGGAGACGCGTGGCCCCGAAGGACCACGCCCGGCTCGCCGCCGCCCTCGTCCGCGTCGGCCTGTCGAAGGACGCGGCGCGGGAACTCCGCGCCGCGTGACGACACCGGGGCGGTGTCAGCCGCCGGCCGGGGGCGGTGCGCTGGAGCCGCGGACCACCAGGCGGGTGGGGACCATGAGGGTGCGGGCGCGGGTGCGGTCGCCGTCCAGGCGGGCGAGGGCGGTGCGGGCCGCCGTCTCGCCGATGGCCGCCGGGTCCTGGGCCACGACGGTCAGGGCCGGTTCGAGGACCTCGGCGAGCGGGAGGTCGTCGAAGGCGACCAGGGCGACGTCCTTGCGGCCCGCCCGGGTGAGCTGGGCGACGACCCCGAGGGCCATGATGTTGTTCGCCGCGAACAGGGCGGTGGGAGGCTGCGGCAGGCCGAGGAGGGCGGTGGTCTCGGCGGCGGCCCCGTCCTGGCTGTGGGCGCCGGTCACCAGGGCCCGGTCGTAGGGCAGGCCGGCCTCGTCGAGCGCCGAGCGGTAGCCGGCGAGCCGCTCGCGCCGGGTGTAGAGCTTGGCGGGGAGGTCTCCGATGAAACCGATCCGGCGGTGGCCGCGGGCGATGAGGTGGGAGACGCCCTCGTGGACGCCGGCCCGGTTGGAGCTGACGACGGAGTCGGCCGAGAGCCCGGATCCCAGCCGGTCGAGGAAGACCACCGGCAGACCGGCCGCGCGCGGCGCCTTGAGGTGGCTGTGGTCGGCTCCGTACGCGGGGACGACCATCAGCACGCTGACGCGCCGGGCGAGGAACGTCTGGATCAACGCCCGTTCCCGGTCCGGGTCTTCGGCCGAGGAACCCATGAGCAGGGTCAGTCCCCGGCCGCGTACCGCGTCCTCGATGGCGCCGGCGACGGTTCCGAAGAAGGGGTTGCCGAGGTCGGGCACGACCAGGCCGACGGTGGTGTCGGGGCCGCCGACCCGGATGTTGCGGGCCATCAGGTTCGGCTGGAAGCCGAGCTTCGCGACCGCGGCGAGCACCCGCTCGCGGGTCTCCGGGGAGCTCGGCCCGTCCTCGTTGAGCACCCGGGACACCGTCTTGGCGCTGACGCCCACTTCCCTGGCGACATCGGCCAGTGTGGGGCGGCGGTTCGCGGCCATGTACCACCGTTCCTGTACGTTCGTCGGGCCCGGCCCCCGCCGGGGCCGGGCCCGCTGTGCTGACTCTGCGGCGACCGTGCGGCCGGCGCGGCGCTGCCCCCGCGGCCGGCTCAGTGGGCGGACACGCCTGCCGCCTGGGCGGCATCCGCGTCGGCAACGACCGTACCTCCATCGTCGTTCACCCGGAGCGCCCCCGTCATGATGGCGACGACCTCCGCCATGGAGTGGTCGGACGGCTTGATCAGCGCCTCGCGGCGGCCGCGCCGGTGGATGTGGATGCGGTCGGCGATCTCGAAGACGTGCGGCATGTTGTGGCTGATCAGGACCACGGGCATGCCCTTGTCGCGGACCCTGCGGATCAGGTCGAGGACCTGCCCCGACTCCTTGACACCGAGCGCGGCGGTGGGCTCGTCCATCACGACGACGCTCGTGGCCCAGGCGACCGACCGCGCGACCGCCACGGCCTGGCGCTGGCCGCCGGAGAGCGTCTCCACCGGCTGGGTCAGCGACCGCAGTCCGATCTTGAGGTCGGCCATGTGGGCGGCCGCCTCCTGGCGCATGCGCTTCTTGTCGAGCATGCGCAGCGCGCTGCCGAGGAAACCGGGACGGCGCAGCTCACGCCCGAGGAACATGTTGGAGGCGATGTCCATGGAGGCGGCGACGGCCAGGTCCTGGTAGACGGTCTCGATGCCGTGCTGCCGGGCGCTCTGCGGTCCGGTGAACCTGATGGGTTCGCCGTTCAGCCGGGTCTCGCCCTCATCCGGGGTGAGGGCGCCGGTGAGGGCTTTGATCAGGCTGGTCTTGCCGGCGCCGTTGTCGCCGATGACGGCGAGGACCTCGCCGGGCAGCAGGTCGAAGTCGGCGCCGTCGATGGCGGTGACATGGCCGTACCGCTTGACCAGGCCGCGGGCCTGGAGCACGGGGGTGACGTCGGCGGTGCTCATCGTGCCTTCCTCCGGGAGATCTGGTCGACGGTCACGGCCAGGATCACCAGGACGCCGGTGATCAGGGTCTGGTAGATGGAGGCGACGCCCATCAGCTGGAGGCCGTTGCGGAACACACCGACGATGAGGACGCCGATGAAGGTGCCGAGGACGGCGCCCCGGCCGCCGAAGAGGCTGGTGCCGCCGAGGACGACGGCGGTGATGCTGTCCAGGTTGTCGGTCTGTCCGGCCTGCGGGTCGCCGACGCCGGTGCGGGAGACCATGAGCAGTGCGGCGATCCCGTAGACGAGTCCGGCCAGGGTGTAGATGCCGACGGTCAGCCGGGAGGTGCGGATGCCGTTGAGCCGGGCGGCCTCGGGGCTGTTGCCGAGCGCGTACACGTGGCGGCCCCAGGACGTGCCGCTGAGCGCGTAGGCGAAGAGCAGGAACAGGGCGATGGTGACGATCGAGCCGTAGGTGATGTCGGTGTTGCCGAGCGGGAACGTCTCGCCGAGGGCGGTCAGCGGCGCCGGCAGGTCGGTGATCGTCTGCTCGGCCGAGTAGATGTGGGTCAGGGCGAACGCCACGTTCAGCATGCCGAGGGTGACGATGAACGGCGGGAGCGGGATCATCTGCACCAGCAGGCCGTTGACCAGGCCGAAGCCCGCGCAGACGAGCAGGCCGAGAGCGATCGCGGCGAACGGTGACAGGCCGCCCTCGGCAGCCGTCTTGGCGATGACGATGCTGCCGAACGCCATGACGGCACCGCAGGAGAGGTCGATGCCGGCGGTGAGGATGATCAGGGTCTGACCGATGGCCAGCGTGCCCACGACCATGACCTGCTGGACGATCAGCGAGAAGTTGCCGCCGGAGAGGAACTGCTCGGTCGTCAGGGAGAAGAAGACGCAGGCCAGCAGCAGGGCGACGAGCGGGCCCGTGGTCGGTGCGGCGAGCAGCCGGCGGACCGTGGACGGTCCTTTCAGCTGGTCGTAGGGCAGGGTTGTGGCAGTCATGGTGGTCCTTGCCGGTGTCGGTCGGTGGTCGGCGAGCGGGGGGGGGCGGGGGCCGGGGAGGTCGTCAGGAGCCGGGGAGGAGGTCCGTGGCGCGCCCTGGTGCCGGGGGCTCGGCCTCAGCGTTTTCCGGTGCCGGAGGCTCGGCCCCAGGACTTTCCGGTGCCCGGGCATCGGCCCGAGCACCTTCCGGTGCCCCAGGGCTCAGCCCCAGCACTTCTCCAGGCCGTACGCGGTGTCCTCGGCCTCGACGCCCGTCTTGGCGGCATCGGTGATGAGCGTGACGCCGGTGTCGGTGTAACCGGACGCCTTCTTGCCGCTCTTGGCGAAGTCGGCGACCGCCTTGACGCCCTGGGACGCCATCTCCAGCGGGTACTGCTGCGAGGTCGCCGCGATCTTGCCCTCCTTGACCGCCTTCGTGCCGGTGCAGCCGCCGTCGACGGAGACGACGAGCACCTTCTTCTCCAGGCCCTTCGCCTTCAGGGCGGTGTGGGCGCCCAGCGCGGCCGGCTCGTTGATCGTGTAGACGACGTTGATGTCCGGGGACTTCTGGAGGCAGTTCTCCATCGCCGTCTGGCCCTTGGCCTGGTCACCGCCGGTGTCCTGCATGCACACGACCGACGGGTCGCCCTCCGCGATGCCGAAGCCCTTGAGGAAGCCCTGGTGGCGCTGGACACCCACCGCGACGCCGGGCGCGAGGTCCAGGGTGGCGATCTTCGCCTCCTTGCCGGCCATGGCGGCCTTGGCGTACCGGCCGATGAGCTCGCCCGCCTTCACGTTGTCGGTGGCGAAGAGGGCGTCGGTGGCGTCCTGCGGCTCGGTCGGGCTGTCGAGCGCGATGACCAGGACGCCCTTGGCGCGGGCCTTCGCGAGGGCGGGGACGATCGCCTTGGAGTCGTTGGGCGTGATGAGGATGCCCTTCACGCCGGAGTTGACCATGTTCTCGATCGCGGTGACCTGGCCCGCGTTGTCGCCGTCGAACTTCCCGGCCGCGCTGACGAGTTCGACGCCGTTCTCCTTCGCGGCCCGCTCGGCGCCCTCCTTCATCTTCACGAAGAACGGGTTCGTGTCGGTCTTGGTGATCAGCCCGACCTTGGTCCCGCCGCCACCGGACCCTCCCTGCGCACCGGAGCCACAGGCCGTCAGGGTCAGCGCCGAGACGGCGGCGAGAGCGGTGAGTCCGGCGGAGGTGCGGAGGGCGCGGTTTCTGCGAAGCATGCTGATCTCCTGCTGGGCGAGAGCGGAACGGCGGCGCGGATCGAGGGGGTGCTGCTGTCGAAACACATGTGAGGCGGTGTCATCGTTGACCGATGTCATCGTTGACACCACTTGCGGAGGATGATGAACTCCGTCACCCGGAAACGTCAATGCCTTGACGCCGTCACAAAACGGCAACGCCGCCCGCACCGCCTCACATCGGGAGCGGCGCTCTCCGTGAGCTCCCTCAAGGCCCCACCCCGCCCCCGCCCCCGCCCCCGCCCCCGCCCCCGCAGCCTTCTCGCGCTGCCCACCTGGAGAGAACGAGTCATGCGCCTGCCTCTGGTCACCATCCTCGGAGAATGCGTCGCGGACGCCTTCACCGTCCCCACGCCCGCGCGGGGCGAGCTCGCCCTGCGGGTCCTGCCGGGCGGCGGTCCGGCCAACACGGCCGTGGCGCTCGCCCGCCTCGGCACCCCCGCCCGTTTCCTGGGGCGGCTGTCCGACGACGTCTTCGGCCGCCTGTTCCGCGGTCACCTGGAGACCTCGGGCGTCGACCTCTCGGCCGCCGTACGCGCGGCCGAGCCCAGCACGCTGGCCGTCGCCGAACTCGACGCCCAGGGCCGGGCCGCGTACTCCTTCCACGCCCAGGGCACCGCGGACTGGCAGTGGACGGCGGACGAACTCGCCGCGGCGGACCTCGCCTCCACGGCCTGCCTGCACTCGGGCTCCCTCGCCCTGGTGCGCGAGCCCGGCGGCACGGTCGTGGAGGAGTTCCTCGCCCGCGCCTCCGCCACGGCCACGGTCTCCCTCGACCCGAACGTCCGGCCGCTGCTCGTGGCCCCGGAGGTCTACCGCGAACGCCTCCCGCGCTGGTGCGCGCTCGCGGACATCCTCCGGCTGAGCGAGGACGACCTGGAACTCCTGCTGCCCGGCCACACCATCGAGCACGCCTGCGACACCTGGCACGCGGCGGGTGTCCCCCTCGTCGTGATCACCCGCGGGGAGCGCGGCGCGGTCGCCTCGCTGGACGGCGAGCGGACCACCGTACCGGCTCCCCCGACCGAGGTGGTCGACACCGTCGGGGCGGGCGACTCCTTCACCGCGGGGTTCCTCCACCACCTCGGCCTCAGGGGGCTCCTCGGCGGACGGCTCACGGACCTGCGGATCGACGACGTCTTCGACGCCTGCGCCTTCGCCTCCCAGGTGGCGGCGCTGACCTGCGCCACCGCGGGCCCGAACCCGCCGTGGGCCGGGCAGTTGCGGCCGGCGACACCCACGGCGGGACTCACCGCGAGCTGAACCGCCGACCGAACCGGCCGCCCGAACGAACTGGGCCCGGGCCATTGACGCGCCGCCCGGAGCCCGCCCATCATCGCTCCCCAGCGGATGTCATCGCTGTCACATGTCATCGATGACATCCCGTTTCCCGAGTCGCCGCCGCTCCCCGTGCAGGAAAGCGCAGGAGAAACCATGAGCCGAGTCCCCGTACGCCGTCGTGTCCCGCTGCGTCTCGCCGCCGCAGCGGCCGCGACCTGCGCGCTCACCGTCACCGCCGTCGCCCCCGGGGCGGCGGCGGAGTACAGCCGGCCGTACACGGAGACGTACCGCCCCCAGTTCCACTTCAGCCCCGCGAAGAACTGGATGAACGACCCCAACGGGCTCGTCTGGTTCAAGGGCGAGTACCACCTCTTCTACCAGTACAACCCGAACGGCGACACCTGGGGCGACATGTCCTGGGGCCATGCCGTCAGCAAGGACCTGGTGCACTGGGAGGAACTCCCCCTCGCCCTCCCGCACGACGACGAGGAGATGGTCTTCTCCGGCAGCGCCGTCGTCGACCACGGCAACACCACGGGGTTCGGGACCGCGGAGAACCCCGCGATGGTGGCCGTCTACACCAGCCACTTCAAGGACGGCGGCAAGCAGGCCCAGTCCCTGGCGTACAGCACCGACCGCGGCCGCACCTGGACCAAGTACTCCGGAAACCCGGTGCTCGACATCGGCTCGACGGAGTTCCGCGACCCCAAGGTCCAGTGGTACGCGCCCACCAGGAGCTGGCTGATGACGGTGTCGCTCTCCACCGAGCACAAGGTCCGGTTCTACTCCTCCGAGGACCTCAAGAGCTGGACCCATCTGAGCGACTTCGGCCCGCAGAACGCGGTGGGCGGCGTCTGGGAGTGCCCCGACCTCTTCCCGCTGCCCGTCGACGGCGACCCCGAGCGCGTCAAGTGGGTGCTCGTCGTCAACCTCAACCCCGGTGGAATCGCCGGAGGTTCGGCCGCCCAGTACTTCGTGGGCGACTTCGACGGCAAGCGGTTCGAACCCGACGACGACGGCTCCTACACACCGCCGGCCGGCCTGGTGGTGCAGGACTTCGAGGAAACCGACTACGGCACCTGGCGGACGACCGGCACCGCCTTCGGCGACGGACCCGTCCCCGCCCCCGAGCCCGGGACGTCCGGCACGAGCGGCGTCGAGGGCAAGGGGCTCGCCGACAGCTTCCACACCGGCGACCACGAGACCGGCACCCTCACCTCACCGCCCTTCACCGTCACGAGCCCGTACCTCAACTTCAAGGTGGGCGGCGGCCGTCACCCGTACGTCCCCGGCTCCGTGAGGGGCGACTCCCCCGCGCCCCCGGGAGAGGTCCTCGCCGACTTCGAGCAGGACGGCTACGGCTCCTGGACGGCCACGGGCACCGCCTTCGGCGACGGCCCCGCGTCCGGCACCCTCCCCGGCCAGCACGAGGTGTCCGGGCACGAGGGCGGCGGCCTGGTGAACACCTTCCTGGGCGGCGACGCGACCACGGGCACCCTCACCTCGCCCGAGTTCACGATCACCAGGAAGCACCTCAACCTCCTCGTCGGCGGCGGCCGTCACCCCTCCGGATCCGAAGCGCCCACCGCCGTCCGCCTCGTCGTCGACGGCAGGACCGTACGCAGCGCCACCGGCACCGACTCGGAAGAACTCAACTGGGTCTCCTGGGACCTCGGCGGCCTCGCCGGCCGGACCGCGCACATCGAGGTGGTCGACGAGAACACCGGCGGCTGGGGCCACATCCTCCTCGACCAGGTCATGCTGTCCGACACCCCGGCCCGCCCCCGCTCGACCGAGACGACGGTCAACCTCCTCGTCGACGGAAAGGTGGTCGACAGCGCGACCGGCGCGGACAGCGGGAACCTGGACTGGGTGTCCTTCGACCTCCGCGCCCACCAGGGCAAGCAGGCCGTCATCGAGCTCGTGGACCTGAACAGGGCGGGCTGGGGCCACATCATGGCCGACCACTTCGTCGCCGCCGACCAGCCGGCCGTCCCGGCCCTCCGGCGGGCCCACTGGGTCGACCACGGCAAGGACTACTACGCCGCCGTCTCCTGGGAGCACGCCCCGGACGGCAAGCGCCACATGATCGGCTGGATGAACAACTGGCAGTACGGCAACGACATCCCGACCTCCCCCTGGCGCGGCGCGCAGAGCATCCCGCGCGAGATGGCACTGCGCACCGTGAACGGCCGGATCCGCCTCACCCAGCGCCCCGTGTCCACGGTGGAGTCGCTCCACGGCCCCTCGGTCGGCGTGCGCGACGTCAGGATCGCGGAGGGCTCCGCCCCCCTGGCAGCGGGCCGCGCCGACGGCAAGGCACTCGACATCCGGGCCACGTTCACCCTCGACGAGGCCGAGCGCTTCGGCTTCAAGGTGCGCACGGGCGACGGCGAGGAGACCGTCATCGGCTACGACAGGAAGACCCAGGAGCTGTACGTGGACCGGACCCGGTCGGGCGCGGTGGACTTCCACGGCGACTTCCCCGGCGTCCAGCGCGCCCCCCTGACGCCCAGGAACGGCAAGGTCGCCCTCCGCGTCCTGGTCGACTGGTCCTCGGTCGAGGTCTTCGGCGGCGACGGCGAAGCCGTGATCACGGACCAGATCTTCCCCTCCCCGGACAGCGACGGCGTCCGGCTCTTCGCCGAAGGCGGCTCCGCCCGCCTGGACAGCGCCAGGGTCTGGCAGCTGCGGCCGTACCGCGGCTGACGGCGGAAGACCGTCGCTCTCGCGCGGCAGAGCGGGCACGATCGGCGGGCCGACGGCCCTCGGCAAGCCGTCCTCCCTCGTCCCGTGCGCCACCTCCGTCGGCCACGAGCAGGAGCACAGCGCCCTCCGCCCCCAGTAGGCCGACACCGCCGTGGCCCTGCTGGAGAACGTGGTCACCCCCGAGACCTTGTGACGCCACCGCTCCGATGCCGAGTCCGCCGGAACACCGCTCGCACATGGCGTACCAGGCCCGCGCGCCGGGGCGCCTTCGGCGGTGATCCGGTTCACCCGGGAGGGATGAGTGAGCTGCCGGTCAACAGCACGACCTCGTCCTCCTCGGAGTAGGTCAGGATCCTCTGCCTGTCCGGGTTGAGCGTGATCCCGTAGCGGGGTGCCTCGTGGATGCGGTGGGCGAGGCGGTGGCCGATGGCGAGATGGCCGTGACGGCGGACGGCGCGGACGACGGTGGAGAAGGTCAGGGGACGGCCGGCGGGCACGTAGTCGGTGACCGGGCGCAGGGCGATCTGACAGCCCGCGGGAGCGAACAGATCGTCGAAGATCCTGTCGAGATGCGGGTTCTGGGAGATCTGGGAGAGGCGCAGGCTCAGGATGTTGCTGCTCACGATGAGGTCATCGGGCTTGCCGGCCTGGGCCAGAACGCGGTTGCGGTCGTCCGCCATCTCCGTCACCAGGGTGTACGAGTGTCCGTTCCGCTCCGCCAGGTCGCGGAGGTTGAGCAGGGTGGTGAGGGTGCCGGCGTCCGCCTCCTGCGGGCTGCGGTCGTCGGCGCAGAGAACCATGACGTGGTCGTACTTGTCGACGGACAGGTCCTCGAGAACGTGCCGCCGGGTGATGTCCGCCTGCCGGTGACTCAGTTTCAGCCCCTCGCGGAGTTCCTGGACCGGGCTCGGCGCGTCGGCGACGACGTCCACCCGCGAGCCGGCGGGCAGGTGGGCCCGTAGCTGCTCGACGATGTCGCCCAGACGACGGTTGCAGCCGAGGATGAGGACGTTTCTGGCCTCGTCGCGGAAGGTCGCAGCGGGCGGCGGGGGCACGGGGATGTGCTCCGGGGCCGTGTCCGACAGGGCGATGGTGCTGTCGTCCTCGCTGATGACGACGATGCGGTCGTCGGCGTCGATCCGGGTGTCGCCGTCCGGGTTCATGAGAATGCGGCCGTCCTGCCGCATGAGCCCGATGACGGTGGAGGCGCGGAAGGCCGACAGAGCGTCGTCGAATCGTCGTCCGTCCAGTTCGGGCTGGTGCGTCATGTAGATCTCGTGGCCGGCGAAGTCGAGCAGCTCGGTGTAGACGCTGGACAGCCCTGTCTGCAGGCTGCTCTGCGCCAGCAGACGGGCGATGAAACCCTGCGTGCTGACGACGCGGCAGTGCTCCCCTCCTGCCAGGCGGGCGGCGGCCAGGTTCTGCTCCTCTTCGATCCCGGCCACGAGGAGCGGGCCCGTGCCCGGCTCCTTCCCCGTGCCCGTCACGGCGATCAGCGACTTGATGACGCCGAAGTCGGGGCGCTGGTCCTCGGCCGCCAGGACGATCACCGACCGGGCCTGCGCGGGACTGACGAGTGAGACGTCCTGAGGGTCCGCGGGGTCTCCGGTGCGGCAGACGATCCGGGTGCCGGCCAGGTCGCCGACGCGTTCCCGGATCTCGGTCTCCATCTCCGACCGGTCCTTCTCCGCCAGAATGGCGATGCAGGCCCGGCGTCGGCTGCGGTTGGCCTCGACCAGTTCCGCCACGACCACGTGGACCTGTGAGGACCAGCCGAGGATGACGGTGTGGTCCGACTCCACCACCGGAGACCGTCCCGCGCGCAGTCGTGCCAGTTGGTTCTGCAAACCGGCGCTGATGACGGGGATGAGCGTGCTCATCAGCATGATGCCGCCGAAGGCCATGAGAACCGCGACGGCGAGGAAGGGCACCGACCCCCGGTCCCTGATCAGGATCGTGGGGCTCAGCACCCTGAGGAATCCCGCCCAGACCGAGGAGCCCGCGCTGTCCGGACGGATGCCTTCGGGGGCGAACAGCACGAGCATCAGACCGTTCAGGGCCGCGAGCAGGCAGCAGAGGACCGCCAGTACGCCGATGAGGGCGGGGGCGCCTCGTCCCATGATGGTGTCGACCCGGTAGCGGAACCTCTGCAGCACGCGAACTCCTGTCTCACGGCGCGGCCATCACGCGAACCCTCATCGGGATGATCGACAGAACCCCACCGGACGAATCGTTACTTCACGCGTTCGCCCCAGCGACCCGCCGACAGGACCGCATGAAGGTGAATCAGGCAGCGCGTGCGCGTGTCCGGGTGTCCGCGCCGAAGGCGTCCCGCCAAGGTACCCACGTGGATACTCAGCTCAACCGGCGTGCTCTGGTGACCGCGGCGGGTGCCGGGGCACTCGCCCTCGCGGCCGCCCCCCAGGCCGCGGCCGCGCCCGATACACCCCCGGACCACGCCCCGGGGGTACAGGGTGCCCCGTGGCAGACCTGTCTGCGGGTGGCCCGGGCCATCCTGGTGCTCGACGAGCACGATGAACCCCTCGTTCCGCGGTACACCGGAATCCTGCTGCGTGAAGGCCTCCCTCGCGGTCGTCGCGGCGGCAGACGGGTCCTGGTCGTCGGTGCCGGGCCGGCCGGGCTCGTCGCCGCGGACCTCCTGCACCGGGCCGGCCACGACGTCACCGTGATCGAGGCGAACGGCAACCGTGTCGGAGGCCGGATCAAGACCTTCCGTACCGGCGGCCACGAGGGCGCCGAGCAGTCTTTCGCCGACCCCCGGCAGTACGCGGAAGCCGGAGCGATGCGCATCCCCGACAGCCACCCCCTGGTCACCGGCCTGCTGGAGGTGCTCGGCCTGGAACGCCGCCGCTTCCACCTCACCGACGTGGACGCCGGGGGCAGGCCGGCGAACCGCACGTGGATCCAGGCCAACGGCGTTCGGGTCCGCCGCGTGGAATACGAGCGCAGACCGCGGATTCTGAACAGGTCGTTCGGAGTCCCCGAGAAGTATCTGAACATGACAGCCGCCGAGATCTACGCCTCGGCCCTCGCGCCCGCCCGTGCCCTTGTCGAGGGGAAGCGGGGCCGTGACCTCGTCGAGGGCTGGGCCACGGTCCTCCAGCGGTACGGCCACTGGTCCATGTTCCGGTACCTCACCGAAGAGGCGGGGCTCGACGAGAACACCGTCGACCTCGTCGGCACGGTCCAGAACGTCACCTCACGCCTGCACCTCTCCTTCCTCCACAGCTTCCTCTCCTCCGCCCTGATCAGCCCGGACACCGCCTTCTACGAACTGCCCGGCGGAACCGCGACGCTGGCGGACGCGCTCTACGCGCGTGTGAAGGACCGGGTCCGCCTCGACCGCCGCGCCGTCCGCGTCGAACACGGCTCCCGGCGCGGAGTCACCGTGCACACCGTCTCCGAAGGCCGCGACGGCACGGTGGTCCGGGAAACCTTCACCGGCGACGAAGTCATCGTCACCGTGCCGTTCTCGGGGCTCCGCCACGTCGCTTTCGACCCGCCGCTCTCCTACGGCAAGCGGCGGGCCGTCACCGAGCTGCACTACGACGCCGCGACCAAGGTGCTCCTGGAGTTCTCGCGACGGTGGTGGGAGTTCACCGAGGAGGAGTGGCGGACCGAGCTGGAGTCGATCAGCCCCGGCCTGTACGAGCGGTACCGCCGCGGCAGCGCACCGGCCGACGGGTCGCTCCTGGGCGCGCACCCTTCCGTGCCGCCGGGTCACATCACCGAAGCGCAGCGCGTCCACTACGCCGCCCACCGCTCCATGCTGCGCGACCAGCCCGGAGCCGCGCAGGTCATCGGCGGCGGTTCGACCACCGACAACCCCAACCGGTTCATGTTCGAACCCTCCCATCCCGTCCCGGGCAGCGACGGCGGGGTCATGCTGGCCTCCTACAGCTGGGCGGACGACGCCCTGAAGTGGGACGCCTTCGACGACGAGGAGCGGTATCCCCGCGCACTCGGAGGAGTCCAGGACGTGTACGGACAGCGCGTGGAGGTCTTCTACACCGGAGTCGGCCGCACCCAGTCCTGGATGCGCAACCCCTACGCCTACGGCGAGGCGTCCGTCCTGCTCCCCGGCCAGCACACCGAACTCTTCCCCCACGTACCCACGGCGGAGGGCCCCGTGCACTTCGCGGGCTGCCACACCTCCGTCAAGCCGGCCTGGATCGAAGGGGCCCTGGAATCCGCCGTCCGCGCCGCTCTCGAAGTGCACACCGGGGCACCGGCGGCCCCTCGGCCCTGACCGGTGGCCCCGGAGAAACAAGCCGACGCCGCCGGGCCCGAGAAGGCCGTCACCGCACAGACCGGCCCCGGCGTCGAACGGATCCCCCTCGAGGACACCACTCCGCCCGCCCCGCTCGCCTTCGGCGGTGGACGGACCTGGGCCCCGCCCCAGGGCGCCCCGACGCCGTCGCCCGTCGGGCAGTGTTGCCTGCCGTGGCGGCAGCCGGGTACGTCTCATGGATCCGGTAGGCGGCCTTCCTCTCGCACTCGGCGGAGCCGCGCGACGCGCGGACCGCGCGGGATCGTCGCGGTGCGCCATCCGCCCGAGCACGGCCACCACGCCCAGGGTCCGGGCGTAGGAAAGCCGACAGGGACGCGGTCACGGATGCGCCGAACGGGCGGTTCGAGCGCGCCGCGTGACCTGCGTCCAACCTTTGTCCAACCAGGTGTGTTTTCCTGCCCAGGACGGGCCGCCAAGACCCTTCGTGCTCACGTCTGACCGGCTAAGTGCCTGGTCAGAATGATTTTTCCTTGTGGGGCGGGTGGGACTCGAACCCATTTCAGTGACGCGTCTCACCTGCGAAGATGCCACAGGGCCGGACATATCCATCCGAGTCCATCCGGCTGCGTCCCCTCTCGATCCGGCTCGATCGGGGGCCGTTAGACGTTCGCCACACCGCTGCCGCCACGCCCCGCACTCCCGCTGATCCCCGGACGGCCCTGCCCGCCTGCGGTCCCACCAACACTGCGTGGGCCGCTACGAGTCGTCCACGCGTTAGCCAGGTGCACTCGGCCCGAGCGGTCACGCTACGTGATCTGTCTGCCGCGGCGGCGGGCCGGTCAGCGCGCGCCGGTCTCAGGTTCGGGCCGGGGCAGCTCGTCCAGGTCGAGGGTGAAGGTGCGTCCGTCGGCCAGGTCGACGGGGAGCTTGCCGGTGCCGTACTGGTGCGTGTGCGCCGCGATGTAGCCGGTGCCGGTGGGCTGGGTGTGGACGACGACCTCCGCCGCGTAGGGGTCCACCACCAGGTAGACGGGGATGCCGTAGCGGCCGTACTTGGCGGTGCAGTCGTCGTAGTCCTTGCGCGCCGAGGAGACGGACACCACCTCCGCGATCAGCAGGACGTCCTCGAAGCTGTAGCGCTTGCCCTGCTTCTGCGCGTCCTCGCGGAGGATCGCGAGATCGGGGGCGGAGTTCTCGTCGGCGGGGAAGTCGATGTACACGTCGGAGGTCACCTTGGCGTGACGTCCCAGAGCGAGCGTGTCGATCTGCATGGAGCGGATCGTGCTGGAGTGCTCCAGGCTCTGCGGGGTCATGATCACCTTCCCGTCGGCACCGAAGAAGACCGTGTATCCCTCGGGGAACTCGGTGTGCATGATCGCCTCGACGCTCATCAACGACTCCTTCCCGTCGCCTCCCAGAATACGGTCGAACCACGCGCCGGCAGCGAGCGTCGCCGGCGTCCCGAAGGCACCCGGGTTCGAGGACCGCGAGCCTGGCAGGATCGCCGCCGATCCCACCCTGAGGTTCGACCCTCACGTTCCGCTGTCATCGGCCCCCGAAACCGCCCGCTCGTACCGCGCGGGGTGAACAGCGCGCGCCCCGGCCTTCTCGCCTAGGCCCGGGTACTCGCTCCGGCCGTGCGAACGTCCAGGGGGACGCCGCCGATGCGGTAGCCCTGTTCGTCGAGGAGATGGCCGCTGAGCTTCAGCGGCCACAGGGCCACGGCCCGGTCGGTGATCTCCAGGCCGGGGACGCGCTGGGCGAGTCGTACCTCGAAGCGCTGCACGTCGGTGAGGGACTTCACCCAGGCGATGATGAGGACGTTGTTCCGGCCGGTGATGCCGGCGCACAGCCGTACCTCCCGGGCCCCGGTGACTCCGCGCGAGACACGTTCCAACTCCCCGGCGGCCGCGCGCCCCCACTGGATCACGGTCACCGGCCACTGCGACAGGGGGCGTGCGACCTCGCAGCGGGTCTGGAGCATGCCGGCGGCAAAGAGCCGGCCGAGTCGTCGACGGACCGTGTCCGAGCTCGCCCCGCAGGCGTCGGCGAGCGCGCGGTAGGTGGCCCGGCCGTTCATGGAGAGGGCGGCGATGAGGGCGTGGTCCAGGTCGGTGAGCGGGAAGACGGGTGCCCCGGTGCGGGCGGTTTCGGTGTCGGCGAGGCGGGCGATCTGCATGCGGTCGAGGGCGCGCAGCCGCCAGCGGCTGCCTTCCGTGTAGACGGTGCTGGCGAGGTGGGTGCGGCTGGCGACGACGCCGGGCATGGCGCCTATGCCGTGGGTCATCCAGTGGGTGAGTGCCGCGAGGTCCGGTGCCATCACGGTGAGCAGCAGGTCGCGGTCTCCGCTGACGTGCTCGACGGCGGTGACGTGGGGCAGCCGGGCGAGGGCCTGGGCCACGGTCAGCAGGCTGCCGTTGACGCAGTCCACTTCGACGAAGGCGAGCAGTCCTTGTCCCGCCGAGGCGAGGGCGGGCGACGGGGAGCAGCTGATCCAGGCGGCGCCGGCTTCGGTGAGCCGGTACCAGCGTCGTGCCACGGTCACGGCGTCGAGGCCGAGTACGGCGCCGATCTCGTTCCATCCGGCCCGTGGGGCGATCTGCAGGGCGTGGACCAGGGCCTGGTCGACGTCGTCGAGCGCCCGTACCGCCTGGTGCGCGGAATGCTGCGCCATTCGGAGCCCCTTGCGTGTTTCCTGCGATTCCGAGCCATCGGGATGGTGAGCACTTCAATCTTGCCCCACCGAAAGCCGGAACCGTAACAGGAGGTCGACACCGCATGTCCGTACTGGAACGCGCCAGGGAACTGCAGCCCGATCTCGTGCGGCTGCGCCGCTCGCTCCACCGCGAGCCGGAGCTCGGTCTGCGGCTGCCGCGTACGCAGGAGAAGGTCCTCTCCGCGCTCGACGGTCTCCCGCTCGAGATCACGCTCGGCCGGGAGCTGTCCTCCGTCACGGCCGTGCTGCGGGGTGGCCGCCCGGGCGGGGCGGTCCTGCTGCGCGGCGACATGGACGCGCTGCCGGTGGACGAGCTCACCGGGGTGGAGTACGCCTCCGAGGTCCCGGGCCGGATGCACGGCTGCGGGCACGATCTGCACACCGCCGGACTCGTCGGCGCGGCGACGCTGCTCGCGGACCGCAGGGAGAGCCTGCAGGGCGACGTGGTGTTCATGTTCCAGCCCGGCGAGGAGGGACACAACGGCGCGGGCGCGATGATCGACGAGGGTGTCCTGTCCACGGCGGGCAAGCCGCTCGACGCGGCCTTCGCGCTCCACGTGTCGGCCAACCGGCTGCCGGGCGGCTGGGTCGCGTCCCGGCCCGGCACCGTCATGACCGCGTCCGACGTCCTGCGGGTGACGGTGCGCGGTGAGGGAGGGCACGGATCGGCTCCGCACCACGCCAAGGACCCGGTGCCCGCGGTCTGCGAGATGGTGACCGCGCTGCAGAACTGGGTGACGCGCACCTTCGACATCTTCGACCCGGTGGTGGTGACCGTCGGACGGCTGCACGCCGGTACGCAGCAGAACGTCATCCCGGACACGGCCG
This sequence comes from Streptomyces sp. CC208A, assembly GCF_030010625.1. GTDB lineage: Bacteria > Actinomycetota > Actinomycetes > Streptomycetales > Streptomycetaceae > Streptomyces. The sequence continues at coordinate 129,029 of NZ_JASCXN010000016.1, read as the reverse complement.
AGTTCGAGGCGACCGTACGCAGCTACTCGGAGGCCAACCACGAGCGGCTGGCGCAGGGGCTGCCGCGGCTGGTGCGCGGGATCGCGGCCGCGCACGGCCTGGAGGCGGAGGTGGAGTACCAGATGCTCTACCCGGTCACGGTCAACGAGCCGGCCGCGACGGAGTTCGCACTGGAGACGGCACGCGACCTGTTCGGCGCGGGCGAGGTGTGGCACGCCCCGCAGCCCGCCAACGGTTCGGAGGACTTCTCCCTGGTGCTGAACGAGGTGCCCGGCGCGATGCTGATGGTCGGCGCGGCACCCGAGGGCGTGGACGTGGAGAAGGCGCCGCAGAACCACTCCCCGCGGGCCGTGTTCGACGACCGGGTGCTCCACCGCCAGGCGGCGCTGCTCGCCGAGCTCGCGGAGCGGCGGCTCGCCGCAGGGGCGTCCGCATGAGAGCGCCTGACGGGACGAAGGAGGGGGCGGCGCCCCGGGTCGGCGCCGTCGTCGGTCTGCTGGTCGGCTTCGAGCTGGTCAGCGGCCTCCTCCAGGGGTCGGGCCCGGCGCTGGTGCCCGCCGTGCAGGACTGGCAGTCCATCAGCGCCTCGCAGGCGCAGTGGTACATGGCGGTCCAGTTCCTGGCCGCCGCGGTGGGCGTGCCGGTGTTCGGGCGCCTCGGCGATCTGTACGGACACCGCCGACTGGTCCGGATCGCGCTGGTCTGCATCGCGGCGGGCACTGTCCTGGTGGCCCTCGCACCGAATCTGACGGTGCTGCTGGTGGGCCGGGCTCTCATGGGCCCCCTGGCGGCGCTGCTGCCGCTGGAGATCGGTCTCGTACGCGACCGGCTCGACGTCGAGGGCGCGCGGCGCGCGGTGGCGCTGCTCGTCGGCGCACTCACCCTCGGCTCGCTCCTCGGCCACGGCCTGGCCGGCCCCCTGCTCGCACTCACCGGCGGCGTCCAGGCGACGCTCCTCGTCCTCGCCGCGATCGCGTGCGCCTGTGCGGCCCTCTCGTACTGCGCGATCCCCGAGTCCCGGACGCGCGCGCCCGGCCGGATGGACTGGACGGGGGCAGCCCTGCTCGGCCTGGCGCTGCTGCTGTTCCTCGGCACGATGGCACGCAGCCGGGCGTGGGGCTGGACCTCGCCGCTCACCCTGGGCGGCCTCGTGCTCTCCCTGTCCCTGCTCGCCTGGTGGGTCCGGCTCGAACGGGACCGGCCGCACGCCCTGGTCGACGTCCGGGCCGTGGCTCACCCCCGGTCCGCGCCGTACTACGTCTCGGGGTTCGCCTTCGGCGCCATCATGCTGGGTGGGCAGGCGGTCGCCATCTCGTACGTCGCCGCGTCGAAGGGCGACGAGGAGTACGGTTTCGGGCTCAAGACCTGGGAGATCAGCCTGTGGGGCGGGGTGCCGCACGTCCTGGCCTTCGCCGGGGCGAGCCTGGTGGCCCGGGTGGCGGCCCGTACCGGCTACCGCCGTGTCCTGCTGCTCGCCTTCGCACTGATGGCCGCCGGGAATGTGGGACTGATGGCCGGCCACGCCACGCTGCTGCTGTTCGTCCTGGCCTCCGCCGTCTCCGGCTTCGGCATGGGCCTGGCCTTGGGCGGCCTGCCCACGCTGATCGTGGAACGCAGCACCCCGGACCGGACGGCCAGCGCGACCGCCGTCTACAACAACCTCAAGACCCTGGGCGGCAGCGTCGCGGGCGCGGGCTCGGCCGTCGTCCTCGGCTCCCTGGTCGTCAGCGGTACGAGCGTCCCTGCACTCTCCGCCTATCTGACGATCTGGGGGCTGGGCGCGCTGCTGTGCGTGGGCGCGCTCGCACTCCAATTCCTGACCAACCGTGAGACGGGTGCCCTGGGTGCGGCAGAGAATCGCCGCTCGGACACCCGTCCACACAGGGACGCGGGGACGTCAGCCGGAGCGTAGCGGGCGATGCCGGAGATCCAGCCCGCTGACCGACGATCTTCATCACCAAGGACACCCGCCGCTGACCGCCCAGCGCCTGGACGAACAGCTGCCGGGTCAAGGTCAGCGGCGGGCCTGACGACCGCTGAGCCCTGTGCATCGTGAAGTCGCAGGTCACGGGTCTGGTGTGCGCGCAGGGGTTCGGGTCACGGAGGGATGGGTCGGCGTCCACGGCCGACTGGAGAATGCCGCAGAGCAGGCCGTGGAGTTCGGCGATCGTCTTCGCCGCGTACTCACGGCGCTCCGTGCCCGGATGCAGGGGGACCGGCCTCCCCGTCCTGGAGGTCCAGGATCCACCGGCTGACGTGATCGCGGGTGAGCTCGTCCCCTCGGTCGGGGGGCGTCGGCGCGACGATGTCCGGCTCCGGCCACTCGGTGGCTCCGGGCCGGCCGCTCGACGAGGGATCCCTGTCAGCAAGCCTCCGGCCATCTGACACATGAGACGCCGACAGGGCACAGAATTCGGAGCTGTGTGCGGCGCGTCACACGCAGGAGCCGTGGGATCGGTGTGGGATCATCGACATGGCCCCACATCCACGCTTCACTCAAAACCGCAGGTCAAAAAGGTAAGGGCCGCCCAGGCGGGTCAAGGGCGCCCGTTTCGCCACACCGATGCGAGGCGATCGCCACACGCGGAAACACCCCCTCAGGGGCGTTTCCGCAGGTCAGATCGTTTTTCTTCTGTGGGGCGGGTGGGACTCGAACCCACGGCCGACGGATTATGAGTCCGCTGCTCTAACCGGCTGAGCTACCGCCCCTGGCACCGACGCGCGTACAAGTGTGCGCGCCGTCCTGCCGCAGCATAGCCGCTCATACGATCTCCTGCTCCAGGTGATCGGTGTGATCGGCTCTGCTCGACCATGAAGACCTCGGGCGGGGGCGGATGGTTCCCGGAAACGTGAAGGAATACGAAGGGAAGCGGCGGAAACGCGAAAGAGGACCCCTGAGGGTCCTCTTTCGCTCTGCTCCCCCGACTGGACTCGAACCAGTAACCCTCCGGTTAACAGCCGAATGCTCTGCCAATTGAGCTACAGGGGATCGCGCTCCCCCGACTGGACTCGAACCAGTAACCTGCCGGTTAACAGCCGGCTGCTCTGCCAATTGAGCTACAGGGGATTGCTGCGTTGCACCGAACGGTCCTGCCCGGGTCTTCCCGGGCGGCGGGCGCTCGCTGCGAGACATACATTAGCGCAAGCAGGGGGGTGCTCCGCCAATCGGTACCCCCGGACCTTCCAGGGAAGGATCGCAGCGTGCGGTACAAGCTGACGTTCGCCGTGGGTCTCGCGCTCGGTTACGTGATCGGGACGCGTGCGGGGCGGGAGCGGTACGAGCGGATGAAGAAGGCCGCCAAGGGGTTCGCGGAGAACCCCGCCGTGCGGAACGCCGCCGAGTCCGCCGCGCAGACGGGGCGGCAGTACGCGGGGAAGGCGGCGCACGTGGTCGGCGACAAGGTGGGCGACCATCTGCCGGCCGCCGTGGCCGAACGGGTGTCCGCCCTGCGCGGACGCGCCCACGCCAACGGGCAGGTCGCCGAGGACGACGACTGGGGGACCAGCAACACCTGACCCGGAGACGGCCCGCGTGGGGCAGAATCGGGTGCCATGGGGATAGTCGCCGGACTCGACAGCTCTTCGGACGCCACGCGCATCGTCGTCTGTGACACGGACACGGGCGCCGTGCTGAGGCAGGGGCATGCCCCGCACCCGGTCGACGCCAAGGCCACCGACGTCGACCCGCAGAGCTGGCTGCTCTCGCTCGGGGAGGCCGCCACCGGCGGGCTCCTCGAAGGCGTGGAGGCCATCGGCGTCTCCGCGCAGGCGCACGGCGTCGTCCCGCTCGACGCCCAGGGCGGACTCGTGCGGCCCGCGCTCGTCGGCAACGACAAGCGGGGGCAGGTCGCGGCCGCCGACCTCGTCGAGGCCCTCGGCGGGCGCGAGGCCTGGGCCGAGGCCGTCGGGACCGTCCCGCAGGCCGTGCTGCCGGTCGCGAAGCTGCGCTGGCTGGCCCGTACGGAGCCCGAGCACGCCCAGCGGATCGCCGCCGTCCTCCAGCCGCACGACTGGCTGGTCTGGCAGCTCCTCGGCCGGCCCGCCCGCCGCACCACCGACCGGGGCGCCGCCTCCGCCACCGGCTACTGGTCCGCCCGCACCGGCGCCTACCGGCCCGATCTCGTCGAGCTGGCGCTCGGGCACGCCGTCGAGCTGCCCGAGGTCCTCGGCCCCGCCGAGCCCGCCGGGACCACGCCCGAGGGGCTGCTGATCTCGGCCGGCACCGGCGAGACCATGGCCGCCGCCTTCGGCCTGGGGCTCGGCGTCGGCGACGCGGTCGTCTCGCTCGGCGCCTCCGGCTCCGTGATGGCCGTCCACCACGAGGCCCTCGCCGAGCCCGGGTCCACGATCACCTCCTACGCCGACGCCACCGGCATGCACCTGCCGGTGGTCTCCGTCACCAACGCCGTCCGCACCCTGCGCGGCACCGCCGAGATGCTGGGCGCGGAGTCCCTCGACGAGCTGTCCGCGCTCGCCCTGAAGTCCACACCCGGCTCCTCCGGGCTCGTGCTCCTCCCCTATCTGGAGGGCGAGCGGACGCCGCACCTGCCGCACACCGCCGGCACCCTCACCGGGCTTCGCCGCGAGTCGATGAAGCCCGAGCACCTGGCGCGGGCCGCCTTCGAGGGCATGCTGTGCGGGCTCGGCGACGCCCTGGACGTGGTGCGCGGGCGCGGGGTGGAGGTCCGGCGGATCTTCCTGCTCGGCGCCGCGGCCTCGCTGCCCGCCGTGCAGGCCCTGGCGCCCTCGCTGTTCGGCGCGCAGGTCGTCGTACCCCAGCCGGCCGAGTACGCGGCGCTCGGCGCGGCCCGGCAGGCCGCCTGGGCGCTCGGCGTGGCCCGCGGCACGCTCTCCCCGTCCGCTCCCCCGGCCTGGCAGGGCGCCGCCGCGCAGGTCCTGGAGCCGGGCGAGGAGCTGGCGGTGGGGCAGGCGGTGCGTCAGCAGTACGTGGCGGCGCGGGAGCAGATCCACCCGGGGGCGTTCGGCGGCTGACGGCCCGGAAGGGGCTCACCCGGGGTACGTGAAGCCTTCGAAGGGGCTCACCCGGGGTACGTGAAGCCTTCGAAGGGGCTCACCCGAGGTGCGTGAAGCCTTCGAAGGGGCTCACCCGAGGTGCGTAAAGTCTTCGCCAGGGCTCGGCCGGACACCCTGAATTCGGTCGTAACGGGGCGGGCGCGCGGGCGATAGTGAGAACCGTGCTCATAAGACTTCTCCGAACCCATCTGCGCCCCTATCGAAAACCCATCGCGCTGCTCGTCCTGCTCCAGTTCCTGGCGACCTGCGCGAGCCTCTACCTGCCGACCCTGAACGCCGACATCATCGACGACGGCGTGGTCGAGGGGGACACCGGCTACATCCTGCGGTTCGGCGCGCTGATGATCGGCGTCTCCGTGGTCCAGGTGCTGTGCAACATCGGGGCCGTGTACTACGGCGCGCGGACCGCCGCCGCGCTCGGCCGCGACGTGCGCGGCGCCGTCTACGAGCGGGTGCAGTCCTTCTCGGCGCGCGAGCTCGGGCAGTTCGGCGCGCCCTCGCTGATCACCCGGACGACCAATGACGTCCAGCAGGTCCAGATGCTGGTCCTGATGGCGTTCACCCTGATGGTCGCCGCGCCCATCATGTGTGTCGGCGGCATCGTGATGGCCCTCGGCCAGGACGTGCCGCTCTCCGGCGTGCTGCTCGCCGTGGTGCCGGTGCTCGGCGTCTCGGTGTCGCTGATCGTGCGGAGGATGCGGCCGCTGTTCCGGACCATGCAGGAGCGGCTCGACACGGTGAACCGGGTGCTGCGCGAGCAGATCACCGGCAACCGGGTGATCCGCGCCTTCGTGAAGGACGGGTACGAGGAGGAGCGTTTCCGCGGCGCCAACGGCGAGCTGACCGACGTGTCGATGTCGACGGGCCGGCTGATGGCGCTGATGTTCCCGACGGTGATGACGGTCGTGAACGTCTCCAGCGTGGCCGTGGTCTGGTTCGGCGCGCACCGCATCGCCGCCGGCGGGATGGAGATCGGCGCGCTGACCGCCTTCCTCGCCTATCTGCTGCAGATCGTGATGGCGGTCATGATGGCCACCTTCATGTTCATGATGGTGCCGCGCGCCGAGGTGTGCGCCGAGCGCATCGAGGAGGTCCTCGCGACCTCGTCGAGCGTGGTGCCGCCGGCCGAGCCGGTGACGACGCTGGACCGGCGCGGGCATCTGGAGGTCAGGAGCGCGGACTTCCGTTACCCGGGCGCGGAGGAGTCGGTGCTCAGGGACGTGGAGCTGGTGGCGCGGCCCGGTGAGACCACCGCGATCATCGGCTCGACCGGCTCCGGCAAGTCGACGCTGCTCGGCCTGGTGCCGCGGCTGTTCGACGTGACCGGCGGCGAGGTCCTGGTCGACGGGGTGGACGTGCGGAGCCTGGACCCGGCGCTGATGGCGCGGACGGTCGGGCTCGTGCCGCAGAAGCCGTACCTCTTCTCGGGGACGGTGGCGTCGAACCTGCGGTACGGGAAGCCGGACGCGAGCGACGAGGAGCTGTGGCACGCCCTGGAGGTGGCCCAGGCCGCCGACTTCGTACGAGGTCTCGAACGCGGTCTGGACGCGCCGGTCGCGCAGGGCGGCACCAACGTGTCCGGCGGGCAGCGGCAGCGGCTCGCGATCGCGCGGACGCTGGTCCAGCGGCCGGAGATCTACCTCTTCGACGACTCGTTCTCCGCGCTCGACTACGAGACGGACGCCCGGCTGCGGGCGGCGCTCTCGGCGGAGACGGCGGACGCGACCGTGGTGATCGTGGCCCAGCGGGTGTCGACCATCCGGGACGCCGACCGGATCGTGGTCCTCGACGAGGGCCGGGTCGTCGGTACCGGGCGCCACCACGAGCTGATGGCGGAGAACGAGACGTACCGGGAGATCGTGCTCTCCCAGCTGACCGAGGCGGAGGCAGCCTGATGGCCGGTCCTGGCGGACGCATGATGGCCGGTGGCGCCCCTGGCGACCGGTCGATGGACTTCAAGGGCTCGGGCAAGCGGCTGCTGAAGCAGCTGGCGCCGGAGCGGACGGCGCTCTGGGTGATGCTGGCCGCCGGTGTGCTGTCGGTGGCGGGCGCGGTGGTCGGCCCCAAGGTGCTCGGCCGGGCGACCGACCTGATCTTCGCGGGCGTGGTCGGGCGGCAGATGCCCGAGGGCGTGACGAAGGCGCAGGCCCTGGCGAAACTGCGGGCGGACGGCGACGGCGGCATGGCCGACATGCTGTCCGGGGTCGACTTCACGCCCGGGAAGGGCATCGACTTCGGCGCGGTCGGCGAGGTGCTGCTGTTCGCGCTCGCGGTGTACGTGGCGGCGGGCCTGCTGATGCTGGTCGCCACCCGGATGTCGATCCGGGTGATCAACCGGACCGTGTACCGGATGCGGGAGGACGTCCAGACCAAGCTGGCGCGGCTGCCGCTGTCGTACTTCGACAAGGCGAAGCGCGGCGAGGTGCTGTCCCGGGCCACCAACGACCTCGACAACATCGGGCAGACCCTCCAGCAGTCGATGGGCCAGCTCGTCAACTCGCTCCTGACGATCGTCGGCGTGCTCGCGATGATGTTCTGGATCTCGCCGCTGCTCGCGCTGGTCGCCCTGGTGACGGTGCCGGTGTCGGTGGTGGTCGCGGCGCGGATCGGCAAGCGTTCGCAGCCGCACTTCGTGCAGCAGTGGAAGTCGACGGGCACGCTCAACGCGCACGTGGAGGAGATGTACACCGGGCACACGCTGGTGAAGGTCTTCGGGCGGCAGGAGGAGGCCGCGCGGGACTTCCGGGAGCAGAACGAGGCGCTGTACGAGGCCGGTTTCAAGGCCCAGTTCAACAGCGGCATGATGCAGCCGGTGATGTTCTTCGTCTCGAACATCAACTACGTGCTCGTGGCCGTGGTCGGCGGTCTGCGGGTGGCGAGCGGCACGCTCTCCATCGGTGACGTGCAGGCCTTCATCCAGTACTCGCGCCAGTTCTCGATGCCGCTGACGCAGGTGGCGTCGATGGCGAACCTGGTGCAGTCGGGCGTCGCCTCGGCGGAGCGGATCTTCGAGCTGCTCGACGCCGAGGAGCAGGAGCCGGACGCGCCGGTCTCCGAGCATCCGCGGGACTTCAAGGGGAAGGTCGCCCTGGAGCACGTCTCCTTCCGCTACGAGGCCGACAAGCCGCTCATCGAGGACCTGTCGCTCGCCGTGGAGCCGGGCCAGACGGTCGCGATCGTCGGCCCGACGGGCGCCGGCAAGACCACCCTCGTCAACCTCCTCATGCGGTTCTACGAGGTGACGGGCGGGCGGATCACGCTGGACGGCACGGACATCGCGTCGATGTCCCGGGAGGAGCTGCGGGCCGGGATCGGCATGGTCCTCCAGGACACCTGGCTGTTCGGCGGGACGATCGCCGACAACATCGCGTACGGCGCCACCCGCGAGGTGACCCGGGCGGAGGTCGAGGAGGCCGCGCGGGCGGCCCACGCCGACCGGTTCGTCAGGACCCTGCCGGACGGCTACGACACGGTCGTCGACGACGAGGGCACGGGCGTCAGCGCGGGCGAGAAGCAGCTGATCACCATCGCCCGGGCGTTCCTGTCGGACCCGGTGATCCTGGTCCTCGACGAGGCGACGAGCTCGGTGGACACCCGTACCGAGGTGCTGATCCAGAAGGCGATGGCCCGCCTCTCCCAGGGCCGTACCTCCTTCGTGATCGCGCACCGGCTCTCCACCATCCGGGACGCGGACGTGATCCTGGTGATGGAGAACGGCTCGATCGTGGAGCAGGGCACGCACGAGGAGCTACTGGCCGCGGGCGGGGCCTACGCCCGGCTGTACGCGGCGCAGTTCGCGGAGGCGGTCGCCGAGGTCGACTGACCGGCCGTCCGCCGTGGAGGGGCCCGTGCCGGGTGCGGCGCGGGCCCTTCGCGTACGTCAGTCGAGGTAGCCGCGGAGCTGGTCGGCGTAGGTGTGGTCGCGGAGTTTACCGAGGGTCTTGGACTCGATCTGGCGGATGCGTTCGCGGGTGACGCCGAAGATCTGCCCTATCTCCTCCAGGGTGCGGGGGCGGCCGTCGTCGAGGCCGTAGCGGAGCTGGACGACCTTGCGTTCGCGTTCGCCGAGGGTGGAGAGGACGTCTTCCAGGTGGCGGCGGAGCAGGAGGAAGGCGGCGGACTCGACGGGTGAGGCGGCGTCGCCGTCCTCGATGAGGTCGCCGAGGTCGACGTCCTCCTCCTCGCCGACGGGGGTGTGCAGGGAGACGGGTTCCTGGGCGAGCCGGAGGACGTCGACGACCCGTTCGGGGGTGAGGTCGAGGTGGGCGGCGACCTCCTCGGGGGTGGGTTCGTAACCGCGTTCCTGGAGCATGCGGCGCTGGACGCGGACGACCCGGTTGATGAGCTCGACGACGTGGACGGGGACGCGGATGGTGCGGGCCTGGTCGGCGAGGGCCCGGGACATCGCCTGCCGGATCCACCAGGTGGCGTAGGTGGAGAACTTGTAGCCGCGGGCGTAGTCGAACTTCTCGACGGCCCTGATGAGGCCGAGGTTGCCCTCCTGGACGAGGTCGAGCATGGTCAGGCCGCGGCCGACGTACCGCTTGGCGACGGAGACGACGAGCCGCAGGTTGGCCTCGATCAGCCTCCGTTTGGCGATCCGGCCGAGCACGACGAGCCGGTCGAGGTCGTACGCGAGCTGGGAGTCGAGGTCGGGGGTGCGGGCGAGCTTCTCCTCGGCGAAGAGGCCGGCCTCGACGCGGCGGGCGAGTTCGACCTCCTCCTCCGCGGTGAGGAGGGGGATGCGGCCGATCTCGCGGAGGTACTGGCGGAAGAGGTCGGCGGCGGGGCCGTTGCCGCCGGTTTCGCCGGTGCGGCGCCGCAGGACCGGGACCTCCGGTGTCCCGGGGAGTTCGTCCTGGTCGTCCGGGTCGGTGGTCTGGATCTCGGTCTGCACGACGGGCGACCTCCAGGAGGGGCGGAACGGCACCGTCACCCAGTGTGGGGTACGACACATCACCGCCACGAGGGGTCTGCGGTGACTTTTTGAGACCGGAGGGTCACCCCGTGTCAGAGGGCGGCGGCGCCGTGGTTGCGGAGGGCCTGGCCGTACTGGGTGAGCACCCACAGCTCGTTCTGCACGGCGGCGAGCCGGGCGGGGTCGCCGTGGTCGCCGAGCCGGGCGAGGGTGCCCTGGACGTCGCGGATGCGCCGGTCGACGGCGCGGAGCCGGACCTGGACCAGCTGGGCTCCGGCGTACACCTCGTCGACGGTCTTGGCGAAGACCGTCTCGACGGCGAGTTCGGTGACGAGGGCGCGGACGGTGTCGTCGGGCGCGGCCGCGCGGACGGCGTCGAGGTAGTCGGAGGGGGCGCCGTCGGCGCCGCCGGCGTCCTGGATGCACTGGCGGACGGCGGCGTAGGGCGGGGCGGTGAACTCGTCGATGCCGTAGGCGTCGAAGGCCGGGGAGACGAGGGCCGGGTACTGGAGGGCGAGCTTGAGGAGTTCGCGCTCGGTGCGGTGGGCGGGGCTGCGCAGGTTGAGGGCGGGCCCGGCGGGGGCGGTGGGGGCCTGGACGTTCCCGTACGAGCGCTGCTGCCGCCGGTCGGCGGGCCGGTCGGCGCCCTTGCCGCGCTGCCACTGGGCGATCTGGGAGACCCGGCGGACCACGAACTGGGTGTCGAGGATGCCGACCAGGCCGGCGAGCTGGACGGCGACGCCGTGCTGCACGGAGAGGTTCTTCAGCTTGGCGACGATCGGGGCGGCCTCGTCGAGGGCGGCGGCGCGGCCGGCCGGGGTGTCCAGGTCGTAGCGGTTCACGATCTGGCGGAGGGCGAACTCGAAGAGCGGGGTGCGGGGCTCGACCAGGTCGGCGACGGCGTCGTCGCCCTTGGCGAGGCGCAGTTCGCAGGGGTCCATGCCGTCGGGGGCGATGGCGATGTACGTCTCGGCGGCGAACTTCTGGTCGTCCTCGAAGGCGCGCAGGGCGGCCTTCTGGCCCGCGGCGTCGCCGTCGAAGGTGAAGATGACGCGGGCGGAGCCGTTGTCCATGAGGAGGCGGCGGAGGATCTTGATGTGCTCGCCGCCGAAGGCGGTGCCGCAGGTGGCGATGGCGGTGGTGACGCCGGCCAGGTGGCAGGCCATGACGTCGGTGTAGCCCTCGACGACGACGGCCCGGCTGGTCTTGGCGATCTCCTTCTTGGCGAGGTCGATGCCGTAGAGGACCTGGGACTTCTTGTAGACCGGCGTCTCGGGGGTGTTGAGGTACTTGGGGCCGGTGTCGTCCTCGCGCAGGCGGCGGGCGCCGAAGCCGACGATCTCGCCGCCGACGTCCCGGATGGGCCACATGAGGCGGCCGCGGAAGCGGTCGATGGGGCCGCGGCGGCCGTCCTGGGAGAGGCCGGAGACGATCAGTTCCTTGTCGGAGAAGCCCTTGCCGCGCAGGTAGCGGGTGAGGTGGTCCCAGCCGGCCGGGGAGTAGCCGACGCCGAAGTGCTCGGCGGCGGCCTGGTCGAAGCCGCGCTCGGCGAGGAACCGGCGGCCGATCTCGGCCTCGGGGGAGGCGAGTTGTCCTGCGTAGTACTCGGCGGCGATCTTGTGGGCCTCGATCAGGCGGATGCGTTCGCCGCGCTGGTGGCCGGGGTTGTAGCCGCCCTCCTCGTAGCGGAGGGTGATGCCCGCCTTGGCGGCGAGGCGCTCGACCGTCTCCGAGAAGGAGAGGTGGTCGATCTTCATCACGAAGGCGATGGTGTCGCCGCCCTCCTGGCAGCCGAAGCAGTGGAAGAGTCCCTTGCTGGGGCTGACCTGGAAGGAGGGCGACTTCTCGTCGTGGAAGGGGCAGAGCCCCTTGAGGTTCCCGCCGCCGGCGTTGCGGAGCTGGAGGTACTCGGACACCACGGAGTCGATCGGGATCGCGTCCCGGACCGCCTTCACGTCGTCATCGTTGATCCTGCCTGCCACGCCGGAAGTCTACGTTGTCAGGCGAGGGTCTCCAGGGGCACGGAGGGGTCGCCGAGGGCGTCGGTGTCCACCTGGGCGCGGGAGCGGATGAGCTTCTGGACGGGCTCTGTGACGTCCCACACGTTCACGTTCATGCCGGCGATCACCCGGCCCTCCTTGAGCCAGAAGGCGATGAACTCGCGCTTGCCGGTGTCGCCGCGGACCACGACCTGGTCGTACGAGCCGGGCGGGGCCCAGCCGGAGTACTCCATGCCGAGGTCGTACTGGTCGGTGAAGAAGTACGGGATCCGGTCGTAGGAGACGGTCTGGCCGAGCATGGCGCGGGCGGCGGCGGGGCCGCCGTTGAGGGCGTTGGCCCAGTGCTCGACGCGGATGCGGTGGTGGAGGAAGGGGTGGTCGAAGGCGGCGACGTCGCCGGCGGCGTAGATGTCGGGGTCGGAGGTGCGCAGGGAGGCGTCGACGGCGATGCCGCCGCCGTCGGCGCGGTCGACGAGGGCGAGGCCCGCGTTCTCGGCGAGGGTGGTGCGGGGGGCGGCGCCAATGGCGATGAGGACGGCGTGGGCGGGGTGCTCCTCGCCGTCGTCGGTGCGGACGGCGAGGACCATGCCGTCCTGGCCGGTGATCTCGGCGAGCCGGGCGCCGAAGTGGAAGCGGACGCCGTGCTCGGTGTGGAGGTCGGCGAAGAGCTGGCCGAGCTCGGGGCCGAGGACGCGGTGGAGCGGGGTGGGGTCGGCCTCGACGACGGTGACCTCGGCGCCGTACGTACGGGCGGCGGCGGCGACCTCCAGGCCGATCCAGCCGGCGCCGGCGATGACCAGGTGGCCGTTGTCGCGGCCGAGGGCCTTGAGCTCGTCGCGGAGCCGCTCGGAGTGGGAGAGGCGGCGCAGGTGGTGGACGCCGGCGAGGTCGGTGCCGGGGAGGTCGAGGCGGCGGGGCTCGGCGCCGGTGGCGAGGAGCAGCTTGTCGTAGCGGATGACGGTGCCGTCGCCGAGGCGGACGGTGCGGGCGTCCCGGTCGACGGCGGTGACGGCCTGGCCGAGGTGGAGCTCGACGTCGTGGGCGGCGTACCAGGCGGGTTCGTGGACGAGGGCGGAGTCGCGGTCCTTCTTGCCGAGGAGGTAGTCCTTGGAGAGCGGGGGGCGTTCGTAGGGGTGGTCGCGTTCGTCGCCGATGAGGATCACCCGGCCGTTGAAGCCCTCCGCGCGGAGCGTCTCCGCCGCCTTGGCGCCGGCCAGGCCCCCGCCGACGATGACGAAGGTCAGATCTGCGTCGACCACGTTGATTCCTCCTCGTTGCGACCGGTTCTCTACGCTACGCTCCCGGGCCCGGCCCTGATCGCACCTCCTCGGGACGCGCATGCGAGGGTCCCGCACCGCGCGGGAAGGCGGAAGAGGGCGAACGGCCCCTACGGGCGCGGGGCGCGCAGGCGGGCGTGGAGGGCGCGGGCGGTGGCGTCGGTGAGGGAGGCGATCTGGTCGACGATCACCCGCTTGCGGGAACGGTCGTCGGGCGCGGCGACGAAGAGAGCCCGGAACTGGGGTTCGAGGCCGTCGGGGGCGCGGGCGACGAGCGCCTCGGCGAGTTCGGCGACGACGATCCGCTGGTCGGCGCGGAGCGCCTCCTGTTCGGCGCGCTGCATCACGTACCGGTCGGCGACGGCCTTGAGGACGGCGCACTCGTTGCGCGTGGTGCGGGGGACGACGAGCTCGGCGCCGTAGCGGGTGAGGCGTCCGGATCCGTACGCCTGCCGGGTGGCGCCCTCGGCGGCGAGGCAGAAGCGGCCGATGAGCTGGCTGGTGGCGTCCTTGAGGCGGGCCTGGGCGGTGGCGGAGCCGTCGTAGCCGTGCGGCCACCACTCCTGGTCGATGAGGCGGTCGAGGGCTTCGGCGAGCTCGGCGGGGTCGGTGTCCTCGGGGACGTAGCGGCCGATGGCGACGGCGAAGACGTCGGCGCGCTCGGGTTCGGCGTAGAGCAGGTTGGGGTCGATGTGGCCGGCGTGCAGGCCGTCCTCGAAGTCGTGGACGGAGTAGGCGACGTCGTCGGACCAGTCCATGACCTCGGCCTCGAAGCACTTGCGCTGCTCGGGGGTGCCGCGCCGGACCCACTCGAAGACCGGCAGGTCGTCCTCGTAGACGCCGAACTTGGGCGAGCCGGGGTCGGTGGGGTGGCCGCCGCGCGGCCAGGGGTACTTGGTGGCGGCGTCGAGGGCGGCGCGGGTGAGGTTGAGGCCGACGGAGACGGGCTCGCCGTCGGGTCCCGGGACGAAGCGCTTGGGCTCGATGCGGGTGAGGAGGCGGAGCGACTGGGCGTTGCCCTCGAAGCCGCCGCAGTCCTTGGCGACGTCGTTGAGCGCCTGTTCGCCGTTGTGCCCGAAGGGCGGGTGGCCCATGTCGTGGGAGAGGCAGGCGGCTTCGACGAGGTCGGGGTCGCAGCCGAGGGCGGCGCCGAGCTCGCGCCCGACCTGGGCGCATTCGAGGGAGTGGGTGAGCCGGGTGCGGGGGCTGGCGTCCCACGAGTAACCGCGGGTGCCGGGGGTGACGACCTGGGTCTTCCCGGCGAGCCGCCGGAGGGCGGCGGAGTGCAGCACGCGGGCGCGGTCGCGCTGGAAGGCGGTGCGGCCGGGCCGCTTGTCGGGCTCGGCCGCCCAGCGCTCGGTGGCGGTCGGGTCGTACCCGGGGGTCTCACTGGTGCCGTCGTAGCCTGCCATGCCTCCGACGGTAACCGGAGGGACCGACAAAAGGGATCAGATGGCGGCGAGTTCCCGCGAGGGGGTGGTGGTGCGGCCGGCGCGGGCCCGGTCGTAGCGGTGCAGGACGAGGCGGGCGAGGGCGGGGTGGGCGCCGAGCGGGTCGGCGGCGATCCAGGGGGCGTGGGCGGCGGCGCGGGCGGCGAAGAGGCCGGGGGCGGTGAAGCAGGAGGCGACGGCGACCCGGTGCCGGCCGCGGGCGGTGAGCGCGGCGACGGCCTCGGGGACGGTGGGGGCGGCGGCGGAGGCGTACGCGGCGAGGACGGGGACGGGCGCGCCGTCGCCGCCGAGGCGTTCGCCGAGGGCCGTGGCGATCCGGCGGAGGGTGGCGGCGGAGCGGGGGTCTCGGGAGCCGGCGGAGGCGAGGACGACGCCGGTGGCGGGGGAGGCCGCGTCGGCGGGGGTCCAGCCGGCCTCGGCCAGCCGGTCGGCGAGCGCCTCGACGAGGAGGGGGTGCGGGCCGAGGGGCTCCGCGAGGCGGGCGGACAGCTCCGGTACGGCGGCGAGGGCGGCGGGCAGGTCGTGGGTGACGTGGTGGCCGGGGGCCAGGAGGAGCGGTACGAGAACGGCGCCGCCGGCCTGGCGGCCCTCGGCGGCGACGGCGGCCAGCGTCTCGGCGAGGAGCGGCGCGTTCAGCTCGATGTGGGCGAGGCGGACGTCGAGGCCGGGGCGCAGCTCGCGGACCCGGTCGAGGAGGCGGGCGAGGGCGGCACGCGCGCGGGGGTCGCGGCTGCCGTGGCCGACGGCGACGAGGACGGGGGCGGGGGCGGCTGCGGGGGTGCGGGGGTGCTGCACGGTCGGGGTACCTCCTGCTCGGGTTTCCCCGCCGGGCCGTCGTAGGGGCGCACCCGGCGGAGCTGGAGGCCGAGCTGTTCCACGATCCGCCCCAGCAGGGCGGTGGCGTCCGCGAACGCGCTGTCCGGCTCCGTCATGGACCGATCCTGCCGGGGGCACGTTGCCTGCCCGTTGCGCGGCGGTCACGGCTCTTTTCCGTGACCGCACGCGGGTGTTTCCACGGGCTCACGCGCGCGTGGGGGCGGCTGTCAGGCCGTTCCCCGCACGCGCGCGTGGGGGCGGGGCCCGTCGGACCTGGCCGCGCACGCGCGCGTGGGGGTCGGGTCCGTCAGGCGGCGAGCCAGACGCGGAGCGGGCCGAGCTCGTGGAATCCGGCGGCGAGCGCGGGGGCGAGGTCGTCGCCGGACTCGTAGCCGACGACGGGGAGGGCGGGGTCGGCGGCGGCGAGGGCGGCGGTCCAGACGGCGGCGGGGTCGGTGCCGTCGGCGGCGAAGAGGTTGGAGACGCCGGTGACGCCGGCGGCGGTGGAGAGGACGGCGCCGCCGAGGAGCCCGCCGTCGGAGCCCGGGACGGCGAGGACGGTGACGGCCGGGTCGTCGAGGAGGGCCGGGCGGAAGAGGGCCGACTCCTCGGCGTCGCCGCCGCTCCAGGCCAGCGCCCAGGCGGCGAGGGCCTCGGCGGTCTCGACCCGCGTCCCGGTGGCGGGCCCCGCGGGGGCGCCCGCCGGGCGGCCGATCCAGGTGGCGTCGAAGAGCGGCCGGAAGCCCTCGGGGGCGAGGTCGAGGCGGGCGTACGAGTCCTTGACGGAGGCGCCGGGCCCCGTCCGGTCGATGCCGGTGACGACGTCGGCGGCGGTGGCGTCCCCGGTGAGGGAGACGGCGTCCGGGTAGTAGAGGGGGGTGCGGCGGGGGCTGGTCCAGGCCCGGGGGCCGGTGGCGGTGGCGAGGCCGTGGGCCCGGCACATGCCCGCGCACCACTCGGCGTTGTTCCGCACGGCGGCGGTCAGGAGCTCGTTGTCGATCACCGACGGATCGTACGGACTTCCGGCCCCTCCCCTCCCCTCTTTTTTCGTTCCGAATTACGGAATATCTTTTCCGTTATGAGAATGTTCCCCGCGCCGCTCCCCCGGCGCGTCCTCGCCGAGTTCACCGGCACCGCCGCCCTCGTCGCCGTGATCGTCGGCTCCGGCATCCGCGCCGACTCCCTCAGCCAGGACATCGGGGTCCGGCTGCTCGCCAACGCCGCCGCCTCCGCGCTCGGCCTCGGTCTGCTCATCGCCCTCCTCGGGCCGCTCTCCGGCGCCCACTTCAACCCGGTCGTCACCTTCTCCGAGTGGTGGACCCACCGCGAGCAGGACGGCCGCGAGGTCCTCGCCTACGTCACCGCCCAGGTGGCCGGCGCCGTCGCCGGCGCGCTGCTCGCCGAGGCGATGTTCGGCCGCGCCCCCGGCTCCTGGTCCACCGAACCGCGCGCCGCGCTCCACCTGCTGCTCGGCGAGACGGTCGCCACCGCCGGGCTCGTCCTCGTCGTCCGGGGCCTGCGGCACACCGGCCGCCCCCGGCTGGCCCCGGTCGCGGTCGCCGGCTACATCGGCGCGGCGATCTGGTTCACCTCCTCCGGCTCCTTCGCCAACCCGGCGGCCACCGTCGGCCGTTCCCTGACCGACTCGTTCACCGGCATCGCCCCCGCCTCGGTGCCCACCTACGCCGCCGCCCAGCTCCTCGGGATGCTGGGCGGCATGGCCCTGGCGGGTGTGCTCTACGGCACGGATCGGGCCGGCACCGAACCACGGAGCTCCCGAGAGCGTCGGACGGGGTGACAGCCCGTCCCCGAACCCTCCCGGAGGCTCCCCGATGCAGGTCCGGCTCCCCCGCACCGTCCGGGCCCGCCGCCGCGCCGTCCAGGCCGTGATGGCGGCCGCCGTCCTCGCCCTCGCCCCCGCGACCTGGACGCACACCGCGGCCGCCGGGAGGCTGCGGACGACCGCCGACGTGCCCGCCCGGGACGTCGCCGTGGTCTTCGGCGCCGGCCTGCGGAAGGGGCGCCCGACCCCGTACCTGGCGCACCGGCTCGACACCGCCGCCGAGCTGTACCGCACCGGCAAGGTGAAGGTCCTCCTCGTCACCGGCGACAACAGCAGGACCGAGTACGACGAGCCGAGCGCCATGCGCGCCTACCTCGCCGACCGGGGCGTCCCCGACGAGAAGGTCGTCAGCGACTACGCGGGCTTCGACACCTGGGACAGCTGCGTGCGGGCCCGGAAGATCTTCGGCGTCGACCGGGCGGTCCTCGTCACCCAGGACTTCCACGTCAAGCGGGCCGTGGCCCTGTGCGAGCGGGCCGGGGTCTCCTCGTACGGCGTCGGGGTCGCCGAACCGCGGGACGTCACCTGGTACTACGGCACCGTCCGGGAGCTCTTCGCCTCCGGCAAGGCCGCCCTCGACGCGGCCGTCCGCCCCGACCCGCACTTCCTCGGCCCGGAGGAGCCCGGCGTCACCGAGGCGCTGGCGGGCGGAGCACGTACGGCCACCGCCTCACCCGACCCGGCGCCCTGACCTGAGCGGAGAGCACCCCACTCGTAATACGGCGCGCCCCTGCCCGTAACACGTCCGACGCACGCTTGACGGCATGTCCGACGCCACCGCGGTCCCCACCCACTGCCCCTACTGCTCGCTGCAGTGCGGCATGAGGCTCCGCCCGACCGGCACGGCGGAGCTGCCCGCCGAGGTGGTCGAGCGGACCGACTTCCCCGTCAACCGGGGCGCCCTGTGCGGCAAGGGCCGCACCGCCCCCTCCGTGCTCTCCTCCCGGGTCAGGCTCACCGAGCCCCTGGTCCGCAGCCCTGACTCCGGGGCGCTCGAACCGGCCTCCTGGGAGGAGGCGCTCTCCGCCGTCGCCGAGGGGCTGAGCCGGACCCGCGCCGCCCACGGTCCCGATGCCGTGGGGGTCTTCGGCGGCGGCGGACTCACCAACGAGAAGGCGTACACGCTCGGCAAGTTCGCCCGGCTCGTCCTCGCCACCTCGCAGATCGACTACAACGGCCGCTTCTGCATGTCCTCGGCGGCCGCCGCCCACCAGCGGGCCTTCGGCCTCGACCGGGGGCTTCCCTTCCCGCTGGAGGACATCCCGCGGACGGGCTGCGTGATCCTCGTCGGCTCCAACCTGGCCGAGACCATGCCGCCCGCGCTGCGCTACCTCACCGAGCTGAAGGAGAACGGCGGGAAGCTGATCGTCGTCGATCCGCGCCGCACCCGCACCGCCGAGCAGGCCGACCTCCACCTCGCCCCCCGCCCCGGCACCGACCTCGCGCTCGCCCTCGGCCTGCTCCACCTGGTCGTCGCCGAGGGCCGCGTCGACGAGGAGTTCGTCGCGGAGCGCACCACCGGCTGGGAGGCCGCCCGCGCCGGGGCGATGGCCCACTGGCCCGAGCACGTCGAGCGGATCACCGGCGTCCCGGTGCCGCGGCTGCGCGAGGCGGTCGCGATGTTCTGCGACGCCGGGAACTCCATGGTGCTCACCGCCCGCGGCCCGGAGCAGCAGTCCAAGGGCACCGACACCGTCGGCGCCTGGATCAACCTGTGCCTCGCCACCGGCCGGGCGGGCCGGCCGCTCTCCGGCTACGGCTGCCTCACCGGCCAGGGCAACGGCCAGGGCGGCCGCGAGCACGGCCAGAAGGCCGACCAGCTGCCCGGCTACCGCAAGCTCGACGACCCCGCCGCCCGCGCCCACGTCGCCGGCGTGTGGGGGGTCGCTCCCGAGACCCTGCCGGGGCCGGGGCGGAGCGCGTACGAACTCCTCGACGCGCTCGGCGGCGAGGTGCGGTCGCTGCTCCTCATGGGCTCCAACCCGGTGGTCTCCGCCCCGCACGCCGCCCACGTCGAGGAGCGGCTGCGCTCGCTCGACTTCCTCGCCGTCGCCGACGTCGTCCTCTCCGAGACCGCGGCGCTCGCCGACGTCGTCCTGCCGGTGACCCAGTGGGCCGAGGAGACCGGCACGATGACCAACCTGGAGGGGCGGGTGCTGCTGCGCCGCCGCGCCCTCACCCCGCCGCCCGGCGTCCGCACCGACCTGGAGGTGCTGCACGCGCTCGCCGGACTGCTCGGCTGGGAGAAGGGCTTCCCCACCGACCCGGAGGAGGTCTTCGAGGAGCTGCGGCGGGCCTCCGCGGGCGGCCCCGCCGACTACTCCGGCATCAGCTACCGGCGGATCGAGGAGGAGCAGGGCGTCTTCTGGCCGTGCCCCGGGGAGGGCCACGCGGGCACGCCCCGGCTCTTCCTCGACCGGTTCGCGACGGCCGACGGGCGGGCCCGGTTCGTGCCGGTGACGCACCGGCAGGCGGCCGAGGAGACCGACGCCGAGTACCCGGTGGTGCTCACCACCGGGCGGGTCGTCTCGCAGTACCAGTCCGGGGCGCAGACCCGGCGGGTGGCGGAGCTGAACGCCGCCGCGCCCGGCCCGTTCGTGGAGCTGCACCCGCGGCTCGCGGAGCGGCTCGGGGTCGCGGAGGGCGAGCCGGTCGCGGTGGTGTCGCGGCGCGGGCGGGCGGTGGCGCCGGCCCGGATCACCGGCGCGATCCGGCCGGACACGGTCTTCATGCCCTTCCACTGGTACGGGGAGGGCAGAGCGAACACGCTGGTGAACCCGGCGCTCGACCCGGTCTCCCGGATGCCCGAGTTCAAGGTGTGCGCGGTCCGTCTGGAGCCGGTCGCCGACGGGCGGGCTACGGCCGGCTGAACCAGTCGCCGCCCTCGATGACCGGGCCGAGCGGCGCGTCCGGCGCCGCCACGAACACCCAGGCGGACACCTGCGCCCCGTCCGCGACCCGTACGACGTCCATGGCCACCCGCTCGTACCCGACGGGCAGCTCCAGCCGGTCGAGCAGGCCGAACAGTTCGCCGTAGTCGCCGGACGAGGGCGTGAGGAGCGAGCCGATCACCTCGCCCCCGGCCGCGGGGACGGCGTACGGATAGCCGCCGGGTCCGTCGTGCAGGACCGCCCCGGGCAGTACGGCGGCCGTCTCGGTGCCGATCCTCCCGGCGAGGAACCGGTCGTGGTTGTACCCGCCGGGGCGCAGCGTCCCGTACACGAAGAAGGGCCGCTCGTCCGGGGCCGGGGCTTCCGCCCCCGCGCCCTCCGCGGTCTCCTCCTCGACCCAGCGGGCGTAGCCCTCGGCCACCCGGATCGCCCGGACGGCGAGGATCTCGGGCGTCTCGTAGTCGTGGGCGGCGCGAAGGTGCGCCTCAAGGGCCGGGTAGCGGGCCTCGGTGGTCTTGAACTCCACCGTCCACTCCTCGGTGGTCTCGATCGCGCCCCGCCAGTGGTAGACGGAGGTGACGGGCCCCGAGATCTGCGCGCACGCGGCGAGCCGGGCCTCGACGGCGCCGCGCGCCAGGGCGCCGGCCTTGCCGCGCGCGTCGGTGGTGGTGCGGACGGTGACGATCACCCCTTCACCGTACGGGCGAACCGTGCCGCGCGCAGCCGGGCGTACGCCGGGTGGGCGACGACGGAGCCGGTACGGCGCCGGGGGGCGCGAGCCGGGCGGGGTGCGGGGGGCGGCCGCCCGGCGAGGAGCCCGCAGCGGGTTCCTGACGGCGCCTCAGGCGGCGTACGGCCGGACGGCCTTGGCGTCCTTGAGGGCGCGGCCCCACCAGGCGAGCTGGTCGAGCATGAGCTTGGCTCCGTTGTCGGGCCCGGTCGGGTCCTTGAACCGGCCGTCCTCGTCGAACTGTCCGTGGGCGTTGGGCAGGACGACACCGTCGCGGACGGTGACCGCGTGCATCTCGGCGTAGACCTGGCGGAGTTGCTCGACGGCGCGGATGCCGCCGGAGATGCCGCCGTAGGAGACGAAGCCGACGGGCTTGGCGCGCCACTCGGTGTAGTGGCGGTCGATGAGGTTCTTCAGGGAGGCCGGGAAGGAGTGGTTGTACTCGGGAGTGAGGACGACGTAGACGTCGGCGTCCTCCAGGACGGGGGTGACGCGGGCGAGTTCGGCGCGGACGGCGGGGTCGGGGTCGTAGGAGAGGGAGGTGGGGAGCCGGACCTCGGCGAGGTCGAGGACGGTGAGCTCGAAGTCGGTGCGCTCGGCGACCCGGCCGCGGAACCAGTCGGCGATGACGGGGGCGAAGCGGCCGGCGCGGTCGCTGGCGATGACGAGGGCGAGCTTGAGGGGGGCGGCCTGGGCGGCGGCGTTGGTGATGTCCATGCGGATGATCGTGGTACCTCAAGCTTGGTTGAGGTCAAGCGCGGTTCTCCGGGCGATTCGGAGGCCGTCACTCCGACTACCGTGGGCCCATGACGACTTCGCCCGCCCCCGCCGCCGTGCACATCGAGGTCGACGGCGTCCCGGCCGCCGATCCCGGGGCCCTCGCCGCCGCGATGAGCGGCTACGGCCACTTCACCGCGATGCAGGTGCGCGACGGCCGGGTGAAGGGCCTCGGCCTCCACCTCGACCGCCTCGACCGGGCCACCCGCGAGCTGTTCGGCGAGCCGCTGCCCGGGGAGCGGGTCCGGGGCCTCCTCGCGCGGGCCGTCGGGGCGTCGGGGCGGCGGGACTCCTCGGCGCGGGTGTACGTGTACGAGGGCGGGCCCCGGGTCCGGGTGGCGGTCACCGTCCGCGAGGCGGCGCCCGAAGGGCCCGGCGCCCCGCAGCGGCTGACGGCCGTCGGCTATCTGCGCCCGGCGGCCCACCTCAAGCACCTGGGCGGCTTCGGGCAGCGCTACCACGGGGACGCGGCCCGCCGGGCGGGCTTCGACGAGGCGCTGCTCGTCTCCCCTGCGGACGAGGTCGCGGAAGCGGCGGTCTCCAACATCGCCTTCTGGGACGGCGCTTCGCTGGTGTGGCCGGCGGCCCCGCAGCTCGCCGGGGTCACCATGGCGCTCCTGGAGGCCCGGCTGCCGTCGGTCCGCCGACCGGTCCCCCTGGCCGAACTGCCCGGCTTCCGGGCCGCGTTCGTCGCCAACGCGCGCACGATCGCGCCCGTGACGGGCGTCGACGGGGTCGCGTACCCGGTGGACGGGGAGCTGATGGGGCGGGTGCTCGACGCTTACGCGGCCGTGCCGGGCGAGGAGATCACGGCCGTCGGGTAGCCCGGCCGCGGCCCGCCCCTCCGCGCGACGGGGCCCTGCCGGTCCGGGCCCGTACCGGCGCCCGGGGCACCCCCTTCACGGAGCCGGCTCACCCGTTCGGCACGACACGCCGCCTGACACCCCATAACCCGCCCTGACCTGCGTAAACACCCTGATTCCAGTCGACGCGCCGTCTCGAACGGCGCAATCCTGATGGCCCATCAGCAGGCGCGGGGCGCGCCGGGGCCGTTACCTCGGTCGTACGGAAGCACCGAACGACCGCGCAGCCCACGCGCCCCGGAGGAACCCCACCATGCGTCCCACTGCCCGCCTGCTCACCGGAACCGCGCTGACGGTCGTCGCGCTCGGCGCGTTCGCCGCGCCCGCCGCGTACGCGAACAACGACGGCAACCACGGCCCCGAGACGCTGGAGATCTACCCCTCCACCGCCTCCCACGGCACCACCGTCACCGTGAACACCACGGCCTGTGGCAAGGACGGCCACGGCATCGGGGACGCGAACTCGCTCGGCGCCGGGGAGTTCCGGCTGAACCCGAGCACCCACAAGGAGGTCGTGGTCGGGCAGTTCACCGTGCCCCAGCACGCCAAGGCCGGCGTCCACTGGATCAGCGTGGCCTGTGACAACGGCCGGACCGCCCGGGGCGAGCTGACCGTGAAGCACCGGGAGCCCAGCGGTCATGTGAAGACCGGTGTCGGCGGCAGCATCGGCCCCGACACCGCCCAGGTCACGGCGGGCGCGGCGGTGCTGGCCGCGGCCGCCGTCGGCGGTGTGTGGCTCATGCGGCGCCGGGCGAGCGGCGCCCAGGGCCACTGAGCACACCGCCACTCCCCGCCCCCGCCCGGACCCCGCACGGCCGGCCGGGGGCGGGCCCGTCCCCGTCCCCGTGTGGAACCCCCGTCCCCGTGTGGAACCCTCGTCCCCACTCCCCGTGAGGAACCGACGTGAGCAACAGGAGCAAGGGCTGGGGCATCGCGGTGGCCGCCTGCGTCGGCCTCTGGCTCGTCCAGAACGGCTCGCAGGACGTCACCCCGCCCGTCCCGTCCGCCGCCCAGGCCTTCGCCGCCGGTCCCAGCGTGCACACCGACGCCGCCGCCGACCCGCTGCCGTCGTCCCCGCCGGTGCGGCTGCGCATCCCGGAGACGGACGTGGACGCCCCCATGACCCGGCTCGGTCTGGCGCCGAACGGCTCCCTGGAGGTGCCGCCGGCCGAGGACCGCAATCTGGCCGGCTGGTACGCGGACGGCGTCACGCCCGGCGCCAAGGGCACCGCGATCGTCGCCGGGCACGTCGACAACGCGGGCGGCCCGGCCGTCTTCTACACGCTGGGCGCCCTGAAGAAGGGCCATCGGATCGAGATCGACCGCGAGGACGGGAAGACGGCCGTCTTCACCGTCGACGCCGTCGAGGTCTACGACAACGACGCCTTCCCCGACGAGAAGGTGTACGGCGCCACCGACCGCGCCGAGCTCCGGGTGATCACCTGCGGCGGCGGCTTCTCGGCGAAGCGCGGCGGCTACCAGGGGAACGTGGTGGCCTTCGGGCACCTCATCGGGGTGCGCTGAGTCCGCGCCTCAGCTCCACTGGTCCCAGCCCAGCTTCGCCACCATCGAGAACACCACGACCAGCAGCACCCCGCGGACGAACCCCGAGCCCTTGCTCAGCGCCATCCGGGCGCCGACCATCCCGCCGGTCAGGTTGAAGGCGGCCATGAGGGCGGCCAGCTGCCAGTAGACGGTGCCGCTGAGGGCGAAGGTGACGAGCGCGCCCGCGTTGGTGCAGACGTTGACGATCTTCGCGGTGGCGGAGGCCGTCACCAGGTCGAGGTGGAGCACGGCGGTCAGGGCGAGCACCAGGAAGGTGCCGGTGCCGGGCCCGAACAGGCCGTCGTAGAAGCCGATCCCGCCGCCGACGAGGACGATCGCGGTGACGATCCGGGCCCGGGTGAGCGGCGCCCGGTCCTCCTCCGCCCGCGCCCCGAACGAGGGCTTCAGGATCACGAAGGCCGCCACCGCGACGAGCACCACGATGATCAGCGGCCTCAGGACCTCCTCGTCGACGGCGGTCGTGAACAGCGCGCCGGCCGTCGAACCCGCGAGGGCCGCGAGCCCGACCCGTACCGCCGTCCACACCGGCACCCTCGTCCTGCGGACGTAGGTGATCGCCGCACCCGTCGTGCCGACGATCGCGACCGCTTTGTTGGTGCCGGCGACGTAGGGGTAGGCGGCGTTCGGCAGCCCGATGAGCAGCGCCGGCAGGAGCAGCAGCCCGCCTCCCCCGACCACGGCGTCGATCCAGCCCGCGACGAGCGCGGCCAGGCACAGCAGGACGAGGGTGGAGAGGGTGATGTCGGGCATGCCCGCGAGCCTAGGGACGGACTCGTTGGTACAGCCATCGATCATCCGATCGTTGAGCAAGATCTGAGCTTGCGCGGCCCGGCTTCCCGCCGGGTGCGGGCGGCGCGGCCCCGGCGGCCCTCACAGCCGGGCGGGGCGCCGTCGGAGATCAGCGTTCCGTACGGGAAACAGTCGGGATGCCACCGGGAAACACCGGGCCCGCACCCTTCCGGGTATGAGTACACGGATCGTGGTGGTCGGAGGCGGAACGGCGGGCCTCCGCCTCGCCCAGCGCCTGCCGGTCACCCTCCTCGGGGAGGAGCCGCACGCCCCGTACAACCGGGTGCTGCTCGCCGACGTCCTCGCCGGACGGTACGCCCCCGAGGTCATCGCCCTGCCCGAACCCCGCGAGCCGGTGCGCCGCGGAGTGCGGGCGGTGCGGATCGACCGGGCGGCCCGCACGGTGGAGTGCGCCGACGGCTCGCTGGTCGGCTACGACCGGCTGGTCCTCGCCACCGGCTCCAACCCGGTGCTGCCGCCGCTGCGCGGACTGCGCGGGGCCCAGCTCCCGGAGGGCGTGCACCCCTTCCGCACCCTCGACGACTGCCTCGCCCTGCGGGCCGTCGTCCGGCCGGGGGTGCGGGCGGTCGTCATCGGCGGCGGGCTCCTCGGGGTGTCGGCGGCGCGGGCGCTCGCCGCGCTCGGCGCGGAGGTGGTCCTCACCCAGCAGGGCGAGGGCCTGATGGAACGGCACCTGGACCCGCACGCCTCCGCGCTGCTTCGGGAGCACCTGGACGGGCTCGGCGTCGAGACGCACACCGAGTGCCGGGTCAGCGGTCTGCGGCAGCGGGACGGGGCGGTGACGGCGGTGGAACTCGCCGACGGCTTCGTCCTGGACGCCCAGGTCGTGGTCCTGGCCTGCGGGGTACGGCCCCGGGTCGCGCTGGCCCGCGAGGCGGGGCTCGACGTCCGCACCGGGGTCGTCGTCGACGACGAGCTGCGGACCTCGGACCCGTACATCCACGCGATCGGCGACTGCGCCGAGCACGACGGCCGGGTCTACGGCCTGGCGGGCCCGGCCCTGGAACAGGCGGACGTCCTCGCGGACGTGCTGTCCGGTGCCGCCGGGCCCCGCTACACCGGCACCCGGGCGCTGACCCGGCTCACCCTCGGCGGGGCGCGGCCGATGGACCTCGCCGCCTTCGGCGAGGCCACCCCGCGGCCGGGCGACGACGTCGTCCAGCTCACCGACGCGACCCGGGGCGCCTACCGCAAGGTCGTCGTCCGCGGCGACCGGCTCGTCGGGGGCGTCCTCCTCGGCGATCTGGCCGCGGTCGGCACGCTCGCCCGGGCCTGGGAGGGCGACGAGGCCCTGCCGGAGGCCCCCCTGCTGCACCTGCTCACCCACGACGGAGGCTCCTCATGACCACTTCCACCATTCCCACCATCGTCCTGGTCGGCCACGGAATGGTCGGTCAGCGGTTCCTGGAGGCGCTCGCCGACCGGGGCGTCACCGAGCGGGCCCGGATCGTGGTCCTCTGCGAGGAGCCGCGCCCCGCGTACGACCGCGTCCAGCTGACCTCGTACTTCTCCGGGAAGACGCCGGACGACCTGTCGATGGTCGAGGCCGGGTTCATGGAGCGGCACGGCATCGAGCTGTACACGGACGAGCCGGTGGTGGCCGTCGACCGCGCGGCGCGGACGGTCACCGCCCGGTCGGGGCGGGTCGTCGCCTACGACCACCTGGTGCTCGCCACCGGCTCGTACCCCTTCGTGCCGCCGGTGCCCGGCAAGGACGCCCGCGGCTGCTTCGTGTACCGCACGATCGAGGACCTGCTCGCGATCGAGGAGTACGCGAAGACGGCGACGACGGGCGCGGTGGTCGGCGGCGGTCTGCTCGGCCTGGAGGCGGCCGGCGCGCTGAAGGGCCTCGGCCTGGACACCCACATCGTGGAGTTCGCGCCGCGCCTGATGCCGGTGCAGGTGGACGAGGGCGGCGGCGCGGCGCTGCTGCGGACGATCGAGCAGATGGGGCTGACCGTGCACACCGGCACGGGCACCCAGGAGGTCGTGACGGCCGACGGGGCCGTGACGGGCATGCGGCTGTCGGACGGCACCGAACTCGCCACCGACATGGTGGTGTTCTCGGCGGGCGTACGGCCCCGGGACCAGCTGGCGCGCGAGTGCGGACTCGACGTGGGCGAGCGCGGCGGCATCGCCGTCGACGAGCTGTGCCGCACCTCGGACCCCGCGGTCCTCGCGATCGGCGAGTGCGCGCTCGCCTCCGACGGGCGGGTCTACGGCCTGGTGGCGCCGGGGTACGAGATGGCGCAGACGGCGGCCGCGGTGCTCGCCGAGGAGGTGGACGAGGAGACCGGTTTCACCGGCGCCGACCTGTCGACCAAGCTGAAGCTGCTCGGGGTCGACGTGGCCTCCTTCGGCGACGCGCACGGCACCGCCGAGGGCAGCCTCGACGTCGTCTACTCCGACTCCCGGGCGGGCGTCTACAAGAAGCTGGTGGTGGACGCCGAGGGCCGGCTGCTCGGCGGTGTCCTGGTCGGCGACGCCGAGTCGTACGGGCTGCTGCGCCCGCTGACGGGGACGAAGCCGCCTGTCTCCCCCGAGCAGTTGGTGCTTCCGGCGGGGGCGGGCGCGCCGGTGGCGCTGGGTCCGTCCGCGCTGCCGGACGACGCCGTCATCTGCTCCTGCCACAACGTGACCAAGCACGCGATCGGCCAGTGCTCCTCGCTGCCCGAGGTGAAGAAGTGCACCAAGGCCGGTACGGGATGCGGCAGTTGCGTGAAGGTGATCGAGAAGCTGCTGCCGGCGGCGACCGACAAAGGGCTCTGCGGCTGCTTCTCCTACTCCCGCAGCGAGCTCTACGAGATCGCCCGCACCCTGCGGGTGACGTCCTTCGCCGCCCTGCTCGACTCGCACGGGCGGGAGGCGGCGAAGGGCGGCGAGGGCTGCGAGGTGTGCAAGCCGACCGTCGGCTCCATCCTCGCCTCCCTCAACAACGGGTACATCCTGGACGGCGAGCAGGCCGCGCTCCAGGACACCAACGACCACCACCTGGCCAACCTCCAGCGCAACGGCTCCTATTCGGTGGTGCCGCGCATCCCCGGCGGCGAGATCACCCCGGAGAAGCTGATCGTGATCGGCGAGGTGGCCCGGGACTTCGGGCTCTACACGAAGATCACCGGCGGTCAGCGGATCGACCTCTTCGGCGCCCGCGTCGACCAGCTCCCGGCGATCTGGACCCGCCTGGTGGACGCCGGCTTCGAGTCCGGACACGCCTACGGCAAGGCGCTGCGCACGGTGAAGTCCTGCGTGGGACAGACCTGGTGCCGCTACGGCGTGCAGGACTCGGTGAGGATGGCGATCCAGCTGGAGCTGCGCTACCGGGGCCTGCGCGCCCCGCACAAGCTGAAGTCGGCGGTCTCCGGCTGCGCCCGCGAGTGCGCCGAGGCCCAGTCGAAGGACTTCGGCGTGATCGCCACGGCGAACGGCTGGAACCTGTACGTGGGCGGCAACGGCGGCGCGACCCCGCGCCACGCGGACCTGCTGGCCCAGGACCTGTCCGACGCCGAACTGGTGCGGCTCATCGACCGGTTCCTGATGTTCTACATCCGGACGGCGGACCGCCTGGAGCGGACGTCGGTGTGGCTGGAGCGCCTGGAGGGCGGCCTCGACCACCTCCGCGACGTGATCGTGAAGGACTCGCTGGGCCTCTGCGACGAGCTGGAGGCGCTGATGGCGGCGCACGTCGCCGGCTACCAGGACGAATGGGCGCAGACCCTGGACGACCCGGAGCGGCTGCGCCGCTTCGTCTCCTTCGTGAACGCGCCGGAGACGCCGGACCCGACGGTCCGGTTCGTCCCTGAGCGCGACCAGATCAAGCCGGACCTCACGTTCCTCACTCTGGAAGGAGTCACATCCCGATGACGACGCTGCCGACGCTGCCGACGCTGCCGACACCGACGACTCTTGAACTCTCCCCGACCCCCGACTCCTGGATGCCGGTCTGCGAGGAGACCCGCCTGACCCCGGGCCGCGGCCTGGCGGCCCTGCTGCCGGACGGACGGCAGGCGGCGGTCTTCCGGGACCGGGCGGGCCGGGCGTACGCGATCGACAACCGCGACCCGTTCACCGGCGCCCAGGTGCTCTCCCGGGGCCTGATCGGCACGGCGGACGGCCGTCCGTTCGTCGCCTCGCCGCTCCTGAAGCAGCGCTTCGACCTGGTGACGGGGCGGTGCCTGGACGACGACGAGGTGTCGGTGACGGTCTATCCGGTCCGCCTCACGTGAGGTGACTCGCCCGGTCCTGGCGGGCGGCGGGGCTCAGCCCTGGGCGGCGGCCGGGTCCATCCAGAAGACCTCCCAGTGGTGGCCGTCGGGGTCGGCGAAGGAGCGGCCGTACATGAAGCCCAGGTCCATCGGCTCCTTCGCCGGGCTGCCGCCCGCCTCCAGGGCCCGGTCGGCGAGTTCGTCGGCCTTCTCGCGGCTCTCGGCGTTCAGCGAGAGGAGCACCCCGGTGGAGCGCGTGGCGTCGGCGACCGTCTTGCCGGGGGCGGTGAAGTCCCGGAACTTCTCCTCGGTGAGCAGCATGACGAAGATGGCGTCGCTGATCACGACACAGGCGGCCGTCTCGTCGGTGAACTGCGGGTTGATCGTGTAGCCGAGCTTCTCGTAGAAGGCCTTGCTGGTGTCGAGGTCCTTCACGGGCAGGTTCACGAAGATCATCTGCGGGGCCATGGTGTGCTCTCTCTTCTCCGTCGTGGCGGTGCTGTCGAGAGGTAGGACGGGGCTTGCGGCCCGGACTCATCGCTCTCCGGAGAAGTTTTCTCGTTCAGGTCGGCATGCGCAGGGTGAGCGCCGCCGACGGGACGAAGCCGCCGGTCCCGCCGGTGGCCGCCGCCGCCTCCGCGCCGGGGCCGCCGAGCCGCTTCAGCATGGCGACGGCGATCCGCTCCCCCATCGCCTTGGCCCGGTCCGCGACCGGACCCCGGTGGAGGCCGTCGACGGTGGCCTGCCAGAGCTGGACCCAGCGGCCGAAGTGGGCGGCGGCGAGGGGGCGGGCGGCGTGCAGCACCGCGTGCGGGGCGAAGGGGTCCCGCGCGTACTCGACGGTACGGAAGAGGGCGCGCTCCCAGAAGTCGGTGATGCGCGGCAGGTGGACCTCCAGGTCCGTGCCGGCGACCTCGGTGAAGAAGGGGCCGATGAGGGGGTCGGCGAAGGCGGCCGTGTAGAAGCGGCGCAGCACCACGTCGAGGTCGTCGCGGCCGCCGATGTCGGCGGGCTCCCGGGTTTCGCGCATGGCCCCAGTCTCTCCGTACCCTCCCCTGTCTCCCAGTGCCGAAGGTCCCGACCGGGCCCGGTCAGGGGCGCCGCCCGGCCCCGGAACCGGCTCTCCGCCCCACGCCCGCCCCTTCCCCGTCACCGATTGTTGATGCACAGTCAACTCCGGGCTCCTAGGTTCACCAGCGCACGGCCCCGCCGCTGACCGTGCGGCGGGGGGGTCACCACACCCCTGGAGAGAAGACGTGGAGCGACGCAGTTTCCTGCGCGGAGCGGTCATCGGCACGTCGGCGGCCGCCTTCGGCGGCACCCTGATGCGGGGCGCCGCCTACGCGGCCCCCGCCCAGCCCGGCGCCGGCCCCTACGGGGCGCTCGGCGCGGCGGACGCGAACGGCATCATGCTGCCGGCCGGGTTCACCAGCCGGATCATCGCCCGGTCCGGCCAGGCCGTGCCCGGCACCTCGTACACCTGGCACAACGCCCCCGACGGCGGCGCCTGCTTCGCCGACGGCACGGGCTGGATCTACGTGTCCAACTCGGAGATCTCCTCGACCGGCGGCGCGAGCGCCATCAGGTTCAACTCCTCGGGCACGGTCACCTCCGCCTACCGCATCCTGTCCAACACCAACCGCAACTGCGCGGGCGGCGCCACCCCGTGGAACACCTGGCTGTCCTGCGAGGAGGTGGACACCGGCTACGTCTACGAGACCGACCCGCGGGGCGTGAACGCCGCCGTCCGCCGCCCCGCCATGGGCCGCTTCAACCACGAGGCCGCCGCGGCCGACCCGGTCCGCCAGGTCATCTACCTGACCGAGGACAAGTCGGACGGCTGCTTCTACCGCTTCGCCCCCGCCACCTGGGGCGACCTCTCCTCCGGCACCCTCCAGGTCCTCAAGGCCGGCACCGCCACCTCCGGCTCCTTCACCTGGGCGAACGTCCCCGACCCGGACGGCTCCCCGAAGGCCACCCGCGGTCAGGTCTCCGGCGCGAAGAAGTTCAACGGCGGCGAGGGCTGCCACTACGCCGACGGCAAGGTCTGGTTCACCACCAAGGGCGACAACCGCGTCTGGCAGATCAACCTCACCAGCAACACCTACGAGCTCGCCTACGACGACTCCCTGGTGCCCGGCGGCGCCGCCCCGCTCACCGGCGTGGACAACATCACCGGCTCCTCCTCCGGCGACCTCTACATCGCCGAGGACGGCGGCAACATGGAGATCTGCCTGATCACGCCCGACGACACCGTCGCGCCCTTCCTGCGGATCACCGGCCAGTCCGGCTCCGAGATCACCGGACCGGCCTTCTCGCCCGACGGCACGCGGCTGTACTTCTCCAGCCAGCGCGGCACCACGGGCAGCTCCTCGGGCGGCATCACCTACGAGGTGACCGGCCCGTTCCGCGCGTAGCAGCGCTCCTCGCGCCGCTGGGCCCGCCCTCCGCCGAGGAGGGCGGCGCCCAGCGGCGTCAGCGTGTGCAGCACCGCGTTGCCGTGCCGCAGGGTCGCTATCAGGCCGGCCTCCCGCAGCACGCCCGCGTGCTGGCTGGCCGAGGCGAGCGACACCCCGGCCCGGCGGGCCAGCTCGCTGGTCGTCCCGCCGTCCCCGATGGCCCGGAGGACCTCCGCCCGGGTCTGGCCCACCAGCTTCGCCAGCGAGGAGACGCCCGGCGGGCGGACCGTCGGCGCCTCCCCGTGGGTCACCGGGTAGACGAGCACCGGCGGCAGCGCCGGGTCCCGCAGCATCACCGGCGTCCCCCGGCAGAAGTACGAGGGCTGGAGCAGCAGCCCCCGCCCGTCCAGGTGCACGTCGCGGTCGACCGGGTAGGCGGCCTCCAGGACCGGCGCCCGCCAGGTCAGCATCGGCGGCAGCGAGCCGAGCAGCTCCTCCGCGCCGCCGTCCAGGACCGCCCGGCCCCGGCGGGCCCGGTCGGCCTCCACCCGGGCCTGGATGTGCGGCCAGTACGGCTCCACCGCCGCCCGGTGGTAGCTGCGCAGCGCCCCGAGCAGCCGGTCGAAGGGCTCCGGGCCGCCGTCGGCGAGGGCCCGCAGCGAGTGCGGCACGGTACGGCCGCCGCTCCGGTCGGCGGCCAGCAGGGACAGCTCCGAGCGGAGCCGGCCCGGCGCGGTCGCGCGGACCGCCTGGAGCCCGTCGTCGAGGCCCTGGAGGCCCTCCGCCGGGGTCAGGAAGTCGGGGAAATAACCACGACTGGGGACAAGAGCGGCGAGCAGCCGGGTCTCCCCGCCGAGCCGCGCCCTCGTTTCCGTACGCCATCCGCCGAACACCACCGGGCCGCGCCGGTCCCTTAAACGGTGAAAGCTGAGAATCGTTTCCCACAGGACGTCAGGACGGGCGGCGATCCGCACCCCCGCCAGATCGTCCGCGGTGAAATGAATACGAAGCATGAAGTCCCCACCTGTGCACTCGCAACCACCCCGTCGACGAGTATGCACGCCATCACAGCACGTTACCAGGGTGTTTCAGCCACAGTTGAAAAGCATCGCGGCGAACACCACCCAACGGAAATGCTGTGCTGGTCGGGCAGGAAACCTTCAGGACCGAGGTGACGTGGTGGAGACCGTGGGGGGCTTTGCCCGTCCGGCGGCGGTCGGCGAGGGTTGCGGCTCACCTGCCCGACACTGTGAAAAGGTCGCGACCCCCGGGTGGGGATCCGGGGGTCGCGTCCGAAACGCCCGCAAACCGGGGCCGTGACCGAACGCCCGCAAACACAGACGTTCAATTTCCAATAATTCAATGCGGGCGTAATTGCGCATGAATCTGACGTGAAAACGACGGGACGGACACCTCCGCACAAGGTGTCCGTCCCGCCTCTTTCGATCCGGGACCGCCGCCCGCCGGTGAGGGTTCGGAAGGGATGGCGACGGCGGCCCCGGGGGCTGTGCGGGGCCGGAGCCCCTCGGGTCAGCGGCTGTCGCTGCCCTTCGACTCGGCGGCCGCACGACCGGCCTCCAGACGCGCCACCGGGATCCGGAACGGCGAGCAGGAGACGTAGTCGAGGCCGACCTCGTGGAAGAAGTGCACCGACTCCGGGTCGCCGCCGTGCTCGCCGCAGACGCCGAGCTTGATGTCGGGGCGGGTGGCCCGGCCGGCCTGGACCGCGGAGCGGACCAGGGAGCCGACGCCGTCCTTGTCGATGGTCTCGAAGGGGCTGACGCCGAAGATGCCCTTCTCCAGGTACGCGGTGAAGAAGCTGGCCTCCACGTCGTCGCGGGAGAAGCCCCAGACCGTCTGCGTGAGGTCGTTGGTGCCGAAGGAGAAGAACTCGGCGGCCTCGGCGATCTGGCCGGCGGTGACGGCCGCGCGGGGCAGCTCGATCATGGTGCCGAGCGCCAGCTTCAGCTCCACGCCGGTCTCCGCCTGGACCTCGGCGATGACCTTCTCGGCGTCCTCGCGGACGATCTCCAGCTCCTGGACGGTGCCCACGAGCGGGATCATGATCTCGACGCGCGGGTCGCCCTTGGCGTCGATCCGCTGGGCCGCGGCCTCCGCGATCGCCCGGACCTGCATGGTGAACAGGCCGGGGATGACCAGGCCGAGCCTCACGCCGCGCAGACCCAGCATCGGGTTCTGCTCGTGCAGCCGGTGCACGGCCTGGAGCAGGCGCAGGTCGTTCTCGTGCGGTTCCTTGCGGGACTCCGCGAGGGCCACGCGCACCGACAGCTCGGTGATGTCGGGCAGGAACTCGTGGAGCGGCGGGTCGAGCAGGCGGACCGTGACCGGCAGGCCGTCCATCGCCTCGAAGAGCTCGACGAAGTCGTTCTTCTGCAGCGGCAGCAGGGCCTTGAGGGCCTCGTCGCGCTCGGCGTCGGTGTCCGCGAGGATCAGGCGCTCGACGTACTGGCGGCGCTCGCCGAGGAACATGTGCTCGGTGCGGCACAGGCCGATGCCCTGGGCGCCGAAGCGGCGGGCGCGGGAGGCGTCCTCGGCGTTGTCGGCGTTGGCGCGGACCCGCAGGCGGCGGACGCGGTCGGCGTAGGCCATGATCCGGTGGACGGCCTGGACCAGCTCGTCGGCGTCGTCGGCGCCGGCGTGCATGCGGCCCTCGAAGTACTCGACGACCGGGGACGGTACGACCGGTACCTCACCGACGTACACCTTGCCGGTGGAGCCGTCGATGGAGACGACGTCGCCCTCCTCGATGACCACGCCGGAGGCGGTGGTCATCCGGCGGCGCTTGGTGTCGACCTCCAGCTCCTCGGCGCCGCAGACACAGGTCTTGCCCATGCCTCGGGCGACGACGGCGGCGTGCGAGGTCTTGCCGCCGCGCGAGGTGAGGATGCCCTCGGCGGCGATCATGCCGTCCAGGTCGTCCGGGTTGGTCTCGCGGCGGATCAGGATGACCTTCTCGCCGGAGCGGGACCACTTGACGGCCGTGTAGGAGTCGAAGACGGCCTTGCCGACGGCCGCGCCCGGGGAGGCGGCGATGCCGCGGCCGATCTGCTCGACCTTCGCGTTCTCGTCGAACTTGGGGAACATCAGCTGGGCGAGCTGGGCGCCGGTGACGCGCTGGAGCGCCTCGGCCTCGTCGATCAGGCCCTGGTCCACGAGCTGGGTGGCGATGCGGAAGGCGGCACCGGCGGTGCGCTTGCCGACGCGGGTCTGGAGCATCCAGAGCTGGCCGCGCTCGATGGTGAACTCGATGTCGCAGAGATCCTTGTAGTGGGTCTCCAGGGTCTCCATGATCTGCATCAGCTGGTCGTACGACTTCTTGTCGATCGACTCCAGGTCGGCCAGCGGCACCGTGTTGCGGATGCCGGCGACGACGTCCTCGCCCTGCGCGTTCTGGAGGTAGTCGCCGTAGACGCCCTGGTGGCCGGAGGCGGGGTCGCGGGTGAAGGCGACGCCGGTGCCGGAGTCCGGGCCGAGGTTGCCGAAGACCATGGAGCAGACGTTGACGGCGGTGCCGAGGTCGTGCGGGATGCGCTCCTGGCGGCGGTACAGCTTGGCGCGGTCGCCGTTCCAGGAGTCGAAGACGGCCTTGATGGCCAGGTCCATCTGCTCGCGCGGGTCCTGCGGGAAGTCGCGGCCGGTGTCGGCCTTCACGATCTCCTTGAACTTCTCGACGAGCTTCTTGAGGTCGCCGGCGTCCAGGTCGGTGTCGCTGGTGACCTTCTTGGCGGCCTTGGCCTCGTCGAGGGCGTCCTCGAAGTGCTCGCCGTCGACGCCGAGCACGGTCTTGCCGAACATCTGGATGAGGCGGCGGTACGAGTCCCAGGCGAAGCGCTCGTTGTCGGCCTGGCGGGCGAGGCCCTCGACGGAGACGTCGGAGAGGCCGATGTTGAGGACCGTGTCCATCATGCCGGGCATGGAGAACTTGGCGCCCGAGCGGACCGAGACGAGCAGCGGGTCGTCGGCCTGGCCGAGCTTCTTGCCCATCTTCCGCTCAAGGGCGTCGAGGTGGGCCGAGACCTCGTCGCGCAGGGCGACGGGCTCCGAGCCGGACTCGAGGTAGACCTTGCACGCCTCGGTGGTGATCGTGAAGCCCGGAGGGACCGGGAGACCGAGGTTGGTCATCTCGGCGAGGTTGGCCCCCTTGCCACCGAGCAGGTCCTTCAGGTCCCTGTTGCCCTCGGTGAAGTCGTACACGAACTTCTGATCATTGTTTTCCGACACGGGTCTCGACTCCTCGACGACTCGGTTGGCTGCCCTGACGGCGAGGAACATACCCAGATCGAAGGCTTCTGGGGAGGTACGCCTACCGGTCATCCGGTCGTAACCACCCGTCCGCCACCACTTCGAAAGTTACCGAGGCGAAGCTTCCGCTTTCACGCCCCGAAGCCCGCTTGACCCAATCCAGGGACTAGCCGCTCAGGTGAGCGGCATCGGTGAGCATTTGCGTTCAACTCCTGAACACAAAAAGGGTGGCACCCGGTGCCACCCTTCAAGCGGTACAGCCATCCGTAACGCGCTCATCTGAGCGCCACCCCCCTCAGGGGTGGCGAGGATCACTCCCTCGGAAGGCCGAACATCTCAGCCTCCGGACGTGTCCAGCTCGGCGTCCTCACTCACCCCGGCGCAGTCGTACGGATCCTTCAACCAGCCGTCCGGCAGGACGACCCGGTTGTTTCCGGACGTACGCCCCCGGGGGCCGTCCGCCCCCACCGGCCACGGCTGGTCCAGGTCGAGCTCGCTCAACTGAGCGCGCAGCTCCTCCAGGGACGAGGTGATCGCCAGCCGCTTCCGCATCTCCGAACCGACCGAGAAGCCCTTCAGGTACCAGGCCACGTGCTTGCGGAAGTCGATGACACCGCGCGACTCGTCCCCGATCCACTCGCCGAGCAGCGTCGCGTGCCGCACCATCACCTCCGCGACCTCCCGCAGACCCGGCGTCCGGTACTCCCCCGTGCCCTCAAGGCCCGCCACCAGGTCCGCGAAGAGCCACGGCCGGCCCAGGCAGCCACGCCCCACGACCACCCCGTCGCAGCCGGTCTCGCGCATCATCCGCACGGCGTCGTCCGCCGACCAGATGTCGCCGTTGCCGAGCACCGGGATCTCCGGCACGTGCTCCTTGAGCCGCGCGATCGCGTCCCAGTCGGCCGTACCGCCGTAGTGCTGGGCAGCGGTCCGCCCGTGCAGCGCGATGGCGGTCACGCCCTCCTCGACGGCGATCCGCCCCGCGTCGAGATAGGTGATGTGGTCGTCGTCGATGCCCTTGCGCATCTTCATCGTGACCGGCAGGTCGCCCGCGTTCGTCACGGCCTCGTGGAGGATCGCCCGCAGCAGCGGCCGCTTGTACGGCAGCGCCGAGCCGCCGCCCTTGCGGGTCACCTTGGGCACCGGGCAGCCGAAGTTCAGGTCGATGTGGTCGGCGAGGTCCTCGTCGACGATCATCCGCACCGCCTTGCCGACGGTGACCGGGTCCACCCCGTACAGCTGGATCGACCGGGGCGTCTCCGTCTCGTCGAACCGGATGAGCTGCATCGTCTTCTCGTTGCGCTCGACCAGCGCCCGCGTCGTGATCATCTCACTCACGAACAGTCCCTTGCCGCCGGAGAACTCGCGGCAGAGGGTCCGGAAGGGGGCGTTGGTGATGCCGGCCATGGGGGCGAGCACCACCGGGGGCCGCACGACGTGCGGGCCGATGGAGAGGGGGGAGAACGCGGTCATGGCCCCATTGTCCCGTACCGCGGGGAACAGCCGTCTGCCGTACGCCTCCGTCGTCTCCGCCACCACCGTCTGCCGTACGCCTCCGTCGTCTCCGCCTCCCCCGTCTCCGCCGTCTCCGCCGTCTCCGTCGTCTCCGTCGCCCCCCGCGTCCCCGTCAGGCGGCGGCCCGGGGCTCCCGCTCCCCGGTCACCAGCTCAAGGAGCCGGGCGCAGGCCGCCCGCGTCTCCTCGTCGAGCGGTACGTAGGTGACGAGGACGGGTCCCGGCGCGGGCCCGAGCCACAGGTTGGTGTGCTCGAAGCCCAGCGGTCCGACGAGGGTGTTGCGGACGACCTTGGCCAGGCCCTCGGAGGAGACCACGTCGTGCCGGGCCCAGACCTCGCGGAACTCGGGTGAGGCCGCTTCGAGCCGCTGGACCAGCCGCTTCCAGGCGGGGTCGGTCATGCACCCGGCCATCCGGGCGCGCAGCTTGCCCGCGAGACGGGGGACGAGCTCCGGGTCGGCGATGGCGGCCCGGAACTCCGGGTCGGTACAGGCCAGCCAGAGCGTGTTGCGGTCCTCGGGCGGCAGCGCGTCGAGGTCGCGGAAGAGCCGCCCGAAGACCCGGTTGTGGGCGAGGATGTCGAAGCGGCTGTTCTGGACGGCGGCGGGCATGGGCTCCAGCTGGTCGAGCAGCGCGCGTACGGCGGGGGTGACGGCCGGGCTGGGGGTGCCGGGCCGGGGGTCGGTCTGTCCGGCGAGGGCGAAGAGGTGGGCGCGCTCGGTCGGGTCGAGGAGCAGGGCCCCGGCGAGGGCGTCGAGGACCTGCGGTGAGACCTGGATGTCCCGGGCCTGCTCGATCCACGTGTACCAGGTGACGCCGACGGCGGAGAGCTGGGCGACCTCCTCGCGGCGCAGGCCGGGGGTGCGGCGCCGGCGGCCCCGGACCAGGCCGACCTGCTCGGGGGTGAGGCGCTCGCGCCGGCTGCGCAGGAAGGCGGCGAGTTCCCGCCGCCGGGCCTCGGGCCCGGTCGTCACGACGATGCTCATGATCCCAGACTGCCCGCCCGCAGACCCCGGTGCCAGGCAGTCCTGATACCAGGATGAGGAGACTCTGGTACCAGGCGGGCGGGGCGCCGAAGGTCGGAAACGTGACCACGACAACCCGACCGTCCCGTCCCCGTCCCCTCGCCCGCACCGCCCCGGCGCCGGCTCTCGGCTCCCTGGGCCTGTTCACCGTCCTCCTGGGGGCCGCGCTGCCCCTGGTCGACTTCTTCATCGTCAACGTCGCCCTGCCGTCGATCGGCCGTGACCTCGGCGCGGGCGAGGCGCTCCTCGAACTGGTCGTCGCCGGGTACGGCCTGGCGTACGCGGTCCTGCTGGTGCTCGGCGGCCGGCTCGGCGACCTCTTCGGCCGGCGGCGGCTCTTCCTGGCGGGCCTGGTGGCCTTCGGCGTGACGTCCCTGCTCTGCGGCCTCGCCCCGAGCGCCGGGGCGCTGGTGGCGGCCAGGGTGGCACAGGGTGCCGCGGCGGCGCTCCTGCTGCCGCAGGTGCTCGCGACCCTTCACTCCTCGACGGCGGGCGCCCGCCGGGCGAGGGCGATCGGCCTGTACGGGGCGACCAACGGGCTCGCGTTCGTCTCCGGCCAGATCCTGGGCGGCCTGCTGGTCGCCGCCGACGTGGCGGGCCTCGGCTGGCGCGCGGCCTTCCTGGTGAACGTGCCGGTGGTGCTGCTCGCCCTCCCCCTGGTACTCCGCGCGGTCCCGGAGACCCGCGCGGCGGCCCCGGCGCCCCTGGACGTGCGGGGCACGGTCCTCCTGGCCCTCGCCCTGGTCTCGCTCCTTCTCCCGCTGACGGAGGGCAGGGCGGCGGGGTGGCCGCTGTGGACGTGGGGCGCGCTCGCCGCGTTCCCGCTCCTGGCGGCGGCGTTCTGGCGCACGGAGCGGCGCACGGAACTCCGGGGCGGCACCCCCCTCGTCCCGCCGTCCCTCCTCCGCCTGCTCCCCCTCCGCCGGGCCCTCGCCCTCGTCCTGCCCCTCTCGGGCGGCTTCGGCGGCTTCCTCCTGGTGATCGCGGTGGCCCTCCAGCAGGGCCTGGAGCTGGGCCCGATCGCGTCGGGCGCGGCGCTCGTCCCGATGGCCCTGGCCTTCTTCGCGGCCTCCCTCGCGGGCCCCCGGCTCGTGGCCCGCTGGGGCACCCGGGTGATCCCGGCGGGCGCGGTCCTCCAGGCGGCAGGCCTCGGCATGCTGGCGTGGACGGTCCTGCGCTCCTGGCCGGACGTCACCCCGTGGACCCTGGCGCCGGGCATGGCGGCGGCGGGCCTGGGCCAGGGCCTCCAGCTCCCGGTCCTCTTCCGGGTGGTCCTCGCCCACATCCCGGCGGACCGCGCGGGCGTCGGCAGCGGCGTCCTGGTGACGACCCAGCAGTCGGCCCTGGCCCTGGGCGTGGCGACCCTGGGCTCGCTCTTCCTGTCCCTGGCCGCGACGGCCCCCCTGAGCACGGCCCTGGCCACGACCCTCCTGATCCAGCTGACCCTGGCCCTCCTGGCCGGTCTGTACGCCCTCCGGCTGCCGAGGGCGGCGGAGCACACCGGCTGAACGGACACGGCGAAGGGCCCGGACCGCAGGTGCGGTCCGGGCCCTTCCGGTCGGTTACTTCTCCGAGGTGTCGGCGCTCTGGTTGCGCTCGCGCATCTTCTTCAGGAGGTCCTGCTTGCGGGCCTCCGCGGAGGTGCGGTCGGCGGCGCGGCCCTGGCGGGCGCCCTGCTGGTCGGCGCGGGACAGCTTCTTGCGCTGTCCGCCCACGCCGAGGAGGTTGTTACGGCTCTTGGCCACGGGGGTCTCCCCTTCGGTGAGGTGTGCGGTGGTCGTCGGTCCGCCGGAGCGGCGCCGCTCTCACTCGTAAATCGGGAGGTGAGCAAACATGCCCGCACCGTAGCGGGGTGGTTCGGGGCGGTGCACCCGGTTTTTCCAGCCCCCCCACATGACCGATGACAGATATTGAAATCTGTCATCGGTCATGTCATGGTTGTAGGGCCCCCTCCCCTTCCTCCCCTCAGGAGACCGCCATGCTTCCCACCCGCCCCCTCGGCACCACCGGCCCCGCCGTCTCCGCGCTCGGGCTCGGCTGCATGGGCATGTCCGCGCTGTACGGCGAGGCTGACCGGGCCGAGTCGATCGCGACCATCCACGCGGCCCTGGAGGCCGGCGTGACCCTGCTCGACACCGGCGACTTCTACGGGATGGGCCACAACGAGCTGCTCATCAACGAGGCCCTGCGGACCGCACCCGCCGCCCTGCGCGAACAGGCCTTGACCAGCGTGAAGTTCGGTGCGCTGCGAACGGTCGAGGGCGGGTTCACCGGGTATGACGGGCGGCCGGACGCGGTGAAGAACTTCGCCGCGTACTCGCTCCAGCGGCTCGGCACCGACCACATCGACGTCTACCGGATCGCCCGCGTCGACCCGGACGTGCCGGTCGAGGAGACCGTCGGCGCCATCGCCGAGCTGGTCGAGGCCGGGCACGTGCGGCACATCGGCCTCTCCGAGGTCGGTGCGGACACCCTGCGCCGGGCCGCCGCCGTCGCGCCGATCGCGGACCTCCAGATCGAGTACTCGCTGATCTCCCGGGGCATCGAGGAGAAGATCCTGCCGGCCGCCCGCGAGCTGGGCGTCGGCGTCACCGCGTACGGGGTCCTCTCCCGCGGCCTGATCAGCGGCCACTTCACCCGCGACCGCGCTCTGTCGGCCGGTGACTTCCGGGGGATGAGCCCGCGGTTCCAGGGCGAGAACCTGCACCGCAACCTCGACCTGGTGGAGCGGCTGCGGGCCGTCGCCGAGGCCAAGGGCGTCTCGGTCGCGCAGACCGCGATCGCCTGGGTCCTGGCGCAGGGCGAGGACATCGTGCCGCTGGTCGGCGCCCGGACCCGGACCCGGCTCGCCGAGGCGCTGGGCGCCCTGGACGTCGTCCTCGACGCGGCCGACCTGGCCGCGATCGAGGAGGCCGTCCCGGCCGGCGCCGCCGCCGGCGAGCGCTATCCGGCCGCGCAGATGGCACACCTGGACAGCGAGCACTGACAGGTACTGTCAGTGCATGGCCGCCACCGAAACCCTCACCGCCGAGCGCATCCTCGAAGCCACCGAGGAGGTGCTGCGGCGGTACGGCCCCGCGAAGGCGACGGTCGTGGACGTGGCCCGGGCGCTCGGCGTCAGCCACGGCAGCGTCTACCGCCACTTCCGCACCAAGGCGGCGCTGCGCGAGGCGGTCACCGAGCGGTGGCTGGAGCGGAACGTCGTCGAGCTCCGCCCGTACGCCGAGGGTCCGGGCCCCGCCGACGAGCGGCTGTCCGGCTGGCTGGACCGCCTCTTCGCGCTCAAGCGGCAGAAGGCCGGCGGCGACCCGGAGCTGATGGCGACGTTCATGGTCCTCATCGGCGAGAACAGCGCGGTGGTCGACCGGCACGTGGAGCACCTGGTGGAGCAGATCGCCGCCATCCTCGCGGACGGGGTCCGGGACGGGATCTTCGCCTCCCCCGATCCCGATGTCGCCGTCACCGCCCGCGCCGTCTTCGACGCCACCGACCGCTTCCACGACCCGGCCCACGCCGCCGACTGGTCCGCGCCGGGCATCGAGACGGCCTTCCGGGCCGTCGTCTCCCTGGTCCTGCGGGCGCTGCGCCGGCCTTGAAGATCATTTGGCCCGGAGTTTCCCTCTTCCTGTCCTGCACCTGACTAACGTTTCCCCGACCACACACCTCAGGGGGAACGCACCATGTCCGTCACCGAACAGCCCGCCGGACCGCCGGCCCGCTCCGGAAAGGCCGCCGCGCTCGGCTGGTTCCTGACCATCGGCCTCAACGTGGTGGCGCCGATCGTCACGTACAACGTCCTGACCGGGGACCACGGCTGGTCCGAGTTCTCGGCGCTGCTGCTCAGCAGCGCCTGGCCGGTGCTCGACAGCGCGATCATGGTGGCCTGGCGGCGCAAGCTCGACGAGTTCGCGCTCGTCACCCTGGTCTTCCTGGTGATCACCGCCCTCGTCTCGCTGATCGGCGCGCACACCGCCCGCGCACTGCTGATCAAGGACTCCGGCGTGACCGGCCTGTTCGGGCTGCTCTGTCTCGTCACCCTGCTCGCGCCGCGCCCGCTGATGTTCTACTTCGGTCGGAAGTTCGCCACCGACGGCACCCCGGAGTCCACCGCCTGGTGGAACGGGCTGTGGCAGTACGAGGGCTTCCGCTCCACCATGCGCACGATGACGCTGGTGTGGGGCGTGGCGTACGTGGCGGAGGCGGCGGTGCGGATCGCGCTGGCGTACGCCCTGCCGACCGACACCATGGTGGTGGTCAGCCCGGTCATGCTCTACGCCGTGCTCGGCGCGCTCGGCGTCTGGACGGCCTGGTTCGGCAAGCGCCGGGCGGCCGAGGGGGCCCGGCGGCAGGCCGAGGCGGAGGCAGCGGCGGCGGCTGCCGCGGCCTGAGTTCCTCACGTACGGGAGAGCCCCCGGTCCGACGCTCCGGACCGGGGGCTCTGCCGTGGACGACCGTGGAGGTCAGCAGCCGATGAGGCGGGTGGCCAGGTAGCTCTGGATCTGGTCGAGGGAGACGCGCTCCTGCTTCATGGTGTCGCGCTCGCGCACGGTCACCGCGTCGTCCTCAAGGGTGTCGAAGTCGACGGTGACGCAGTACGGCGTGCCGATCTCGTCCTGGCGGCGGTAGCGGCGGCCGATGGCGCCGGCGTCGTCGAAGTCGATGTTCCAGTTCTGGCGCAGGTCCGCCGCGAGGCCCTTGGCCTTCGGGGAGAGCTGCGGGTTGCGGGAGAGCGGCAGGACCGCGGCCTTGACCGGGGCCAGGCGGTGGTCGAGGCGGAGCACGACGCGCTTCTCCATGACGCCCTTGGCGTTGGGGGCCTCGTCCTCGGTGTACGCGTCGAGGAGGAAGGCGAGCATGGTGCGGCCGACACCGGCGGCGGGCTCGATGACGTACGGCGTGTAACGCTCGCCGGACTCCTGGTCCAGGTAGGTCAGGTTGGCGCCGGAGGCCTTGGAGTGGGCGCTCAGGTCGTAGTCGGTGCGGTTGGCGACGCCCTCCAGCTCGCCCCACTCGCTGCCGCCGAAGGAGAAGCGGTACTCGATGTCGGCGGTGCGCTTCGAGTAGTGGGAGAGCTTCTCCTGCGGGTGCTCGTACCAGCGCATGTTCTCCTCGCGCAGGCCGAGGCCGGTGTACCAGTTCCAGCGCTGCTGCATCCAGTACTCCTGCCACTGCTCGTCCTCGCCCGGCTTGACGAAGAACTCCATCTCCATCTGCTCGAACTCGCGGGTCCGGAAGATGAAGTTGCCCGGAGTGATCTCGTTCCGGAAGGACTTGCCCATCTGCGCGATGCCGAACGGGGGCTTCTTGCGCGCGGTCGTCTGGACCTGGGAGAAGTTGGTGAAGATGCCCTGGGCGGTCTCGGGGCGCAGGTAGGCGACGGAGCCGCTGTCCTGGGTCGGGCCGAGGTGGGTGGAGAGCAGGCCGGAGAACTGCTTGGGCTCGGTGAAGGTGCCCTTGTTGCCGCAGTTGGGGCAGTTGAGGTCGGCGAGGCCGTTCTCGGGGAGACGGCCGTGCTTCTCCTCGTACGCCTCCTCCAGGTGGTCGGCGCGGAAGCGCTTGTGGCAGGAGGTGCACTCGGTCAGCGGGTCGGTGAAGGTCGCGACGTGGCCGGAGGCCTCCCAGACCTCGGTGGCCAGGATGACCGACGAGTCGATGCCGACGACGTCCTCGCGCGAGGTGACCATGTAACGCCACCACTGGCGCTTGATGTTCTCCTTGAGCTCGACGCCCAGGTGCCCGTAGTCCCAGGCGGCGCGCTGACCACCGTAGATCTCACTGCAGGGGAAAACGAAGCCACGGCGCTTGCTGAGGCTGACGATGGTGTCGATCTTGTCGGCGGCCACGGTGCTCTCTTCATTACGACGACGAAGTGCGAATGCCTCAGGTTACCGGCGCCCATGGGCGGGTTATCAAATCGGTTCGGCCTCGGGCGGGGGCGGGGTGGAGGGTGGGCAGGGCCACACCCGGGAGCCGTGCAAGGCAATTGACAACCGTTTCCAATTTTGTTGAAAATGAGTGTCATGAACGTACGCCGTCTGATACCCGCCACCGCCGTCGCCGGAGCCGTCGCCCTCGGTCTCGTCACCCTCTCCGCCTGCGGCGGAAGCTCCTCGGCCGCCGACAAGGGCACCGACGGCAAGCTGGACGTCGTCGCGTCGTTCTACCCCATGCAGTACCTGGCCGAGCAGATAGGCGGCGGCCACGTGGCCGTCAACACGCTCACCAAGCCCGGCGTCGAACCCCACGACCTGGAGCTCAAGCCGAAGCAGATCGGCGAGCTCGGCAAGGCCGACGTCATCCTCTACCTCAAGGGCATCCAGCCCGCCGTCGACGAGGCCATCGCCCAGGCCGGCGTGAAGAACACGATCGACGCCGCCACCCTCACCACCCTCGAAGCCCACGGCACCGAAGCCGGCGAAGGCCACGACCACGGCCACGAGGGCGAGGAGTCCCACGAGGGCGAGGAGTCCCACGACGACCACGGCTCCGAGGCCGGCACCGACCCGCACATCTGGCTCGACCC
Organism: Streptomyces sp. CC208A; assembly: GCF_030010625.1. GTDB lineage: Bacteria > Actinomycetota > Actinomycetes > Streptomycetales > Streptomycetaceae > Streptomyces. The sequence goes on along the minus strand of NZ_JASCXN010000016.1, from coordinate 84,124 downwards.
CGTGAAGTACGCCGAGGTCGCCAAGGGCGTCGGCACCGCCCTGGAGAAGGCGGACCCGGCCCACGCCGCCGACTACCAGGCGAACACCGCCGCCCTCGTGGAGAAGCTCGGCGCCCTGGACACCGCCTTCGAGAAGGGCCTCAAGAACACCGAGACCCGCACCTTCATCACCACCCACTCCGCCTTCGGCTACCTCGCCGAGCGCTACCACCTGGAGCAGGAGGGCATCTCCGGCATGGACCCCGAGTCCGAGCCGAGCCCCGCCCGCATCAAGGAACTCCAGGACATCGCGAAGGCCGACAAGGTCACCACCGTCTTCTTCGAGACGCTCGCGAGCGACAAGACCGCGAAGACCCTCGCCGCCGACACCGGACTGAAGACCGACGTGCTCGACCCGCTGGAGGGAATCACGGACCAGTCGAAGGGCGATGACTACATCGAGGTCATGCGCGCGAACCTCGCCGCGCTGCAGAAGGCCCTCGGCGCCAAGTGATCCACCCCCGTACGCAGGAGGCACCCGTGAGCGACGCGCCCGTCATCTCCGTCCGCGGAGCCACCGCCGCCCTCGGCGCCCGCCCCGTCCTCCGGGGCGTCGACCTCACCGTCCACCGCGGTGAGGTCGTCGCCCTGCTCGGCGCCAACGGCTCCGGCAAGTCCACCGCCGTCCGCTCCGTCATCGGCCAGGTGCCGCTGACCGGCGGCACCATCGAGCTGTTCGGCACCGAGCAGAAGCGGTTCCGCGACTGGGCCAGGGTCGGCTACGTACCGCAGCGCACCACCGCCTCCGCCGGCGTGCCCGCCACCGTCCGCGAGGTCGTCGCCTCCGGCCGCCTGGCCCGCCGCCGCTTCGGTCTGCCGTCCAAGGCGGACAGGGCCGCGATCCTCCGGGCCATGGAGCTGGTCGGCCTCGCCGACCGCGCCCAGGACTCCGTCTCCGCGCTCTCCGGCGGCCAGCACCAGCGGGTCCTCATCGCCCGCGCGCTCGCCTCCGAGCCCGAACTCCTGATCATGGACGAGCCGATGGCCGGCGTCGACCTCGCCAGCCAGGAGATCCTCGCCGCGACCCTGCGCGAACAGGTCGCCGGCGGTACGTCGGTCCTCCTCGTCCTACACGAGCTGGGCCCCCTGGAGCCGCTGATCGACCGCGCGGTCGTGCTCCGCGACGGCTGCGTCGTCCACGACGGCCCGCCGCCGCAGGCCGTCGGCCAGCATGCCCTGCCCGGCCACGACCACGTCCACCCCCACGCGGCCGACGAACCGCTGCGCACCGGACTGCTGACCTGAAGGCGCTGAACTGACCATGGACTTCCTCGAACCCGCCTTCATGCAGCGGGCGCTCCTCGCGGCCGTGCTCGTCGGCATCACCGCCCCCGCCGTCGGCGTCTACCTCGTCCAGCGCCGGCAGGCGCTCATGGGCGACGGCATCGGCCACGTCGCCATGACCGGTGTCGGCCTCGGCTTCCTCATGAACACCAACCCGGTGTGGATGGCGACCCTCGTCGCCATCGTCGGCTCCGTCGCCATGGAGCTGATCCGGTCGTACGGCAAGACCCGCGGCGACCTCGCGCTCGCGCTGCTCTTCTACGGCGGCATGGCGGGCGGCGTCCTGCTGATCAACCTCTCGCCGACCGGCTCCAACGCCAACCTCAGCTCGTTCCTCTTCGGCTCGCTGTCGACGGTCTCCACCGAGGACGTCACCACGATCAGCGTCCTGGCCGGGTTCGTGCTCCTGGTGACGGTCGGCCTGCGCCGCCAGCTCTTCGCCGTCAGCCAGGACGAGGAGTTCGCCCGGGTCACCGGCCTGCCGGTGCGCGCCCTGAACCTGCTCATCGCGGTCACCGCCGCGGTCACGGTCACGGTCGCCATGCGCGTCGTCGGCCTGCTCCTGGTCAGCGCGCTCATGGTGGTGCCGGTCGCGGCGGCCCAGCAGCTCTCCCGGTCGTTCAGGACCACGTTCGCCCTGGCCGTGCTGATCGGCACCGGCGTCACCCTGTCCGGCACGATCACCTCGTACTACCAGGACGTGCCGCCCGGCGCGACCATCGTCCTGCTCGCGATCGGCGTCTTCATCGCCCTGGCCCTGCTCGCCACCCCGCTCGCCCGGCGCCGGGCCAAGGCCGCCGAGCAGGCCGCGGCGGACTGCAACGCCCGCTGCGTCCCCGCCACCCGGAAGCCGTCGGACGACGTGAAGGTCTGATCCGGCGCAGGGGGTACTGGCAGAATGGCAGGGGCAACGGAAACATCAAGGAGGCCCCCGTGGTGACGGCAGGACCCCCCGTACGCGGTCGCTCGACCAGGCAGCGCGCCGCCGTGGCGGCGGCACTGAGCGAGGTGGACGAGTTCCGCAGCGCCCAGGAGCTGCACGACATGCTCAAGCACCGCGGCGACTCCGTCGGCCTGACCACCGTCTACCGCACCCTGCAGTCCCTGGCGGACGCGGGCGAGGTGGACGCGCTGCGCACCAGCGACGGCGAGACCGTGTACCGGCGCTGCTCGTCCGACGACCACCACCACCATCTGGTCTGCCGCGCCTGCGGCAAGGCCGTCGAGGTCGAGGGCCCGATGGTGGAGCAGTGGGCCGAGGCCGTCGCGGCGGAGCACGCATTTGTGAACGTGGCGCACACGGTCGAGATCTTCGGCACCTGCGCGGAGTGCGCGGCGAAGTGAGCTGAGACCTGACATGCGGAGGGGCCCGCACCGGACGGATTCCGGTGCGGGCCCACGCGTGTGTCGTGGCTACGCCTTGTCGAGGACGGCCAGGTCGGCCGGGTCGACGCCGCCGAAGCGGCGGTCGCGCTGGGCGTACTCGACACAGGCCCGCCACAGGTCGCGGCGGTCGAAGTCGGGCCACAGCACGTCCTGGAAGACCATCTCGGCGTACGCGCTCTGCCAGATCAGGTAGTTGGAGGTGCGCTGCTCGCCGCTGGGCCGCAGGAAGAGGTCGACATCCGGCATGTCCGGGTAGTAGAGGTACTTCTGGACCGTCTTCTCGGTGATCTTCGCCGGGTCGAGGCGGCCCGCCCTCACGTCCTCCGCGAGCGCCTGCGCCGCGTCCGTGAGCTCGGCGCGGCCGCCGTAGTTCATGCAGAAGTACAGCGTGAGCCTGGTGTTGTCCTTGGTCTGCTCCTGGGCGACCTGGAGCTCCTTGGCGACCGACTTCCACAGCTTGGGCATGCGGCCCACCCAGCGCACCCGGATGCCGAGCTCGTCGAGCTGGTCGCGGGTCTTGCGGATGAAGTCGCGGTTGAAGTTCATCAGGAAGCGCACCTCCTCGGGCGAGCGCTTCCAGTTCTCGGTGGAGAAGGCGTACAGCGAGATCGCCCCCACGCCCATCTCGATGGCGCCCTGGAGGACGTCGAGGACCTGTTCGGCGCCGACCTTGTGGCCCTCGGTGCGCGGCAGCCCCCGCTCCTTGGCCCAGCGCCCGTTGCCGTCCATGACGATCGCGACGTGCTCCGGCACGAGCTCCGGCTGGAGCTTCGGCGGGCGGGCGCCGGACGGGTGCGGCTCGGGGGTCCTGTACTCCCGGCGCTGGCGCCCGAGGAGTCGTGCGATGGCCATGCGATGGATCTCCTAGCTTTTCTCGACGTACCGCAGGGAGCGCAGGCCGCGCTCCAGGTGCCAGTGCAGATAGGCGGACACGAGGCCGCTGCCCTCCCTGACGTGACGCGGCTCGCACGCGTCCGCCGTCGCCCAGTCGCCGGTGAGCAGCGCGCTGAGCAGGCCGATGGCCTCCGCCGAGGGTACGACGCTTCCGGGGACCCGGCAGTCGCCGCATATGACGCCGCCCGCCGCGACCGAGAAGAACCGGTTCGGTCCTTCGAGGCCGCATTTGGCGCAGTCCGAGAAGGAGGGGGCGTAGCCGTTGACGGCGAGGGAGCGGAGGAGGAAGGCGTCCAGGACGAGGTGGGGGGCGTGCTCGCCGCGGGCGAGGGTCCGCAGCCCGCCGACGAGCAGCAGGTACTGCTGCACGGCCGGCTCGCCCTCGTGGTCGGTGAAGCGCTCCGCGGTCTCCAGCATCGCGGTGCCGGCGGTGTAGCGGGCGTAGTCGGTGACGATGCCGCCGCCGTACGGGGCGATGGTCTCGCTCTGGGTGCAGAGCGGAAGGCCGCGGCCGACGAGCTCGCTGCCGCGGGCGAAGAACTGCACGTCCACGTGGGAGAAGGGTTCGAGGCGCGCGCCGAACTTGGACTTGGTGCGGCGCACGCCGCGCGCCACGGCGCGCACGCGGCCGTGACCGCGCGTGAGGAGGGTGATGATGCGGTCCGCTTCACCCAGCTTCTGGGTGCGCAGCACGATGCCGTCGTCGCGGAACAGACTCATGGACCCATTCTCCCGTACGCCGGGCCGGCCCCGGCCGCCGGATGCCGCTCGAACCGCCGGCGGGGGCGTGGACCGGGTCCGGCGGGGCGCGGGGGATCCGGCGGCGGGGCGCGGTGCGGGTGGGGTGCGGGCACGGCGGCGGGTACGGGTACGGGGGGGAGGGCACAAGGGCGGGGGGCGGGCACAAGGGCGGGCCGTGGACCCGGGCCTGGCGGGGCGCGGGGCGTCCGGCGGCGGGCACGGGTGCGCCGGCGAGCCGTTGAGCCGGGCCTGGCGGTTCGCGGGGTGCCCGACGGCAGGGCGCGGGTGCGCCGACGGGGCCGCGGGTCCGGGTCCGGGTCCGGGTCCGGCGATTCGCGGGGCGTCCGGCGGCGGGCGTGGGTGCGCCGGCAGGGGTCGTACGGGGCGGGGGCCGGGTTCAGGGGACCTCGCCGCGGCTGCGGGCGTTGGCGTGGGCGGTGGCGGCGCTGAGGCGCTCCGCGGAGGTGGCCTCGCGGACCTCCTCCGGGGTCACGTCCCATTCCCGTCCGCCGCCGAGCGGGCGGATCTGGACGTAGGGGCCCTCGTGGCCCATCACTCTCGCGACCCGCCCGGTGCGGATCTCCACGACGTACGCCCCGATCGGCAGTGGCATGACCGGCCCTCCTCCCCGGCGGACAGGAGCCCGGTGGCGTGCCGGGCCGGGTCCGCCGTGCGGTGTCCCTCGCGGGGGAGCCGAGGCGGGGCGGGCGGGCCGGTCACAGGTGCCGGGCGCGGATTCCGGGCGGTGGGGGCTCTCCCTTCGCGCCGTCGCCGTGCCGTTCCCGCTGCCGTTCCCGTGTTTCTCCCGCTCCGTGCGCCGCTCCCGCTTCCCCCGCGATCGTTCTCTCTGGTGTCTTCCTTCACCAACGTATGCCTTTCTGAATCCATTTCCCGCTTCCCCACTCCCGGGTGACCCGTGATCCGTAGAATCGTCGGACGCGCCAAGGGAGTTCGCGCCGTTCCCGCACGCCACCCGGCAGGGATGTTCGAGCGGATAATTCGATTCGCGGCCGTCGGGTCGGGCGGGAAAACGATGAACTCCCGTAAATCCGGGGGATTCTCGAACGGCCGTACCGGGCCGCCGCGGAGTTGTTCCCGCGGCGCCCCTCGTTTTCGCTCCGACGTACGCCGGGGCGCGCGCCGGGGGCGCGCGGAACGGCCCCGCCCGTGCCCGCCGCGGGGGCCGGAGATGGTGCGGGGCGTACCGGTCCCCCTACGATCGGTGCGGGAGCGTCACCCCGTCGCCCGGAGACGCCCCGGGACCGACCGACGGCGACGGAGGAACACGGACGGATGACGGCCACCCCTTCTCTCGTCCTCCGCGGTGGAGAATCGGTTCTCCACTTCGCGGGCGGCCCGGTCACCCTGCACCGCCCGGACAAGGAGCACCACATCCCGCTGGCGGCGATCTCCTTCGTCCACGCCGAGGGGCGGTCCGTCGCGATCGTCCTCACGGCCTCGGGCGCGAACGAGCCCACGATCTACCGGGTCACCGAGGTGAGCGAGGCCGCCGCGCTCGCCTTCGCCGAGGCGGTGACCGCCGCCCTGCCCGAGACCCCGGCCCCCGACGGCGCCGAGCTGGTCACGACCAGCGCCCTCCGGACCGCCGCCCCGCACGGGCGCGCGAGGAGCACGACCGGGACCCCGCCGTGGTGGGTCCTGGCGGGCGCCCTCCTCCTCGCGGCCGGCGTGCTGGCCCTCGTCCTGGCGAGGGGCTGAGGGGCCGAGGGGTACATCGACCCCAAGCCCAGACTTTGGGAAGTCATAAGTCGGCCTTATGGGGGCATAGACCGGGGTCGGGTACCACTCCGCTCACATGATTATTTAGGGTGGCCTAAGTGCCGGCGGCTCCGCCGCACCCCGTATGCGAAGGGAACCAGTCATGCCCCGCCCCCTCCGGGTCGCGATCGTCGGCGCCGGCCCCGCCGGCATCTACGCCGCCGACGCGCTGCTGAAGTCCGACACCGCCGCCGAGCCGGGCGTGTCCATCGACATCTTCGAGCGGATGCCGGCCCCCTTCGGCCTGATCCGCTACGGCGTCGCCCCCGACCACCCGCGGATCAAGGGCATCATCACCGCCCTCCACCAGGTCCTCGACAAGCCGCAGGTCCGCCTCTTCGGCAACATCGACTACGGCACCGACGTCCACCTCGACGACCTGCGCGCCTTCTACGACGCGGTGATCTTCTCCACCGGCGCCATGGCCGACCGCGAGCTGAGGATCCCCGGCGTGGAGCTGAAGGGCTCGCTCGGCGCCGCCGACTTCGCCTCCTGGTACGACGGCCACCCGGACGTCCCGCGCACCTGGGACCTGTCCGCCGAGAAGGTCGCCGTCCTCGGCGTCGGCAACGTGGCCCTCGACATCGCCCGCATCCTCGCCAAGACCGCCGACGAGCTGCTGCCGACCGAGATCCCGGCCAACGTCCACGACGGCCTCAAGGCCAACCGGGCCAAGGAGATCCACGTCTTCGGCCGCCGCGGCCCGGCCCAGGCCAAGTTCAGCCCCATGGAGCTGCGCGAGCTGGACCACTCCCCCAACATCGAGGTCATCGTCAACCCCGAGGACATCGACTACGACGAGGGCTCGATCGCCGAGCGGCGCAAGAACAAGCAGACCGACATGGTCGCCAAGACCCTGGAGAACTGGGCGATCCGCGACGTCGGCGACCGCCCGCACAAGCTCTTCCTGCACTTCTTCGAGTCCCCCGTCGAGATCCTCGGCGAGAACGGCGAGGTCGTCGGCCTGCGCACCGAGCGCACCGAGCTCGACGGCACCGGCAACGTGAAGGGCACCGGCGTCACCACCGACTGGGACGTCCAGGCCGTCTACCGCGCCGTCGGCTACCTCTCCGACGAGCTGCCCAAGCTGCCCTGGGACACCGTCAGCGGCACCGTCCCGGACGAGGGCGGCCGGGTGATGGAGGGCACGGAGCCGATGCCCTCCACCTACGTCACCGGCTGGATCCGCCGCGGCCCCGTCGGCCTCATCGGCCACACCAAGGGCGACGCCAACGAGACCGTCGCGAACCTCCTGGAGGACTTCGCCGCCGGCCGGCTCCTCACCCCGGCGAGCCCGGAGACCGACGCGGTCGTCGCCTTCCTGGAGGAGAAGGGCCTCACGTACACGACGTGGGACGGCTGGTACAAGCTCGACGCCGCCGAGAAGGCGCTGGGCGAGCCGCAGGGCCGCGAGCGCGTGAAGATCGTCGAGCGCGAGGACATGCTCCGCGCGAGCGGCGCGATCGACTGACCGCACGGCGGCACACCGTGTGAGGAGGGGGCGCCCATGGGGTGCCCCCTCCCGCCGTACGGTCCTACGCTGGAGGGAGCGAAAGGGGTGAGGACCGTGTCCGCACCCGTGACCGACCGCGCCGGGCAGGCCCGGGCCGCGGTGGCCCGCGAGGCCTGGGCCGAGGCGTACACGCTGCTGCACGCCCGCGACCGGCACCCGGACGAGGCGCTGACCGCCGACGACCTGAGCGCGCTCTCCGACGCGGCCTGGTGGTCCGGGCACGTCGAGGAGTCCGTCACGGCCCGGCTGCGGGCGCACGCCGCCCATGTGGCGGCCGGTGACCACCGGGGCGCGGGGACGGACGCCTGGTGGCTCCACTACGAGTACGCGGGTCTGGGCCGGCCCGCCGTCGCCGCCGGCTGGCTGCACCGCGCCCGCCACCACCTGGACGGGCTGCCGCCCTGTCCCGAGCAGACCTTCCTCGCCTGGACCGACGCCGAGGAGGCCACCGCCCGCGGCGACACGGCCGCCGCGCTGGCCGCGGCCGAGCGGATGACCCGGCTCGCCGAGCGCTCCGGCGACCCCGACCTGCTGGCGCTCAGCCGTCAGGCCACCTGCGCCGTCCTGCTCGCCCAGGGCCGCCGCACGGAAGGGCTCGGGCTCCTCGACGAGGCGATGTGCGCGGCCGAGGCGGGCGAGCTGAGCAGCTTCGCCACGGGCTGGCTGTACTGCCTGGCCCTCACCCAGTGCATGGAGGCCGCCGACCTGGGGCGGGCCGCCGAGTGGACCCGTACCGCGATGGAGTGGTGCGCCACGACGGGCACCGGCGAGAACCCCTTCCGCGGGGTGTGCCGGGCCCACCGGGTCGAGGTCCTGGACCTCCTCGGGGAGTGGCCGACCGCAGAGGAGGAGGCCGCGCGGGCCTGCCGGGAGGTGCCGGTCGACTGCCTGGAGGCGGCGGCCGCCGCGTACTGCGTCGCCGGTGACGTGCAGCGCCGGCAGGGCCGGCTCGACGAGGCCACCCGCTCCTACGCCCACGCCCACGAGCTGGGCCGGCTCCCGCAGCCGGGGCTCGCTCTGCTCCGGCTCGCGCAGGGCCGTGCGGCCGCCGCGGAGGCCGGCCTTCGTCTGGCCCTGGCCTGCCAGGACGGTCGGCAGGACCCGCTGGCCCGGGCCCGTCTCCTCGCCGCCCGTACCGAGGTCGCGCTCGCCGTCGGAGCCGTACGGGAGGCGGCGGACGCGGCGGCGGAGCTCGACGTCCTGGCCGGCGAGGTGCCCCTGCTCCGGGCCTTCGCGGACACGGCGGCGGGCGCGGTGGCGCTGGCCTCGGGCCCCGAGGAGGCGCTGCCGGTGCTGCGGCGGGCGCTCGACGGGTGGCTGCGGCTGCGGGTGCCGTACGAGGCGGCGCAGGTGCGGATGCTGATCGCGGCGGCGGACCGGGCCGCCGGCGACGAGGAGGCCGCCCGGCTCGAACTGGCCTTCGCCCGGGACGGCTTCGGGCGGCTCGGCGCCGGGCCCGACGCCCGCCGGGCCGCCGCACTCCTTTCGGCGGCGTCCCGGCGCCGGCTGCCCGGCGGGCTGACCGCCCGGGAGGCCGAGGTGCTGCGGCTGGTCGCCCAGGGCGCGACGAACAAGGGCGTGGCCCGCACCCTCGTCATCAGCGAGCACACCGTCGCCCGGCACCTCAACAACGTCTTCGCCAAGCTGGGCGTCTCCTCCCGCGCCGCCGCCACCGCCTACGCCTCCGCGCACGGCCTGGTCTGAACGGCCCATCCGGGCCGGCCCGCGGGAATGGGCGATCCTGACGATGCGGCCGCCGCGCCCGCCCGCGTACACCGGAGGCATGACCACAACGACGGACACCCTGGACGCGCTCCGCGGTGCCGTGCGCGGCACCGTCGTCACCCCCGGCGACCCCTCGTACGAGGAGTCCCGGCGGGTCTACAACGCCCTGCACGACCGCCGGCCCGCCGTCGTCGTCCACGCCGTGGACGCCGGGGACGTGATCGCGGCGGTCCGGCACGCGCGGGAGCGGAACCTCCCGCTCGCCGTGCGCGGCGGCTCCCACTCGGTCGCCGGCTTCGGCACGGTCGACGACGGCCTGGTGGTCGACCTCTCCCCGATGCGGGAGGTACGGGTCGACCCAGAGGCCAGGACCGCCCGGTCCGGCGGCGGCGCCACCTGGGGCGACTTCAACCACGCCACCCACGCCTTCGGGCTCGCGACCACCGGCGGGGTGATCTCCACGACCGGGGTCGCGGGCCTCACCCTCGGCGGCGGCATGGGGCACCTCGCCCGCCGCTACGGCCTGAGCTGCGACAACCTGGTCGGCGCGGAGGTCGTCACCGCCGACGGCACCCTCGTCTCCTGCGACGCCGAGCGCCACTCCGACCTGTACTGGGCGCTGCGCGGGGGCGGCGGCAACTTCGGGGTGGTGACCGAGTTCGTGCACCGGCTGCACCCGGTGACGGACGTCTTCGGCGGGCTGACCTGCTACCCGCTGGACGAGGCGGTGATCCGCGCCTGGTACGAGGCGGCCACCGCCGCACCGGAGGAGCTGAACATCATCCTGGTGCTCGCCCTCGGCCCGGAGGTGCCGTTCCTGCCCGAGCGCTGGCACGGCCGTCCGATCTGCGCCGCCTTCACCTGCTTCACCGGCCCCCGCGACCAGGACGGCAAGGTCCTGCCCCTCCTCGACGGGCTGGGTCCCGTGGTGGGCCGCTTCATGGACCGGCTGCCGTACCCGGTGATCAACACGCTCTTCGACGAGGATCTGCCCCCGGGGCTCTACCACTACTGGAAGGGGAACTTCAGCCGCGGCCTGTCCGCCGGGGCGGCCGCCGTGCACGCGGAGTACGGGGCGACCATTCCGACCATGGAGACGGACACGGCGCTCTTCCCGATCGACGGGGCCTGCCACCGGGTCGGGCCGGAGGAGACCGCCTTCGCCTACCGGGACGCGGACCTCTCGCACGCCTTCGGCGCGACCTGGACCGACCCGTCGGGGACGGAGGCGAACGTGGCCTGGAGCCGCGCCTACGACCGGGCGCTGCGCCCGCACACCGAGGCGGGCGGGTACGTGAACTTCATGGACACCGACGACCAGGACCGGGTCCGGGTGAACTACCGGCAGAACTACGACCGGCTGCGGGAGGTGAAGCGCCGCTACGACCCCGACAACGTGTTCCGGCTCAACCAGAACATCGTGCCCTGAGTTCAGGAGACGGTCCGGGCGGTGGCGAGGAGCCGCAGGACGTCCTCGGGCGGGAGGCCGAGCGCGGTGCCGACGGTGCCCAGGACCTCCTGCTCGGCCGGGCTGTAGCCGCCGTCGGCGAGCGCGATCCGGGCCGCCTGGAGCAGGAGCGTCTCCCGGCCCGCGGGCTCCAGGTGCGGGGTGAGCGGTGCGACGGCCTCGTGGATCTCGATGGCGAGGAGGGCGCCCTCGGGGTTGATCTCGGGCATGAACCGTCCGGTGTCGGCCTCCAGGGCCTCGACCAGGTCGACGAGCTGGACGGCCGTGCAGTCGGCGTAGCCGGCGGACCGGACGGCGTGCACGGCCCGGTCCAGGACCTCGCGGGAGCCGGTGCCGCCGGCCGCGAGCACGGCGAGGGCGACGGTGTGGACGGCGTCCCGCAGCATCGCGGAGAAGCGGCCGGTGGTCGGCCGCTGAAGGACCTCGGTGCCGAAGTGGGTGCGGCAGGCGGCGCACTCCACGACGGGGCCGGTGCGGCCGCGGGGCACCAGCGGGACGCCGAGGAGGGCGAAGCGGCGGCGGCCGGTGCGCCGCCGGTAGTTGCGGTCGCCGCCGCACTCCTCGCAGAAGAACTCGCCGTCGCCGATGGTGTTCCAGGAGGTGCGGATTCCGCAGACGGTCAGCTTCCCACCACGTGTTTTCCTGGCAGAACGCACGCGCACCTCCTCAACGGCCCGGCTGCACTGCCGGTGCGTTGGCGTGATGTTAGCCACATCCGTGAGGCGGCGTCAGCACCTCGTCGGGACTTCGCACCGGAGATGGCCGAGACATGACACCGGGGTTCCGGGCCCGGGACGGGCGCGCCGCCGGGTCCGGTGGCCGGACCCGGCGGCGCGGGATCACCCTCGGGAGCGTCGGCGGGCCGAGCGGTTGACCGCCGAGACGACCGCCTTCAGGGAGGCGCGGGTGGTGTTGGCGTCGATGCCGATGCCCCACAGCACCCGTCCGTCGATGGCGCACTCGATGTACGAGGCGGCCTGCGCGGAGGCGCCCTCGCTCATGGTGTGCTCCTGGTAGTCCAGCAGGCGGGCGTCCACGCCGATCGACTGCAGGGCCTCGAAGAAGGCGGAGATCGGACCGTTGCCGGAGCCGGTCAGGACGGTCTCGACACCGTCGACGACCGCCTCGACCTTCAGGGTGTCGGTGCCGTCGGTGTCGGAGGTGGACTGGCCGGAGCGCAGCTGGATGCGGCCCCACGGGTTGGCCGGGTTGGGCAGGTACTCGTCCTGGAAGACGGACCAGATCTGGGTGGGGGTGACCTCGCCGCCCTCGGCGTCGGTCTTGGCCTGGATGATGCGGGAGAACTCGATCTGCATCCGGCGGGGCAGGTCCAGCTTGTGGTCGTTCTTCAGGACGTACGCGATGCCGCCCTTGCCGGACTGCGAGTTGACGCGGATGACGGCCTCGTAGGAGCGGCCGACGTCCTTGGGGTCGATCGGCAGGTACGGCACGGCCCACTCGATCTCGTCGACGGTCTTGCCCTGGGCGGCGGCGTCCGCCTCCATGGCGTCGAAGCCCTTCTTGATGGCGTCCTGGTGGGAGCCGGAGAAGGCGGTGTAGACCAGGTCGCCCGCGTAGGGGTGGCGCGGGTGGACCTCCATCTGGTTGCAGTACTCGCTGGTGCGGCGGATCTCGTCGATCTGCGAGAAGTCGATCTGCGGGTCGACGCCCTGACTGAACAGGTTCATGCCCAGGGTGACCAGGTCGACGTTGCCGGTGCGCTCGCCCTGGCCGAACAGGCAGCCCTCGATGCGGTCGGCGCCGGCCATGATGGCCAGCTCGGCCGCCGCCACGGCCGTGCCGCGGTCGTTGTGCGGGTGGACCGACAGGCAGACGTACTCGCGGCGGGTCAGGTTGCGGGACATCCACTCGAAGCGGTCCGCGTGCGTGGAGGGGGTCGAACGCTCCACGGTGGCGGGCAGGTTGAGGATGATCTCCCGGCCGGGGCCGGGCTGCCAGACGTCGCAGACGGCCTCGCAGACCTCCAGGGCGAAGTCCAGCTCGGTGTCGGTGAAGATCTCGGGGCTGTACTGGTAGCCGAAGGTCGTCTCGGGGCCCAGCAGCTTCTCGGCGTACTCCATCACCAGGCGGGTGCCGTCGACGGCGATCTGCTTGATGTCGCCCTTGGAGCCGCGGAAGACGACCCGGCGGAAGGTCGGCGCGGTGGCGTTGTACAGGTGGACGGTGGCGCGCTTGGCGCCGATCAGGGACTCCACGGTCCGCTCGATCAGGTCCTCGCGGGCCTGGGTCAGGACGGAGATGGTGACGTCGTCCGGGATCGCGCCCTCTTCGATGATGGAGCGGACGAAGGCGAAGTCGGTCTCGCCGGAGGACGGGAAGCCGACCTCGATCTCCTTGTAGCCCAGGCGGACAAGCAGATCGAACATCTCGCGCTTGCGGGCCGGGGACATCGGGTCGATCAGGGCCTGGTTGCCGTCGCGCAGGTCGGTCGACAGCCAGCGGGGCGCCTTGGTGATCCGCTTCTCGGGCCAGGTCCGGTCGGGGATCTCGACGGCCTCGTACCGGCCGTACTTGTGGATCGGCATCCCGGACGGCCTCTGCGTGTGCGTCGCGTTGGTGACGGGCGTGGGCCGGCTGACGAAGGGAGACTGGGACATGGCGTAGGGCTCCTCGGAAGTCCTGCTGAATGGACGGCCGACTGTCGAACGCAACACCTGAACCCGCGGGGAGGGGGTCGGCCTACGACTACAGGCCCTCGCCGCGGCAGCTAAGGAGAAGCAGCCCGAAACGCATGATGTGCGTCACCATAGCCGAGGTCCGGGGAAGTCGGACGTCCTGTTCCAGTATGCGGGACGGCCGGAGCGTCAAGCCCAAAAGGTGACCCATCACTCCATTTCGCCAATCCCCGTCGCCGGTCGTGACTTCTCCCTCACCCAATGCCACATTGCCGGGTATGACCTCCCCCTTCTGCGCGATCGTGCCGCCCCACCTCCTGGAGCACCTGGCGGCGTCCGAGAACCCCTCCGTCGCGGCCGCCGCCCGCCGCACCCTGATCGCCGACGCCTCGACCCGCACCGCCCGGCTCCTCCCCCGCGCCGAGGCCCGCGCCGCGGCCACCCCGACCGACGAGCCGGCGGAGCCCGCGGCCCCCCGCCGGACCGTCCACGACGCGGAGCACCGCACCCGCCTGCCCGGGGTGAAGGTCCGCGGCGAGGGCGAGGAGGCGACGGCCGACGCCACCGTCAACCGGGCCTACGCGGGCCTGGGCGCCACCTTCGCCCTCTTCCGGGACGCCTTCGGCCGCGACTCGATGGACGGCGCCGGGCTGCCGCTGATCGCGACCGTCCACTACGACGAGAAGTACGGCAACGCCTTCTGGAACGGCGAGCAGATGGTGTTCGGCGACGGGGACGGCGAGATCTTCCTCGACTTCACCCTGCCGGTGGACGTCATCGGGCACGAGCTGGCGCACGGCTTCACACAGCACACGGCCGACCTGGAGTACTACGGCCAGTCCGGGGCGCTCAACGAGTCCGTCTCCGACGTCTTCGGCTCGCTGGTGAAGCAGTACACGCTCGGCCAGACCGCCGAGCAGGCCGACTGGCTGATCGGCGAGGGCCTCTTCCACCCGGACGTGGAGGGCGCCGCGCTGCGCTCGATGAAGGCGCCGGGGACCGCGTACGACGACGACGTCCTCGGCAGGGACCCGCAGCCCGCCCACATGGACGACTACGTGCGCACCGGCCGGGACAACGGCGGGGTGCACATCAACTCGGGCATCCCGAACCGCGCCTTCCACCTGGTGGCGACCGAGCTCGGCGGCCACGCCTGGGAGCGGGCCGGGCGGATCTGGTACGACGTCATGACGAGTGGGGCGCTCGCCCCCGACACCCGTTTCTCCGAGTTCGCGGCGGCCACGGTGGCGGCGGCGAGGGCGCGCTACGGCGACGGGGCGGAGATCCAGGCCGTCCTGAAGGCGTGGTCGGCCGTGGGCGTGCCCGCCGACCGAGCCGGCTGGTAGACAGGGGCCATGCGGATTCGAGTGCGGCGCACCGGTGGTTTCGCGGGCATCGAGCGGTCGGCGGAGGTGGAGGTCTCGGGACCCGAGTGGGAGTCCCTGACCGCCACGGTCCTCACGGAGGACCCCCCTGCCGCCCGGGGCGTCCCGGACGGCTTCTCGTACGAGATCACCGTCGACGGCCGGACGGTGCGGTGCGCCGACCCGCACCTGACGGACGCCCAGCGGACCCTGGTGAGCCGGGTCCTGAAGGAAGGCGCCTGAGAACGGCTAGAAGCCGAGGCGGCGGAGCTGCTTGGGATCCCGCTGCCAGTCCTTCGCGACCTTCACGTGGAGGTCGAGGAAGACCGGGGTCCCGAGCAGCGCCTCGATGTGCTTGCGGGACTTCATCCCGACCTCCTTCAGGCGGCTGCCCTTGGGGCCGATGATGATGCCCTTCTGGCTGGGGCGCTCGATGTACACGTTGGCGTGGATGTCGAGCAGCGGCCGGTCCGCGGGGCGGCCCTCGCGGGGGATCATCTCCTCGACGACGACCGCGATGGAGTGCGGCAGCTCGTCCCGTACGCCTTCGAGCGCGGCCTCGCGGATCAGCTCGGCGACCATGACCTGCTCCGGCTCGTCCGTGAGGTCGCCCTCCGGGTAGAGCGGCGGGGACTTCGGCAGGAGCGGGATCAGCAGGTCGGCGACGAGCTGCACCTGCTTGTCGCCGACGGCCGAGACCGGGACGATCTCCGCCCACTCGATGCCGAGCTCCTTGCCGAGCTGGTCGATGGCGATCAGCTGCTCGGCGAGGGTCTTGGAGTCCACCAGGTCGGTCTTGGTGACGATGGCGACCTTGGGGGTCTTGCGGATCTCGGCGAGCTCCTTGGCGATGAAGCGGTCGCCGGGGCCGAGCTTCTGGTCGGCGGGCAGGCAGAAGCCGATCACGTCGACCTCGGCCCAGGTGGTGCGGACGACGTCGTTGAGCCGCTCCCCGAGGAGGGTGCGCGGCTTGTGGAGGCCGGGGGTGTCGACCAGGATCAGCTGGGCGTCCGGGCGGTGCACGATGCCGCGCACGGTGTGCCGGGTGGTCTGGGGCCGGTTGGAGGTGATCGCCACCTTCTGGCCGACCAGCGCGTTGGTGAGGGTGGACTTGCCCGCGTTGGGGCGCCCGACGAAGCAGGCGAAGCCCGCCCGGTGGGGGGCGGTGTTCTTCTCATCGGTCTCATCACTGCGCACGCTCATGGGGGCCATTGTCCCCGATGAGCGGCCTACCCACGTACATCAGTGCCCCCGCCGGGCCCGGCGGCCCCGGATCCGCCACCCGGCGAGCCCTCCGGCGGCGGCCAGGAGCAGCACCCCGGCGGCCTGCCAGGGGAGGGCGAGGAAGGAGACGGCGGCGCTCTCGCGGACGCCTTCGGCGGTGGCGGTGAGGGTCACCTCGCCCCGGTCGAGCTGCGGCGAGCCGGTCCACCGCTCGGTCAGCCGGATCCGCTGCCGGGGCAGCAGCTCGGACGGCAGCCGGTCGAGCTCGCGGTCGAGCAGGGTCCGGCCGAAGAGCCCTTCGGCGGCGAGGACCACCTTGGGGCTGAGGGTGACGTTGCCCCGGTTGTGGAGGGTGTACGTGACGAGGGTGGTGGCGTCCCGGGTGCCGGGGACGAGCGGCCGGTCCTGCTCCAGGGTGACGTCCTCGACGGCGAGCGCGGGCACGGCCGGGCCGCTGACCTTGAGGTAGACGCGGGCGGCGACGGCCCGCTGGACGCCCATGGCGACGGCGCCCCCGCCGCCGGGGGTGATCCGCTCGTCGAGGGCGACGAGGGCACCGGGGTGGTCGCCGGGGTCGGCGTCGGCGGGGACGGTGAGGGTGAAGGGGACGGTGACGGCGGAGCGCGGCGGGACGGTGACGGTGGTGCGGGCGGGCGTGATCCAGGCGCCGGCGCCGGTCTGCTCCTCCTTGAGGGTGCGGACGGCGAAGCCGCCGTCGCGTTCGGTGTTGTAGGCGTCGGCGCCGTAGAGCCGGAAGGTGAGCGGGGCGGCCGTCTTGTTGGCGACGGTGACCTCGTCACGGAGGGTGGCGCCGGGGTCGGCGGTGAGGAAGTAGTAGGGGCGTTCGCCGAGGCGGGCGGCGGCCGGGTAGACGGCCCACTCGCCGTTCTCGGCGGCCTGGGCGGCCGGGGCCCCGAGGAGCAGCAGGGCGGCGCTCAGGAGGAGGACGTACAGCTCGCGTCGCACGGTGCGGAACCCCCGGGTGCGGTAGGGAGGAGTGAACGCGGGGGGCCGGCCGGGGGTGCGCCCGGCCGGCCCGTCGCCGTCAGGACAGGGTCAGCGTGAGCACGCCCGTGTAGCCGCCGGGGGCGGTGAACTCCGGGACGTCCAGCGAGAGCTGGGCGTCGACGGTGAACTCGCCGCCGGTGACCGTGCCGTTCGCCGTGGAGGCGAGGGTCGCTCCGGTGCCGACGGGTCCGGCGGAGCCGGCCGTGCAGGCGCTGGGGCTGCCCTCCTTGGCGACGCAGGCCGGGGTCCAGCTCAACCTGTCGGCGCCGATGGCGGCGCCGCCGGGGCCGGTGAAGTCGGTGACCTTGCCGGTCACGGACCAGCCCGCGGGGCCGCCGCGGAAGTCCTTGACCGTCACCGTCCGGAGGGCTCCGGTGGCCGCGCCGCCCTGGCCGAAGTCGACCGCCGAGAGCTCGACGGCGTCACCGGCCTGGGTCATGGACAGCTGGCCCGCCTTGACCGAGGCGGTGATCCGCTGGCTGTTCGGCGGGGTCGGGGTGTCGTCGACGACCTGGTACGGGACCGGTCCCGCGCCCTTCTCGGCGTTCCAGGAGCCGCCCTCGTACGCCACGATCCCGGTGGTGGCCGGGTCGTTCACCCTGAGCCGGGCGACGAAGCCGCCCTCGCTGTCGGTGGTGACGGTCATCCGGTCGGCTGTCTCCGCGGCTCCGGCCCTGGCGGCCACGGTGACCTCGGTGAGCGGGGTGAACTTGGCGCCGGTGACGGTGACCCGGACGCCGGGCGCGCCGGAGTTCGCGCCGAGCGCGAGGGTCCGCTCGTTGGGCACGGGCTGGTCGTCGCCGGCCTGGACCGTCTCGGAGACGGGCGCGGGCGGGTTGAGGACCGTGCAGGGGGTGTCCAGCTCCATGAGGTAGCTGGTGTGGATGTTGTAGTCGCCGGGCGAGAGGGTGATCGCTCCGGCCTTGGTGACCGTGAAGCTGCCGGTCATCGAGAAGCCGGGGAAGGCGCCCTTGCCGGGGACCGGCGGGTTCTTCTTGGGGCCGGCGACGCTGACGGTGCCGGTCTGCGCGCCGCCGAGGACGACCTTGCCGCTCGGGGTGAGGATGTCGGCCGGGAGCGCGAGGTCGACCGGGTTCGACGCGGCGGGCTTGGTGACCGCGTAGGTCACCTGGACCGTGTCGCCGACCTTGGGGGTCGCGTTGTCGACCGAGATCACGGCGGTGGTGGTGCCCTCGATGGGCGGGATGCCGGCGATGGGCGGCGGGACGCAGCGGGTGGGGAAGTCCACCGACTGCCCTGCGCCGAGGGCGGTCGCCGGGGCGGCGAGCGCGCCGCCGGCCGCGAACGCGAGGGCGGTGGCGCCGAGGACGGCGGTCCAGCGCCGTCTTCGGGCCGCCGCCCGGGTTCGGGTGAATGCCATAGGGAGTGCCCCCTCCTGAGGGTCGAGTGGGCGCCATTGACGGGCGGGAGGCAAGAGAAGTCAAGGGAGACGGAACCCATCGACTGATGGCCCATCAGATCATGTCAAGATCGGTGCATATGGCGACTTCCCGGGTATGCCGGGGCACGACGGGAACCGGTGCCGCCCTCGGCGGCACCGGTCAGGGATGGGTCGGTGGTACGGCGGGTCAGCTGATGACGAACGGCCCCGGCGACTGCGAGGTGAGCGCGTCGCAGTTCACTGTGATGCCGAAGATCACCAGCTTGAGGGCGACGCCCGCGAAGTACGAGTTGAGCGAGTCGCCGGCCACCACGTTCGTGGCGGTCAGCGGGCCCAGCTTCGCGGTGCCGCCGGCCGGGATGGCCGGGTTCTTCCTGCCGGTGAAGACCCGGTCGGCGCCCGTGGTGTTGTCCAGGACCAGCGTGGAGCTGATGGTGTCCGCGCCGACCGCGATGGGCGTACTGACGGGGGCGGTGATCCAGACCTGGGCCGTGCTCCCCGAGTGGGTCATGGTGAGCGTGGCGGTGCCGCCGCCCCAGGAGCCGCAGTCGTACGTGGCCGTCGCCGAGCCCGGCGAGACGGCGGCGGAAGCCGTGGGGGCGAAGGCGAGCGACGCGGCGGCGAGCCCTGCGGCGAGTGCCCCGGACACCCCCAGAATGCTTCTTCTCATAGCGTGTTCGTACCCCTTCCGATGACGAACGCAGGGGTGCGGGCACTGCGTGGAATGACGGAGATCTGACGGTCCGTCGGACCCTCCGCCGCCTATTGAGGCGCAGAGCGCGGGGGAAGGCAAGAGAAGTCGCGGAGATCCTTCACAAACGCGCAAGGGTCCGGCCGTGGCCGGACCCCGCGCTTCCCGTGTACGGCGCTCAGCCCGCGGTGACGGCCGAACGCAGCTGTCCGTCCGGCCCCGCGAGCAGCACCGGCGTCTCCGGTCCGCCCAGGTCCCGTACGGCCGCCCGGTCCTCGGCGGACGCGGCCTCCGCGGCCGACACCACGGCCGCCGCCTCCAGGGACCGCGCGCCGCTCGCCACGGCCATCGCCACGGCCGTCTGCAGGGCGCTCAGCTTCAGCGACTCCAGCTCGACCGTGCCCGCCACGTAGGTGCGGCCGGTCTCGTCGCGTACGGCCGCGCCCTCGGGCACGCCGTTGCGGGCGCGGGCGCTGCGCGCCAGCGTGATGATCTTCAGGTCCTCGGCGCCGAGGTCGCCGTGCTCACTGCTGAGTGTCATGGACCGAGCATAGGTCGGCGCGCCGCGGCGACCCGTCGTCGGGTACGCCGCCGGCTCAGCCCGCCAGCGGGTACATCGCGCCCCGGCGGCCCTCCGGCGAGACCAGCCGCTCCAGCTTCTCCCAGTCGAGTCCCGGCACCCGGCGCCGCCGGTCTCGCTGCCGATGCTGCGCCGGCGCACGGTCGCCTTCGGCAACCTCGGCGGGCTCGTCACCTTCTCGATGATGTCGGCGATCGTCTTCGTGCTGACCCTGTACCTCCAGAGACGCTGGGCCTGTCGGCCCTCGCCACCGGCGTCGTCTTCGGCGTCCAGGGCGTCTTCTCGGCCCTCGCCGGACAGAGGCTCCTCACGGCGGCGCTGCTCGGCGTCGGCGAGCACGCGGGCGCGGTCGTGGCGACCGTCGCCGTCACCCTCGCCTCGATGTTCCACCTCGGCGCGATCATCTCGTACGGCCTGACGGTCACCTCGGGCGTCCGCAACGAGGAGCAGGGGCTCGCGACCGGCCTCGTCACCACCACCCAGCAGGCCGGGCTCACCGTCGGCATCCCGCTCCTCGGCGTGCTCGCCACCACGGGCACCGACCTCTACGCGGGGGTGCGCACGGTGATCGCCCTGGACGCGGCGATCGTCCTGGGCGCGGCCGTCCTGGTGGCCGTGGGCCTGGGCCTGCGGCGGGCCCGCTGAGCTACGGCCGCGCTGGGCTACGGCCGGTCGAGCCGGAGCCGTACCGCCTTCGGCAGACCGGCGACGACCAGGTCGTACGAGTCCTCGATCAGCTCCCGGACCATCCGGTCCGGGAGCCCGGGCACCTCGACCGTGTTCCAGTGCCGTTTGTTCATGTGGTAGCCGGGGGTGATCGCCGGGTGCTCCTCGCGGAGCCGTACCGCGTCCTCCGGATCGCACTTGAGGTTGCCCCGCAGCGGCTCGCCGTCGATCCAGAAGAGCGCGAACATCTTCCCCGCCACCTTGAAGACCGCGAGGCCGGGGCCGAAGGGGAACTCCTCGGCGGAGCCGTTGAATTCCAGGCAGAAGGCGCGCAGTTCGTCCGGGGTCACTCGGTCTCCTCCTCCGCTCCGGCCGGTGCGACCGGCTCGACGAGCACGGTGACGATCTTGTTCCGGCGGCCGGCCGGGGCCTCGGCGGTGAGCCGCAGCTCCCGTCCGTCCGGCAGCGCGACGAGGGCCGAGGCGCCGGAGATCGGGACGCGGCCGAGGGCCTTGGCGAGCAGACCGCCGACGGTCTCCACGTCCTCGTCGTCGAACTCGTCGGGGCCGAAGCCGTAGAGCTCGCCGAGGTCGCCGATGTCGAGGCGGGCGGTGACCCGGTGGCGGTCGTCGCCGAGCTCCTGGACGGGCGGCAGCTCCCGGTCGTACTCGTCGGTGATCTCGCCGACGATCTCCTCCAGGATGTCCTCGATGGTGACGATGCCGGCCGTGCCGCCGTACTCGTCGATGACGACGGCGACGTGGTTGCGCTCCTGCTGCATCTCGCGCAGCAGGTCGCCCGCGTTCTTGGTGTCGGGCACGAAGGCCGCCGCGCGCATGGCCGTCGACACCAGGTCGGCCTCGGCGTCGCGGTTGATGTGCGTCTTGCGGACCAGGTCCTTCAGGTACACGATGCCGACGATGTCGTCCTCGTTCTCCCCCGTCACCGGAATGCGGGAGAAACCGGAGCGCAGGGCGAGGGTGAGGGCCTGCCGGACGGTCTTGTACCGCTCGATGCAGACGAGGTCGGTGCGCGGCACCATCACCTCGCGGACCAGGGTGTCGCCCAGCTCGAAGACCGAGTGCACCATCCGGCGCTCCTCGTCCTCGATCAGCGACTCCCGCTCGGCGAGGTCGACCATCGCCCGCAGCTCGGCCTCGGAGGCGAAGGGGCCCTTGCGGAAGCCCTTGCCGGGGGTGAGCGCGTTGCCGATGAGGATCAGCAGCTGCGGGATCGGGCCCATGACCCGGGCCAGCGGGACGAGGACGTACGCGGCGGCCGTCGCCGTGTTCAGCGGGTGCTGGCGGCCGATGGTGCGCGGCGAGACGCCGACGGCCACATAGCTGACCAGGACCATCACGGCGATGGCGACGAGCAGCGCCTCCCAGGTCTCGGGGAAGTACTCCAGGCAGGCGTAGGTGACGAGGACGCCGGCCGCCATCTCGCAGGCGACGCGGACGAGCAGCGCCACGTTGAGGTAGCGGGTGGGGTCGGCGGCGACCTGGGAGAGCTTCGCCGCGCCGCGCCGCCCGGCGCGGACGGCCTCGGCGGCGCGGAAGCCGGAGACGCGGGCGAGCCCGGCCTCGGCGCAGGCGGCGAGCCAGGCGACGACGATCAGGGCGACCGCGCCCAGGATCAGCTGGATGCTCATCGGGCGTGCGGGGTCAGTTGACGGTGGGGGCCGGGGACGGGCCCGTGAGCCCCTTCTCCGCACGCCAGCCGTCGACGATCGCCGCCTGGAGGCCGAACATCTCGGCCTTCTCGTCGGCCTCCTCGTGGTCGTAGCCGAGGAGGTGGAGGACGCCGTGGACGGTGAGCAGCTGGAGCTCCTCGTCCATGGAGTGCTTCGTCGGCGCGTCCTCGCCCTGCTTCTTCGCGACCTCGGGGCAGAGCACGATGTCGCCGAGGAGCCCCTGCGGGGGCTCCTCGTCGTCCTTGGCCGGCGGGCGCAGCTCGTCCATCGGGAAGGACATGACGTCGGTCGGGCCCGGCAGGTCCATCCACTGGATGTGGAGCTGCTCCATCGCCTCCGCGTCCACCACGATCACCGAGAGCTCGGAGAGCGGGTGGATGCGCATCCGCCCGAGGGCGTAGCGGGCGATGTCGAGGATCGCCTGCTCGTCGACCTCGGTGCCGGACTCGTTGTTGACGTCGATCGACATGTGCGGTGCTTCTACTTCCCGTTGCGGCCGGTGCGCTGCTCGTTGGCGCTGTCGTACTTCTCGTACGCGTCGACGATACGGCCGACGAGCTTGTGCCGGACGACATCCTGCGACGTGAGCGCCGAGAAGTGCACATCGGGGACCCCGTCGAGGATCTCCCGGACCTGCCGCAGACCGCTCTTCGTACCGCCCGGGAGGTCGACCTGCGTGATGTCACCGGTGATGACGATCTTCGAGTCGAAGCCGAGGCGGGTGAGGAACATCTTCATCTGCTCGGGGTTCGTGTTCTGCGCCTCGTCGAGGATGATGAACGCGTCGTTCAGCGTGTTGTGCGTCAGCAGGTAGTCCTGCGTGACGTACAGCGAGTCCTCCGCCGCGACCTGGATGCAGACGGTCTCCTCGCGCCCGGCGGGCTCGATGGAGTCGATGAACCGCATCGGGCGCCCGTTGCCGCCTGCCGCGTGGTAGGCGTCCCGCTTGCGGGCGAGCCGGAAGGGTTCGATGCCTTCGGGGAGGCGGATGTCGACGATGTGGGCGTCGCGACGGTGGACGACCGGGCGTCCGTTCGCCTTGCCCGGGGCCCTGCCTTCGGCCTTGCGCCGCCGGGTGTAGGCGACGCCGCCGAGCGACTGGACCAGGGCGATCACGTCGTCGCGGAGCAGGATCGAGGTGGTCGCGTACTGAATCCGGCAGGTGCGGTCCTTCTGCGTGACCGGGCCACCGTCGGAGTCGAGGAGTCCCTGGAGCACGGCGAGACGGACCTCGGCCGAGTTGTACAGGTAGTCGTCCGGTACGAACTTGGAGTGGGACCGGGTGCCGATGAGATCGAGCGAACGAAGCGCGGTCGTCACCGGGTTCGGCACCCTGCTGCCGGGCTCGCCAGGAGCCGGTACGCGGTTCAGGAAGTAGTTGTAGGCATTGTGATGCCGCACCTTTACGCCAGGCAGGGCAGCTTCCAGCGAGGTGACCAGTTCCGCGTCGGCCGTAGCGAACATGGGCGTGATGTTTCCGGTGATGCAGCCGTCCCCGAGCAGCAGTCCCAGCGCGTACGGGTCCATCGGGACTTCGCGCTCGGGCATCGCCACCGGGGCGGTGAGCAGCGGCAGCTCGTACCGGCGGGCGTGCGCGGCCCGCAGGTTGCCGATCATGTCCTGGGTCTCCAGGACCCGCCACGGCTTGTTCCGCCGCTTGTCGGAGGCCGTACGGACCGTCCACAGGTGCTCGCCGCAGCACAGCGTCCAGGAGCCGTCCTGGGCGGAGACCCGGTAGATGTCCCGCTCGCCCTGCGGGTAGACGCCGAGGACGGGCGTGGGCTCGCCGTTGGAGCCGATGACGAGGTCACCGACCCCAAGGGACCCGATGGGGCGCCAGCCGTCCGGTGTCAACACATTCGCGAACACAGGTTGCGACCTGCCCCTCATATATGCTAGGGGCGCGACCTCGATCGTCCCGTTCGCCATCAGCTTGGGGATGGAGTCGGGGTCGAGCATGTCGTGCAGGGCGTCGTACAGCGGGCGCAGGTACGGGTCGATCTTCTCGTAGAGCGTGCCCGGCAGGAAGCCGAGGCGCTCGCCGGCCTCGACGGCCGGGCGGGTCAGGATGATGCGGGTGACCTGCTTGGACTGGAGGGCCTGGACCGCCTTGGCCATGGCCAGGTAGGTCTTGCCGGTGCCCGCGGGGCCGATGCCGAAGACGATCGTGTGCTTGTCGATCGCGTCGACGTACCGCTTCTGGTTGAGCGTCTTGGGGCGGATGGTGCGGCCCCGGCTGGAGAGGATGTTCTGGGTGAGCACCTCGGACGGCGTCTCGGCGGTCTCCTCCCCGGTCTCCTCCCGCAGCATGGCGATCGAGCGTTCCACCGCGTCCTCCGTCATCGGCTGTCCGGTGCGGAGCACCAGCATCATCTCGTCGAACAAGCGCTGTATGAGGGCGACTTCCGAAGCGTCGCCGACCGCGCTGACCTGGTTGCCCCGGACGTGGATGTCCGTCCCGGGGAAGGCCCGCTCGATCACGCGGAGCAGGGAGTCGCCGGAGCCGAGGACGGTCACCATGGGGTGCTTGGCGGGCACGGTGAAGAAGGCGCGGGCCTCGCCCGGCGCTCCGTTGGGGGCTGTGGGTGTCTGCGTCATGGGCCGGCACTCTGGCCTGCGCATACCTCCTGCTGCGGGGTTCTCGCCGCTCGACAACCTCTGGCTCCCAGCCTACGACCTGGGGCCGGTCCGTCCGAAGCGGTTTACGGGACGGCCGCCCGGAAGCCGATGGTGGGCACCGCGCGGCGGGGCGGCCAGGGGCGGGCCGGGGCGGGGAGGAGGGCTTCGAGGAAGGCGTAGCGGGCGCGCAGCGCCTCGGGGTCCTGCCGGTCGTCGTGCTGGACGTGCTGCCACCAGGCGGCGATCTCGGCCCAGGTGGGGGCGGAGAGGGAGCCGCCGAACTCCTGGACGGACAGGGCGGCGGTGAGCCCGGCGAAGGCGAGCCGGTCGGCGAGCGGCCAGTCGGCGAGGGTGCCGGTGAGGAAGCCGGCGACGAAGACGTCCCCGGCGCCGGTGGGGTCGAGGGCCTCGACCCGGATGGCGGGGACCTCGGCGGTCTCGCCGGTGGCGGCGTCGACGGCGTAGGCGCCCTCGGCACCGAGCGTGACCACGGCGCAACGGACCTTGTCGGCGAGGGCGCGGGCGGCGGCGCGGGGGCATTCGGTGCGGGTGTAGCGCATCGCCTCGGCGGCGTTGGGCAGGAAGGCCTCGCAGTGCTCCAGATCGGTCAGGCCCGCCAGGTCCCAGCGGCCGGTGTCGTCCCAGCCGACGTCCGCGAAGACCTTGGTCCCCGAACGGGCGGCGCGGGCGACCCACTCCTCGGCGCGCCCGGGGACGAGGGAGGCGACGGCGGCGCGGGCGCGCGGCGGCCGGACGGGGGCCCCGTCGGGCCGGGGCGCCTCGTGGCCGTGGGAGACCATCGTGCGCTCGCCCTCGTAGGCCATGGAGACGGTGACCGGGGAGTGCCAGCCGGGGACGGTGCGGGAGAGCGAGAGGTCGATGCCCTCGCCCTGTTCGAGGGCGTCCCAGCAGTACTCGCCGTAGTGGTCGTCGCCGAAGGCGGCGGCGAGGGAGGTGCGCAGGCCGAGCCGGGCGAGGGCGGTGGCCATGTTGGCGACCCCGCCGGGGCTGGAGCCCATGCCGCGGGCCCAGGACTCGGTGCCGCGGACGGGGGCGCTGTCGAGGCCGGTGAAGATGATGTCGAGGAAGACGGTGCCGGTGAGGAAGACGTCACAGGCCGGATCGGCGGGCTCACGGACGGTCTCCAGCGGATCGATCCCGGTCTCCGGCCGCGGCCGGCCGCCGGGCGCCGCTCCGCGCTGGTCGCGGTGACCGTCGACGGACGGCTCCGCGTCGTGCGCTCCGCGCTGGTCTCCGCTGGTTGTGCTCACGGCGAACTCCCCGGTCATGGTGCGGCGGGACCGGCACCGGGTGCCGGTCCGGACAGTGTGCCCGATACGGCGGGGCCGCCGGGAGCAACGCGACGCCCCGCCCCCTCCGCCCCTTCGATCCCTCGCTACACATGGTGCCGCGCCGCGCCCGCACCCGCCGGGCGCTGTCTCATCCACCCGCTCACTCCCTGGACACCGCCGCCCCGTGTGGGCTGCGCCCCCGCCCCCGTGTGGGCTGCGCCCACAACGGAACGGCGGTGGCTCAGAAGGTGTGCGCCTCGACCTCCGCCAGGTACCGCGCCCGGCGCGGCTCGTCGTCGTCCAGGAAGGCCGCTTCGAAGGAGTGGCGCGCCAGGGTGCGGAGCTGGGCGTCCGTGAGGGCGAGGGCGTCGCGGACGCCGTCGTAGTTGTCGCCGGCGTAGCCGCCGAAGTACGCGGGGTCGTCGGAGTTGACGGTGACCAGGAGGCCCGCGTCCAGCATGGCGCGCAGGGGATGGTCGGCGAGGGTGTCGACCACCCGGAGCCGGACGTTGGACAGCGGGCAGAGCGTGAGCGGGATCCGCTCGCGGGCGAGGCGCTCGACGAGTTCCGGGTCCTCCATGCAGCGCAGGCCGTGGTCGACCCGCTCCACGCCGAGGACGTCGAGGGCCTCGCGGACGTAGGCGGCGGGTCCTTCCTCGCCCGCGTGCGCGACCCGGCGCAGGCCGAGCCTGGCGGCCTCCGCGTACACGGCGCGGAACTTCGCCGGCGGGTTCCCCGCCTCGGCCGAGTCGAGGCCGACGCCGGTGATCCGGTCGAGGTACGGCTCCGCGGCCTCCAGGGTGGCGAGCGCCGACTCGGCGGACTCGTCGCGCAGGAAGCACATGATGAGCCGGGTGGAGATCCCGTACCGCTCCTCGGCCCGGTCGAGGGAGGCGGTGAGGCCCTCCATGACGGTGCCGAACGGGATGCCGCGGCCGGTGTGGGCCTGCGGGTCGAAGAAGATCTCGGCGTGCCGGACGCCCTGGGCGGCGGCCCGTTCCAGGTAGGCGTCGGCGAGCGCGGTGAAGTCCTCCGGGGTCCGCAGGACCTTCATCAGGGAGTAGTAGAGGTCCAGGAAGGACTGGAGGTCGTCGAAGTCGTAGGCGCGGCGCAGTTCTTCGGTGTCCGCGTAGGGCAGGGTGACGCCGTTGCGGGCGGCGAGGGCGAAGGCCAACTCGGGTTCGAGGGTGCCTTCGATGTGGAGGTGGAGTTCGGCCTTGGGCACGGGCGCCTTGGGTGCGGGCATGTTCACGTTCGTTTCGGTACGGGGATCCTCATGAGGTCCTGCGCGATGCTCAGTTCGCCCTCGAAACCGGCGGCCCTGGCCTGCCGTTCAAACTCCTCCGGGTCGGAGTAGCGCTGGGAGAAGTGGGTGAGGACGAGGTGGCGGACGCCGGCGTCGCGGGCGACGGCGGCGGCCTGACCGGCGGTCAGATGGCCGTGGTCCTCGGCGAGCCGGACGTCCGCGTCGAGGAAGGTCGACTCGATGACCAGCAGGTCGACGCCCTCGGCGAGGGCGTGCACCCCGTCGCAGAGCCGGGTGTCCATGACGAAGGCGAAGCGCTGGCCGCGCCGCACCTCGCTGACCTGCTCCAGGGTGACTCCGCCGAGGCTGCCCTCGCGCTGGAGGCGGCCCACGTCGGGGCCCTTGATGCCGTGCGCGGCGAGCCGTTCGGGCAGCAGCCGGCGCCCGTCGGGCTCGGTCAGCCGGTAGCCGAAGGACTCGACGGGGTGGGAGAGCCGGCGGGCCTCCAGGGTGAAGGCGTCGGTGACGGCGAGGACGCCGTCCCGCGCCACCGGCACCTCGGCCAGCTTCACGGACTCGCGGTAGGCGGTGGCGTACCGCAGCCGCTCGAAGTAGTGCCGGCCGCTCTCCGGGTAGTGGGCGGTGACGGGGTGCGGGACCTGGTCGAGGTTGATCCGCTGGATCACCCCGGCCAGGCCGAGCGAGTGGTCGCCGTGGAAGTGCGTGACGCAGATCCGGTTCAGGTCGTGGGCGGCGACGCCGGCCCGCAGCATCTGCCGCTGGGTGCCCTCTCCGGGGTCGAAGAGGATGCCGTGGCCGTCCCAGCGCAGCAGGTAGCCGTTGTGGTTGCGGTGGCGGGTCGGGACCTGGCTCGCGGTGCCGAGGACGACCAGTTCGCGGACGGACACGGGTTATCCCGGGGGCCAGTTGAGGCCGCGGCCGCCCAGCACGTGCGCGTGCGCGTGGAAGACGGTCTGGCCGGCGCCGGTGCCGGTGTTGAGGACGATCCGGTAGCCGCTGCCGTCGACCTTCTCCTGTGCGGCGATCTCGCCGGCCTCGCGCAGCACGTCGGCGGCGACGGTCGGCGCGGCGGCGGCGAGCGAGGCCGCGTCCGGGTAGTGGAGGCGCGGGATGACGAGGACGTGGGTGGGCGCCTGCGGGTTGATGTCGCGGAAGGCCAGCGTGGTCTCGGTCTCGCGGACGATCGTCGCCGGCACCTCCCCCGCCACGATCTTGCAGAACAGGCAGTCGCTCTGCGGCTCTCCGGCCATGGCCTGGGGCCTCCTCGCCCTCGGGTGGTCAGTACCTCCGCATGCTATCCGGCGGTGCCGTCGGTCCCTGGGCATCCGCCGGTCGAGGGCGGAGCGGTCCACCCGGTACGCGATGACGACGGCCCGGAGGAGCGGTGTCCCGGGGGGACTCGTCAGCCATGGGGCCGGCCCGGGAAAGACCGGTCCGGGTAGGACAGCGGGTTCCCCGGCGGGATTCAGCTCCAGCGGCCGGTGCGGCCGAGGACGAGGGCGGTGGCCGCCGTGCCCGCCGTGGAGGTGCGCAGGACGCTGCGGCCGAGCCGGTACGGCTTCGCTCCGGCCGCCTCGAAGGCGGCCAGCTCGTCCGGGGAGACCCCGCCCTCGGGGCCGACGACCAGCACGACCGAGCCCTTCTCGGGGAGTTCGGCGGTGGCGAGGGCGCCGCTGGGGTGGTCGCGGTCCTCGTGCAGCACGGCCGCGAAGTCGGCGGTGGCGAGGAGCTGGGCGACCTGCTTGGTGGTCCTGAGGTCGTCGACCTCGGGGAAGCGGGTGCGGCGGGACTGCTTGCCGGCCTCGCGGGCGGTGGAGCGCCACTTGGCGAGCGCCTTGAGGCCGCGGTCGCCGCGCCACTGGGTGATGCAGCGGGAGGCCGCCCACGGCACGATCGCGTCGACGCCGGTCTCGGTCATGGTCTCGACGGCGAGTTCGCCGCGGTCGCCCTTGGGCAGGGCCTGGACGACGGTGATCCGGGGCTCCTCCGCCGGGTCCTCGTGGTCCGCCGTCACCTCGACGGTCAGCCGGTCCTTGCCCTCGGTGTCCCGGACCACGCACTCGGCCCAGCGGCCCCGGCCGTCGGTGAGGACGAGCTCCTCGCCGGCCTGGAGCCGCTTCACGGAGACGGCGTGCCGCCCCTCGGGGCCCTCCAGGACGAAGGTGCCGGCGCCGGGGACGGTGTCGACGACGAAGACGGGTGCGGTCATGAGGCGTTCCTGAGGTCGAGTGCGGTGAGAGCGGTGTCGAGTTCGGCGGCGAGCACCCCGACGAGCTCCCCGGCGGGCAGTTCGCGGGCGAGCCGGTGGCCCTGGCCCGCCCACAGGGCCATGCCCTGGGCGTCGCCCGCGGTGGCGGCGGCCTTCCGCAGCGGGGCGGTGAGGTGGTGGATCTCGGGGTAGGCGGCGGGGGCGTACGGGCCGTGCTCGCGCATGAAGCGGTTGACGAGCCCGCGGGCCGGGCGTCCGGAGAAGGCCCGGGTGAGGGCGGTGCGGGTGAAGAGCGGGTCGGTCAGGGCCCGCTTGTGCAGCGGGTGGGCGCCGGACTCGGGGCAGCCGAGGAAGGCGGTGCCGAGCTGGGCGGCGGCGGCCCCGGCGGCGAGGACGGCGGCGATCTGCGCGCCGCGCATGAGGCCGCCGGCGGCGACCAGCGGCAGCGCGGTGGTCTCCCGGACCTGGGCGAGGAGGGCGAGGAGCCCGGTGCCGGGCTGTTCGTCGGCCGGGTCGTCGCGGTACGAGCCCTGGTGGCCGCCCGCCTCGACGCCCTGGACGCACAGCGCGTCGGCCCCGGCCGCCTCGGCCGTACGGGCCTCCTCGGCGGAGGTGACGGTGACGATCGTGTACGTACCGGCGCGGGCGAAGGCCTCGAAGGTCTCGGGCCCCGGGCAGCCGAAGGTGAAGGAGACGACGGGGACGGGGTCCTCCAGGAGGATCGCCAGTTTGGACTCGTACCCGTCGTCGCGGCCCACGTCGGTCTCGCCGAGCGCGGTGTCGTACCAGCCGGCCTCCCCGGCGAGCTGGTGGCGGTAGACCTCGATGGCGGCCGGGTCGGCGCCGGGGCCGGTCCGGGGCATGAAGACGTTGACGCCGAAGGGCCGTCCGGTCAGCCCGCGCACCTGCTTGATCTCCTGGTAGAGGCTGCCGGCCGTCTTGTACCCGGCGGCGAGGAAGCCGAGCGCACCGGCCTCGGCGACGGCGCCGACGAGCGCGGGACAGGAGGCGCCACCCGCCATGGGGGCCTGCACGATCGGGTACCGGAGGAGACCGTTCAGAGCGGTGGTGGACATATGGGCATCGTGTCATGTCCGTTGCCGGGCACGGGAAAGGGGCGGCACTCAGAGTGCCGCCCCTCTCACGCAGGGGTCACCGCGGGATCACTCCGGGATCATGCCTCAGCGCCCGTTGAACGCGTCCTTCAGCCGCGAGAACAGCCCCTGCTGCCCCGGCTGACTGTGCTGACCCGGGGGGCGACCCCCGGACCCCCGGCGGTACGGGCCCCGCGGGCTCAGCGCCCGTTGAACGCGTCCTTCAGCCGCGAGAACAGCCCCTGCTGCCCCGGCTGGAACTGGCCCGTGGGCCGTTCCTCGCCGCGCAGCTTGGCCAGTTCGCGCAGGAGGCGCTCCTGCTCGGGGTCGAGCTTCGTCGGGGTCTGGACCTCGACGTGGACGATCAGGTCGCCGCGCCCGTTGCCCCGCAGGTGCGTGACGCCTCGGCCGTGCAGCGGGATCGACTGGCCGGACTGGGTGCCGGGCCGGATGTCGACCTCCTCCATGCCGTCGAGGGTCTGCAGCGGCACCTTCGTGCCGAGCGCGCCCGCCGTCATCGGGATGGTGACCGTGCAGTGCAGGTCGTCGCCGCGCCGCTGGAAGACCTCGTGCGGGGTCTCCTGGATCTCGACGTACAGGTCGCCGGCGGGGCCGCCGCCGGGGCCGACCTCGCCCTCGCCCGCGAGCTGGATCCGGGTGCCGTTGTCGACACCGGCCGGGATCTTCACCGTCAGCGTGCGGCGGGAGCGGACCCGGCCGTCGCCCGCGCACTCGGGGCACGGGGTCGGGACGACGGTGCCGAAGCCCTGGCACTGGGGGCAGGGCCGGGAGGTCATGACCTGGCCGAGGAACGACCGGGTGACCTGCGACACCTCACCGCGGCCGCGGCACATGTCGCAGGTCTGCGCGGAGGTGCCGGGGGCGGCACCCTCACCCGAACAGGTGGTGCAGACGACGGCCGTGTCGACCTGGATGTCCTTGGTGGTGCCGAAGGCCGCCTCGTTGAGGTCGATCTCCAGGCGGATCATGGCGTCCTGGCCGCGGCGGGTCCGCGAGCGCGGTCCGCGCTGCGAGGCCGTGCCGAAGAAGGCGTCCATGATGTCCGAGAAGTTGCCGAAGCCACCGGCCCCGAAGCCGCCGCCCGCGCCCGCGCCGCCCGCGGCGGAGAGGGGGTCGCCGCCGAGGTCGTAGACCTGCTTCTTCTGCGGGTCCGACAGGACCTCGTAGGCGGCGTTGATCTCCTTGAACCGCTCCTGCGTCTTCGGGTCCGGGTTGACGTCCGGGTGAAGCTCGCGGGCGAGGCGGCGGAAGGCCTTCTTGATCTCGTCCTGGGAAGCGTCGCGGCGCACGCCGAGGACGGCGTAGTAGTCCGTGGCCACTTACGACTCCGCCAGGATCTGTCCGACGTAACGTGCCACTGCGCGTACCGCTCCCATCGTTCCGGGGTAGTCCATGCGGGTCGGTCCGACCACGCCGAGTTTGGCGACTGCCTCGCCGCCCGAACCGTAACCGACCGAGACGACGGACGTGGAGTTCAGCCCTTCGTAGGCGTTCTCGTGCCCGATGCGTACGGTCATGCCCGATTCCTTGACCTCGCCGAGGAGTTTGAGGAGCACGACCTGCTCCTCAAGGGCCTCCAGGACGGGTCTGATCGTCAGGGGGAAGTCGTGTCCGAAGCGGGTGAGATTGGCGGTGCCGCCGATCATCAGCCGCTCCTCGTGCTCCTCGACGAGCGTCTCCAGGAGGGTCGCGAGCACGGTCGAGACCGTGGCGCGCTCCTCGGCCTCCTCGAAGGACTCGGGGAGGTCCTGCACCAGCTGCGGCACGTCGGCGAAGCGACGGCCGCCGACCCGGCTGTTGAGCCGGGCCCGCAGGTCGGCGAGGGAGGTGTCGCCGAAGGGCGCGGGGCAGTCGATCACCCGCTGCTCGACCCGCCCGGTGTCCGTGATGAGGACGAGCATCAGCCGGGCCGGGGCCAGCGACAGCAGCTCGACGTGACGGATGGAGGAGCGGGTCAGCGACGGGTACTGGACGACGGCGACCTGCCGGGTCAGCTGCGCGAGCAGCCGTACCGTACGGCCCACGACGTCGTCGAGGTCCACGGCGCCGTCGAGGAAGTTGTGGATGGCGCGCCGCTCGGGGGTCGACAGCGGCTTGACGCCGGCCAGCCGGTCCACGAAGAGGCGGTAGCCCTTGTCGGTGGGGATCCGGCCGGCGCTGGTGTGGGGCTGGGCGATGTACCCCTCCTCCTCCAGGACCGCCATGTCGTTGCGGACCGTGGCGGGTGAGACGCCGAGCTTGTGGCGCTCGGTGAGCGCCTTGGAGCCGACCGGCTCCTCCGTCCCGACGTAGTCCTGGACGATGGCGCGCAGCACCTCGAGTCTGCGTTCGCTCAGCACGCGCACACCTCCCGTTTCCACCGTTCCGGTTGCTCCGCTTTTGGCACTCGCCCTGTCCGAGTGCCAGGAAACCCCCGGCCAGTGTACGGCGGGGCCCGTCGCTCCTGGCAAGGAGGCGGACCCGCTAGCGTCGGACCCATGAACATCGACGAGGCGGTCTGGGCGGCGCAGGGGTGGGAACGGCTCGCGGACGGAGTGGGCAGGCGGCGGCTCCCCGGCTGGGACGCCACCACCGGCCTTGTCGTGGGAGAACGGGCCGTTCTGCTGTACGACACGGGCGCCTCGCTCGCCGAGGGAGCCGGGATCCGGGCCCAGGTGGAGGCGATCACCGGCGGCCGGCGCGTGACGCACATCGCACTCGGCCATCCCCATTTCGACCACGTCCTCGGCACGGCGGCCTTCGCCGGCGCGGAGGTCTTCGGCGCGGTCGGCACCGAGGAGCTGCTGGCCTCCGCCAGGACCCGCGAGGAGCTGTACACGGACGCGGTACGCCAGGGGCTCGAGGAGCGGGTCGCGGCGGAGGCGGCGGAGGCGCTGGTGGCGCCCCGCCACACCGTCACCGGCGAGCGGACCCTCGACCTGGGCGGCCGGCAGGTCCTCCTCGCCAACGTGGGCCCGGCCCACACCGGCCACGACCTGGTCCTCCTGGTGCCGGGCGACCGGGAGGTCGTCTTCTGCGGCGACCTGGTCGAGGAGTCCGGCGAACCCCAGGCGGGACCGGACGCGATCGGCTCCCGCTGGCCCGACGCCCTCGACCGTCTGCTCGCCCTCGGCGGCGAGGACGCCCTGTACGTGCCCGGCCACGGCGCGGTCGTCGACGCGGCGTTCGTCCGACGCCAGCGCGAGGAACTGGCACGCCGCTTCCAGGTGTCGTAGCGTCCCCGGAATGCGCAGTTACGACCCCGATCTGACGCCCCCCTGGAAGCGCCCGGCCGCCGTCCCCGAGGTCCCGGCCGAGGCCGACCTGGTCGTGGAGGAGGTCGCGACGGGCTTCTGCGGGGCGGTGATCCGCTGCGAGGCGGGCACGGTGACCCTTGAGGACCGCTTCGGGAAGCACCGGGTCTTCCCGCTGGAGCCGCGCGGCTTCCTCCTGGAGGGCAGGGTCGTCACCCTGGTGCGCCCCGCCTCCGGCGGCCCGGCGCGCCCCACCCGTACGGCCTCCGGCTCGATCGCCGTACCCGGCGCACGCGCGCGCGTGGCGCGGGCGGGCCGCATCTACGTGGAGGGCCGCCACGACGCCGAGCTCGTCGAACGGGTCTGGGGCGACGACCTGCGCATCGAGGGCGTGGTGGTGGAGTACCTGGAGGGCGTCGACGACCTCCCCGCGATCGTCGCGGAGTTCGCCCCGGCCCCGGACGCCCGCCTGGGCGTCCTGGTCGACCACCTGGTCCCCGGTTCGAAAGAGTCCCGCATCGCCGCCCAGGTCACCTCCCCCGATGTCCTGGTGGTCGGCCACCCCTACATCGACATCTGGCAAGCGGTGAAGCCCGCCACCCTGGGCATCCGAGCCTGGCCGGAGGTCCCCCGGGGTCAGGACTGGAAGACAGGTGTCTGCCAGGCCTTGGGCTGGCCCTCCGACAACACGGGCGCCGTCTGGCAGGCCATCCTGAAACGCGTCACGTCCTACAAGGACCTGGAACCGGAGCTGCTGGGCGCGGTGGAGCACCTCATCGACCACGTGACGGTCGGGTAGTTCCGTTGTGGGCATACGTTCCTCCCCCAAGGACTTCGTCCAGGGGGTCGGACGAAGTCCTTGGGGGAGGGTGGGCACAACGGAACGGCGCCCTCTGGCGCGCCCGGGCTTCCGCGCCTGAACCCGCACCCCGAGGCCGCGCCCAGGCTCCCGCGCCTGAACCCGCACCCGACGCACGGCGCCCGCTCAGTCCACCAGGTCCCGCACCACCGCATCGGCCAGCAGCCGCCCCCGCAGCGTCAGCACGGCCCGCCCCGCGGCGTACGCCCCTTCCTCAAGCAGCCCCTCGTCACGCGCCCGCCGCGACGCCGCAAGCCCCTCCGGCCGGAGCAGCTCCAGCGGGCACCCCTCCCGCAGCCGCAGCTCCAGCAGGATCCGCTCGACCCGCCGGTCCTCGTCCGCCAGCACCTCGCGCCCGGCCCCCGGCGACCTCCCCGCACCCAGCGCCGCCGCGTACGCCCCCGGGTGCTTGACGTTCCACCACCGCACCCCGCCCACGTGCGAGTGGGCTCCGGGGCCGGCGCCCCACCAGTCGGCGCCGCGCCAGTACAGCTCGTTGTGGAGGCACCGCCCGGCCTCGGAGGTGGCCCAGTTGGACACCTCGTACCAGGAGAAGCCGGCCTCCTCGAAGGCCGCGTCGGCGATCAGGTACCGGTCCGCGTGCACGTCGTCGTCGGTCATCGGCACCTCGCCGCGCCGGATGCGCCGCGCCAGCTGCGTACCCTCCTCGACGATCAGGGCGTACGCGCTGACGTGGTCGGGCCCGGCGCCGATGGCCGCCTCCAGGGAGGCCCGCCAGTCGTCGTCGGACTCGCCGGGCGTGCCGTAGATCAGGTCGAGGTTGACGTGCTCGAACCCGGCGGCCCGCGCCTCCGCGACGCACTCCTCCGGCCGCCCGGGGGTGTGGGTGCGGTCGAGGATCTTCAGGACGTGCGGCCGGGCGCTCTGCATGCCGAAGGAGATCCGGTTGAAGCCGCCGGCCCGCAGCTCCTCCAGATAGGCGGGGCCGACGGACTCCGGATTGGCCTCCGTCGTCACCTCGGCGTCGTCCGCGAGCCCGAACTCGTCCCGGATCGCGGCCAGCATCCGTACGAGATCGCCGGCGGCGAGGAGCGTCGGCGTGCCGCCGCCCACGAACACGGTCCGCACCGGCCGGGGGTCGTCCCCGAGCACCTTCCGGGCGAGCCGGATCTCCTCGACGACCTGCCCCGCGTAGTTGTCCCGCGAGGCGAGGACTCCCCCGGCCCCCCGCAGCTCGCTCGCGGTGTACGTGTTGAAGTCGCAGTAGCCGCACCGCGTGGCGCAGTACGGCACGTGCAGATAGAACCCGAGCGGCCGCTCCCCGGCCCCTTCCAGGGCGTGCGCGGGCAGCGCCCCGTCCTCGGGCATGGGCTCACCATCGGGCAGTACGGAAGGCATGGGGTCCATTGTCCCGTACTGCCCGGGTGTCCCGTACTGCCCGGGTGGGCGTCCGCCTCTCGATCAGGCGTCGCGATCAGGCCTCGCGGGAGCCCTCGTACATCTCCTCGATGAGCTCCTTGTAGGTGCGCTCGACGACCGGGCGCTTCAGCTTCAGGGAGGGGGTGAGCTCGCCGTGCTCGATGTCGAGGTCGCGGGGCAGGAGGCGGAACTTCTTGATGGTCTGCCAGCGCTGGAGGCCCTCGTTGAGGCGGTCCACGTAGCCCTGGACCATCCTCTCGGTCTGCGGGGCGGCGACGACCTCGGCGTAGGACCTGCCCGCGAGGTCGTGCTCGGCGGCCCAGCCCAGGATGGCGGCCTCGTCGAGGGCGATGAGGGCGGTGCAGTAGTTCCGGTCCGCGCCGTGGACGAGGATGTTGGAGACGAACGGGCAGACGGCCTTGAACTGGCCCTCGACCTCGGCGGGGGCGATGTACTTGCCGCCGGAGGTCTTGATGAGGTCCTTCTTGCGGTCGGTGATCCGCAGGTAGCCGTCGGCGGAGAGCTCGCCGATGTCGCCGGTGTGGAACCAGCCGTCGGCCTCCAGGACCTCGGCGGTCTTGTCGGGCAGGCCGTGGTATCCCTCCATGATGCCGGGGCCGCGGAGCAGGACCTCGCCGTCGTCGGCGATGCGGACCTCGGTGCCGGGGAGCGGCTTGCCGACGGTGCCGGTGCGGTAGGCCTCGCCGGGGTTGACGAAGGAGGCGGCGGAGGACTCGGTGAGGCCGTACCCCTCCAGGATGTGGATGCCCGCGCCGGAGAAGAAGTAGCCGATCTCGGGGGCGAGGGCGGCGGAGCCGGAGACGCAGGCGCGCAGCCGGCCGCCGAAGGCCTCGCGGATCTTGGCGTAGACGAGGGCGTCGGCGACCTTGTGCTTCGCCGTGAGGCCGAAGGGCGCGGAGGCGGTGCCGGTGCGCCGGAAGTTGTCCTGGGTGACCTTGGCGTACTCGCGGGCGACGCCGGCGGCCCACTGGAAGATCTTGTACTTGGCGGCGCCGCCGGCCCGGGCCTTGCTCGCGACCCCGTTGTAGACCTTCTCGAAGATGCGGGGGACGGCTGCCATGTAGGTCGGCCGGACCACCGGCAGGTTCTCGACGATCTTGTCGACGCGGCCGTCGACGGCGGTGACGTGGCCGACCTCGATCTGGCCGGAGGTGAGGACCTTGCCGAAGACGTGGGCGAGCGGCAGCCACAGGTAGGCCACGTCGTCCTGGACGAGCAGGCCGGTGGCGGCGATGGCCTTGGCCATGTACGACCAGTTGTCGTGGGGGAGGCGGACGCCCTTGGGGCGGCCGGTGGTACCGGAGGTGTAGATGAGGGTGGCGAGCTGGTCGGCGGTGATCGCGGCGACCCGCTCCCTGACCGCCTCGGGGTGCTTCTCCAGGTACGAGGCTCCGCGCTTCTCCAGGTCGGCGAGGGTGACCACCCACTCGTCGGAGGTGTCGGCGCCCTCGGGGTCGATGATCACGACGTGGCGGAGGTCCGGCAGCTCGGCGCGGCGCTCGACGGCCTTGGCGAGCTGGGCGGCGTTCTCGGCGATGAGCACCGTCGACCCGGAGTCCGAGAGGATGAAGGCGGACTCCTCGGCGTTGGTCTGCGGATAGACGGTGGTGGTGGCGGCGCCGGCGCACATGACGCCGAGGTCGGCGAGGATCCACTCGACGCGGGTGGCGGAGGCGAGGGCGACGCACTCCTCCGGCTGGACGCCGAGGTCGATCAGGCCGGCGGCGATGGCGTAGACCCGCTGTGCGGCCTGGGCCCAGCTGAGCGACTTCCAGTCGTCCGGCCCCGTGCCGGAGGCGGCGGGCACCGGATGACGGTACGCCTCGGCGTCCGGGGTGCGCTCGACTCGTTCGAGGAAGAGCGCCGCGACGGAGGGCGGCCGGTTCTCGATCTGGGTCTGGGTGTCGCTCACGTCGTCCTCCGGGCGGCGGCGGTGCCTGTTGGGATGCGGGGGTCGGTGCAACTACGGATGCGTTCTGCGTACGCGTCTTGACGGATGTCTCTTGCGTCCTGACGGATGTCTCTTGATGTCTCTTACGGACGCGTCTTACGGATGCTCTTGCGTATGCGTGACTAACTCGCGAGTAACCTTCGGGGGGCTTCAGGTTAGAGCTCCGGCGTCCGGTGCGTAAGGCCCTGTGGATAACGAACGGGTCCGCGCGCCGATGGCACGCGGACCCGTTCACGTCGGCCGATCCGGTTACTTCTTGGTCTTGCCGCCGGACTCGTCGCTGGAGAGGACGGCGATGAAGGCCTCCTGCGGGACCTCCACCGAGCCGACCATCTTCATGCGCTTCTTGCCTTCCTTCTGCTTCTCGAGCAGCTTCCGCTTACGGGAGATGTCACCGCCGTAGCACTTGGCGAGGACGTCCTTGCGGATGGCGCGGATGGTCTCGCGGGCGATGACCCGGGAGCCGATGGCGGCCTGGACGGGCACCTCGAAGGCCTGCCGCGGGATGAGCTCGCGCAGCTTGGCGACGAGCCGCACGCCGTAGGCGTACGCGGCGTCCTTGTGGGTGATCGCCGAGAAGGCGTCGACCTTGTCGCCGTGGAGCAGGATGTCCACCTTGACGAGTGAGCTGCTCTGCTCGCCGGTGGGCTCGTAGTCGAGCGAGGCGTAGCCGCGGGTCTTGGACTTCAGCTGGTCGAAGAAGTCGAAGACGATCTCGGCGAGCGGCAGGGTGTAGCGGATCTCGACGCGGTCCTCGGAGAGGTAGTCCATGCCGAGGAGGGTGCCGCGCCGGTTCTGGCACAGCTCCATGATCGAGCCGATGAACTCGGTGGGGGCGAGGATCGTGGCGCGCACGACCGGCTCGTACACCTCGCTGATCTTGCCCTCGGGGAACTCGCTCGGGTTGGTGACCGTGTGCTCGCTGCCGTCCTCCATGACCACGCGGTAGACCACGTTGGGGGCGGTGGCGATGAGGTCGAGGCCGAACTCGCGCTCCAGGCGCTCGCGGATCACGTCGAGGTGGAGCAGGCCGAGGAAGCCGACGCGGAAGCCGAAGCCGAGGGCGGCGGAGGTCTCGGGCTCGTAGACGAGGGCGGCGTCGTTGAGCTGGAGCTTGTCGAGGGCGTCGCGCAGCTCCGGGTAGTCGGAGCCGTCGAGCGGGTACAGACCGGAGAAGACCATCGGCTTCGGGTCCTTGTAGCCGCCGAGCGGTTCGGTGGCGCCCTTGGACTGGCTGGTGATCGTGTCACCGACCTTGGACTGGCGGACGTCCTTCACGCCGGTGATGAGGTAGCCCACCTCGCCGACGCCGAGGCCGTCGGCCGGCAGCATCTCGGGCGAGTTGGTGCCGATCTCCAGGAGCTCGTGGGTGGCGCCGGTCGACATCATCCTGATGCGCTCGCGCTTGTTGAGCTGGCCGTCGACCACACGGACGTAGGTGACGACGCCGCGGTACGAGTCGTAGACGGAGTCGAAGATCATCGCGCGGGCGGGAGCGTCGGCGTTGCCGACGGGGGCCGGGATGTCCCGGACGACCCGGTCGAGCAGCGCCTCGACGCCCAGGCCGGTCTTGGCGGAGACCTTGAGGACGTCCTCCGGCTGGCAGCCGATGAGGTTCGCGAGCTCCTCGGCGAACTTCTCCGGCTGGGCGGCCGGCAGGTCGATCTTGTTGAGGACCGGGACGATGGTGAGGTCGTTCTCCATCGCCA
Source organism: Streptomyces sp. CC208A (assembly GCF_030010625.1). GTDB lineage: Bacteria > Actinomycetota > Actinomycetes > Streptomycetales > Streptomycetaceae > Streptomyces. The sequence continues at coordinate 44,376 of NZ_JASCXN010000016.1, read as the reverse complement.
GGTAGAGGTTGGCGAGGGTCTGCGCCTCGATGCCCTGCGCGGCGTCGACCAGCAGGATCGTGCCCTCGCAGGCGGCCAGCGACCGCGAGACCTCGTAGGTGAAGTCGACGTGCCCAGGCGTGTCGATCATGTTCAGGATGTGCGTACGGCCCTGGTCCGGCCCCTCCGTGGGGGCCCAGGGCAGCCGGACCGCCTGGGACTTGATCGTGATGCCGCGCTCACGCTCGATGTCCATCCGGTCGAGGTACTGGGCGCGCATCTGCCGCTGGTCGACCACACCGGTCAGCTGGAGCATCCGGTCGGCGAGCGTGGACTTGCCGTGGTCGATGTGCGCGATGATGCAGAAGTTGCGGATCAGAGCCGGGTCGGTACGGCTCGGCTCGGGCACGTGGGTAGGAGTCGCGGGCACGCAGGGTTCTCGTCTCGGGCGGTGTTTCGGAACGGATACGTAGACCCCATCGTCCCATGCCCGGCGCCGGACGTCCGGTTCGGGCGGCTCCGGTCCCCGTTTGGGCGGCCGCGCGGGCGCCTGATACCGTGGACAGCTGTGTCTCGTGTGCCCTCTCAGCTGCGCGGCACAGACCTGAAGAAACATCGAACCTGTAAAGGCTCTTTCAGTGGCGAACATCAAGTCCCAGATCAAGCGGAACAAGACCAACGAGAAGGCGCGCCTGCGCAACAAGGCCGTCAAGTCGTCGCTCAAGACCGCGATCCGCAAGGCCCGTGAGGCTGTCGCCGCCGGCGACCTCGAGAAGGCCACCGTGGCCGCTCGCGCCGCCTCGCGTCAGCTCGACAAGGCCGTCTCGAAGGGTGTCATCCACAAGAACGCCGCCGCCAACAAGAAGTCGGCGCTGGCGCTCAAGGTCGCCTCCCTCCAGGGCTGAGTCCGGATCTCCTGATCTCAGGCTGTACCCCGGCCGTACGGGACCCAGCGGACCCTCTCTACCGCTCCCGCCCGGCCCCCCGGCCCGTACGCGAGACGCGTTCGCCACGCGTGTACGGGACCACAGAGCAGTGACCAGAAGGCCCCGGCCGCTCCTTCCCCAGGAGCGCCCGGGGCCTTCTGCGCGCCCTCGCCTTGGGCTTCAGGGGTCTGGGGCTTCAGGGCCTGGGGTGTGTGGCCCCGGGAAGGGGTGGGGCGGGGCCTTCAAGACGGCAACCGGCGACAAACCGCACCGACCCACGAACCGCACGCGCGAACCGCACGCGCGAACCGCACTCGTGACCGGCACCGAAGCAGGCGGCGGACGGCGGGCGGACGCCGAGGCAGACGGCGGACGGGCGCGGGACGGCTCAGTACTCGTTCCGCCGGGACCGCGCCGCGCGCGCCACCGCGACGACCGCCTTCTCCAGGGCGTACTCGGGATCGTCCCCGCCGCCCTTCACCCCCGCGTCCGCCTCCGCGACGGCCCGCAGCGCCACGGCCACCCCGTCCGGGGTCCAGCTCCGCATCTGCTGCCGGACGCGGTCGATCTTCCACGGTGGCATGCCGAGTTCGCGCGCCAGGTCGGCGGGGCGGCCGCCGCGCGCGGTGAGCAGCTTGCCGATGGCCCGTACGCCCTGGGCGAGGGCGCTGGTGACGAGGACGGGCGCGACGCCGGTGGACAGCGACCAGCGCAGCGCCTCCAGCGCCTCCGCCGTCCGCCCCTCGACGGCCCGGTCGGCCACGTTGAAGGAGGAGGCCTCGGCGCGGCCGGTGTAGTACCGGCCGACGACCGCCTCGTCGATCGTCCCGTCGACGTCCGCCGTCAGCTGGGTCACCGCGGAGGCCAGCTCCCGCAGGTCGCTGCCGATGGCGTCGACGAGGGCCTGGCACGCCTCGGGCGTGGCGGACCGGCCGAGGGCCCGGAACTCCTGCCTGACGAAGGTCAGCCGCTCCGCGGGCTTGGTGGTCTTGGGGCAGGCCACCTCCCGCGCCCCCGCCTTCCGCGCCGCGTCGAGGAGCGCCTTGCCCTTGGCCCCTCCGGCGTGGAGGAGGACGAGCGTGATGTCCTCCACGGGCGCGGCGAGGTAACCCTTGACGTCCTTGACGCTCTCCGCCGAGAGGTCCTGCGCGTTGCGCACGATCAGCACCTTGCGCTCGGCGAAGAGCGAGGGGCTGGTGAGCTCGGCGAGGGCGCCGGGCTGGAGCTGGTCGGAGGTGAGGTCCCGTACGTCCGTGTCGGCGTCGGCGGCCCGCGCGGCCGCCACCACCTCACGGACGGCTCGGTCGAGGAGGAGGTCCTCCTGGCCCACGGCGAGCGTGACGGGGCCGAGGAGGTCGTCGCTGGAAGTCTTTCTGGTGGCCATCGCGCTCCAGCATCCCACGCCCCACCGACAGCACCTCCCGGCCCGGGCGAGAATGGCGGGGTGAGTGAACGACACGTACTGGTGCTCCCCGACCGCGACGCCGCCGAGGAGGTGGCCGAGGAGCTGACCGGCCGCTTCGGGGTGGCCGAGGAGCCGCAGCTGGTCCGGGACGCGCTGGCCGGCGAGGACGACGCCGAGGACGCGCAGTGGCTGGTGGTGGTCGAGGACCCGGAGGGCCTGCTCGACCCGGCGGCCCTTGACGGCTTCGCCGCCGAGTACGAGGGCTGGCTGGAGGCGCCTTAGCCGCTCGGCGGCTCGTTCACCCCACGGGGACGGTCGGTTCCCTTTCCTGGGTGGGCAGTTCACGCATGCGCGGGAGGGGCGAGGGCAGGAGCCACAGGACCGCGAAGACGGCGCCCACGGTCGCGACCCACAGGGTGGGCCGGAGGCCGATCACCGTGCCCAGCACGCCGCCGGCGAGGGCGCCGAGGGGGCGGAAGCCGTGGTTGAGGGTGCGGTACGCCCCCATGACCCGGGCCCGCAGGGCGTCGGGTATGAGCGCCAGCTGGAAGGACCCCGCGGCCACGTCGACGATCATCACACCGACGCAGGACAGGAACTCGGCGGCGAACAGGACGACCACCACGAGCGGCAGCGGCCCGTGCGCGGCGGGTATGAGAACCAGCGGCAGGGTGAAGCCGAGGAAGCCCGCGACGATGGAGCCGCCGATGCCGAGGCGACGGACGACCGCTCCGCTGCACAGCGCGCCGAGCAGGCCCCCGACGGCTCCGGTGCCGAGCACCAGGCCGAGCAGGCCCGCACTGAGGCCGAGGTCCTTGGTCACGTAGAGCACGAAGAGGGTGTGGAACATGTAGTTGAAGAACTGCACGGTGCCGGAGGCGGCGAAGAGCGCCCGCATCGACGGCTCCCGCACCATCCAGCGCATCCCTTCCGTGAAGTGCCCCTTGGCCACGGGCGCCGGGGCGGGCTCGTCCGCCGGTACCTTCGCCAGGTAGCCGGCCGACACCAGGTAGGTGAGGGCGTCCGCGAGCAGCGCCACGGGGGCGGTGAGCACCTGCACCAGTACGCCGCCGATGCCGGGCCCGGCCAGCCATGCCGTCGAACGGCTTCCGTTCACCAGCGAGTTGGCCTGTACGTAGCGCTCGGTGGGGACGAGGGCCGCGAAGAGAGTGGAGTTGCAGGCCTCGAAGAGCACCGACAGGGCGCCCACCGCGAGGGCGACGGCGTAGAGCTGGCCGAGCTTCAGCAGGTCGAAGGCGTACGCGACGGGCAGGGTGATCAGCAGTGCCGCCCGCCCCAGATCCGTGGCGATCATGATCTGCCGGCGGTTCGCCCGCCGGTCGACCCAGGCTCCGAAGGGCAGGTTGAGCAGCAGGGCGGGGAGGAGCTCCAGGGTCTTGAGCCAGCCCATCTGGGCCGCGTCGGCGCCGAGCACGAGCACGGCGGTGAGCGGCAGGGCCATGAGGGAGATCTGGTCGCCGACGAGCGAGACCGTCTGCCCCGTCCAGTAGCGGCGGAACGTCCGCTCGCGCAGCAGCGCCGGAACCCGCGCGGTGAGGTCCACCCTGTCACTCCTTGTCGTCGTCGGTGTCCGGGTCCAGGTAGGCGATCTTCAGGAAGCTGACGGGCTGCGCGCCGGGCGGCCGGAGCGCGGGGTCGTCCTCCCGGTCCGCATAGGCCCGGAGCAGTTCGTCGATCCGCTGCCCGAGGGCGGTGAGCTCCTCGGGTGTGATGTAGACGAGGGCGTCCCCGAAGAGCTCGGCCTCCCGCCACTCCTTCGACACGCCCGCCCGGTTCTCCAGGGCGTGGGCGAACCGCCCGAAGTACCGTTCGGCGACGGCCACGTTGAGTTCGTCGGCCGCCTGGGCGACCGAGGCGTCGTCGCTGTAGCCGGGCCACTCGGTGTACCGGGCGGTGGCCCGCCAGGGCTTCTCCCTGCCGCGCCCGCCCGGCGCCTCCTCCACAAGCCCGTACTTGGCGAGTATCCGCAGGTGGTACGAGCAGCTGGCCACCGACTCTCCGGTCAGCTCGGCGGCCCGGGTGGCGGTGAAGGGCCCGTGCCGGCGCAGCAGCCCGACCAGGGTCATCCGCAGGGGATGGGCGTAGGCCCGCAGGGCCCGGGGATCGGTCAGCCTGACGCTGTGGGACTGCTCGCCCTCGGGCGGGGGTGCACTGTTCTCCGGCATGATCTAAAGCCATCCATAGAAAGACTCCTTTACAAGCATTTCTTTATAAGCGTTTCTTTACAAGCACCTCCTCGCCCAGCCCGCCCGGCCCTGGGCCTCCGCCAGACCCGAACCTCCGGGTCACCGCCCTCTCGCCACGGCCACCAGCTCCCTCCCCGCGCCCGCCACCGCGATCGCCCCGTCCCGGTCGGTCCGCAGCACCCTGGCGCCGCCCGCCCGCAGCGCCGCCAGCGTCCGGGGCGAAGGGTGGCCGTAGGTGTTGCGCCCCGTGGACACCAGCGCCAGCCGGGGCCGTACCGCGGCGGTCAGGCCGGGGTCCTGGTGCGGGGAGCCGTGGTGCGCCACCTTCAGCACGTCCACCGGTCCCAGCTCCGGATGCGCCCGCAGCAGGGCCCGCTGCGCCGGAGGCTCCAGATCGCCGAGCAGCAGGACGCTCACCCCGCCCGGCCCGCGGACAAGCAGCGTGACGCTGGCGTCGTTCGCCCCGCCGACCGGCGGCCCCGGACCGCCCGGCGGCCACAGCACCCGCCACTCCAGCGCCCCGGCCCGCCGCCGCTCCCCCGACTCCGCCCGGACCACCGGCACCCCCGCCTCCCCCGCCACCCGTCGGACGAACTCCGCCTGCCCGGAAGGTTCTTCGAGCCCCGTGGTCTGGATCGCCCCAACGGCCCGCCCTCTCAACACCCCCGGCAGACCGGCCACATGGTCGGCGTGAAAGTGGGTCAGCACCAGCAACGGCACCCGTGTCACGCCCAGTTCGCGCAGACAGCGGTCCACCGCCGCCGGGTCAGGACCGGCGTCCACCACCACCCCTTCCTCCCCGCCCGCCGCGAGCACCGTCGCGTCCCCTTGCCCCACCTGGCACATCGCGAACACCCAGCCGGGCGGCGGCCAGCCGGTGACCCAGCGCACCAGCGGCACCGGCCGCACCACCACGAGCACCAGCAGCACGGCCACGCCGACCACCGGCCAGGTCCGGTGCCGCAGCCGCCGCGCCCCGGCCACCGCCACGACCGTGACGAGCGCCAGCGCCGCCCCTCCCCACCAGCCGCCGGGCCACGCCAGCTCCGCCCCCGGCAGCGCCGCACCCGCCCGGGCCACCCCGGCGATCCAGCCGGCCGGCCAGCCCGCCACCCACGCGAGCCCCGCCGCACCCGCCGCCCACACCGGTGCCACGGCGAGCGCCGCGAAGCCGAACACCGTCGCCGGCGCCACCGCCAGCTCCGCGAAGAGGTTCGCCGGAATCGCCACCAGACTCATCCGGCCCGCGAAGACCACCACGACCGGCGCGGTCACCGCCTGGGCCGCCAGCGCGGCGGCCAGCGCCTCCGCGAGCCGGCCCGGCACCCCGCGCCGCCGCAGCGCCTCGCTCCACCCCGGCGCCACCACCAGCAGCGCCCCGGTGGCCAGGACCGACAGCAGGAACCCGTAACTCCGCGCCAGCCAGGGGTCGTACAGCACCAGGACCAACACCGCCGCGGCCAGCGCCGGGAGCAGCGACCTCCTGCGGCCGGTCGCGACGGCCAGCAGCACGACAAGCCCGCAGGCCGCCGCCCGCAGCACGCTCGGATCGGGCCGGCACACGACCACGAAGGCCAGCGTGAGCCCCGCGCCCGCCAGCGCGGTCCCGCGCAGCGAGAGCCCGATCCGGGGAGCGAGCCCGCCCCGCTCCACCTGCCGCGCCCGCCCCGGACGCCCGACGAGCAGGAGCAGCACGATCGAGAGGTTGCTTCCTGAGACAGCCAGTAGGTGGGTGAGGTCGGTGGCCTCGAAGGCCTCCCGCAGGTCGGTGCCGATCCGGGACGTGTCCCCCACGACAAGCCCGGGAAGCAGCGCCCGCGCGTCCGGGGCGAGCCCGTCGCTCGCCTCCCGCAGCCCCGCCCGCAGCTCGCCTGCGGCCCGCTGGAGCGCGCTCGGCGCCCCCACCACCCGCGGCGGCCCCGCCCCGGCCCTCAGCACGGCCGCGAACGGATCCCCCGGCGCCATGGGCGGGGCGAAGCGGGCGGTGACCCGCAACCGTGTGGACGGCAGCAGCCGCAGCCACGCGTCCCGCCCCTCCCCCGGCGGCACGATCAGCAGCACCGGGGCGCGGGTCCGGTGGGCCGTGCCGTCCGCCCGCTCCACCAGGCTCACCTCGGCCTCCACGACCACCGACACCGGCACCATCGACCGCCCGCTCACCCGCGGCCGGGTGAGCCGGGGATCCGCGGTCACCGTCACCTCCGCCCGGGCCCTGCCGTACTCCTGGGCCAGAACGGGCACCGGCCCCCGCCGCAGGTCCGCCGCGTGCAGCCCCGCCGAAGCGGCCCCCGCAGCGGCGCACAGCAGCACCCCGGCCCAGGCGGTGGCCCGCAGCCGCCACCCCGGCACCTTCACGCCTCCCCCACCCGCACCGGCCCTGCCTCGGGCGCCCTCTCCCGCTCCCGCCGGATCCCGGCCCCCGGTGAGCCGCCGCGCCACCGCCGGTGTCAGCAGCACCACCGCTCCGGCCAGACAGAAGCCCACCCCGGCGACCGTCCACCACCCGGCGACCCCCAGCGCCACGGCGGCCGCCGCCCAGGCGGCCAGGGCAGGCGGCACGAGCCGCAGATCGGCCGTCTCGTCCCGGCTGGTCACGGCCGCACCAACGGCTGGAGGTCGGCGAAGCGCCGCTCGCCGATCCCGTCGACCTCGCGCAGCTCCTCGACCGAGCGGAACCCGCCGTGCGCCGTGCGGTGGTCGACGATCCGCCGGGCGAGCACCGGACCCACCCCCGGCAGCCCGTCGAACTGCTCGACCGTCGCCGTGTTGAGGCTCAGCGGCGCACCGCCCCCGCCCGACCCCACCACGGGCCCCGGTCCGCCGCCGGCGGGCGGCGCGGGCACCCCGACAAGCACCTGCTCACCGTCGAGGAGGACCCGGGCCCGGTTGATCCCCGTCAGATCCGCGCCGGGCCGCACTCCCCCGGCGGCCCGCAGCGCGTCCACGACCCGTGACCCGGCCGGCAGGGTCAGCACCCCCGGCCTGTGGACCTTCCCGCCCACGTCCACGACGACCTTCGCCGGACCACCACCGCTCGGAGCACCACCGCCAAGACCCTCACCCGGCCGTGCCGCAGGAGGCGAGGCCGCCACCGGCTCGGCCCGGACGAGCTCCGGCGCGCCCACCGGCTCCGGCCGCCCCGCCCAGAAGAAACCGCCGGCCGCACAGGCCGCCACCACCAGCACCACGGCGAGCGCCGCCAGCGACCTCGGCTCCAGCCCGCACCGCGTCTGCACCCACAGTGGCAGCCGCTCCCGCACCGCCGCCCGCCACCGCCGCTCCCCCGTAGCGAGGACCACCGGTTCGGCAACGGCCACCGATTCGTCGACCGCCACCGGCTCCGGGGCCGGTGGCGGAAACAGAGCGTCCCCCCGTTCCCGTACCACCCCCGCCTCGCCCCCGGCGACACCCGGTGGCGAGAGAACGCGCCTCACACGGGCCCGCCGGCGGGCCCGTCCCGGCGGCGCACCCCGCCGGGACCTCGTGGCACCGGGCCTCGTCGAGGCAGAACGCGTCGAGGAAGAGGCAGAAGAAGCAGAAGGCGCGGAAGGAACGGAAGAAACAGTCGTCCGAAGATCCATGCCTGCGACGGTAGGGTCCGCCGCGGGCCCGTGCGGTCGCCCGCCGACTTCTGTGGAGAGCGACCCGCCGGTGGACAACTCCCTCACCCACAAGGGTGAAAGACCCTGTCTCGGCCCCGCCTCAGCGCGGAGAGACGACCACCGCGAGCAGCCCCGGCCCGGTGTGCGCGCCGATGACCGCGCCGACCTCGCTGACGTGCAGCTCCGCGATGCCGGGCACCCGCTCCCGCAGGCGTTCGGCCAGCGCCTCGGCCCGTTCCGGCGCGGAGAGGTGGTGGACGGCGATGTCGACGGGGCCGGAGCCGGCCCGCTCGACGGCGAGCTCCTCGAGGCGGGCGATCGCCTTCGACGCGGTCCGCACCTTCTCGCGCAGTTCGATGCGGCCGCCTTCGAGTTCGAGCAGCGGTTTCACCGCGAGCGCGGAGCCGAGCAGGGCCTGCGCGGTCCCGATCCGCCCGCCTCGGCGCAGGTGCTCCAAGGTGTCGACGTAGAAGTAGGCGGAGGTGTCCCCGGCCCGCTTCTCGGCCGCCGCGACCGCTTCCTCCAGCGAGCCGCCGGCCTCCACGACCTCCGCCGCCGCGAGGGCGCAGAAGCCGAGGGCCATGCCGATCATGCGGGTGTCCACGACCCGTACGGGGACCGGGGCGTCCTTCGCCGCGAGCAGGGCGGCGTCGTAGGTGCCGGAGACCTCGGCGGAGAGGTGGAGGGAGACGATCCCGCGCGCGCCCGCCTCGGCGGCCTCCCGGTAGGCGGCGGCGAAGACCTCGGGGCTGGGCCGGGAGGTGGTGACGGACCGGTGCTTCTGCAGGGCCTCGGTGAGCGCTCTGGCCGAGATCTCGGTGCCCTCCAGGAGGGCGCGGTCGCCGATGACGACGGTCAGCGGGACCGCGGTGATGGCGTGCCGCTCCATCGTCTGGGGTGGCAGGTAGGCCGTTGAATCGGTGACGATCGCGACATGCCGGGACATGAGCGGGAGGTTACCCGCCACGGCCGCCGCTCGGCAGCCCGGCCCCGGTCACGCCCCGTCCGGCGGCCCCGCGGGCGGTCAGCCGGCGGACTCCGGCCGGGCCTTCTTCTCCCACGGGTACGCGGTCGTCCGGGGGTCCGGCGCGGTGATCGCCTGCGGCTCCTCGCCGAGCCGGGGCTCCGACCCGGCGCCCGACTCGTACCAGGCCGGCTGCGACGGACCGGTCCCGGCCGGATCGGCCGCGGCCGCACCCCGGCCGGAGGGCGTACCCCGGTCCGAGGCCGTCCAGTGGCGCAGCGCGCCCGTCTCGACGTCGATCTGGGCGCTCAGCGTCTCCAGGTCGTCCTCGGCGAACCGCCGGGCCCGGTCGTGGGCGGCCTGCCGCAGCGCGTCGGCCGAGCCGGTGATCCGCTCGGTCCGCTCGGTGAGCGCGGGCAGCTGCCCGGCCACGTACGCCTTGTCCGGCTCCCGCTCCAGGCGCTTGAGGTCCTCGTCCAGCTCGCGGCCGTGGGCGCTGAGCCGGGCGAAGAGGTCGAGCGACTCCCGCAGCGAGGCGTCCTCCACGGCCCCCGCCCGGAGCGCCTCCTGCGTGGCGCGCATCGAGTTGCGCAGCGAGAGCCGCAGTCTGGCCAGCTCCGCGGCGGTGCCCACCTGTCCGAGGCTCTTGGCCCGCAGCGTGGTGTCCTCGACGGTACGGCGGGCCTGGTCGAGGGTGCGGTCGACGCCGCGCTTGGCGGCCTTGACGACCTTCACGGTGGCGTAGACCCCGAGCGCCACGAACGAGAGGAAGAGCAGCGCCAGGATCGTGACAATCGCGGCTTCCATGTGCGTCGCTCCTCAGGCTCCGTCGGCGTCCCACGTCTGTGGTTCTTCCACGGTAAACGGAACGGGCAGGCCGGTGGTTCCAACGGAACCCCCAACCTGCCCGTAGGGGAAACCCCCTAGGCCCGTGGCGGCGCTCAGGCCACGATGTTCACCAGCTTCGGCGCGCGCACGATCACCTTGCGGATCTCGGCGCCGCCGAGGGCCGTGACGACGTGCGGGTCGGCCAGGGCCAGCGCCTCCAGGTCGGCGTCGGAGATCGACGGGGAGACCTCCAGGCGGGCCTTGACCTTGCCCTTGATCTGCACGACGCAGGTGACCGTCTCGTCCACCACGTACGCCGGGTCGGCGACCGGGAAGTCCTGGTGGACGACGGAGTCGGTGTGGCCGAGCCGGTGCCACAGCTCCTCCGCGATGTGCGGGGCGAGCGGGGCGACCAGCAGCACCAGCTGCTCGGCGACCTGGCGGGAGACCGCGCCGCCGGCCTTGGTCAGATGGTTGTTCAGCTCGGTGATCTTGGCGATGGCCGTGTTGAAGCGCATGCCGGCCATGTCCTGGGTGACGCCGTCGATCGCCTTGTGCAGGGCGCGCAGCGTGACCTCGTCGGGCGTGGTGTCGACGACGGTGACCTCGCCGGTCGACTCGTCGACGATGTTGCGCCACAGCCGCTGGAGCAGCCGGTACTGGCCGACGACGGCGCGGGTGTCCCACGGGCGGGAGACGTCCAGCGGGCCCATCGCCATCTCGTACAGGCGCAGGGTGTCGGCGCCGAACTCGGCGCAGATCTCGTCCGGCGTGACGGCGTTCTTCAGGGACTTGCCCATCTTGCCGAGGACGCGGCTGACCTTCTCGCCCTCGTACCAGAACGCGCCGTCGCGCTCCTCGACCTCGGCGGCCGGCACCGCGATGCCGCGGGCGTCGCGGTAGACGAAGGCCTGGATCATGCCCTGGTTGTAGAGCTTGTGGAAGGGCTCGGCCGAGGAGACGTGACCCAGGTCGAAGAGGATCTTGGACCAGAAGCGGGCGTACAGCAGGTGGAGCACGGCGTGCTCGGCGCCGCCGACGTACAGGTCCACACCGCCGGTGGGCATGCCCTCACGCGGACCCATCCAGTACTGCTCGACGGCCGGGTCGACGAGCTTCTCGTCGTTGCGCGGGTCCAGGTAGCGCAGCTCGTACCAGCAGGAACCGGCCCAGTTGGGCATGGTGTTGGTCTCGCGGCGGTACTTCTTCGGCCCGTCGCCCAGGTCGAGGGTGACGTTGACCCACTCCTCGTTGCGGGAGAGCGGGGTCTCGGGCTGGGTGTCGGCGTCGTCCGGGTCGAAGGTCCGCGGGGAGTAGTCCTCGACCTCGGGCAGCTCCAGCGGGAGCATCGACTCGGGCAGCGGGTGGGCGACGCCGTCCTCGTCGTAGACGATCGGGAAGGGCTCGCCCCAGTACCGCTGGCGGCTGAACAGCCAGTCGCGCAGGCGGAAGTTGACAGTGCCCTCACCGATGCCCCGGTCGGCCAGCCAGGCGGTGATCTTCGCCTTGGCGTCGACGACGCCCAGGCCGTTCAGGGAGATCTCGTCGTTGGCGGAGTCGATCAGCTTCGCCTCGTACGAGGAGAAGGCGTCGTCCCAGGTCGACGGGTCGGTGCCGCGGTCGTCGCTCGGCTCGACGACGCAGCGCATCGGCAGCTCGAAGGCGCGCGCGAAGGCGAAGTCGCGGGAGTCGTGGGCGGGGACGGCCATGATGGCGCCGGTGCCGTATCCCATGAGGACGTAGTCGGCGATGAAGACGGGCACCTGCGCACCGCTGACCGGGTTGGTCGCGTACGCGCCGGTGAAGACACCGGTCTTCTCCTTGGCGTCGGCCTGCCGCTCGACGTCGGACTTGGAGGCGGCCTGCTTGCGGTAGGCGTCGACGGCCTCGCCGGGGGTGGCGTGCCCGCCGGTCCACACCGCGTGGGTGCCCTCGGGCCAGGCGGCCGGGACGATCTTCTCGACCAGCTCGTGCTCCGGCGCCAGGACCATGTAGGTCGCGCCGAACAGGGTGTCCTGGCGGGTGGTGAAGACCGTGATGGCGCCGGTGTCGCCGACCTGGAAGTCGACGCGGGCGCCCTCGGAGCGGCCGATCCAGTTGCGCTGCTGGAGCTTGATGGCCTCGGGCCAGTCCAGGCCGTCCAGGTCGTCGAGCAGGCGGTCCGCGTAGGCGGTGATGCGCATGTTCCACTGGCGCAGCTTGGCCTTGAAGACAGGGAAGTTGCCGCGCTCGGAACGGCCGTCGGCGGTGACCTCCTCGTTGGCGAGGACGGTGCCCAGGCCGGGGCACCAGTTGACCGGCGCGTCGGAGGCGTACGCCAGGCGGTACTCGCCCAGGACGGCGTCGCGCTCGGTGGTGGACAGCTCGGCCCACGCGCGCGCGTGGCCGGGGATCTCACGGGTGCCGTTCTCGAACTGCTCGACCAGCTCGGCGATCGGACGGGCCTTCGCGGCCTCGGTGTCGTACCAGGAGTTGTAGATCTGCAGGAAGATCCACTGGGTCCACTTGTAGTAGTCCGGGTCGATCGTGGCGAAGGACCGGCGCTTGTCGTGGCCCAGGCCCAGCCGGCGCAGCTGGGCCTTCATGTTCTCCATGTTGGCCTCGGTGGACACGCGCGGGTGCGTGCCGGTCTGTACCGCGTACTGCTCGGCGGGCAGGCCGAAGGCGTCGAAGCCGAGAGTGTGCAGCACGTTGTACCCGGACATGCGCGCGTGGCGGGCGAAGACGTCCGTCGCGATGTAGCCGAGCGGGTGGCCGACGTGGAGGCCCGCACCGGAGGGGTACGGGAACATGTCCATGACGAACTTCTTGGGGCGGGCGGCGACCTCGGGGTCGCCCGCCAGGTCGCCGGAGGGGTTCGGCGCCTCATAGGTGCCCTCGGCGTCCCAGGCGTCCTGCCAGCGTGCCTCGATGTCGGCGGCCATGGCCGCCGTGTAGCGATGCGGGGCCGCCGTCTCGGCGGCCGTGTTGATCTCGGTCATGGTCCTAGAAGCTCCATCGATCGTCTCTGCCCACTGCCACGAACTGCCACGAAATGAAAAATCCCCTCGCACAGGAGGGGACGCCGCGCCGACTCCGACGGGATGTCTTCCGCCCGTCGGGACTGATCAGCGCGGCTCGATAAGCAGGAGGCGTACGGCACGCATGGCGCCAGGGTACCGCAGGGCCCACACGGGCCGCATCGACGTTCCACGGGCGGCGCGGCCCTCCGGGCGGCTCTCCCGGGCGGCCCTCCCGGAGACGAAGACCCGGACACGAAGAAGCGGGTCATCCGATCCGGACGACCCGCTTCTCTTCTGTGGAGCTAAGGAGAATTGAACTCCTGACCTCTTGCATGCCATGCAAGCGCTCTACCAACTGAGCTATAGCCCCTCGTGCGGCGTTCAGCTTACCGCAGAAGTGCGGCGAGCCACCCGCTACGGATGGCCCGTCTGCCTTCTGTGGAGCTAAGGAGAATTGAACTCCTGACCTCTTGCATGCCATGCAAGCGCTCTACCAACTGAGCTATAGCCCCTCGTGATCGTCCGCCCGGCTCCCTCTCGGGTCTTCCTCGCGGCGACGGACAGAACAGTAACCGGCCGCCGGGCAGATCTCCAAATCCGTTTCTCCGGGGCTGTCGGAGGCGCCGGGTAGGGTCGCCGTCTGTGTCCCCCTTCGCGTCTTCCCCGTCCCGCGCCCGGCCGTGGCCCCTGGTCGCCGCCGCGGCGGCCTGTCTGATCTCGTTCGCGGCCTTCTGGGTGGCGCAGCGCGTCGCCCACGTGAACATGCTCGACGTGATGGTCTACCGGGCCGAGGCCGAGACGCTGCGGGCCGGCGGCGACCTGTACGCGATGCGCGCCACCTCGGCGAACCTGGCGATGACCTATCCGCCGTTCGCCGCCGTGCTGTTCCTGCCGCTGACCCTGGTGGACGTCCCACTGATGCGGACGCTCTCCACGGCCGGGAACCTGCTGCTGGTGGCGGCCCTGGTGCGGCTCTCGCTCCAGCTGGTCCGCCCGGCGCTCGCCGCGCCCGGCCGACGGGCCGACCTGTGGCGTACGACGCTGTGGGTCGCGGCGGTCGTGGTCTGGTGCGAGCCGGTGTGGACGACCCTCCGGTACGGGCAGATCAACCTGCTGGTCGCGGTGGCGGTGCTGTGGGACCTCACCCGCCGCGAGGGCAGCCGCTGGGCCGGCCTCGGCATAGGTCTGGCGACCGCGGTGAAACTCACACCGGGGCTCTTCGTGGTGCTGCTCCTCGCCGCGGGGCTGCTGCTGTGGCGCCGCGACCGGGGGACGAACCAATGGCTGCGCACCGCGCTGACCGCGACCGGGGTCTTCCTCGTCACGACGCTGGCCATGGTGGTGGCGCTGCCCGCGGACTCGAAGACCTTCTGGACGCGGACGCTGTTCGAGACGGGCCGGGTCGGACACGCCGAGGAGACCGCCAACCAGTCCCTCAGTGGGGTCCTCGCCCGACTGATGCACACGGACGCGCCCGGCCTGTGGTGGCTGGCGGCGGCGGTGCTCCTGGGCGGCGCGGCGATGGCGCTCGCGGTGCGGGCCGCGGTGCGCGGCGACAGGGCGGTGGCCGTGGTCGTCACCGCCTTCACGGCGCTGATGGTCTCGCCGATCTCCTGGTCCCACCACTGGGTCTGGTGCGTGCCGCTGCTGATCCTGCTGTACGAGCGGACCACACGCGCGTGGCAGGTGACGGGCGCGGTGGCGCTGGCCTTCGCCTCGTTCGCGCTGTGGTGGGTGCCGCACGACCCGGGCCGTCCCGAACTCGACCAGAACGCGGGGCAGATGCTGCTGTCGGCGGTCTACCCGCTCACGGCGACGGCCGTCTTCGCCGGGTACGCGCTGGCGGTGTGGCGGAGCCGACGACCGGAGAGCCCTCGGGGGCCGGAGGCCGCGGAGGCTCCTCGGCGGACCGTCGTGGTCCGGGAGCCTCAGGCCGTGGCGAAGGAGTAGAACCGCTTGAGGGTGCAGTGCTCGTCGAGGAGCCGGCCGTAGATCGGCTCCCCCTCGAGTTCGCGGTAGGTCTCGATCGGGTCGCCCTTTATGATCAGCGCCCGCGCGCACTCCTCGCACCAGTACTGGTAGTCGGGGTTGACGGGGTCCATGTCCCGCACGATGGGCGTGCCGCTGCCGCACCAGTCGCACTTCCGCCTGTGCGCACCCAAGGCCACCCTCCCGTCCGGATCCTGGTCCCCCTCCGGCCGTCCGATTCTGCCATGGCCGGGCGGCGGCCCAGAAGTGACAAAACGACAGATCCCGCCCCCCCTTGACGGGAGACGGGATCCGGTGATTGTGGAGCTAAGGAGAATTGAACTCCTGACCTCTTGCATGCCATGCAAGCGCTCTACCAACTGAGCTATAGCCCCTCGCGTTCTCCGCGCTCAGCGCTGCGAACAAGAAGAACTTTAGCCGGTGACCTGCCGGAAAGGGAAATCCGGGCCCCTGGGGCCCGGCCCAAAGCGTCAGGTGTCGTCGCCGAGGACCGGCTCGGGCAGCGAGCCGGCGTTGTGCTCCAGGAGGCGCCAGCCGCGCGCGCCCTCGCCGAGGACGGACCAGGAGCAGTTGGAGAGGCCGCCCAGGCCCTCCCAGTGGTGCGGCTCCAGGCCGAGGAGCCTGCCGATGGCGGTACGGATGGTGCCGCCGTGGCTGACCACCACCAGGGTGCCGTCCTGCGGCAGCTTGTCGGCGTGCTCCAGGATCACCGGAGCGGCCCGGTCGGCCACCTCGGTCTCCAGCTCGCCACCGCCCCGGCGCACCGGCTCGCCGCGCTTCCAGGCGGCGTACTGCTCGCCGTACCGCGCGACGATCTCGTCGTGCGTCAGCCCCTGCCACTCCCCCGCGTACGTCTCGCGCAGCGCGGCGTCATGGGCGACGGCGAGGCCGGTGAGCACGGCCAGCTCGGCGGCCGTGGCCGCCGTCCGCTTCAGGTCGGAGGCGACGATCGCGTCGGGGCGGAGGGCGGCGAGCAGCCGGGCGGCACGGCGGGCCTGGTGGACGCCGGCCTCGGTGAGCTCGATGTCGGTCGAGCCCTGGAAGCGGCGCTCCAGGTTCCAGGAGGTCTGGCCGTGGCGCCACAGGACGATACGGCGGCCGGCGCCGCCCTTGGCGGCGCTCAGCTCAGCTCACCGTCCGCTCTGTCGGCACCGGTCAGCGCGGCGTGCTCGGCCGCCTTGCCGCGGGTCTTGACGGCGTCCTCGGGCAGCGGCAGCTCGGGGCAGTCCTTCCACAGCCGCTCCAGGGCGTAGAAGACCCGCTCCTCGCTGTGCTGCACGTGGATGACGATGTCGACGTAGTCGAGGAGGATCCAGCGGGCGTCGCGGTCGCCCTCGCGGCGGACCGGTTTGGCACCGAGCTCCTTCTGGAGCCGCTCCTCGATCTCGTCGACGATCGACTTGACCTGGCGGTCGTTGGGCGCGGAGGCGAGCAGGAAGGCGTCGGTGATCGACAGCACATCGCTGACGTCGTACGCGATGATGTCGTGAGCGAGCCGGTCGGCCGCCGCCTGGGCGGCGGCGTTGACGAGCTCGATGGAGCGATCGGTGGCGGTCACAAGCAGGCTTTCGTCGGCGGTCAGTACTCCTCCAGGGTCTCACGGACCGCCGACGACACCGCAAACGATTACGGGGCGCCCGGGATCTCGTAGTCCCGGCCGAGGACGACGGTGACCGCGGCGCTGCCGGAGGGCTTGCCCTTGGTGACCGCGCCCGCGGGCAGTCCGAGGGTCTTGGCGACCTCGACGGCCGTGGCCTTCTGGGCGTCGTCGCCGTACACGACCTCGGACGACGCCCGGCTGTCGGTCCTGCTGCCACCGGCGAAGGCGTAGCCGCCGTTGACCAGGACGACCCTGGCCGCCTCGACGGCGTCCTCGCCCGTTCCGTCCTTGATCGAGACCCGCGGCACCCCGCTGGAGTCGAGGACGGTGACCTTGCCGCCGAGGATGTCCTTGACGACGCTGTCGCCGGCGCCCTCGGCGAGCGTCCCGTCCTGGCCGACGGGCAGCAGCGCCGTCTTGTAGGCGCCGGTCTTGGCGTGGTCGGCGAGCTTGGCGAGGGAGGCGCCGAGGTCCTTCTCGGGGAGGGACGGGTCGGCGATCTGCTGGAGGTACTCGATGGCGGTCGTGGCGTTCGCGGCGTCGCTGGGCATCTTGCGCAGCACACCGCCCACGACCTGGCCGAAGCGCTGGAGCTGCTTGGCCTCGGCCTCGCCGGGGCCCCGGTGGGTGGCGTAGGCGACGGCGGCGCGGCCGGAGAGGGTCTGCTGCTCGCCCTTGGTGACGAGCGGGTCGGCGCCCTTCTTGCCCTTGGGGTCGGGGACGGTGGTGTCGGTGTCGACCTCGATGCCGCCGAGGTACTCGACGAGGTTCTCCAGGTAGGGGGTGTCCAGCCGCCAGGTTCCGGCGATCTTGGCACCGAGGAGGTTGTCGAGCGCTTCGCGGGTGCCGCTGGAGCCGTCGTCCTCGACGGACTTGCCGAGGGTGGTGGTGGCCCCGTCGGTGTCGGCGACGGCAAGCGCGTTGGGCAGCAGGACGGTGGTGCTCTGCTGGGTGGTGGTGTTGTCCACGAGAAGGGCGGTGGAGGTGCCGCCGCTCCGGGTGTCGTGGAGGTGGAGGACGATCGTGTCGCGCCGCTGCGGGCCGGTGGCGGTGGTCTTCTGCTGCTCTCCGGAGTCGCCGGTGCCGGGGAACAGGCCGGCGGACCAGAGGTAGCCGAGGCCGCCGACGGCGGCGAGGACGAGGACGGCGACGAGGGCGATCACCCGGTTGCGTCCGCGGCGGCGGGCCTCCTCGCGGCGCTCCGAGCGGCTCTCGGTGAACTTGAGCCAGTCGATGACGTCCTCGGAGTCCTCGTCGGGCTCCTCGATGAAGGAGAACTGCTCGGTGCGGTACTCCTTGCCCTCGTCCGCGCCTTTGTCGGCGGCCGGCCGGCGGGGCGCCCTGGGGGCGGCGGGCGGCTCGGGGGCGGGCCGCTGGCCGGGGACGCCGGCGGGGGCGGCGGCGACGGGCGCCGCGGGCTCGGCCGCGGCCTGCCCCTGCTGTCCGCCGCCGTAGGTCTCGTACGGGTCGTAGCCGGCGGGCTGGGCATGGCCCTGCCACCCGGCGTAGGTGTCGTACGAGGGCTGCTGAGGGGTCGGGGGCTGCTGCTGGGCGTAGGGGTCGTAGCCGTACGCCTGCTGCTGACCGGCGTACGGGTCGTACGCGGGTTGCTGCGGGGCCTGGCCCTGCTGCTGGTACACCGGCTGCCCGTACGCGTCGTAGCCGATGATCTGCGGCTGCTGCGGGTAGTACGGGTCGTACGGGTTCTGCTGGTCGTTCACCGGTGCCCCTTCCCCGGACTCACTCGCCGCGGTACAGCCGGCGCTTGTCGATGTAGCGGACCACGCCGTCCGGGACGAGATACCAGACGGGGTCGCCTTCCGCGACCCGTGCGCGGCAGTCGGTGGACGAGATGGCGAGGGCGGGGACCTCGACCAGGGAGACGCCGCCCTTGGGCAGACCGTCGTCGGTGAGGTCGTGGCCCGGCCGGGTGACGCCGATGAAGTGGGCGAGGGAGAAGAGCTCCTCCGCGTCGCGCCAGGTGAGGATCTGCGCGAGCGCGTCGGCCCCGGTGATGAAGAAGAGGTCGGCGTCGCCGTTGAGCGCGCGCAGTTCGCGCAGGGTGTCGATGGTGTAGGTCGCGCCGCCGCGGTCGATGTCGATGCGGCTGACCGAGAACTGCGGGTTGGAGGCCGTGGCGATGACCGTCATGAGGTAGCGGTCCTCGGCGGGCGACACGACCTTGTGGTTCTTCTGCCACGGCTGGCCGGTCGGTACGAACACCACCTCGTCCAGGTGGAACAGGGCGGCGACCTCACTGGCCGCCACCAGGTGTCCGTGGTGGATCGGGTCGAACGTCCCGCCCATCACGCCGAGGCGGCGCTTGCCGCGGCCGCCAGTAGGCACTTCCTGCTCTCCCATGCGTGCAGAGCCTACTGGCACGGCGGCGGACGCCGGCTCAGCGGCCTCCCGGTCGGCGTCCGGCTCAGCGGTCGCGGTTGAAGCGGGTGGTGATCCAGAGCAGCAGCATCAGCGCGAGGAAGGCGCCGACTCCCGTGACATACGGGTTGAGGCTGTCGTGGTTGCCACCGTGCTCGGCGCCCTCGGAAGCAAGCGTGACGAGGTTGGCGGCGGTGCTGTGGAGGCTCATCTTCGGGAGGACCTATCCGATCGGGGGTGGAAGCGGAGACTTCGCGCACATCGTATGCGGGCCGTCCCGGCGGGCTCACGCCGACTCAGGCGTTGGCGTCCCCCGCGCCCTCGGACGTGCCTCGGGCAGGGGTGTCGGCGGGCTGTGCGACGGTCTCGTCGGCGGTCTCGCCGCGGCGGTATCCGCGGAGCAGGAACCAGGCGAGGAGGGCGCCGCCGACCATGGAGATCAGCAGGACGATGCGGAGCGTGTCGCCGAGGCCCTGCTGCGCCGCGGCGATCCCGGTGAGGGCGGCGGTGGCGGCGGTCTCCGGCATGGCGGTCGTGCTCCTCGGTTGTCCACAGGGCCCGAGTTGTCCACAGGCTCCCGGCACACGGTAGCGCCAGCGCCTAGGCTGGGTCGCGTCAGGGGGACGAGCATCGATCTCGTACGAACAGGGGGCGTTCATGACAGAGAACCACCAGGGGAGCGTGCCGAGCAGGCAGCGCAAGCGGTTCCCCGGCATCTCCTCGCGGGCCTACGAGCACCCGGCGGACCGCTCGGCGCTGGTGGCGCTGCGCAAGCTCAGCGGCTTCGACACGGTGTTCAAGACGCTGAGCGGGCTGCTGCCCGAGCGGAGCCTCAGACTGCTCTTCCTCTCCGACTCCGTCCGGGTGAGCGACGTGCAGTTCTCCCACCTCAACGACATGCTGAGGGACGCGTGCCATGTGCTGGACCTGGAGAAGGTCCCGCCGATGTACGTGACGCAGGACCCGGTGCCGAACGCGATGTGCGTGGGCCTGGACGAGCCGATCATCGTGGTCACGACGGGTCTGGTCGAGCTCCTCGACGAGGAGGAGATGCGGGCGGTGATCGGCCACGAGGTCGGTCATGCCCTCTCGGGCCACGCGGTCTACCGGACGATCCTGTTCTTCCTGACGAACGTGGCGCTGAAGGTGGCCTGGATCCCGCTGGGGAACATGGCGGTGATGGCGCTGGTGACGGCGCTGCGCGAGTGGTTCCGCAAGTCGGAGCTGTCCGCCGACCGGGCGGGCCTGCTGGTCGGGCAGGACGTGCGGGCCTCGATGCGGGGCCTGATGAAGATCGCCGGCGGCAACCACCTCCACGAGATGAACGTGGACGCCTTCCTCGCCCAGGCGGACGAGTACGAGAAGGCCGGTGACCTGCGGGACTCGGTCCTGAAGATCCTCAATGTACTGCCGCGCTCGCACCCGTTCACCACCGTGCGGGCGGCGGAGCTGAAGAAGTGGTCGGAGAGCCGCGATTACCAGCGGCTGATGGACGGCCACTACCCGAAGCGCTCGGAGGACAAGGACGCCTCGGTGACGGACTCCTTCCGGGAGTCGGCCGGGCACTACGCGCAGACGGTGAAGGACAGCAAGGATCCGCTGTTCAAGCTCGTCGGGGACATAGCAGGCGGGGCCGGTGACCTCGCGGGCGATCTGGGCGGACGGCTGCGGACGGTGTTCGGCGGCGGCGCGGCGAAGGGGTCGGGCGGGAAGGAGCCGGGCAAGGGCGCCGACGGGGAGACGGGCGAGGACTCCGGCAAGGGGTCGGACGCGTAGTCGGGGCCGCGCCGTCAAGGCCGTGTCGTCAGAACTGCGTCGTCAGGGCTTGGGCTGGGCGGCCGGGTCGAGGGCTCCGCAGAGAGCGGGGGCCGCGGGCCGGTCGGTGGCGTAGGGATCGGTGAGGGCCGGTCCGCTCTTCGCCGGGGCTTCGGCGTCGGCCAGGAGCGGCCTGAGCCCGCCGCCGGTGTCGGCGCCGCAGGCCTGCGGTCCGGCTTCGACGGTACTGGTCAGCAGCTCGGCCCGGTGCATGCGCAGGTCCTCGCGGTCGAAGCGGAGGTGCAGGGTGCGGTGGACCGTGAAGAGCGAGGCCGCGGCGACGGCGCCGGAGCCCTGGGCGGCGGGACGCAGCACGTAGGTGAAGGTGTGGTCGGCGGTGACGTCCAGGGTGTCGGGGGTGCTCTCGGCGAAGCGGAGGGTGCCCTGGACGCGGGGTGCGGGCTCGGCGACGGCGACCTCACGGGGGTCGAAGCGGACCACCCAGGCGGCGACGGCGTGCCGGCCGTCGTCGGCGGGTGATTCGACGCTGCGGTCGAACTGGGCGAGCTGGTCGGGGTCGAGCAGCAGGCGGGCGGGGCGGACGGTCTGTCCCGCGAGGACGTCGGGCTCCAGGGAGGAGGCGACCAGGTAGTCCTTGGCGATGCTGAGGGCGGTGACGACCTGCCCCTCGGAGAAGTGGGTGGTGCGTCCGGCGACGGGGAGGTCGATGCCGGCGGCGCCGGTGCGGTACTCGGCGGCGGGGCTGCGGGCGAGGAGCCTCGCGGGGTCTCCGCCGGGGACGGGGCCCTGCGGGGCGAGCGGGACGACGGTGGTACGCAGCGGCTCGGCGCGCTGGTCGGGCGGGGGCTGGTAGGGGTTGCGCAGGCCGAGGAAGACGGCCGTGCCGAAGGCGAGGAGGATCAGCAGGACCAGCAGGAGGGCCTGGCCGGAGCCACGGCGGCCGACGGGGCCGGGGCGGCTGCGGACGGCGAGGGCGTGCTCGCCCATCCGTTCCTGGGCCGAGTACTCCTGGAGGTGGGCAGCGCGGACGAACGCCTCGTCGAAGACGAGGGACCGGTACTCGTCCTCTCCGCCGGGGACTCCCTCGGGATTCCCCTCAGGCGGGTCGCCACGCCCTGCCATACCTTCAGGGTAGGTCGGCGGGGGCTTCGGTAAACGCCCAGGTACACGACAAGTCCGGAAGTTTTCCGCCACCGGGGTGGTGGTTCCGGTCGGCCGTGCCGCCGTCCGGGTGGCGTCAGGGGGTGCGGGGTGCGGCGGGGGCCTGCGGGGCGGTCGCGGGGGTGCCGGTGAGGACCGGTGGCGGGGGAGCGGCGGCCGGGGAGGCGGCGGGCGGGGCCGGCTGGGGCTGGTCGACGCCGGTGGAGGCCGGGGGGACCTGGTCCTGCCGGTTGGCGGCGGCTCCCCGGTAGACGGCGGTGAAGGCGAGGGCCACCATGCCGAGGCCCATGAGGAGGGCGAGGATCCAGGCGACCGGGCGGTGCCAGCGGGCGCTGCCCCGGTAGGGGCGCAGGGCGCCGCCGTGGCGGCCGTAGGGGCTGGCGTCGTCGCCGATGTCGTCGGGCTCGTAGGTGGGGCCGAGGGGGTCGGGGCCGTCCTCGCAGAGGTCGTCGTCGGCGGAGCCGCGACCGGCGTGGGCACGGGCGGCCTCGGCCTCGGCGCGGGCCTGGGCGGCGGCGAGGAGGCGTTCGACGGCCGTCGGCTCGTGGACGGTGGCGGCCCGGACGAACTCCTCGTCGAAGGCCACGTCCCAGTGGCCCTCGGCGGCGCCTCCGCGCTCGTCGTCGGGCTCCCAGCCGTTCGGGGACGGCCTGCCCCCCACGTCGTCCGGCACGGATTCAGAGTAGACCGGGGAGGGGGGTTTGGGCAGGGAGAGTGCGAAGTCTCCCCGCCCGTACCGACCCGTACCGAAAGGAGGGGTGCGAGGTGGTGTTATCGGATGTGACCGTCGCCGGTGACGATGTACTTGGTGGAGGTGAGCTCCGGAAGGCCCATGGGGCCGCGGGCGTGGAGCTTCTGGGTGGAGATGCCGATCTCGGCTCCGAAGCCGAACTGGCCGCCGTCCGTGAAGCGGGTGGAGGCGTTCACGGCGACCGTGGTGGAGTCGACCAGCTGGGTGAAGCGGCGGGCGGCGGCCTGCGAGGTGGTGACGATGGCCTCGGTGTGGCCGGAGGTCCACCTGCGGATGTGCTCGACGGCCTGGTCGAGGGAGTCGACCACGGCGGCGGCGATGTCGTGGGAGAGGTACTCGGTCTCCCAGTCCTCGGGGGTGGCGGGGACGACGGTGGCCTTGGTGCCCTCGGCACGGGCGAGGACCCGCTCGTCGGCGTGGACGGTGACGCCGGCCTCGGCGAGCGCGTCGAGGGCGCGGGGCAGGAAGGCGTCGGCGACGTCCCGGTGGACGAGGAGGGTCTCGGCGGCGTTGCAGACGCTGACCCGCTGGGCCTTGGAGTTGATCAGGATGTCGACGGCCATGTCGAGGTCGGCCTCGGCGTCGACGTAGACGTGGCAGTTGCCGGTGCCGGTCTCGATGACCGGGACGGTGGACTCCTCGACGACCGTCCGGATGAGGGAGGCGCCGCCGCGGGGGATGAGGACGTCGACGAGGCCGCGGGCGCGCATGAGCTCGCGGACGGAGTCGCGGGACTCGCCGGGGACGAGCTGGATCGCGTCGGCGGGCAGCCCCACACCATCGATGGCGTCGCGCAGGACCTCCACCAGGGCGGTGTTGGAGGCGTAGGCGGAGGAGGAGCCGCGGAGCAGGACGGCGTTGCCGGCCTTGAGGCAGAGGGCGGCGGCGTCGACGGTGACGTTGGGGCGGGCCTCGTAGATGATGCCGACGACGCCGAGGGGGACGCGGACCTGGCGGAGGTCGAGGCCGTTGGGGAGGGTGGAGCCGCGGACGACCTCGCCGACCGGGTCGGGCAGGGCGGCGACGTGGCGGACGTCGGCGGCGATGGCGCGGACCCGCTCGGGGGTGAGGGTGAGCCGGTCGATGATCGACTCGCTGGTGCCGGCCTCGCGGGCCTTGGCGATGTCCTCGGCGTTGGCCTCGACGATCTCCGCGGTGCGGGCCTCCAGGGCGTCCGCGATCGCGAGGAGGGCTTCGTCCTTGGCCGAGCGCGGCAGTGGCGCGATCTGCGCGGCGGCGGCGCGGGCTCGGTGGGCGGCCCGGGTGACCGGGGTCAGGTTGTCGAGGGGCGTGAGCGAGGTCATGTCCGCAGGGTACTGGCACGGACGGGCACACCCGGAACGTGCGACGGGCGCATCCCGCAGTGCGAGACGCGCCCGTGTCGCTGTACGGACAGCCGTACGTACGGCCGTACGGACGGCCGTACGGACCCCGGGGATCGGGTCAGTAGGGGTGGACGCCAACCGGGGCGGCGGGCGGCGGGCCGTAGCCCTCCGCGATCCGCTGGTGGTAGGTCTCCCGGTCGATGACCTCCAGGCCGACGATCTCCCAGGGCGGGAGCTTCGCGGTCTGCCGGTGCTCGCCCCACAGGCGCAGGGCGACGGCGGCCGCGTCGTGCAGGTCGCGGGCCTCCTCCCAGTACCGGATCTCGGCGTGGTCGTTGGCGTAGCGGCTGGTCAGCAGGAAGGGGTGGTCGTGGGCCAGCTGTTCGAGCCCGCGGCGCACCTCCTTCAGCGGTGCCTCGACGCCGGACACGCTGAGGGTGACGTGCCACAGCTTGGACAGGGGGCGCTCCCCCGCGCCGCCGTCCCGTGTGCCCGTCTCGGCTGCTGTGCTCTCGCCTCCCGCGGCCCTGTCCCGTGCCGCGTCGAAGTCGGCTCCGGCCCCGACACTCGTCAGGGCGCGTTCGGCCGTCCCGCGGGGCGGTGCCCCTGGGCGCGCTCGTCTCACCGGCGGCCTCCTGTGTGATGCGTGTGGTGCTGTACCCCGCGTTGCTCGTTACCCCCGAGACAAAGTTGACCAGTCCGAGCCGCCGCATGGGGCGGTTTTGGTAAAGGTCCCTTCCGGATGGCAGGAGTTTCAGCCGTTTCGGCGGCGGTTTCGCATGGGCTTCCGCACCGGACGCGGGTCGTCTCTCGGCCGGGGCTCAGCCGAGGACGACGAGGTCGTCGCGGTGGACGACCTCGCGCTCGTACTCGGGGCCGAGCTCCCTGGCGAGTTCGCGCGTGGAGCGGCCCAGCATCCGGGGGAGCTCCTTGGCGTCGAAGTTGACGAGGCCTCGGGCGACGGGGCGGCCGGTGGCGTCGCGGAGTTCGACGGGGTCGCCGGCGACGAAGTCGCCCTCGACGGCGGTGACACCGGCGGCGAGCAGCGACTTCTTGCCCTCGAGCACGGCCCGTACGGCTCCGTCGTCGAGGCCGAGGTGGCCCTGCGGGGTGGAGGCGTGGGCGAGCCAGAGGAGGCGGTCGGCGGAGCGGCGGCCGGTGCGGTGGAAGTAGGTGCCGGTGTCGCGCCCGGCGAGGGCGTCGGCGGCGCGGCTGGCGGAGGTGAGGACGACGGGGATGCCGGCGGCGGCGGCGATCCGGGCGGCCTCGACCTTGGTGACCATGCCGCCGGTGCCGACGCCGGCCTTGCCCGCGGAGCCGATCTCGACGTGGGCGATGTCCTGCGGGCCGCCGACCTCGGCGATCCGGGAGGTGCCGGGCTTGGCGGGGTCGCCGTCGTAGAGGCCGTCGACGTCGGAGAGGAGGACGAGGAGGTCGGCGCGGACGAGGTGGGCGACGAGGGCGGCGAGCCGGTCGTTGTCGCCGAAGCGGATCTCGTCGGTGGCGACGGTGTCGTTCTCGTTGACGACCGGCAGCGCGCCCATGGCGAGGAGCTGGTCGAGGGTGCGGTAGGCGTTGCGGTAGTGGGCGCGGCGGCTGGTGTCGTCGGTGGTGAGCAGCACTTGGCCGACGCGGACGCCGTAGCGCGCGAAGGAGGCGGTGTAGCGGGCGACGAGGAGGCCCTGGCCGACGCTGGCGGCGGCCTGCTGGCGGGCCAGGTCCTTGGGGCGGCGGGTGAGGCCGAGGGGGGCGAGGCCGGC
This sequence comes from Streptomyces sp. CC208A, assembly GCF_030010625.1. Lineage (GTDB taxonomy): Bacteria > Actinomycetota > Actinomycetes > Streptomycetales > Streptomycetaceae > Streptomyces. The sequence continues at coordinate 18,722 of NZ_JASCXN010000016.1, read as the reverse complement.
GGCGATGGCGCCGGAGGAGACCAGCACGATCTCCTTCTCGCCGCCGCTGCGGACCTTGGCGAGGACGTCGACGAGGGCGTCGACCCGGTCGGCGTCGAGGCCGCCGGCGGCGGTGGTGAGGGAGGAGGAGCCGACCTTGACGACGATCCGCCGCGCCTCGGTGACGAACGGGCGGGCCACGGCGGGCGAGAGGGCGCTCTGCGGGGTCACGGAGGACGGGGTCACGGAGGACGGGGTCCCGGTCTGCGGGGTCTCGGCGGGCGGGGTCGCGTCCTGTCGGTTCATGTCCTGCTGCACCGTCGCCATCTCCGTCGCCACCTGGGCCGTCCTCGCTCGCTGTTCCGGCGCCGTGCGCTCCCGGCACGGTCGCGAGGGGCAATCTACGCGAGCCGGGACGGCTGCCGCTCCTCCGTTCCGCTCCCCGGACCGCCGTTCTCCCTCCCTGGACCGCCGTCCGGCCCCCCGGGGGCCCTGCTGACGAGGATCCGGCGGGAGATCAGGTAGGTGAAGGGGATGGCGACGACCGCGGCCACGAGTGGCGCGATCCGGTCGTCCATGCCGGCCCAGGTGACGAGCGCGTACAAGCCGACGCTCTGCACGAGGTAGTTGGTGAGGTTGGTGAGGGGGAAGAGGGCGAACTTCTTCCAGGTGGGGCGGGTGCGGTAGGTGAAGTACGTGTTGAGGAAGAAGGAGCCCACCATGCTGAACAGGAAGGCGAGGGTGTACGCGGCGAAGTACGGCATCCAGGGGTGGAGGAGCAGGTAGCAGCCGAAGAAGGTGCCGGTGTTGATCCCGCCCACCACCCCGAAGCGGATGATCTGGCCGAGCTGGTCTCGCATGGGTCCATCGGATCGCCGGGAGATGAACGGCACGTGCCGCGGGAGCGACGTCCGCACGGCGAACAGCCCCCTCGTACGAGACGCACGAGGGGGCCGTGGCACGGTGCGGAAGGGGCTCAGCCGGCGGTGCCGCGGCGGGCGGTCCAGCCCGCCCAGGCGGAGCCGATCATGTCGCGGACGTCGTACCGCGCCTTCCAGCCCAGCTCGGCGGCGATGCGGTCGGCGGAGGCGACGACGCGGGCCGGGTCGCCGGGGCGGCGCGGGGTGACGACCGGCTCGGTGGTGTGCTCGGTGATCTCGTTGATCAGCTTGACCATCTCGGTGACGGAGACGCCCTCGCCGCGGCCGATGTTGACGGTGAGGTCGCGCGGCTCGCCGGCCTCGGCCCACTCGGCGAGCTTGCGGGCGGCGACGAGGTGCGCGTCCGCGAGGTCCTCCACGTGGATGTAGTCGCGGATGCAGGTGCCGTCCGGGGTGGCGTAGTCGTCACCGAAGATCCGGGGGGCCTCGCCGGCGTCGAGCCGCTCGAAGACCATCGGCACCAGGTTGAAGACGCCGGTGTCGGCGAGCTCGGGGGTGGCCGCGCCTGCCACGTTGAAGTAGCGCAGGCAGGCGGTGGCGATGCCGTGCGCCTGGCCCGCCGCGCGGACCAGCCACTCGCCCGCGAGCTTGGTCTCGCCGTACGGGCTGAGCGGGAGGCAGGGGGTCTCCTCGGTGACGAGGTCGACGTCCGGCATGCCGTACACGGCGGCGGAGGAGGAGAAGAGGAAGTTGCGCACGCCGGCCGCGGCGACCGCCTCCAGGAGGACGGTGAGGCCGATGACGTTCTCGCGGTAGTAGTGCAGCGGCAGTTCGACGGACTCGCCGACCTGCTTCTTCGCCGCGAGGTGGACGACGCCGGTGACGGTGTGCTCGGCGAGCGTCCGGTCGAGCAGTTCGCGGTCCAGGGTGGAACCGACCACGAGGGGCACGCCCTCGGGAACCCGGTGGGCGTATCCGGTCGAAAGGTCGTCGAGGACCACGACCCGCTCCCCCGCCGCCGTCATGGCCCGGACCACGTGCGCGCCGATGTAACCGGCACCGCCGGTGATCAGGTACGTCATGCTCTCCCCACATCCCTCTGTCACTGAGCACTGCGGCCACCACGGTACCTGCTGCCCGTGGCCCCGCCGGAGCACCGGCGCACGGGCGCTCATCTCGCCGCCCCAGGGGGCGCGTGAGCACTGCTCGCGCGCCCTGGGAGCGGTCCGCGGAAGCGGCATACTGATACTGCTCACTCTCCGCAGTTGTATGTGTTCGAGGAGTAAAAAGCAGTGCGAAATCCCGAGTCACCCCGGCTGCTGGGGGTCTACCGCCGAGCCGTTCCCGACCGCGTGCGACGGGCCGTCGTCGCGCAGGTGGACGCCGACGTACGCCGCCGCGTGAAGCTGCGCCTCGCGAGCGGGGCGGCCGCCGCCGAGCGCCTCCGCCGGGGCCGGCTGGCCCGGCGGTACGCGGCGCTCACCGCGGAGCCCGACCGCACGGTGATCAGCGTCGGGCGGGAGCCGAGAGTGGCCCTGGTCGCGGAGGGGATCACGCCGCTGCGGGCCCGCCGGGCCAATCTGGAGGCGGTGCTCGGCACGCTCTCCGCGGCCGGCGTGCCGCACTTCTGCGTCCCCGGGAAGTCGGACACCTCCTCCGCGGTGGCCGTCCGCGAGCAGGACCGGGCCGCCGTGCTCGCAGCCCTCGCCGAGGCCTGCGCGCGGGAGCCCGGCTACGCGTCCGCGGTCGGCGGGAACGGTGCGGCGGACCGCGACTCCCAGCCCGGTTTCGCCGCGGGGACCTGGCACCGGCTGCGTACCGCCTCCGTCCTGCGGCTCGTCTGGTACCGCACCGACCCCACCCACCAGCTCAAGCTGGGGGAACCGTACGGCTGCGACGTGGAGTTCTGGCACGAGGAGGACGGCGAGCTGACCGCGCCCCGCCCCGGCCGGATGGCCATCAGCCTGCCCCGCCAAGGCCGGGTGGTCGACGCCCCGGAGTCCTGCTTCACGGACTTCACGGACTTCACGGACTTCACCGATCTCACCGACCGCGCCGGCCCCGTCAGCCCCACCGGCCCCACCGACTTCGCGGCCGTCCTGCCCCGCCCCCGGACCTCCTCCGTCGGCACCCGCCTGGTGCCCGCCCGCGCCGAGACCGCCGTCGTCCGCACCGACCAGGTCACCTTCCCCATCGACGTCGTCTACACCTGGGTGGACGGCTCGGACCCGGAGTGGCTGCGGCGCCGCGCGGAGTACGCCGGCGAGGCGTACCACGCGGAGGCGGCCAACCCGGCCCGCTACCTCAGCCGTGACGAGCTGCGCTACTCGCTTCGCTCCCTGCACCTCTACGCGCCCTGGGTGCGGAACGTCTTCCTGGTCACCGACGACCAGACGCCGGCCTGGCTGGACACCACCGTCCCCGGCCTCCGCGTCGTCTCGCACAAGGAGATCTTCCGCTCCCCCGAGGTGCTGCCGACCTTCAACTCGCACGCCATCGAGTCCCAGCTGCACCACATCGACGGGCTCGCCGAGCACTTCCTCTACCTCAACGACGACGTGATGCTCAGCCGGGAGGTCACCCCGCGGGACTTCTTCCTCGCCAGCGGGCTCACCAAGTTCTTCCCCTCCCCCGCGCTCGTGCCGCTGGGCGAGCCGAGCGTCGACGACCCTCCGGTGGCCGCCGCCGGCAAGAACAACCGCCGGCTGATCGAGGAGCGGTACGGCTCCGTCCTCGTGCAGAAGATGAAGCACATGCCGCACCCGCTGCGGCGCAGCGTGCTGGAGGAGATCGAGACGGAGTTCGCCGTCGAGTACCGCCGCACCGAGCGGAACCGCTTCCGCAGCGTCGACGACATCTCGATCGCCTCCTCGCTCTACCACTACTACGCCTTCCACACCGGCCGCGCGATCCCGTCGACCGATCTGCCGTACGCGTACCTGGACCTGACCCACCCGTGGACGGAGACCCGGCTCGGCCGGCTCCTCGCCCAGCGCGACCGGGCGGTCTTCTGCGTCAACGACACGGTCTCCACGGAGTGCGACGCGGAGGGGCAGAAGGACCTCATCACCCCGTTCCTCGAAGCGTACTTCCCGGTCCCGAGCCCGTACGAGAAGCGCTAGCCGTACGAGAAGCGCTGGCCCGTACGGGCAGCGCTGCCCGTACGCGAAAAAAGGGGGCGCCCAGCGCATGGGCGCCCCCTCACGCGTACGCCGCGTCCCGTCAGCCCTTCTCGTACGGCGAACGCACCGGGAAGTACGCCTCAAGGAAGGCCCGCAGCACCCGGTCCTGCTCGTCCAGAGGCACCTCGGCCTCCGCGGACTCGCCGATGCAGATGACGTCGCGGTGGCGGGCGGCGAGGAGCCGGCTGAGCGCCACGTGGTGCTTGTAGTCGCCGATGTTGGCGTACGCGGCGGAGAGGGAGCCGGGCGATGCCTTGCCCGTGAGGTAGCCGTAGTGGTGGTGGAGCGAGGAGGTGATCGACAGGTCGGTCCGGCCCCGGAAGGGGGTCGCGGCGGTCCGCGCGGTCTCCTCCGGCCAGCGCTCGGCGATCTCCGCGAGGACGCTGCGGCGCAGCGGGTGCGGGGTGTGGAGGAAGCCGTGGGTGGCGGTCCTGCCGAAGGCCTCCTCCAGGAGGGCCTGGTTGTTCTTGGCGGCGACGAAGTAGCCCTCGGTCTCCTCGGTGACCTCGCCGGGCGGGACGGCGGTCGGGGAGCGGAAGAAGAGCGAGTTGCCGTTCGACTGGAAGAACTTGTTCGGGGCGAGCGGGCGGCCGAAGAACACGTCGTCGTTGATGTAGAGGAAGTGCTCCGACAGGCCCTCGACGCGGTGCAGCTGGGACTCGATGGCGTGCGAGTTGAAACTGGGCAGCCAGTCCGGGTCCGCGAACAGCTCGCGGTGGCTCACCACCTCGATGTCCGGGTGGGCGGTGTCCAGCCAGGGCGGCGTCTGGTCGTCGGTGACGAGGAAGATCCGCCGGATCCAGGGGGCGTGCGCGGCGAGCGAGCGCAGCGAGTAGCGCAGTTCGTCGCGGTTGCGGAAGCGTACGTCGCCGGACTGGGCGTCGTCGGTGGCGAGGCCCTGTTCCCGGCGGGCGGCGTCGCGCTTGGTCCGCCAGACGGGGTCGGTGTCGTCCACCCAGGTGTAGACGGCGTCGACGGGGAAGTCGACGTTCCACATGAGCTTCTTGGTGAAGACCTCCAGGGTCGGGTAGTCCCGGCCGGCGACGGAGATCCGGGCGTCCCCGTCGAGGGAGGGCAGGCGAGGGCCGACGGGGGTGGTGCCGCGGGGGGCGGTGTACCAGCCGGTGTCGCCCTCCTCCTCGGTCCAGAACTCGACGCCGCAGCCGTACACCGGCCCGTACCGCAGGGTCCGGCTGTCGTTGACGAGCGGCTTGAAGATCCGTACGCCGGCGACGTCGGGCGCCGCGGTGAGGGTCTCGGCGAGCCGGGCGCCGGGGGCGGCGGTCCGGGGGGCGACGAGCTCGGCGTAGACGGGGCGGCCGTGGAGCTCGGTGCCGAGGGCGCGCAGCGCGCGTTCCCGGTCGGGGTGCCTGACGGCGAGGCGGTGGCTGACGGTCGTGGGGTCGTGGAGGAGGACGTAGGGGACGCCGTGGCGTTCCAGGGCCTGGGCGGTCAGCTCCAGGTTGATCTCGCCCATGCGCCAGGACGGCACGTCGTCGCGGACCTCGGCGAGCCGGCCGGCCGAACGGACCAGGGACTTGGGGTCCTTGGCCTGGAGGATGACCTCGCGGGCCTTCTGCTCGTCGGTGGAGGGCGACAGCCTGCTGATCGGCGCGGAGACGGCGAAGCTGCGGCTGCCGCCGGCCGCGACCCGGTGGGCGGCGCGGTCGGCGCGGGCGGCGGCGCGGGCGACCGGGTCCTCGGCGGCCAGCGCGGTGAACAGCTCGTCCCAGCGGGCGGTGACGACCTCCGGGGAGAAGCGCTCGCGGGCCCCGGCGCGGGCGGCCGCGCCGTAGGCGGCGCGCAGCTCGTCGTCGCCCATCAGGCGGGAGAGGGCCGCGCCGAGCGAGGCGATGTCGTCGGCGGGCACAAGCAGGCCGTCCACTTCGTGGCGGACGATCTGGGACGGCCCGGTGAGGGTGTCGTACGCGACGACGGGGACGCCCGCGGTGAACGCCTCCAGCATCACCAGGCCGAAGGACTCGACCCGGGAGGGCATCAGGCAGAGCGCGGCCGTGGCCCACTCCTCGGCCATCCGGCGGCTGCGGCCCACGAGTTCGATCCGGTCGTGCGCGCCGAGCCCCTCGACGAGCCGGCGCAGGGCGGCCAGCTGGGGGCCGTCGCCGAAGATCCGCAGCCGCCAGCCGGGGTGCTCGTCGGCGACCTCGGCGAAGGCCTGGACGGCGTGGTCGAGCTGCTTCTCCGGGACCAGGCGGCCGGCCACCACGATGGTCTTCGAGCCGAGGTCGGAGCGGGGCCGGTAGCCGTCGGGCATCGCGTTGGGGATGGTGACGAGGCGGGGGGCGGCGCGGCCGAGCGACTCGGCGAACCAGTCGGTGGTCAGTTCGGCGAGGGAGACCAGGGCGTCGAGCCGGGGGGCGTGGGTGAGGAGCGGTTCGCCGGTGGCGCCGCGCAGTTGGGAGACCCGGTGCTCCTGGTGGACGACGGCCACGCGGGCGGGGGCGAGGGTGACGGCGGCGGCCATCAGGGCGGGGGTGGTGGTCACCAGGACGTCCGCGTCGAGCCCGGAGAGGGCGGCGGTCATCTCGATGTCGGAGAGCCGGTCGAAGGCGGGTTCCCAGGAGGCGTCGATCAGTTCGCTGGGCAGCTTGGCGAGGGCCTCGCACTCGCCCGCGGTGAGCGCGGAGGGGCGCACGGGGCGCGGCGAGCGGCCGGTGCGGTCCACCAGGTAGCGGACGGGCACGTCCTTCGCCTCGGGCAGGAAGGGTTCCGCCTCCGTCCTGAACACGCTGAGGATCTCGACCTCGTGACGCGGCGCCAGCTGGATGGCCTGGGTGTAGGCGGCCATCTCGGTGCCGCCCATGGCATCGCCCCAGGTGAGCAGGATGGTGATCTTCATACGCGTCCCTCCGCGCCGTCGGGGGCGCCTTCGATCCCGACGCAGGAGACGGCGAGCGCCCCGGCCGAGGTGATGTAGGCATGCACTCGGAGGAGCGAGCCGTCTTCCAGGGCGATGATCCGGAACGAGGTGCGGATCACCTGGTCGCGCCGGCGCAGGTCGGTGAGCCGGCGGCCGATCTTGAGGCCGGTGCGGCCCTGCTGGAGCTGGATGTCCCAGCGGTGAGCCCGGCGGCCGGAGACCATGCCGGCGAGCGGCAGGTCGAAGGCGAAGGAGTCGCCGTCCCACTCCAGCGGGGCCTGGACGACGGCGCCGCCGCCGCGCCGGACCGCCTGGGCGGTGTACGCGGCGGGCGGGGCCTGCGGGGCGACGATCCGGCCGCGGACCGTGATCCGGTCCCAGCGGAGGGCGAAGGTGTTGAGTTCGGCCTGGTGGGCGGGGGCGCGGACCTTGAGGACGGCGAAGCCGTCGACGGAGCGCATCAGCCGGAAGTGGGCGCCGCAGGCGGGGTCGGGCGAGACGGGGGCGACGGGCCCGTCGGCGGCGGGGAGGGCCGCGGCGGCGACGCCGGTGCGCAGCTCCTGCCCGTCGGTGCGGGTGAGGACGGTGGTGATGCGCCACAGGCCGGCGGAGAGGGCGGGGCCGGGGCGGCCGGGGCCGTACGGTCCGGTGTCACCTGGTTGTTCCGGCGTGTCCGTGAAACGGAGGGCGGTGGTCGCGGTGAGGAGGAGGGTGCCGTCGCCCTGCGGTTCGAGCTCCAGCGGCAGCCTGAGGGTCCGTCCGCCGCGGGTGAGTTCGAGCCGGGCGGAGGCGAGGTCGGCGGAGGGCGGTGCGAGGACGGCGACGTTGAGGGTGCGGCCGCCGAGGACGGAGAGGTGGAGGGGGCGGAGCGCGGGTCGGGGCGGGATCCCCCCGCCGAACGCCGGTGCGGTGTGCAGCCGTTCGACCCGACGGCGCATCCTCACCGCCACCCGCCGGGCTCGTTTCGCGGCACCCACCGCGTAGGGCAGCAAGGCGTCACTCACGACAATCCCGGCTTCCGTTCTGGGGGTTGACAGTCGGCGCCACATAGTGGCAAGGCCCCCCATCGAAGGCAAATCCTTGCCGAAGCGTCCACCGAGTGACACCCCTCACCCTTTCAGGTGAAATCCACGCACCCGTTCTCGACGCCACCAGGCCGTCACGGCCCGGCTCCCTCCTCTCCGCCCACCGGCCGACCCACACGAGCCCCCGTGAATCTCACCCGATTGTGGGACGGGCCCCGGCACGCCGGAACCCCCGACGGCCAAAGCCGCCGGGGGTTCCGCATCCCAGGTCCCAGACCCCGCGCCCCGCTAGAACGGGTTGAACTCGTCGTACTCCCGCTCCGCCTCGTCGTGCTCCGCCTGCTTGTCGCGGCGGCGCTGGGCGGCCGGGCGGGGGGCGTCGAAGCGGTGGGCAGACCCCCACACCGCCCCCTCGCACCGCTCGGTCCCAGGGGGCCTCACCGGCTTCGGGCGGCTGCGCCGGACTCCGTCCGCCGACCGGGGGCGAAGGCGCCGTCAGAACGGGTTGAACTCGTCGTACTCCCGCTCCGCCTCGTCGTGCTCCGCCTGCTTGTCGCGGCGGCGCTGGGCGGCCGGGCGGGGGGCGTCGAAGCGGTGGTCCTCGCCTCGGCGGCCGAGCATCTCGGCGCCGGCCATGACGGTGGGCTCCCAGTCGAAGACGACCGCGTTCTCGTCGGGGCCGATGGCGACGCCGTCGCCGGCGCGGGCGCCCGCCTTCATCAGTTCGTCCTCGACGCCGAGGCGGTTGAGGCGGTCGGCGAGGTAGCCGACGGCCTCGTCGTTGTTGAAGTCGGTCTGGCGGACCCAGCGCTCCGGCTTCTCGCCGCGCACCCGGTAGACGTCCTCGTGCTCGTCGTACGTGACGGTGAAGCCGGCGTCGTCGACGGCCTTCGGGCGGATGACGATACGGGTCGCCTCCTCCTTCGGCTTCGCGGCGCGGGCCTTCGCGACGATGTCGGCGAGGGCGAAGGAGAGCTCCTTGAGGCCGGTGCGGGCGACCGCGGAGACCTCGAAGACGCGGTAGCCGCGCTCCTCCAGATCCGGGCGGATCATGTCCGCGAGGTCCTGGCCGTCCGGGATGTCGATCTTGTTGAGGACGACGATGCGCGGGCGGTCGTCGAGGCCGCCGTACTGCTTCAGCTCCTCCTCGATGACGTCGAGGTCGGTCACCGGGTCGCGGTCGGACTCCAGCGTCGCCGTGTCCAGGACGTGGACGAGGACCGAGCAGCGCTCGACGTGGCGCAGGAACTCCAGGCCGAGGCCGCGGCCCTGGCTGGCGCCGGGGATGAGGCCGGGGACGTCGGCGATGGTGTAGACGGTCGAGCCGGCCGTGACCACGCCGAGGTTCGGGACCAGCGTCGTGAAGGGGTAGTCCGCGATCTTCGGCTTGGCGGCCGAGAGGACGGAGATCAGCGAGGACTTGCCGGCGCTGGGGTAGCCGACGAGCGCCACGTCGGCGACGGTCTTCAGCTCCAGGACGATGTCCTGGAGGTCGCCGGGCTCGCCGAGCAGCGCGAAGCCGGGGGCCTTGCGGCGGGCGGAGGCCAGCGCCGCGTTGCCGAGGCCGCCGCGGCCGCCCTGGGCGGCGACGTACGTGGTGCCCTGGCCGACCAGGTCGGCGAGCACGTTCCCCTTCTTGTCGAGGACGACGGTGCCGTCGGGCACGGTCAGGACGAGGTCCTGGCCGTCCTTGCCTGCGCGGTTGCCGCCCTCGCCGGGCTTGCCGTTGGTGGCCTTGCGGTGCGGCGAGTGGTGGTATTCGAGCAGGGTGGTCACGGACTGGTCGACGGTCAGGATGACGTCGCCGCCCCTGCCGCCGTTGCCGCCGTCGGGGCCGCCGAGCGGCTTGAACTTCTCGCGATGGACGGAGGCGCAGCCGTGGCCCCCGTTACCCGCGGCGACGTGCAGCTCGACGCGGTCCACGAAGGTGGTCATGGTTCTGTGCCTCCAGCAGTCAGCTTGGTACGGATTGTCTATCTAGTAACACGCGAAAGGCGGACCCGCTTCCCTGCCGGGAAGTGAGGTCCGCCTCCGCAAAGCGTCCGATCAGGCGACCGGGACGATGTTCACGACCTTGCGGCCACGGAAGGTGCCGAACTGCACCGAACCGGCCTGCAGGGCGAACAGCGTGTCGTCGCCACCGCGACCGACACCCGAGCCCGGGTGGAAGTGGGTGCCGCGCTGGCGGACCAGGATCTCACCCGCGTTGACGACCTGACCGCCGAAGCGCTTCACGCCGAGCCGCTGGGCGTTGGAATCGCGACCGTTCCGGGTGGACGATGCGCCCTTCTTGTGTGCCATTGCTCAGTCCCTCTTTACTTCGCGGCCGTCGGGATGGACGTGACCTTGATCGCCGTGTACTGCTGACGGTGACCCTGGCGACGGCGGTAGCCGGTCTTGTTCTTGTAGCGCAGGATGTCGATCTTGGCGCCCTTGGTGTGGTCCACGACCTCGGCCTGGACCTTGATGCCCGCCAGGACCCACGGGTCGCTGGTCACGGCGTCGCCGTCGACGACGAGCAGGGTCGAGAGCTCGACCGTGTCGCCGATCTTGGCGGTGGAAATCTTGTCAACCTCAACGATGTCGCCGACAGCAACCTTGTGCTGGCGACCACCGCTGCGCACGATGGCGTACACGCGGATCTCTCTCTCACTCGGTAACGGGACCTCTGACGCCAGCCGCCCACGCGCGGGGCCCGGGGGCCCGCGGCGATCCGGATCGGACGAGCGGCCTCTCCCGGCGAGCGGGAGGGGGGTGCTCAGAGGCGCGGCGCGTCGCAGACACGCCGACGGTCTAGGTTACGGGCGGCTGCCACAGAGGGTCAAATTCGCCCGTGCGGGTGCGGACCGCCCCGGCGAGGCCCCTCGGAAGGGGTTTCGCCGGGGCGGTCCCGCCGGCTCAGTCCTGGGCCGGGGCGGCGGTCTTCTCGGCCGCCTTCTTGGCCGTGGCCTTCTTGGCGGTCGTCTTCTTCGCCGCCGTCTTCTTGGCCGCCGTCTTCTTGGTGGCGGCCTTCTTGGCGGTGGCCTTCTTCGCCGTCTTCCGGGCGGCCTTCTTGGCCGCCGGGGCGGCCTCGGTCTCCTCGGCGGGCTCCGCCACGGCCTCGGGCTCCGTGACCGGGGCGGCCGTGACCACCACGATCTCGGCGGCCTCGGCACCGGCGGGGGCACCGGCCGGGGCGGTGGCCTTGCGGACCACCCGGCGGCGGGCACGCGGCGCGGCGGCCACGGGGGCCTCCTCGACGGCGGGCTCGACGACCGGCTCGGGCGCGGCCTCCACGACCGGCTCCGGCTCCGGCACCGGTACGACCTCCGGCTCCGCGACCGCGACGACAGGCTCGGCGGCCTCGGCTGCGGCCTCGCCGGTCGAGACGACCGGCGAGGTCGCCCGGCGGGTGGCACGGCGGCGGGTACGCGGCGCGGGGGCCGCGGGGGCCTCCACGACGACCGGCTCGGCCACCGGCTCGGGCGCGGCCTCCACGACCGGCTCCGGCGCCGGTACGGGCTCCGGCTCCGCGATCGGCGTCGGGGTCACCGGGGCGGTCATCTTGCGGGTGACGCGACGGCGGCCACGGCCACGGGTCGCGGCGGCCTCGGCCTCGGCGACGCTGCCGTACAGCTCCTCGTCCGGGGCGATCGGCACCGGCACGGCCACCGGGGCGGCCAGCTCGGCCGCGACCTCGGCCTCGGTCTCGACCTCGGCATCCGCCGGGGCCTCGGCCTCGTGCGTCTCGTGGACGTGGTCGTGCGCCTCGCCGCCGCGGCCGCGCTTCTTCGCGCGCTTGCCGCCACCGCCGCCGCCGTGGGTGGCCGGCTGCTCCATGTGGACGATGACACCGCGGCCGTTGCAGTGGACGCAGGTCTCGGAGAAGGACTCCAGGAGGCCCTGGCCGACCCGCTTGCGGGTCATCTGCACCAGGCCGAGCGAGGTGACCTCGGCCACCTGGTGCTTGGTCCGGTCGCGGCCCAGGCACTCCAGGAGGCGGCGGAGCACCAGGTCGCGGTTGGACTCCAGGACCATGTCGATGAAGTCGATGACGACGATGCCGCCGAGGTCGCGCAGCCGCAGCTGGCGCACGATCTCCTCGGCCGCCTCCAGGTTGTTCCTGGTGACGGTCTCCTCCAGGTTGCCGCCCTGGCCGGTGAACTTGCCGGTGTTGACGTCGACGACGATCATCGCCTCGGTCTTGTCGATCACCAGCGAACCGCCGGACGGCAGCCAGACCTTCCGGTCGAGCGCCTTCATCAGCTGCTCGTCGATCCGGTAGGTGGCGAAGACGTCGACCTCGCTGGTCCACCGCTGGAGGCGGTCGGCCAGGTCGGGCGCGACGTGCGAGACGTAGCCGTGGATGGTCTCCCAGGCGTCGTCACCGCTCACGATGACCTTGGAGAAGTCCTCGTTGAAGATGTCGCGGACGACCCGGACGGTCATGTCCGGCTCGCCGTACAGCAGGCTCGGCGCGGACGTCGAGATCTGGTTGGCCTTCTTCTGGATGTCGGCCCACTGCGCCTGGAGGCGCTCGACGTCGCGGCGCAGCTCGTCCTCGCTCGCGCCCTCGGCGGCGGTGCGCACGATGACGCCCGCGTCCTCGGGGACGATCTTCTTGAGGATGGTCTTCAGGCGGGCGCGCTCGGTGTCCGGGAGCTTGCGGCTGATGCCGGTCATCGAGCCCTCGGGGACGTACACGAGGTAGCGGCCGGGGAGGGAGACCTGGCTGGTGAGGCGGGCGCCCTTGTGACCGATCGGGTCCTTGGTGACCTGCACCAGGACGGACTGGCCGGACTTGAGGGCGGACTCGATGCGGCGCGGGCCGTTGCCCATGCCGAGCGCCTCGAAGTTGACCTCGCCGGCGTACAGGACGGCGTTGCGGCCCTTGCCGATGTCGACGAAGGCGGCCTCCATCGACGGCAGCACGTTCTGGACCTTGCCCAGGTAGACGTTGCCGACGTACGAGGTGGCCTGCTCCTTGTTGACGTAGTGCTCGACGAGCACGTTGTCTTCCAGGACGCCGATCTGGGTGCGCTCGCCGTTCTGGCGGACGACCATGACGCGCTCGACGGCCTCACGGCGGGCGAGGAACTCGGCCTCGGTGATGATCGGGACGCGGCGGCGGCCCTGCTCGCGGCCCTCGCGGCGGCGCTGCTTCTTGGCCTCCAGGCGGGTGGAGCCCTTGATGGACTGCACCTCGTCGCTCGGCTCGGGCTTCGGGCGCGGCTCGCGGACCTTGACGACCGTGCGGACGCCGTCCTCGTCGGTGGTCTCGCTCTCGGCGGCGTCACCGCTGCGGCGGCGGCGACGGCGCCGGCGGCGGGAGCTGCTGGAGCCTGCGAGACCGGACTCGTCCGTCTCCTCCTCGGCCTCCTCGGCCTCTTCCGCTTCCTCGTCCTCGTCGGTCTCGGCCCGGAAGCCCTCGGTCTCCTCGGACTCCTCCGCCTCGACCGACTCGCCGCGACGGCGGCGACGGCCACCGCGGCGGCGGCGACGGGACGGGCGGTCCTCGTACTCCTCCGCCTCCTCGGCCTCGGCCTCCGTCTCCTCGACCTCGTCGGCGACGTGCTCGACCTCGGGCTCGTCGGCGACGGTGGCCGGGACGGGCTCGACGGCGACGGGCTCGCCGCGGCGGCGCCGGCGACGGCGCGAACCGGTCTCGGCGCGCTCGGGCGTCTCCACGGCCTCGGCCGTCTCGACGACGGTCTCCTCCGTCTCCTCCTCCTCGGCCTCGGCGGCGACCGCGGCGGCGAAGGCGGCGGTCTCCGGCGTCTGGAACATGGGCTCGGCGAAGACCGGGGCCTGGAAGACGGCGACGGCGGGGCGCTCGACGCGGCGGCGGCGCGGGGCCTCCTCGGCGGCGGGCGGCTCGGTGAACTGCGGGGTGCTGACGGCGCGGCGGCGGCCGCGGCCACGGGTGGCGGCGGTCTCGGCGGCGGCGACCTCGGCGCCGTGGGAGGCGATCTCCTCGATGGTGTCCTCGGGCAGCGCCTCGCCGGAGGTCGGGGCGGCGAGCTCGGCCGCCACGTCCGGGGTGACCTCGGGGGCGGCGGCCCGGCGGGTCGCACGACGGCGGGTACGGGCCGCCGGGGCAGCCTCCGGCTCGGCGGCCGGAGTCTCGGCGGCCGGGGCAGCCTCGGTGACGGCCTCGGCGGGCTCCTCGACCGGGGCCGGGGAGGTGACCGGGGCGCTGACGCGGCGGGTGGCCCGACGACGCGGACGCGCCGGGGCGGCCTCCGGCTCGGCGGCCGGGGCCTCGGCGGCCGGCTCGGTCTCGGTGACGGCCTCGGCGGGCTCCTCGACCGGGGCCGGGGAGGCCACGGGCGCGGTCGCCTTACGGGTCGCACGACGGCGGGTACGCGCCGGCGCGGCCTCCGCCTCGGCGGCCTTCACGGCCTCGGGCTCCGCGGCGGCCGGGGCGGCCTCGATGATCTCCGCGGCCTCGGTGGCCTCGGCGGTCTCGCCGGTGGCCGTCACCGGCGGGCCGGCGGGCCGGGAAGCGGCGCGGCGCCTGCGGCGCGGCGGCAGCTTGTCACCGGGGGCGTTGTCGTTGTTGTTCTCGATGGTCTCGTCGAGCATGCGGGGTTCTCCCGTCACGCTCCCGGGCGCCGCGTCGGGTTCCGGTGGCGGCACGGACGCGCGTCGTGCGCGGTGCCGCCGTCCGGGGCGCGGGCGCCGCACGGGAGCTGAATGTCTGGCTCGCCGGTTCCGTACGCCCGATGCGTACGGCCTGGCGAAAGTCTCCTGTGTCAGTGCGCGGCCCGACCCAGGTGGCTCCCGAGTGCCAGGGCTGCGCTCGACGGCGTCCCTACGCGGGGCCTGCCTCCGGCGCCGTCGCCGGGGCGGTCGCGGCGGCCGTGGGTGGAGCGGCCGTGACTGCCTCGCGGTCGGGCGCGAGCGGGTCGGTCACCGTGCCGGACTCCTCGTCGAAGAGCCCCTGCGCCAGCCTGGTCACCGCTGCGGGGACCGGCGGCGCCAGGTCGGCCACAGCTCGGAGACCGGACAGAACGTCGTCGGGTCGCACGGCAGGTGTCACGTGCCGAACAACCAGCCGCAGTATCGCACAGGCATCCCCGGCGGTCCTATCACCCTGAGGATCGCCCTGGGGATCACCCTCGGGGTCGCCCTGGGGTCGGTCCGCCACGAGGTCGACGACGGCGGCGCGGGTGTCGAAGGTGCGGATGCCGCTCTTGGTCTTGCGCTGGACCTCCACGGTCTCGGCCGCGAGGAAGGTCTCGACGGCCTTGCGGGCCTCGTCGACGGAGACGCCGTCGAGCCGGAGCTCCCACACGGAGGCGGTGAGCCGGTCGGCGAGGCCTGAGGTGCGGGCCTCCACGGCGTCGGTGATGTCGAGTCCGGCCGGAAGCGACTCGTCGAGCAGGACCCGCAGGGTCTCGGGGTCGCGGCGCTCGGTGAGGGCGATCTCCAGGAACTCGGCCTCGGAGCCCGTACCCGTGGGGGCGGCGTTGGCGTACGACACCTTGGGGTGCGGGGTGAAGCCGGCCGAGTACGCCATGGGCACCTCGGCGCGGCGCAGGGCGCGCTCGAAGGCGCGCTGGAAGTCACGGTGGCTGGTGAACCGGAGGCGGCCTCGCTTGGTGTAGCGCAGTCGGATGCGCTGCACCGCGGGTGCGGGCGGCGGGCCTTCGGGCTGTCGCTTGCCCAGTGGTTCTTCTCCTCGGTGCGGGGCGGGCGCGGGTGGCGCTCCGCCCGGAAGCTCTTGGGGCGTCCCGTGGGCTCCTGCCCGGATCACCCCCGCCGGGGGCGGGGAGATCTCGGGGGCGGGCGCCGCGCCGGGGACGTTCGTTGTACTACCCAGAGTACGCGCCCGGGCCACCTCGGGTTCCCCGGCGGGCCGCCCGCACCCCACCCGGGCAGGTCAGCGGGGACCGCCGAAGAGCGCGGCCCGCACCTCACGGGCGGCGGCGCGCACGGCACGCCCGGCGGCGGCGAGGGGCTCCCACACCCAGGCGCGCAGCCAGTGGCCGACGGGGGTGAGGACCACCCGGTACGCCCAGACGAGAGGGCGGCCGATCGTGTGCCACAGCACCCGGCGGACCATCCGGCCGACGGCCCGCGAGACCTGCCCGGCGATCCGCCAGGCCCAGGCGAGGGCCGCGCCGACGAAGCGGCGGACGGGGCCGAGCACGTACCGCCAGAGCCAGGTGAGCGGGGTGACGAGGAGCAGGTCGACGGCCCACCAGAGGGCTTTGCCGACGGGGAGGAGCAGCCATTCCCACAGCCATCGCAAGGGGACGAGGAGGAGGTGGTGGAGCAGCCATCCCAACGCGCGGCCGACCGGGGCGAGGATCCAGCGCCAGAGCTGCCGGAGGCAGAAAGCGAGGGCCTCCCAGACCAGCCGGACGGGCAGGACCACGACGAGGGCGACGGCGCGCGCCGCCCCCGTCAGACAGCCCGGGTTTTCCGTGTTCATGCCCAGGACGACGCGCCGGGGCCGTGGAGGGTTTCCGCTTCCCCCGGAGGGTTTCCGCTTCACTCCGTCAGAACCCGACAGAAAGCCGGGCGAAAGCCGGACGTCATCCGGCGTCCACCGCCCCGAAGCCGTCCGGAACCGACCCGAGCGGACGCATCCGCCCCGCTTCCGGGCCACGGACCCGTAACCTAAGGTGCGTCACCTCGTGCTCGACGCACGTCACGCACGCCCCCGGCCACCCGGGGGTCCCCCATTTCCGCAGACATCGAGGCTCGGCGTGAAAATATCCTTCATCCTGGTAGACCGCTGCCACATCGGCGGTGTTGTCAGCGCGATCCACAACCTGGCCGGCGCGCTCGCGGACAACCACGAGGTCGAGCTGGTAGCGCTCCGCCGCAGCCTCGACCAGCCGTTCTTCCCGCTCGACCCGCGGGTGAAGACGGTCGCCCTGACCGACAGGCGGAAGCACTCGCACACCTCCGACCTCGACGACCCGTTGAACGAGGTCTTCCCGCACATCTACCCGAACGAGCCGACGGACAAGAAGCCGTGGATCAGCCGCCTCGCGGAGAAGCGGCTGATGGAGTACCTGGCGACGACCGACGCCGACGTGGTGGTCAGCACCAACCCCAAGATCACGATCATGCTGGCGTACGCCGAGGGCGACTATCTCAAGCTCGCGACGGAGCACTCGCGCCCCGCGCAGTACGGACCGCACATCCGTGACGCCCTCTTCCGGGACGCGTACCCGAAGATGGACGCGATCACCGCGCCGACGCCGGACGAGCTGGAGACCATCGCCCGCCACGTCCCCGGCGTGAGCCACATGCTCGCCCCGCTGCCCAACTGCATCCCGGCCCACGAGGGCCAGATGTCCACGGGCGAGAACAAGATCGTCGTCGCCGCCGGTCTGCTCAAGCCGCACAAGGGCTTCGCCGATCTCATCGAGGCCTTCTCCACCGTGGCACCGCGCCACCCGGACTGGAGCCTGCGGATCTACGGCTCCGGCCCCGAGCGCGCCAACCTGCGCAGGAAGATCAACGAGACCGGCAGCAACAACCAGGTCTTCCTGATGGGCCCGGCCACCCCGGTCACCCCGGAGTTCGCCAAGGCGTCCATCTTCGTGCTGCCCTCCCGCCTGGAGGCGTTCGGCAACGTCACCGTCGAGGCGATGGCGGCCGGCCTCCCGGCGATCTGTTACGACGCCCCGCACGGCCCCCGCAACATCATCACGCAGGGCGAGGACGGCTACGTCGTCCCCGTCGGCGACAAGGAAGCGCTCGCCGAGCACATCGAGAAGCTGATCTCCGACGACGACCTGCGCCGGAAGATGGCCGCGGCCGCCGTGGCCAACGTGGTCCGCTTCCAGGAGGCCGCCACCGCCGAGCGCTTCGAGAAGATCGTCGAGGACATGCGCGCCCGCCGGGCCGTCCCGCGCGAGGCCACCGCCGTGGTCACCCCACAGGGCGACGTCCGGGTCCGCGTCGACGGCCTGGCCGCCGGCAGCGACGCCGAGCTGGTCTGCAAGGACACCCGCAAGAAGGCCGAGGACGTCGTCCTGCCCTTCGTCGGCGGCGAGGTGCTGGTCCCCACGCTCGGCAAGCTCGTCGAGGGCGACTGGCAGCTCACCATCCGCGCCGCCGGCGCCGAGCTGCCGCTGCGCTCGGCCGGCTGCGACACCCTGCACATCCTGTCGCTGAAGCACCCGCGCACCGAGGGCCCCGCCCTGTCGCTGCTGCTGCCGTACGCGCACACGGACGGCACCCTGCGCGTCCAGAGCCGCGTGCGCGCCCAGCACGTCGAGGTCGCGGCCATCGAGGCCGGCGCCACCTCGATCGTCGTGGACGCCGCTGCCTGGGGCGTCGAGCTCGGCACCGGCAGCGTCGTCGAGGCCGTCCACCGCAAGGAGACCGACAAGAACTTCACCTTCCCGGCGAAGCCCGGCGCCGACGGCCGCTTCACGGCGACCCTGGACAACGCCGCCGCGGCCCGCCTCCATGAAAGCGGTACCGAGGACGTCTGGGACCTGTGGCTGCTGCCCGACCAGAAGTCCGCGCGGATCCGCATCTGCAAGCTCGCCACGGACGTGCTCGTCCCGATGGACGTCTTCGCCTACCCGTACCCGGTCGTGAAGTCCTCCGGCGCGCCGGCCGCGGCCGCGGAGACCAAGCCGAAGACCGGCGGCTGGCGCGGCCGCCTCGGCGGCGCCGCCTCCACGGTCGTGTCCACCGCCACCGGCGGCGCGAACCACGAGCTGCGCCCGTACTTCGCCAGCAACGGCCAGCTGTCGCTGAAGATCATCGACAAAAAGTAGCGCGGAACGGCGAAAGGGCCCCGGCCCGCAGGGAGACCTCT
>NZ_JASCXN010000015.1 GCF_030010625.1 Streptomyces sp. CC208A | reverse complement strand
CCCTCCCCTCCCTCCCCCGCCCCCGGTTTTTCGCGGTGTGGCGCCAGGCGCCCGGGCGTCAGACGCCCAGTTCTGCGGCCAGGCGGCCGGTGCGGATGGCCGTGAGCAGGTCGGCGTGGTCCGCGGTGGTGCGGTCGGCGTAGGTGACCGCGAAGGCGGCCACGGCCTCGTCGAACTCCTCGTTCTTGCCGCAGTACCCGGCTATCAGGCGCGGGTCGGCGCTGTGGGCGTGGGCGCGGGCGAGGAGGGCGCCGGTCATCCGGCCGTAGTCGTCGAGCTGGTCGGCGGTGAGCGCGGCGGGGTCGACGCTGCCCTTGCGGTTCCGGAACTGACGCACCTGGAAGGGGCGCCCGTCGACGGTGGTCCAGCCGAGCAGGATGTCGCTGACGACCTGCATGCGCTTCTGGCCGAGGACGACACGGCGGCCCTCGTGGCCGGGTTCGGGGACGGCGAACCCGGCGGCGGGCAGGTGCGGCAGGAGCACGGACGGCCGGGCTTCCTTCACCTGGAGGACGAGCGGTTCGCCGCGGTGGTCGAGGAGCAGGACGACGTAGGAGCGGGTGCCGACGCTGCCGGTGCCGACGACCCGGAAGGCGACGTCGTGGACGGCGTACCGGGCGAGGAGCGGGTGGCGGTCCTCGGAGACGGTCTCCAGGTAGTCGCCGAGGGCGGTGGTGACGGCGGCGGCTTCGGCGTCGGGGACCCGCCGCAGGACCGGTGGCGCGTCGACGAAGCGGCGTCCGCCACCGTCGGTGTCGGCGACGGTCTCGGTGGAGCGGGCGGCGAACCGGGCGCTGGTGTTGTTGTGGGCCTTGGCGGAGACGCGTTCCAGGGTGCCGAGGAGGTCGTGGGCGTCGGTGTGGGAGACGAGTTCCTCGTCGGGTATCGCGTTCCACGCGTCGAGGGCGGGCAGGCGGGCGAGCAGGCGCATGGTGCGCCGGTAGGCGCCGACGGTGTCGAAGGCTGCGGCCCGGCAGGTCTCCTCGTCGGCACCGACGACACGGCCCGCGAGGACGAGGGAGGTGGCGAGCCGTTTGAGGTCCCATTCCCAGGGGCCGACGGCGGTCTCGTCGAAGTCGTTGAGGTCCATCACGAGCCGGCCGCGGGCGTCGCCGTAGAGGCCGAAGTTGGCGGCGTGGGCGTCGCCGCAGAGCTGGGCGGCGATGCCGGTGACGGGGGTGCCGACGAGGTCGTGGGCCATGAGGCCGGCGGAGCCGCGCAGGAAGGCGAAGGGGTTGGCGGCCATGCGGCCGACGCGGATGGGGGTGAGTTCGGGGACGCGGCCGCGGCTGGACTCCTCGACGGCGCGGACGGCGTCGGGCCGTCCGGCGGGGAGGGTGAGCTCGGCGTGGGAGGAGCGGGGGACGGCGGCCCGCAGCTGTTTGCCGCGGGCCCTGGGGGAGTGCTCCGTCGTGCCGCGCCGTGCGAATCCGGGCACGTACGGGATGCGTTCCCCTTCCGTTCCTCCGCGCTGTCCCGGCACGACAGCCTGCATCTCGCCCATGGGACGACCTCCCCCGATGACTGTTTCGACGACTGTTTCGACGACTGCGATGACTTCCGGGCCTGACGGTACAGCCGGTCTTGATCGGCCGTCTCCCCCTGTGGACAACCCCCTGTGGACAACCGTCGGTCCGCTGGTCGGAGGGCCTCAGACGGCCACTGCCTCCTCCATCTCCTCCTCCATCCCCTCCTTCGTCTCCTCCGAGGAGACCGTGGCGGCCCCCTCGGTGTTCCGCCGGGCCTCGGTGCGGCCGGCGAGGGTGACGAGGACGGCTCCGGCGAGGAACCAGAGGGCGAGGACAAGGACGTTGCCGCCGAGGCCGTGGCCGTCGAAGTAGACGTGGCCGCGGATGCCCTCGACGAGGCCGGCGCCGTTCCAGAAGGCGTGCAGGGAGCCGAAGAAGCCGTGCTGGAGCTCGGGCCGGTAGATGCCGCCGGAGCTCGTGAAGTTGAGCATGACGAAGAGGACCATCACGCCGAGCGTGGTCCAGCGGCGGAGGTAGGTGTGGAGGCCGATGCCGATGAGGAGGATGCCGGCGGCGTAGAGCCAGGAGAGCGCCCAGACACCGGCGAGGCCGTGGTCGACCAGGTGGAAGACGGGGCCGGCGAAGAGGGTGCCGATGAGGCTGACGGCGAGGGAGGTACCGACGGCGACGAGAGCGCGGAGCCGCAGGGGGAGGGCGGCGCCGGCGGCGCCGATGACGGCGACCGAGGCGTAGGCGCCGATGCTGACGGCGACGAGGAGGAAGAAGATGCCCTGGCCGGTGGGGTCGCCGGAGGCGGTGGGGACGAGGTCGGTGACCTTGAGGGGAGCGTTCTGGTCGGCGGCGACCCGGGTGAAGACCTTCTCGACGGCCATGGCGCTGGTGTCGGAGGCCGCGGAGGCGACGAGGAGTTCGGGGTGGTCGCCGGGGATGTAGGCGCCGTAGCTGTCCTGCTGGTGGAGGGCGGTGGCGGCGGTGGCGCGGTCGGGGACGGTACGGACGTCGAGGGCGCCGGCGGCCTTGTCCTGGAGGGTCTGGGCGAGGACCTGGGTGGCGGGGCCGGAGCCGACGATGTCGACGCGGAGGTCGTGGGGCTGGGGGGCGTGGAAGGCAGCGAGATAGGCGAGGCCCATGCCGAGGCACATGAGGAGGGGGGTGAGGAGGTGCCCGAGGACGTGCCGCAGGGCGCCGGCGGTGGGGTTCGGTCCTGTGGGCACCGTGACCTCCGAAGAGAGTAGTTGGCATTTACAACCAAATAGCTGTTGTACTATACAACCGAAAGCCTGTGAGGGGCGAGCTCGGCAAGGGAGCCCACATGTCCGACGCCGGCACCGAGACGCCGCGCGAAGCGTCCGTGGACGTCATCCAGCGCGAACTGACGGCCTTCGCGCGCCGGGCCCGCGCCGCCGCGGCCCGCGTCCACCCGGAACTCCCGCTCGTCTCGTACACGCTCCTCGCCCACATCGAGGACCGGCGCGGCTGCCGCGCCACGGACCTCGCGGCGCACTACCTCCTCGACAAGTCCACGGTCAGCCGCCAGCTGGCGGGCCTGGAGAAGCTGGGCCTGGTGGAGCGCCGGCCCGCCCCCGAGGACCACCGGGTGCAGGTGCTGCACCCCACCGAGGCCGGTCTCTCGGTGCTCGCCACCGCCCAGGCCAACCGCCTCGCCGCCTACCGGGAGCGCCTCCAGGACTGGTCGGACGAGGACCTGGCCCTCTTCGCCGGCTACCTCCTCCGCTACAACGCCGCAGGGCCCTCCGGCCTCCCCGCCCCCCACTGAGCCACGCCGTCACAGCCCGCCCGGCTTCCCCGACCCCCACTGAGCCACGGCGTCACGGTCCGCCGGCGTCCGCGACCCGCCGGCGTCCGCAGCCCCGCCGTTACAGCCCCGCCGTTACAGCCCCGCGTCGCGGGCGAGGAGGGCCGCCTGGACGCGGTTCTCGCAGTTCAACTTGGCGAGGATCCTGCTCACATACGTCTTCACGGTGGCCTCGCTCATGTGCAGCCGGCGGCCCGCGTCAGCGTTGGAGAGGCCCTCGCCGAGGAGGGCGAGCACCTCGCGCTCCTTCTCGCTGAGCGTCGTGATCCGCCCGCGGGCCTCTTCGGCGCGGGCGGTCTCGCGACCGGAGGCGAGCTGTTCGACGACGTGCCGGGTCGCCGACGGCGAGAGGTAGGCGTCGCCCGCCGCGGTGGCCCGTACCGCTCCGATGAGTTCGGCGGGGGCGGTGTCCTTCAGGAGGAAGCCGGCGCTGCCGTGCTCCAGCGCCCGCAGGACGTTCTCCCGCTCACCGAAGGTGGTCAGGACGATCACCCGCGCCGCCGGGGCGGCCCGGCGCAGCTCCGGGAGAGCGGAGAGCCCGTCGAGGACCGGCATCTGGATGTCGAGCAGTACGACGTCGGCCGCGTGGGCGCGGGCCGCGTCGACGGCCTCCCGGCCGTTCGCGGCCTCCGCGACCACCTGGATGTCCGGATCGGAGTTGAGGATCATCCGGATCCCCATCCTGATCAGCGGCTCGTCGTCGGCGACGACGACCTTGATGGTCCGCCCGGCCCGTCCCGCCCGCTCTGACAACACTGCTCGCCCCACTCCCTCGGTACGGCTCGGTCGTGACGCTACTGCCTCACCTCGTACGCCTTCTTCTCGATCAGCTTGCCGTCCTTGAAGCAGAACCGGAACACGGGGTCGGTGTCGAAGTCGTCGCTCATCTCCGTGGAGAGGAGGGCGAGGCAGACGGCGCCCTTCGGCTCGGGGGGCGCGCCCTTGCCCGACGTCGCCAGGTTCGCGAAGGAGTCCCCCTCGGGCAGCATGGCCCGGACCTCCGCCTCGTCCATGCCGACCTCGATCGACTCGTACTTCGCGGGCTCGACCATCGTCTCCTGGACGGACCCGACGATGTAGAAGAGTCCGAAGCCGCCCGCGACGAGGAGGACGACGAGCGCCGCGAACGCGATGCCGCAGCCGATCGCGATCGATCCCCCGGTGCTCCGGGTCTTGCCCCCGCGCAGTGCCATCGCCAACTCCCGCTCCGTGAAGGTCCAGTCGGGCTCTCCGACCGGTACGGAACGACCTTGCCCGCCGAAGGGCCCGGGCGACTGCTGCCGGAAGTCGTCGGCCACATCGACCAAAGGCGCTGATTCGCCGGTCGGCGCGGAGCCGTACGGCAGCATTCCGGCGACCCGGAAACCCCCGCCGTCGGCCGGCCCCGCATGGCACATGCCGCCGACGAGCCGGGCCCGTTCGACGAGACCGGCCAGCCCCTGACCACCGCTGACAACCCCCTTCGCGGGGCCCGCGGGCGGCTCCTCGTTGAAGATCTCGACGACGAAGGTGTCGGGCTCATAGCGCAGTTCGACGCTGATCGGGGCGCCGGGAGCGTACTTGTAGGCGTTGGTGAGCGCTTCCTGGACCATGCGGTACGCGGCGTGCCCGGCGGCCGGTTCGAGGGGCCGCTCGTCTCCGATACGCCGCAGCGCGACACGGTTTCCGGCGGCGCGCGCGGAGGCGACGAGCCCTTCGATGCCACGGATCCCCCGGGACGCCCGCCCGCTCTCGTCGCCGGCGGCCACCGGCCCGGTGTCGGGGTCGGTGGCCTCGGTGCCGTCCCGGAGTATGCCGACGACCTCCCGCAGTTCGTGCATGGCCGTCACGGACGCGTTCCGCAGCACGCCGACGACCTCGCGCTGCCGCTCGTTCAGCTCGCGGTCGACCTCCAGCGCCCCGGTGTGCACGGCGATCAGGGCGAGTTGGTGGCCGAGACTGTCGTGCATGTCCTGGGCGATGCGCTGCCGTTCCCGCAGCCGGGCGTTGTGGCCGATCATGCCCCGCTCGCGCACCAGCCGCACGTTGCGCTCCTGGAGGGCGTGGAGCAGGGTGCGGCGCTGGGCCCAGTAGCGGTGGGCGAGGCCGGGGGCGAGGGTGGTGCCCAGGTAGTAGAGCGTCGCCATGAAGGCGAGGGTGAGCAGCCGCTGCTGGTCCCAGGTGGCGATCAGGGTGGCGCCGACGTTGAGGACGTAGGCCGCGACGAAGGCGTACAGGGCCCGGCCGACCCCGACGATGTAACCGCCGGCGGACCACCCGAGGACGAGTAGCGGGGCCCCGAGACCGGGAACGAGCGGGGAGAGCGCGGCGGTGACGACGAGCACGGTGGCGGGCAGCCGCCGGCGCAGCAGCGACAGCGCGGCGGAGGCGACGGCGACCGCGACGAGCTGCCCTCCCTCTCCGCCGAGCAGCTCCTCGGTCCCGGCCGCGAGCAGCGCGACGACGGCGGCGAGGGCCGCCTCGCCGACGGTCCTGCGCCGCGACCACTCCCCGGCGGGC
Organism: Streptomyces sp. CC208A; assembly: GCF_030010625.1. GTDB lineage: Bacteria > Actinomycetota > Actinomycetes > Streptomycetales > Streptomycetaceae > Streptomyces. The sequence continues at coordinate 143,268 of NZ_JASCXN010000015.1, read as the reverse complement.
GCGAGCCATCTCCACGCGGCGGCCGCCCTGTCTCCGATCCCGCGCCCGGCCTCCGCCTTCGCCATGGTCTCCGCGCTCGTCGCGCTCGTCGCTTCCACGCTCGCACCCTAGGCAGTCCCGCCCTCCTCGATCGTCCGCCTTTCGTCGCGGCCCGAAACGACGAAAGAAACGAGGAAGAAACGAGGAAGAAGCAAGGGAGTGGGAAGCGTCACATGTGCCGGACAACGCGGAAGCCCCGTAGGTCTGTGACCTACGGGGCTTCTGTCTGGTGCGCGAGGGGGGAGTTGAACCCCCACGCCCTTGCGGGCACTGGAACCTGAATCCAGCGCGTCTGCCTATTCCGCCACCCGCGCATTGGGTGGTCTCCCGGTCTCTCACCTTTCGGTGGGAGCGCCTGGCGACATCTGAAGATTAGCACGTCGCGGACGGTGGATTCACATCCGTTGTTTCGGCCCCCCGGCAGCAGAACAAGGAGAGAGGAGGGCAAGGAGGGAGACGGGGGAGAGAGGAGAGCGCGAAGGAGGGGAGGGGCGGCAAGGAGGGGAGGGGCGGCAAGGAGGGGAGAGCCCTCGGGAAGCCTCCCGCCGGGCCGTCCCGCGCATCCCTCCCGGCCCTTTCCAGGGGCTCCCCCGCTTCCCTCCCCACCCTGGAGGGGAGAAGCAAGGAGAAGAAGGAGAGAAGGGACACAGAGGAGAAGAGGGGAGAGACCGGAGAGAGAGGGGAGAAGCGGGAGGTTGCGGCACCGGCCGCGCCGCCCGGCGCCCTCGCTCCCGTACCTCCACCCCTCCTGTCGGACAGCCGGGTGCGGGACACTGTCCACAGGCCCCCTCTACGATCCCTGGGAGGGCCTGTGAGAGGTGACACTCGTCCACAGGGCAGAGAAGGGGAACCAGCCGATTTCCCGACGCGTGGATACGATCAGTAAGCAGTACCAGGACGGCAACGACGGAGGAGGTGCCCCATGGGAGTCCTGAAGCGTTTCGAGCAGCGTCTCGAAGGTCTGGTCAACGGCACCTTCGCCAAGGTTTTCAAGTCCGAGGTCCAGCCTGTCGAGATCGCCGGCGCGCTCCAGCGCGAGTGCGACAACAACGCGCAGATCTGGAACCGCGAGCGGACCGTCGTCCCCAACGACTTCATCGTGGAGCTCAGCGCGCCCGACTACGAGCGCCTGAGCCCCTACTCCGGCCAGCTGGGCGACGAGCTCGCCGGCCTGGTCCGGGACTACGCCAAGCAGCAGCGGTACACCTTCATGGGACCCATCAAGGTCCACCTGGAGAAGGCCGACGACCTCGACACCGGCCTGTACCGGGTGCGCAGCCGCACGCTCGCGTCGAGCACCTCCCAGCCGCAGCCGCACGGCGGACACCAGCCCCACCAGCAGCAGAGCCAGGGCGGCGGTTACGGGTACCCGCAGGGGGCCCCGGCCGGCGCCCCGCCGATGCCGTCCTCGCCGCCACCCGGAGCCGGACACCGGCCGCCCGCCGGCGGACGCCCGCCCGTGCCCGGCGGAGCCCAGGTGCGCCGCTGGATCGAGATCAACGGCACGCGCCACCAGATCTCCCGCCCGACCCTGGTCCTCGGCCGCAGCACCGACGCGGACGTGAGGATCGACGATCCCGGCGTGTCCCGCCGGCACTGCGAGATCCGGACCGGAACGCCCTCGACGATCCAGGATCTCGGATCCACCAACGGCATCGTGGTGGACGGGCAGCACACCACCCGCGCTACGCTCCGCGACGGCTCGCGGATCGTCGTGGGCAGCACCACCATCGTTTACCGGCAAGCCGAAGGGTGAAGCGGGGGCAATGTCAGAGCTGACCCTGACGGTCATGCGGTTGGGTTTCCTGGCCGTTCTGTGGCTGTTCGTCATCGTGGCCGTCCAGGTCATCCGCAGCGACCTGTTCGGTACGCGGGTGACGCAGCGCGGTTCACGCCGCCAGGAGGCGCGCGCCCAGCAGGGAGGCCGCCAGCAGGCCGCCCCGCCGCAGCAGCGCGGCCAGCAGCAGCCTTCCGGCGGCGGCCGGTCGCGCCGCGGCGCCCCCACCAAGCTGGTCGTCTCCGAGGGCACCCTCACCGGCACCACCGTGGCCCTCCAGGGCCAGACGATCACCCTGGGCCGGGCGCACGACTCGACGATCGTGCTCGACGACGACTACGCGTCGAGCCGGCACGCCCGGATCTACCCCGACCGGGACGGCCAGTGGATCGTCGAGGACCTCGGGTCCACCAACGGCACCTACCTGGACCGGACCCGCCTCACCACCGCGACGCCGATTCCACTGGGGGCGCCGATCCGCATCGGCAAGACCGTCATCGAGCTGCGGAAGTAGTACGACAATGAGCGAGCTGACCGGAGCGACCGGAGGGCGGGCAGTGTGGGTCGAGACCGGCTGTACCCCGATGCAGCGGCGACAGGGCAGGTGGGCATGAGTCTGTCCCTGCGATTCGCCGCGGGCTCGCACAAGGGCATGATCCGCGAGGGCAACGAGGACTCCGGCTACGCCGGTCCCCGGCTGCTCGCGATCGCCGACGGCATGGGCGGCCAGGCCGCCGGCGAGGTCGCCTCCTCCGAGGTGATCTCCACCCTCGTCACCCTCGACGACGACATCCCCGGCTCCGACATCCTCACCTCGCTCGGCACCGCGGTGCAGCGCGCCAACGACCAGCTCCGGATGATGGTCGAGGAGGACCCGCAGCTGGAGGGCATGGGCACCACGCTCACCGCCCTGCTGTGGACCGGACAGCGCCTCGGCCTCGTCCACGTCGGCGACTCCCGCGCCTACCTGCTGCGCGACGGCATCCTCACCCAGATCACCCAGGACCACACCTGGGTCCAGCGGCTCGTCGACGAGGGCCGGATCACCGAGGAGGAAGCCACCACCCACCCGCAGCGCTCGCTCCTCATGCGCGCGCTCGGCAGCGGCGACCACGTCGAACCCGACCTCTCCATCCGCGAGGTCCGCGCCGGCGACCGCTACCTGATCTGCTCCGACGGCCTGTCCGGCGTCGTCTCGCACCAGACCCTCGAGGACACCCTCGGCAGCTACCAGGGCCCGCAGGAGACCGTGCAGGAGCTGATCCAGCTCGCCCTGCGCGGCGGCGGCCCCGACAACATCACGGTGATCGTCGCCGACGTCCTCGACGTCGACGGCGGCGACACCCTCGCCGGCCACCTCAGCGACACCCCGGTCGTCGTCGGCGCGGTCGCCGAGAACCAGACCCAGCTGCACGACGGCGGCGCCATGCAGACCCCGGCCGGCCGCGCCTCCGGACTCGGCCGCCCCGCCCACCACCAGCCGCCCGCCGGCGGCTTCGGCCCGCCCGGCAGCGGCGACGACCACGGCTACGGCCCCGTCCCGCCGCACGGCGCCTTCGACGCGTACGCCGACGACGACTTCGTCAAGCCGCGCAAGCGGCGCCGCTGGATCGGACGCACCCTGATCCTCCTCCTCGCCCTCGGCCTCCTCGCCGGCGGCGCGTACGGCGGCTGGCGCTGGACCCAGACCCAGTACTACGTGGGCTCCAACGACGAGCACGTGGCGCTCTACCGGGGCATCAGCCAGGACCTCGCCTGGGTGAAGCTCTCGGAGGTCGAGAAGGACCACCCCGAGATCGAACTCAAGTACCTCCCCGCCTACCAGCGGAAGCAGGTCGAGGACACCATCGCGAGCGGCAGCCTCGCCAAGGCCCAGACGAAGATCTCCGAACTGGCCGTCCAGGCCTCGGCCTGCAAGAAGACCGAGGAACGCCGCGTGGCCAAGGAGAAGGCCGACCAGGAGAAGGCCGCCGCCGAGGCGACCAAGCCGTCGGCCGACGGCGACGACACGAACGCCGAACCCGAATCCACGCCCACCACAGCCGCTCCGAACCCGGGTCCCACCCTCACCGCGGAGGAGCAGAAGCTGGCCTCGAACTGCGGCAAGCAGTAAGCACCCGTAGGGGGCCTTTCACCACCATGAGCGTTGTCACCAACACGACCACCATCGGCGCGATCGAAGCGCCGAGCCGCCGCAACACCGAGCTGGCGCTGCTCGGCTTCGCCGTCGCCATCCCGGTGTTCGCGTACCTCAACGTGGGCCTCGCCCTGGACGGCGAGGTCCCGTCCGGCATGCTCGGGTACGGCCTCGGCCTGGCCCTCCTCGCGACCGTCGCCCACCTCGTGGTCCGCAAGTGGGCCCCGTACGCGGACCCGCTGCTGCTGCCCCTGGCGACCCTGCTCAACGGGATGGGGCTGGTGCTGATCTGGCGGCTTGACCAGTCGCCGCGGCTGATCGCGACGTCGATGCGGCTGTACAAGAGCTTCAGCCCCGACGCGCCCAAGCAGATGATGTACTCGGCGATCGGCATCGCGATGCTGGTGGCCGTACTGCTGCTGCTGAAGGACCACCGCGTCCTTCAGCGGTACACGTACATCTCCATGGCAGCGGCGCTCGTCCTCCTGTTGCTGCCGCTGGTACCGGGCCTCGGTTCAGCCGTCTACGGCGCCAAGATCTGGATCAACGTCGCCGGCTTTTCCATCCAGCCCGGTGAGTTCGCGAAGATCGTGCTCGCGGTCTTCTTCTCCGGCTACCTCATGGTGAAGCGGGACGCGCTCGCCCTGGCCAGCCGCCGCTTCATGGGGCTCTACCTGCCACGAGGCCGCGACCTCGGCCCGATCCTGACGATCTGGGCGATCAGCCTCCTCATCCTGATCTTCGAGAACGACCTCGGCACCTCCCTGCTGTTCTTCGGCATGTTCGTGATCATGCTGTACGTGGCGACCGAGCGGACCAGCTGGATCGTCATGGGTCTGCTGATGTCCGTCGCGGGCGCGGTCGGCGTGGCCTCCTTCGCCGGTCACGTACAGGACCGCGTCGACGCCTGGGCCGACCCGTTCTCCTGCGCCAAGGACGTCCCCGCCTGCGACCAGATGACCGAAGTACTGATGTCCTTCGGCTCCGGCGGCATCCTCGGCACCGGCCTCGGCCAGGGCAACTCGGACCTCATCGGCTTCGCCGCCAACTCCGACTTCATCTTCGCCACCGTCGGCGAGGAGCTCGGCCTGACCGGCGTCATGGTCTTCCTGCTCTTCTACGGCCTGATCGTCGAGCGCGGCGTCCGCACCGCCCTCGCCGCCCGCGACCCCTTCGGCAAGCTGCTCGCGATGGGCCTCTCCGGCGCCTTCGCGCTCCAGATCTTCGTCGTCGCCGGCGGCGTGATGGGCCTCATCCCGCTCACCGGTATGACGATGCCGTTCCTCGCGTACGGCGGTTCCTCCGTGATCGCCAACTGGGCCCTGATCGGCATCCTGATCCGGATCAGCGACACCGCGCGCCGCCCGGCGCCCGCCCCCGCCCCGAACCCCGACGCCGAGATGACCCAGGTGGTCCGCCCGTGAACAAGCCGCTGCGCCGGGTCGCGATCTTCTGCGGCCTGCTCGTCCTCGCCCTGCTCCTGCGCGACAACTGGCTCCAGTTCGTCCGCGCCGACGAGCTGAACTCGCACGCGGACAACAAGCGTGTCCAGATCGAGCGGTACGCCACCGAACGCGGCAACATCATCGTCGGCGACCAGCCGATCACCGGTTCCGTCGACTCCGGGGGCACCTACTACAAGTACAAGCGGACCTACGTGGACGGCCCCATGTGGGCCCCCGTCACCGGCTACGCCTCGCAGGTGTACGACGCCAACCAGATCGAGAAGATCGAGGACGGCATCCTCACCGGCAACGACGACCGGCTCTTCTTCGACCGCACCCTCGCCATGTTCACCGGCGAGAAGAAGAAGGGCGGCGACGTCGTCACCACCCTCAACGCCGCCGCGCAGAAGGCCGCCTACAAGGGCCTCGGCAAGAACACCGGCGCCGTCGTCGCCATCGAGCCGTCGACCGGCAAGATCCTCGCGCTCGCCTCCACCCCCTCGTACGACCCGGCCACCATCGCCGGAAGCAACGACGAGAAGGCCTGGGTCGCGCTGCAGAACGACAAGTCCAAGCCCATGCAGAACCGCGCCCTGCGCGAGATCTACCCTCCCGGCTCCGTCTTCAAGGTCGTCACCGCCGCCGCCGCCCTGGAGGCCGGCAAGGTCACGGACATCGACGCCGCGACCGAGACCCCCGAGGGCTGGAAGATCCCGCTCTCCACCCTCCCGATGAAGAACCACTCGGGCGGCTGCGCCAACGCCAGCCTCAACGAGGCGCTGCGGATCTCCTGCAACTCCGTCTTCGCCAAGCTCGGCGACGACGTCGGCGTCGAGAAGATGACCGAGATGGCGGAGAAGTTCGGCTTCAACGCCGAACAGTTCACCCCCGTCCGCTCCTCCGCCTCCGTCTACGACAAGAAGGCCGACCGCGGCGGCAACGCGCTCTCCTCCATCGGCCAGTTCAACACCGCGACCACCCCGCTCCAGATGGCGATGGTCACGGCCGCGATCGCGAACGACGGCAAGCTGATGAAGCCGTACATGATCGACCAGCTGCGCGCGCCGAACCTGGACGTGATCAAGCAGAACGAGCCGGAGCAGATGAGCCAGCCGGTCTCGCCGGAGAACGCCCAGAAGCTCCAGGCCATGATGGAGAACGTCGTCGCCAACGGCACCGGCGGCAAGGCCGACCTGCGCATGGACGGCGTGAAGGTCGGCGGCAAGACCGGTACCGCCCAGCACGGCGAGAAGAACGCCAAGCGCCCCTACGCCTGGTTCATCTCGTACGCCAAGACCGACCAGGGCTCCCCCGTCGCCGTCGCCGTGATCGTCGAGGACGCGGAGGGCGTCGGCCGTGAGGACATCAGCGGTGGCGGTCTGGCCGCGCCGATCGCGAAGGCGGTCATGAAGGCGGTCCTGAAGAGCCGCGGCTGATCTTGCGAAGGGCCGGTGCCCGCCAGGTACCGGTCAGGTATCAGCTGCCCCACGCGGGCGGTACGGCCCCCCGGGGCCGGTACCGTATGCGCGAACAGCACACACCGCCGGACCACGGTGCGGTCGGGACAGACGGAGAGGGCTGGATTAGCTATGGAAGAGCCGCGTCGCCTCGGCGGCCGGTACGAGCTGGGCTCGGTGCTCGGCCGCGGTGGCATGGCCGAGGTGTACCTCGCCCAGGACACCCGGCTCGGCCGCACCGTCGCCGTGAAGACGCTGCGGGCCGACCTGGCCCGCGACCCGTCCTTCCAGGCCCGGTTCCGCCGTGAGGCACAGTCCGCCGCCTCCCTGAACCACCCGGCGATCGTCGCCGTCTACGACACCGGCGAGGACTACGTCGACGGCGTCTCCATCCCGTACATCGTGATGGAGTACGTGGACGGCTCGACCCTCCGCGAACTGCTGCACTCCGGCCGCAAGCTGCTGCCCGAGCGCACCCTGGAGATGACCGTCGGCATCCTCCAGGCACTGGAGTACTCGCACCGCGCCGGCATCGTGCACCGCGACATCAAGCCCGCGAACGTGATGCTGACCCGCACCGGCCAGGTCAAGGTCATGGACTTCGGCATCGCGCGCGCCATGGGCGACGCGGGCATGACCATGACGCAGACCGCCGCGGTCATCGGCACCGCCCAGTACCTCTCCCCCGAGCAGGCCAAGGGCGAGCAGGTCGACGCCCGCTCCGACCTGTACTCCACCGGCTGCCTCCTCTACGAGCTGCTCACCGTCCGGCCGCCGTTCATCGGCGACTCCCCCGTGGCCGTCGCCTACCAGCACGTCCGGGAAGAGCCGCAGCCGCCGAGCAACTTCGACCCCGAGATCACGCCCGAGATGGACGCCATCGTCCTCAAGGCACTGGTCAAGGACCCCGACTACCGCTACCAGTCCGCCGACGAGATGCGCGCGGACATCGAGGCCTGCCTCGACGGACAGCCGGTCGCGGCCGCCGCCGCCATGGGCATGGCGGGCGGCCCGTCGTACGGCGGCTACGGCTACCCGCAGGACGAGCAGCCCACGACCGCCCTGCGCCAGACCGACCCCGCCGGCCAGACCTCGATGATGCCGCCGCTCCCGCCGGACAACGGCGGCTACGGCGGGTACGACGGCTACGACGACCGCCCGGACCGCCGCCGCGGCAACCAGAAGAAGTCGAACACCTCGACCATCCTGCTGGCCCTCTGCGGCATCCTGGTGCTCGTCGGCGCGATCTTCATCGCCCGGTACGTCATGGACACCGACGACACCCCGCAGCAGACCCTGGTCCCGCAGCTCGTCGGACAGAAGCTGGACGAGGCACAGCGGGCCGCGGTCAACGCCCAGGTGAAGGTCGTGGAAGCGGGCAACGAGCGCTGCGAGCAGCCCACGGGCGCGATCTGCCGCCAGAGCCCGGCCTCCGACGGCGTCCAGAAGATGGACGTCAACGGCACCATCCAGGTGTGGGTCTCCGAGGGCGCCCCGCTCGTCGAGGTCCCGGACGTCCAGGAGCAGTCGCTGCAGCGGGCCAAGGAGTCCCTGGAGAACAAGGGCTTCAAGGTCAAGGTCGAGGAAGAGGAGTCCGACCAGACCCCGGGCACCGTCCTGCGGCAGAACCCGCAGGGCGCCACCAAGGCCGAGAAGAACTCCGAGGTGACCCTCACGGTCGCCAAGCAGAAGCTGACGCAGCTGCCGAACGTGACCAACCGCGACGTCAACCTGGCCCTCCAGCAGCTGAACGCCCTCAACTTCACCAACGTGAAGCAGGAGGAGGTCGACAACGACCAGCCCAAGGGCACGGTCCTGGAGCAGAACCCGCCCGGCAACACCAACCAGCCCCTGGACGTCGAGATCACCCTGAAGGTCTCCAAGGGCCCGCAGGTGCCTCAGATCACGATCCCGGGGGACATCGTCGGCAAGACGCTCAAGGAGGTCCGGGACAACCTCCAGGGCCAGGGCGTGACCGTGGTCGTGGCCGGCGTCGACAAGGACGACGCCCGGGTGCTCCAGTCGAACCCGCCCGCCGGCTCGACGGTCAAGCAGGGCGACACGGTCACCCTGATCACCGTGGACGGGGGCGGCGGCGGCAACGACAACGGCGGCGGCCAGCAGCCCGGTGGTGGCGACAACAACGGCGACGGCGGCAGCGGTTTCGGCGGCTGGTTCGGCTAGCCGACAGAAGCAGAAGGGGAGAGCCCCGGAGTCCTCGACAGGACTCCGGGGCTCTCCCCTTTTCCCGTGCGATGCGGAAGGAGCCGGAGACGCCGTGGGCACAGGCTCTCGTAATTCGGTCGTGTCTTCATATGTCCTGACTCGTTGGAGAGGGTGGGGTGGGGACCAGGGTGAGCAGGGCTCCGCCTCGACGTAGCATCACAACGAGAGCGGAGGACACGAACGTGATCAACGAAGCCGCATTGATGGAATCGAGGACGCTGCGGAGCGGCGTCGTCGGCCGGACGGAAGCACTCGACAAGGTCAAGACACTGTCGCTGCTGCCGGACGGGATGCACGTGACGACGGCGATGGTGGCGGTGTACTTCGAAGTGGGCCTCAAGGCCATCGAGTCTGTCGTCGTGGACCACAGGGCCGAGATGGAGGCCAACGGCTATCGGGTTTTGTCAGGTTCAGAACTGACCTCCTTTAAGGAGGTCAGTGGGATTCAGTCCCGGTCACGGGCCCTGGCCCTGTACTCCCGACGGACAGTCCTCAACATCGCCATGCTGCTCCGGGACAGCGAAGTCGCACGTCAGGTGCGTACGTACCTCCTTGATATGGAGTACGCAGCACGCACCCAGCGGCCTGTGGACAACCCACCGGGAAAGGGAGACAGCCTGTCTCTCTATGACCGCGTCGACGAGCGCATCACCCACATCCTCGGCAAAGCCGTCGTCCCGATGCTCAACGCCCTCATCGAGACCTCGGGCGAGCACCGCAGGGAGTTGATCTCCCTCCGGGAGGACGTGCAGCGGATCGAGCGGCGGGTAGGCGACCACGAGTTCCGGCTCCGGCATCTCGAACGCGTGCAGGGCCCGCGCCCGTACACCGGGGTCATGGCGTCCATCGACGGCATGAACTGGCGCGAGTTCGAGCACCACGTCGCCGTCCTGCTCCGCCGCGACGGGTGCACGGACGTCGTCGTCCACGGGGGACACGGCGACCGGGGCGTGGACGTCACCGCCGTCACTGCCGACGGCCGCAGCGTCGTCGTGCAGTGCAAGAGCTTCGCGCCCTACCGGCCCGTGTGGAGCGGTGAGCTGCAGAAGTTCCTCGGGGCGTCCTTCGTCCAGCATCGGGCGGACGTGGCCCTCTTCGTCGCCACCACCGCCTTCACGCCCGACGCCCGCACGATCGCCGACGAGCACGGCGTGACCGTCGTGGACCGCACCGCTCTGGAGAAGTGGAGCGCAGGCGTCCCCCTGCCAGTCCTCCAGTAGCTGGAGTTGTCCACAGGTAGCCAGAAGGCCCGAAGTCGCAAGGCAAAGTTGCGACTTCGGGCCTCAGCCATGTTAGCGACAGACTCTCTTTAAGAGGGTCTGTCGCCACTGAGGTCCTTCAAGGACCTCAGTTAGCGTGACAGCTTGTCACTCTCGAAGCTCCGCCGGAGGCGTCCGCTCCGCGTCGACCTTCTCCGTCCGGGCCAGTTCCCCCCACACGATGTACCGGTAGTCCGAGGTGTAGATGGGGGTGCAGGTGGTGAGGGTGATGTACCGCCCGGGCTTCGTCTTCCCTGACTCCTCGGGGACCGGCTGGAGGACGTCCACGTTGTACTTCGTGGTCTCCGGGAGGGTCTTGTAGACCTTGTAGACGTACCAGGTGTCCTTGGACTCGAAGACGATCGGATCGCCGTTCTTCAACTTGTGGATGTTGTGGAACTTGGCGCCGTGCCCGTCGCGGTGGGCGGCGAGCGTGAAGTTGCCCTCCTTGTCCTGCGGGAGGGCCGAGGCGACCGGCTCGGTGTAGTAGCCGGCGACGCCGTTGTTCAGGACGGAACTGCCGGTGCCCCGCTTCACGAGGATCTCGTCCTCGCCGAAGGCGGGGACGTGGAGGAAGCCGAGGCCGCCCTTGGTGTCGAGGGCGCCGGGGCCCGGGTCGGCCCATTCGCCGCGGACCTGCGCGCCCTCCTTGTCGGCGGCGCGGTCGGCGAGGACGTTCGTCCACCACAGCGAGTAGACGACGAAGAGTCCGAGCACGAGGCCGGCTGTGATGAGGAGTTCGCCGAAGACGCTGATGAGCCCGGCGATCCGGGTGCGCGCGCGTGACACTGGGTCGGCCCTCGTCCCTTCTGGAGGTGTGGGGTCTCAGCCTACGAGCGCGGGCGGCTTTCCCTCGCTGCGCGGGCGCTCCTCGACCAGCTTTCCCCAGACGATCATGCGGTAGGTGCTGGTGAACTCGGGCGTGCAGGTCGTCAGCGTGATGTACCGGCCGGGCTTGGTGAAGCCGGAGCCCTTGGGGATGGGGTCGATGACGGAGACGTTCGACGGGGAGGTCTGCGGCAGGATGCTCGCCATCTCGTAGGTGTAGTAGGCGTCCCGGGTCTCGACGACGATCGGGTCGCCCGGCTTGAGCTTGTTGATGTAGCGGAACGGTTCGCCGTGGGTGTTGCGGTGACCGGCGACCGCGAAGTTGCCCTCCTTGTCGGAGGGCATGGCGGTCTTGAGGTTGCCCTCGCTGTAGTGGCCGGCCATGCCCTTGTCGAGGACCTTCGACTTGCTGATGCCCTCGGCGACGGGGACGACGACGTCCAGCTTGGGGATGTACATGATGGCGAAGCCCTCGCCGGGCGCGAAGACGTCCGGCTTGTCCTCGCCGTCGTCCTGCCCGCCCCTCGCCCAGGTGTCCTCGATCCGCTCCTTGACCTGGTCGCGCTCCTGGCCGGCGAGGACGTTGGTCCACCACAGCTGGTAGGCGACGAAGAGGAGCATCACGACGCCGAGGGTGATGAACAGCTCGCCGACGACGACACCGAGGCTGTCCTTGGCGGCCTTGGCCTCCCTGGCGGCGCGCCTGGCCTCGACCCGCGACAGCGGCCGCTCGGGCTCGGCCGCGGGTGCCGGGGCGGCGGGACGGCGGCCCTTGCCGCGGCCCTGCTTGGCGGCGGCGCGGCGCCGCTCGGCCCGTCCGGGCCCGGGAAGGGGCTCCACGGGCCGCGGAGCCTCCTCGGCGACCTCCGGCAGCTCCTGGGTCTCCCCGGCCCCGTACGGCTCGCGTACGGGCTCGTACGCGGCCTCCTGAGGCGCTTCGTAGGCCGGGGGCGCCGCCTCGTACCCGTACGCCTGGCCGCCGCCGGTGCCGGCGCCCGTGTGGGTGCCGGTGCCGCCCCCGTTCTCGTACGGATACGGGTACGGGCTCTGCCGACCCTGCTCGTACGGGCCGGGGCCGCGCCCCCCGGGTATCGGCTCGGTGCCGGGCTGCTCGGGGGCCCGGAACCACGGCGAGCCCGTGGTCACGCGACGGCCTTGCCCACCACCGGCGCGAGCCCCGCCGACCGGCCGACCGCTCCCTCGTCTCCGCACTGCTCCAGCCAGTTGGCGAGCATCAGGTGACCGTGCTCGGTGAGCACCGACTCGGGGTGGAACTGGACGCCTTCGACGGGGAGTTCGCGGTGACGGAGGCCCATGATGATGCCGTCCTCGGTCCGCGCGGTCACCTCGAGCTCGGCCGGCAGGGCGGCAGGCTCGGCGGCGAGCGAGTGGTAGCGGGTGGCCGTGAACGGCGAGGGGAGGCCCGCGAAGACCCCCTTGCCGTCGTGGACGACCGGCGAGGTCTTGCCGTGCAGCAGCTCGGGGGCGCGGTCGACGACGCCGCCGTAGGCCACGGCCATCGACTGCATGCCGAGGCAGACGCCGAAGACCGGCACCCCGGTGGCGGCGCAGTGCCGCACCATGTCGACGCAGACCCCGGCCTGCTCGGGGGAGCCGGGACCCGGCGACAGCAGCACGCCGTCGAAGCCTCCCCCTGGCTTCGCCGGGGGGACCCCCAGGACGTGGCTCAGCTCCACCTCGTCGTTGCGGAGCACCTCGCACTCGGCGCCGAGCTGGTACAGGTACTGCACGAGGTTGAAGACGAAGCTGTCGTAGTTGTCGACGACGAGAATTCGCGCGCTCACTGGCCGTCCACCGTCACATCATTGAACGGAAGCAGAGGCTCCGCCCAGGGGAACACGTACTGGAAGAGGACGTAGACGATCCCGAGGACCAGTCCGGCGGAGATCAGCGCCCGCACGAACGCGTTCCCCGGCAGGTGCCGCCAGATCCAGCCGTACATGACGTCGTTCGCCCCTTCCGTTCGTTACGGCCACCAGAGTACGGGGCGAGGGCCCCGTCGGGGGGATGCTGTCCAAAGCCTGTGGACAACCTGCGGCGGCCCCCGGCTCAGGCCGCGGGCTTCGCGTAGTGGAGGTCGACCGCGCCGGTGTAGCCGGGGAGGGTGATCTCCTTGTGGTCGTCGACCTTCCAGCCGAGCCCGTAGGCCTTCACGTACAGCTGGTAGTTCTGGAGGGCCGGGGAGTCGGCGAGGGCCTTCTCCATCCTTCCCCGGTCACCGACGGCGGTGATCTTGTAGGGAGGCGAGTAGACGCGGCCCTGGAGGATGAGGGTGTTGCCGACGCAGCGGACCGCGCTGGTGGAGATCAGCCGCTGGTCCATGACGCGGATGCCCTCGGCGCCACCCGCCCACAGGGCGTTGACGACGGCCTGGAGGTCCTGCTGGTGGATGACCAGGTCGTTGGCGTGCGGCTCCGGGTAGCCGGGGGCGGCCTGGGCGCCGGGCGGGGCGTCGTTCAGGGTGACGGTGAGGCCGGGGCCGGAGACGTCCTCGGTGCCGGCGGTGGCCTCCAGGGCCTTGAGGCGCTGGTCCTCGGCGTCCGTGGAGCCGTTGTCGCGGGCGGCGAGGGAGTCGACCTCGCCACGCAGGGCGGCGGTGACCTCGTCGAGCCCGGCGTTCTTGTGGCTGCGTTCCTCGATGAGGTCGGAGAGCCTCAGGAGGGAGGCGTCCGTGCGGATGTTGGTGCCCTTGGCGGTGTTGAAGCTGGTGACGAAGATCAGCCCGGCGAGGGCGAAGACGGTGAGGGTCAGCAGCCGGGCGGGACGCCATCCGGTGGGGCGGCCCTGCCCCGCGGAGGGGTCGCCCGGAGTGTCGGCGGAATTGCTCAACGTACCCTGATCCCCTTCTGCGCCGCGGAACCACTACGCTAACGGACGCCCGGGGGGCGCAGTCGACCTGCTACGTCACATCCCGGCCGACAGTCACAGTTCCCTGCGCGGTCACGCAGCGCATCGACAGGAGAGTCCCTCGTGCCGAAGTCACGGATCCGCAAGAAGGCCGACTACACGCCTCCGCCGACGAAGCAGGCCGCCAACATCAAGCTGACGAACCGCAGCTGGGTCGCGCCGGTGATGCTGGCCCTGTTCGCCATCGGTCTGGTGTGGATCGTGGTCTTCTACGTCACCGACGGTTCTCTTCCGGTCCAATCGCTCCGGAACTGGAACATCGTGGTCGGCTTCGGCTTCATCGCGGCCGGCTTCGGCGTCTCCACACAGTGGAAGTGAGCGTCTTAGCGGCGCCTAGTGGGTCGGCCCGCCTGCCGTCAAGCTCACCCCTTAACTTATCCACAGCGTTGTGCACAGCACTGGATAACTTAAGAAGATCTGTGGATAACTCACGCCGGGTTGACGCCGGTATGACTGCGAGCGCCGCCCCACAGCAGACCAGAGCCCCCCTACCCCTCGGGAGAAATCCCAGGTCAGAGGTAGGGGGCTCAGTCTGTCCTCACTCCACGGGGAGAGATCGCCACACACTGTGGATAACTCTGGGGAAAGCTCAAGGGGGCAGCTCGTCCACAGCCCTGTGTGCTCAGGTGAGCGCCGCCGTGCGGGCCATCGCCACGCCCACCTCGATCAGCAGCAGCAGTCCACAGGCGCCGTACTGCACGAGGTTCCGGCGGTCCCGGGGCGCGTGCACGAAGACGTACGTCACCAGCAGGCCGGCCACGAGTCCGCCGATGTGCGCCTCCCAGGAGATCCCCGGACGGGTGAACGTCAGCAGCAGGGAGAGGGCCACGAAGAGGGCCACCGGCCTCATGTCGTGACGCCGCCGGCGGGCCAGCACCACCCATGCGCCGATCAGGCCGTAGACGATGCCCGAGGCCCCCAGCGAGGGCTGGTTCGGGGCGGCGACGGCATAGGCGAGGACCGAGCCGGCCAGGCCGGAGAGCAGGCAGAGCAGCGCGTACCGGGAGCGGCCCAGCTCGGGCTCGACGATCCCTCCGATCACCCACAGGCCGATCAGGTTGAAGAGGATGTGCCACGGCTCCTGGTGCAGGGCCGTGGCGGTGAGCAGCCGGTACCACTCGCCGTCCGCGACCCCCACGTTCTCGACGAGCAGCGGATCGAAGGCGCGGCCGATCAGGGAGAGCTCGGCGACGAGCCGGTCCCCGCCGATCAGGACGAGGACGTAGACGAGCACGTTGATCCCGATGAGGATCTTGGTGATCAGCCGGTCGTCGTTCCTGACCCGGCCGCCGGCGAGCGTCCTCGCCTGGTTGGCGCCGGCGGCGTGGCCGGTGCCCGAGCCGCTGCGGACGCAGTCGGGGCACTGGAAGCCGACGGAGGCGGAGATCATGCACTCCGGGCAGATGGGCTTCTCGCAGCGGGTGCAGCGGATGCCGGTCTCGGTGCCGGGGTGGCGGTAGCAGTGCGGGAGTCCGGACTGCGCGTCCATGGGCGGGTGCCGTCCTTCCGGGTCAGCGCTGCTCGATCACCACGGACTCGACCACGACGTCCTCCAGGGGCCGCTGGGTCTGCGGGTCGGTGGGGACCGCCGCGATGGCGTCCACGACGGCACGGCTCTTGGGGTCGGCCACCTCGCCGAAGATGGTGTGCTTGCGGTTGAGCCAGGTCGCGGGGCCGACCGTGATGAAGAACTGGGAGCCGTTGGTGCCGGGCCCCGCGTTGGCCATCGCCAGCAGGTACGGGCGGTCGAACCACAGCTCGGGGTGGAACTCGTCGGCGAACTCGTAGCCGGGGCCGCCGGTGCCGGTGCCCAGCGGGTCGCCGCCCTGGATCATGAAGTCCCCGATGACCCGGTGGAAGACCGTGCCGTCGTAGAGGGGGCTCCGGGAGACCTGCCCGGTGCCGGGGTGGGTCCACTCGCGCTCGCCGGTGGCGAGTTCGACGAAGTTCCGCACCGTCTTCGGCGCGTGGAACGGCAGCAGGCGCACCTCGATGTCGCCCGCGCTGGTCTTGAGGATCGCGTACGGCATGGCCACGGTCCGCCTTCCCTCCCTGGTCGTGCGTCACGCCGCGGAGCGGAACGCCTCACGCGCCTGCGGCTCTGGCACGTCGATCCTCGCATGCCCGGCCGCGCCCTCCGGCATGCGCGGCTCCCTGCTTTCCGCCCTGCTTTCCACAGGCGCGGCTCCGCGGCTCCGGTGTGCCCGTATGCCCCGGATGCCCGCCCCGCATGCCGGGGGGCGATTCGGGAGGCATGATGCCGAAAAGGATGGAAAGGCGAAGAACCGATATCGCTCGCCACCGAGGAGGAGGAACCCGTGACTCGCATGGACAGCGTGCGCGCCGCGACGGATTCGGCGAAGGAGAGCGTCCTGCACGCCGCGGACGTGGTGGCGCCGTACGCCGGCACGGCCAAGGACCAGGCCGCGCACTATGCGCACGAGGCGCGGGTGCGGCTCGCACCCAAGGTGTCGAGCGCCGCTCGGCAGGCACGCGCGCAGTACGCGGCGCACGTGGCGCCTCATGTGCCGCCGGGGATCGACGAGGCCGCGCATCGCGCCGCGGCCCGGACCCGCTCGGTCGCCCATCAGGTGGCCGACTACACCGCTCCGCGTGTCGAGCACGCGGTCGCCGTGACCGGCCCCGTGTTCGAGGAGGCGGGGGCGCGTTCCACGGCCGCCTGGGCCGCGTTGTGCGGTCGGGTGACGCCGGACGACGTCCGGAAGATCGTGAGGAGGCACGAGCGCCGGGCCAGGGCCGGGCGTCTCGTCAAGGGGCTCGCCGTGTTCGGCGTGCTGGCGGGCTGTGCGTTCGCCGCGTGGAAGTGGTGGGACAGGCAGGCCAATCCCGACTGGCTGGTCGAGCCGCCGGCTCCCACGGAGGTGGACGAGGGCTCGGGGATGCCGTCCGCGTCGGAGGTGTTCACGGGCGCGGAGGCCGAGGCCGGTACGGGTGTGGTCACGGAGTCCGGGGGTGACGTCGAGGTCGAGACCGGGACGATGTCCGGGATCGAGGAGGAGACGGAGACCGAGTCCACGGAGCCGGACGAGCGCCGCTGACCTGGAGCCGTTCCGCCGGCTTCTTCCGTTCCGGTTCTTCCGTTCCGGTTTCTTCTGTTCCGGTTCCTCTGTTCCGGCTCTTCCGTTCCGGACGGGCCGGGGTGCCGGGGGGCGGGGAGGGAGGTTTTGTACGCTCCCCGCACCCTAGGCCGCCGTCGCGAGCGCCAGCTCCGTCAGCGCGACCGGGTCGCTCGTGAGCGGGGCGGTGGCGCGGGGGTGCCGGGTGGAGGGCGAGGAGCCGTGGGCCTCGGCGGCGATGCGCTGCTTGATGGTGGGCGGCAGCGAGCCCTGCGGGACGGGGTACCAGGGCTCCGCGCGCCTCTGGTGCACGACGGTCGCGGCGCGCTCCTCGACGGCGACGGCGGGAGCGGGGGCGGCGGGGGTGGCCGGCTCCTCGGGCTGGGTCACCGGGGCCTGGCGGTGGGCGGCGGCCGGGGCGGCCAGGCCGACGGAGGCGAGGAGGGCGAAGAGGACGGAGATGAAGGCGGTCCAGAACTGCTTGATCTTGGCGGCGGCCATGGCCCCTCACTTTCTCGTGCGTGTACGGCGTTCTGCGCGGCGTGGTTCTGTACGGCGTGGTTCTGCGCGGCGTTCTGTACGGCGCTCCCCGGATGGTTCATTCCGAGTTGCGCGCTTTACATACCTTTCTCATGATCTGTACGGGCCCTGGTTTCCGGCGGAGCGACGCCGTGTCCGCGCAGTTCTTCCGATGAACACCACCCGTCCGGCTCAGCCGCGCCCCGCCCCCGCGCCCCTCATCCGGTGATCCCCGTCACACCCCTGTCACAGGCGACGACCCCGCGGTGTCTTGAGGTCGAACCCCCTGACGACGGAGGAGAGACCATGAGCGGCATCACCGAAGTGGTCGTGATCGGCGGCGGATTCGCCGGGGTCATGGCCGCGAACCGGCTCACCCCGCGCGACGACGTGCACGTGACCCTGATCAACCCGCGCCCGTCGTTCGTCGCCCGGCTCCGCCTCCACCAGCTGGTCGGCGGCAGCCACACCGCGCTCGCCCGGTACAAGGAGGTGCTCGCGGAGCGGGTCCGTCTCGTCGTCGGCTCCGTGGAACGGATCGACGCCCACGCGCGCGTGGTGACCCTGGAGTCGGGTGCGGCGCTCGCGTACGACCACCTGGTGTACGCGGTCGGCAGCACCGTCGCGCGCCCCGAGGTGCCCGGTGCCGCCGAGCACGCCCACCACGTCGCCGAACTGGAGTCGGCCGAGCGGCTGCGTACCGCCGTCGCGGCCCTGCCCGCCGGGGCGCCGGTCACCGTCGTCGGCGGCGGGCCCACCGGCATCGAGACCGCCGCCGAACTCGCCGAGGGCGGCCGCCCGGTGACGCTGGTCTGCGGCGGGGTCCTCGGCCCCTGTCTGCACCCCAGGGCGCGGCGCGCGGCCGCCCGGCGGTTCGCCGCCCTCGGCGTCACCGTGCTCGACGGGCCCGGCACGAAGGTCACCGAGGTGACGGCCGGAACCGTCCGCCTCGCGGACGGCCGTAGGGTGTCCGGCGCGCTCGCCGTCTGGACGGCCGGTTTCGGCGTGCCCGACCTGGCCGTACGCAGCGGCCTGAGCACCGACGGCGCCGGGCGGCTGCTCACCGACGAGACCCTCACCAGCGTCGACGACGACCGGATCGTGGCGGCCGGGGACTGCGCGGCCCCTTCGGACCTGCCGTTCCGGATGAGCGCCTACGTCGCCGGCTGTCTCGGCGCGCACGCCGCCGACACCGTGCTGGCCCGGATCGCGGGCCGGCGCCCCGCATCCGTGGACATGGCGTTCAACGCGATGTGCCTCAGCTTCGGCCGTCGCGCGGCGATCTTCCAACTCGCCCACAAAGATGATCACGCCATGAGACTCTTCGTCGGCGGGCGGGCGGGGGCCAGGCTCAAGGAATTCGCCTGCGTGGCCGGCGTCAAGCACCTGGTCGAGGAGGCCCGTGAGCCCGGTGCGCACTCCTGGCTCAAGGACGGCAAGCACCGGCCGCGGCAGCTGCGGGAGCGCGCGGCACGCACGGCGGACGCCCCCGGGCACGCGGCCTAGCCGGTACGGAACGCACGGACCGCACGGACCGCACGGACCGAGGAACGGGGAGAGACCGAGCATGACCGACGCGCACAGCACCGACCCGGCGACCGAGAGCTTCGTCGCCCACCGGAACCTGCTCTTCACGGTGGCGTACGAGATGCTCGGCTCGGCCGCCGACGCCGAGGACGTCCTCCAGGAGACGTGGCTCCGCTGGACCGGTGTCGACCTGGAGCAGGTCCGCGACCAGCGGGCGTACCTCGTCCGCATCACCACCCGGCAGGCCCTCAACCGGCTGCGCACCCTCCAGCGCCGCCGCGAGTCCTACGTCGGGCAGTGGCTGCCCGAGCCGCTGCTCACGGCGCCGGACGTGGCCGAGGACGTCGAGCTCGCCGAGTCCGTGTCCATGGCGATGATGCTGGTCCTGGAGACCCTGACGCCCACCGAGCGGGCCGTCTTCGTCCTCCGCGAGGTCTTCGACGTGGGGTACGACGAGATCGCGGCGGCCGTCGACAAGACTCCGGCCGCCGTCCGCCAGATCGCCCACCGGGCCCGCAAGCACGTCGAGGCCCGCCGTCCCCGCACCACGGTCTCCGCCCGGGAGGCGCGGGCGGTCGTGGAGTCCTTCCGGCGGGCGATCGAGACCCGCGACCCGCAGGACTTCCTGGACCTGCTCGCGCCCGAGGTCGTCCTGCTCAGCGACGGCGGCGGGATCAAGCGGGCCGCGCTCCGTCCGATCGTCGGCTCCGACAAGGTGACCCGCTTCTACCTCGGCGGCTCCCTCAAGGCCGAGGTCACGGTCACCACCGAGCTCACCGTCGTCAACGGCGCCCCGGCGATCGCCCTGCTCGTCGACGGCGAACTGGACGGTGTCATGGCGATGCACGTGGAAGGCGGCCGGATCAGCGGCCTCTACTACGTCCGCAACCCCGAGAAGCTCGCCCACGTCACCGCCGAGACCTCCCTCGCCCTCCGCTGAGACCCGCCTCCCTTCCCGAAAGGACCCTCGGAATGTCCGGACAGACCATGGCGGCGGCGGTCCCGCGCGGCACGGCCCTCCCCAAGGTGGTCAGGGCCGCGGTCGTCCTCCAGACGCTGGCCCTGTTCTTCCAGGCGGGCACCGCCGGCGCCCTGCTCGTCTCCCCGACGGGCGCGCTGCCCCACGACGTCGGATCGCGGGTGATGTACGGCGCCTCGATGCTGTACGTGCCGGCCGCGGTGGTCGCCTGGCGCCCGGGCGGCGGAAGCCCCCGGCCCGTCCTGTACGCCTCCGGTCTCCTCGCCCTCGCGTCGGCGCAGGTCGCCCTGGGCATCGCCCACCTGCCCGCCTTCCACGTGCCGCTGGGCATCGCGATGGTCGTCCTCAGCACCCTGGACCTGGCCCGCACCCTGACCACCGGGCCGGGCGGGGCCGTTCGGGCGGACCGCTGATCCGAGGGGGTCGGTCCGACGCGTACGGGACGGCCCCGGCGGGTCCGTCCCGTACGCGCGCTCGCGTGACGCCGGGTCAGGATCCGGGCTGCTCGCCTCCGTTCGCCTCGTCCTCGTCGTCGTGCTTCTCGCAGCTGCAGCCGCTCGGCGTCCTGCCCGCCGAGGCCGAGGCGGCTCCGGGGCCCGTGGTCGGCGGGCCGTCCAGGAGGCCGGTCTGGGCCAGGAAGTAGGCCAGTTGTGCCCGGCTGTTGCTGCCGAGCAGGTCGGACGTCTTCTTCAGGTGCGTCGCCACCGTCCGCGTACTCATGCCGAGACGGCTGGCGATCGCCGCGTCCGTGTACCCGTCGACCATGAGCCTCAGCACCCGCAGCCTGGTCTTCTCGGTGAGCAGCGAGGGCCGTTGCTGGTCCGGGTTGAAGGAGACCGGCTCGGCCCGCTCCCAGGCGTGCTCGAAGACGGACACGAAGAACTGCACGACGCCCGCGTCCCGTACGACGATCGCGTGGTTGCTGCGCTCGCCGCCCTTGTCCGGGATGAACGCCGTCGACCGGTCGCACACGATCAGCCGGTCGAAGACCTCGTCGAGGGTGCGCACCTCGACCCCGGCCGCGGTGACGGCCCGGATGTACTCGAGGGTCGGGGCGTGGTTCCGTACCGTGTGCTGGTAGAGCGTGCGCTGGACGACCCCCCGCCCCTGCGCGAGTAAGACCCGCTTGAGGGACTCCTCGAGGATCCCCTTGGGCCTGCTCCCTCCCGGGTGCGCGGTCAGCAGCTCGCTGTCGGCGCCGCGCGTGGCCTCGTCGAGGGCCGCGCTGATCACCGACGCGCCGACGAGCCGCTGGATCGTGGGCTCTCCGACGTGACGGGTCTCCTGGTAGATGGACTCGACCTGGGAGATCGCGCGGCGGAGCCCGGCCAGTTTCCGCTGCTGGGCCAGGATCGCCTGCTCCATCGGGTACGTCTGCGCGGTGGTCGCGACCGAGGGCGGGACGGGCACCAGCGTGCCCGGCTCACCCCCGGAGGGTGTCAGGAGACCGAGGGCCGTCAGGCACCCCGGCGCCTCGTCCCTGCCGACCGCTCCGCTGGTCAGGGCGGCTCTGTAGAGCCTTCGCCCCTCTTCGCAGATCTCGGTGTGTTCTCCGGCCTCCCCGGCAGCCGGCGTACGGCACATATCCTCCCCCTTCAGGTTTCAGCAGTGCATGATCCTGATGCCTGGAGCGGCTTCCCGCAACCTTCCCCCTGGTGCAGGATTTTCATCAAGGACGCCGGAGGGGTCGGCGCCCTCACAGACAGGGGGAAATAAGGAATGAAGTTCAAGAGGATTCTCGTCAAGGTCGTGGCCGCCTTTTCCGTGGCTTCCGCGGTGATCGTCGGCGCCGCCGCCGCGCCCGCCCCGGCCGGCCACTCCGTCGTCGCCGGCGGCACGAGCGTCCCGGCGGACCCGGGCTGGGGCTGATCCCTCAGGGACCGTTCGGACGTCGGGCGAGGCCCACGGCCGACCCGCACGGACCCCCGGGACGACCTCCCGCGCACCTCACCACACCCGTGACGGCGCCTTCGCCGCGTCCGTCACGTCTTTCAGGGGCGTCGGCCGCGACGTTTCGTCGACTCGTCGACCACCGACCGACCGCACTCCCGCACCGACGCGCCTCCACCGACCTGACAGAAAAAGTCATTGTCCGGATTCTTCGGCATGCCCAAAAGATAAAGGAGAGAAAAGAATGACCACTTCCATCGCACCTCCGAAGTGCCTCGTCTGCGACACCGATTTCGAGGTCCAGGCGGATTGGGAAAAGGGCGAGATCACCGAATGCACGGCCTGCGGCCAGGAGCACGAGGTGGTCGAGAAGACCGAGGCCGGCGTGCGCCTCGACCTCGCGCCGGAGGTCGAGGAGGACTGGGGCGAGTGACCTCCGACGCCCAGGTCCTGCTCTCGGTCACCATGCTGCGGCCCGACGAGAAACTTCTCCTCGGGGCGCTGCGGGACGAGGGTCTGACGGCCCAGCCGCTGCTGATGGAGGATCTGGCCGGGGTGGTGGCGGGCCGTTCGGGCCCGCCCGCTCTCGCCCTGATCAGGAACCTCTCCCACCGTGACGCGATCAGCGTCTCCCGCCGGCTCGAACACGCGGCGATCCCCACCTTCAACCGCGCCGCCACCATCGAGACGTGCAACGACAAGGGGCTGCAGTCCCTGGTCTTCGCCCGGCACGGCATCCCCCACCCCGTCACCCGGCACGCCTTCAGCTACGACCAGGTCCGCGGACTCGCGGCCGAGTTCGGGCTGCCGGCGGTCGTGAAGCCGGTCAGCGGCTCGTGGGGCCGCGGAGTCACCAGGCTGACCAGCCCCGAGTGCGTCGAGGCCTGGGCCGGCGGCCGCGAGTCCGCCGACGCCGGCGGGAAGCTGTTCCCCGTCGTCGTCCAGGAGTACATCGACAAGCCCGGCCACGACCTGCGCGTGGTCGTCGTCGGCCGCACGCCCGTGGTCGCGATCCGGCGCGTCTCCGACGACTGGCGCACCAACACCCACCTCGGGGCCGAGGTCGAGCGCGTCGACATCACCACCGAGATCGAGAAGCTCTGCGGCCAGGTCGTGGACGCCCTCGGCGAGGGCTTCTACGGAGTGGACCTGGTCGAGAACCGGGCCACCGGCGAACTCCTCGTCCTCGAGGTCAACGCCAACCCGGAATTCGCCCGCTCCTCCGCCGTCCACGGAGTGAACGTGGCCGGCCACCTCGCCGCGTACGTCGCCCAGCAGCTCGCGGCCCCGGCTGTCGCCGCCGCATAGGCCCCCGGGCCCCAGGCCGTACGCCGCACGCCGCACGCCCCGCGCGGAGCCGTCGGCCGCCCGTAGACCGCACAAGACGGAGAAGACCTCCCATGGAACTGTTCGACACCGCAACGGTGCTCACCCGCGTCCTCACCTCGGGCGTGGTCATGAGCATCGAGAAGAGCGACCGGGAACTCCCCGGTCTGGAACGGCTGCTCACCAAGCAGACCGGCCGCGCCCATGCCGTCCTGCTCAACAGCCGCACCGGGGCGCTGCACGCCGCCCTCGCCGGCCAGGGCATCGGCCACGGGGACACCATCTCCCTGGCCGGGGCGGACGCGGAGACGACGGCGTTCCTCTCCTGGCTCGGCGTCACCGTCTCCGGTGACGGCCCCGCCGCCTACGACCACCTGGCCCTGGACGCGGGCAACGCGGACCGGCTCGGCGAACTCGCCGCGGCCGCCACCGCGCCCGCCCTGGTCGTGGACCTGACCGGTCTCGGCTTCGGTCCCGCCGCGGCCGTCCTCACCGACGACCGGACCGTCTGGAGCCGCGCCGAGCGGCTCAAGATCTTCGGCGCCTACGACCTGCGCACGATGTGGACGCAGGAGGAGGCCGACGCGGACCTGATCCCCGGCGTCCAGTTCAACTACCGCCTCAGCCCCCTGGTGGCCGCCTGCGTGCGGATGGCCCTGACCCAGGCGGCGCGACCCGCCGCCGTCTCCGGAGCACACTCGTGATCACTGACTTCCCGGCTTCGCCGCTTCCCCTGCCCTCCGCCGCGGACATCGAGGACGAGCTCGCCGCCCTCGGCGGCGGCGAGATGATCCCCAAGGCCCTGCGCCGCACGCTCTTCCCGGTCATCACCAAGGAAGACGTCTTCAACCTGATGCTGGCGCAGCGCCAGACGCCAGAGAAGGTCGTCGCCGACTTCGCGGACGCCTACCGCCGGTACGTCGGCGCCGAGTACGCGCTGCCGACCGCGAGCGGCACCTCCAGCCTCCACATGGCGCTCGTCGGCGCCGGCGTGCGGCCCGGTGACGAGGTGATCGTCCCCGCCTTCACCTTCATCGCCACCGCGCAGGCGGTCGTCGCGGCCCACGCGATCCCCGTCTTCGTGGACATCGACCCGCTCACGTACTGCATGGACCCCGAGGCCGCCGCCGCCGCGATCACCCCGCGGACCCGCGCCCTGATGCCGGTCCACGTCCACGGTCTGCCGGCCGACGTGCCCGCGCTGCGCGCCCTCGCGGACCGGCACGGTCTCGCCCTCGTCGAGGACGCCTCGCACGCCCACTCGGCGAGGATCGGCGACCGGGTCGCCGGCTCCTTCGGCGACGCGGCCGGGCAGAGCCTGATGGCCGACAAGAACTTCCCGCTGGGCGGCGAGGGCGGCATCGCCTTCTTCTCCACCGCGGAGGCGTACGAGCGCGCCGTCGCCTACCTGGACCGCCACGGCATCGACTACGGCATGTCCTGGGTGGCCGCCGCCTTCGGCTCCAGCCAGCTCAAGCGGCTGCCGTACTACGACGAGATCCGCGCCCGCAACGCGCGCCTCCTCGCCGAATCCCTCTCCCGCACCGGCCTGTTCACGCCGCCGCACGTGCCGGACGGCCATGTGCACGCGTACAACATGTACCGGATCACGCTGCACCCCGAGGCCGTCGGCCTCGACGACCTGCCCGTGTGGGCGGTCAAGGAGGCCGTCCACGAACTCCTCGTCGCCGAGGGCGTGCCGGCCCGCGAGTGGCAGAACACCCCCATCCCCTGCCACCTGCCCTTCACGCACCGCGCCGGCTTCGGCAACGGCTACCCGTTCTCGCTCAACCCCCAGGCGGCGCGCGACCACCGCCCGGAGGACTTCCCCGTCACCCTCGGCATGCTCGACAGCACCCTCGTCCTCTGCCGCGAGCTGCGCTCGCCGGTCGAGTGGGAGCGCGCGCAGCGGTACGCCGACGCCTTCCACAAGGTCGCCAAGCGGCCCGACGCCATCCGCAAGCTCGTCGAGACGAACGAGTACCGGCGTCCGTACGAGAAGGCGGCCCGCCTTGGCTGACGACATCGAGACCGGCCGGATCCGCGTCGCCGTCATCGGCGGCAGCGGCTACACCGGCGGCGAGGTCATCCGGCTCCTCCTCGAACACCCGGCGGTCGAGCTGGCCTTCCTCTCCGCCGAGCGCAACGCGGGCGCCACCGTCGGCAGCGTCCACCCCTGGCTCCGCAACCACCCCAAGGCCGCGGGACTCAAGTTCCGCCCGCTGGCCGAGCTCGCCGACATCGACCCGGTCGACGTCGCCTTCGGCTGCCTGCCCACCGGCGCGCTGCCCGAGCGGCTGCCGCTGATCGCCGCGCACGCCAAGCGCGTCCTCAACCTCGGGGGCGACTTCCGGCTCCGGGACGAGAAGCAGATCGGCACGCACTACCCGAAGACGGCGGCCCACCCGCCGCTGGAGGAGTTCGCCTACTTCGTGCCGGAGCTGAGCCCCTCCGTACCGGAGAACCGGTTCATCAGCCTCCCCGGCTGCATGGCCGTCACCAGCATCTACGCCCTGTACCCGCTCTTCGCCGAGGCCCTCGTGGACGAGCAGGTCATCGTCGACGCCAAGACCGGCTCCACCGGCGGCGGCCGCGGCAGCGACGAGCCGCCCGCCGAGCGCACCGGCAACTTCCGGGTCCACAAGCTGTACGGCCACCGGCACGCCCCCGAGATCCACCAGGCCCTCACCGACTTCACCGGCGCCGGCATCGACCTGCGGTTCTCCACGCACAGTCTGGACGTGGCCCGCGGCATCATGGTCACCGCCTACACCAGGCTGCGCCCCGGGGTCTCGGCCCTCGACGTCAAGCGGGCCTACGCCAAGGCGTACGTCGGCAAGCCCTTCGTACGGGTCCGCCCGGCGCCCAAGGCGCCGCAGGACTTCCCGATGCTGAAGGCCGTCGTCGGCTCGAACGTCGCCGAGGTCGCCATCGCCGTCCGCGACGGCCAGGTCGTCGCCGTCGCGGCGCTCGACAACCTCATCAAGGGCGCGGCCGGCCAGGCCATCCAGGCCATGAACCTGATCTGCGGTCTCGACGAGACGGCCGGGCTCCCCACCACGGCGGTGTCGCCGTGACCCGTCCGCTCTACGTGATCAAGGCCGGCAGCGCCACCCTCGACCGGGGCACCATCCACCAGGAGGTCGCGGACCTCGTCGCCCGCGGCGCCCGGGTGCTCCTGGTGGCCGGCGGCGCCACCGGCATCGAGCGCCACTACACCGCCATCGGCCGCCCGATGCCGCACCTCACGCTGGCCAACGGCGACTCCGTGCGCTACTGCCCGCCGGAGGAGATGCTCCACCTCGTCGACGCCTACGAGCGGGTCACCCTCCCGGCCGTCGAACGCGAGCTGAAGGCCCTCGGCCTCGGCGTGTTCACGGCCGTCGCCGCCCGCGGCGGCCTGGTCACCGGCCGGGCCAACCGCCCCCTCAAGGCGGTCTCGGCCGAGGGCCGCACCCTCGTCGTCCGCGACCACCGCGCCGGCGTCCCCGCCGACGTCGACGCCGTGCGGCTCGCCGCGCTGCTCGACGCGTACGACGTGGTCTGCCTGTCGCCGCCGGTCGCCGACCAGGACGGCGGCGCCCCGCTCAACGTGGACGCCGACGTCCTCGCCGCCACCCTGGCGTGCGCGCTCGGCGCCGACCACCTGCGCCTGGTCACCGGCACGGCCGGGCTCCTCGCCGACCCGGCCGACCCCGGCTCGACCCTCCCCAACGTCTACCCCGGAGAGGGCGCCCGGTACGCCGGCGGCCGCATGCGCCAGAAGGTGCGCGCGGCCGAGATCGCCCTGGAGGGCAGCGCCGACGTCGCCATCACCGGGCCGCACACCATGGCGGACCCGGCCCGCTGGACCCGCTTCTGGCGGACCAAGGAGCCCGCCGCCGACCTCGCCCTGCTGACCAGGACGGTCTCCGTGCCGTCCGTCTCGGGCGACGAGGCCGAGCTCGCCTCCTTCCTCGCCGACTGGTGCCGCGAGCGCGGCATGAACGCCGAGGTCGACGAGGCGGGCAACCTGGTCGCCAGCCGCGGCACCGGCCCGCGCACCCTGCTCCTCCTCGGCCACCTCGACACGGTCCCCCACCACTGGCCGGTCGAATGGCGCGACGACGAGCTGTGGGGCCGGGGCAGTGTGGACGCCAAGGGCAGCCTCGCCGCCTTCCTGGAGGTGCTCGCCCACGCCCACATCCCCGAGGACGGCCGGCTGTGCGTGGTCGGCGCGGTCGAGGAGGAGATCTCCTCCTCGAAGGGCGCCTACCACGTCCGCGACCACTACCCGGCGGACGCGGTCGTCATCGGCGAACCCAGCGGCTCCGAGAAGCTGACGCTCGGCTACTTCGGGCTCTTCAAGCTGCGGGTGACGGCCGCGGTCCCCAGCGGCCACTCGGCCGGCATGGACGCGGTCTCCGCCCCCGACCTGCTGATCCGCGCCCTCGGCGGGATCCGCGAGGCCGTCCTCGCCCAGGCCCCCGACGCGCTCAGCGCGGTCATCGACATCAGCTGCGGGACCGGCCGCGAGGAGCACCGCGCCACCGGCACCCTCAACTTCCGGGTGCCGCCCTCGGCCGACCTCGCCGAGCTGCGCACCGCCGCGCTCGGCCCCCGCGACGGGGTGACCGTCGAGGTGCTGCGGGCCACCCCCGGCTACGCCGGCGGGCGCTCCGGCCCCCTGGTGAAGGTCTTCACCCGGGCCTTCGCCGAGGCCGGGATCCGGCCCCGGTTCGTGGTGAAGAAGGGCACCTCGGACATGAACACGCTGGCCACCACGTGGCAGGACGTGCCGATGGTGGCGTACGGGCCGGGCGACTCCGCGCTCGACCACACCGACGAGGAACGGATCGGCGGCATGGAGTACCGCACGGCCCGCTCGCTCCTGGCGGACGCGGTCAACCGCTGGTTCGCCCTGCCCGAGGGGAGCCGCTCATGACCGCCCTGCTCGACGCCCCCGCGCGGCCGGAGGCCGGCGGCGACGAGGTGCTCGCCACCCTCGCGGCCCGCGCGGCCGAGGCCCGGCGCCTCGTCGTCGACATGGCGGCGAGCCCGCGCGGCTGCCACCTCGGCGGCAGCCTCTCGGTCCTAGACATCCTGATCGCGGCCCTGCACCGGGCCTCGGCCGGGGACGGCACCGAGGTGGTCCTCAGCAAGGGCCACGCGGCCGCCGGACTCTACGCGGCCCTGCACGTCAGCGGGATCCTGCCGGAGAACCCGGCGCCGCTGTACGGACGGGCCGACCAGCCCTACACCGGGCACCCGGGCCCCAAGGTCCCCGGCGTCCGCTTCCCGACCGGCAGCCTCGGCCACGGCGTCCCGTACGCCGCCGGATGGGCGCTCGCCCGCCGCCTCGGCGGCCACGGCGGACTCGGCATCGCCGTCGCCGGCGACGGCGAGCTCCAGGAGGGCCTGGTCTGGGAGACCGTGCAGGTCGCGGCGGCCCAGGGCCTCGGCAACTTCGTCCTCGTGGTCGACCGCAACGGCGGCCAGAACGACGGCTACGTCGAGGACATCTCGCCGCTGCCCCGGCTCGGCGAGCGGTTCGAGGCCTTCGGCTTCGAGACCGTCCACACCGACGGGCACGACCTGGGGGCGCTGACCGCGATCCTCGCCGGCGACCGCGGAGCCGAGCGCCGGCCGCTCGCCGTCATCGCCGACACCGTCAAGGGCAAGGGCGTCCCCGCCGTACAGGGGAAGGCCGGCTGCCACTACGTGACCATCGACGCCACCCGCGCCGCCAAGTGGAAGCGAGCCATCCGATGACCGCGACCGCCCAGGAGGCTCCCGCGCCGCTCTCCGGCCGGGACGCCTACCGCGCCGAACTCACCCGGCTCGCCGCCGAGGACACCGCGATCGTCTGCCTGGAGGCGGACCTCGGCGGCAAGGGCCACCCCTTCCAGACCGCCCACCCCGACCGCTTCTTCAACCTCGGCATCGCCGAGGGCGCCATGGTCGACATGGCGACGGGGCTCGCGGCCGCCGGCTACAAGCCCTTCGTCAGCACCTTCGCGCCGTTCGCGGCGCTCCGGGCGGCGGAGAGCCTGAAGCTGACGCTCGGCTACCTCGGCGCGGGCGTGACCGTCGTCGCGCCGTACGCGGGGGTGTCCGGGGCCTGGTTCGGCACCACCCACCACTGTCTGGAGGACCTCGCGGTCCTGCGGTCCGTCCCGGGCGTCACCATCGCCGCGCCCTACGGGGAGGCCGAGATGCGGGCCGTGGTCCGGGCCGCCGTCCGCTCCGGGAAGCCGCACTACATCCGGACCGGCCGGAACGCCGCGTACGCCTCCCTGTCCTGGGACGGCGGGCGGGACGGCGCCGAACTGCCGCCCGTCCTCTGGGAGTCCCGCTCCGCCGGCGGCGACGTCTGCCTCGTCTCGGTCGGCGAGGAGGGCACCCGGCTCGCGCTCGCCGCGCGCCAGGCCCTGCCCGGGGTCTCGCACGCCCACCTGGTGTACGTGGACCACGAGCACCTCGCCCGTTCCGCCGCCGAACTCGCCTCGTACCACCGGAAGTTCGTCGTGGTCGAGGAGCACCGGGCGCAGGGCGGGGTCGCCGAGGCGCTGGCCCTGCTGCTGCCCGCCCACGAGGTCACCGGCGTGGCGGCGGACCGGAGCTGGCCCGCCAGGGGCGGTGACCACGAGGAGGTCATGGCCTCGCTCGGCATCGACCTGCCCGCCGTGTTCGGCGCGGTCCACCGGGCGCGCACCCCGGACCGGCCCCTCGCCGCCACCGCCTGAAGCACCACCACCTGAAGCACCACCGGCCGAAACGCCGCCTGAAGCACCACCGGCCGAAGCCCCGTCATCCGCAGCACCGCCGGCCGCGGCACCGCTCGCCCGGCCGTCGCCCTCCCCGGATCCCAGAACTCGGAGCCCCCATGCACATCCTGATGATCGAATGCAACCCGAACGGCATCGCCGGCATCGCCGGCGCCCTGGAGCTCGGCCACGAGGTCACCCTCGTCTCGGTCGACCCGGACTTCTACCCGGCCGTCTCCCCGCTCGCCGAGGCCGCCTACGCCCACCCCCGATGCCGGGTGGTCAAGAGCGAACAGGCCTTCTCCATCGACGAGCTGATCGCCCTCGCCCGCGAGCTGCACGCCGAGCACCCGATCGACGGCGTCACCACCTACAGCGAGTACCACACCGTCCACACCGCCGCCGTGGCCCAGGCGCTCGGCCTGCCCGGCATGAGCGTCGACGGCGCCCGCAACGCCCGCCACAAGCACCTCACCCGCCTCACCCTGGACGGCACGGGCGTCCGCCAGCCCCGTTTCGCCCACGTCTCCGACGTGACGAAGGTCGAGGCCGCGGTCCGCGAGGTCGGCTTCCCCTGCGTCGTGAAGCCCTCGGACGGCACGGCCAGCCTCCACGTCCTGCACCTGAAGGACGAGGACGACCTCGCCGCCTACCTGGCCGAGCTGGCCGACGTCGTCGACTACGGCCGCGGAGTCGTCCGCATCCCGGACATCCTCATCGAGGAGTTCGTACCCGGCGAGCTGATCTCCGTCGAGTCCTGCGTGCTCGGCAAGGGCGAGATCGTCAACCTCGGTGTGACCGACCGCCCGCTGAGCGGCTTCCCGTACTTCATCGAGATGGGCGCCACCTACTTCGACGGCCACCCGCTCCAGGAGGAGCTGTTCGCCACGACCACCCGGGTCCTGGAGGAGCTCGGCATCGACTTCGGCTTCATCCACACCGAGTACCTGCTCGGCCCGGACGGACCGGTCCTGTGCGAGGTCAACGGCCGCCTGGTCGGCGGGATCGTCCCGACCCTGATGGAGATCTCCTCCGGCGTCGACACCTACCTCCAGGTTATCCGCCAGGCCCTCGGCGAGCGCCCCGAGCTGCCCTTCCCCGGCAGGACCACGGCCGGCGGCCACTGGTTCGGCGCCCCCATCGCCGGCACCGTCGAGTCCATCGGCTTCGACGCGCTCCCCGAGGTCCCCGGCTTCCACAGCGCCCAGGCGTACAAGAAGCCGGGCACGGACGTGGCCCGGCTCTCCAAGAGCAACTTCGACTGGATCGGCCACATCATCTTCACCGGCGCCGACCGCGACGAGGTCAACAAGCGCTGCGAGGAGGGCCTGGACCGGATCGACCTGAAGATGCGCGTCGGGGTCGCCCGATGAACACCCCCACCCGCCCCGGGACGGCACCCGGCCGCGTCGTCGAGCGCGGGGTGGCCGTCCCGGCCCTCGACCCCACCGCCGTGTACGACGTGACCTCCGAGGACGGCGTCTTCACCGCCTTCGAGGTCACCGGCGCGGCCCGGACGGGCACCGAGACCGAGCTGTGGCCCGGCTACACCGAGACCCACGCCCACATCGCGCTCCCCCCGAACTGGGACGACACGGTCGACGACCCCCGGATCACGGCCCTGCAGTACCTGTACCACGGGGTCACCCACCTCGTGGACATGTTCGGCTACCCGCTGCTCGCCGAGGGCTGGGAGGCCGGCCGGGCCGCCTCCCCGTGGCCGTACCCCGAACTCGTGCACTGCGGCTACGCGGTCACGGCGGTGGCCGACGCCGCCGGCCGCACCGGCCACGGCGTCGAGTTCCCGGCCCCCGTCCACCTGATCTCCGTCGAGGCCGACCTGGACCACGCGCTGCGCTCCAACGCCGAGCGCGGCGGCACCTTCCTCAAGGTGATGTTCACGGACGGCACCGAGCAGCCCGGCAGCCCGGTCCGCTTCTCCCGGCTCTCCGAGCGGGTCCTGCGGTTCACCGCGCGGACGGCCGCCGAACGCGGGGTGACGGCGGTCGTCGACTGCAACACCCTGGAGGAGACCCTCTTCGCCTACGCGTGCGGCTTCCGGCTCTTCGCCCACTCGGTCCGCGACAGGACCCTCACCGACGCCGAGTGGGAGGGCCTCGCCGGGGCGCGGTTCGTCTCCACCCTCGCCGGCCTCCGGTCGATGATCATGAGCCGGGAGGACTTCCGCACCGAGTACGGCCGCGAGGGCTTCCGCGAGACCCAGGACCCGTACAACCTGGAGTTCGTCGAGACGATCGAGAAGCCCTTCGGCATCGAGTACGGCTGCCAGGAGACCCGTACCGCCGCCCTCCGCGACATGCGGAACAACGCGCTCGCCGCGCTCCGCCGCGGCAGCCTGCTGATCGGCACCGACGCCGGCAACCTCGGCGCGTACCACGGCTACTCGTTCCTCGGCGAGCTCGACGCCCTGCGCGGCGACGACACCGACCCGGCGCTCGCCGAGGCCCTGCGCCACCAGGCGACCGTCGGCGGCCGCCGCTACTTCGACGAGATGAGCGGCGACCGCTCCGGCCGCCACCCGCTCGCCGTCGGCGCGAGCGCCACCTACAACCTGCACGCTCCCGGCCGGCCCCTGTCGGCCCTGCCCGTGGCCACCGTCGTCCGGGGCGTCCCCGTCGACCGCCCGGCCCTCGCGCGCGCCATCGCGGAGCTCCGCTCGAACGACTCGAAGGGGAAGGCCGCCCTGTGACCACCGACCGCCGGCGGGCGCTCATCGGCGTCAACGCCGGAATCCTGCTCGCCAACACCGGCAGCTTCATCTGGTTCCCCGTCCTCGTCGCCACGCTCGGCGGCACCGGCAGCGGCTTCTGGGCCGGCGTCGTGATGTGCATGACGTACGTCGGCCGGCTCCTCGCGACCTTCTTCTACGAGGGGATCGCGGCCCGCCTCGGGGTCCGCGGCGCCGTCTTCCTCGGCACCGCGACCGAGGCCGTCGCCCTGGGCCTGATGGGCTTCGTCGACGGCGTCGCCGTCTACGCCGCACTCGGCTTCCTCATCGGCTTCGGCTCCGGGACCTCCTTCCCCGGCCTGAAGAACGTCCTCGTGGCGTTCCCCGACGACGAGCGGCCCAAGGCGTTCTCGACCTTCCAGATGTGCGGCCAGACCGGCCTGTTCGGCGGCGCCCTGCTCGGCGGTCTCGTCATCGGGCTCGACCTGCGGACCCTCTTCTCCCTGGTCTTCGCCTTCTTCACGGCGTACTGCCTGGTCGCCTCCTTCCTCATCCCGAAGGCCGGCTTCGGGGAGCCCCCGGCCCCGGCGGACGGCCGGCGTCCCGCCCTGTTCAGCACCGCGGTCTTCCAGGGCATCGAAGTACGCGGCGCCACCCGCTACTTCCTCCTGTCGGCGGTCTTCTGGTTCCTCTCCATCGGCTTCGTCGTCGGCATCCCCCTCCACATGCAGCGGTACGCGGCCGACTGGGCGCCCTCCGCGCCGTTCTGGATCACCGGCCTGACCGTGCTCGCGCTGCAGTACCCGGTCTTCACCTTCCTGATCAAGCGGCTGCGCCCCGGTGTCGTCATGGCGGTGGGCCTGGGCGGGATGACCGTCGCGTTCCTCTCCTTCGGCGCCGGCCGCAGCGTCCCGTGGATCGTCCTCGGCTGCTTCGTCGTCGTCCTCGGCGAGATCCTCTTCGTGCCGTCCTTCGACATCTGGGTGGCCCGCAAGGTCCCCGAGGACCGGCTCGCCAAGGCGATGGGCGCCATGCACTTCTTCCGCAGCGCCGGCAACATGATCGGCTCGCTGTCCGCCGGCGTCCTCTTCGACCTGGCGCGGAATACCGGCCTGCCCGGCGCGAATTGGTACGTGACGGCGGCCGTGGCGGCGATCTGCGCCGTGGCCTGCCTCGCGGGCCGCGACGAGGAGACGGCCCCGGCCCCCGCGCCCGGCGCCCCGGAACGCGAGAAGACCGCCGCCTGACCGCCCGGCCCTCCACGGGCGACGAGCGACAAGAAACCAAGGAACCAAGGAGAAGGAACAGATGGCCGACATCTGTGTCGTGGGCGGGACCCGGTACTTCGGGAAGATCCTCGTCCGTGAACTGCTCGACCGGGGCCACCGCGTCACCCTGGTCACCCGGGGCCGCACCCCGGACCCCTTCGGCGACTCGGTCCGCCGGCTGCGCGCCGACGTCAACCGGCCGGGCGAGCTCACCGAGGCGGTGGCCGGCGAGCGCTTCGACGCCGTCATCCACCAGATGTGCTACACCCCGAACGCGGCGGTCGAGGCGGCCCGCGCCTTCGGAGACCGAGCCGGAAAGATCGTCCTGACCAGCACCATCGAGGTCTACAACAAGGACACCTTCCGCTGGCGGATCCCGGCCCCGCCGATCGGCGTCCTCGCCCGCGAGGACGAACTCGACCCCGCCGCGTACGACTACGACACCGAGCTGCCCTGGCTCGACATGTCCTACCTGGAGGAGAACTACGGCGAGGGCAAGCGGCAGGCCGAGGCCGCGCTCGTCCGCACCGCCCAGGTGCCGGTCCTGGTGGCCCGCGTCTCCCACGTCCTCGCCGCCGAGGGCGACTTCACCGGCAGGTTCCGCTTCCACCACGACCGGATCGTCGCGGGCGAGCCGATCACCGTCCACGCGAAGCCCGGAAAGACCTCGCTGGTACGGGCCGAGGACGCGGCCCGCTTCCTGGCCTGGGCCGCCGTCTCCGACGCGACCGGAGCCGTCAACGTCGCCTCCCCCGACAGCGCCGGCCCGCACGACATGATCGCGGCCGTGGAACGGGCCACCGGACTCCGCGCCACCGTCACGGAGAAGGACGACCCGGCGGGCGACCCGGCCCTGTCCCCGTACTCCTTCCCCGTCGACTTCGGCGTGACGACCGACCGGCTCGTCTCGCTCGGCCACCGGTTCCCGCCGATCGCCGAATGGCTCCCCGAACTCGCCCGGACCACCGCCCGGCAGGACCAGGAAGCCCAGCAGGTCCAGGAAGCCCAGCAGGCGCAGGAGGCCCGACAGGCGCAGGAGGCCCGACAGGCGCAGGAGGCCCGACAGGACCAGGAAGGCAAGGAACAGTGATGTTCGACCTCATCGTCATCATCGACACCAAGACCCCCGAGGACGTCGCCCCGGTCGCCGACGCCCTCACCCGGATGCGCCCGGTCTGCCTCGCCGAGGACGGCTGCGTCAGCTGGGAGGCGTACCAGTCCCACGAGACGGCCGGCCGGTTCGTCCTCGTCGAGCGCTGGGCCAGCCGCGGGCACTGGGAGCGGCACGGCGACGAGTCCGCCATCCAGGACATCTACCTCCCCGAGATCCTGCCGCGCATCGAGCGCGAGGTGCACCCCAGCACCCCCCTGGGCCACACCACCACCCCGGCCACCACCGAAGGAGCGACCGCATGACCACCGCCCCGCGCCCGCGCCGCATCGCCGTCGTCGGCGGCCGCCCCGCCCCCGTGCACGGCGCCCGCGAGCTCGGCATCGACGTCACCCTCGTCCACACGGAGGGCCAGTTCGACCGCGCCGAGGCCGAGGAGCACGTCTCCACGATCCTCACCGGCGACATCACGGACACCGGTGAACTCCTCGCCCTCCTCCAGCCGCTGCACGAGGAGAACCCCTTCGAGTTCGTCCTCACCACCACCGAGCTC
Organism: Streptomyces sp. CC208A; assembly: GCF_030010625.1. GTDB lineage: Bacteria > Actinomycetota > Actinomycetes > Streptomycetales > Streptomycetaceae > Streptomyces. The sequence goes on along the minus strand of NZ_JASCXN010000015.1, from coordinate 107,487 downwards.
GCCGCCGTCCCCGTCGGCGAGGTCAACGCCAAGCTCGGCCTGCCCGGCACCGACCCCGAGGTCTCCCGGATCATCCAGGACAAGGCGCTGACCCGCGCCGCCCTCGACCGCCACGGCCTGAGCCCGGTCCGCCACCGGATCGTGCGGGACGAGGCCGAGGCCGTCGCCTTCCTGGCCGAGGTCGGCGGCCCCATCGTCCTCAAGCCGGGCAAGGGCGCCGGCAGCCTCCACATCCACCGGGTGGAGACGCCCGATGAGGCCGCGGCGGCGGTGAAGGCCGTGGCGGACTTCGGCTACGGAGGCGTCCTCGCCGAGGAGTTCCTCCAGGGCCCGGTCGTCAGCGTCGAGGCCTTCTCGCACCAGGGCCGGCACGTGGTCCTCGGCATCTGCGAGTACCGGGTGAACGAGCACTTCGTCGAGTGGGAGTGCAGCGTCCCCAGCGACCAGGCCGCCCCCTTCCGCGACGAGATCCACGCGATGACCGCCGGCGTCCTGGACGCGGTGGGCCTCACCGACGGCCCCTCGCACAGCGAGTTCGTGCTCACCCCTGACGGCCCGCGCCTCCTGGAGACGCACAACCGGCTCTCGGGCTCCGGCATCCCCGAGATGGTCAACCGCTCCACCGGCTGGGACCCGGCCCGTCTCTTCCTCACCGTCCCGCTGGGCATCGACCGGCTCCCGGAGGAGGCCCCGGAGCCGAAGCGCGGCGCCGCGATCCGCTTCCTCGACGCGGAAGCGGGCGTGATCACCGCGATCAGCGGCGTGGACGAGCTGCCGGTGCCGGTCCGCCGGGTCCCGAAGGGCACCACACCGCCGCACATGATCCCGTACCTGAAGGACTTCACCGGCGTCGACGAGGCCGTGGTCCTCGCCAAGCACGTCGGCGACCGCACGGCCTCCATGGACTCCCTCCTCGCCTGCGACAAGGGCTACGCCGTCGCGACGGCCGCCACCCGCGCGGACGCCGTCCGCCGTTGCGAGGAACTGGCGGCGGCCATCCGCTTCCACGTGACCCCCGAATCCTGAGCCACGAGCCACGGGGCACGAGGCACGGAGCCACGGGCAGGCACCGGCAGGCACGCCAAAATGCCCCCTGAAACTGCTTTCCGCAGGTCAGGGGGCATTTACGTAGGGAGCCCAGACACCCCCCGAGGGGGCCGCTACTTGCTGACGGCGAAACGCATCAGGGCGAGCTCGTCGCCCTGCTTGATCTTCCCCATCTCGTTGATCACCTGGAGCTTCCAGGCCTCACCCACCCGCATGGCCTTGGCGACGGCACAGCCGTTGTCCTGGGTGAGCATGCTCGGCCAGATGTCGGCGACCTGCTGGGAGCTGCCGCCGGTCGCGTCGTACACCTTGAAGCTGATGTTGCGCGCCCGCTGGAAGGAGCTGCCCTTCTTGTAGGCGGCCGCGACGAACACGATGGACGTGATGTGGGGCGGGACCTTCGCGAACTCGACCGTCACCGTCTCGTCGTCGCCGTCGCCGTGCCCGGTCTGGTTGTCGCCGCTGTGCACCAGGGAACCGTTGCCCAGCGGGTCGAGCGAGTCGAGCCCCGCGAGACGCACCGGCTCCGCCCCGTGCATCGCGATGGCGATCAGGTCGAGATCGGTGCCCTTCTTGCGGCGCAGCATGCCCATCGGGCCGCCGCTGCTGCCGGCCGTGGGGTCCCAGGACACACCGATGGACATGTGGGTCACACCGTCCAGGTCCGCCGGACCGTCTTCCTTGGTGAGCGTGATCATGTGCGTGCCGTCCTTTCGCATGGTCTCAAACACACCGAACGTGCCCGGACCTTCAGCGGTTCCACGAACCGGCTCCCGCCCGCCGCGACCCCACGACATCCGGCACCACAGCACAAGAACACCCCCCTGCCTGTGTCTCCACAGGTCAGAGGGGTGAGGAGAAGTGGAGCCTAGGGGAGTCGAACCCCTGACATCTGCCATGCAAAGACAGCGCTCTACCAACTGAGCTAAGGCCCCGGAACGAGGACAGCGTACCGGTTCTCCCCCGGTCCCGGGCAAAAGGTGGGGACTCCCGGTGAACGACCACGCTCCGTAAGATGCTGACCGAGGTTCGCAGTGGTGAACCGCAGGGATGGGGAGAAGTGATGGACACAGCGCAGCAGGAAGCCACGGCAAGAGCCAGAGAGCTTCAGCGCAGTTGGTACGGGGAGCCGTTGGGGGCGCTCTTCCGTCGGCTGATCGACGACCTCGGGCTCAACCAGGCCAGGCTGGCGGCCGTGCTCGGGCTCTCCGCGCCCATGCTCTCCCAGCTCATGAGCGGTCAGCGCGCCAAGATCGGCAACCCCGCCGTGGTCCAGCGCGTCCAGGCCCTCCAGGAGCTCGCCGTGCAGGTCGCCGACGGCAGCGTCAGCGCCGCCGAGGCCACCGACCGCATGGACGAGATCAAGAAGTCCCAGGGCGGCTCCGTCCTCACCGCCGCCTCCGGCCAGACCGGCAACGGCTCCGGCGCCCCGACCGTGCGCCGCGTGGTCCGCGAGATCCAGTCGCTGTTGCGCTCCGTGGCTGCCGCCGGGGACATCATCGACGCCGCCGACTCCCTCGCCCCGGCCCACCCGGAGCTGGCAGAGTTCCTCCGGGTCTACGGCGCCGGACGCACCGCCGACGCGGTCGCCCACTACGAGTCGCACCAGAGCTGACACGCAACGACGGAACACACGACCGACGACGGACGGGGGGCGGCGCAGCACGATGGGTGAGGTCTTCGCCGGCAGGTACGAGCTGGTCGACCCGATCGGGCGGGGCGGCGCCGGCGCCGTCTGGCGCGCCTGGGACCACCGCCGCCGCCGCTATGTGGCGGCCAAGGTGCTCCAGCAGAGCGACGCGCACACGCTGCTCCGCTTCGTCCGGGAACAGGCGCTGCGGATCGAGCATCCGCACGTCCTCGCCCCGGCCAGCTGGGCCGCCGACGACGACCAGGTCCTCTTCACCATGGACCTGGTCGCCGGCGGCTCCCTCGCCCACGTCATCGGCGACTACGGGCCGCTGCCGCCCCGCTATGTCTGCACCCTCCTCGACCAGCTGCTCTCGGGCCTGGCGACGGTGCACGCGGAGGGCGTCGTCCACCGGGACATCAAGCCGGCCAACATCCTGATGGAGGCGACCGGCACGGGCCGGCCGCACCTGCGGCTCTCGGACTTCGGCATCTCGATGCGCAAGGGCGAACCCCGGCTCACCGAGACCAACTACGTCGTGGGCACGCCCGGCTACTTCGCCCCCGAGCAACTTCTCGGCGCCGAACCGGACTTCACCGCCGACCTGTACGCGGTCGGGCTCGTCGCGCTCTATCTGCTGCACGGCACCCGGCCGGACTCGCAGGCCCTCGTGGAGCACTTCCTCACCCACGGCACGCCTCCGGCGCCCGCGAGCGTCCCCGAGCCGCTGTGGCAGGTCATCGCCGGGCTGCTCCAGCCCGACCCGCAGGCCCGCTTCCGGACGGCCACGGGCGTGCGGAAGGCGCTGAACGCGGCCGTGGAGCTGCTGCCCGGGCCGGCGGCCGGCGAGGAACCGATCGAGATCCACGACCAGCTCGGCCCCCTGCCGGCCGGTTTCGGCCCCGAGGGCCCGACCGCCCGCCCGGCCCAGGACGCCCCGCCGCTCCAGGACGCCCCGCCGCCGCTCCAGGACGCCACCCCCGCGACCCCGCCGGTCCCGGCCGCCGCGCCCGCCCCCGTACCGCCCGTGCTGCCCGGACCGGCGCCCCAGGCGTACCAGGAGCCGTACCGGGACCAGTACCAGGAGCAGCACCCCAACCCGTACCAGCAGCCGTACCGGCAGCCGGTGCCCGCGCCGTCCGAGACGGGCAGCTTCCATCTGACCCCGCCGGTCGCCCATCCCGTACCCCCCTTCGATCCCTCCGCTCCGTACTCCCCTCCGCATCCCTACCCCGCTCAGCACGCCCAGGCTCCCGCCCCCCTCCCTGAGATGCCCCTGAGAACGACCCCGGAACGGCGTCCGGGACCGCCTCCCAAGGTGGCGGTCCCGGTGCTGCTGCTCGCGCTGGTGTCGCTCGCGGTCGGCTTCTGGGCGCTGACGCGGATCTGACGCAGGTCGGGCGCGCAGGGCTCTTACGGGCGGGCCGTCCTGCGGGCCCGCAGGGTCCACACGCCGAGGCCGACGAGCAGGACGGTGCCCAGGCCGAGGCCGCCCGCGGCGAGGGCCACCATCGCGGTCCCGCCGCCGGCCGCCGCCGAGGCGGCGACACCCTTCTCCGCCGCCGCCCGGTCGCCGTCCGTCACCTGGAAGATGCCAGGGTCACCGGCGTACCCGGGACCGTCCTTCCTCTCCCCGGTCACGTCGACCCGCAGGATCAGCGGCACGGCCTCGTCGCCGTACTTCTCGGCGACCTTCGGGTTGAGCGTGGCGGTGAGGTAGTACCAGCCGGCGAGCCCCATGCCCCTGGTGGAGGTCTGGTACGAGCTGCGGTTCTCGTGGGCGACCGGCCTCCGCGGGTCGAGCACGGCGGTGGCGGGCTTGCCGCCGTAGCTGACCGTCTGGTGGTCGACGAAGCCGCGCGCCGGGTTGTCGAGCACGAGCGTGAGCGCCGAGCTGACCGTGTCGGCGCCCTCGCTGCTGCTGCCCAGCTCGGCGCTGGCGAACAGCTGCTGCCCCCAGTCGACCGGCACCCGCCAGAAGAGCGTCTGGCCGGGCAGGATGTCCGCCCGCCACGTCCCCTTCTCCAGGGAGACGGCCTGGGCGAAGCCGTTCCCGCCCTGGCGCGGCTCCGGCCCGCCGGGGAGCGGCGGGGGCGTCGTCGAGGGCCAGGACTCGGGCAGCTTGGTCGGCCCGTTCCTGCTCAGCAGCGGCTCGGTGACGTGCTGGAGCTCCATCTCCCAGTCGTCCGGAGTGGAGGTGGCGTCCGACTCGCGCTTCACGAGCACGTAGTACGTGCCGGCGTCCTGGCAGCCGGAGAGGTCCGGGCCGACGATCCGGCGCGCGTAGGCGGCCAGCGGCCGGACGTACTCGCCGGAGCCGAAGTCGACCTCCTGGTCGTCGCACCGCCTGCCGGAGCTGTCCTGGATCTCGATCCGGATCCCGTCGCCGTAGTCGGCCTTCCCGCCCGGCTTCGGGACGACGACGGCGGAGACGTACGAGTTCTTCGTCGTGTCCAGGTCGAGCCGGTAGTAGACCTTGCCGTCCTTCTTGAGGGTGTCCCGGTAGGTCCCGCCCGGCGCCAGCGTCCTGGCGTCGGCGCTGGAGGCGGCGCCCTCGATCCGCTTCGCTCCCTCGGTGAAGCCGTACGGGGGCAGGGCGGGGCCCTCGGCCGCCCGGGCGGGCAGCGCGGTGAGCGTGCCCACCGCGGCCGCGGCGGTGAGCAGCGCGGAGACCTTCCGCGCCGAGACCTTCCGCACCGAAGCCTTCCGCGCCACGGCTCTCCGCGCCCCGGTCCCGCCCCCGGCCCCCGCCTGCGTGCTCACGCGCTTCTCCTCGTCGTGTCCGTCATCGCGCCCCGCCCCGGGCCCGCCGGACGCCGAGGAGGACCCCCGCGAGCAGGAGGAGCGCCCCGCCGCCGACCGCCAGGGCCGTCGTGCCGGACCATCCTGCCCCGCCGCCGCCCCCGGTGTCCGCCCCGGGGCCGGATTCGCCCCGGTCCGCCGGCGTCTTCGGGGCCACCACGCGCGCGTGGTGCTCGGGTCCCGCCTTCTCCTCCCCGAGGACCCCGATCCGCAGGACGAAGCCGATCTCGGGGTCGCGGGCGATCCGGGCCGCGTCGGCGCCCAGGGTGACGGCGATGTAGTGACCGCCGGGGAGGTGGACGGCGGTCACGTTCGGGTCGGGCTCGTAGCGGTTGGTCCAGGCGACCGGGACGGTGCCCATGCGCAGTCGGGCCGGGTCCCCGGTGTAGGCGGTCTGCGAGTCGAAGACGCCGGTGCCGCGGCCGACCGGCTGCCGGGCCGGGGTGTACACCTCGGTCCCGCCGTACGAGCGGGCCCGGCCGCCGGTGCCGGTGACGGTCGGCTCGTTGCCGAACTCGACGTCGTAGCGCAGCTGCTGGCCCCAGCCGACCGGCACCTTGTACCAGAGGGTCTGGGCGGGCAGCAGGCGGTCGCGGTACACCCCGGGGCCGAGTTCCCTCGCGTCGTTGAAGCCGGTGCCGCCCCGGACTTCCCGCGGCTCGCCCGCGGGCAGGACGGCCTTCGGCCCGCCGACCCCGTACTCGGGCTCCGACTGCGCCGGCACGGTCCCGGACGGCAGCGGCTTCTCGACGCCGAGGAGCAGCTCCAGCGGCCAGCGGGCGGCGTCCGAGCCGGGCTTGCTGGTGCGCTCGACGGTCAGCCAGTAGCGGCCGGGCCGGTCGCAGGCGGAGTACCGCGTCTGGGTGGGGATGCGGGCGACGGCGGAGGTGAGCGGCACCGCGCCCTCGTCCTGGTGGAAGATCTCGCTCCGGGTGGCGCAGCCGCCCTCGTCGCCTATGGAGGAGAGCCAGACCAGGCTGGTGGTCAGCTTGTCGACGGTGTCGACGGCGGCGCCGGGCTGCGGGACGGCCGTGGCCGCGAAGTGGGCGGTGGAGTCGGCGTCGAGGGTGGTCGCGTAGTAGCGCTTCTCGCCGGGCCCGATGGTGTCGAGGTACTGCCCCGGCGCGAGGTCCGGGGCTCCGGCCCGCCCGGGGGTGCCCTGCACGCGCGTGCCGCGGAGCCGGTAGCCGTCGGCGGAGAGCCGGGCGGCCCGCTGGAGCTGGCGGGCGAGCGCGTCGGCGTCCGGGGCGTCGTAGTAGCGGCCGTTCCCGGCGGCCGCGACGCACTCCAGTTCCTCGCGGGCCTTGCCGGCGACCTGGAAGCCGACGGTGTCGATGCGCAGGCCGATGCCCTGGCGGGCGAGGTCGGCGGCGACCTCGCAGGGCTTCGGGGTGCCGCAGGTGTCCTCGCCGTCGGAGACCAGCAGGATCGTCCGGGTGGCCGGGGCGCCTCCGGCGGGCTCCGGCAGGTCCTCGGCGGCCTTGCGGAGGGAGAGCCCGAGGGGCGTGTCGCCCCGGGGCGTGAGCGCGGCGACGGCGGCCTTGAGCCCGGCCCGGTCGAGCGGGGCGACCGGTCGGGCGAGGCGGGTGTCGTCGCAGCCGCGCGGCCGGTCGGCGCCGTAGACGCGCAGGCCGGTGGGGTAGCCGTCGGGGAGACCGTCCACGACGGTCCCGACGGCGTCACGGGCCGCCGCCATCCTCGTACGGCCTCCGGTCCCCGGCCCGCCCACCGGATCGGCCATGGAGCCGGAGGAGTCGAGCACCATCACCAGGGCCCCGCCGGGAGCGGCCCCGGTGCCCTCCTCCGCGGCGGCCTGCGGGGCCGGGCCGAGCAGCAGCGCGAGTACGCCTGCCAGCGCACCTCCCGTCACGGCCCTTCGTCGTCCTGTGCTCACGGCGTCCCCCTGAGTCTGCTCGCCCGCGAACCGCATGTGTGTTTGTTCGCGGGCATTCAACTTTCCCGGAGCAAGCCAATCATCGACTTCGGGAACGCCCCGCAGAGGGCCCGGAAACGCGGAGGTCCCGGCCACGCGATGCGCGTGGCCGGGACCTCGGCTTCAGATGGGTGGGTCTCAGGCACCGGAACCGGACGGCACGGAGTCGGTCGCCTCCGTCCACAGGTCCTGCTCGGCGCGATCCGCCTGGATCTGGCGGTACACGAGGAGCCCGCCGATGGCGGCCAGTGCGACCAGGAGCAGCTTCTTCACCGCGCGACCTCGTCTTTCGTTGACGTAGGAGACTTCTGACGCCCACTCTACACAGCGACCGATACCGATCGGTGACCTGTGCGAGTGCCGGGCCCGTCCTCAAACCCCGTACAACGAGATCGACCCGGACGGAGGAACCGTCCGGGTCGATCACTTCTGTGGGGCTAACAGGATTTGAACCTGTGGCCTCATCCTTATCAGGGATGCGCTCTAACCAACTGAGCTATAGCCCCGCCGCGCTGTGCGGTGTGTGTCCCGCGCGCTGACTCCTGAACATTAGCGCACGTGGGGGCCAGTGCCAAAATCGCCCGGAACCGAAGGCTCCGGAGAACGCGGTCCAGGCCCCCGCACGGCCTACTCGTCCTCGGCCAGCGTCAGCTCGACACCGCCGACGAAACCGGCCGACAGGTTGTAGATGAACGCGCCCAGCGTCGCCAGGGCGGTCATCAGGACCACATCGATCACGGCGATCACCGAGGTGAACATCAGCACCCGCGGCAACGACAGGAAGGACTGCAGGTCGAAGCCGTTGGACTCGTTCGAGCCCGTCGCCTCGCTGATCGTCCCGCCGACCGTCGAGAAGACGCCCATGGCGTCCATGACCATCCACAGCACCGCCGCCGCGACGACCGTGCAGATGCCCAGCGCGATGGAGAGCAGGAAGCTCACCTTCATCACCGACCACGGATCGGCCTTCGCCACCCGCAGCCGCGCCTTGCGCGTACGCGGAGTGGTCCGCGCACCCGTCCGGGGCCGCCGCACCGCGCCGGCGGACTGACCGCCCTGGGTATGGCCGTCGTACGCCCTCGGAGGGTGGTACGGGCCGCCCTGCTGCGCCGCGGGGCGCTCGCCGGGCAGCGCACTGCCATAGGTCTCGTAGGGGGGCTGCTGCCCCCGAGTGTCCGTCACCGCAACCCCCTGGGAGTCCGTGGCCGAACCACGGGCGCCGTGCGCTCCAGCACCTGCAGAAGCTCCGGCGGACGCCGATCCGGCGCCCGTGGCTCCACTCACGCTCTACTCCTCGTGCTCCCCGGCCTCGGGCTCCGTGCCCTCGGCCGCTGCCGCCGCCTCGACCGCCCCGGAGGCGCCTTCGGCGTCGACGGCGTCGTCGCCGTCCTCGTCCTCGCTGCCGGCCTCGGCGTTCCGTGCGATGCCGACGACGGCATCGCGCTTGCCCAGGTTGATCAGCTGGACGCCCATGGTGTCACGGCCGGTCTCCCTGACTTCGTTGACTCGCGTGCGAATCACACCGCCGGACAGCGTGATGGCGAGGATCTCGTCGGTCTCCTCCACCACCAGCGCGCCCACGAGCGAACCACGGTCCTCCACGATCTTGGCGGCCTTGATACCGAGGCCGCCGCGGCCCTGGACGCGGTACTCGTCGACGGGGGTCCGCTTCGCGTACCCGCCGTCCGTCGCGGTGAAGACGAACGTACCGGGCCGGACGACATTCATCGAGAGCAGCTCGTCGTCCTCGCGGAAACTCATGCCCTTGACGCCCGAGGTCGCGCGGCCCATCGGGCGCAGCGCCTCGTCCGTGGCGGTGAACCGGATCGACTGCGCCTTCTTCGAGATCAGCAGCAGATCGTCCTCGGCGGAGGCCAGCTCGGCACCGATCAGCTCGTCGGCGACGCCTTCGGCGCCGTTGTCCCGCTCCCGCAGGTTGATCGCGATGACACCACCGGAACGCGGCGAGTCGTAGTCCTTCAGCGCGGTCTTCTTCACCAGACCGGAACGGGTGGCGAGCACCAGGTACGGCGCGGCCTCGTAGTCCCGGATCGCCAGGATCTGGGCGATCTGCTCGTCCGGCTGGAAGGCCAGCAGGTTGGCCACGTGCTGACCGCGCGCGTCCCGCCCCGCGTCCGGCAGCTCGTACGCCTTGGCCCGGTAGACCCGGCCCTTGTTGGTGAAGAACAGCAGCCAGTGGTGGGTGGTGGAGACGAAGAAGTGGTCGACGATGTCGTCCTGCTTCAGCTTCGTGCCCCGCACGCCCTTGCCGCCGCGCTTCTGCGACCGGTAGTCCTCGGTCTTCGTCCGCTTGACGTAGCCGCCCCGCGTGATCGTGACGACGATGTCCTCCTCGGCGATCAGGTCCTCGATGGACATGTCACCGTCGAAGGGCACCAGCTTGGAGCGGCGGTCGTCGCCGTACTTCTCGACGAGCGCGGCCAGCTCCTCGCTGACGATCGCCCGCTGCTTCTCCGGCGAGGCGAGGATCGCGTTGTACTCGTCGATCTTCGCCTGGAGCTCGTCGTGCTCGGCGACGATCTTCTGGCGCTCCAGGGCGGCGAGCCGGCGGAGCTGCATCTCCAGGATCGCGTTGGCCTGGATCTCGTCGATCTGGAGCAGGCCCATGAGGCCCTCACGGGCGACGTCGACGGTGTCGCTGCGCCGGATGAGGGCGATGACCTCGTCGATCGCGTCGAGCGCCTTGAGGAGACCGCGCAGGATGTGGGCGCGCTCCTCGGCCTTGCGCAGCCGGAACCTGGTCCGGCGGACGATGACCTCGATCTGGTGCGTCACCCAGTGCCGGATGAACGCGTCCAGGGAGAGGGTGCGCGGCACGCCGTCGACGAGCGCCAGCATGTTGGCGCCGAAGTTCGTCTGCAGGTCGGTGTGCTTGTACAGGTTGTTGAGGACGACCTTGGCGACCGCGTCCCGCTTGAGCACGATGACCAGACGCTGGCCGGTGCGCGAGGAGGTCTCGTCGCGGACGTCCGCGATGCCGCCGATCTTGCCGTCCTTCACCAGGTCGGCGATCTTCTGCGCGAGGTTGTCCGGGTTGACCTGGTAGGGCAGCTCGGTGACCACCAGGCACTGGCGGTTCTGCACCTCCTCGACCTCGACGACCGCGCGCATCGTGATGGAGCCGCGACCCGTGCGGTACGCCTCCTCGATGCCCTTGCGGCCGACGACCAGCGCACCGGTCGGGAAGTCGGGGCCCTTGATCCGCTCGATCAGCGCGTCGAGGAGCTCCTCGTGACCGGCCTCCGGGTTCGCCAGGTACCACTGGGCGCCCTCGGCGACCTCGCGCAGGTTGTGCGGCGGGATGTTGGTCGCCATGCCGACCGCGATGCCGGCGGAACCGTTCACCAGCAGGTTCGGGAAACGCGACGGGAGGACCGTCGGCTCCTGGTTGCGGCCGTCGTAGTTGTCCTGGAAGTCGACGGTCTCCTCGTCGATGTCCCGGACCATCTCCATCGACAACGGCGCCATCTTGCACTCGGTGTAGCGCATGGCGGCGGCCGGGTCGTTGCCCGGCGAACCGAAGTTGCCGTTGGAGTCGACGAGCGGCATCCGCATCGACCACGGCTGGGCGAGACGGACGAGCGCGTCGTAGATGGAGGTGTCGCCGTGCGGGTGGTACGTACCCATGACGTCACCGACGACGCGGGCGCACTTGTAGAAGCCCTTCTCGGGCCGGTACCCGCCGTCGTACATCGCGTACAGCACACGCCGGTGGACGGGCTTGAGACCGTCCCTGACGTCGGGCAGCGCACGGGACACGATGACGGACATCGCGTAGTCGAGGTACGAGCGCTGCATCTCGGTCTCGAGCCCGACGGGCTCGATCCGCAGCACCGGCTCTTCTTCTTCGGTGGTCACAGGGGGGTTCTCGTCGGCCATTGCTGGTCGTCAGTCCTTTCGTACGGTCAGCTGAGACCGACTCAGATGTCGAGGAAGCGAACGTCCTTGGCGTTGCGCTGGATGAAGGAGCGCCGCGCCTCGACGTCCTCACCCATCAGCACCGAGAACAGGTCGTCGGCCTGCGCCGCGTCGTCCAGGGTGACCTGGCCGAGGACACGGTGCTCGACGTCCATGGTGGTGACGCGCAGCTCCTCGGCGTTCATCTCGCCGAGACCCTTGAAGCGCTGGATCGAGTCCTCGCGGATCCGCTTGCCGTTCTGCTTGCCCAGCTCGACCAGCGCGTCGCGCTCACGGTCCGAGTAGGCGTACTCGAAGTCGTCCCGGCCCCACTTGATCTTGTAGAGCGGCGGGCGGGAGAGGTACACGTGCCCGTGCTCGATCAGCGGCCGCATGAAGCGGAAGAGGAAGGTGAGCAGCAGGGTGTTGATGTGCTGGCCGTCGACATCGGCGTCCGCCATCAGGATGATCTTGTGATAGCGGAGCTTCTCGATGTCGAAGTCCTCGTGGACCCCGGTGCCGAAGGCCGAGATCAGCGCCTGGACCTCGGTGTTCTGCAGGATCTTGTCGACACGGGCCTTCTCGACGTTCAGGATCTTGCCGCGGATCGGCAGGATGGCCTGGTACATCGGGTTCCGGCCGGACTTGGCGGAGCCGCCGGCGGAGTCACCCTCGACGATGAAGATCTCGCACTTGGTCGGGTCGTTCGACTGGCAGTCGGACAGCTTGCCCGGCAGGGACGCCGACTCCAGGAGACCCTTGCGACGGGTCAGGTCACGGGCCTTGCGGGCGGCCACGCGCGCGGTGGCGGCCTGAATGCCCTTGCGGACGATGTCCGCGGCCTCGTTGGGGTTCCGGTCGAACCAGTCCGTCAGGTGCTCGTGGACGACCTTCTGCACGAAGGTCTTCGCCTCCGTGTTGCCGAGCTTCGTCTTGGTCTGGCCCTCGAACTGCGGCTCGCCGATCTTGATCGAGATGATCGCGGTCAGACCCTCGCGGATGTCGTCACCCGTGAGGTTGTCGTCCTTCTCCCGCAGCAGCTTCTTCTCACGCGCGTACTTGTTGACGAGCGTCGTCAGCGCCGCGCGGAAGCCCTCCTCGTGCGTACCGCCCTCATGCGTGTGGATCGTGTTCGCGAAGGAGTACACGCCCTCGCTGTACGACGAGTTCCACTGCATCGCGATCTCGGCGGAGAGCAGACGGTCCTTGTCCTCGGCCTCGATGTCGATGACCGTCGGGTTGATCAGATCGCCCTTGCGCGAGTTGAGGTACTTCACGAAGTCGACGATGCCGCCCTCGTAGTGGTACGTCACCGTGCGCGCGGCCGGCTCGGCGGCCGCCTCCGCGTCCGGGTCGTCGGCGCCGACCGTGGCCTTCGCGGACTCCCGCTCGTCGGTGAGCGTGATGGTGAGGCCCTTGTTGAGGAAGGCCATCTCCTGGAAGCGGCGCGAGAGCGTCTCGAAGGAGTAGTCGGTCGTCTCGAAGATGTCGCCGTCGGCCCAGAAGGTCACCGACGTACCGGTCTCGCCGGTCGCCTCGTGCTTCGCGAGGGGCGCGGTCGGGGCGCCCATCTTGTAGTCCTGCGTCCAGCGGTGACCGTCGGTCTTGATCTCCACCGAGACCTTGGTGGACAGGGCGTTGACGACGGAGACGCCGACGCCGTGCAGACCGCCGGAGACCGCGTAACCGCCGCCGCCGAACTTGCCGCCCGCGTGCAGCACGGTCAGCACGACCTCGACGGCCGGCTTGCCCTCGGACTCGACGATGCCGACGGGGATGCCGCGGCCGTTGTCGACGACGCGCACGCCGCCGTCGGCCAGGATCGTCACGTCGATGGTGTCGGCATGCCCGGCCAGGGCTTCGTCGACCGAGTTGTCGACGACCTCCTGCACCATGTGGTGCAGGCCGCGCTCACCGGTCGAGCCGATGTACATGCCAGGGCGCTTGCGCACCGCATCCAAGCCCTCAAGGACCTGGATGTTGCTGGCGGTGTACTGGTTGTTCTCGTTGGGGTTGCCGGAATCGGCCACGAAGCGCCCTTTCTGGCACAGCACAGGCCATGCTCCGGGCATAGGGGAGCCGGCTGCGTCGTTCGACAGTTCCGCAGTGTGGCGGGATTGTCTTCCAGTCTACCGGTACCACTGACACTCATGGGGGTTTGCGGGTACCTGAATGCGCATGTGCCGCCCTCAGCGGCCCCAAGACGACTCCCCATATCCGGAGAGGGCCCCCAGAGCCCCCTGACGGCCACCCAGCGCTTCGGGCCGTAGCTCGTTGTGGGCAGCCGTTCCGCAGGGGCCGGGGGAGGGTGGACACAACACTCCGCACCGACCGCCTCAGCCGTACGTGTCCCCCGGCCCCACAGACCCCGGCGCCCGCAGCGGCCCGTACCGCCGCGCCCCGCCGCCAGGCCCCAGCACCTTGATCAGCCGCACCGTCCCGTGCCCGAGGTCCTCGTTCAGCCGCGCCACCAGCGTCGGCGCCAGCAACCGCAGCTGCGTCGCCCACGCCGTCGAGTCGCACTGCACGGTCAGCACGCGCGCGTCCGGATCCTCCTCGTACTTCACCGGTACGCAGTGCTTGGCCAGGTCCTCGCCGACGATCTGCGGCCAACGCCCCATGACGCCCCCGACGGCCGCCGGCGTCTCCCAGCCCCGCTCGGCGAGCAACCGGTTGATCGCGGCGCCCAGCGCCATGGGGTCACGCCCGTCGGCGCGCGCCCCCGAGCGCAGACCGCCACCGCGCCGGGCCTGCTTCTTCTGCTGCGCGGCCGCCCCACGCGCGCGTGCCTGCTCCTTCGCGGCCCGCAGCGCGACCCGGGCGAGATCCACACCCGAGGGTTCGGGAGCCGTCGACTTGTCCACAGGCTGTGGGGAAAATTCGCCGTTCACGCCGCTCATACCCGTTCCACCGTCCCTCCGGCCACCGCGTACCGCGCCCCGGCCAGGACCCCCGGCACGTCGTCGTCCACCGCGGCCGTCACCAGCACCTGCTCGCCGTGGGCCACCAGCTCCGCGAGCCGCTCGCGCCGCCGCGCGTCCAGCTCCGCGAACACGTCGTCCAGGACGAGCACCGGCTCGTTGCCCTCCGACCGCAGCAGGTCGTACGAGGCGAGACGGAGCGCCAGCGCGTACGACCAGGACTCGCCGTGGCTCGCGTACCCCTTGGCCGGCAGGTCGCCGAGGCGGAGCAGCAGCTCGTCGCGGTGCGGGCCGACCAGCGTGACCCCGCGCTCGATCTCCTGCTTGCGGGCCTCGCCGAGCGCGGCGATCAGCTGCTCGTACAGCTCCTCACGGGTCTGCCCGGTGCCGGGCGCGGAAGGCCGGTACTCCAGCAGAATCGGTCCGCCACCGGGCGCGAGCTGCTCGTACGCCTTGTCCGCGAGCGGCTGCAGGGTGTGGACGAGGTCCAGGCGCTGGGCCAGCAGCTCGGCACCGGCCCGGGCCAGGTGCTGGTCCCAGACGTCGAGCGTGGACAGGTCCATGCCACGGCCGCCGTGGCGCCGGGCCATCGCCGCCGACTTCAGCAGCGTGTTGCGCTGCTTCAGCACGCGCTCGTAGTCGGAGCGCACGCCCGCCATGCGCGGCGCACGCGCCGTGATCAGCTCGTCGAGGAAGCGCCGGCGCTCACCGGGGTCGCCCTTCACCAGGGACAGGTCCTCGGGCGCGAAGAGCACGGTCCGGACGATGCCGAGCACATCACGGGGCCTGACCTGCGAGGACCTGTTGATACGAGCGCGGTTCGCCCGGCCCGGATTGAGCTCCAGCTCGATCAGCTGGGAACGCTCTCCCTGGGTGACGGCGGCCCGGATGACGGCCCGCTCGGCCCCCATCCGCACCAGCGGGGCGTCCGAGGCGACGCGGTGGCTGCCGAGGGTGGCGAGATAGCCGACGGCCTCGACCAGATTGGTCTTCCCCTGGCCGTTCGCCCCCACGAACGCGGTGACGCCCGGGTCGAGGGACACCTCGGCCCGGGCGTACGAGCGGAAGTCGGCCAGCGAGAGATGCGTGACGTGCATGGTGGGCGCCGGCCTTCCCCCGGTCGCTGTGCACCAGGTGGTGCACAGCCTGTGGATTGCTACTTCTTCTCGACCGCGTGGCCGCCGAACTGGTTGCGCAGCGCGGCGATCATCTTCATCTGCGGCGAGTCGTCCTGACGGGACGCGAACCGCGCGAACAGCGACGCGGTGATCGCCGGCAGCGGTACGGCGTTGTCGATGGCGGCCTCGACGGTCCACCGGCCCTCGCCGGAGTCCGACGCGTAGCCGCGCAGCTGGTCCAGGTGCTCGTCCTCGTCGAGGGCGTTGACCGCGAGGTCGAGCAGCCAGGACCGGATGACCGTGCCCTCCTGCCAGGAGCGGAAGATCTCGCGCACGTTCTCCACGGAGTCGACCTTCTCCAGGAGCTCCCAGCCCTCGGCGTACGCCTGCATCATCGCGTACTCGATGCCGTTGTGGACCATCTTCGCGAAGTGCCCGGCGCCGACCTTGCCGGCGTGCACGGAGCCGTACGGGCCCTCGGGCTTGAGCGCGTCGAAGATCGGCTGGACCTTGGCCACGTTCTCGGCGTCGCCGCCGTACATCAGCGCGTAGCCGTTCTCCAGGCCCCAGACGCCGCCGGAGACACCGCAGTCGACGAAGCCGATGCCCTTGGCGGCGAGCTCCTCGGCGTGCTTCTCGTCGTCGGTCCAGCGGGAGTTCCCGCCGTCGACGACGACGTCACCGGGGGAGAGCAGCTCCGCCAGCTCGTCGACGGTCGACTGGGTCGCCTCACCGGCGGGGACCATGACCCACACGACACGCGGCCCCTTCAGCTTGCCCACAAGCTCTTCCAGGCTGTGGACATCGGCGAGGTCCGGGTTGCGGTCGTATCCGATGACGGTGTGGCCTGCGCGGCGGATGCGCTCGCGCATGTTGCCGCCCATCTTGCCGAGACCGACGAGACCGAGCTCCATCAGAGTGTTCCTTAAGCGTCGTGTGCGGTTCCTACCCGGGTCCGAGCCTACGCCCGGACCCGGCCGCACACCTGTGGGGTCAGCCGCTCAGTCGAACCCCTGGAGCCACAGGTCAACCGCTCAGCCGCACCGGCATACCGTGCTACCCGGGGGGCGACCCCCGGACCCCCGGCAGAGACCGTCAGCCGCTCAGCCGCACCGGCATGATCAGGTACTTGTAGGCCTCGTCGGCCTCCGCGTCCTTGGCCGGTCGGCCGCTCAGCAGCGCCGGCTTGGTGGAGGTGGTGAAGGAGAGCTGGGCGACCGGGGAGTCGATGGCGCTGAGGCCGTCGAGCAGGAAGGTCGGGTTGAAGGCGATCGAGATGTCGTCGCCCTCCAGGTCCGCGTCCACCCTTTCCACAGCCTGTGCGTCGTCGCTGGAGCCGGCCTCCAGGATGAGCACGCCCTGCTCGAAGCTGAGGCGGACCGGCGTGTTGCGCTCGGCGACGAGGGCCACGCGCTTGACGGCCTCGACGAAGGGGGCGGTCTCGATCACCGCGACCGAGTTGAACTCGGTGGGGAAGAGCGTCCGGTACTTCGGCAGGTCGCCCTCGAGCAGACGGGTGGTGGTGCGGCGGCCCGCGCCCTCGAAACCGATCAGGCCCTCGCCCTTGCCGGAGCCCGAGAGCGCCAGAGTGACCGTGTCACCGCTGGTGAGCGCCTTGGCGGTGTCCAGGAGGGTCTTCGCGGGCACCAGGGCGACCGCGGAGGCGTCCGGGGACTCCGGCTTCCACAGGAACTCGCGGACCGCGAAGCGGTAGCGGTCGGTGGAGGCCAGGGTGACCGTGTCGCCCTCGATCTCGATGCGCACACCGGTGAGGACGGGCAGTGTGTCGTCACGGCCGGCGGCGATGGCCACCTGGGCGGCGGCGGCCGCGAAGACCTCGCCGGGGACGGTGCCGGTCGCGGTGGGCATCTCCGGCAGCGCCGGGTACTCCTCCACAGGGAGGGTGTGGAGGGTGAAGCGGGAGGAGCCGCAGACCACGGTCGCCCGTACACCGTCTGTGGAGATCTCGACGGGACGGTTGGGGAGGGCACGGCAGATGTCGGCGAGAAGGCGGCCGGAGACGAGGACGGTGCCGTCCTCCTCGACCTCCGCCTCGACGGAGACGCGGGCGGAGACCTCGTAGTCGAAGCTGGAGAAGCTCAGCGCACCGTCCTCGGCCTTCAGCAGAAGGCCCGCGAGTACGGGCGCCGGCGGACGGGCCGGAAGGCTGCGGGCCACCCACGCCACCGCCTCCGCGAGTACATCGCGCTCCACCCGGATCTTCACCGGAACCGCCTCCTGCTTGTTGCTGGCTCTTCGTCGACTGCGGGACCCAGTCTGACGTACGCCGCCGACACTCGGTGCGGCTCGGGGTCAAGTCGTGACGAGAGCGCGTCGGGGCTCCGGCGTCGAGTTGTGCACAGGCCCCGCTTCAAAGCGATTCCCGAGCTAACTATGAGTGGGAGTAGTAGTAGGGCCTGTGGAAACCGTGGATAACGTCGTCCACGCAGGTCAGCGCAGGTTTTTTGTCCACTGCCCCTGTGGGTGGAACCCGTGGACAACCAGGGTCCTCTGTGGACATCCGAAAGTTCTGCACACCCGATACACAGGCAAGCTCAAGTTCTCCCCAGTGCTGTCCCCAGCTTTCCCCAGGTTCCCCACAGCCCAAACCTCTCCCTTGGTGTGACGGCTTTCACTCTCACCGGTGAGCGGGGGTGTTTTGTTGCCGAACAGTGGACAGCGGTGTGGAGAAGCTGTGGGCAACAGACCCGTCCCTGTGGGTAGCCGGTGGACAACTTGACGGGCGCCCTGTGGACGGATGATTCATCCACAACCTGTGGAGAACCTTTGCCAACAATTCCACACCCCCCTGAGCTGGCGCGATGAGCCCTCACCGGCCCAGCCTGTGGACACAGTCCGGATAACTTGACGGTCCCCACCCTGTGGACGGGAGATCATCCCGCAATCTGTGGAGAACTTGCCACCGGAAGACCGCAATCGAACGGACCCGCCTGCGACCCGTCCGCGCCATGGCATCCACATGCCACCGCGGACCCTCCCCGCAGCCACCGCGGCCCCTCCTCCACACGCCACCGTGCCCCCCTCCTCCGCGGCCACAGCGCGCCCCCAGGAACGCCGAAGGGGCGCCCCAGGAGGTGTCCCGGGGCGCCCCTTCGGAGGCCGAGGTGCCGTCAGCCGTTCTTGATGCGGTTGGTCAGCTCGGTGACCTGGTTGTAGATGGAGCGCCGCTCCGCCATCAGGGCCCGGATCTTCCGGTCCGCGTGCATCACCGTCGTGTGGTCGCGGCCGCCGAACTGCGCGCCGATCTTCGGCAGCGACAGGTCGGTGAGCTCCCGGCACAGGTACATGGCGATCTGGCGGGCCGTCACCAGGACGCGGCTGCGCGAGGAGCCGCAGAGGTCCTCCACCGTCAGCCCGAAGTAGTCGGCCGTGGCCGCCATGATGGCCGGCGCGGTGATCTCGGGGGATGAGTCCTCGCCGCCCGGGATCAGGTCCTTGAGGACGATCTCGGTCAGCCCCAGGTCCACGGGCTGCCGGTTGAGGCTCGCGAAGGCCGTGACCCGGATGAGGGCGCCCTCCAGCTCGCGGATGTTCCGCGAGATCCGGGAGGCGATGAACTCCAGTACCTCCGGCGGGGCGTTCAGCTGCTCCTGCACCGCCTTCTTGCGGAGGATCGCGATGCGGGTCTCCAGCTCCGGCGGCTGCACGTCGGTGGTGAGGCCCCACTCGAAGCGGTTGCGCAGCCGGTCCTCCAGGGTGACCAGCTGCTTGGGCGGCCGGTCCGAGGAGAGGACGATCTGCTTGTTCGCGTTGTGCAGGGTGTTGAAGGTGTGGAAGAACTCCTCCTGCGTCGACTCCTTGCTCGCGAGGAACTGGATGTCGTCGACGAGCAGGATGTCCACGTCGCGGTAGCGCTTGCGGAAGGCGTCGCCCTTGCCGTCGCGGATCGAGTTGATGAACTCGTTGGTGAACTCCTCGGAGCTCACGTACCGCACGCGCGTGCCGGGGTAGAGGCTCCGCGCGTAGTGCCCGATGGCGTGCAGCAGGTGCGTCTTGCCGAGCCCCGACTCGCCGTAGATGAAGAGGGGGTTGTACGCCTTCGCCGGCGCCTCGGCCACTGCGACCGCGGCCGCGTGGGCGAAGCGGTTCGAGGAGCCGATGACGAAGGTGTCGAAGAGGTACTTGGGGTTCAGGCGGGCGTGCGGCTCGCCCGGCCCGCCCGAGCCGGAGGCCGTACCGGAGCCGCCGGCGGAGCCCTGGCCGACGACGGGGCCCGTGCTCTGGCCGCCGGTGGCGGGGCCGGGGCGCGGAACGGCGCCCGGCGGTTCGGGCAGCTCGGCGCGCTCGGGGCGCTGCGGCTGCTCGTAGCCGCGGGAGGGCTCGTCGTACCGCGGGCGTCCGGACTGCTCCGGGGTGGCCGGGCCGGTGTACGGGGCGCGCTCGGGGAAGCCGCCGAGGCGCGGCTGCTGCCAGGAGAGGTCCTCCTGGGTGCGCGGCCAGGAGCCCGGCTCGGGGCGCGTCGGCTGCGGGTAGTCGGGGTAGGCGGGGCGCGCGGTGGGCAGGCCGTCGTCGGGCAGCGCGCGGTGGCCGTAGCTCTCGTACTTCTCGTACGGCTCGGGCTGCGGGCGCTCGTCGTAGCGGGGCTGCTGCGGCGGCCGGCCGGGGGAGGGCACGGGGGCCTGTTCGCCGACGGAGTCGTCGACGGTGATCGCGATCCGGATGGGGCGGCCGCATTCGCGGCTGAGGGTCTCGCTGATCAGCGGGGCCAGGCGGCCTTCGAGGACGCGCTTGCCCCATTCGTTGGGGACGGCGAGCAGGGCCGTGTCGGCGACCAGGGCGAGCGGCTGGCAGCGTTCGATCCACTGCTTGTCCTTGGGCTCGATGCCCTGCTGTCCTTCTCCGAGCAGCTGATCGAGCACGCGTGGCCACACTGCGGCAAGATCAGCAGGTACGTCAGCCACAGGGCACGCTTTCTCGCAGGTCCCACCAATGTGTGGTTCTCGGGACGATAAGAACAGAACGGAAGAGATGGTCGAGTCCAGCCACGGTAGTCGGGGCGGCTGACGTCGTTCAAGTTGTTGTCCACAGGCTGTGAACAAAGGACCCCTGTGCCGGGTCGGTTTGACCGGATGGCGTAACCGCGCGTACCGTAACCAGGTCGAGTTGTCGATGGCTGCTGCCGCCTGCCTCCGATGGGCAAAGATCACCCTACGTGATCACGAAGCGGTGCACTCGGGCGTATTGCGAGCTACTCGTGGGCGCACGGTGACAGCCAGGCGATGTCCCGCCACCACCCGAATCATTTCTGGAGCCCCCGAGTGAGCAAGCGCACCTTCCAGCCGAACAACCGTCGTCGCGCGAAGACCCACGGCTTCCGCCTGCGCATGCGTACCCGTGCCGGTCGCGCCATCCTGGCGAACCGCCGCGCCAAGGGTCGCGCGAGCCTGTCCGCCTGATCCACTAAACAGGTCATGACGTGCTGCCTACCGAGAATCGGCTGAGGCGGCGCGAGGACTTCGCAACCGCGGTACGTCGAGGGCGCCGGGCCGGTCGCCCGCTCCTCGTCGTCCATCTGCGTAGCGGTGCCACGGACCCGCACGCGCCTGGGGAGAGCGCTCCTCCGACGCGTGCGGGTTTCGTCGTGAGCAAGGCCGTGGGCGGTGCGGTCGTCCGCAACCAGGTGAAGCGTCGTCTGCGCCACCTCGTCCGCGACCGGCTGTCCGCGCTGCCCCCCGGTAGCCTGGTGGTCGTACGGGCGTTGCCCGGAGCCGGTGACGCCGACCATGCCCACCTGGCCCGAGACCTGGACGCCGCCCTTCAGCGGCTGCTGGGAGGGGGCACGCGATGAAGTACCCGCTCCTCGCCCTCATCAAGCTGTACCAGTGGACGATCAGCCCTCTTCTGGGCGACGTCTGCCGGTACTACCCGTCGTGTTCCCACTACGGATTCACGGCCATAGACCGGCATGGCGCGATCAAGGGCACCGCCCTGACCGCCTGGCGCATCCTGCGGTGCAACCCGTGGTCGCCCGGTGGAGTGGACCATGTCCCCCCGCGGAAGCGTCCGCGCTGGCACGAGATGCTCAGGAACGCGCTGCGCGGCGACAAGGGCGGGATCTCCGCCGAGACGAGCCCGGCCGCAGAGACCTCGCCCAATGCTCAAGGAGCCTGATTAGTGGACACGATTGCCAGTCTGTTCAGCTTCATCACCTGGCCCGTTTCATGGGTCATCGTCCAGTTCCACAAGCTGTACGGGGCCATCTTCGGCCCCGACACGGGCTGGGCCTGGGGTCTGTCGATCGTGTCCCTGGTGGTGCTGATCCGTATCTGCCTGATCCCGCTCTTCGTGAAGCAGATCAAGGCGACGCGGAACATGCAGGTGCTCCAGCCGAAGATGAAGGCGATCCAGGAGCGCTACAAGAGCGACAAGCAGCGTCAGTCCGAAGAGATGATGAAGCTGTACAAGGAGACGGGCACCAACCCGCTCTCCTCGTGCCTTCCCATCCTGGCGCAGTCGCCGTTCTTCTTCGCGCTGTACCACGTGCTGAGCAAGATCGCCTCGGGTGACGAGATCGGTGTCCTGAACCAGCAGCTGGTCGACAGCGCCCGGCAGGCCCACATCTTCGGTGCCCCGATCGCCTCGAAGTTCATGGACTCCCCGGAGGCGGTCGCCGCCCTCGGCGCCTCGCTGACCGATGTCCGCATCGTGACCGCGGTCATGATCGTCCTGATGTCGGCCTCGCAGTTCTTCACCCAGCGCCAGCTGATGATGAAGAACGTCGACCTCACGGTGAAGACCCCGTACATGCAGCAGCAGAAGATGCTGATGTACATCTTCCCGGTGATCTTCGCCGTCATGGGCATCAACTTCCCCGTCGGTGTCCTCGTCTACTGGCTGACCACCAACGTGTGGACCATGGGCCAGCAGATGTACGTGATCAACCAGAACCCGACTCCGGGCAGCAAGGCGCAGGACTCCTACCTCCAGCGGCTGCTGAAGAGCGTCACGCACCACGGTGAGGTCCGCGGCCGGCGTCACAAGGCCGTCGTCAAGGCGATCGTCGCCAAGGGCTCGGACCGCAAC
Source organism: Streptomyces sp. CC208A (assembly GCF_030010625.1). Taxonomy (GTDB): domain Bacteria; phylum Actinomycetota; class Actinomycetes; order Streptomycetales; family Streptomycetaceae; genus Streptomyces. The sequence goes on along the minus strand of NZ_JASCXN010000015.1, from coordinate 85,074 downwards.
GAGAACGAGCGCCGCTTCATCGGTGCCCTCGCCAAGGCCGGCTTCGCCGCTCAGGCGGACGGCACCGTCGTGAAGAGCGACACCGCCCTCGCCGAGGCGGAGGGCACCGCCTCCAAGCGGCAGCAGCCCAAGCGCCAGACCAAGGCCCAGCGCCAGGCTTCCGGCACCGCGCAGAGCAAGGGCGACGAGGCCGTGGAGGAGACCGCCGAGGAGTCCGCGGGCGAGGCCGCCCAGGACACCGAGGTGAAGACCTCCCTGGAGAAGAAGCCCGCGACGCCCGCCAAGGGCGGTGCGCAGGGCGGCCGCAGCCGCGCCAATTCCGGCGGCTCCCGTCAGCGCAAGGGCCAGCAGCGGCCCAAGCACCCGTCCTCCAAGAAGTAAGCGTCCACGTAGCTAGAAGGAGTCCATCCGTGACGGAAGGCACCACCTCCGCCGCCGAGGGTGGCGACACCCTGACCCGCCTGGAGCAGGAGGGTGAGATCGCGGCCGACTACCTTGAGGGTCTGCTCGACATCGCCGACCTCGACGGCGACATCGACATGGACGTCGAGGCGGACCGGGCCGCGGTCTCGATCATCAGCGACTCCGGCAGCCGCGATCTGCAGAAGCTCGTGGGCCGTGACGGCGAGGTGCTGGAGGCGCTCCAGGAGCTGACCCGGCTGGCCGTGCACCGGGAGACCGGTGACCGCAGCCGGCTGATGCTCGACATCGCCGGGTTCCGTGCGCAGAAGCGCACCGAGCTGGCCCAGCTCGGTGCCAAGGCCGCGGACGAGGTGAAGTCCACCGGCCAGCCGGTCAAGCTGGACCCGATGACGCCGTTCGAGCGCAAGGTCGTGCACGACGCGGTCGCCGCCGCCGGTCTGCGCAGTGAGTCCGAGGGCGAGGAGCCGCAGCGCTTCGTCGTCGTCCTCCCTGCCTGACCCCTCTCATCGCGTCGGCCCCGTCTGTTCGCAGACGGGGCCGATCTTTGTCAGCCTGATAGTTCAGCCACCACAGTGCGCTCGCACGGTATGCGTGCGGTACGGAAGGACGGTTCCCGTGACGGAGGCAGCGGAGCTCCCCGAGGCGCCCGAGCAGGCGCGGAAGGTCTTCGGCGAGTACTTCCCCGAGGCCGTGCGGTACGCGGAGCTGCTCGCGGACGCCGGTGTGAAGCGCGGTCTCATCGGTCCTCGTGAGGTCCCGCGGTTGTGGGAGCGGCACCTGCTGAACTGCGCGGTCCTCTCCGAGGTCGTTCCCGAGGGCGTGACGGTCTGCGATGTCGGCTCCGGTGCGGGCCTGCCCGGTATTCCGCTGGCCCTGGTGCGGCCGGACCTGAAGATCACGCTTCTGGAGCCGCTGCTGCGCCGGATCAACTTCCTCCAGGAGGTCGTGGAGCTGCTCGGTCTCGACCATGTGACCGTCGTGCGCGGTCGTGCGGAGGAGATGCTCGGCAAGCTGCAGCAGGTCCATGTCGTGACCGCCCGTGCGGTGGCGCCCCTGGACCGGCTGGCCGGCTGGGGTGTGCCCCTGCTCCGTCCCTACGGCGAGATGCTGTTGCTGAAGGGCGACACCGCGGAGGAGGAGCTCGAAGGGGCACGTGCCGCGCTCTCCAAGCTGGGTGTGGTGGAGACCTCGGTGCTTCACGTCGGTGAGGGGATCGTCGATCCGATGTCCACGGTGGTGCGGGTCGAGGTCGGCGAGAGCCCCGGTGGGGTGCGTTTCGCGGCCAAGCGGGCCAAGGCCGCCCGGACGAGCAAGACCCGCCGGCGCCGCTGAGTGTCGCATTAGTCCGCTTTCACGGAGTGTCGGAGGGTCCCGGCAGAGCCGCAGGGGCATCGTGTTTCACGTGAAACATCGCTCACTGCTCCAGGGGATCATCAGCCGCGGGCGTGCGGCTGCCACGCCTCAGGACCGCCGACCCCGTGTGAAGCCACCCGCGAGGGTTACGGAGTTTTCCACAGAGGTGGATTCACCCACAGAACCACCGACCTCGCTGGTTCAGGACCCCACGGGCATGGCAGGCTCTTCCCATCGCGAGCTTGATGCCGAGGAGAGTGAATCCTTGCGGTCCGACGCCAACATCGCGGGACCGATGACCGATCCGGTCCCCGGTCCCCGAACCGAATCGGCGGGGGAGGATGTTTCACGTGAAACACTGCCCCCGATGGACGACACCCCCATGGGACGTGCTGCCCAGCTGGCCGTAGAGGCGCTGGGTCGCGCCGGGGAGGGGCTGCCCCGTCCCGCTCAGACCCGCATCATGGTGGTGGCCAACCAGAAGGGCGGCGTGGGCAAGACGACCACGACGGTCAACCTGGCCGCTTCCCTGGCGCTCCATGGGGCCCGGGTCCTCGTCATCGACCTGGACCCGCAGGGCAATGCCTCCACGGCGCTGGGCATCGACCACCACGCCGATGTCCCCTCCATCTACGACGTTCTCGTCGACAGCCGGCCGCTCTCCGAGGTGGTCCAGCCGGTCCGGGACGTCGAGGGTCTCTTCTGCGCGCCGGCCACCATCGATCTCGCGGGTGCGGAGATCGAGCTGGTGTCGATGGTGGCGCGCGAGAGCCGGCTCCAGCGGGCGATCCAGGCGTACGAGCAGCCGCTGGACTACGTCCTCATCGACTGCCCGCCCTCTCTCGGCCTGCTCTCGGTGAACGCCCTGGTGGCGGGTGCCGAGGTGCTGATCCCGATCCAGTGCGAGTACTACGCGCTGGAGGGTCTCGGGCAGCTCCTGAAGAACGTCGATCTGGTCCGTGGGCACCTCAACCCGGCGCTTCACGTCTCGACGATCCTGCTGACCATGTACGACGGCCGGACCCGGCTCGCCTCGCAGGTCGCCGAAGAGGTCCGCAGCCACTTCGGGCAGGAGGTCCTCCGGACCAGCATTCCGCGGTCCGTCCGCATCTCCGAGGCGCCCAGCTACGGCCAGACCGTGATCACGTACGACCCCGGTTCCAGCGGAGCCCTCTCGTACATCGAAGCGGCGCGCGAGATCGCCTTCCGGGGCGTCGCCGTCCACTACGAGCCCCAGCACCACGGCCGTGTGGGGCACCAGAACAACCAGCACAGCATGGCGGAGGAACTTCAGTGAGCGACCGACGTAGGGGACTGGGACCGCGGGGGCTCGGCGCGCTGTTCGCCGGTGCTCCCCAGGACCCGCAGGCGCCGGAGGGCGGCGCCGTCTCCACGCTCCCCGGGAGCGGCGCGGCACGCCTGTTCCCCCAGGGGGCGCCGCAGCAGCAGACCGTGGCCGTGCCGGCGGAGGCCGAGCCGAAGCTGGTCGCCGGGGCCTACTTCACCGAGATCCCGATCGGTGACATCGCCCCCAATCCGCAGCAGCCGCGGAAGGTCTTCGACGAGGACGCCCTGGCCGAGCTGGTCACCTCCATCAAGGAGGTCGGCCTTCTCCAGCCCGTCGTCGTCCGCAAGACCGAGGGCGGGCGCTATGAACTGATCATGGGTGAGCGGCGCTGGCGGGCCTCCGACGAGGCCGGTCTGGAGACCATCCCCGCGATCGTCCGGGCGACCGACGACGAGAAGATGCTCCTGGACGCCCTCCTGGAGAACCTGCACCGGGCCCAGCTGAACCCGCTGGAGGAGGCCGCTGCCTACGAGCAGCTGCTCACCGACTTCAGCTGCACCCACGACCAGCTCGCCGACCGGATCGGGCGCTCGCGCTCGCAGGTCTCCAACACCCTGCGGCTGCTGCGGCTCTCCCCTGCGGTCCAGCGCCGGGTCGCCGCCGGAGTGCTCTCCGCCGGTCATGCCCGCGCCCTCCTCGGTGTGGAGGACCCGGAGGCCCAGGACCAGCTGGCGCACCGGATCGTCTCCGAGGGGCTCTCGGTGCGGTCGGTCGAGGAGATCGTGCGGCTGATGAGCTTCGAGGAGCCCGCCGCCGCCAAGGCGAAGAAGCCCCGTGCCGGTGCCCGGATCTCGCCGGTCTTCTCCGATCTGGCCACCCGTCTCTCGGACCGTTTCGAGACCCGGGTGAAGGTCGACCTGGGACAGCAGAAGGGCAAGATCGTCGTCGAGTTCGCCTCGGTGGAGGACCTCGACCGGATCCTCACGACGATGGCCCCGGGCGAGGACAAGGTCCTGCAGCAGATGCTGAAGGCCGAACAGGAGGGGGAGGAGGACGGGGAGTAAGCCCTCCCGTTCTCCCTCCGCGGCACCTCGATCTCACCGCAGGACACAGAGGGCGGGTCGCGTTCCGTGCTTCACCGGAACGCGACCCGCCCTTTGCCTGTGTGCGGTGTCGTCCCGATCGCCCGGTCGATACGATCCGAGAAGGCGTATCCGTGCTCGGAGGCCGTGCGTCGGCCAGGGAAGCGAGGGGCAGCTGTGGGGCGTCGGCTCGTACCGCTCACGCTGGACAATCTTCCGCACCTCCCGAAGCGCTGCCGCTCCTGTGTCTTCTGGGAGCTCGATCCGGTGAGCGGGGAGGCCGCCGTGAAGGCGGGCCGTCCGGAGGCGGAGAAGGAGGCGTGGATCTCCGCTGTTCTGCTGGAGTGGGGGTCCTGCGGCCGGGTCGTCTATGTGGACGATGTGCCGGTCGGTTATGTGCTCTACGCTCCCCCGGCCTATGTGCCCCGGTCGATGGCCTTCCCGACGAGTCCCGTGGCGGATGATGCCGTCCAGCTGATGACGGCCTGGATCATGCCGGAGTACCAGGGGCAGGGGCTGGGCCGGGTGATGGTGCAGACGGTTGCCAAGGACGTGCTGCGGCGGGGCTTCAAGGCCATCGAGGCCTTCGGCGACGCCCGGTGGAAGGAGCCGGCCTGTGTGCTTCCTGCCGACCATCTGCTCGCGGTGGGCTTCAAGACGGTCCGCCCGCATCACGCCTTCCCCCGGCTTCGGCTGGAGCTGAGGACAACGCTCTCCTGGAAGGAGGACGTCGAGATGGCGCTGGACCGGCTGCTCGGCGCCGTCCAGAAGGAGCCGGTGCTCCGGCCCTTGTGAGCTCTGCGCGTCCGGGAACGGAAACGGCCCGCCCCTCTCCAGGGGCGGGCCGTTTCACGTGAAACAACGAGGGGTCACTTCGCCTCGACGAAGTCCGCCAGGTCGCGCAGGATCGCGGCCTTCGGCTTGGCGCCGACGATCGTCTTCACGACCTCGCCGCCCTGGTACACGTTCAGGGTCGGGATGGACATGACGCCGTACTTGGCGGCCGTGGCCGGGTTCTCGTCGATGTTGAGCTTCACGACCTCGATCTCGCCGTGCTCGGCGGCGATGGCCTCAAGGGACGGGGCGATCTGACGGCACGGGCCGCACCAGGCAGCCCAGAAGTCCACCAGGACGGGCTTGTCGCTCTTGAGGACGTCCTCTTCGAAGGAAGCGTCGGTCACGTTCTTCAGAGTGCCGGCCACGGCAGTCTCCTTAACTTCGCGGGGTGTGGGATGGGGGGAGCTCGGGTCAGACCGCGGGGGTCTCGGCCAGCTTCTCGCTGTCGGAGAGAGCGGCCAGGAAGCGCTCGGCGTCGAGCGCGGCGGAGCAGCCGGTACCGGCGGCCGTGATGGCCTGGCGGTAGGTGTGGTCGACGACGTCACCGGCGCCGAAGACACCCGTCAGGTTGGTACGGGTCGACGGGGCGGCGACCTTCAGGTAGCCCTCCTCGTCGAGGTCCAGCTGGCCCTTGAACAGCTCGGTCCGCGGGTCGTGGCCCACGGCGATGAAGAGACCGGTCACCGCCAGCTCGCGGGTCTCGCCCGTCTTGGTGTCCCGCAGGGTCAGACCGGTGAGCTTCTGGTCGCCGTGGATCTCGGAGACCTCGCTGTCCCAGGCGAACGTGATCTTCGGGTCGGCGAAGGCGCGCTCCTGCATGGCCTTGGAGGCGCGCAGGGTGTCACGACGGTGGACGATCGTCACCGACTTGGCGAAGCGCGAGAGGAAGGTCGCCTCCTCCATCGCGGTGTCGCCGCCGCCGACGACGGCGATGTCCTGGTCCTTGAAGAAGAAGCCGTCGCAGGTGGCGCACCAGGAGACACCGCGGCCGGAGAGGGTGTCCTCGTTCGGCAGGCCCAGCTTGCGGTGCTGCGAACCGGTGGTGACGATGACGGCCTTGGCGCGGTGCACGGTGCCGGCGGTGTCGGTGACGGTCTTGATGTCACCGGTGAGGTCTACGGCGACGACGTCGTCCGGGACGAGCTCGGCGCCGAAGCGCTCGGCCTGCGCCCGCATGTTGTCCATGAGGTCCGGGCCCATGATGCCGTCACGGAAACCGGGGAAGTTCTCGACCTCGGTGGTGTTCATCAGGGCGCCACCGGCGGTGACGGCGCCCTCGAAGACCAGCGGGTTCAGCGACGCTCGGGCGGTGTAGAGCGCGGCGGTGTAACCCGCGGGCCCCGAGCCGATGATGATCACGTTACGGACGTCGCTCACGGGTTTCTTCCTCGTCTCTGCAGACTGCCTACTGCCTAAAGGGGGGGCGGTGTCTCCGTCACTCTCACCCCACCCAACGGATCCTAAGGGGCGAGCATTCCCGAGAGCGCCGCGCGGCGCGTGCATGAGACGGAGGGTGAGACGGACGGCGAGACGGAGGAGCGCTCAGGGCCTCGGGTAGGAGTCGGTCCGCAGCAGTTCGGCCGGGGTGTTCCCGGTGCAGGAGGCGGCGACGACGTAGGCCTGGACGCGGTGGCCGTCGGTCCGGTCGGGAAGGACGAGGAGATACGCGGCGGTCCCGCCGTACTCGCCGCGCTCGGAGGCGAGGACGGTGTCCTGGCGGCCGGTGCCCGCGAGGACGCAGTCGGGGAGGGCGCCGTCGCGGTTCCGCTGTGCGGTGCTGGCGCTCTCGGTCCCCTCGGCTGCCAGTGACTTGGGACTCTCACCCGTCGGGGCAGCGACGGCGGCGTCGCCCGTGAGCAGGCTCCGGACGCGGTCCTCCACCGGTTCCCCGGAGAAGCGGTTCAGGGGGGCGCTCGCGCTGGTGTCGGCCTGGGCGGTGTGCGTCTCCGCACCGTTCTGGGTGAGCGCGTAGAGGCCGTACGTGCAGAAGGCGGCGGCGAGGGTTCCGGCGAGACCGCCCAGGAGGGCGATCCGGCGGCGGTGGCGGGTGCGGCCCCGCCCGGGGCCGGTGGCGGCCCGGGGGGCCGGAGGGCGTTCGTCGGCGGGGCGGGCGGTGGGTGCCGGGCGGGTTGTTTCACGTGAAACAGCGGATGCTTCGGCGGCCGTGGTTTCACGTGAAACAGTCCGGGCGGAGTCTGGTGCGGTGGCGTTGAGGAGCGCCTCCGCGGCGAGGGCGGCGTCGATCCGGCCGGAGATCTCCGCGGGCATGCGCGGAGGACCCGGAAGGGTGCCCAGGAGTCCGCGGATCTCCTCCAGGGAGTTCCGGACGTCGGCGCAGAGCCCGCAGCCGTCGAGGTGCCGGCGGATCGTGGCGGAGCGGCTCGGGGAGAGCAGGCCCTCGGTCAGGTCGGAGATCTCCGAGACGTCCGGGTGCTGTGCTGTGTCGGCCTTGTCGGTCGTGGTCACGCGCGCCCACCTCCGCCCTTCACAGCAGCTGGATCAGTCGGTCCGGTTTCCGGCGGCTCCGACACCGGTGGGACGGATGCCCCCGGCGTCCGGTTCCTTCCCCCCTCGGGGGGCTCGTTACCCACGGTGTCGGCGCGCAGATGAGTGAGCATCGGAAGCAGCCGGGCCCGGCCGCGTGCACAGCGGCTCTTCACGGTGCCGGTGGGAACGTCGAGGATACGGGCCGCCTCCGCGACCGGGTATCCCTGCATGTCGACGAGGACGAGCGCGGCCCGCTGGTCGGGGGCGAGAGTGGCGAGCGCGGCGAGCAGCTGCCGGTGGAGGTCCTGGCGTTCGGCGGGGGCCTCCGCGGACTCGTGCGGTTCGAGGAGCTGCTCGAAGCGGGCGGTGTCGTCCACGGGCGAGGTTCTGCGGGTGGCGCTCTTCCGGGCGCGGTCCAGGCAGGCGTTCACGGTGATGCGGTGGAGCCAGGTCGTGACGGCCGACTGGCCCCGGAAGGTGTGGGCGGCCCGGAAGGCGGAGAGGAGGGCGTCCTGGACGGCGTCGGCGGCCTCCTCGCGGTCGCCGAGGGTGCGGAGCGCCACCGCCCACAGGCGGTCGCGGTGGCGCCGTACGAGCTCACCGAAGGCGTCTGGGTCCCCGGCGACATGACGGGCCAGAAGTTCCCGGTCGTCTGCGGCGTCTATCGGACGGTCCAACGGTGAGCCCCCTCCCCTGCGGTTCGTCAGCCCATGACCTTGACTTCGGTCAGCTGGCCGCGGAACTGGCCCTCGTTGAGGGGCAGCTCCGTCAGCCAGACCAGAACGTAGCGGGTCGTGACCGGCTTGGGCAGCTTCAGCTTCACGTCCTTGCCGGCGTCGGATGCCTGGGTCGTGAATCCCTCCGCCGTGGACGGTGCGGTGGCGGCGCCGTCGGGTGCCGTGCGGATCTCCACCGAGGTGTGTCCCACGAACGACAGATCGACGGAGCTGACCTTCTGGGCCGTACCCAGGTCCAGTACGAGACCGACGCCGTCCTTCAGATTGCCGAAGTTCGCGGTGGTGTAGTTCTTGGTGTACCAGTAGGTGCTCGGGTCGCCGTCGAAGGCCTTCGGTACCGCCTCGGGATACTCCTCGCCGTTGCCTCCGGGGAGCGGGTCGAAGTCGTCGGCGGACACGATCGTGAGCGGCTTCGGCGGTTCGGGCTTCTCGTCGGTCGTGGGCTGGACGACCGGTGTCTCGTCCTTGGGTTCCTGTTTGAGGAGCCGGTCCGCGATCTGCCAGCTGCCCAGGCCCAGGGCGGCGATGAGGAGGGCCCCGACGGCCCACTTCAGGGCCTTGCCCGTGCGGCTCTCCAGCGGGGCCGGCGGGACCGGGAGCGGCTGGGTGACCACGGGGCGGGGCTGGGGGCGTCCGTACGTGCCCTGCTGGTACGTGGTGCGCTGGTACTCGGCGGGGGCGGGGAACTCCGGCTCCGGCGGCTTGACGCGGGGCATCGCCGACACGGCCTTGGCGAGTTCGTCCGGCGTGGTGCAGGGCGGCTCCTGCCGCGAGGCGGTGGCCCCGTCGTTGACGAGGGCGCGCATGGCGAGCTCGGAGAGGCCTCGGTGGACGCCGGCGCGTACCTGGTCGGGCGGGAGCAGGCCGATGCCCTTGGGGAGCCCGGAGAGGCCGTAGGCGTCGTTCTCGTACGGCCAGCGCTGGGTGAGCGCGGCGTAGAGGAGGGCGCCGATGGCCTCGGTGTCGGTGCGCTGGGGGCGGTCGGCGGTGATGCCGCGCAGGGCGGCGTTCACGGCGAGGCCGCGGATGCGGTACTGGCCGGTGGAGCTGCGCAGGACGGCGCTCGGGGTGAGCCGCAGGTGGGCCAGGCCCTCGCGGTGGGCGGCGGCCATGGCCTGGGAGAGCTGGGCGACGAGCTGGTAGGCGTCGTGGGCCTGGAGGGGGCCGTCCGCGAGGAGAGCGGTCAGCTCGGTGGCGTCCGGGAGCCATTCGTGGACGACGTAGACGAGGTCGTTCTCCTCGACGGCGTCGAGGACCTGGACGAAGCGGGGGTCGCCGAGAAGGGCCGCCGAGCGGGCGGCGGCCAGGACGGAGCGGGCGCGGGGATGGTCGGCCGGCAGCAGGTGGACGCCCACGGCCCGGCGCAGCTTCTCGTCGACGGCGCGCCAGCTGCTGAAGCCGTCCAGACGGGTGACGCATTCCTCCAGGCGGTACCGCCGTGCCAGTTTGTGGCCGCTGTGCAGGTCGGGTGCCGGGAGGGGGGACTGTTCGCCGTTCTTCCGCTCGACCGCCTTCTGTTCGGCCCCGGGGGCCTGGGGGGCCTCGGTGGGCTCCTCCGTCGTCTCCGCCGTCTTGTGCTCTTCCGCCACCCCGTCGGTCGCGGCCGTGTCCGCCTGCGCGGTCAGCGGATCGTCACCGCTGTTGTCGGCCACGTCGACGGCAGCCGTGCTACGTTCCGCCACCGTCGTTCCTGCCTCCCCATCCGTTGCGCCACATCCAACAGCCAAGCCAATTGTGCCCACAGTCGGACGCTGTGCACGACACGCGGTTCCCCCCGATGGTTGCCCTCGGGGGCGGGATCAGCGTCCGAGACGGCCCCGGACCATGCCGACGAGGGTGTTCAGTTCGGTGATCCGCATGCGGCGGGCGGCGATGAAGAAGACGCCGAGAAGCACCACGCCGCCGACGACGAGCGCGACCAGCGAGCCGAGGGCGCCTTCGCCGAGCAGTTTCAGCAGGCCGAAGCCGACGGCGCCGGCCAGGACCGTGGCCGGCAGGGAGGCCATGCAGAGGCGGGCGTAGGTGCGCAGGACGTGGGCGCCGTCCAGGTCGCCGCCGAGGCGGTTGCGCAGGCGGCGCCAGGCGACGCCGACGCCGACGGCGTAGGCCAGGCCGTAGGCGGCGGCCATGCCGACGACGGCCCACTGGGCGGGCAGCACGACGTAGCAGAGGGCGGAGGCCGCCGCGTTGACGGCGGCGACGATGACCGTGTTGTAGAAGGGGGTGCGGGTGTCCTCGTAGGCGTAGAAGCCGCGGAGGACGACGTACTGCACGGAGTACGGGATCAGGCCGAGGCCGAAGGCCATCAGGATGAAGCCCATGCCCTGGGCGGCCTCGATGCCGCTGGAGGCGTACAGCAGGGTGCACATCGGGACGCCGAGGGCCAGGAAGGAGAAGGCGACCGGGACGATGGCGACGGCGGAGTTCCGCAGGCCCTGGGAGATGTCGTCGCGGACGGCGCCGGGGTCGTCGTCGTTGGCGGCGCGGGAGATCCGGGGCAGCAGGGCGGCCATGACGGAGACGGTGATGATGGCCTGCGGCATGCCCCAGATCAGCTGGGCGTTGGAGTACGCGAGGAAACCGGCGCCGTTCTTGCCGGACTCCTCGCCGGCCGCGGTGGCGAGCTGGGTGACGACCAGGACGCCCGCCTGGTTGGCGAGGACGAAGAGGACGGTCCACTTGGCGAGCTTGACGGTCTTGCCGAGGCCGTGGCCCTTCCAGTCGAAGCGGGGCCGGAAGCGGAAGCCCGTCTCGCGGAGGTACGGGATCATCGCCAGTGCCTGGACGACGAGGCCGAGCAGGGTGCCGATGCCGAGGAGGCGGATGCCCTCGTCGGGGATGGTCTGCACACCCATGTGGGACTCGGCGGAGGTGCCGTAGACCCAGATGAACAGGCCGAAGGTGACGATCATGACGATGTTGTTGAGGACGGGGGTCCACATCATCGCGCCGAACTTGCCACGGGCGTTGAGGATCTGTCCCATCACCACGTGCACGCCCATGAAGAAGATCGTGGGCAGGCAGTAGCGGGCGAAGGTCACCGCGACGCTGTTCGCGGCGGCGTCGTCGGCGATGGTGTTCGACATCAGCCGGATCAGGACGGGGGCCGCGAAGACGGCGGCGGCCACGATGAGGCCGAGCGCCACCATGACGAGGGTGAGCAGGCGGTTGGCGTACGCCTCGCCGCCGTCCTCGTCGTTCTTCATCGAGCGGACCAGCTGCGGCACGAAGACCGAGTTGAGGCCGCCGCCGACGGTGAGGATGTAGATCATCGTCGGCAGGGTGTAGGCGACGGTGAAGGTGTCGCCGAGGAGCGCGGCGCCGAGGGCGCCGGTGATGACGAGGGACCGGACGAAGCCGGTGAGCCGGGAGACCAGGGTGCCGGCGGCCATCACGGCGCTCGACTTCAGCAGTCCGGAGGCGCGGCCGGTCTTCTTCGGCGCGGGAGCGGGCAGCGGGTCGGGTTCGGCGGTCGGGGCGGGCACGTGGCCCTGCTGGTCCCGGTAGAGGTGGGCGAAGGCGTCCTGTTCGGGCTGCTCCTCCTCGCTGGCCCGGGTCACCAGGTCGTCGACGCCGGTGAACTGGACCGTGCGGGCGTCGTCGCCGTACGGGAGGTGGCGGGAGGGGCCGTCGGGCTCGGGCGCGGGGGTCTGGGCCCAGACGCGCGGGTCCGGGGCGTGCTGCGGTGCGGCCGGCTGCTGGTAGAGCGCGTGCGGGTCCTGGTACGTGCCCGGCGGGGGCGGCGGGTGGGCGGCGCGGTCGTAGAGCGCCTCGCCCACCGGGTCCTGCGCGGACAGGTCCTGTGCCCGGTACGGGTCGTGGGCATAGGCGTCCTGGACGTAGGGGTCCTGGGCGTACGGGTTCTCGGGGTACGCGGACGGGTCCTGCGACTGCGCGGGGTGCGGGCCCTGCGCGTACGGAGCCCGCGGGGTCTGAGCGCTCTGGGGCGGTCGGCCGGGCTGTCCCTGCGGCGGGGTCTGCGGGGCCGGCTGTCCGCCCGGCCCGGCGGGAGCCGCGGGCGTGCCGCCGGACGGTGCGGCGCCGCCCGCGTCCTGGCCGCGCTCAGCGTCGTACGGCGCGTTCATGGTTTACCCCACCTCATCGTCCCCGGCCGACCGGCCACGACATCGCTCAACGGTCCACTTTCTCACCCGGGCCCGACGGGTCGCCGCTTTCGGAGCCGGTGTCCGTGTCCGGGTCACTCGGGTGCCCGGCTCCGTCGGTGGTGACCTCCGCGTCGGCTTCCGCCTCGGTCTCGGTCTCCGCCGTCGGCTCCGTCTCCGCCGTCTCCGCTTCGGCGGCGCGGGCGGCCAGGCGCTTGCGCTGGGTGTACATGCGGACGCCGGCGAGGACGAGGAGCAGTACACCACCGGCGATGACCAGCATCACCGTCGGGGTCATCTCGGAGACCTTCACGGTGAAGTCCATCGGGGCGCCGTAGGGCGTGCCGTCCGCGGTGTAGAGCTGGGCGGTCATCGAGACCTGGCCGTTGGCGTTGGCCGAGGCGGGGAACTTCACCGACTGGCTGTGTCCGGCGCGGACCGCGACGGGCAGTTCGGCCCAGCTCTCGCCGTCGACGTTCAGGCGGGTCTTGTTGCTGGAGGTCAGCCGCAGGACGAGCCCCTTCACGTCCTGGAGCAGCTTGTTCTGCACCGTGACGGGGATGGTGGCGCTGCGGCCCGAGAGGGTCAGGTCGGACTTGTCGACGAGCAGGACGCCCTTGGTGAGTCCCTGGAGGACGTCCTGGACGTCGACGCGGTAGATCGTCGCGGCGCTCGCCCGGCCGCGCCAGGAGGTGGACATCTCGCGGTTGATCGCGTTGCCGATGGGGGGGACGACCCGGTTCGGCAGGCTGAGGACGACCTTGAAGTCGTCGAGCTCGTCGCGGGTGGTCTTCATGTCCCGGAAAGCCTCCACCGGGAGCTCGCCGTCCCGGAGCTTCTTCGGGTACTGCGAGGCGCGGGGCACCGTGGTGGAGGCGTCGGGGTCGGGCTTGGCCGCCGCCGCGGCGACCAGGTCGAGCGGCTGGGTCCAGCGGCGGGCGCCGAGCCCGCGTACGGCGGCGGCCATCGCCTGGGCCTGTGCCACGCTCGGCATCCGCTGCGGGGCGACCACGACGCTGCGCTGGTTCTCCGGCTGCTCCAGGGTGATCGCGAGGGTCTGTGCCAGGAACTCCTGGACGGCGAGGGTCGAGTTCTCGGCCCGGACCATGTCGCCCTGGAAGGCGGTGGACAGCTCCGCGTCGCTCACCAGCGCCGTGGTGCCCCCGCCGAGCGGGCGGGCCGCGGTGGGCGTGTAGGGGAGGTCGTCGTCCTGGATGCTGTCGCTGCGGGCGATCACCTTGCGGGCGCCGGCCGAGGTCGCGACCGCCACGACCGAGGGGTCGAGGGCGCCTTCGACGGGCCAGGCGAAGTCGGTGGACGGCTGGACGTGGAGGACCGTCTCGACGGTCGATCCGGCCAGCTGGGTCGCCGACTGGAGGTGCTGCAGCGAGCCGGGGACGGCCTTGCCCCGGTGGGCGAGGGAGGCGAGGTCGGGGTCGGCGAAGGGCAGCGCGACCACCTTGCGGCCCTGCACCGCCTGCTCCAGCATGCCGAGCCAGCGTTCGGCCAGCTTCCGGTTGGCCTCCTTGCCGGGGGTGTGCCCGGTGCCGTCCTTGACCCGGTAGCCGTTGGCCATGGCGTCGACGGAGGCCAGCAGGTCCGGGTCGATCACCCAGGTGACCGGGAGGTCCTTGCCGAGGGTGACCAGTTCGTCCAGGCGGCCGCCCGGGCGCAGCTCCTCCGCCAGGGCGTCGTCCTGGAAGACGGGGGTCTGCTGGTCGTCCGGGGCGGTGTCGGCGGAGATGTGGGCCGAGGAGATCAGCGGCCAGAGGTAGGTGAGCTGGGTCCGCTTGCCGGTGGGCTCGGGCTGGTACGGCAGGAAGGTCCGCTCGATGCCGAGGACGCGGTACTGCTGCTGCTCGGAGGTGTGGCCGGTGATCGAGACGCCCAGCTGGTAGATGCCGCCGTCGTCGTCGAGGTCCAGCCTGGAGACGGGCACGGAGATCCGGAAGTCGTGGCTGACGCCGACCTCCAGGCGCGGGATGTCGATCTCGGGGGTGGTGTCCAGCGGCCGTGGGTCGCTGTCGGAGCGGAAGCCCTTCCGCCGGGCGACCTGGTCGATCTCGCTGCGGCTGGACATCCGGGGGCCGACCCGCAGGTTCACCGTGGCGTCGGTGACGGCCCGCTTGCCGCGGTTGGTCAGCGTGCCGGTGACGGTGACGGTGTCCCCTTCGACCGGGGCGCTCGGGGTGAGCGTGTCGATCGACACATCGACGGTCCGCGAACCCGTGCCCTCCTCCGCGGCCCGCGCCGAAGGGGCGGAGGGGCTCTGGAGCAGGCCGGCGAGGAGCGGTGCGCCGACGGCGACGGTGAGGGTGCGCCGCAGCCATCGGCGGGCAGGTGAGGGACCGGTTCCCTGGAAAGCTGCCGCCTCAGCCACGCGTTCGCCCGTCCTCGTCGTTGTCGGTGGTGCCCGTGATGCCAGTGGTTCCGGTTGCTGTGTCCAGGCATGGTAACGAGGCACGAAGGGGCCGGGTGCCGGGGACTCCTCCAGCCGATGACGCGGGGGCGCCGGGAAAACGGGGGCGTCGGGGTGGAGCGGGGCACGTACCCTTTTCTGTTGTGCCGAACGCCAACGAAGACACCTCGACCGAACTGAGCCAGGTGCAGCGCCGCGCCGTCAGTGAACTGCTGCGCGTGTCCCCTGTCGCCGACGACCTCGCCCGCCGCTTCCAGGAGGCCGGATTCCGCCTCGCCCTGGTCGGCGGCTCGGTACGGGACGCCCTCCTCGGCCGGCTCGGCAACGACCTGGACTTCACCACGGACGCCCGCCCCGAGGACGTCCTGAAGATCGTCCGCCCCTGGGCCGACGCGGTGTGGGAGGTCGGGATCGCCTTCGGGACCGTCGGTGCTCAGAAAGAGGCCCGCGTCGGAGACGCTGTCCAGAACTTCCAGATCGAGGTCACGACGTACCGCTCCGAGGCGTACGACCGCACTTCCCGCAAGCCCGAGGTCTCCTACGGCGACTCCATCGACGAGGACCTCGTCCGGCGTGACTTCACCGTCAACGCGATGGCCGTGGCACTCCCCGAGAAGGAGTTCATCGACCCGTACGGCGGCCTGGAGGACCTCGCGGCCCGTGTGCTGCGCACCCCGGGCACGCCCGAGGAGTCCTTCTCCGACGACCCGCTGCGCATGATGCGGGCGGCCCGCTTCGCCGCTCAGCTCGACTTCGAGGTCGCCCCCGGGGTCGTCACGGCGATGACCGAGATGGCGGGCCGGATCGAGATCGTCTCCGCCGAGCGCGTCCGGGACGAGCTGAACAAGCTGCTGCTCTCCACGCACCCGCGGAAGGGGCTCGGCCTGCTCGTCGAGACCGGTCTCGCCGCCCATGTCCTTCCCGAGCTGCCTGCGCTGCGCCTGGAGAGCGACGAGCACCATCGGCACAAGGACGTGTACGAGCACTCCCTGACCGTTCTGGAGCAGGCGATCGACCTGGAGGAGGACGGCCCGGACCTGGTGCTGCGGATCGCCGCACTGCTCCACGACATCGGCAAGCCGCGCACCCGCCGCTTCGAGAAGGACGGCCGCGTCTCCTTCCACCACCACGAGGTGGTGGGCGCCAAGATGACCAAGAAGCGCATGACCGCGCTGAAGTACTCCAACGAGATGATCAAGGACGTCTCGCGTCTCGTGGAGCTGCACCTGCGCTTCCACGGGTACGGGACGGGCGAGTGGACCGACTCGGCCGTGCGCCGCTACGTCCGTGACGCCGGTCAGCTGCTCTCCCGGCTCCACAAGCTGACCCGCTCGGACTGCACCACGCGCAACAAGCGCAAGGCGGCCGCGCTCTCTCGCGCCTACGACGGCCTGGAGCAGCGGATCGCCCAGCTCCAGGAGCAGGAGGAGCTGGACTCGATCCGTCCCGACCTCGACGGCAACCAGATCCAGGAGGTCCTGGGGATCAAGCCGGGGCCCGCCGTCGGCCAGGCGTACAAGTTCCTGCTGGAGCTGCGCCTGGAGAACGGCCCGATGGAGCACGAGCGGGCCGTGGCCGCGCTCAAGGAGTGGTGGGCCGCGCGCGACTGACGCGGAACCCCATGTTTCACGTGAAACAGAGCCTGAAGCAGAGCCCATGAGCCCAGGAACCCATGAGCTTGTGAACCTATGAGCTTGTGAACCTATGAGCCCAGGAACCCATGAGCTCGTGTTTCACGTGAAACATCACCCCCCTGAGCGCCCTCCTCGCAGCAGCAGGGCGATGCCCGCGTACCCGGCCGCGACCAGTACGACCAGCAGCGGGGAGCGGCCGTCGGGCGGCAGCATCAGCGCGGCGACCCCGGCCGCCGCCACGAAGGCGACGTTGAACAGCACGTCGTAGAGGGAGAAGACCCGGCCGCGGTAGGCGTCGTCCACGTGGGTCTGCACGACGGTGTCGGTGGCGATCTTCGCGCCTTGAGTGATGAGTCCGAGGACGAAGGCGGCGACGAGGAAGGGCCCGGGCGCGAAGGGCAGGGCGAGCGCCGGGACGAGGACGGCCGCCGCGGCCGAGCACAGGATCATCCAGCCGAAGGGCCCGAACCGGCCCACTCCCCAGGGCGAGAGGACGGCGGCGGCGAAGAAGCCGGCGCCCGAGGCGGCGACGGCGATCCCCAGGAGCCCCAGCCCCTCGGATTCGGTGGAGCTCCAGGTGTACCGGGAGAGCATGAGCACGGTCACGAGCAGGGCGCCGTAGCAGAAGCGCATCAGCCCGACGGCGGTGAGCGCTCGTGCGGCCGGCCGGCGTTCGGAGAGGTGGCGCAGTCCGGCGGCGAGCCCCCGGGCGGTGGAGGCGAGCGCGGTGGAGAGCCGGGGCGTCACCTGGTCCGGGTCGGGGCCGAGCAGCGTACGGGCGATCCGGAGCGAGGCGAGCGCGGCGCACAGATAGAGGACGGCGCCGAAGGCGACCACGGCCGCGTCGGAGCCGTCGGCGAGCAGCCGGACGCCGAAGGCGAGTCCGCCGCCGACGGTGGCGGCGAGGGTGCCGGCGGTGGGAGAGAGCGAGTTGGCCACGACGAGCCGTTCCTCGTCGACGACCCGGGGCAGGGCGGCGGAGAGCCCCGCGAGGACGAAGCGGTTGACGGCCGTGACGGAGAGGGCGGAGCCGTAGAAGAGCCAGTCCGGGACGGAGACGAGGACGAGCACGGCCGTCACGCCGGCGAACAGGGCGCGGAGCAGGTTCCCGTAGAGGAAGACCTGGCGGCGCTGCCAGCGGTCCAGGAGGACGCCGGCGAAGGGGCCGATGACGGAGTACGGGAGCAGGAGCACGGCCATGGCGGAGGCGATGGCCGCGGGGGAGGTCTGTTTCTCGGGGGAGAAGACGACGTACGTGGCCAGGGCGACCTGGTAGACCCCGTCGGCGCACTGGGAGAGCAGCCGGACGGTGAGCAGGCGCCGGAAGTCGCGCAGGCGCAGCAGTACGCGCAGATCACGTACGACGGACATGGCAGCAAGACTCACATACGGCGAGGGTCCCCGGGCAGTGCCGCGGGGACCCTCGTCAGGTGGAACGTCTCAGACCTCGGGAGGTCAGCGCTCGACCTCGCCCTTGATGAACTTCTCGACGTTGGCGCGGGCCTCGTCGTCGAAGTACTGGACCGGCGGGGACTTCATGAAGTAGCTCGACGCGGAGAGGATCGGGCCGCCGATGCCGCGGTCCTTGGCGATCTTCGCGGCGCGCAGGGCGTCGATGATGACACCCGCGGAGTTCGGGGAGTCCCAGACCTCGAGCTTGTACTCCAGGTTCAGCGGGACGTCACCGAAGGCGCGGCCCTCAAGGCGGACGTAGGCCCACTTGCGGTCGTCGAGCCACGCGACGTAGTCGGACGGGCCGATGTGGACGTTCTTCTCGCCGAGGTCCCGGTCGGGGATCTGGGAGGTGACGGCCTGCGTCTTGGAGATCTTCTTGGACTCCAGGCGCTCGCGCTCGAGCATGTTCTTGAAGTCCATGTTGCCGCCGACGTTCAGCTGCATCGTGCGGTCGAGGATGACACCGCGGTCCTCGAAGAGCTTGGCCATCACGCGGTGGGTGATGGTCGCGCCGACCTGGGACTTGATGTCGTCGCCGACGATCGGGACACCGGCCTCGGTGAACTTGTCCGCCCACTCCTTGGTGCCGGCGATGAAGACCGGGAGGGCGTTGACGAAGGCGACCTTGGCGTCGATGGCGCACTGGGCGTAGAACTTCGCCGCGTCCTCGGAGCCGACGGGCAGGTAGCAGACGAGGACGTCGACCTGCTTGTCCTTGAGGACCTGGACGACGTCGACCGGGGCCTCGGCGGACTCCTCGATGGTCTCGCGGTAGTACTTGCCGAGGCCGTCGAGGGTGTGGCCGCGCTGGACGGTGACGCCGGAGGCGGGCACGTCGCAGATCTTGATGGTGTTGTTCTCGCTGGCGCCGATGGCGTCCGCGAGGTCGAGGCCGACCTTCTTCGCGTCGACGTCGAAGGCGGCGACGAACTCCACGTCACGGACGTGGTAGTCGCCGAACTGGACGTGCATCAGGCCGGGCACCTTGGACGCCGGGTCGGCGTCCTTGTAGTACTCGACGCCCTGCACCAGCGACGCGGCGCAGTTGCCCACGCCGACGATGGCTACGCGAACCGAACCCATTCCGGTTGCTCCCTGTGTGATCGTGGAAGCCCTGCTGGCGCAGGGTTTCACTTGGCGGTGTCGTCGGACGGATCCGGCCGGGTACTGCCCCCGTGCCGGGGCAGGCCGCCCGTCTCTCCAGAATCGTTGTCGTGCGGAGCGTCGGGGGAGCGCTGGTCGCGTCCCGCCCGTTCGCTCTCGATGAGCTCGTTCAGCCAGCGCACTTCGCGCTCCACGGACTCCATTCCGTGGCGCTGGAGCTCAAGCGTGTAGTCGTCGAGCCGTTCGCGCGTCCGGGCCAGCGAGGCGCGCATCTTCTCCAGGCGCTCCTCCAGCCGGCTGCGGCGGCCTTCCAGGACCCGCATCCGCACCTCGCGCTCGGTCTGGCCGAAGAACGCGAAGCGGGCGGCGAAGTGCTCGTCCTCCCAGGCATCGGGACCGGTGTGGGAGAGGAGCTCCTCGAAGTGCTCCTTACCTTCCGCGGTCAGCCGGTAGACGATCTTGGCCCGGCGTCCCGCGAGCGAGGAGGCGAGCGCCTCCTCGGGGGCGCTGCCCGGTTCCTCGATCAACCAGCCGTTGGCGACCAGCGTCTTGAGGCAGGGGTAGAGCGTCCCGTAGCTGAACGCCCGGAAGATGCCGAGCGAGGTGTTGAGGCGCTTGCGCAGCTCGTAGCCGTGCATGGGGGCTTCGCGCAGCAGACCGAGAACGGCGAACTCGAGGATGCCGGAGCGTCTGCTCATGCGTCGCCTCCTCCGTCCCTGGTCCTGTTCCCGGAAACCTTGTACCGCGGTCTCGTACGGCCTCGGGCAGCTTTATGCCGTCCCGATGTATCGGCTCGATACATCCCGACGATAGAACGGCCCGAGAGGTCGGACAAGTCGGGGTGCCGTGACCGGCGTCACATCGTCAATTCACAGTGTTCGAGTTGCCTGTTTTGGGGTGAACTCCGGTGCAAGAGGGGTTTTGGCCGTGCGTAGTCTGTGCGGCATGCACACCACCGGGAACCAGGAGCCGCGCTGGGGCGTCAGTGCAGCGGGTGACCGGCTGCGGTACGGAAGGGGCCTTCGATGGGCTCCGGCCGTACGCATTTCGGGGGGACCGGAACTCAACTGCCGCTTCCAGGCGCACGCGCCTGCCCGAGGAGTAGTCGTTCGATGAGCGAGCACCGTCGCAGGATGCCGTCGCAGGAGCCGCCGACGGGCGGCCGTGCGGCGGCACGACGCGCCGCCCAGCAGCCGACGGGCCGCCGGGCGGCCCCGGCCCATGACCCCGGTACGGGGACTCCTCCGTACGGATCGCCGACCCCCTACGGGTCCTCCGGTTCGTACGGGTCATCGTCCTCCCACGGGGAGGAGGCGCGCCCGTACGGCGGCCGCGCGGAGGCCCGGCGCGCCGCCCAGCGGGGCGGCCGCCGACGCGCGCCCGCGGGCGGCCCCGGCGGACCGAACGGCCCCGGCGGCGGTGGCCGCCGCGGAGGCGGTGGCGGCGGTGGCGGACGCGGCGGCGGCCCGGGCGGCCGTCCGCCGGGCAAGAAGCGGCTGATCGACTACCCGCGCCACGACAAGTACGGCTGGCGCCGCTGGATGCCGTCCTGGAAGCTCGTCACGGGTACGTTCCTGTTCTTCTTCGCGCTGCTCATGGGCGGCTCCGTCGTCGCGTACTCGAAGGTGGGCATCCCCGAGGTGGATGCGACCGCGACCTCCCAGAACAACATCTACTACTGGGCCGACGGCAGCCGCATGGTCGCCACCGGCGCCGGCCAGAACCGCCAGATCATCGGCATCGACCAGATCCCGATGGTCATGCAGGAGGCCGTGATCTCGGCCGAGAACAAGACCTTCCGCACGGACTGGGGCGTCGACCCGATGGGCATCGGCCGCGCCGTCTGGAACATGGCGAAAGGCGGCCAGACCCAGGGCGGCTCGACCATCACCCAGCAGTACGTGAAGAACGGCCTGCTCAACGACCAGTCGCAGACCCTCTCCCGGAAGGTGAAGGAACTCTTCATCTCCATCAAGGTCGGCAACGAGGTCGAGAAGCCCGAGATCCTGGCCGGCTACCTCAACACCGCGTACTACGGCCGCAACGCCTACGGCATCCAGGCCGCCGCCCGCGCGTACTTCGACAAGGACGCCAAGGACCTCAACGCCTCCGAGTCGGCGGTCCTCGCCTCCGTGCTCAAGGGCGCCACGTACTTCGACCCGGCCGGCTACCCCGAGGTCGACCCCAACGCCACCCCCCAGAACAACCTGGAGCGGCTCACCAAGCGCTGGTCCTGGATCCTCGACGAGATGGTCAAGGACGGGAAGATCTCGGCGGAGGAGCGGGCGAAGTACACGGCCCTGCCGAAGATCAGGGCGCCGAAGGCGGACGCGAAGCTGGGCGGCCAGATCGGCTACCTGGTCGCCACCGCGAAGGCCAACTTCCGCAGCAAGTACGACATCAGCGAAGAGGCCCTGAACCTGGGCGGATACGAGATCCACACCACCTTCGACAAGAAGAAGGTGGAGGCCATGCAGGACTCGGTCAAGAAGATCTACGACGAGTACATCGACGAGAAGAAGCGCCCGGAGACGGACACCCACGTCCAGTTCGGCGGCGCCTCCGTCGACGTCAAGACCGGGAAGATCGTGGCCCTCTACGGCGGCCAGGACGCGACCAAGCACTACACCAACAACGCCGACACCACCGGCGCCCAGGTCGGCTCGACCTTCAAGCCCTTCGTGCTCGCCGCCGCGATGAAGGACGGTGTCCGCGACCCGGAGAAGCCGGCGACGCAGGACGCCTCCACGCGCACCCTCGTCGACCCCGACAAGAGCCGCTACAGCGGCAAGGACAACCTCAAGATCCGCAAGTACAACGGCGAGATCTGGCACGACGAGAACGGCAAGGAGTGGCTGCAGAACAACGAGGGCGACACCAGCTACGGCCAGATGAGCCTGCGCCAGGCCATGGTCGTCTCCGCCAACTCCCCCTTCGTGCAGCTGGGCATGGACATCGGCATCGACAAGGTGCGCCAGGCGGCCATCGACGCGGGTCTGCGGCCCGACTCCCTGGTGCAGGAGGACACCCCGACCTTCTCCCTCGGCATCTCCAGCCCGAGCGCGATCCGCATGGCCGGCTCCTACGCCACCTTCGCCAACCAGGGCATGCGCAACGAGCCGTACTCGGTGACCAAGGTCCTCAAGAGCGGCCAGGTCATCTACGAGCACAAGGAAGGGGCCCAGCAGGCCTTCTCCACGGCCGTCGCCTCCAACGTCACCGACGTGCTCCGCAGCGTCGTCGAGGACAAGAAGGGCACCGGCCGCAAGGCCGCCATCCCGGGCCGCCAGGTGGCCGGCAAGACCGGTACCACCGACGACAACATGTCGGCCTGGTTCGTCGGCTACACCCCGCAGCTGTCGACCGCGATCGACATGTACCGCTTCGACGACGACGAGACGAAGAAGGACCGCAAGTTCGAGTCGATGTACGGCACGGGCGGCCAGAAGACGATCCACGGTTCGTCCTTCCCGTCCCGCATCTGGAACGACTACATGACCGACGCGGTCGCGGACCTGCCCGCCGAGGACTTCCCCGAGCCGGAGAAGCTGGCGGACGCCCGGGCGGTCTACGGCGGTGGCGCCACGCCCACCCCGACGGCCACCGAGACCCCGACCGAGTCGCCGACCCCGACCGAGACGCCCACCACCACCGAGCCGACGACGACTCCCCCGACGACGCCCACCAACCCGGGCCGTCCGACCACCAAGGAGCCGAAGCCCGGCAAGACCACCTGCGGCGTCTGGGACTGGAACTGCGACACCACCACCACGGGCGGGGGTGACTCCGGCGGCGGCACCGACGGTGGGGCCACCGGTCCGACGCCGACGGACACCACGGAGCCGACGCCGACGGACACGACGACGACGGACCCCGGCGGCGGCAACGGGAACGGCGGCAACGGGAACGGCGGTGGCGGCGGCGAGGAGCCGACCGACGGAACCACCGGAGGATCGCTCTTCGGCTGACCCGGGTCGCACTCAAGCCGACCCGGGCCGACCCGGCCGACCGAGGGCCGTCGCGCCCGCTTCGTACGAACACGTACGGGGCGGGCGCGACGGCCCTCCCGCGTTCCCAGGACCGGATTCCCGCCCCGCTCGCGGCCGGATTCCCAGGGGCGTACGGCAGGATGTCCCCCATGCCGAGCCTGAAGAAGACGAGCGGCCCCCTGGACGGGCCCGCGCCGCCGGACGGAGCGCGCGAGGGCAGGCCGCCCGTCGCCCCCACCCGGCGGGACGAGGTGGCCGCCGCGGGCAGCGAGCTCATCGGCGGCCGCTACGGGCGCCACGCCCTGCCCGGCAGCGGGCCCGCCGGCGGGCAGTTCACCCCGGTGCGGGTGGTCGCCCTCGTGGCCATCGGCATGTTCGCCCTCGGCATGGTGCAGAAACTCCCCTGCTACAACTGGGCCTGGTTCCGCGGCACCACCTCCCAGTACACGCACGCCTGCTACTCGGACATCCCGCACCTCTTCGCCGGACGCGGCTTCGCCGACGGCCTGGTGCCGTACTTCGACCGGATCCCCGGCGACCTGCCGTTCCTGGAGTACCCCGTCCTGACGGGGCTCTTCATGGAGGTCGCGTCCTGGCTGACACCCGGCGGCGAGCTCCAGGCCCGCGAGCAGGCGTACTGGCTGATCAACGCCGGCCTGCTGATGGTCTGCGCGGCCGTCCTCGCCGTCTGTGTGGCCCGGACCCACCGCGACCGCCCCTGGGACGGTCTGCTCGTCGCCCTGGCGCCCTCCCTGGCGCTGACCGCCACCATCAACTGGGACCTGCTGGCCGTGGCCCTCACCGCCGCGGCGCTCCTGATGTGGGCCCGCTCCCGGCCGCTCGCCGCCGGCGTCCTGCTCGGCCTCGCCGTCGCCGCCAAGTTCTACCCGCTGCTGCTCCTGTGGCCGCTGCTGCTGCTCTCCTGGCGGGCCGGGAAGTGGCGCGCGTTCGGCACGGCGCTGCTGGGCGCGGCGGGCTCCTGGCTGGTGGTGAACCTGCCGGTGATGCTCCTCGCGACCGACGGCTGGAAGCAGTTCTACGTGTTCAGCCGCGCCCGGAACGTGGACTTCGGCTCGGTCTGGCTGATCGTCAGCCAGCGAAGCGGCCAGACGATCCCGCCCGAGCGGGCCAATCTGTACGCGGTGCTGCTCCTGGCGCTGGCCGCGGGCGGGATCGGCTGGCTGGCGTTCACCGCGCCCCGCCGGCCCCGCCTCGCCCAGCTGGCGTTCCTGACGGTCGCCGCGTTCGTCCTCGTCAACAAGGTCTACTCGCCGCAGTACGTGCTCTGGCTGGTGCCGCTCGCCGTGCTCGCCCGGCCGCGCTGGCGGGACTTCCTGATCTGGCAGTCCTGCGAGGTCCTGTACTACCTCGGCATCTGGATGTACCTCGCCTTCACCGGCAGCGGCAACAAGCAGGGCCTGCCGCTGGACGGCTACCACTTCGCGATCGTGCTGCACCTGCTGGGCACGCTGTACCTGTGCGCCATGGTCGTACGGGACGTCCTGGCGCCCGAGAAGGACCCGGTGCGGCGGGGAGGCGGCTCCGACGACCCCTCGGGGGGCGTCCTGGACGGCGCCCCGGACGTCTTCGTGGCGGGCAGGGCCGCCCGGCCGGCCCGGCACGCGGCCCCCGCGGCCGAGTCCGGCGGGCCGGAGACGCCGGTGACATGGGGAACCCCCGGGGCCGAGGGCTCCCGGGGGTGACCGCGGAGGGGTGACGTACGGCCGGCTCAGCGCTCGACGAGCCGGTCGTACTGCGTCGTGGTGTGCCGCAGGTGCGCCACCAGCTCGTCGCCGACCTGCGGCTCCTGCGCGTCGGCGGGCACGAAGAGGATCGACACCTGCATGTGCGGCGGCTCGGCGAACCAGCGCTGCTTGCCCGCCCAGACGAACGGCGACAGGTTCCGGTTGACCGTGGCCAGACCGGCCCGGGCCACGCCCTTGGCGCGCGGCATCACGCCGTGCATCGCCTTCGGGGCCTCCAGGCCCACGCCGTGCGAGGTGCCGCCCGCGACCACGACCAGCCAGCCGTCCGACGCGGCCTTCTGCTGGCGGTAGCCGAAGCGGTCGCCCTTGGCGACCCGGGTGACGTCCAGGACCGAGCCGCGGTACTCGGTGGCCTCGTGGTCGCCCAGCCACAGCCGGGTGCCGATCCGGGCGCGGAACCGGGTCTGCGGGAACTGCTGCTGGAGCCGGGCCTGCTCCTCGGCCCGCAGGTGGCTCACGAACATGGTGTGGAGCGGCAGCCGGGCGGCGCGCAGCCGGTCCATCCAGGCGATGACCTCCTCGACGGCGTCCGTGCCGTCCGGGCGGTCGAGCGGCAGGTGCAGGGCGAAGCCCTCCAGGCGGACGTCCTCGATCGCGGCGGGGAGCAGCCCGAGCTCGTCCTCGCGGACGCCGTGCCGCTTCATCGAGCTCATGACCTCGATGACGACCCGGGCGCCGACCAGGGCGTGCACGCCGTCCACGGAGGAGACGGAACGGACCACCCGGTCGGGCAGCGGCACCGGCTCCTCGCCGCGCCGGAACGGGGTGAGGACCAGCAGGTCGCCGCCGAACCAGTCCTTGATCTTCGCGGCCTCGTACGTGGTCCCCACCGCGAGCATGTCGGCGCCGAACCGGGCCGCCTCCTCGGCGAGCCGCTCGTGCCCGAAGCCGTAGCCGTTGCCCTTGCAGACCGGGATCAGACCGGGAAACTGGTCGATCACGGTCTTCTGGTGCGCCCGCCAGCGAGCGGTGTCGACGTAGAGGGAGAGCGCCATGGCCGGCCCGGACCTTTCTGGTGGTTGCTGTGAGACGCGCGTACGGGACGCGTGTGCGAGACGTGTACGAGACTACGCAACCGTCAGCGGCGCGACATGTAGATGTCCAGCGCCTTGTGCAGGAGCTTGTTCAGCGGGAAGTCCCATTCGCCGACGTACTCCACGGCCTCGCCGCCCGTGCCGACCTTGAACTGGATCAGGCCGAAGAGGTGGTCGGTCTCGTCGAGCGAGTCGGAGATGCCGCGCAGGTCGTAGACGGTCGCGCCCATCGCGTACGCGTCGCGGAGCATCCGCCACTGCATGGCGTTGGACGGCCGGACCTCGCGGCCGATGTTGTCGGAGGCGCCGTACGAGTACCAGACGTGGCCGCCGACGACGAGCATGGTCGCCGCGGAGAGGTTCACGCCGTTGTGGCGGGCGAAGTACAGGCGCATCCGGTTGGGGTCCTCGTTGTTGAGGACGGTCCACATGCGCTGGAAGTACGAGAGCGGGCGCGGCCGGAACTTGTCGCGGACGGCGGTGATCTCGTACAGGCGCTGCCACTCGGCGAGGTCCTCGTAACCGCCCTGGACGACCTCGACGCCGGCCTTCTCGGCCTTCTTGATGTTGCGGCGCCACAGCTGGTTGAAGCCCTTGAGGACGTCGTCGAGGGAGCGGTTGGCGAGCGGGACCTGGAAGACGTAGCGGGGCTGCACGTCGCCGAAGCCGGCACCGCCGTCCTCGCCCTGCTGCCAGCCCATCCGGCGCAGCCGGTCGGCGACCTCGAAGGCGCGCGGCTCGACGTGGGTGGCCTGGACGTCCTTGAGGCGCTTGACGTCCGGGTCCTGGATGCCGGACTTGATCGCGGCCGCGTCCCAGCGGCGGATGACGACCGGCGGGCCCATCTTCACCGAGAAGGCGCCCTGCTGCTTGAGGTGGGCCAGCATCGGCTGGAGCCACTCGTCGAGGTTGGGGGCGTACCAGTTGATGACCGGGCCCTCGGGGAGGTAGGCGAGGTAGCGCTTGAGCTTGGGGAGCTGCCGGTAGAGGACCAGACCGACGCCGACGAGCTCGCCGTTCTTGTCGAACCAGCCCAGGTTCTCCGACCGCCACTCGGTCTTCACGTCAGCCCACGCCGGGACCTGGCAGTGGCTCGCGCCGGGCAGGGTCTGGATGTACGCCAGATGCTGCTCTCGGCTGATGGTCCTCAGGGTCAGGCTCATGCGGGGCGCTCCTCGGCAGGTGTGTCCCCATCGGTCAGGGGCTCCGGCTCTCGCGCCGAAGCCTACTGTGGCCGGGGAGCGCCCCGAAGGGCCGCTGGGTCCCTGACGTGCCAGGCGTCAGCTGATCGGGGTGCTCGATGTCAGCTGATCGCGCCGTGCCCGGGGTCAGCTGATCACGCCGCCGAAGAGCCCTCCGTGGGCCATGCCGAGGTAGAAGCCCACGCCCGCGGCGCCGAGGCCGATGATCAGGAAGAAGCGTTCGCGGGTGGTGACGGAGATGAACTGTCCGTAGGCACCGGTCAGGATGCCGATCAGGCCCGACCACGAGCTGAGCAGGTGCAGGCTGTGGAACTGCGCCGTGACGAAGGACAGGATGCCGAGGACCAGCGTCAGGGCGAGCAGGGTGTCCTGGAGCGGGTGGGGCTTGCCGTCCGTCGAGAAGAGGGAGTGGCCGGGATCGGGTCGCATTGCCTGTGCCATGGGGCACCTCCTGGCGTGCCGTGCGGAGGGCGGCGCATCTTAGCGCCGCCGACGTCCGTTGTGTACAGATTGCGTCCCCTCCCCGCCGGATTTCAACCGCAAGGCGATGGGCGGGTACTCTGTACGGTCTGCGCCGGTGTCTGCCCTGGTTCTGCCAGGAGCCGCCGATCCGCCCCGCTCGCCGGGCCGGTTGTCGGTGGTGGCCGATACCGTCGCTCACGCATCACGACCCTCCTGCCACGGAACGACCGTGGCCGCTGAGTCCAAAGGAGGTGGGTTCCACATGCGTCACTACGAGGTGATGGTCATCCTCGACCCCGATCTCGAGGAGCGCGCTGTCTCCCCGCTGATCGAGAACTTCCTCTCCGTCGTCCGTGAGGGCAACGGAAAGGTCGAGAAGGTCGACACCTGGGGCCGTCGTCGTCTCGCCTACGAGATCAAGAAGAAGCCCGAGGGCATCTACTCGGTCATCGACCTGCAGGCCGAGCCTGCGGTCGTCAAGGAGCTCGACCGCCAGATGAACCTGAACGAGTCGGTCCTCCGGACCAAGGTCCTCCGTCCCGAGACCCACTGAGCTCCGGCTCAGCGGTAATCGGGTCCGAGTAGCAGCAAGCAGCCAGAAGCAATCCCGCCGAGAGGTTCACCCATGGCAGGCGAGACCGTCATCACGGTCGTCGGCAATCTCGTCGACGACCCCGAGCTGCGCTTCACCCCGTCCGGTGCGGCGGTCGCGAAGTTCCGCGTCGCGTCCACTCCCCGCACCTTCGACCGTCAGACCAACGAGTGGAAGGACGGCGAGAGCCTCTTCCTGACCTGCTCGGTCTGGCGTCAGGCGGCGGAGAACGTCGCCGAGTCCCTCCAGCGCGGCATGCGCGTCGTCGTGCAGGGCCGGCTGAAGCAGCGGTCCTACGAGGACAACCAGGGCGTCAAGCGCACGGTCTTCGAGCTGGACGTCGAGGAAGTCGGCCCCAGCCTGCGCAATGCCACGGCCAAGGTCACCAAGACCACCGGCCGCGGTGGCCAGGGTGGCGGCGGTGGATTCGGCGGCGGCCAGCAGGGTGGCGGCGGCTGGGGTGGCAACTCCGGCGGCGGCCAGCAGGGCGGCGGCGGAGCCTCCTCCGACGACCCCTGGGCGACCGGCGGCCCCTCCTCCGGCGGCCAGCAGGGCGGCGGAGGCGGCGGCTGGGGTGGCAACTCCGGCGGCGGCTACTCGGACGAGCCCCCCTTCTAGGGCCCGGCCCTCGAAGCAGCTCGTACCCCCACTTCTTGATCACACAGGAGAAACACCATGGCGAAGCCGCCTGTGCGCAAGCCTAAGAAGAAGGTCTGCGCGTTCTGCAAGGACAAGACCGCGTACGTGGACTACAAGGACACGAACATGCTGCGGAAGTTCATTTCCGACCGCGGCAAGATCCGTGCCCGCCGCGTGACCGGCAACTGCACGCAGCACCAGCGTGACGTCGCCACGGCCGTCAAGAACAGCCGTGAGATGGCGCTGCTGCCCTACACGTCCACCGCGCGATAAGGGAAGGGTGACCGACTAATGAAGATCATCCTCACCCAGGAAGTCTCCGGCCTCGGTGCGGCCGGCGACGTCGTCGAGGTCAAGGACGGCTACGCTCGCAACTACCTGGTCCCGCGCGGTTTCGCGATCCGCTGGACCAAGGGTGGCGAGAAGGACGTGGCGCAGATCCGCCGCGCCCGCAAGATCCACGAGATCGCGACCATCGAGCAGGCCAACGAGATCAAGGCCAAGCTCGAGGGCACGAAGGTGCGCCTGGCCGTTCGCTCCGGCGACGCCGGCCGTCTCTTCGGCTCCGTGACCCCGGCCGACATCGCCACGGCGATCAAGTCCGCCGGTGGCCCCGAGGTCGACAAGCGTCGTGTCGAGCTCGGCTCGCCGATCAAGACCCTGGGCTCGCACCAGGTGTCCGTGCGTCTGCACCCCGAGGTCGCCGCGAAGCTCGGCGTCGAGGTCGTCGCCGCGTAACGCTGCGCTCGGCAGAAGCCGGCAGAAGGGCCGCATCCCGTCAGGGATGCGGCCCTTCCGCTGTTTCACGTGAAACGGGGTGTTTCACGTGAAACAGCCCTCGTGGAACGGTCAGCGGGTGGCGCCCGTGACGATCCAGCGGCCGGAGCGCATCCGGAACCAGAGGGTGGCCATCCGGACCGTCATCATCAGCGTCATCGCCCACCAGAGCGCCGTCAGTCCGCCGCCGAGCGCCGGCACGAGCAGGGCGACGGGGGCGAAGACCGCCAGAGTGAGCAGCATCGCCCAGGCGAGGTAGGGGCCGTCGCCGGCGCCCATGAGAACGCCGTCGAGGACGAAGACGACCCCGGAGACCGGCTGGGAGAGGGCCACGACGAGCAGGGCCGGCAGCAGGGTGTCCTGGACGGCGGGATCGCCGGTGAAGAGCGGGATGAAGAGCGGGCGGGTCAGGACGAGCAACAGCCCGAGGACCACGCCGGAGACCACGCCCCACTGGACCATCCGGCGGCAGACCCGGCGGGCGCCCTCCGCGTCGTCGGCGCCGAGGTAGCGGCCGATGATGGCCTGCCCGGCGATGGCGATGGCGTCCAGGGCGAAGGCCATCAGGCTCCACAGGGAGAGGATGATCTGGTGGGCCGCGACCTCGGTGTCGCCGAGACGGGCGGCGACGGCGGTGGCGATCATCAGGACGGCGCGGAGCGAGAGCGTACGGACCAGGAGCGGGGCACCGGCCTGGGCGGAGGCCCGGATGCCGACCGCGTCGGGCCGCAGCGAGGCGCCGTGCCGCCGGGCGCCCCGGACGACCACGACGAGGTACGCGGCGGCCATGCCGCACTGGGCGATGACGGTGCCCCAGGCGGAGCCGGCGATGCCGAGCCCGGCGCCGTAGACCAGTACGAGGTTGAGGGCGCCGTTGGCCGCGAAGCCGCCGACGGCCACGTAGAGGGGGGTGCGGGTGTCCTGGAGGCCGCGCAGGACACCGGTGGCGGCCAGCACGATCAGCATCGCGGGGATGCCCAGGAGGGAGATCCGGAGGTACGTGGTGGCGTACGGGGCCGCGGTGTCGGAGGCGCCGAAGACCTGGACCAGCCAGGGGGCGGCGGGCAGGGTGACGGCGGCGACCGCGAGGCCGAGGAACAGGGCCAGCCAGATGCCGTCGATGCCCTGCCGGAGGGCGGCGGACGGATCACCGGCACCGACTCGCCGGGCGACGGCGGCGGTGGTGGCGTAGGCGAGGAAGACGAAGACGCTGACGGCGGTGGAGAGCAGGGCGCCGGCGATGGCGAGGCCCGCGAGCTGGGGGGTGCCGAGGTGCCCCACGATGGCGCTGTCGAGCATGAGGAAGAGCGGTTCGGCGACGAGGGCGCCGAAGGCCGGCAGGGCGAGCGAGAGGATCTCGCGGTCGTGTCGGCGCAGCGCGGCCTTGGAGCTCGTGGGGGCCTGGGTCATGAGCCCAATCTAATCGTCCACAGGTAAGAGATGCAATGCACTAGTGATCCTTACTTTTGGGGGGATCGGGGCTTCGGGTGTGGGCTGTTTGTTCTGATCGTGGCCCAGGGGGAAAACTTTTTCCCCCCCACAGCCGGTGGATGGGAAAAGAGCAGGTCAGAGGGGTGATGGGGTGGGGTCTATGAATTTGTCCACATGACTGTCCCCCGGTCCGTGCACAGGATCCGGTGGCTTATCCACAGCAATGGCGGCTTCACCCACAGAGCCTGTGGATAACCAGATTGGCGGATGCCCCGCGCGGGCCTACCGTGGACCGGCGCCCGACGCGCCAGAAGCGGACGCAAAGCCACTCTTTGATCAAGGCCGTGGCGTAAGAAGGAACGGCGCGGCGAGGTCCGCGGAGCGGACGGAAGAGGTGGCCTGGTGAGCGTTCCCGAGCCCATGGACGACCCCTGGGCCGACGGCGGACCGAGCGACCGACTGCCCGTCCGCACCCGGGGTGAGGGACGGGGCGAAGGCCGGGGACGCGGCCGCGGCCGCGAGGAACAGCACGAGCGCGGCAGCGACGGGCCCTGGGACGGCGGACTCTCCGGCTTCGAGCGGGTCCCCCCGCAGGACCTCGACGCCGAACAGTCCGTGCTCGGCGGCATGCTCCTCTCCAAGGACGCCATCGCCGACGTCGTGGAGATCATCAAGGGCCACGACTTCTACAAGCCCGCGCACGAGACCGTCTTCGGCGCGATCCTCGACCTGTACGCCAGGGGCGAGCCCGCCGACCCCATCACGGTCGGCGCCGAGCTCACCAAGCGCGGCGAGATCAACCGCGTCGGCGGCGCCTCCTACCTGCACACCCTCGTCCAGTCGGTGCCGACCGCGGCGAACGCCTCGTACTACGCGGAGATCGTCCACGAGCGGGCCGTGCTGCGCCGGCTCGTCGAGGCCGGCACCAAGATCACGCAGATGGGGTACGCGGCCGACGGCGACGTCGACGAGATCGTGAACTCGGCCCAGGCGGAGATCTACAAGGTCACCGAGCAGCGGACCACCGAGGACTACCTGCCGCTCGGCGACATCATGGAGGGCGCGCTCGACGAGATCGAGGCGATCGGCTCCCGCAGCGGCGAGATGACCGGTGTGCCCACCGGCTTCAGCGACCTCGACTCGCTCACCAACGGACTCCACCCCGGCCAGATGATCATCATCGCGGCCCGTCCCGCCATGGGTAAGTCGACCCTCGCCCTGGACTTCGCCCGGGCCGCGTCGATCAAGCACAACCTGCCCAGCGTCATCTTCTCCCTCGAAATGGGCCGCAACGAGATCGCGATGCGCCTGCTGTCGGCCGAGGCCCGGGTCGCCCTGCACCACATGCGCTCCGGCACGATGACCGACGAGGACTGGACCCGGCTCGCCCGACGGATGCCGGACGTCTCGCAGGCCCCGCTCTACATCGACGACTCCCCGAACCTGTCGATGATGGAGATCCGCGCCAAGTGCCGGCGCCTCAAGCAGCGCAACGGCCTCAAGCTCGTCATCATCGACTACCTCCAGCTGATGCAGTCCGGCGGCTCCAAGCGCGCCGAGAGCCGCCAGCAGGAGGTCTCCGACATGTCGCGAAACCTCAAGCTCCTCGCCAAGGAGCTGGAGCTCCCGGTGATCGCGCTCTCCCAGCTGAACCGTGGCCCCGAGCAGCGCACCGACAAGAAGCCGATGGTCTCCGACCTGCGTGAGTCCGGCTCGATCGAGCAGGACGCCGACATGGTCATCCTGCTCCACCGCGAGGACGCCTACGAGAAGGAGTCCCCGCGCGCCGGCGAGGCCGACATCATCGTCGGCAAGCACCGCAACGGCCCGACGGCCACCATCACCGTCGCCTTCCAGGGCCACTACTCGCGCTTCGTGGACATGGCACAGACCTGATCGTGCCCGGGTGGGGAGGCACGGCATGATCAGGTCATGACCTCAGCCTTCGAAGCCCTGCTGCCCGCCACCGAGCGTTCCCTGCTGCATCGCGTGGCCCGCGCCCAGAGCGAGGGCCGCGCGCCCTCGTTCGTGGGGGCCGTCGCCCGTGGGGGCGCGATGGTCTGGAGCGGTGCCCGCGGCGGCGTCGACGGGTACGCCCCGGACGCCGACACGCAGTACCGGATCGGTTCGATCACCAAGGTGTTCACCGCCGTGCTCGTCCTGAGGCTGCGGGACGAGGGGCTGATCGGTCTCGACGATCCGCTGGAGAAGCACCTCCCCGGCACGGGGGTGGGCGAGGTGACCGTCGCCCAGCTGCTCGGCCACACGGCGGGGCTCGCCGCCGAGACCCCGTCGCCCTGGTGGGAGCGGACGCCGGGGGCGTCGCGGCCCGAGCTTGCGGACGTCCTGGGGGAGACGCCCGTGCTCCACCCGTCCGGTCGGAGCTTCCACTACTCCAACCCCGGTTACACCCTGCTCGGCTCGCTGGTCGAGGCGGTGCGCGGGGTCTCCTGGGAGGAGGCGCTGCGCACCGAGATCCTGGAGCCGCTGGGCCTGGACCGTACGACGGTGGAGCCGGTGGCCCCGCACGCCGGGGGCTGGGCGGTGCACCCCTGGGCCGACGTCCTGCTGCCCGAGCCCTCCGAGGACCTGGGGGTGATGGCCCCGGCCGGGCAGCTGTGGTCGACGGCCGCCGACCTCTGCCGGTTCGGCCTCTTCCTCGCGGAGGGCGACGACCGGGTGCTGAGCGCCGCGACCGTCGCCGAGATGCGGGTCCCGGCCGGGCCGACGGCCGTCGGGGACGAGCGGATGGGGTACGGCCTCGGGCTCCAGCTGGCGTACGGGGAGGGCGGCACGCTCATCGGGCACGGAGGCTCGCTGCCGGGCTTCGTCGCCGGTCTGTGGGTGGACGTCGAGGAGGGCGTGGCCGGTGTCGCCCTCGCCAACGCGACGAGCGGTCCGCAGACCGGGGCCGTGGCCGCCGAGCTCGTACGGATCGTGGCCGAGGCCGAGCCGCGGCTCCCCGAGCCGTGGCGGCCGCTGCCCGCGTCCGAGGTCGATCAGGATCTCGTGGCGCTGACCGGGCCCTGGTACTGGGGGACGTACTCCTACGGCCTGCGGCTCGGCGCGGAGCGGGGGCTTGTTCTGGAGCCGCTGCGGGGGCCCGGTCGCCGCGCCCGTTTCCGGGCCCTTCCCGGGGGCGGCTGGATCGGTCTCGACGGGTACTACGCGGGGGAGACGCTGCGGGTGGTGCGGCGGCCCGACGGCAGCGTCAGCCATCTCGACCTCGGCTCCTTCGTCTTCACCCGGGAGCCGTACGAGCCGGGGGACGCGGTCCCGGGCGGGGTGGACGAGGCGGGCTGGCGCGGGCTGTGAGCCGGCCCTGACCGGCAGCCTCGTGTCCTCATGCCCGTGTTTCACGTGAAACACGGGCATGAGGACACGGACGGAGGAGGTCAGAGGGCCCGCTTGAAGCCCACGTGGCTCGCCTCGAAGCCGAGGCGCTCGTAGAAGCGGTGCGCGTCGGTGCGGGTCACGTCGGAGGTCAGCTGGACCAGCACGCACTCCAGACGCCGGGACTCCTCGACGGCCCATTCGACGAGCAGTGTGCCCAGGCCGCTGCCGCGCTCCTCGGAGTGGATCCGTACGCCCTCGATGATCGAGCGGGTGGCGCCGCGCCGGGAGAGG
Organism: Streptomyces sp. CC208A; assembly: GCF_030010625.1. GTDB lineage: Bacteria > Actinomycetota > Actinomycetes > Streptomycetales > Streptomycetaceae > Streptomyces. Next base: position 50,633 of record NZ_JASCXN010000015.1, on the reverse strand, counting down.
CCGGGGACGACCGTCAGCTGGAGTGTGCCGACGACCTTCCCGTTGCGCGTGGCCACGGCGAGGTGCTGGTTCGGGTCGTCCGCGAGCCGGGCGAAGGCGGCGAGGTACGGCGCCGGGTCGTCCGGGGACTCCCGCTGGGCGCCGAGGGGGTCGTCGGCGAGCATCGCGACGATCGCGGGCAGGTCGTCCGCGGTGGCGGGGCGGATGGCGAGATCGCTCATGCCCGCAGCGTACGGCCCGGGCCGACCGCCGGGCGGGGCGATCAGACGGGGGTGGTCTCGCCTTCGAGGACCTGGACCAGGGAGGCCAGCTCCGGGTTCTCGGCGGCTTCGTCCAGGGCCTCGCGCAGTGCTCGGTCGTTGGTGGGGCGGGCCTCCTCCAGGAGCTTCCGGCCGGCCTCGGTGACGTCGGTGTAGATGCCGCGACGGTCGGTGGTGCAGAGGTAGCGGGTGAGCAGGCCCCGGTCCTCCAGGCGCGTGACCAGGCGGGTGGTGGCGCTCTGGCTGAGGACGACGGCGTCGGCGACCTGCTTCATCTGGAGGTGTCCGCCGGGGCCGTCGTGCTGGCGGCTCAGGACGTCGAGGAGCGAGTACTCGCGGACGCTCAGTCCGTGGCCGGACTCCAGTGCGCGCTCGATGTGGGACTCGATCCGGCCGTGCAGCAGGGAGAGGGCGCACCAGCGCTGTGCGAGCCCGGTGAGGGCGGGGTCCGTCGCGGTCATGGTGTCTCTCCTCGTCCTCATCCTCGCCGATCGGCCTGCTCGGTCCAGGGTAGACGAGGGGCCGCAATAATGGGCGTGTGCAAGTAATGCGGTCCTGGTGCCGTGCCGGTGGTGTCAGCCCGCCGCGACGGTCAGCGGGGCGAAGCGCCGGTCGGCGTCGCCGGGGAGGTCCGGGAGCGAGCGGACCATCATGGCGTTGGTCATGATCGGGTTCAGTCCGTTCTCCTTGAGCCAGCGCAGCAGCTCGGTGTGACGGAGGTCGACGTCCGTGCGGAGCGGGCGGTCGCTGGCGGCCGCCAGCGAGGCGACCAGTGCCTGCGCGGTGGCCGTGTCGCGGGCGATCAGCGGGCCGACGACATGGGTGTCCATGTTGGGCCAGGCGGCGGCGAAGCCGGTGATCGCGCCGTCCTCGACGGCGACCCGGAGGTGGTCGGCGAAGGCCGGGAGCCGGGTGATGAGCGGGGTGCGGTCGAGGCCGAAGATCTCCCGGTCGAGCCGGAGGACGTCCTGGAGGTCCTCGGCGGTGGCCGGGCGGACGTCGACCCGCGGGGCGGGCGCGGTCGTGGAGAAGAGGCCCTTCAGCATCTCGGACCGGCCGATCTCGGTGAAGCCGAGTTCTTCGTAGAGCGGCTGTCCGTTCGGGGTGGCGTAGAGCGTCAGCGGGGTCTCCCCCGCCTCCTCCAGGACGTGCCGCATCAGTCGGCGGCCCACGCCCCGGCGGGCGTACCGCTCGGCGACGAGCACCATGCCGATGGCCGCGAGGCCGGGTCCGTAGGAGGTGACCACGCAGGCGGCGACCAGGCCGTCGCCGTCCGGGTCGTCGATGCCGTAGCCGGTGCCCGCCGTGAGGAGGAGGCCCCACTTGTGCTCCTCGCGGAGCCAGCCGCGGTCCTCGGAGAGATCGGCGCAGGCCAGGAGGTCGGTGGCGTCGAGGCGCCGGATGGGGAGCTGTGCGAGAGCGGTGGGGGAGATCGGCATGAGGGTCAGGTTCTCGGACGGGGTGATCTTCCGTCCAGGGGTTTTCGCGGGATGTTTCACGTGAAACACGGCCCCTGGCGGTGAGCGGGTCGCGCACGCTCGCGCCGAAAGGGTGGAGCCTAGTCCGCACCCCGGCCCTTTGGGCCGAGAACACCGCTTTCCGTCCGAAGCGCCCCCGGCGGCGGCCATGCTGCGAGCACGAAGCCGGCTGCGTGAGGCGAGGCACATGATGGATGGTCCGACGAGCACGACGGGCGGGGCGGGGGCCCGCAGGGCGGAACCCTCTCCCGATGCGGTGCTCGTCCGCCGCACCCTGGAGGAGATCGCCCCGGTCGCCGACAAGGTGACCTCGTACTTCTACGCCCTGCTCTTCCTCCGGGATCCCGCCCTGCGCGAGCTGTTCCCGGCCGCGATGGACACCCAGCGGGACCGCCTGCTCAAGGCCCTGCTCACGGTCGCCGACCGGATGGACGACGGGGCGTTCCTCGGCACGTACCTGGGGCACCTCGGGCGGGGGCACCGCAAGTACGGCGTCCAGCCGGCCCACTACCCGGCGGTCGGCGAGGCCCTGATCGGGGCGCTCGCCCGGTACGCGGAGCGGAGCTGGGACGAGGAGACCGAGGCGGCCTGGGTCCGGGCGTACACCGCGATCTCGCAGACCATGATCGACGCGGCTGCCGAGGACGAGGCGAAGGCCCCCGCCTGGTGGCGGGCCGAGGTGGTCTCGCACGACCTGCGGACCCCCGACATCGCCGTGCTCACCCTGCGGCCCGACGCGCCCTACCCCTTCCTCGCCGGGCAGTACACGACGCTGGAGACCCCTTGGTGGCCGCGGGTCTGGCGGCACTACTCCTTCGCATCGGCGCCCCGCCCCGACGGACTGCTCACCCTGCACGTCAAGGCGGTCCCGGCCGGCTGGGTGTCCCAGGCGCTGGTCCACCGGGCCCGTCCCGGCGACGTGCTCCGCCTCGGGCCGCCGGCCGGTTCCATGACGGTCGACCACGCCACCGACGACGGGCTGCTCTGCCTGGGTGGCGGGACCGGCATCGCACCGATCAAGGCACTGGTGGAGGACGTCGCGGAGCACGGCGACCGCCGGCAGGTCGACGTGTTCTACGGGGCCCGCCGGGGCCACGACCTCTACGACATGGACACCCTACTGCGGCTCCAGAAGACGTTTCCGTGGCTCGTCGTCCACCCCGTCACCGAGGCGCAGGGCCCGCTGCCGGAGGCGGTCCGGGAGGCCGGGCCGTGGAACGAGCGGGACGCCTACCTCTCGGGCCCGCTGGGCATGGTCCGGCAGGGCATCGACGTGCTCCGCGGCGCGGGGGTCCCCACGGAGCGGATCCGCCACGACTTCCTGGCGGAGCTCACCGCCGTGGGGGCCGGGTCAGCCCAGGTCGGGGGCGTGCATGGCGCGGACGCCTTCGATGTTGCCGTCGAGGTAGTGGCGCAGTGAGAGCGGCACCAGGTGGACGGCGGCGATCCCGACGCGGGTGAAGGGCACCCGGACGATCTCGTACTCGCCGACCGGTTCGTCGACCTCGGGGCCGTGCCGTTGGCTGAGGTCCATCGACTCCAGCCGGCAGACGAAGAAGTGCTGGACCTTCACGCCGGAGACCCCGCCGTCGACGATGTGCTCGACGGTGTCGACGAAACAGGGGACCACATCGACGATCTTGGCGCCGAGTTCCTCGTGCACCTCGCGGTGGAGGGCCTCGACGACGGTGGAGTCGGAGGGCTCGACGCCGCCACCGGGCGTCAGCCAGTACGGATCCATCCCCGGTTTGGTGCGCTTGATGAGGATGAGGTCGTTTCCGTCGAGCAGGATGGCGCGTGCGGTGCGCTTGACCACGGGCCGTTCGGTCATGGGAAGAAAATGGCCCGTTCCCGCCGGGCTGAAACTCACCACTCCCCCGCGGCCCGCAGCAGTTCCTCGTGCGCGCGGGCGATGTGGGCCAGGGCGAGGGTGCCGGTCCGCACCACCAGGAAGTAGGTTCGCAGCGGCGGCACCGGCGGATCGAGCAGCGTCACGAGCCGTCCCCCGGTCAGCGCCCCCTCGCAGAGGTAGCGGGGCAGCACCGCAAGGCCCGCCCCGGCGGCCGCGGCCTCCCGGACGGCCCGAAGGTCGGGGGCGATGACGGTGGCCGCCGCGGCCGGCGCGGTCTCGAAGACGGCCGCCCAGTAGCGGCTGGCGAAGGGCAGCGACTCGTGCACCTCGACCACCGGGAGCTGCTCCAGGAGCACCGCGCCGGTGGAGAGCAGCACCTCGGGGGAGAGCCGGGCCGCCCAGCGCGGGGCGGCGACCAGGACGAGCTCCTCGTCGCAGAGCGGGGTGGCGGTGAGCAGTTCGCCGCGGGGCCGGGCGGTGGTGAGGGCCAGGTCGTGGTGGCCGGCGGCGAGCCCGTCGAGCAGCTGCTCGGTGTCGCCGAGGAAGGAGGTGCGCAGGGCCAGGCCCTGGGCGACGAGCGGGGCGAGCGCGGGCAGGGCGCGCAGGGAGGTGAACTCCGGCGGCCCGGCGATATGGAGGGTACGGGCTCCGCGCTCGGCGCCGAGCCCGGTCTCCGCGATCTCGACCAGGGCGTCCAGGTGAGGGGCGGCCCGGTGGGCCAGTTCGTCGCCGATGCTGGTGGGGGTGACCCCGCGGGCCCGTCTGAGGAAGAGCGGCCGGCCGAGCTGGCGTTCCAGGGCGCGGATCTGGCTGGTGACGGCGGGCTGGGAGAGGCCGAGGAGCGCGGCGGCGCGGGTGAAGGAACCGGCCCGGTGCACCGTGACGAACGTGCGCAGCAGGGACAGATCCATGCCCGCCCCTTCCGGTCGGTCGCCCGTCGTCCCGGGACCGTCCCACTATAAATATGTCGATAGGTCGCTGTCGCTACCGTGATTGGACACTGACGGTCAGTCAACTAACCTTGTCCGGGCGGAATCCGCGTGAGGACCGGTGGCGTTCCGAGCCACGAGGGGGGAGGCTCGGAGCGCCCCGGTCCGGAGCGGGGCCAGAGGCCCTAGCCCGTCTTCCGTGCCGCGTCGAGCGCCCGCAGGACGTCGGCGATCAGGTCCTCCGGGTCCTCGGCGCCCACCGAGAAGCGGATGAAGCCCTCCGCGACGGCGTCCCCGCCCCAGCGCCCGCGCCGCTCCGCGGAGGAGCGCACCCCGCCGAAGCTGGTGGCGTCGTCGACCAGGCGCAGTTCCTCCAGGAAGCGTTCGGCCCGGGCGCGGTCGGCGAGTTCGAAGGAGAGCACCGAGCCGAAGCGGCGCATCTGCCGGGCGGCGACCGCGTGCGAGGGGTCGTCCGGGAGGCCGGGGTGGCGCAGGCCGGTCACGTCGGGGTGCTCGGCCAGGATCCGGGCGAGTTCCAGGGCGGTGGCGCACTGGCGGTCGATCCGCAGCTGGAGCGTGGCCAGCGAGCGGTGGGCGAGCCATGCCTCCATGGGGCCGGGGATGGCACCGACGATCTTGCGCCAGCGCCGTACCTCCGCGGCCGGCCGCGGGTCGCGGCAGCTGACGTGGCCGAGCAGCAGGTCGCCGTGGCCGGTCATGCCCTTGGTGTCGCTGGCGACCGAGAAGTCCGCGCCCAGCTCCAGCGGACGCTGGCCGAGCGGGGTGGCGAGGGTGTTGTCGACGGCGACGAGCGCCCCGCCGTCGTGTGCCGCGCGGACCAGCCGGCGGATGTCGCAGACGTCGAGCCCGGGGTTGGAGGGGGTCTCGATCCACAGCAGCTTGGCGCCGTCGAGCACGTCGAGCTGGGCGTCGCCGCCGGTCGGGGCGGAGCGCACCTCGACCCCGTACGCGCGCAGCTGCTCGTGGAGGAGCGGCAGGGCCTGGTAGCCGTCGGCCGGGACGACGACGGCGTCGCCGGCGGAGAGCTGGGAGAGGAGGACGGCGGAGATCGCGGCCATGCCGGAGGCGAAGACGACGGTCTCGACGCCGGGCTCCCCGGGGGCTTCCAGGGTGCTGACGGCCCGTTCCAGGTGGGTCCAGGTGGGGTTCTCGTCGCGGCCGTAGGTGTAGGGGCCGGTGGGGTCGCCCGGCAGGTGGAAGTGGGCGGCGAAGACCGGGCCCGGCAGGGTCGGTTCGTGCTTCACGGGCTCGGGCAGTCCGGCCCGCACGGCGAGGGTCCCGTCGCCGGGACCGTCGCCGTGGTGGTGCTGTTCCTGAGGGCTCACGGGTTCACAGCGTCCTTTCTTCGGTTCGTCGTTCCCCCGTGTCCTCGGTTCGTCGTTCCCCCGTGGCGGTCCATATGGCGGTCGCTCAGTCGCCGTCGGGGAGCAGCACGTTGAGCGCCCAGGAGACGACGGAGACGATCAGGCCGCCGAGGACGGCGGTCCAGAAGCCGTCCACGTGGAAGCTGAGGTCGAGCTCTTCGGCCAGCCACGAGGTGAGCAGCAGCATCAGGGCGTTGATCACCAGGGTGATCAGGCCGAGGGTCAGGATGAAGAGGGGCAGCGTCAGCAGCTTCACGATCGGCTTGACCAGGAAGTTGACGAGCCCGAAGACGAGGGCGACGAGGAGCAGGGTGCCGATCGCCTTGCCCGTGCTCGCGTCGTCACCGGTCAGGGTGATGCCTTCGAGGAGCCAGATGGCGACCCCGAGCGCGCCCGCGTTGGCGAGCGTCTTGACTACGAAATTCTTCATGTGTCTGATCGTGGCAGAGACGATCGGGCAAGGGCAGGGGCGAACGGCAGTGAAGGCATTCAGACTGGACGAACTCGAGGCGGAGCGCCTCGCCAACCAGGGGGCGTACCTCCAGTTCCTGCGCGAACGGAACATGTCGGTGGGGTTGTACGCGCTCGACGCGGGCGATCTGGACCCGCAGTCGCCGCACGGCCAGGACGAGGTGTACTTCGTGGTGTCCGGGCGGGCGGCGATCACCGTCGGCGAGGAGACCACGCAGGTGGCGCGGGGCAGCGTGGTCTATGTGCCGGCGGGGGTGCCGCACCGCTTCCACCACATCAGCGAGGACCTGCGGGTCCTGGTGGTCTTCTCGCCCCCGGAGGCCTGAGCCGGGGATCCGGGAGCCGGATCTCGGGGGTGGACCCCCGGTTTCCCCTAGGGGGCGGATCAGGGGAGAGCCGGGGCCCCGGGGCCCCGGAGAGGGCGGGTGTCCGCCTAGCCTTGAGGGTGTCCGGGGCGGAGGGTTCCGGGCGGGGAGTCGAGAGCGAGGGAGAGCACCATGGCCGTACAGGAGATTCTCACGGGGCTGCCGTGGTGGGTGAAGTGGATCGCGATACCCGCCTTGGTCCTGCTTGTCTTCGGCGGAGTCATCACCAGCGTCCTCGCCTTCGTGGTCGGCCTGCTGTTCAAGGTGCTGCTGTTCGTCGCGCTGGTGGCCGGACTGATCTACGTCGTACGGAAGTTCAGCACCCCGTCGAGGTCCGAGCGCGACTGGTAACACAAGCTACTCATCGGTATCCGGCGCCTGCCGGGCGTTAGCCCGGCAGGGGGAACGCGCAGGTGGAAACAGGGTGGGGGGCGAGGACGAGCCACTAGAGTGGCAGATCTCCGCCGAGTCGGGGACTACGGATGTAGATCTCCGGCAGACCAGCGGTTTCCCGCTCGTCCCTGAGGGGTCCGTCCATCGGACCCCATCGGTGTCTCTGGCCTGGCGGGTGTGCGCGGGGGCGGCCCCCGCGGGCGGGTGCGACGCATCCGTCGTCACGCCTGGGGGTGACCTTTGGCCATGGCTACGCAGACAGCTGCGCCGACCCTGATCGGCTCGGTGCAGCGGGCGCTGAGACTTCTGGAGGCCGTGGCCTCCCACGCGGACGGTGCCCCCGCCAAGCAGCTCGCCCGGGAGACGGGCCTTCCGCTGCCCACGACGTACCACCTTCTCCGCACCCTGACGCACGAGGGCTATCTGCTCCGCGACAAGGGTGCGTTCTATCTGGGCGAGGCGGCCGCCCGGTTGGCCGGTGGCGGAGCCATGCAGAATCGTCGCATCAAGATCGAAGACTCCCTGGCCCACTGGCGGGACGCGATCGGGGTGCCGGTCTACTTCGCCCTCTACCGCGACGGCGAGATCGACCTGATCTCGGTGTCGGACACCCCCCATTCCCCCGCGGTGGAGGAGTGGGCCGACTTCCGGGAGACCGGTCACGCCCACGCGATCGGGCAATGCCTGCTCAGTCAACTCGATCTGAGATCTCGTCAAGACCACCTCGCCCGCCACCCCGTGGAATCCATCACTCCGTACACGGTGCGTAACCGGCAGGCGCTTTTGGAGCGTTTGGGCGGTTTGGGGCGAATGGAGCCCCTGGTGGAGCGTCAGGAATATGCGCTCGGCACGGTTTGCGCCGCCATCCCCCTCACGGTGGGCTCCACAGCGGCCACTTTGGCCATTTCCCTCCCCCTTCACCAGGAAGAACGGTTGCTCCCAGCAGTCGAGCGGCTACGCACAGAGATCGGAAACCTCTTCAGTTCGCTCTCTTTCTCTATCAGTATCTGAAAAATCACTCCTTGTGATCCGCTAGCGCGTGCAGCACGATTGCGTCAAGAGGGCCACGGGGGATCATTCCTGGCCGTTTCGGTCACAGCTTTCAGCAGCTGTGTTTACACAACTGCTCCATCTACTGCGGGGTACATGATGCGAGAGTCGGTTCAGGCCGAGGTCCTGATGAGCTTCCTCGTCTCGGAGGAGCTCTCCTTCAAGATCCCTGTCGAACTGCGATACGAGACCCGGGACCCCTACGCGGTTCGGATGACCTTCCACCTCCCCGGAGACGCGCCCGTCACCTGGGCGTTCGGCAGAGAGCTGCTGCTCGACGGGATCAACCGCCCGAGCGGCGACGGCGACGTGCACATCGCCCCGACCGACCCCGAGGGCCTGTCGGACGTCTCCATCCGGCTCCAGGTGGGCGGGGACCGCGCCCTGTTCCGCGCCAGCGCCCCGCCGCTCGTCGCCTTCCTCGACCGCACGGACAAGCTCGTCCCGCTCGGTCAGGAGCAGGCGCTGGGCGACTTCGGGGACAGCCTGGAGGCCGCGCTGGGCCGGATCCTCGCCGAGGAGAGCGCCGGCCCGGCCTGACCCCGACGCCCCGCCGCGTACGGCTGCCGGCCGCGATCGGCCCCGTACGGCTGCCGGCCGTGCGATCTGCGTACCGCTGCCGGCCCGCGCCCCGTCCCGTCCCGTACCGCTGCCGACCGCGCGATCCGCTGCGTACGGCTGTCGTACGGCCGTTACTTCGCGCGGCGTCGTCGGCCGCCGCGGCCTGCCGGTCGGGGGGTGGTCTCCTCCGAGGGGCGGTCGGCAGAGACCACGAGGGCCGCGAAGGCCGTGGTGACCGGGACCGAGGCGACCAGGCCGATCGAGCCGACCAGGGTCCGGACGATCTCCTCCGCCACCAGCTCGCTGTTGGCCACCGTCCCCACGCTGCTCTGCGCGATGGTGAAGAGCAGAAGCAGCGGCAGCGCGGCACCGGCGTAGGCCAGGACCAGGGTGTTGACCACCGAGGCGATGTGGTCGCGGCCGATCCGGATCCCGGCCCGGTAGAGCGCGCGCGGGCCCATGCGCGGGTCGGCCTGGTGCAGCTCCCAGACCGCCGAGGTCTGGGTGACCGTCACGTCGTCCAGGACACCGAGCGAACCGATGATCACGCCGGCAAGCAGCAGGCCGGACATGTCGATCTCGGGGTAGAGGCCGTGGATGAGCCCGGTGTAGTCGTCGGTGTTGCCGCTGAGCGAGGCCCAGCCGATGAAGAAGGAGCCGAGCAGCCCGATCAGCAGCAGCGAGATCAGCGTGCCCAGGACCGCGACCGAGGTGCGGGCCGACAGACCGTGGCACAGGTAGAGCGCGAGGAGCATGATCGCGCTGGACCCGACCACGGCCACGACCAGCGGGTTCGAACCCTCCAGGATCGCCGGCAGGATGAAGAGCGTGAGCACCAGGAAGCTCACCGCGAGCGCGATCAGCGCCATCACGCCCCTCAGCCGGCCGACGGCCACGACCGCGAGCGCGAAGACGGCGGCGAGGATCGCCATCGGCACCTTGCGGTCCACGTCCGTCACCGAGTACTGGAGGTCGCGCGGTGCGTCCGGGGCGTACGCGACCACCACGCCCTGGCCCTTCTCCAGTTGGCGCGGTGCGTCCGGCTGCACGATCTCGGTGAACCGGCGGCCCTTGTCCGGCCCGGTGGTGACCTCGATCGTCGCCTTCCCGCACTGTCCCTGCTGCGCGTTGACCGCCTCGCGGCCCTCCGGGGTGGAGGTGTCGCCGGTGGGCGGCACCTGCGCCGCGTTCACGTCCTTGCAGTCCACCTGCTCGACCGCCACCACCTTGCCCTGCTCGGTCTGCCGGTCGAAACCGACGCCGGTCCGCGAGTGCGCCGGGGTGCCGCCGGGCCAGAGCACCACGAGACCGACGAGGACGGCGGTGGCGAAGGGGATCAGGACCGCCGCGATGACCCTGCGCAGATGGCGGGAGACGGGCGCGGCGGGCCCGTGGCTGTGGCTGTGGCCGTGTCCATGACCGGGCCCGGCACCATGCCCGACACCGTGGTCGGAGCCGTGCCCGGCGCCGTGACCATGCTCATGGCCGTGCTCGTGGCCGTGCGGATCGGGGGACTGCTGCGGGGAAGTCACCGCCCGATCATCGCAAGAACGGCAGGGGCCCACTGTTCAGCACGCCCGGAAGGGCGCTAGCGTGGTGGCACCTTTGCACACGCGGGAGCTCGGAGCACCGGGCTGAGAGGGCGCTGATCACCGTACGCGCGTACTGCCGTACGTACGGGAGGAGGCTGCGCCGACCGCCGAACCTGTTACCGGGTAATGCCGGCGTAGGGAGATTCGGTCTCATGACCATTCAGGATGCACGCACGCCTGCCACCAGCCAGGACGAGCGCACGCCGGGCTGGCACAAGGGGTACGTCGAGGGCTCGCGCCCCGACATCCGGGTGCCGGTCCGGCAGGTGCACCTCACCAACGGCAAGGACGTGACGCTGTACGACACGTCCGGCCCGTACACCGACCCGACCGTCGAGACGGACGTCAGGCGGGGTCTGCCACCGCTCCGCGAGAACTGGATCATCGCGCGCGGCGACACCGAGGAGTACGCGGGCCGCCCGGTCCGCCCCGAGGACGACGGCATCAAGCACACCTCGCCGCGCGGCGGCGGGCTCAAGAACCTCGACGCCGTCTTCCCCGGCCGCCCGCGGCTGCCCCGCCGGGGCCGCGCCGGGCAGGCGGTGACGCAGCTCGCGTACGCCCGCCGCGGGGAGATCACCCCGGAGATGGAGTACGTGGCGATCCGGGAGAACGTCTCCCCCGAGGTCGTGCGGGAGGAGATCGCGGCGGGCCGTGCGGTCCTTCCGGCCAACGTCAACCACCCGGAGATCGAGCCGATGATCATCGGCAAGCGGTTCCTGGTGAAGGTCAACGCCAACATCGGCAACTCCGCCGTCACCTCCTCCATCGAGGAGGAGGTGGAGAAGATGACCTGGGCGACCCGCTGGGGCGCCGACACGGTCATGGACCTGTCCACCGGCCGCAACATCCACACCACCCGCGAGTGGGTGCTGCGCAACTCCCCCGTGCCGATCGGCACCGTGCCGCTCTACCAGGCCCTGGAGAAGGTCGACGGCAAGGCCGAGGAGCTGACCTGGGAGATCTACAAGGACACGGTCATCGAGCAGGCCGAGCAGGGCGTGGACTACATGACCGTGCACGCCGGCGTGCTCCTGCCGTACGTGCCGCTCACCGCGCGCCGCAAGACCGGCATCGTCTCGCGGGGCGGCTCGATCATGGCGGCCTGGTGCCTCGCGCACCACAAGGAGAACTTCCTCTACACGAACTTCGAGGAGCTCTGCGAGATCCTGGCGGCGTACGACGTCACCTACTCGCTCGGCGACGGCCTGCGCCCCGGCTCGATCGCCGACGCCAACGACGAGGCGCAGTTCGCGGAGCTGCGCACGCTCGGCGAGCTGAACACGATCGCCAAGCGGCACAACGTGCAGACGATGATCGAGGGCCCGGGCCACGTCCCGATGCACAAGATCAAGGAGAACATCGACCTCCAGCAGGAGATCTGCGAGGAGGCGCCGTTCTACACGCTCGGCCCGCTGACCACGGACGTCGCGCCCGCGTACGACCACATCACCTCCGGCATCGGCGCGGCGATGATCGCCTGGTGGGGCACGGCGATGCTCTGCTACGTCACGCCCAAGGAGCACCTGGGCCTGCCGAACCGCGACGACGTGAAGACCGGCGTCATCACGTACAAGATCGCGGCCCACGCGGCGGACCTCGCCAAGGGCCACCCGGGCGCCCAGGAGTGGGACGACGCCCTCTCCGACGCGCGTTTCGAGTTCCGCTGGGAGGACCAGTTCAACCTGGCCCTCGACCCGGACACCGCCCGCGAGTTCCACGACGAGACCCTGCCGGCGGAGCCCGCGAAGACCGCGCACTTCTGCTCGATGTGCGGCCCCAAGTTCTGCTCGATGAAGATCTCGCAGGACATCCGCCGCGAGCACGGCGGCACGCAGGAGGAGATCGAGGCCGGCATGGCCGAGAAGTCCGCCGAGTTCGCCGCCTCCGGCAACCGCGTGTACCTGCCGCTGGCGGAGTGACCCGCGGATGACGGGCGACCGGCCGACGGCCACGGGGGGCGTCGGCCGGTCGCCCGTCCGTGTTCTCAGGGGCGCTGGGCGCTCCGCGGCCGCTCCACCTGCCGGCTGATCGGTTCGGCCTGGACCGAGGGCGGGAGGAGCTTGCCGTGTGCGCGCCGCCTTCGGTTACGGCTCCGAGCGCTGGATCGTCGAAGCCGGGCCCTGGGTGGGGTCCAGGACGGCGGCGGCGTAGTGCCCCGTTTTCCTTGCTGGTGCGGGCCCCCTTGGGGGTACTGAACGTGTCGGTCGTTCTGCCGACGCCCGGCGCACGACCGGTGCCCGCGGTCGGTTCGTCGGCGCGGCTTGCTGCTCCGAGCCGAGTTCCCATCCGTCCCTGTATGCCACGATCTGCGGATCGTTCGCGTGCTGATCGGGACACGGCCGGGCGGCAGGTTGATGACGTTTCGGTCGGGGGCGCTGATTTTCCTGGTTCCTGAAGGGGCGCATGGATATGTTTCGGCCGCTTGGCTGAATATCGATCTGCCCTGACGAGGGGCACGGGGAGGGAACCCTAGTGAGCTGGTACCTGGCAGTCCTCAAGAACTACGCCGGATTCAGCGGCCGTGCGCGCCGCAAGGAATACTGGATGTTCTTCCTTTTCAACGCCATCGTCGCGCTCCTGCTCGGGGGCCTCAGCGTCGCGGTCGAGACGACGATCCCGTACATGATCTACGTGCTCGCGATCATCGTGCCGTCCCTCGCCGTCAGCGTCCGCCGGCTGCACGACACCGGCCGCTCCGGGTGGTGGCTGCTGTTCGCTTTTGTCCCGGTCGTCGGTGGGATCACGCTCTTCGTCTTCACGGTGCTTGAGGGCCAGAACACGGAGAACGAGTACGGCCCCGACCCCAAGTCCCTGTCTCTGGCCGTCTGACTCGACGTCCGGCCCCATGTGATCGGTTGATCGCATCACCTGACATGCCTCGGCCCGCGGTCCTCCATGGATCGCGGGCCGAGGCGCGTCAGGGGGTCGGCGGGGTCGGGTCGGGGGTGGCGGCGGTGAGGGCGGCGTGGAGGAAGGGCAGGACGCCGCGTTCCAGGAGGGCTTGGCGCCAGGCGGCGCGGGCGCGGGTGAGTTCGTCGTCGGGGGCGGCGGCGCCGCTGACCTCGGCGGGGCTGTTGCGGAGGGCGGTGAGGAGCAGACCGGCGCCGGCGCAGAGGAGGCCGACGGCGGCGAGGGCGCCGAAGACCAGGCCGGCGGTGAGCAGGGTGGTGCCGAGGACGGCGGCCGGGACGAGCAGGTGCACCACGGCACCGACCAGCAGGAAGATCGCGGCGGCCGTGCCGGCGAGGACCGGGACGAGGACGGTGAGGACCGCGACGGCGCCGGGGGGCTCGTCGGGGGCGGCGGTCCGCGGGCGGTTGGACGCGGCGCGGTTCTGCTCGCGCACCTTGACGAAGTGCTCGTACTCGCTCGCCGCCGCCGAGGTGATCAGCGCCGTCGCGTTCAGCGCCATCACGCGGAGCTGGGCGACCGTCAGCCGGGCGCCCGGACCGGTGAGTTCCGGCCGTTCCTGTGCGGTGCGCAGTGCGTCGTCGAGGACGCGCTCGTACTCCGCGCGGTCCTCGGTCAGCAGGTGCGGAGCCACGTTCATGTGCATCCCCCGATGCTCGGTGGGCCGGGACCGGCCGTGGAGAACGGCGGTCCGGGCGGAAGCGGAGGAGAGCCTGCCTACCTGGGGAGACCGATGGTAGGGCCGTGACCGTGCGCGCTGACAGGGGGTTTCCGGAATTCGCCTGCCCCGGCTGCGCAGGGTGAGGATCAGCCTTCCAGGGGGAGTTGGACCACCAGCAGCTTTCCGGCCATGGTCACGCCGCCGTCCATGGCGATGGCGAGCCCGTCGGCGTAGACGTGCGGGCCGTCGACGACCGGGCGGGAGTCCTCCTCGCCGTCCTCCGTGCCGACCTGGCCGAGGAGATACGGGATCGGGCTGTGGCCGTGCACGATCCGGGAGCCGCCGTAGGTGCCGAGCAGCTCCTGGACGGCCTGTGGGCCGGCCTCGTCGCGGAAGGCGAAGCGCTTGGTGAACTTCCGGAAGAGGTCCCAGACCTCGTCGGCGTCGTTGCGCCGGATGATCTCGTGGACCGTCTCGTTGACGTCCTCGATCGTCTCGCCGTACTCCAGGTACGCGGTGGTGTCGGAGTGCAGCAGCAGGTGGCCGTCCTCGTGGACGACGGCGTCGAGCCGGGACATCCACTGGAGGTGGTGTTCCTGGAGGCGGTCCATGTCGTGCTTCTGCCCGCCGTTGAGCAGCCACGCGGCCTGGAAGGTGGCGGTGCCCGCACCGGAGTTGACCGGGGTGTCGCCGAAGCGCTTGGCGCCGATGAGCAGCAGCTCGTGGTTGCCCATGAGGGCCTTGCAGTAGCCGCCGGCGGCGGCGGCCTCGGCGGAGAGCCGCATGACGAGCTCGATGACGCCGATGCCGTCGGGGCCGCGGTCGGTGAAGTCGCCGAGGAACCACAGCCGGGCGTTGCCCGCCGCCCAGCCGCCGTTCTCGTCGACGAGGCCCTGGGCGCGCAGGGCGGCCACGAGTTCGTCGAGGTAACCGTGGACGTCGCCGACGACGTAGAGCGGGCCGGGGCCCTCACCGGTGGGGACGGGCACCGGCGCGGCGGCCGGGGCGACGGGGACCTGGAGGGTGTCGCCGCGCTGGATGACCGGCAGGTCGCGCTCGGTCGGGGTGTAGCCCTCGGGGAACTCGTCGGCGTAGCCCCCGCCGGGGTGACCGGCGGTGGGAGGAACAGGGGGCGCGGCGGGGGCCTGCGGGACGGCGGGAGCCTGCGGGTCGGCGGCGGTCGGGGCGCCGACGGGCGGGGCGGCCGCGGGGGGAGCCGGGTACGCCGTCGGTTCGGCGTGTGCGGACGGCTCCGGGTACGCCGTCGGTTCGGCGGACGCGAGGGGTTCCGGGTACGCGACGGGGTCGGCGTGCGCGGGGGGTTCCGGGTACGCCGTGGGGTCGGGGTACGCCGTCGGCTCCGGGTACGCGGGCGGGCGGGGGCCCAGGTGGAGCGTGGGGTCGGCGGGTGCGGCGGGCGGCTCGGTCGCCTGGCCCTGCACGGGCACCCGGGCGTACGGCGGTACGCGGAAGTCACGCAATGTCGCCGTGCGCTCCACGGGATCCTGCCCGGCCCCCTGAGTCATCGACCCCTCCACCACCGTCGCGATGCCCTGCACATCGCGGACCGGCCTGGTCGGGGTGGTCCGCGGTGTCGTGCGCCCATCATAGGAATGAGGGTCCGCCTGTGTGACGCACCAGGGGTGGTGAATCCGGGTTGGCTCCGGGTTCACCGGTTGTTTCGCCCGAATTGAGAAGGTCCAGTCCAGGGTCGGGTCCGGTGGGGTGGCCGGTTTGGCCGTCTCCGCCCACGGGCAGGGGCGGGACGGCGCTTCGTTCCTTCGGCCGAGCCGGAGGAACGGTCGGAGGAACAGTCGGAGGCGTTCAGTCCTTGGCGGGCGAGCGCGGCGGGCTGACCGTCGTCCGCGGCGAGCGGCGCTGCGAGGAGGTGCGGACGATGAGTTCGGTCGGTATCACCTGCTCGACCGGACCGTCCCCGTCGACCCCCTCGATGGCGTCGATGAGCAGCTGGACGACGGCCGTGCCGATGCGGCGCGGTTTGAGCGAGAGCGTGGTGACGGGCGGTTCGGTGTTGGCGTACACGGTGGACTCGCTGCAGCACACGATCAGCAGGTCGTCGGGGACGCGCAGGCCGTAGCGGCGGGCGGCGGCGAGGAGGTCGGTGCCGTTGGGGTCGAAGAGGCCGTACACGGCGTCGGGGCGGTCGGGGCGGGCGAGCAGCCGGTCGGCCGCGACGGCGCCCGCGCACGGGTCGTGCGCCGGGTAGGCCTCGTAGACGGGGTCCTGTCCGACCCGCTCGCACCAGTCGAGGTACGCGGTGGTGGAGAGGCGGGTGTAGGTGTCGGTGGTGGTGCCGGTGAGGAGGCCGATGCGGCGGGCGCCGGCGGCGGCGAGGTGGTCGAGGAGGTCGAGGACGGCGGCCTCGTGGTCGTTGTCGACCCAGGCCGTCACCGGGAGCGTGCCGGCCGGGCGTCCGTCGGAGACGACGGGGAGCCCCTGCCGGACGAGCTCGGTGACGACGGGGTCGTGGTCGGAGGGGTCGATGACGACGGTGCCGTCGAGGGCGACGTTCGACCAGACGTCGTGGCGGGAGGTGGCGGGGAGGATGACGAGGGCGTAGCCGCGGGCGAGCGCGGCCGAGGTCGCCGCCCTGGCCATCTCCGCGAAGTAGGCGAACTCCGTGAAGGTGAAAGGTTCATCCCCGTACGTGGTCACGGTCAGGCCGATGAGTCCCGACTTGCCGGTGCGGAGCGTGCGGGCCGCCGCGGAGGGGCGGTAGCCCAGCCGGTCGGCGACCTCGCGGACATGCCGGCGGGTGGCGTCCGGGAGACGGCCCTTGCCGTTGAGCGCGTCGGAGACAGTCGTGATGGAGACCCCGGCGGCGGCGGCCACGTCCCGGATGCCTGCCCGGCCCTGCCGGCTTCCCCGGGTCTGTGCCCGGCTCACCTGGTGCTTCCCTGCTGCTGTCATGGCGAGCCGATAGTAGGGCGACGCGGGGTGGGCGAGACGGTCGCATATGCAGGCATTGACAGGCACGTTTCTGCATGGCCGACCGGGCTCAATGTGCATGAAATCCAAGGTAGTTGCTTGATTTCGCATGTGAGTCGGAGTCGTGGGGAGGGATGGGCCTGGCGAGGGGGCGAGGTCTCGAAGCGGTCTCAACTCACCTCTACGGGGGACGCGCGCCACGGCGCTCGCCACCGGCGCACGCCACCCATGCGCGCGCCCCCTGTTCGCGGAGGGCCCGAGGAGGGCCGTGGGGAGGGCCGTCGGCGGGAGTCGTCCACAGAGTTGCAGCCCTGTTGTCCACAGCCCATTCGCAGTGGACGGGAATCCTCATAAAGTGAGAAGCATTGGCGGTACGGACGGTCGAGGAGGCCACACTGTGAGCGAGACCAGCGGGACGAGCACGTCCACCCCGAAGCTGCGCGCCGAGCTGGACGGCATCCCCACCTACAAGCCGGGCAAGCCGGCCGCCTCGGGCGGCCCGGTCGCCTTCAAGCTGTCCTCCAACGAGAACCCCTACCCGCCGCTGCCGGGCGTGATGGAGAGCGCGCTGGCCGCCGCCGCGAGTTTCAACCGCTACCCGGACATGGCCTGCACCGCCCTGTCGGAGGAGCTGGCCGCGCGCTTCGGCGTCCCGGTCTCCCACATCGCCACCGGCACCGGCTCGGTCGGCGTCGCCCAGTCGCTGCTCCAGGCGACCTCGGGCCCGGGCGACGAGGTGATCTACGCCTGGCGCTCCTTCGAGGCGTACCCGATCATCACCCAGATCAGCGGGGCCACCTCGGTGCGGGTGCCGCTGACCGACGGCGAGGTGCACGACCTCGACGCGATGGCGGCGGCGATCACCGACCGGACCCGGCTGATCTTCGTCTGCAACCCCAACAACCCGACGGGCACCGCGGTGCGCCGGGCCGAGCTGGAGCGCTTCCTCGACCGGGTGCCCTCCGACGTCCTGGTGGTGATCGACGAGGCGTACAAGGAGTTCGTCCGCGACGCCGACATCCCGGACGGCATCGAGCTCTACCGCGACCGGCCGAACGTGGCGGTGCTCCGCACCTTCTCCAAGGCGTACGGCCTGGCGGGGCTGCGGGTCGGCTTCGCGATCGCCCACGAGCCGGTGGCGGCGGCGCTGCGCAAGACGGCGGTGCCGTTCGGCGTGAGCCAGCTGGCGCAGGACGCGGCGGTGGCCTCGCTGCGCGCCGAGGACGAACTGCTCGGGCGGGTCGGCTCGCTGGTGGCGGAGCGCGAGCGGGTCCACGCGGGGCTCGTGGCCCAGGGCTGGACCGTGCCGGACGCCCAGGCGAACTTCGTCTGGCTGCGGCTCGGCGAGCGGACCGTGGACTTCGCGGCGGAGTGCGAGCGGCACGGCGTGGTGGTGCGGCCGTTCGCGGGGGAGGGCGTGCGCGTCACGATCGGCGAGACCGAGGCGAACGACCTGTTCCTGAAGGTGGCGGAGAGCTTCCGCCAGGGGGTCTGACCAGGGCTTCAAGAGGCCCGACAAGGCCGGGGAGGCCTTGTCCTCAGGCGCGTTCCACGCGGATCGGGTCGCCGTCGCGGACGGTGGCCAGGATCCGCGGGTCGTCGTCGAGCGAGCCCAGCAGGTTGCACGGGCTCGCCAGCCTGCACTCTCCCCCAGACTCCGTCCGGGGGGACCCCCACGCCCGTGAGATCGGGGTCGGCCCGTAGGGGAGGGCGAGGGCGTCGCCGTCGGTCCAGAAGGCGACCGTGCCGGGGGCGACGACCTGGCGCGCCCCGTCCTCGCGCGGGACGGAGACCGGAGTGTCGAAGTAGACCTCCTCGCCCCAGGTGCGGGCGGTGGAGACGATCGGCAGGACCCCCATGAGCGCCGTGCTCGTGGGGGTCTCGTCGAGGGTGGCCGTGATGTGTCCGGCCGGCCAGGAGAGGCGTATCCGAAGAGTCATGCCTCGGATTCAACAATATGTTGAAGGTCCAGGGAAGGTGTGACCTTCGGTACAGCCCCCCGGCCTCCAGTGCGGATTTCGTATGAGTCATAATGCTTGTGAATGTGAACGCGTTCACAAGCGTGTCCCTGTTCCTCCCGTAAAGGGCGGTTTCGAGGGGGCACACTGCCGATGTCACCACGGCGATGTAAGGAGAAGACGTGGACCTGGCTCTGGCGCCGGAGACTCTGGCGCGCTGGCAGTTCGGCATCACCACCGTCTACCACTTTCTCTTCGTCCCCCTGACGATCTCCCTCGCCGCGCTCACCGCCGGTCTCCAGACCGCCTGGGTCCGCACCGGGAACGAGAAGTACCTCCGGGCGACGAAGTTCTGGGGGAAGCTCTTCCTCATCAACATCGCGATGGGCGTCGTCACCGGCATCGTGCAGGAGTTCCAGTTCGGCATGAACTGGTCGGACTACTCGCGCTTCGTCGGTGACATCTTCGGCGCCCCGCTCGCCTTCGAGGCGCTCATCGCCTTCTTCTTCGAGTCCACCTTCATCGGCCTGTGGATCTTCGGCTGGGACAAGCTGCCGAAGAAGATCCACCTCGCCTGCATCTGGATGGTGTCGATCGGCACCATCCTCTCCGCGTACTTCATCCTGGCCGCCAACTCCTGGATGCAGCACCCGGTCGGCTACCGGATCAACGAGGACCGGGGCCAGGGCCCCCGCGCCGAGCTCACCGACTTCTGGGCGGTGCTCACCCAGAACACCGCGCTGACCCAGTTCTTCCACACCATGACGGCGGCCTTCCTCGTCGGCGGCGCCTTCATGGTCGGCATCTCCGCCTTCCACCTGGCGCGCAAGCGGCACGTCCCCGTCATGCGGACCTCGCTGCGACTCGGACTGATCACCCTGATCATCGCCGGCCTCGGCACCGCCGTCAGCGGCGACGTGCTCGGCAAGGTCATGTTCAAGCAGCAGCCGATGAAGATGGCCGCCGCCGAGGCGCTGTGGGACGGCGAGTCGCCCGCCCCCTTCTCGATCTTCGCCTACGGGGACGTCGAGAAGGGCCACAACAAGGTCGCCGTCGAGATCCCCGGGATACTGTCCTACCTCGCCAACGGCGACTTCGACTCGTACGTCCCCGGCATCAACGACGTCAACAAGGCCGAGCAGGAGAAGTACGGTCCCGGCGACTACCGGCCCAACATCCCCGTCGCCTACTGGGGCTTCCGCTGGATGATCGGCTTCGGCATGGCCTCGCTCGCCGTCGGCGTCGTCGGACTCTGGCTGACCCGCAAGAAGTTCCTGCTCGCCCCCGGGCTGAGGACCGGTGAGGACGAGGTGCCGAACCTCGTCCTCTTCAGGAACAAGGCGCTCAGTCCGAAGCTCGGCAAGTGGTACTGGATCATCGCCCTCTGGACCATGGCGTTCCCGCTGATCGCCAACTCCTGGGGCTGGATCTTCACCGAGATGGGCCGTCAGCCCTGGGTCGTCTACGGCGTGATGCGCACCAGCGCAGCCGTCTCCCCCGGCGTCTCCCAGGGCGAGGTGCTCACCTCGATGATCGTCTTCACCACCCTCTACGCGATCCTCGCCGTCATCGAGGTCAAGCTCCTCGTGAAGTACGTGAAGGCCGGACCGCCCGAGCTCACCGAGGACGACCTCAACCCGCCCACCAGGATCGGCGGGGACACCCGCGACGCCGACCGGCCCATGGCCTTCTCGTACTGAGGCTCAGGAGATCGAGGCATGGAACTCCACGACGTCTGGTTCGTACTCATCGCCGTCCTCTGGACCGGCTACTTCTTCCTGGAGGGATTCGACTTCGGAGTCGGCGTCCTCACCAAGCTGCTCGCTCGCGACCGGCCCGAGAAGCGGGTCCTCATCAACACCATCGGGCCGGTCTGGGACGGCAACGAGGTCTGGCTGCTGACCGCCGGCGGCGCGACCTTCGCGGCCTTCCCCGAGTGGTACGCGACCCTCTTCTCCGGCTTCTACCTGCCGCTCCTGCTCATCCTGGTCTGCCTCATCGTCCGCGGCGTCGCCTTCGAGTACCGGGCGAAGCGGCCCGAGGAGAACTGGCAGCGCAACTGGGAACAGGCCATCTTCTGGACCTCGCTGATCCCGGCCTTCCTGTGGGGCGTGGCCTTCGGCAACATCGTCCGGGGCGTGAAGATCGACCAGGGGATGGAGTACGTCGGCACCTTCTGGGACCTGCTCAACCCGTACGCCCTCCTCGGCGGACTGGTCACCCTCACCCTCTTCACCTTCCACGGCACGGTCTTCACTGCGCTCAAGACGGTCGGCGACATCCGTGACCGGGCCCGCGCCCTCGCGGTGAAGCTGGGGGTGGTCACGGCGGGGCTCGCGCTCGTCTTCCTGATCTGGACCCAGATCGACTCGGGCGACGGCTGGAGCTTCGCGGCGCTGCTGATCGCGGCGGTCTCGCTGGTCGGCGCGATCGGTGCGGTCAGGGCCGGGCGCGAGGGCTGGTCGTTCGGGCTCTCGGGGGTGACGATCGCCGCCGCGGTCGCGATGCTGTTCCTGGCGCTCTTCCCGAACGTCATGCCGTCCTCGCTCGACCCCGCGTGGAGCCTGACGGTGACGAACGCGTCGTCGAGCCCGTACACGCTCAAGATCATGACCTGGTGCGCGGCGGTCGCCACCCCGCTGGTCCTGCTCTACCAGGGCTGGACCTACTGGGTGTTCCGCAAGCGGATCGGCACCCAGCACATCGCCGACGCCCACTAGGACCTTCCTCCAGAAGGGGCCTCTCACCGAGGGTCCTGTCTCACAGAGGGGCATGTTTCACGTGAAACCGATCGACCCGCGTCTGCTCCGGTACGCCCGGGCGACCCGCTTCTTCCTCGTCGCGGTCGTCGTGCTCGGCCTGGCCGGGGCGGCGCTGGTCGTCGCCCAGGCGATGCTCATCGCCGAGATCGTGGTGGGGGCCTTCCAGAAGGGCCTGTCGGTCTCCGGACTGACCACTCCCCTGCTGCTGCTCGCGGGGGTCGCGGTGGCGCGGGGCCTCGTCTCCTGGCTGACCGAGCTCGCCGCCCACCGGGCGAGCGCGGCGGTCAAGTCCGAACTGCGCGGCCGGCTCCTGGAACGGGCCACCGCCCTCGGACCGGGCTGGCTCGGCGGCCAGCGGACCGGCTCGCTCATCGCCCTCGCCACCCGGGGCGTGGACGCGCTCGACGACTACTTCGCCCGCTACCTGCCCCAGCTCGGCCTGGCGGTCGTCGTCCCGGCCGCGGTCCTCGCGCGGATCGTCACCGAGGACTGGGTCTCGGCCGCGATCATCGTCGTCACCCTGCCGCTCATCCCGGTCTTCATGGTCCTGATCGGCTGGTACACCCAGGCCCGGATGGACCGGCAGTGGAAGCTGCTCTCCCGGCTCTCCGGCCACTTCCTCGACGTCGTCGCCGGACTGCCCACCCTCAAGGTCTTCGGCCGGGCCAAGGCCCAGGCCGCCTCGATCCGCGCCATCACCGCCGACTACCGGCGGGCGACCATGCGCACCCTGCGGATCGCCTTCCTGTCCTCCTTCGCCCTGGAACTGCTCTCCACGCTCTCGGTGGCGCTCGTCGCCGTCACCATCGGCATGCGGCTCGTCCACGGCACCCTCGACCTCTACACCGGGCTCGTCATCCTGGTCCTCGCCCCCGAGGCGTATCTGCCGCTGCGCCAGGTCGGCGCGCAGTTCCACGCGGCGGCGGAGGGGCTCGCGGCGGCCGAGGAGATCTTCGACGTGCTCGGGACGCCGGTGCGGGGCGGCGGTACACGGGCGGTGCCGGAGACGCTCCGGATCGACCTCGACCGGGTGACGGTCCGCCACCCGGGGCGCGCGGAGCCCTCGTTGGACGCGGCGAGCCTCACCGTCGAGCCGGGGGAGACGGTGGCCCTCGTCGGGCCGAGCGGGGCAGGGAAGTCGACCCTGCTCGATGTCGTCCTCGGCTTCACGGAGCCGGAGGAGGGCGGAGCCGTACGCATCGGGGGAGTGGACCTCGCGGAGCTTGACGCGGACGCCTGGCGGTCGCGGATCGCGTGGGTGCCGCAGCGGCCGTACCTCTTCGCCGGGACCATCGCCGAGAACGTACGGCTCGCCCGGCCGGAGGCCACGGACGCGGAGGTGCGGGCGGCGCTGCGGGACGCCGGGGCGGACTCCTTCGTGGACGGGCTTCCCGAGGGTGCCGCGACCGTGCTCGGGGAGGACGGGGCCGGACTCTCGGCCGGTCAGCGGCAGCGGCTCGCGCTCGCGCGGGCGTTTCTCGCGGACCGGCCGTTGCTGCTGCTCGACGAGCCGACGGCGGCGCTGGACGGGGAGACGGAGGCGGGGGTCGTCGAGGCGGTGCGGAGGCTGTCCGTCGGGCGGACGGTGCTGTTGGTCGTGCATCGGCCGGCGTTGTTGGCTGTGGCGGATCGGGTGGTGACGATCGGGGGCGCGGTGTCGGCCGTGGCGGTGGGCGGGGCCGTCGCGGGTGCGGGCCCGGTGGTCGGCGACGGGTCCGTCGTGGAGGTGTGCCCACCGGTTCCGGCCCTCGCGGAACGCCTGCCCACACCCGGAACCGCGGGCGTCGGCGGGGTGCTCGCCCGGGTTCGGGGGGCTGCCGGGGCGCTCAAGGGGCGGATGGGGCTCGCGTTGGGGCTGGGGAGTCTGGCGCTCGGGTCGGCCGTGGGGCTCATGGCCGTTTCCGGGTGGCTCATCTCCCGGGCTTCGGAGCAGCCGCCCGTGCTGCATCTGATGGTCGCCGTCACCGCCACCCGGGCCTTCGGGATCGGGCGGGCCGTCTTCCGGTACGCCGAGCGGCTCGTCTCGCACGACGCCGCGCTGCGGATCCTCGCCGAGCTGCGGGTCTCCGTCTACCGACGCCTTGAGCGGATCGCGCCCGCCGGGCTGCGCCGCACCCGGCGCGGCGACCTGCTCTCCCGGCTCGTCCAGGACGTCGACGCCCTCCAGGACTACTGGCTGCGCTGGCTGCTGCCGGCCGGTGCCGCGCTCGTCGTGGGGCTCGGGGCGGTCGGCTTCACCGCCTGGGTGCTGCCCGAGGCGGGCGCCGTGCTCGCGGTGGGCCTGCTCGTCGCGGGCGTGCTCGTGCCGCCGCTCGGCGGCGCCCTGGCCCGCCGGGCCGAGCGGCGGCTCGCCCCGGCGCGCGGGGCACTCGCGACCGCCGTGGCCGATCCGCTGCGCGGCTGCGCCGAGCTGACCGTGGCCGGGGCACTGCGGGACCGGCTCGACCGGGCGCGGGCCGCCGACCGCACCCTCACCGGCATCGCCTCCCGGCAGTCCGCCGCGACCGCGCTCGGCGCCGGGCTCTCGGCCGTGGTGTGCGGCCTGACGGTGGCGGCCGCGGCCCTCGTCGGCGTCCAGGCCGTCCGGGACGGCCGGCTCGACGGGGTCGCCCTCGCGGTCGTCGTGCTCACCCCGCTCGCCGCCTTCGAGGCCGTCACGGGCCTGCCGCTCGCCGTGCAGTACCGGCAGCGGGCCAGGCACAGCGCCGAGCGGGTCTTCGAGGTGCTGGACGCGCCCGTCCCCGTACACGAGCCGGAGACGCCCGCCGCTCCCCCGGCGAGCCCGTTCCCGCTGGAACTCGCGGGGGTGGGGGCGCGGTACGCCGGGCAGGAGCGGCCCGCGCTCGACGGGTTCGCGCTCACCCTGGAGGCCGGGCGGCGGGTCGCCGTCGTCGGCGCCTCCGGTTCGGGCAAGACGACGCTCGCGCAGGTGCTGCTGCGGTTCCTGGACGCGGAGTCCGGCACGTACCGGCTCGGCGGGGTGGACGCGCGGGAGCTCGATGGCGACGACGTACGCCGCTTCGTCGGGCTCTGCGCGCAGGACGCGCACCTCTTCGACAGCTCCGTACGGGAGAACCTGCGGCTCGCCCGTACCGGCGCGAGCGACCAGGAGCTGCGGGAGGCGCTGCGCCGGGCCCGGCTCCTCGACTGGGTGGACGGCCTGCCCGAGGGGCTCGACACCCTGGTGGGCGAGCACGGCTCGAAGCTCTCCGGCGGCCAGCGGCAGCGGCTCGCGCTGGCCCGCGCGCTCCTCGCCGACTTCCCGGTCCTCGTCCTCGACGAGCCGGCCGAGCACCTGGACCTGGCCACCGCCGACGCGCTCACCGACGACCTGCTGCGCGCCACCGAGGGCCGTACCACCGTCCTCGTCACCCACCGGCTGCGCGGACTCGACGCGGTCGACGAGGTGGTGGTCCTGGACGGCGGCCGGACGGTGCAGCGCGGACCGTACGCGGAGCTCGCCGCCGAGGACGGGCCGCTGCGCCGGATGCTGGAGCAGGAGCGGGCGGCCGATCTTCTCCTCGGCAGGGCCGTCTCTCTCCTCGACCGCCCCGCCCCCGTCTCCGCGACCGTTCGGCTTTTCTCCCAAAAGGGGACTAACTAGGCTCGGTCCATGACCGCCGCCGCCACGCCCGCCTCGCCGGACGACCCCCTGGTGACCGCCACGGAGGCCACCCGGAGCCTCCAGGGGCTGTCCACGGAGCTGACCGCCCGGGTGCCGCAGCTGCTCGAAGCCATGCGGTCGGTGGGCAGCGGCCTCGAACTCCACACCACCCTCGACCGGATCTGCGAGACCGCCGCGGAGCTCTCCGGCGCCCGCTACGCGGCCATCGGGGTCGTCGACGAGGCCGGCGAGGGCCTCTCCGACTTCGTCACGTACGGCGTCGGCGAGGACATGGCCCGGCGCATCGGGCACCGGCCCGACGGGCACGCCGGGCTGCTCGGCGCGATCGTCCGCGAGCCGCGGACGATCCGGCTCGCCGACCTCACCACCGACCCGCGCTCCGGCGGCTTCCCGCCGGGCCATCCGGAGATGCGGACCTTCCTCGGCGTCCCCATCCGTGTCCAGGGCGAGATCTTCGGCAACCTCTACCTCGCGGAGAAGCGGGGCGGCGAGGAGTTCGACGACCACGACGAGCACATGGTCCGGGTCCTCGCCACCGAGGCCGGCATCGCCATCGGCAACGCCCGGCTCTACGAGGCGGCGTGCCGGCGCGAGCGGTGGATCGACGGCTCGGTCGCCGTCACCACCGCCCTGCTCTCCGGCGGCGACGCCGACGACGCCCTCACCGTCGTCGCCGAGCAGGCCCGCAGGCTCGCCGACGCGGACGCCG
This sequence comes from Streptomyces sp. CC208A, assembly GCF_030010625.1. GTDB lineage: Bacteria > Actinomycetota > Actinomycetes > Streptomycetales > Streptomycetaceae > Streptomyces. The sequence continues at coordinate 24,720 of NZ_JASCXN010000015.1, read as the reverse complement.
GGATCGTGCTGCTGCCGGCCGAGGAGGGCGGTCTGGAGATCGTCGCGGTCTCCTCGGCCCGCCCCACCAAGGCCCTCGGCGTGGTGCTCCCGCCGGAGAGCCCGGTCGTGGAGCTGCTCCTGGACGGCGAGGCGGTCTTCTCCCCGGACGCCTCCGCCGATCCGCGCATGATCAGCCGGCTGACCTCCGTCTACGGGCCGATCATGCTGCTGCCGCTGCAGAGCGGCGGCCGGGTCCTGGGCGCGCTCGCGATGCCCCGCGCCCGGGACGCCCGCCCCTTCACGGAGGCCGAGCGGACCCTCGCCACCCAGTTCGCCTCGCAGGCCGCGCTCGCGCTGATGATGGCCGAGGCGCAGCGCGACCGGGAGCGGCTCGCGGTCTTCGAGGACCGCGACCGGATCGCCCGCGACCTGCACGACCTCGTCATCCAGCGGCTCTTCGCCACCGGGATGATGCTGGAGAGCGCCCAGCGGAAGGCGGTCGTGCCCGCTGTCCACGAGGGCGTCGGCAAGGCCGTGGACGAGCTGGACGTGACCATCCAGGAGATCCGTACGGCGATCTTCGCGCTCCAGCAGGGCCCCACGGAGGCCCCGTCGGGGCTGCGCACCCGGGTTCTGCGGGAGATCAACATGGCGGCGGTGCCGCTGGGCTTCAAGCCCGCGCACCGCTTCCTCGGCGCGATCGACACCACCGTCGGCGAGCTGACCGGCAAGAACCTGATCGCCGCGCTCCGCGAGGCGCTGTCCAACGCCTTCCGGCACGCCGGGGCGGGCAGGATCGAGGTCGTCGTCGACGCGACCGCGACCCTGCCGGACGGTTCGCCCGGGGTGCGGCTCACGGTCGCGGACGACGGCGTCGGCCTCCCGGAGGGCGGCCGGCGCAGCGGCCTGCGCAACCTCGCCCGCCGTGCCGAGTCGCTCGGCGGCGCGAGCTGGTGCGGGCCGGGGATCGGCGAGGACGGCGGCGGTACGGCGGTGGTGTGGGAGGCGCCGCTCTGACCGCCGCTCCGGACCGGCCGCTCTGGACCGGCCGCTCTAGACCTTGTCCTTCCGGGCCTCCAGGGCTTCGGCGACGAGTTCTTCGATGACGACGGCGACGCCGTCCTCGTTGTTGCCGACCGTACGGCCCGAGGCGGCGGCGATCACCTCGGAGTGGGCGTTGCCCATGGCGTACGAGCGGCCGGCCCAGCTCAGCATCTCGATGTCGTTCGGCATGTCGCCGAAGGCCACGACCTCGTCCGCCGAGATGCCCCGCTGGGCGCAGCAGAGGGCGAGCGTCGACGCCTTGGAGACGCCGAGGGCGCTGATCTCGACGAGCGCGGTGGGGCTGGAGCGGGTGAAGGCGGCGAGGTCGCCCGCGGCCTGCCGGGCGGTGGCCAGGAAGGCGTCGGGGTCGAGCCCGGGGTGCTGGGCGAGCAGTTTGAGGACGGGTGCGGCGGCGCCCGGCGCCTCCTCGTACAGCAGTTTCTCGGCGGTGGCGACGGTGGCGCCGGGGTCGAGGTGGAAGGGCGGGTAGTGCGGCTCGTAGTGGATGCCGGTGGTCAGCTCGACGGCGAAGCTGGTGCCGGGGGCGGCGGCCCGCAGGGCCCGTACGACGTCGAGGGCGACGGACCGGGCCAGCGGCCGGACCTCCAGGAAGACGCCGCCCGCGTGCAGGTCCACGACGGCGGCGCCGTTGGCGCAGATGGCCAGGCCGTGGCCGTGGACGTGGGCGCTGACCACGTCCATCCAGCGGGCCGGGCGGCCGGTGACGAAGAAGACCTCGATGCCCGCGCGCTCGGCCGCCGCGAGAGCGGCGACGGTGCGCTCGGAGACGGACTTGTCGTCGCGCAGGAGGGTGCCGTCGAGATCGGTGGCGATGAGCCGGGCGGCGGGGCGGCCGGGGGGAGCGCTGACAAGCGTGTCGGCGGTCCGGGTCGATGGTCGGGGAGAGGTCACCTCCTCATTGTTCCGCACCGACCGCACGGGCGTGCGGGTCACTGCACATTTGAGTGGTTCTCGTGGGGGGCGGCGCCGGTGCGGGCGTGGACGCGCGCGGGTCGGAGCGCTGGCGAGGCAGCAGGAAACCGGCCGCGATCAGCCGCAGCAGGCCGCCGAAGCGGGCGACCGGGAGTCGGACGGCGGCGAGGGCGATGGTGGCGCCGGACGGCGGCGGTGGTGACGGTGGCGCCGGACGGCGGCGGTGGTGACGGTGGCGCCGGGGGCGCGGATGCCGGGCCGGTGGAGCCGGGCGAAGGCGGTGACGGCGTAGCGCGCGAGCGGGACGGAGGCCCTGGACCGGAGCGTCGCGGCGGCCCGGACGGGGCGGGCAGAGCGAGGGAATGCGTAAGCGGGGGCGGGGGCGGGGCGTCGGTCGTGCCGTGCTCCTTCAAGGACCGGGATTGCCGAGCGCGGGCAGTCAGGGACGGCTTTCATGGCCGTGAACAGCCCTGCCCGGCCCCTTGCCCGCGGGCGGATCATGCCGACCGGCGGAGAACCCGTCCGCCCGCTGTTCGTCCGCTGGTCGACCTAGGGCAGGAGGTGAATCCATGGCACGCACCCGCGCTGTCGTCCGTCCTTCGGGTGCGGTACCCCCCTGGCCGGTGGCCGGACCGGTCGCGGCCGTCATAGCCCTGCCCGGCGGGGCGGCGGCAGGAGCGCTTCTGACCGGGGGCGTGCTGTGGTTGCTGGACCTCGGTGACGGCAGCAGCGAGGCGCTGTACACCATCGGAGGCGCCCTCGGTCTGTGGATCACCTGGTGGCCGTTGCTCCGCTCCGTGCGGGCGGACCGGCTCTGGGCCTGGACCGGCGCTCTCGTGGCAGCCGCCCTGGCCGCCGCGTCGGCCGTCTCCTCGACGGGAGAGTACGTACGGCCGGTGTGGTCGGCCCCGCACGACACCCAGGCCGGCGTGCCGGCCGTGGGCAGCTGGCACGACGCCGGCGTCGTCGTCCGGGTGCGGGCGGACCGGGCGACCGCCTTCCGGGTCGACGGCGGGAGCACCGCCTGGAACTGGAGCCCTCCCGGCCGGGAGACGATCTGCACCCTGAGCCGTCGGACGGCAGAGGGCATCGGAGTCCTCGGCCACACCACGGACGGCACGTCCTGCACGGCCGCGACCGCCCTGGACCTGGGCACGGGGCGGGAGATCTGGCGCTCCTCCATGGCGCCGGTGGACCGGCTCTCGGAGGACCAGGCCCCCGACCTGATCGCGGTCACCGGTACGACCGCGGTCCTGCCCGAGGCCCGGGGGTGGCGGGCCGTCCGGCTGTCCGACGGGAAGGACCGCTGGCGCGCCGCGAGCGAGAAGGGCTGCACCCCCTTCCTCGCCGACGGCGACGACCGCACCGTGGTGACCGTCGACCAGTGCGGTACGCGCACCGCGCCCGCGCTGGCCACGTACGCGGGACACGACGGCCGGCGACTCGGCCGCGGCCGCGTACCCGCCGTCGGCACCCCGCGGTTCCTGACGGTCCTGGCAGCCGACCCCCCGACCCTCTGGGTGCACGAGGGCGACCTCCGAGGCACCCGCGCAGTGCTCCGCTACGACGAGCGGGGCGACATCCGCACCACGCTGCCGACGGACGGCCCCACGGGGGAGATCCGGATCCTGCCCGGACCCTCCAGCGCCTACCTTTCCGTGCTGAAGGCCCGCCCGGTCCGCTCGGCGGCCGTCGTCGGCGACACCTTGGTGGCCGCAGAGGTGCGCCCCGGCGACCGGCGGTGGGTGTCCAGCGGCAACAAGCCGGGATACCAGACCTCGCAGGGCCGGATATCCGGGTTCTCCCTGACTGACGGCACCCGGCTCTGGAGCGTCGACACCGACGACGAGATCGAAGCGGTGGTCCGCCACGGGGAAGAGGTCTGGACGATCGGCGGCGGCGAGCTGACGGCCGTCTCCCCCGGTACCGGTCTGCGGACCCACGAGATCGCGACACGGGACACCCGCACCGGATCCCCCGCCGACCTGTGGCTCCTCGGACCCGGTGGGTACGCCTTGGTCCGCGCGGACGGAGGCAGAGCGGCACCCGTCACCGTCCTGCGCTGAACACGAGGAGACGGACGGACACCACCTGCCGGCAGCGCACACGCCGCCGCTCTGTCCGTGGACCGGTGCGGCCGATGCCGGGCCTCGTCCCCCTGGCGCTCCTTCCGGGACGGGCCGTGGTTCGGCGCGGTCCCCACGCTCACGGCGGCGGCTACGGCGACCCGGCGTATGCGCCGGGGAACCCTCGTCACGTCAGTCAAGCCTCGTTCGCCCGTCGCGGCCTGACCTGGGAAGACGTAGGCCGGGCGGCTTGGTCCCGACCGAAGCGGATCAGAGCGCGATGAGTCGGACGTGACTGCCGCACAGCTTGGCCATGCCGTCGACGTCCGACGTGAGCATGGCCACCGGGCCCGGCTGGCGAAGCGCCAGCTCGGCGACGGTGGCATCGATCGCGTGCTTGTGGCCGTGTAGGCCGGCCTCCTTCAGCAGCCCGGCGGCGGCTCTGGCCGCCTGCTCGGTCACCGCTTCCACCTTGACCTGGGAGAGCGCCCAGTTCAGCCGGGCGGTGTTCACCCGGGCGTGCATGACTTCCACGATGGTGTTGGAACAGACCACCAGATCGGCAGCCATCGAATGGAAGGACCGGATCATCGCGAGCACCTCCCGGTCCTGCGAGATCCAGGCGGACAGCCCTTGGGAGTCCAGAACGACGGTCTCGATGCGGTGGTTCACGCGGCGCTCGCCGACTCCTCGTGCCCGGCCGTGCCGAAGATTCTGGCCTGGGCCGCGGCCAGCTCCTCGTCCGTGAACGCGCCGTGCTCCTCCTCGTAGCGGCGCAGCTCCTCACCGAGCAGCTGGTGCCTGATCTGGCGGGCGACCGCCTCCGCCACGTAGCCGGAGACGTTGTCCGTGAGCCTTTTCAGCTCCGCCACCTGCTCGGTGGGCAGAGTGACCGTGATGCGGGTCGTATCAGCCATGGGGCAAGCATACTTCGGTATGCGCGCCCTCCGTCGGGCTTCTTCGCCTACGAGCTCAGCGCCGTCCCGCACCGAGCAACTCGCACAGCCGGTCGCCTATCACTGACACCCCAGGGCGCGGATCGCTTTCGTAGTACCAGGGCTTGCGCCGGCGCAGCAGCGCGTCGCCATGCTCGCTCCAGGTGAATCCGGGCTTCCTCAGCAGCTTCCGGAACACGCCGTCCGCTGTCTCCGGATGAGCGGCGGCCAGGCGGCGGATCGGCAGTGGTGTGATCGACTCCTCGCGCAGGTACGTGCGCAGCAGGTCCTGGTGCTGTCTGCGGCCCGCGAGGGCCGGATCGGCGAAGAGGTCCCGCAGCATCCCGTAGTCGGCGTAGAAGTTGAGCCCGTCGATCTGGTCGTAGATGACGCCGACGGTGTCCGAACCCGCCAGTTCTGCCGGTAGCTCGAAGGAGGGCAGGCCCGGGCCGGGGAGCCGCCTGCGTCGGGCACGGCCGGGCGGTGCGGCGACGGCGGCCTGCTGGCGGTGGCGGTAGTAGGCGTTGAGGAGGTCCTCGGCCTCCGCAGGCGGAAGGACCAGTTCGTCGCCGCCGCAGAACTCGATGAACGCGGCCCGGTCCTCCCGCATCCGCTGCCAGCCCTGCTCGATCTTCTCGGCATTGCGGAAGACCAGTTCGGGGTGGTGCGTGGCCAGTCGCAGAGCGGCTTGGGCGATGTCGGTGGCGCTGGACCTGGGGTAGCTCGTCATCGCCCCGGATACCAGCCACGCCCCGTCGGCCGGGTGGACGGGTACCAGGCAGGTGTGAAGGAATCCCCCCTTGGACACTCCACGGAACGCCGCCCGGCCGACGTTCGAGTACGCGCGGTACTCCAGGTCGTCGACCAGGTTCAGCAGGACGACGGCATCGCCGTCCTTGCGCTGGATCTCGAAGATGCCCTCGACCGGGTCACGCCAGCCGAGCAGCATCTCCCGGTCGGACGGGGGCAAGTCCTTCCGGCCGGCGACGAACCGGTCCACGACGGTCGAACCATCCGGCAGGCGGTACCGCAGGATGAAGTGATCGGTGATCCGGATCGCCTCACCCTCGTCCAGTTGCCGTGTAGACCCAGCGGCCTCCAGCAGGAGGGGCGTCAACCACCGTTCGAACCGCGCGCCCTGAGCGAAGGCGACCAGATTCTCTTTCAGCTCGGCACCGCGCTCGATGAGATCGGTCAACGACGGTTCGCCGGAGCCCTGATGCGCGCTCTGTACGGCCTCAGCCACGTTCAACCCTTCAGTACAAGTCAGTTCCCCACGATCCTGCCGTCCGGCGTGAGGTCGACACCGCGGACCGTCACCTCGACGCCGAGAACCGTGGTGGTGAAGGGCAGATCGAGGTACTGCTCAAGCATGGTGAGCAGACCGGTCCGCTGCTCGTCCTCGCCGTAGGCGTCCACCGTCGCCTCTTCGACCATGGCCTCAAGCCCGGCCTTGTCCAGCGTGCCCATGACGCCACGGTAGCGACCTCCATCGCGACATCGGCACGGTTCCCGATCTGCTCCGCCGACGTATCCGTGGCAACAGAGGCCGCGTATCGTCGGAGCCATGCGTCTGAGCACGGTGATCCTCCCCATCCACCGGTGGGCCGAAGGACAGAAGACCTGGCGGCGGGCCGAAGAGCTCGGCTTCCACGCCGCGTACACGTACGACCACCTGTCCTGGCGTACCTTCCGGGACGGTCCGTGGTTCGGCGCGATCCCGACGCTGACAGCGGCAGCGACGGTCACACAGAGTATGCGTTTGGGTACGCTCGTGACCTCAGTCAAGCCTCGTTCACCTATCGCAGCCTGACCTGCGGCAACACTCCCTACGGGGCGCGTGCACCCACCCTTTGAAAGCGCGGGTCTAGGGAAGGTCGACGTCGAATCCTTGCGGGGTCGGCAGGGTCCTGAAGCCAAGGGTCTCGACGGCGAGCTTCAGCTTTCCTCTCCCCTTTTCCCTGCGGAACTTGTTGTAGGCATCCATCCCGAACAGGGTCTGCAACGCTTTGCCCAACTCCAACGAGGTCAGGCGGCGTTCCTCCCCGCGGGCTTGCTTCAGGAGATCGTGAATGGCTCGCTGGAAGTCCTCAGCCCCTCCGGGGCCGCGCTGACGGGCAGCGAGCGAACGCAGCACCGCCGGATCGACCCGATAGGGACCGGGACCGGCAGGCACCATGGGCACAGACTCTGACTCATCCGGCTGCGGTTCAGGTTCCGGATTAGGCATCGACGCTGCATCCGCAGGGGCGAGGGCTGACTGGGTGACCGCACTCGACGTGGCCAAGGGCGCGGATACCTTGGGTGGCTCCGCGTTGATCAGCGCGTCAGGCGTCTCTCCGGGAAGCGTAGGTTCCCAGGCTCGGAGTCCCTCGTAGCTGAAACCGAGGTAGAACTCGACGGACTCATTGACGCCACTGGTCTGCCGGAACCGATTTCGGGGAGTGAAGAAGGCCGACAACTGACCTCCAGTGATCCTCAGTCGTCCAGATTGAGGACTCTTGATCTCCTCGATGATCCCGCTGACGCGTACCAGCTCCTGCGGGTGACTCCAGAAGCCCGAAGGCCCGTGGCGCTGCCGGCCCATTTCGCTGAAGTGCACCAGCGGATGCGGGCGTGCGCTGCCACCGAGCCACTCAAAGCTCCACTGCCTTCGATGCTGACGGCTCAGACGCTTGCATTCCTCCAGGTAGTAGCGGACACGCTCCTCGTCCTGCGCGTCACCCCGCCGCCAGATGAGGAAGTGCAGGATATAGAGATAGTAGTTCGCGTCGAGGCTGTTGTGCTCGGAGGCGAACCACGCGAGCCGCTCAAGGGCGTGAGTCTCGGAGTATTCGGGGAGCCTACGGTAGGACTGGAACCACAACCGCAGGTCGGCGTCGGTGGCCTGGCCACTATTAACCGGCCCTTCCGCCATCTCAGCAATGGTCCGCGCTTGCTCCTCGGTCAGCTGCGACCAGTCCCGCCCGGCCTTCGCGTACAGGGTCCGGGCGATGGTCAGGTCTACGTCGGGGTTGTCGCCGCGACGGCGCAGCTCCTGCCACTGCTCGACCAGCCGTTCGACGTCTCCGTAGAGCACGGTCAGCCGTTGATCGAGCCGTCGATAGTACTTGCCTTCGGCATTGATGTTGCGGAGATTGTCTAGCAGCTCCTCGGCCCGCCCGATCTGCTCGGTCACCCATACGGCCGTGGGGTCATCGCCCTCCATGAACTCTGCGAGGCTCTCCTCGCCCGAGGCTTGCCTGAGGCGTTCCACAACGGTCGCGATCAGCTGGATGGGGGTGGACCACGTGTAGTCCGTGTTCTTGTACTTACCGGCGTCGGTGAAGGCTTCCATCGCTCGGTCGAACAGCGGCTCGACGGACGCGAGCAGCTCTTCCGGCGTGTGGCGTTCGCCGTCCCGGAGCAGCTGGTTGAGCTTGTTCTCGATCCAGAACCTGCGAACCATCCCCAGAGTGTGCAGATGGGTGGCGTCTCGGCCATGGGACTTCTCCACAGCCTTGAGTACAAAGCTCTCGGCTCGGCCGAAGTCTGCCTTGACCTTGTAAATGTCGTATCGGCCCCGATGGTTCCAGAAGTGCGCGTTGTTCGGGCACTGGGTGGTGAGTACCTCGAATACCTCCGCGCCGGCCTCCACGGACATGGCCTCAATCAGTTCCGAGAAGTTGTCCGACCTACCGTCCGTGGACGAGTTGGTGCGCCGGATGAACAGCTCGTTCAGCAGGTGCTTCGTCGTCCTGTTCTCGGGACCGAGCAGCGCTGTCGTCTTCCTGATGAAGTCCACTGAGATGTTGCCGAGGCTGTAACGCTCTCCATCAACTTCGCCCATCAGGACGCGCTCCGCGATGAGAGGGTGCAGCAGCCTCAGCGCACCTCGCTCCGTAACCACCAGGTGGCGCAGGTCTGGGCCGAGGAGTTCGCTGAGCTCAGCGTCGGTCAGAGGTGAGTAGACCGGCCGCTCGCGCCCCAGCCATGCCTCGACCATGACGATCGGTAGGCCGAGTTCCTGCCCGTATCGGGTGAGCAGCGCCAGATGACGGGCGAGCTCCCTTTGCTCCCGGGTCAGCCCAGCGAAATGGTTGTGCACATACGAAGCGATGCCTTCGAACTGATCCTCGTACACACACAAGCCGAAGAAGAACGGCGAGAGCTTCTGTGCGGCCACAACATCGGTGGCTCCCTCGGCCAAGCCATCCAGGAGCCGGCGCGCCCGATCGGTTTCCGCGCGCTCCTTGAATGTCTTAAGGAAACGTTCCCGTTCCGGGCCCTGCAGCGGGTCGAGCAGCTTGTGCCCGTTGCCGCTGTCGCCCACATTCGTCCGATTCACCCACAGCAGCACGGCGCGGGTGTTCCGCTGTGCCAGGGAATGGACCAGTTCGTCGAGGTCGTAGTCTGGAAGTATTGCCGACTCCGCAACCACGAGTGCGGGATGTCCAGTCTCCTGATAGATCTCGTCGATGCGATCTGCCGTGGTCTCCGAGTAGTTGCGCAGAAGCACGGTCGGATAGGTGCGGTGCAAGTCCCAAGCCACGCGACGAGACAGTGTCGTGCCGCCAGCTCCCGGTGAATGGTCGAGGTGGACGATGGCTAGCTGGTGGTCACTGAGACGCTGGTTGATTTCCTTCCACAGGCCGGGGTAGGCGTCTCGTGAGACGTCGACCGGTACTTCCAGTTCCTGCCAGGACGGCGGTCGACCACGCCAGAACTCATCCGTCAGCTGTTGGGCGGACTCTCTGTCGGAAAGGATCTCGGAGTGCAGTACCTCCAAGTCGACCGAGAGCCGGTGCAGATCTGACCAGTTGAGCGTCCAGCGTCGCCCGTTGATTCCGGGCAATGAAGGTGTCGAGGCACTCCCGTCTGGTGGCAATGACTCGGCGACCACGGTGAGGAACGCTTCGATGTCGATCCCGTTGATGGCGGGGGCCTGCGCCAGATCGAGACGCTCGGCGAGGCCGTCGTACTTCTCGTCGATGTAGTCGATCACACGCCCGATCTCCCGGTCACGCCGCCCGGAGCGCAGGACCAGGACGGCTGCGGACTGATGCGGGGTACCAGCGTGTGTCTCGTCGACCAACTGCCGCACGCGCTGCAGGTAACCCCGCCGCCGCCACTGGTCGTCGGAGTCTGCGGTCGGCTCGTCGTGCGTAGTCCAGCCGTTCGCCATCAGCCAGTTCGTGGCGTTATCCGGCGGGACCGGTACGCGGTTGCTGCCGAAGACACTGACGTGTCGTCGTTCCGCGAGCTCCGGAACGACGACACGGGACAGGCCGTTGCTGTCGCTGTCTGGATCGAGATCGATCACCGTCGCCCAGCCGCAGTGCGCGAGCGCGGCCAGTTCGCGTGTGGCGGCCACGCCGTCGGCGACGAGATAGAGGTCCATGGCCCCGTGTGTCTGCCGAAACGGCCTCCAGCGACGCAGGGCTTCCTGCGCAGTGACCGGGGTGGCACTTGCGCTGGTGGCCAGGCCGACGGCTCCAGCCCGCTCCTCCTTTGCGATGTTGACCCACACCTCCGGGTGACGCTCGCGCAGGAGAAGGCGGGCTGCCCAACCCGCGCTGGCTAGAGCGGCGCGACGCTGGGACATGTCGTCGAGAGGCTTGGCAGCCCAGTTGAGGCCCGCAGCGATCCGGGCCATGAGCATCTGCTGCCGCCAGACGTCCACCCGCTTCTGCTCGCGCGCGGTCAGCACGCTCTCAGTCTCACGGCGGATTCGACGGAGTAGGTTGACGAGCCCGGAGTCGTTGAAGTCCAGTTCGACAGGGACCGTCAGGCCCTCTTCGTCAAGCCGGGCGAGCAGGGGCAGCACCCGGCCGCTCGTGGACGCGCCCAGTCCGAACAGCAGCGCGGACAGCTCCAGGTACGCATGGTCGTACAGGAGCGGTGTGGGTGTGTCCCAGTTGACGTCGATCAGCCAGTAGGTGAGGTCCCGGGTTAGGCGGGAGCCCCGGACCAGGACGTTGCGCAAGTGGAGATCACCGTGGGCCGGTCCGCGGAAGCACGCCAAGTCACGGCCGGACAAGCCGAGGTCGAGGTCCAGTAGGACAAGCGGATCCGGCAGAAGTTCGCCCTCGTGACGAAAGACGCGACCCGTCCCATGAAGTTGGTCGAAGACCTCACGAACGCGGGAGCCGCGCTGGTTGTCAGGGAAGTCGCCTCCGAGCCATTCGCGCAGCACTGTGCCCACGGTGCCCTGGTAGTTCGGCGGGCCCGCGACGGCAAGTTGAGCACTCAGTAGCTCCCGAGATGCCCGGGCAAGGATCTCCTCGCGATCTTCTGCATCGACATGGTCGGCCGAGCGCAACCGGTTGAGGCTGAATCCTGCGATGTCGTAGATGTCGACGCTGATGCCGGGGCCCTGGAGCGACTGAACCAGCTGCGGAACCCGGGTCTGCCCAAACTCGCCAAGGCCCGTGGTGAAGGCGCTGTGGGCTGTGGCCTGAAGTCGGCCGGTGGAGAACCCCACCTTCAAGATGTGCTGGCCACGTGGGACACCGTCAGAGCCGCGCCCCGCCTCATGGCCAATGTCGCACAGCATCACCCGGGCATCGGTGTAACCGCCCGCAAGCGACTTAACGATCTCTACGGAAGTGCTGGCAGGTAAATCGTTCCGCAGCAGGGCCAGTCCGGACTCCAGCAGGTCACGGCCGGCCCCCTCGTTGCTGTTAGCCGCCTTGCGGTTCATGGCCGAAGCCTACATATGTAGACCATCCAGCACACCAAGAGTGGCACCATTTCCCACAAGAACTGTCCCCAGCGCAGGGAGTCTTCGACGACCCGCTGCTTCAGAGAGCCGCAACGGACGACCGGCCGGGCCGCTAGGAGGCGCCTCTGAGTCGCTCCCGGAGGACGGTCATGGCAACAAGGAGTCATTGGTGGAGGCACTGATCACTGCCGTAATTGGCGTATGCGGCACACTCTGCGCGACATGGTTGACCCAGCGCAGTGGAGCGCGAGCGCTGGCTGCGGAGCGGCGAAACACTGAGAGGCTTCGCCAGATTGAGGAGAGCACCCGAAGGGAGGAGCGCCTCCTCGATCTGCGCCGCACAAGCTACGTCGCCTTGAACCAGTCTGCGCGCCACTACTTCGGCGCGATCAACGATGGACTCCACCAGTTGCTGGCTGAGCGGGATGCCTCGGAGCTGGACGTGCAGGTTGCTGAGCTGGATGAGGTGCGCGCCCAGTACCGTGCTACCTATGCGGAGGCACAAATGGTCGCCCCCGACACTGTCCTGACCGTCGCCTCCACCGTCAATCGTGAGTTGAACCAGGCGTATGGGATTCTCAAGCGCCTTCATAGTCACATGCCGCGCGAACGGGACAACTCGGATCAGATCCGCACACATCTGGACGCCACACGTGGGCTCCTGCACGATCTCCGCCATGCAATGCGCTCAGACCTCGGGGTCACGAACCTTCCGCGTTCAGGGGGAGAAGGAACCCTGGCCGCGCTACCGCATGGTTCTTGAGATACCACGCTGAGTAGTGCCGCCGTTCAGGCGAGCTGAGTGAGGCCCTCCGTGGCGATCTGGTCGAAGACGACCTGGCCGACGGCGAAGGCAGAGCCCGCGATGGGCCAGTGGATCACGATCTCCGTGAAGCCGAGCTCCTTGTGGCGGCCCGCGAAGTCGACGAACGCGTCGAGCGACTCCAGCGGCCCGTTCCTGTCGGGGGTGAAGCCGTGGAGCAGGATCTTGTCCAGCCCGGCCACCTCCCGGCCGGCGTCCGCGCACGCCTTGCCTAGCTTCTCGATCTGCCCGCGCAGGGCCGCCACCGACTGCTCCGGGGTGCCCGTCTCGTACAGCTTCGGGTCACCGGTCGTCACCCACGCCTGCCCGTACCGCGCCGCGAGCTTCAGCCCGCGCGGCCCGGTCGCCGCGACCGCGAACGGCAGCCGCGGGCGCTGGACACAGCCTGGGATGTTCCGCGCCTCCTCCGCCGTGTAGAAGTTGCCCTTCTGTGAGACCGCACCCTCGGTGAGAAGCCGGTCGAGCAGCGGCACGAACTCGCCGAAGCGGTCCGCCCGCTCCTTCGGCGTCCACGGCTCCTGGCCGAGCGCGGTGGCATCGAAGCCGTTGCCGCCGGCGCCGATGCCGAGGGTGATCCGGCCGCCGGAGATGTCGTCGAGCGAGATCAGCTCCTTGGCGAGCGTCACTGGATGCCTGAAATTAGGCGACGTGACGAGGGTTCCCAGGCGCAGGCGGTCCGTGGCCGTGGCGGCGGCGGTGAGGGTGGGCAGGGCGCCGAACCAGGGGCCGTCGCGGAAGCTGCGCCAGGAGAGGTGGTCGTAGGTGTACGCGGCGTGGAAGCCGAGCTCCTCGGCGCGCTGCCACTTCGCGCGGCCTCCCTCGTGCCAGCGGTCGACGGGAAGGATTACGGTGCTCAGGCGCAGGCTCATGCCACCGAGCCTACGTCGGACTCAGAGGTGTCCCGTGCGACTCCGGAGTGCGACGTCCTCATGCTGTGGCGATCCGGTCTGGTGCGACGTGGGCGGCACCCGACGGAGCCGTCTCAGTATGGCGACCAAGCCCCCGATCACCCTGGTGCCTGCTCATTGCGCAGCGGTGACCGACCATCCGTAGCGCGAGAAGGAGGGGCCGCCGTCCAGGTACGCCGCCAGGGCCTGAGTGGAGGTCGGGAACGCGGGGGTGGGCAGGCCGCTCGCGGCGACCCACTCGGCCGTCAGGTGCTTGTCCGGCTCGGGGTTGGTCAGCTCACCGGCCCACGTGTCGGTGGCGAAGACGAACAGGACGAACTGCCCGGCCTGGTCCCAGCCCTGTTCGACGTGGATGACGTGGACGAGGGCGAGATCCGCCGGGTCGACGAGCAGGCCGGTCTCCTCCTTGAGTTCGCGGGCGGCGGCCTCGTCGAGGGCTTCGCCGGGTTCGGCCTTGCCACCGGGGAGGGTCCAGGCCGGCTGCGGGGACCAGTTGCGGGCTCCGTAGAGCACGGCGGCGATCGTGTCGGCGTCCTTGTCGTGGACGATCACACAGACTGCGTTGCGGCTGTTCATTACGCTGGTGTTGATCACGTGCCCACTCCTCGTCGACGTGCCGGAAGGTGTCGGTGGTCCTGGCGGGCGGCTCGGACCGGCCGGGCCGCTCGGAACGTGGGGGTGCTGCTCAGCGGCCGAGCATGAGGCGATCGGCGTTGGTGCGGGAGAAGACCAGGTCGGTCATGTGCTTCGGGGCTTCGGTGCACCGGACCGGCGGCTGTGGTCGGTGCATGGCCCGGGGGTAGGTGGCCGGGTCGTAGTCGTTGGTGAGCGTGTACGCGTGGAAGCCGCGCTCGTGCAGGGTGTCGATGATGTCGGTGGTGCTCTCGCCCTGCTTGGCCAGCAGCTTTGGGGTGACTTCCACGACGAGTTCCGCGTCGTTGCGCAGGTACGTGAGCGCGGGTAGCAGTCCGCGGATGGCTGCTGCTTCGGCGCCTTCCACGTCGATCTTGATGACGCGGGTGGTGGCGAGTTCGGCCCTGCTGACCAGGTCGGCCAGGGGTGCGGTCGGCACGTCGAAGGCAGTGTGGACGTGGCTGGGCCGGACGGCGGTGGTGTGACCGAGGTTGGTGGGGTCCTCCAGGTACAGGGTCAGGGTGCCGTGGGTGTCGGAGGCGGCGGAGCGGACGGCCCGGGTGTTGGTGCGGTGGTTGGCGGTGGCCGCGGTGGTCAGGTCGTCGTGGAACTGCGGGGAGGGCTCGATGGCGACGACGTGGCCGTGGGGGCCGACGGCGTGGGAGGCCAGGAGGCTGAAGGCGCCGCGGTGGGCTCCGACGTCGATGAAGGTGTCCCCGGGGCGGAGCCGGTCGCGCAGGAAGGCGCTCAGGTTCGGTTCCCACTCGCCGAACAGGTACTGGTAGCGCTGGATGACGTCGCTGGTGGTGACGCGGACCTTGTCGCCGGACCTCAGCCGGACGGTGGTGCGGACGGGGTGGGTGCGCAGGTGCTCGTCGAGGAAGCGGCCGACGAGCCGCGCCTTGCCCACGGTGCCGGGGGCGTAGCGGACGTAGGCCCGTAGTGTGCGGGCGAGTGCGGAGGCGGACACGGGCGGCTCCTTCGGGTGGTGGTGATGAGGAACGGGGTCCTGGGCTGGCTGGCGGTGGCAGACTGGCCAGGAGAACGCTTGTGGTGTTGAGGGGAGTTGGCGGTGGCCGAGCGCACTCCGGTGGTGTTTCTGCTGGTGGGGCTCACCGGTTCGGGGAAGACCACCTATGCCCAGCGGGTGCTGGAGCCCGAGGGTGCTGTGCGGCTGTCGGTGGACGAGGTCGTCTATGAGCGGCACGGTCGGTACGGCGCCGACTACCCGGAGAACACCTACTTCGAGAAGGAGGCCCCGGTCGTCGCCGAGCTGCACGAGCGGCTTGCCGAGCTGGTTGCCGAGGGCCGGGATGTGGTGTGGGACCACGGGCTGTGGCCGCGTAAGGACCGCGACGCGATGAAGGAGCTGGTGGAGTCGGCCGGCGGGCGGTGGCGGCTGCTGTACTTCCCGGTGGAGCGTGACGAGCTGCTGCGCAGGCTGGCGGAGCGCAACGAGCGGGCGGACGCCAACGCGCTCGTCGTGACGCCGGAGGCGCTGGACGACTTCGTCGGTCGGTTCGAGGAGCCTCAGGGCGAGGGCGAGGAGATCGTGGAGCCGGACTGGCTCTGAGCCGTGTGCGGGCGCCAGGTGGTGGCGATCTTGGCGGCTTCGGTGGCCCAGCCATCGGGGAGGCGGTCGAGGGTGACGCGGCGGAAGGCGAGGCGGGGATCGGCGACGTCGATGCGGCCGTTGTGACGGTCGATGTGCTGCAGTAGACGGGACGCCTCGCTGCGGACGGCCGGGGTGTGCTCGGCCCACTCGCCAGAGGTGAACCGGTCGACCCGTCGGCGCAGATCGTCCAGGACGCCCGAGCGCCACTTGAAGTGGTGCACGCACGCGAGCGTGTCAGGGTCCGGCTTGTGGCCGGAGGCGCGGTGGTTGCCGGAGGCCACGGTTACCGAGGAGTGGGCGAGGACGATCTTGCGGGGGTCGCCCTTGAGAAGCCGGTGGGTGAGGTGCCCGCCGAGCGGGAAGGCCCGGTCCAGTCCGGTTTCCGGGCGCCACAGGGCAAGGCGGCCGTCGTTCGTGGCGCGGTCGAGCATCAGCCCGCCGATCACCTTGTGCCTGGCGGCCTCGGCCTGGGCGATCATCTCGGCGAGCGGGGCGGGGTAGGTCTGGAACTCGTCGGAGTCGGTGATCAGGTGCCAGCCGGTCCCGGCCTGCTCGCGCAAGGAGTCGCGGAGCTGGGTGTTGGTGTGCTCGTGCCACGGTCCGGTGCTGATCCGGGCGGGGATGATGCCGAGGTCGTGGCTGGCCGCGATGAGCTGGTGCCGCCAGGCGTCGTGGACGTGGTCGGGGAAGTGGAAGGCGAGGTGGAACCGCTCGATGCCGAGCCGGCGGTAGTGGGCGGTCCAGGCGGCCAGCAGGGCCGGTTCGACCGGGCCCACCACCGCGACCAGGGCGGGAGAGACGGGCGTCTTCATCGGCATTCCTTGGTCAGGCGGGTGTAGGTGTCGGTGAGGAAGGCGGCCTGCTCGGCCGCCGAGTTCATGTCCAGGACCCCGCGCGCCAAAGGCCCCGGGCGGGCGGGCGCGTCGGCCTTGAGGTGGTCCAGCGTCTTGGCGAGGGTGTCTGGATCGCCGGCAGGGAAGAGTCGGGCCCACGATTCCCCGGCGAGGCGGGCGGTCAGCTCGGGGTCGTGTGCGGAGACGATCAGCGGGACGGCGAGGCGGGCGGCGTCCATGACCAGTCCGGATTCCTTGCCCACGCCGGACTTCCGGGCGACGAGGGCCGCGTCGGCGGCGGCATAGACAAGCCGCAGGACCTGATCGCCGACCGGGCCGGGCACCGTGTGAAGGCGGACATTGGGGAGCTGGTGCCAGCGTGTGAGGACGGCGTCGTCCAGTGGGGTGCCGCACACCAGGACGTGCAGCGGGGTGGTGAGGCGGGCGAGGGCGGCGTCGATGGTGGGGATGTCCTTGTAGGGCCACCAGCCGCCGACCACGCACACCGCCTTCGCGTCGGCGGGGATGGTGAAGGCGGTGCGGGCACCGTCTCGTTCGGCGTCGGTCAGCGGGCGCCCGTCGTCGACCGCGAACGCCCGCACCTCGCCGGGAAGGCGAGGGAAGGCCGGCGCGACCTGATCGCGGACAGCGGTGGTCGGGTACAGCGCGATCACCCGTTTCTCGCCCCTGCGGGCGAGTCGGCCCAGCCACCGGACCAGGCGGTCTTCGGTGGTGACCGCCTCGTGGATGAACCGCAGGTGCGGGGTTCCGCCGAGCAGGGCGGCCAGGCCGTGCAGGGCCTCGTTCGCGCTGAGGATCACCACTGCCGAGGCCCGCGGGGCGAGGCGGCGTGCGGTGCGAAGGCAGGCGGCCTCGGTCAGGCACCGGGCGAGAAGGGTGAGCTGGTGCGGGGACCTGCGGACCGCCAGCGGCCAGCGCCGGGAGGCGAAGATCTGCTGGCCGGCGGCGGAGACCCGTGCTGCCGCCCGCGCGACGGCCAGAAGGATCTTCGCCGCGGGCCCGGCCGGACCGACGGCGACCCGGGAACCGGACTGAACCAGCGGGCCCACGTCCTCGCTCAGGCCGCCCGGGGCGATGACGAAGCTGTCCGGCCGCGCGGTGGCGAGCGCCGCCAACGTGCGCTGGTGGTGTCCGCCGACCCGGTGCGCGTACGGCTCAATCAGCACCAGCGACCCGGGGGCGGCGTTCATCCGGTCACCGCCTGCTCGCCGTACAGCGTGGTGAAGTGCTGATACAGCCAGGGCGGGTCGTTGAGCGCCTCGAAGTGTTGCGGGTCGCGGGCGGCGGCCTTGGCGAAGCCGAGTCCGTCGCGGGCTCCGGCCGCCGCGTAGGCGGCGAACTCGCCGTCGCGGCCGGCCGTCCAGGCGGCGATGCGTTCCTGGGCGGAGGCATCGGTCATGCCGTACTCGCTGCCGCGCGCGAGCATCGCGCACTCGCGGAAGCCCGCCTTCCACGCGTGGAACGGGCTCTGGTTGAACCGCGTGACCCCGGCGGTCTGGCGGCAGAACTCGACCCGGCCGGGCAGGGCGGCCAGCACGTCGACGGCCTGGCCCATCTCCCTCAGCGCCGAGCGGCGGATCAGCTTGAGCCCGCCGTAGCCGTAGGTCAGGCCGTTGACCGGGTTGACCGCCTGCCATACCCGCATCGCCACCCCGTCGGCCAGCGGCTGGACCGCGGCGGTGGGGAACTCGGGGTCGATGGCGAAGTCACCGTCGGCGAGGAAGAACTGCTCGGTGTCGACCAGCTCGGCGGTGAGCCGGTAGGCGCGTCGCATCCCGCGGACTCCGTGCAGGCGCTTGACGGTGCCGCCCAGCACCCGGGCGAGGCGGGTGTGCAGACGGTCGGCCAGCGGCTCGTCGTAGGAGAGCTGGACCGCGTCGAAGCCGGTCACTTGATCGCCTCCAGGTAGCGGGCGGCCACCACGGCGGGCGTGAGGTCGGCGGTGGAGGCATACGCGCGCTTGGCGTGCACCAGGTAGAACTCGGCGTCCGTGGCGAGGCGCTCGGTGATCTGGACGGCCTGCTCGTCGGTGTCGAACAGCAGCTCGTGGTCGATGTGCTCGGCCAGCCAGCCGGTACGCGGGCCGATCACGGGCAGGCCCATCGCCTGGCAGTCGATCACCGACATGGACCAGGGGCAGCCGGGCCGGAAGGGGGCGATGCCGAAGTGGGCGCCGGCCAGCAGGTTGCGGTAGCGGACGCGGTCGCCTCGGTCGGAGGCGATGGTGACGCCGTCCGTGGTCGCCAGCTCCTCCAGGTGCCGTTCGGGGCTGGGGTCGAGGCGGATGCGCTCGGGGCTGCGGGTGCCGAACAGGTCCATCACCGTCAGCCGCACCGGGGCGTCGGCGACGAGGCGGCGGGCGAGACGGGTGAAGCGGGCGGTGCCGTAGTGCCTGTACAGGCGGTGGTTGTAGATGCCGGTGGCCCTGCCTTCGGGCGGGGTGATGTCGGCCGGGTCACGCACCAGCCGTACGTCCCTGGGGGCGGGGACGATGTGCAGCTTGTCGCCGAGGCCGACGCCGGTGCGGGCGGCGGCAGCGGTGGTCCAGGAGGCGGCGGTGGAGGAGTGGACCAGGATGCGGTCGCAGGCCGCGAGGCCGGCGGCGAAGGCCAGCAGCACGCTTCGGCCCAGGCCCCGGTCGTTCATCGCCGGGTCCAGCTCCAGGACGCCGGTGTCGGTGAAGGAGAACGGCAGGTAGTGGCAGTAGCCGGCGATCAGCGCGTCCACCCCGGCTTCCAGGAGTGCGGCCCGGAGCGCGGGGGCGGCCTCGATCTGGTTGGCCACCACCACCTCGGGCCGCCGGTCGCGGATCAGGGAGACCAGGGCGTCCATGCCGGGGTCGAAGCGGGCCCGGTACTTGGTGGACGGCGAGGTGGTGGGCGCGAAGTGCACGCGGGTGTCGCCGACCGGGACCGGCGAGGCCACGGTCACGTCGGCCCCGGCGTCCGTCAGAGCCGGGGCGAGCATGTCGGCGAAGGTGTAGCCGGAGTCGGCGGACAGCTGACTGGAGTTGGAGACGTTGAGCAGATACAGCACGCGCATCGCTGGGACCCTCCTGGTTTGGGCCCGGGGGTCGACCTGGGCCGGTAGAGGAAGGAAACTGGCGACCGGGGCCGTGACAGAATGGTGAATCGAGATCACTCACGGTTCATTCATCTCATCCGACGGCCAGGGCGGGGGCTTTGATGGACGCGCGGGACGACGCCTTGACGGTCGAGCAGGCCGCCGAGGCGTTCGCGGCGGAGGTCGCCTACTGGCGCGAGGTGCGGGGGCTGGCCAAGCGGGAGTTAGCCAGAAGGATGGGCTTCGACCCGTCCTACGTGAGCCACGTCGAGTCGGGCCGGCACAAGCCGACCGAGGACTTCGCCCGCCGCGCGGAGGAGGCCCTGAACGCGGGCAAGGCCATCTGGAAGCGCTGGCTGGACTACGAGACGGCCAAGGCTCCCGTGGCACCAGCGGCGGCCGTACCCGCCCCCCGCAGGGCCGAGCAGCCGTACGCGACCGGCTTGGCGATCGTCGTCGAGCACGACGCGGCCCACCTCGACTACGACGGGCGCCACTACCGGCTCACGATGCGCCGGCTGCTGCGGAACACCGGCAGTGAGCCGATCACCCGCTACCTGATCCGCATCAGCGTCGACCGCTACCCGGGCGAGCCGGAACGGTCCAACGCCCACTACCGCGAGCACCCGCTGACCTGGGACGAGCTCGCCCTGACCGCGACCTGCCGCGGCGAGGCGATGCGCTGGCAGGCCAAGCACGACCGCGACGCCTTCAAGGAGGTGTGGCTGCTGTTCGAAAACGAGCAGGGCCGCTTCCCTCTCTACCCGGGCGAGTCGGTGTGGATCGAGTACGCCTACTCCGTGGGCGAGGAGAAGTGGGGCCGCTGGTTCCAGCGCGCCGTCCGCCTGCCCACCGAGCACCTGGCGGTCGAACTCGCCTTCCCCGCCGAGCTCGACCCCGCTGTGTGGGGCACCGAGACATCCATGACCGCCGAGGCGGCGCCGCTGCGAACGGCCCCGGTCCAGCGCGAGGAGAACGGGATGCGGGTCTTCTCCTGGAGCACGTCCACACCCGCACTCCACGCCCGGTACCGTCTGGAATGGCGGTTCCGGGCGCGACCCGAACGTGAAGCGAACCAAGGGGAGTTCAGGTGATCCAGGTGCGGCCCAGCGAGCAGATGCGTGGCCTCGGCGTCGTGCAGAACGGAGCCCCCGTCCTTGCTGAGCCCGCCCGTGCCTTCGACCTGTCGGCCGAGCGCGAGACTGCCGAGCAGGTCATCGAGCAGCTTTTCTCCGCGATGGAGCGGATCGGGCAGGTCCATCCGTTCGCCAAGGGCATGGGCATCGCGGCCCCGCAGATCGCGATCGGCCGGGCCGCCGCTGTGGTCCAGCCTCCTGACCCCGGCGCCCCGGCGATCGTCCTGCTGAACCCCCGTATCACCGACCGCTCCAGCGACGAGGACGAGCAGTACGAGGGCTGCCTGTCGTTCTTCGACGTCCGCGGCCTGGTCCCCCGGCCGCTACGGATCACCGTGGAGACCACGACGCTGGAGGGCCAGCTGGTGACCACCACCTACGAACGCGGACTCGCCCGGCTGGTCCACCACGAGATCGACCACCTCGATGGCCTGCTCTACACCGCCCGGATGCGGACGGGCGTCGCTCCGATTCCTGTCGAGCAGTACCGCCAGACCGGCCTTATCTGCAGCTGTCAAGCATCTGCGCAGGTAGACGCCGCGGACCAGTATCAGGGACATGAGGCACGTGGCCTCTCGGAAACAGGGAAAGGAGCGCGCCGGTGACCACTCCGCCCACCGCGAGCGACACGATGAAGTCCATCGGGATCGTGCAGGAAGGCGATCCTGTGCTCACTCAGCCGGCTCGGCCCTTCGACCTCCCCGGTGAGGCGCCGGCCGCGCGGGAGGTAGTGGCGGCGCTCCACGCGGCTGCCGATCGAGCAGCAAAGGTGCACAACTTCAGTAAGGGCATGGGGGTGGCCGCGCCTCAGGTCGGCCTCGCTCGGCGTGCGGCGATCGTCCGGCCTCCTGAAGGGGGCGTGATCGTTCTCCTGAACCCGACGGTAGTGGAGGCGTCACCGGAGGTCGATGAGCAGTATGAAGGCTGCCTGTCCTTCTTCGACGTCCGCGGGAAGGTTCCCCGTCCGCGTGTGTTGCGGGTTGAGCATCAGGACTTCGACGGCCAGGTCCGGACGGCGACGTTCACTGATGGGCTGGCCCGACTGGTCGCGCATGAACTCGATCATCTGGACGGCGTGCTGTATGTGTCGCGGATGCTTCCTGGCTGCGAGGTGGTCACGGTTGCCGAGTACAAGGGGACCGGTAGGCAGTGGCAGTACGGAGAGGGCCAGTAGCGCGCTGGTCGGCATGGGGACAGTGCCATCCGGGTCGAGTCTGTTGACGGTGGCGCTAACGGCCAGTTGAGATGGCTCTGATCAACATTTCGGGATGACCGAGCGTGACTGTCACAGGGTGAGCAGCACGCGGCGCCGGAGTAGTTCGAATTCGGCGCCCACCCCGCCACGATGCATCGGGGCCCGTCGGTGGGTGGCGGGGCGGTTACGGGAGGTGCGGAGTGGGCAGGGTGTGGTGGTTGAGACGCGTGAGGTTCGTCGGCGGGGCCGGGGCGCGGTTGTCCCCCGGCCCCGCCGACGGCTGTCGGGAGTTGAGGATTGATGAGCGATTTCGCGGGTGCCCTCGTGGTGGATCTGGGGTCCGGCATGGTGAAGGCGGGGCGGGCCGAGGACGAGATGCCCTCGGCGCACTTCCCGGCGATCGTCGGGGTGCCGAAGTCCGACGTGGTGATGGCGGGCTCGGAGTCGAAGACGGCCTACGTCGGCACGCAAGCCCAGGAGAAGCGGGACGTCCTGACGATCAACTACCCGGTCAAGAGCGGGATCATCGAGGACTGGCGCATGGCCGAGCAGCTGCTGGAGCACTTGTTCTCGCATGAACTGACGATCGATCCGCAGGACTTCCGGGTGCTGGCCGCGACCGCTCCCAACGCTCCGGCCGAGCACCAGGAGAGACTGGTGACCATTCTGTTCGAGCGGTTCGAGGTGGCGGGCTGCCAGCTCGTCAGCTCGGCCGAGCTGGTGATGGCGACGGCGGGCTCCTCCACCGGCCTGGTGGTCGACATCGGCGACGGGTTCTGCACCGTCGTCCCGGTGGTGGAGGGCCGGCAGGTGCGCACGGCCGTGGTCCGCTCGGACCTCGGCGGGAACGTCGTCACCGAGGCGATGCAGACGAGCCTGGCGGAGGAGGGCATCGACCTGAGGACCTCGAGCGCGAGCTTCGAGGTCGTCCGAAGCGTCAAGGAGCAGGTCTGCTTCGTCGCCGCCGACTACGCGCAGGAGACCGAGCGCGGACAGGCCGCCGCGGTCGAGCTCCCCGACGGCACCGTGATCCGTCCCACCGTCAGTCGGTTCAAGGCCCCGGAGATCCTCTTCGACCCGCAACTGTTCGGCTACCAGACGCAGGGACTGGCCGCCCTGGTCAGCGAGGCGATCGGCAAGGCCGACCCGGCCCACCGCGCGGCCCTGTGGAACAACGTCGTGCTCGCCGGCGGCACCAGCGCCCTGCCCGGCCTCAAGGAGCGGCTCGCCGCCGAACTCACCACCCTCAGCCCCAAGGAGAAGATCACCGTCACCGTTCCCCAGGACTCGCGCCACGCCACCTGGAAGGGCGGATCCATCCTGGCCCAGCGCCCCGGCTTCGCCGACCGCTGGATCACCGCCGCCCTGTACGAGGAGCACGGACCCGAGGCCGCACTCACCGCGACCGCCTGACCAGCACACCGGGTGGCCGCTCTCGGCGCCGAACATCGCGCACCGGGAGCGGCACCACTCCGCGCCCCTCGGTACCGGGCACGAACCGGCCGGAGGCGGGGCGGGGAAGCCCGTCAGCCCGCTGGGTCAGCCGCCCAGAGCGGCGGCGATGGGCCCGAACAGGCCGGTGACTGCCAGGGGGGTCAGGTCGGGCCGGGGTTCAGGGGCCTGCCACGGCGCGACCGTCCAGGTCTGGCCGGAGCCACCCCTGCTCTTGCCGACGAGGGAGCCACCCTCGTCGGTCCAGTACGTCCGCTCGGCGTCCACCTTGTCGCTGTCGGCGGCGTAGATGTGGGCGCCGTCGTACACCCACCCAGAGGCGCCGACGCTGCTGCTGATTCCGCAGCCGTCGATTTCCGTGCGCGAGGGCTCGGGCTCAGGAGGACCCGCGGGCTCTTCGACGGGGGGTTCCTCGAATCCCGCGTCGGCGGCCGCCCTGAGGTATTCCTCCTTCTGGACGCCGTACCCGGTACGGCCGACCAAGCCGTTGGGGCCGAGCGCCCTGTAGCCGGCGCACTCGTAATGCCACTCCATCGAGCTCGCACCCTCGCCGTGCAGCTCCTTCCACTCCTCCGGGACGATCTCCTCCCACAGACGCTTCTGCACGTCCTCAGGAAGACAATCCAGCCCGTAGGAGATCGCGTAGAGCCTCACCATGGGGTCCGGGCCTCCGCTACCCAGCGGCGATTCGTAGAGCCAGACGCAGTGATTGCCGATGTTCTGGTACTCGCGGATTGCGTGACTGGCGATCTGGTTGTACGGCTTGCGCGCACCCGAGTCGTAGGCGTCGTGGTACCACCACGCCGTCGCAGGGCTGCCGTCCGGCTCGCCCAGGTGGAGCGTCGGCTTCTCGGACACACTCTGGAGGTACTTGGTGCCCAACCTGTGGTCGCTGATGTCGTGAGTGTCGCCCAGCCGCACCCGGACACAGCGCCCGGTTTCGTTGTTGATGATGGTGAAATTACCGCTCGGAAACGTGGACATGGCCGTAGCCTGCCATGCCGGTGTGTGGTTGGTCCGGCGCTTTGCGTGATCGTCACCCGACGGCACAGCAGCGCGAACCGGCTTGGCCCTCCCCGCGCTCCCCCTCCACCGCACAGCGGCGAAGTGACGCCGCCTGGCCGGGGCCGCAAGGCACAGCAGAGGCGCTCAGTGTGGGGTATCCGCCCATTACTGACCCGCGCATATCCGTCAGTGGCTAAGCTCCCAACCGGCAAGATCACCTGAGCTTAAGGAGCCCGCCATGCCTGACCAGCCCGACGACACCGTTGCCGCCGACAGCAGCGCCCCCGGTCCCGACGACCTCAACTTCGACAGCGTCTCGGTCGACTTCGGCCAGGAGTGGGTGATCGGCGGGGGTGCTGTGTCCGACGAGGAGA